>NZ_CP172950.1:2652500-2701267 GCF_050546165.1 Enterococcus sp. AZ120 | reverse complement strand
ACAGTGACCTCCTATATGTTTAAATTTTGGTTATCTAAAAAATGTGGATAACTTAAAAGAATGAGCATAGTCGATTTTAGCATTTTTTTAAAACTTTTTCCACAAGCAATTGTTCAATGTGGAAAAAAAGTACACAAGGGTGAAAAAAGTTTTCCACAGGGTGTCGACACTTGCGGAAGAAAGTGGTTGTTGAATGAGTTATCCACAAAAAGTTGAGAATAATTAAGCTTGACACAATCATGTTTCAAGAACTTATCAACAGCTGAAAAAACACCTGTGCAAAACTTTTTAACAGGCTGTTTTTTTGTGTAAAACTAGTGGAAAAATGGCTGTGAACAGAAAAAAATGTGGAAAACTATCCACAAGCTACTCACAGGAAAATTTAATTTGTGGATAATTGAAACGAATCTTTCTCAGGAAATATTTCTTAAATTTTATTGACAAAAGACCCTATTACTCGTTATACTATCAAAGTATGTCTATATATTGATGGATAGTTACAATTTCAGGAGGTGTAATTGCATGAAAAGAACGTATCAACCAAACAAACGTAAACGCCAAAAAGTTCACGGATTCCGTAAACGTATGAGCACTAAAAATGGCCGTCGCGTATTAGCAAGCCGTCGTCGTAAAGGTAGAAAAGTTATTTCTGCTTAATGATGGTCTGGTCTTTTAAACAGTCAATTTCTAAGAACCCTTAGTTATCTCCATAATTTTTTGGAAGATGTGAAGATAACTAAGGGTTCTTTTTCTGTTTTCAATAAAAGAAAGCAGGATTCTATAGAAAAGGCTACTAAAAAAGAGCGGAAATATGCTATTATTATTAAGAAGTAAAAAAATATAGAAACAAAGGGATGCCGATGAAAAAGTCCTACCGTGTCAAGAAAGAAAAAGAATTTCAACAGGTGTTTAATAAAAAACAATCTTGTGCAAATCGTCGTTTCGTGGTGTACGTTTTAGAGAAACCACAACAAGCCCATTTTCGAGTGGGGATTTCTGTTGGGAAGAAAATTGGAAACGCGGTCACAAGAAATGCTGTGAAGCGGAAAATCCGCGCGAGTTTATTTCAATTAAAAGACCGTATCTCTCCAGAAATTGATTTTATCGTGATTGCACGTCCAGGATTGGAAAAGTTATCGTCTGAAGAAGTGAAAGCTAATTTAACACATGTGTTAAATTTAGCTAAAATATTAGATGTAAGAGAGGGAATTGAGTAGTGAAGAAGTATAAGCGCTTATTATTAATGGCTGGGTTAGTGACCTTAGTCTTTGTTTTATCCGCCTGCGGAACCGCGCCCGTAAGTGAAAGTAGTACAGGAATTTGGGATCGATACATTGTTTATTATTTTGCCCAAGCGATTAAGTTCCTATCATTAGGCGGCAGTGTCGGAATTGGGATTATCCTATTTACGTTAGTCATCCGGATTATTTTATTGCCGTTGATGCATTTCCAAACGAAGAGTATGCGTAAAACACAAGAGTTGCAACCGCAATTAAAGGCCTTGCAACAAAAATATTCTTCAAAAGATCCTGAAACACAACGCTTATTCCGAGAAGAACAGCAACGTTTGTATGCAGAGAATAATGTGAATCCTTACATTGGCTGTTTACCACTGTTGGTTCAACTACCAATCATGATGGCTTTGTATCAAGCCATTTCACGCGTGCCTGAGTTAAAAGAAGGAACGTTCTTGTGGTTAAGCCTCGATAAGCCGGATCCGTATTTAATTTTACCGATTTTAGCAGCTGTCTTTACGTTTGCTAGTACGTATCTTTCAAGTATGAGCCAACTAGAAACAAATGCCTCACTGAAAATTATGAATTACGTTATGCCAGCGATGATCTTCTTTATGGGGATTTCATTAGCCAGCAGTTTATCTCTTTACTGGGTGGTCTCAAATGCCTTCCAAACAGGGCAAACATTGTTATTAAACAACCCATTCAAAATCCGTAAAGAGCGGGAGGAAGCAGCACGTCAAGCCAAAGCACGGGAGCGAGCGCTTGAACGAGCAAAAAGTCCTAAGAAAAAAGGGAAGAAAAAATAAAGGAGGTCGTTCAGATGCCGATTTATGAAGGAAATACAATCGAAGAAGCAACGCAGAAAGGCTTACAAGCACTTGGTTTAACCAAAGAGGATGTTACAATTGATGTGTTAGACGAAGGAAAAAAAGGATTTTTAGGTCTAGGAAAAAAACTTGCCCAAATTTCAATGGAACCAACGATTAGTGAGCAAGTCACAGAAGCGGTCGAAGAAACAGTGGAAGATATTGTTGTTGCCGATGAAGCAACAGCAGTGGAAGAAGCAGTTGAGGAATTAACCGAAGCAATTCCTAGTCTCTCAGAGGAATCAACACATTCTTTAGAAAATCTGGAAGACGAAGCTGCTATTACTGAATTAGCGATGTATTTAACGAATATTTCAAATGAACTGAACGCCCCTGCCATGGTTCGCATAGCGCGCGAGAATGGCAATATTATCTTCCATTTAGAAACAGAAAAACAAGGTATCTTAATTGGAAAACACGGAAAAGTGTTAAATGCGTTACAGTATTTATCGCAAGTCTTTATTCACCGCATTGCAAGCAATAAGCTATCGATTGTTGTGAATGTCGGAAATTATCGTGAAAAACGTCATGAAATTTTGGAACGTTTAGCGAAACGCACCGCGGAAAAAGCCAAACGTACTGGGCGGCCAGTCTTCTTGGAACCAATGCCGGCTTTTGAAAGAAAACAAATTCATCACACGCTAAGTAAAGATGAGCAAATCAAAACCCATTCTGAAGGGGATGAACCTTATCGGTATTTAGTGGTTGAACCAGTTAAGAAGTATTTTTAAACAAACAAAGAAACGTTGGCAACTCTCAGCAGGGACTGAATAGTTGCCAACGTTTCTTTGTTAAATGATTTTTTAGCCATCTTCGTTTCTTTTTTTATGTTATGATAATCAGTAATTACTCCAGTAGTAAATTCAAATGAAAAAGTTTTGTAAAGAGACGTAGGGGGAGCAACAGGTATGCGTACGGAGAAAATACTGGTTGTAGATGATGATGCAGCAGTTCGTCGCTTGATTTGGAAAGCATTACAATCAACAGGTATTCTTATTTACCAAAGTGAATCAATTGAAAAAACAAAAGATATTGTGTCCAGAGTTACCTTTGATTTGTTCATTTTAGATGATAACTTGGAACATGACAGCGATGGTTACTACTTAGTCCAAATGATTAGAGAGAAATATCCACTGGTGCCAATTATCTTTTTTAGTAGCAAAAAAGAAGAAGAGGATATCATTGCAGCCTTGGAAATGGGCGTGGATAGTTATATAACGAAACCTTTTTCCTTGAATGTTTTTAAGGCTCAGGTGATTGCTTCGTTGAATCGAGCTCGAATGATTCGAAAACAATTGAATGTTTATAAAAAAGAAGAGCTACAGGTAGGCGATTTCCGTTTTGATTATGGTCGTTATCAACTATTTAAAAAGGATTTACCTATTTCATTGTCTTCGAAAGAAGTTCAATTAATTCAATTTTTTCTGGAGAATCCCGAGCAAGTATTCTCTAAAGAACAAATTTACAGCAGTGTTTGGGGTACTGGGGATGTCGATGCGAATACGATTATGGTTTTTATTAATCGTTTACGAAGTAAATTAGAAGAAAACCCGAAAGAACCTTGTTACCTTCGGACCGTTTGGGGCATTGGTTATACCTTTACGCCAGATGGTTGCGTACAAAAAAAATGAAAAAAGGCCCGCAGTTGCACGAGCGACTGCGGGTCTTTTTTGCTTATTCAATTTGCCGACGTTCCATTTCTTTCAAAATAAATTGAAGCGAACGATTTAGATGTTCATGGGTTAAAAGTGTGATCTGGTCAATATTCTTTGTTTTCATTCCGCGGAAAATTAACCAATGTTCTTCTAGGGCAATACTACGACGTTCTGAGGCACGAATCGCAATATCTCTGAAATAGATTAAGTAAGCATGGAGATCAGTCACAATTTTTTTTAAACGTAGCATCTGACTCTTAGTATAAATAAAGGAATTAAAATCTGAAAAGTTCTGTAGTAAGTCATCTACTTGGTTATTTTTATTGTATTGTTCTCCTTCGAGAAGTAAGGCTTCCAATTCATCAAAATCTTCTGGTGTCATGAGTTCCATGGCTTTAATGGTTGCTAAAGTGTCCAAAGATTTACGAATATCATAAATTTCATAAGCATCTTTCATACTAATCCCTTTAACCACGATACCCACCATAGGTATATGTTCCACCAATTGTTCTTTGACCAATTCTTGTAAAGCAAAGCGAATGGGCGTCCGACTAATGTTTAATTGCTCGGAAAATTCTTTTTCGTTAATCCGTTCACCTGCAGGAATATCCCCTAAAATAATGGTTTTTTTAAAGGCTTCATAGGTACAAATTTTTAGAGGTTTACTGCTGGTTAAATCTAAGTTCCGTTTTACTGCTTCAACCGTTGGATTCATATGAGGCACCTCCCTATAGGTTATTTTTATAGATAATAAATATAATATTAAAAATGAAAATATAACGCAAGAAAAGACAAAATGAAAAGAAAACCGAGGAGAAAAGGTACTCCTACGGTTTCAGCGACGACGTTTAATTTTGTGGAATAAATAAAGGCATGTGACCTAAAGCAACAATTGTAACAACGAAAATAACGAAAATTCCTAAGGCATATTTTGCCGATTCTTTTTGCCATTGGCCCATATCTAAACCAGTTAAACGTAATAGCAAGTAAATAAATGCCACTAATGGACTTAATAAGTGGAACGCTTGCCCCATTAAGGAAGCTAAAGCCATAGACATATTGTCAAATCCATAAGAACGTCCAGCTTCTGCTAGGACTGGTAAGACACCGAAATAGAAACCATCGTTTGAAATAAAGAATGTTCCTGGTGCTGAAATGAACGCAATCACTAAGCCCCAAGCGCCGGCTAATTGTTTTGGAATAATATTAACAAAGCTATTTGCTAAGGCATTGGCCATACCAGAACCTTGGAATAAGCCCATGAAGACGCCAGCAGCAAAAACTAAGATAACTACTTGCACAGCATCACCAGCATTTGCACTGATGCGGCTGCTTTGATCTTTTAATTTTGGATAGTTAATCATTAAAGCGATACAAGTACCAACTAGGAATAATAATAACGGTGGCATTTCAATCCACGAAGGCAAACCTAATTGACCAACGAATGAACTTAGGACTAACCAACCGATTAAGACAATCGTTAAAATACCATTGAACGCAAAATTCTTTGGACGACGAATTTCTAATAACTCAGGATCGTTAACAATAGTCATTTCTTCCAATTCTTTATCAGTAAGCGTTGTCACGCCTAAGCGAGCACGTTCTTTTTTCCCCATGCGATAAGCAACAAAGAAGATAACATACAATACAGATAAAATCATACCAGGTGCTAAATAAGAAAGAATGTCGGCATCAACTTCTAGTACGGCCATGGCACGAGCTGTTGGACCGCCCCAAGGTAATAAGTTCATAATGGTGTTTTGTAAGATAACAAGCACACCTAAATTCATCAATTTCATATTAAGTTTTTTGTAGATGGGAATAAACGCAGAACAGCAAATCAAGGTCGTAGTTGTTCCATCTCCGTTTAAGGAAACAGCAGCAGCAACTACCGCAGTAGCCATCAAGACTTTCATTGGATCGCCTTTAGCAAAGTAAATCATTTTTTTAGTGATTGGGTCAAACAAACCAGCATCCAACATAATAGAGAAGTAAAGAATGGCAAATAATAACATAATACCAGTTTTTGAAGTAGTTGAAATCCCATCTAAGACGAAATTCCCAATGTTGACTTCAGGGACAACACCGTCAGCACCAGGTGGCGGACTCGCTACTCCAGTTGCAATTGCAATCAAAGTAAAAATAAGAGGAATAATTACTAAAGATGTAAACGGTGACAATTTCTTTTTCATGATTACATACATAAAGATGATAATCATACCATAAGCTAAAATAGTGAGTAACATGTTTTTCTTCCTTTCTTTTTTTAGAACTTTTTTGTAAGCGTTAACAACCGGTGTTAATAAAAAAGAATAGCCATGAGAAATGTTTCACAGTATTCTGGTTTACAACAAAAAATATTTTTTGTGTTTGTCTATAGTGTGAGAATATACAAACTTTCGCAGAGAATAAATAGCCTAAAACAAAAAGAACATCAAAAAAACAATTCAACAATCAAATTCTTATTAATAACTTAATATAATATTAATAGAATCTTAACGGCTGATAAATGCTTATATACCAATGTTTACAGAGTTTTTTTCACAAAATAAACAATAAAAGAACAATCTGAGCTAGTGTTTTCACTAGGTTTTTTAACGGTTTTTTCTATAATGAACGTATACCAAGAATTAGTGAAAGGAGAGACAATATGGGCCTATTTAAGTCCTTATTCAAGAAAGAGCAACACACGCAGGATACCGAGATTAATGAAAGCGTTATCCAACGTGAAGCGGATAACTTGGAAAAGCGATGGATAGATATACCAGCATATATTCCTGCTGAGCCAAAAGAATATCAATTGGTAAGTATTGTGGCCACTGCCATCGCAGCAGGAGAGTTTCCAGAAAGTCGTTTTGTTATCAAAAAAATCGCAAAACGAAATCCAGAAGCAAAAGAAGTTGCCATTATTGCAGCCAGTATAGCTGCAGAGCTTTCAGAAGAGTCTCAGCTAGTTGTCAAAAGAATTTCAAAACAAAACCTTGAGGAGGATCATTATGTTACGCAAATTTAAAATTTCAATTGATGGGAAAGAATATTTAGTCGAGATGGAAGAAATCGGTGGCGTCCCACAACCAGCACCTGTTGCGCCACAACCAACAGCGCCAGTTGCTACGACAGAAACACCAGCCCCTGCTGTTGAAGAAGCCCCAGCGCCAGCAGCACAGCCAGCCGCCCCAGCAGGAGCAGATGCAATGCCTGCGCCAATGCCAGGAACTGTGTTAAAAGTATTAGTCAATGTTGGTGATACGGTGTCTGAGAACCAACCATTGTTAATTTTAGAAGCAATGAAGATGGAAAATGAAATCGTTGCAGGAAAAGCAGGTACGGTAACAGGAATTCATGTTACCCAAGGCCAAATTGTGAATCCTGGGGAACCATTAATAACAATTAACTAGAATTAATTTAAGAAGAGGAAGTGATTTGTGTGGAGACACTGATTCAAGGTGTTATAGGAATGGGCCAAGAACCAGGACGCATTGTGATGATGCTGATTGGTGGACTATTAATGTATTTAGGAATAAAAAAAGAGTATGAACCAACACTTTTAGTGCCGATGGGTTTAGGAACGATTTTAGTGAACTTTCCTAATTCCGGCGTATTGAGCGCTGGCGGCGAGCCAGGTCCGTTTAATGTTCTTTTTGATTTTGGAATAAAAACAGAATTATTCCCGTTATTATTATTTATTGGGATTGGGGCAATGATTGATTTCGGGCCATTGTTACAAAATCCGTTTATGTTGATGTTTGGTGCCGCTGCACAGTTTGGGATTTTCTTTACAGTTATTATGGCTGTTTTATTAGGTTTTGATTTAAACGATGCTGCTTCGATTGGGATTATTGGTGCCGCTGATGGTCCAACGTCTATTTTCGTAGCAAATACCTTACATTCAAAATACATGGGGGCCATAATGGTTGCCGCTTACTCCTACATGGCGTTAGTTCCGATTATTCAACCAGTAGCGATTAAAGCAGTGACGACGAAAGCCGAACGTCGTATCCGTATGACTTATCGGGCCGGTGAAGTTTCTCAAACAGCAAAAATTCTTTTCCCGGTTGTTATTACGATTGTCGCAGGGTTAATTGCGCCGGTGTCATTACCATTAGTTGGTTTCTTAATGTTTGGGAACTTATTAAGAGAATGTGGCGTTTTGGACCGCTTATCCATTACAGCTCAAAATGAATTGGTAAATATTATTAGTATCTTGCTAGGACTATCTATTTCCGTTAGCATGAACTATGCAGAGTTCTTAAAAGTCGATACGTTGATGGTTATTGGCTTAGGGTTAGTCGCCTTTATTATGGACTCAGTCGGCGGCGTGCTTTTTGCTAAATTCTTGAATTTATTTAGAAAAGAAAAAATCAATCCAATGATTGGTGCTGCGGGTATTTCCGCTTTCCCAATGTCTAGTCGGGTCATTCAAAAAATGGCTACAGATGAAGACCCACAAAACTTTATTTTAATGCATGCTGCTGGTGCCAACGTTTCAGGACAAATCGCTTCTGTAATTGCTGGTGGCTTACTATTAGCCTTTTTAACATAGGACGGAAAGGAGAACGAATACATGTCTGTTAACATGGAAGATTTAAAAATTGCTTTTGAACTGTTAGGTTTTGGTTGGGGCGGCGTTTTCGTTGTTTTATTTATCATTTATCTAGCATCTAAATTACTAACAAAATTATTTCCAATTAAAAAATAAAGGAGGTTATTGCTGTGAGCAGCGTATATACAATGAAAAGAATCTGGTTGCAAAAAGATAAAAAAGCTTATCAAGCTTGGCGCGAATTAATGGAAAAAGCCGAATTGCAAACGACAGAAGCACTTGATTACACCGTTGGCATATATGATGACACAGCATTAATCGCCTCTGGCTCGCTTTCAGGCAAAACGATTAAGTGCGTGGCCGTTTGTAAAAAATATCAATCTGAAAATTTGTTAACCCAATTGGTGGTTCATCTACTTGAAAAACTGAGAGAAGAAAACCAATTACACAGTTTTTTGTATACAAAACCAAAAAATGAACAAATTTTTCAGTCGCTAGGCTTTCAAAAAGTGGTTGCGAATCAAGAGGTGCTATTTATGGAGCAAGGCAAACCAGATTTTGCCGATTATCTTGGTTACCTGACACAGCATAAAAAAGCAGGGCCAGCCAGTAGCATTGTCATGAATGCAAATCCTTTTACGAAAGGCCATCAGTACTTAGTCGAAAAAGCAGCCAAAGAAAGTCCGCACGTTTATGTGTTTGTTTTATCTGAAGATAAATCGCTGTTTTCAAAAGAAGCACGTTTCGCAATGGTGCAAAAAGGGGTCGCCCATTTACCCAATGTGACAGTCCTATCTACAGAAGATTACTTAGTTTCGTCTGCGACTTTTCCTACCTATTTTTTGAAAGAAAAAGCGCCATTAGAGGTAGCTGCAATTCAAGCAACGCTTGATGCAACGTTATTTAAAGAAAGAATTGCGCCAATACTTGAAATTCAGCAACGTTATGTGGGAGAAGAGCCTTATTCAGAAGTGACCGCTGTCTACAATCAAGCAATGCAACAAGTTTTCGGACAAACGATAACGCTAACCATTGTCCCGCGATTAGCGAGTGATGGAGAGCTGATTAGTGCGACGAAAGTTCGCAAAGCGATGGCTGAAGGCGACAAAGAGACACTCAAGAAGTTTTTACCAGCAACAAGTTATCAATACTTAGTAGAACACAAGAAACTAATGAGGTGAAGAAAGTGAAGATTATCAAAAATGCTACTGCAGGGACAGTAGAATCAAGTGATATTATGATTACCGTCCAACCCATTGAATCAACAGAAAATACCATTGAATTAGAAAGTAGTGTCGAAAAACAATTTGGCAATCAAATTCGTCAGGTGATTACGACAACTTTGGAACATTTAGATGTCCAAGGCGTTGCGGTCAAGGCGATTGATAAAGGGGCATTAGATTGTACAATCAAAGCTCGGATGATTACAGTTTTACATCGAGGCGCTGAAAAAGAAACGTATGATTGGAAGGAGTTGGACTCATGGAACGTTTAAGAAGAACAATGATGTTTGTCCCTGGAGCGAACGCAGCAATGCTAAGAGATGCACCATTGTATGGGGCAGATTCAATCATGTTTGATTTAGAAGATGCAGTTTCATTAAAAGAAAAAGACTCTGCCCGTGTTTTAGTCCATTCTGCTTTGAAAACTTTCGATTATGGCAATATTGAAATTGTTGTTCGGATCAATGCTTTAGATGCCGGTGGCGCAGAAGATATTGAAGCAATGGTCTTAGCTGGTGTCGATGTGATTCGTTTACCAAAAACAGAAACAGCCCAAGATATCATTGATGTCGAGGCAGTCATTACAGAAGTAGAACAGCAAAATGACATTCCCGTAGGAACAACGAAAATGATGGCTGCTATCGAATCGGCTGAAGGTGTTCTAAATGCGCCCGCGATTGCCAAAAGTTCAACTCGATTGATTGGCATCGCGTTAGGCGCCGAAGACTATGTTACCAATATGAAAACACGGCGCCATCCAGATGGCCAAGAACTATTCTTTGCTCGTAGCATGATTTTACATGCCGCTCGAGCAGCTGGGATTGCAGCTATTGATACGGTCTATTCAGATGTAGACAATACGGAAGGCTTTGAAGCCGAAGTTCGTTTGATTAAACAGCTAGGTTTCGATGGGAAATCGGTGATTAACCCTCGTCAAATCCCATTGGTTAATACTATTTATGCGCCAACAGAAAAAGAAATCCAGAATGCTAAGGAAGTAATCTGGGGCATTCGGGAAGCCGAAGCTAAAGGTTCCGGTGTTATCTCCGTAAATGGAAAAATGGTTGATAAACCAATTGTTGAACGAGCTGAACGGGTCATTGCGTTAGCATTGGCGGCTAAATTAATTACCGAGGAGGAAATATAGACATGGTAGTAAATAAAGTAGGCAAAGACATTCCTCAATCTTATGCAGAGCAATACGGCATTTATGAAGGAGAATTAGCACACATTGATGCTTATCAAGAAGCGAGCCGAGCAATTAAACCAGTGAAACCTCGGGAGACAAAACTTTTAGGAAGTATTCGTGAAGCAATTGAAAAAACAGGTTTAAAAGATGGCATGACCATCTCTTTCCATCACCATTTCCGTGAAGGAGACTATGTGATGAACTTAGTTTTAGCCGAGATTGCCGCCATGGGGCTGAAAAACATTTCGATTGCACCTAGTTCAATTGCAAATGTTCATGAACCTTTGATCGAACACATTAAAAATGGAGTAGTCACCAACATTACTTCTTCAGGTTTGAGAGATAAAGTAGGAGCTGCTATTTCAGCAGGTATCATGGAAAATCCTGTGGTGATTCGTTCACATGGTGGCCGGGCACGGGCAGTAGCAGTAGGCGATATCCATATTGATGTAGCTTTCTTAGGTGCACCAAGTTCAGACGCTTATGGAAATGCGAATGGAACCAAAGGAAAAGCTACCTGTGGTTCTCTTGGATATGCGATGGTCGATGCAAAATATGCGGATCAAGTGGTCATCATTACTGACACATTAGTACCATATCCTAATACCCCTATTAGTATTCCACAAACAGATGTTGATTATGTGGTAGAAATTGATGCAATTGGTGATCCAGATGGAATTGCCAAAGGCGCGACACGTTTTACAAAGAATCCTAAAGAATTATTGATTGCTGAATATGCCGCAAAAATAATTACACATTCTCCTTACTACAAAGAAGGCTTCTCATTCCAAACAGGAACAGGTGGCTCTTCACTAGCAGTTACGCGGTTTATGAGAGAACAAATGCTTAAAGATGGCATTAAAGCAAGTTTCGCTTTAGGCGGAATTACGAATGCAATGGTGGAACTTTTGGAAGAAGGCTTAGTAGAAAAAATTATTGACGTCCAAGACTTTGATCATCCATCAGCTATTTCTTTAGGGGAAAATGCCAATCATTATGAAATTGATGCCAATATGTATGCCTCACCGCTTAGCAAAGGGGCGGTTATTAATCAATTAGACACAGCTATTTTATCTGCTTTAGAAGTGGACACAGATTTTAATGTAAATGTCATTACTGGTTCAGATGGTGTCATCCGTGGTGCTTCTGGCGGACATTCCGATACAAGTATGGCTTGTAAAATGAGTCTAGTGATTGCACCACTTGTTCGTGGACGGATTCCAACAATCGTTGAGCAAGTAAATACAGTCGTTACACCAGGTACGAGTGTCGATGTCGTAGTAACAGAAGTCGGCATTGCAATCAATCCAAAAAGAACAGACTTAATTGATTGTTTTAAAACCTTAGATGTTCCTCAGTTTACGTTAGAAGAGTTGAAAGACAAAGCCTACAACATTGTTGGCACCCCGGAACCAATTAAATATGGAGACAAAGTTGTTGCGTTAATTGAATACCGAGATGGTAGTCTAATTGATGTGGTACGCAATGTTTAATGGGGAAAAAGTAACACTTTTAGAGATGTTGGATGCTCGCGAACAAAGAGCTGCCACACAGAAGGAGTTGTTAGAAACAGCACCAGAAGCTAGTCTCTTATCTGCCACAATGAATATTCCTGGAGAAGTAAAAAATTCGCCCACCTTAACGGCTGTTTTTTTAGAAGTAATTGACGAAGTCGAGCAACAATTGCTGGATCAAGTACCGATTGTTAATTTTTACCGGAATGAAAAGACAGGGCCTGAATATTATTTGGCGGTTTCGTTAGCCCCACAAGAATTAAAACAAAGAATGGTCAAAATTGAAGAAACACATCCTTATGGTCGTTTAGTGGACCTAGATGTTTTATGGGGAAATGAGGAGCTAAAAAGCCTTCATCGAGGAGATTTAGGCTTGCCACCACGGCGCTGTTTTATGTGCCAAGAAGAGGCGAAAGTCTGTGGACGAAATCGACGTCACAGTCTTGAAGCAATGCAAGAAAAAATAACAGAAATAATTTTGACACGAAAGGAGCAGCCAAGTGAGTAAAAAAATTCGTTTTACAGAAACGGTGCTACGGGATGGACAACAAAGTTTAATTGCAACACGGATGCCAACCTCAGATATGCTGCCGATTATTAAAACAATGGACGAGGCAGGATTTCATGCATTAGAAATGTGGGGCGGGGCAACGTTTGATTCCTGTGTCCGCTATTTAAACGAGGATCCTTGGGAACGTCTTCGCCAAATTCGCAAAGAAGTTAAAAATACCAAACTTCAAATGTTATTACGAGGACAAAATTTACTAGGATATCGTCATTACGCTGATGATGTGGTGCGGGCCTTTGTCGAAAAATCAGTTGAAAATGGGATTGATATTATTCGTATTTTCGATGCCTTGAATGATGTCCGTAATTTACAAACAGCAATTCAAACAACAAAAGAAGCTGGCGGACACTGTCAAGCAGCGATTTCTTATACCACGAGTGAAATTCATACCATCGATTACTTTGTAAAATTAGCCAAAGAATTAAGTCAAACAGGAGCGGATTCCATTTGTATTAAGGACATGGCAGGCGTTTTGACGCCACAAACTGGTTTTGAATTAGTGAGCAAAATGAAAGATGCCATTGATTTACCTTTAGAGGTGCATACGCATGCGACTAGTGGTATTTCTGAGATGACCTATTTAAAAGTTGCTGAAGCAGGTGCGGATATCATCGATACAGCTATCTCTTCTTTCGCTGGCGGTACGAGTCAACCAGCCACAGAATCTGTAGCCATTGCGTTAGAAGATTTAGGCTTTGAAACAGGTTTAAATATGGAAAAAGTAACAGAGATTGCTGACTATTTCAATCCGATTCGTGATCGCTTTAGAAGTGAAGGCATTTTAAACCCTAAAGTTAAAGATACGGAACCGAAAACCTTGATTTATCAAGTGCCTGGTGGTATGTTATCAAACTTATTAAGTCAATTAACGGAGCAAGGTTTACAAGACAAATATGAAGAAGTTTTAGCTGAAGTACCTAAAGTAAGAGCAGATTTAGGGTATCCACCACTAGTTACGCCGCTTTCACAAATGGTTGGAACACAAGCCTTAATGAATGTGATTTCTGGGGAAAGATATTCCTTAATACCGAATGAAATCAAAGATTATGTGCGCGGAGAATATGGCAAATCACCAGCACCTATCGCAGAAGAGATTAAGCAAAAAATCATTGGGGATGAAGAAGTAATTACTTGTCGACCAGCGGATTTATTGAAACCAGAGTTGCATAGTTTAGAAAAGGAAATCCAACAATACGCAAAATCTGAAGAGGATGTCCTATTATATGCGATGTTCCCGCAACAAGGAAAAGACTTTTTAGGACGTCGTGAAGATCCTTTTTACGATGTACCGTTACAGAAAGTGACAGTCAAACTTGACTTGCCAGAATAGAACGGGCAAGTGCTCCGCAAATGTATAAAGAAGCAAGGGTTTGAGCGACGATAACGGTTGTTCAAACCCTTGCTTCATCAAATAGAAAAAAGGCAGCCCGTGAAAGGAAGTGACAATGTGTTAGAAGAAATTCTAGCAATTCATCAAAAAAATATTGGTGTGCTAAGTCTTGAAGCAACAGAAGCGGTGTTAAACCATCATGATTTAGCCAAAATGTATACACCTGGTGTCGCAGAATTGAGTTTAATGATTGCTCAAAATCATGAATTAGCGCGCGAGTGGACCATTAGTGGTAAGTTAATTGCGGTTATTACAGATGGGTCAGCTGTTCTGGGTCTCGGCAATATGGGCACGCAAGCGGGCTTGCCAATTGTTGAAGGCAAAGCTTTACTTTATAAAAATTTGGCGGGGGTCGATGCTATTCCTTTAGCACTGGAACAAAAATCAGTTGACGAGATGGTTCAAACAATTGAAAATTTACAAAATAGTTTTGCAGGAATCCACTTAGAAGATATTTCTGCACCAAAATGTTTTGAAATTGAAGAAAAACTTCAACAACGTTTGAACATTCCTGTGTATCATGATGACCAAGAAGGCACTGCCATTGTCGTTTTAGCTGGGCTAATTAACGCAGCTAAAATTAAAGGAAAACCTTTAAATGAATTACGTGTGGTGATTAACGGAGTTGGAGCTTCTGGTGTAGCGACCGCTAAGTTATGTATTCAAGCGGGGATTACGCATCTCACCTTAGTAGATCGCCAAGGTGTTTTAAGAGAAGAAGACCCGACATTGAATCCTTACCAACGTGCTTTGCTTCGACAGGTAATAAAACCATCAGTAGAAAACAAAGATTTAGCCACCGCTGTCGTCAATCAGGATGTTTTTTTAGGCTTATCAGAAGCGGATGTGCTAACGCCAGCCCTGATTAAATCAATGAACCAAGACCCAATTATCTTTGCTTTAGCAAATCCTAAACCAGAAATTGAACCAGCCCTCGCCCAAGCCAATGGCGTCCGTTTATTAGCAACTGGTTCTTCCAAATATCCGAATCAAGTGAACAACATTTTAGCTTTTCCAGGTCTTTTTAAAGGGTTATTGGCAGCGAAAGGCAGAAAAGTCGATGTCGGTTTGCAAATGACAGTAGCACGAAGCTTGGCCGCTATGATTTCAGAACCCACAGCAGAAAAATTCATACCTAATGTATTTGATGGCGGCGTAGTTGACACGGTTTTTAATGCTGTACTAGACTATATAAAACAAGAAAAGACCACGGCAGAAGAAGGGACGTAAAAGGCAATGACAAAGCAAGCAAGGAGTAAATTAGCGCAGCAAGCACAATTGGCACTACTCTATGAAGTGACCTGTTTAAATAAACCAGGCTTGGTGGATCCAGTCGATGCAGGCGCCCATCAAGATATGGATGTTTTCACTTTTTTAGAAAGTAGTGTGGTTTTGACTCCTTATTTTGAAACCTTCGTTCAAGCTGGGACAGAGCTACGTCATTTGCCGATTGAGGCAACATTTCGCGCGATTCGACAAGTTGGTTTAGAAGCAGAACGAGCGATGTTTGAGGCAACAGAAGGTATCAATACACATAAAGGAGCGATTTTTTCTCTAGGTATTTTTTTAGCTATCTGTGGTCGTTTAATGATTTGGGAGACCCCTTGCACCTTACAATTGTTTCAACAAACGCTTCAAACAATGACGCAAGACTTATTGGCTGACTTTGAAAACCTCGCTACGAATGAGCTAGAAAAACTAACTTGGGGTGAACGACTATTTGTTCAGCATGGCTTGACTGGAATCCGTGGTGAGGCGCAACAAGGTTATCCCGCTGTCTTTGAACAGGGAGTGCCTTATTATCAAAAACATCAAGGCACACAACAACAAAAACTCATTGATACGCTCCTTTATTTATCGCTCTATGTTGAGGATACGAATTTGATTAAACGAAGTCAAAATGTCCAAATTTTTGAAATATATCAACCGTTAATCCAGGAATATTTTGCTTTAGGGGGGACACAAACGTTACGGGGAACCCTTTGTTTAGAAAGATTGAATCACTTATTCAAAGAAAAAAATTGGAGTATTGGTGGCAGTGCAGATGCTTTAATTTTGGTGGTGTTTTTAGATAAACTAATGAAATTAAATTGGCTGACCCCTTAATTAAAAAGATAGTTACAACGCTGATTTGGTCAGTTATTTTGACCTTATATGCCTATGGAAAGGTCTCAAGAGAATTCAAGAAAGCGATTGACAAATACCACGAAACACAGTATATTTTATTACGAAATCATTCTTATCAGAGTATACAAATACGATGATAAACAGTTGAAGCGAATCTTGATTTGCTTTTCCTAAACCTGATTCTTTTAGAATCAGGTTTTTGTTTATCTAAAAGGCGGCATTCGTTCAAAAACGGCTGTCGCCTTTTTTTATGAAATTTTTTTAATATAAAAAATTTCATAAAAAAATCTTAAAAACAGAAAAAATTGTTATAGATTAGAGTCATTTTTTTGATGTAAAGTTTTTATAACTTATGTCTATAAAATTGATAAAAACAGTCAAAGTAGTAGAAAAAATAATAGTGGAATTTCTCAAAAAAATAAAAAAATTTTCCGTTATTTAATTATCGATTTATCAAACGATAAGTTATAATAAAATAATTTATTTATCTTTAATGATTGAGGAGAAATGTATAAACTTCCTCATTTTCCTCTCATTGTATAATAACTCACTAATGAATTAGTGAGTTTTTTAACATATCCAGGATGTTTGTTATCAAATGAATTTTTATATAAAAATTCACAGCATTATATTTTGAAAAGCTGAGGAAATGTACTAAACTGCAGGTGTTAAATCCATTTAAATCGCTAAAGGGGGAGATGAACAACTAGGGGAAGCTAATGATCTTGGTATTTATCGTTTATTTTAAAGAAAAGAGGGACGATCAGATGAAAAAGAAAATTGTTGAGGATTTTAATCGGAAAAGTCAGCATAAAAAATGGACAAAACGCAAGATGCTTAATTTAGCAATATCAAGTGGTTTATTATTTACGTCATTAGCAATCCCTGTAAGTATAGCTGTTACCTCTGGCACAATCAGTGCATCAGCAGCGGTCTTGGATATCGAACTATTATCAAATGTTACGTCAAATAATGACAGTGGCACTTCAACGAGTAATCGTTGGACAGCCGCAAACCAAAATCAACCAGTTAATTTCACGGTTTCTGGTGGCGCTTTAGCAGATGCTTCCGCTGTGTTTAGTGGACAAAAACAAGCGGTGTTAGTGGTTCCTCCTGAGTTAAGAGGAAATGTAGCTGCAGCAGGCAGCGCAGCAATCAATACCAACGTTACGATTGATCTTTCAAAAGTTACTTTTTTGACTGCCGTTTTGAATGCAGCCAATGATTTAACCAATGTGATTACTCAAATTACCAGTGGAGCGTTAGGGAATTTAACTGGTGTTGATATTGATTTGACGGAAGTGAATCGTCAATTGGAATTAGTGAATAACATTGAAAACTTAGGTGCTGCTTCATTTACAGCTCCGGAAACGTTAGCAGCTGACGGCTCATACATTAGCGCACCAATTAGTGATGGTTTAGGGTTAGTTTTAGCCCAAAATGTTTCAAACATCTTACAAGATTTGAATGCGGCAGTTCAAGCTTTGGAGGCAAAAGGAACCAGTCTCCCAAGTAATCTTGTCGCCACAGCCATAAATGCAGCCTTGCTTCCTGTCAAAGGCACGGTAAACGTGGCTGTTTCAGGTGCTTTGCCTTTATTAGCGGTTGGTGGTTCAGGTGTGAATGAGTTAGTGGATGCTTCTTTACTAGGCGCAACTACGGTTACTTTACCAACTACCGTTTCAACACCTCAAAATTTATCCAATAATTTAGATGCTCGTTTTGTAGGAACAGTCGTTCAAACAGATCTTTTAGACGTTAATTTATTAGCAACAGCAGACGGTGTATCCAACATTTATTTTGCTGCAGGTACTACTAGTGAAGTAACCGCACCAACAATCACAGGAGTAACAGGCAATTCAACGGCAGGTTACGAAGTTAAAGGAACTGCCGATGCCAATGCCACGGTTGAAATCCGAAATGCAGGAGGCACCGTAATAGGCACAGGTACCGCTGATGGGACAGGAGCGTTTACAGTTACCGTTCCCGCAGGTGAAGCAGGCGCCAATGAAACGTTAACCGCCGTAGCGAAAAACGCCAGCGGCACAGAAAGCACGCCAACAACGTTCCAAACGCCAGCGGATGAAGCAACCGTAACCGCACCAACAATCACAGGAGTGACAGGTAATTCAACGGCAGGTTACGAGGTTAAAGGAACTGCTGATGCCAATGCCACAGTTGAAATCCGAAATGCAGGAGGCACCGTAATAGGCACAGGTACCGCTGATGGGACAGGAGCGTTTACAGTTACCGTTCCCGCAGGTGAAGCAGGTGCTAATGAAACGTTAACCGCCGTAGCGAAAAACGCCAGCGGCACAGAAAGTACGCCAACAACGTTCCAAACACCAGCGGATGAAGCAACCGTAACCGCACCAACAATCACAGGAGTGACAGGTAATTCAACAGCAGGTTACGAAGTTAAAGGAACTGCCGATGCCAATGCCACGGTTGAGATCCGAAATGCAGGAGGTGCCGTGATAGGTACAGGTACTGCTGATGGGACAGGGGCATTTACAGTTACCATTCCCGCAGGTGAAGCAGGTGCGAATGAAACGTTAACCGCCGTAGCGAAAAACGCCAGCGGTACAGAAAGTACGCCAACAACGTTCCAAACGCCAGCGGATCCTAATACGCCCGTGGCGACGCCAATTGTTGAGACTGTAACAGGTAGTACAACAAAAGGCTATGAGGTCAAAGGGACTGCTGAAGTTGGCACCACCATTGAGGTTCGCGATGCAGCTGGCACGGTCCTTGGTACTGCAACAACTGGAACTGACGGAAAATATACAGTGACTTTAGATTCAGGAACAGCAACAGCAAATCAAACGCTGAGCGTTGTAGCGAAAAACGCTAGTGGCACGGAAAGTCAACCAGCAACGGCGACAACACCAGCTGATGTCACTGCACCAACAGTTGATAACATCACAGGCAACTCTGGTTCGGGTTATGAAATTACAGGAACAGCAGACCCTAACACAACAATCGAAGTTCGTGATCCATCTGGGGCAGTCATTGGTACAGGTACCTCTGATGCGAATGGTGATTTTACTGTAACGCTACCAACGGGAACGACCAATCCTGGGGATACGTTAACAGTGATTGGAAAGGATAACGCGGGAAATGAAAGTCAACCGACTGAAGTCCTTGTTCCTGCTGATGCCACGGTTACAGCACCAACTGTAACAGGAGTAACAGGTAATTCAGTTGCTGGTTATCAGGTGACAGGCACCGCTGATCCGAATGCTACCATCGAAATTCGTGATGCAGATGGGAACGTGATTGCAACAGGGACTGCCGATGGGACTGGTTCCTTTGCTGTGAACCTTCCAGCTGGGACGGCAAATGCGAATGAAACATTGACAGCGTTAGCCAAAGATCCTGCTGGCAATACAAGTACACCGACAACCTTCCAAACACCAGCAGATGAAGTAGTGGCACCGCCAAGTGTCGACAAAGTTACTGGGAATACAACACAAGGATATCAAGTGACAGGTACCGCTGAACTTGGCACCACCATTGAAGTTCGTGCAACAGACGGAACAGTTTTAGGCACCGCAACAACTGGACCGACTGGCCAATATACTGTGACGTTAGCTTCAGGAAAAGCAACAGCTAAACAAACAGTGAATGTAGTTGCTAAAAATGATACTGGACTTGAGAGTCAACCAACTACAGCTATGACACCCGCTGATGTTACCACACCAACAATTGGTGACATTACTGGAGATTCAACAACTGGTTATGAAATCACTGGGACGGCGGACCCCAATACCACCATTGAAGTACGGAACCCAGATGGAACAATTATTGGTACAACGACAACGGATGATCAAGGAAACTTTACTGTGGACCTTCCAGCGGGAGCCGCTAATCCTGGTGATACATTAACAGTTGTTGGAAAAGACGGTGACGGCAATGAAAGTCAACCAACGGAAGTGACGGTCCCTGAAGATGCAACCGTAGCAGCACCAACTGTGACGACTGTTACAGGAACAACTGCCACTGGGTATCAAGTAACCGGCACGGCAGAGCCAAATGTCACCATTGAGATTCACAATGAAGCAGGTTTAGTTATTGCTACGGGAACGACTGATGGTGCTGGCGCCTTTACAATCACTCTTCCGACGGGCACAGCAACAGCTAACGAAGCCTTAACTGCCATTGCGAAAGATGCTGCTGGGAAAGAAAGTAATCCGACTGCTTTCAAAACACCTGCTGATCCAGATGCACCAGTCGCGACACCTACTGTTGACAAAATCACTGGTAGCACGACAAAAGGCTATCAAGTAGTAGGAGCAGCAGAAGTTGGTACAACAGTTGAGGTGCGTGATGCCGATGGCACAGTCCTTGGCATGGCAACTACTGGAACTGATGGCAAATACACAGTGACTTTAGAGCCAGGGAAGGCCTCAGCTAACGAAACAATAACTGTTGTAGCGAAAAATGCAACAGGAAAAGAAAGTCAGCCGGCTACAGCAACTACACCAGCCGACTTAGCCACACCAACCATTGATTCTATTACCGGAAATTCTGGTAAAGGTTACGAAATCACTGGAACGGCGGAGCCCAAAACCACTATTGATGTCCGTGACGCAGACGGAACCATCATTGCTGCTACAACTGTTAACGAAACCGGCCAATATACGGTGACTCTACCAGCTGGCGTAGTGACACCAGGAGAAACGATTACGATTATTAGCAAAGATGGCGCTGGTAATGAAAGTCAACCAGCTACAGCCGTTATTCCAGCGGATGTCGTTTTAGCGGCGCCAACTATTACGAAGGTTGAAGGAAACAAAGCCAATGGCTATACAGTCACTGGAACTGCTGATCCAAATGTCACGGTTCAATTTTACAATAGCAGTGAACAATTATTGGCAAGTGGCAATACAACTACTGGAGGTACCTTCTCCGTTCATATTGCAGCAGGGTTAGCAACAGAAAAAGAAACATTAACCGCACTAACCACAGATACACAAGGAAATGTGAGTCCTAAAACCACATTTATGACGCCAGCCGATATTACGGGAGAACCAGAAATTAAAATTGCGGCACCAACTGTTTCTTCAGTTTTAGGAACGTCTAAAGCCGGCTACCTCATCAAAGGAACAGCTGAACCAAACCGAATCATTCAAATTAGTAACCGACTATTAAGAAGTGTGATTGCTGTAGGTGCCACCGATGCTGAAGGCAACTTCGCTATCCAATTAACAGCGGGACAAGCGACTGCTCAACAAAGTTTACTTGCGACAGCTACCGATGGCGCAGGACATTACAGTACGGCTACAACCTTCATGACACCAGCCGACCCAACGAATCCTGGAGGAGGCAATGGTAACACTGGCGGAAATAACGGCAATACAGGCGGCAATACAGGAAACAATGGCGCAACTGGCGGGAATAATGGGAATGGTTCAAACACAGGTTCAAATCCAAATGGAGGTTCTGGTTTAGGCACAACAGGTTCTGGCTTAGGTTCACTAGGCAATGGCCTCGGTACAAATGGTAGTGGCTACCACCCTAAACTAAGCACCATCAGTTATGGCACTGGAAATCACGGGAAAACAGGCTTCTTACCTAGCACAGGAGAAAAAGAGTCTTCAGCCGTGACAACAAGTTTGTTTGGCGCCTTTGTCGCACTCCTTGCGAGCATGGGAATCATCAAACGCAAACGTAAAAACTAGCTCTCTCCTTTAATTCCTATAGATGAGAAAACGTATTGTTGAGAATTCCCCACTCAATGATACGTTTTCTCGTTCCATTTAATGAAGAAAAATTGCTAAATAGAATAAAATGTGCTATTCTATTTTCAGAAAATCGAAGGAACAAGCAGTGAAAGTGCTAAATCCAACCTGAATTTTTTAATGCAGGAGGAGTGGGCGCTTTTTTTGTTGTTATGAAGAAAGGAAGCTAATTATGCAATCAGCTACAATGGAATTTGATACAATTGCGGCGATTTCTACGCCGCCAGGTGAAGGTGCGATTAGTATTGTTCGTTTAAGTGGCGAGCAAGCAGTTGCTATTGCAAACAAAGTTTATCGGTCAGGCACTAAAGATTTAGCTAAAGTCCCCACGCACACGATTCATTATGGTCATATTGTTGATCCGCAAAACGATCAATTGATTGATGAAGTCATGCTTTCTGTGATGCGGGCACCGAAAACATTTACACGAGAAGACGTGGTAGAAATTAACTGTCATGGCGGCATTGTCGTGGTGAACCAATTATTGCAATTACTGTTACGTGAAGGCGCACGAATGGCCGAACCTGGGGAATTTACAAAACGTGCTTTTCTAAATGGCCGAATGGATCTTTCACAAGCAGAAGCAGTGATGGACTTAATCCGTGCTAAAACGGATAAAGCGATGAATGTTGCATTGAACCAATTGGATGGTAACTTGTCGGCGTTAATTCGTTCATTAAGACAAGAAATTTTAAATACTTTAGCACAAGTAGAAGTTAATATCGATTATCCAGAGTATGATGATGTCGAAGAATTAACCACGAAATTACTTTTAGAAAAAGCCGAATTTGTGAAAGCGCAGATTCAACAATTATTAACGACCGCTAAACAAGGAAAAATTTTGCGAGAAGGCCTAAGTACAGCAATTATTGGCCGACCAAATGTCGGGAAATCCAGTTTGTTAAACCATCTGTTACGAGAAGAAAAAGCCATCGTTACAGATATTGCTGGAACGACACGTGATGTCATTGAAGAATACGTTAACGTTCGCGGCGTTCCTTTAAAATTAATTGATACAGCGGGGATTCGCGAAACAGAAGACATTGTGGAACGAATTGGTGTCGAACGTAGCCGCAAAGCGTTAGCAGATTCGGATTTAATTTTGTTAGTCTTAAATCAAAGCGAAGAATTGACAGAGGAAGATCGTCAACTGTTGGAAGCAACGAAAGGCTTAAAACGCGTTATTCTTTTAAATAAAATGGACTTACCGACAAAACTGGATCCTAACGAATTACAAGAATTAGTCCCTGCAGAAGAAATTTTATCCGTTTCGGTGTTGTCAAACACAGGCTTAGACCAGTTAGAAGCGAAAATTGCTGATCTTTTCTTTGGCGGCCAAACAGGCGAAAAAGATGCTACCTATATTTCTAATACACGTCATATTGCTTTGCTGGATCAAGCAGCGCTTTCGTTACAAGAAGTGATTAACGGCATCGAAGCAGGTATGCCAGTCGATTTAGTTCAAATTGATATGACCCGTTGTTGGGATTATTTAGGGGAAATCGTCGGCGATAGTGTCCAAGATGAATTAATTACACAGTTATTTAGTCAATTTTGTTTAGGAAAATAAGACAAGAGAGGAATTTTTTATGAATCAATATCAAGCAGAATCATATGATGTTATTGTCGTCGGTGCTGGACATGCTGGCTCTGAAGCAGCCTTAGCAGCCGCACGAATGGGCGTTAAAACGTTACTTTTAACGATTAATTTAGATATGGTTGCTTTTATGCCATGTAACCCTTCTGTTGGTGGACCTGCCAAAGGAGTCGTTGTCCGAGAAATCGATGCATTAGGCGGCGAAATGGGTAAAAACATTGATAAAACCTACATCCAAATGCGGATGCTAAATACTGGTAAAGGTCCAGCAGTGCGTGCGTTGCGCGCGCAAGCTGACAAACATGCCTATGCGACAGAAATGAAACATACCATTGAAAAAGAAGAAAATTTAACCCTTCGTCAAGGGATTGTTGAAGAATTAATCGTGGAAGATGGCGTTTGTCGTGGTGTTGTAACTTCAACAGGTGCCGCATACCGTAGTCAAGCAGTGGTGATTACTGCCGGTACTGCCTTGCGTGGCGAAATTATTATTGGTGAATTAAAATATTCATCAGGACCAAACAATTCGCAACCTTCCGTTGGTTTAGCCAATCATTTAAAAGAATTAGGTTTAGAAATCGATCGCTTTAAAACAGGAACGCCGCCGCGAGTAAAATCAAGTACGATTGATTATTCTGTGACAGAGGAACAACCAGGCGATAAAGAACCCAACCACTTTAGTTACAGCACGCCAGATAGTGCCTACAATCAAAACCAAGAACCTTGTTGGTTAACTTATACGAATGAAACAACGCATGAAATTATTCAAAAAAATCTACACCGCGCCCCAATGTTTACTGGGATTGTTGAAGGTGTGGGCGCTCGGTATTGTCCATCCATCGAGGACAAAATTGTTCGTTTTGCAGACAAACCAAGACACCAATTGTTCTTGGAACCAGAAGGGTTGAATACCGAAGAAGTTTACGTCCAAGGCTTATCTACTTCTTTACCAGAAGATGTCCAAACAGAAATGCTTCATTCTATTGAAGGATTAGAAAAAGTAGAAATGATGCGTACAGGTTACGCCATTGAATACGATGTGGTAGTCCCTCACCAATTACGCCCAACATTAGAAACAAAGGTCATTGAAAATCTTTATACAGCAGGTCAAACGAACGGAACTAGTGGCTACGAAGAAGCTGCTGGTCAAGGCTTGATGGCAGGAATTAATGCTGCATTGAAAATTCAAGGCAAAGAGCCTCTTGTTTTAAAACGTAGTGATGGCTATATTGGCGTCATGATTGACGATTTAGTTACAAAAGGCACTAACGAACCTTATCGCTTATTAACGTCACGTGCGGAGTATCGTTTGATTTTACGACATGACAATGCGGACTTACGTTTAACAGAAATGGGTCATGAAATTGGCTTAGTCAAAGAAGAACAATATGCCGCCTATCTAGTCAAAAAAGCGGCTGTTGAAGCGGAAATTGCCCGCTTAGGCAAACATCGGATTAAACCAACCAAAGAAGTGCAAGCATTTTTGGAAACCAAAGGCGCTGCTGGCTTAAAAGATGGTATTTTAGCTAGAGATTTTCTGAAACGCCCAGAAATCAGTTATCAAGAAGTCGCTCAATTTATTCCCGCACCTGAAGAGGCGCTCGATCCAAAAGTGATTGAACAAGTAGAAATTCAAATCAAGTACGAAGGCTACATTAAAAAAGCCATGGAAAAAGTTGAGAAACTAAAACGCATGGAAGCAAAACGCATTCCAGAAAACATCGATTACCAAGCGATTAACGGCTTGGCGACAGAAGCAAAACAAAAACTACAAAAAATCCAACCAGAAACGATTGCCCAAGCAAGCCGTATCAGCGGTGTGAACCCCGCTGACATTAGCATTTTGATGGTCTACATCGAACAAGGAAAAATCGCGAAAGTGCAAGGATAATAAAAATTTGAAGCAGTTGCTTCTTCACGGATGATTGATTGTGAAGAAGCAACTGCTTTTTTGTTTTGAATTAGTCTACTCTTTTTTCTAAACTGCAAAAAAAGACTGTCTTAAATAATTTCACAAACTGACCTATACTGAAAGCGCAAACAAATGATAGGAGTGGAACAAATGACAGATTGGTTAGGAATTAAAGGAAAAGTAGTGATTGTTACAGGAGGCTCATCTGGTATTGGTCTCAGCATTGTTGAAAGCTTGTTAGCAGAAGAGGTCTATGTCGCTAATTTTGATATTTCAGCATCAGAAACGCAACATGAGCATTTACTCTTTGTGAAAGTCGATGTAACTTCTCGAGCAGAAGTAGAAGCGGGTGTCGCTCAAGTGGTGGAAAAATTTGGAACCGTAGATGGCCTAGTAAATAATGCCGGAATCAATATTCCTCGTCTATTGGTGGATAAAAATCATCCTCATGGGCCTTATGAATTATCGGATGAGGTATTCGACAAAATTGTAGCCATCAATCAAAAAGGGCTCTACCTAATGAGCCAAGCAGTGGGCCGGATTCTTGTACAAAAACAAGCAGGTGTCATTATTAATATGTCTTCAGAAGCTGGATTAGAAGGCTCCGAAGGGCAAAGCGCCTACGCTGCAACGAAAGCAGCGGTCAGCAGTTATACACGTTCATGGGCTAAAGAGTTAGGAAAATCAAACGTCCGTGTCGTGGGGATTGCGCCAGGCATTATGGAAGAAACGGGCTTGCGCACTTTAGCATACGAAGAAGCATTGGCTTATACACGAAACATTTCTGTTGAGCAATTGCGAGCAGGTTATTCAAAAACAAGTACGATTCCATTAGGTCGTAGCGGAAAACTCCATGAAGTCGCTGACTTAGTATGCTATTATTTATCAGACCGTTCAAGCTATATTACAGGCATCACCACAAACGTAGCTGGAGGTAAAACAAGAGGATAGAGGTGGGAAAACTAAATGACGCTAGTAAATAGATGGTACCAAGTAATAAAATTACTAGTTGATCACAAAGGAATGAGCTTACAGGAATTGCAAGAAAAATTAGCCGCAAGTCCTCAAACAGTTCGTAAAAACATTGATACATTGAATGATGAATTAATCGGTATCGCCCAAATTATTCAGAAGGAAAATCTCTTTCAGTTAGAAATCAATAACTTTGAAGGTTTTGAAGAGGTTTTGTCTGGACGGCTAAAAAGGGAATCTGATTTTAATTCTTCAAGCAAGCGTGTTTCCTACATTATCAAACGATTAATAGAAGAAGATCAATTTATTTCAACTTATGATTTATCCGAAGAACTCGCCGTTAGTCGCGGCACAGTTAATAAAGACATTAAGCGCATGAAAGAGCTGATTGCTCCTTGGCAGGTTGCGGTTGTAGGTACGCCAAACCGTGGCATTCATTTAGAAGGAAAAGAGTTTGATTTACGCTTACTTCATGTGAATTACGTCCAAGAATATTTTGAAGAACAGTTTCTTCATGAAACTACCAAACAAATGATACAAAAAATAATCAAAGAAACAAGACTAGCAAAACAAGATAGTTTTCTTTTACGAAGAGTGGTTTCAATTGTTTTGCAGCGTGTTTTAGCTGGAAAACTCATTACGGAACTACCACCAGAATATGTTGATTATGTTCGTCATAACGAGCAGATTGAAGAACTGATGTATCACTTGGAAATAACCTATAATGTAACGTTAAGCCAATGGGAACGTTCCTTTATCAGCTTTCCTTTTAACATCAACACAAACCATATTCGTAATTCTTTATTGGCTGATGAAGGACTCTTAGCTGACTATTTTCAAAAAATGATGAAAAAAATTCATCATTCAGTTGTTGTTGAATTTGATGAGGACTTCTTGTTTTCAGAAATGAAAGATCATTTAAGAAACGTGATGAATCGACTCGTTTTTCATGTGGAGTGTCACGATTTATTTTACGGAGAAATTGAACGACAATATCCTTTGGCCTATGAATTAGCCAAGATTGGCTTGCAAGAATTGGGCCGTTTGTTAAATCGTTGTGTGCCGACGGTTGAATTTGGGTATCTCGCTTTGTATTTTGAACTAGCATTGAGAGGGAACTATGAAGCGGGAGCCAAAAAAGAAATCGCTGTAATCTGCAGTACAGGTCATGGAACGGCCTTGATCATTCAGCGGCAATTGGAAAAAGTTTTGGGTCCAGACGTCCAGATTGCCCATTTTTCTGAAGAAGAGGCAGAGAGAAGAGAATTGAATCAATATTTTGCTATTTTTACAACCATTCCCTTAAAAAATATTCGACCACAAACACCGATGATCCATTTAACTAATTTATTTAACGATACTTGGCTCAGAAATGAGTGGCAGAGAGCAAAAGAAATTCGTTCCGTGGAATCTCAAAATATTCATATGACCTATCAATTATTAGAGAATACTCAAGGTTACCGAGCGAATATCCAGAAAATGATTGCTGATTTAGAAGCAGAAAAATTAGTAGATCCTCAATTTATCGAACGAATTTTTACTAGAGAAGATCAACAAACAACTATTTTTGAATCGGGGATTGCCTTTCCCCATACAATTAATCAAGCCTTACCAACGATTATTTTATCGATTGGGGTTTTTGAAGAATCACTGGTTACACCAGAAGGTAAAGTTGATGTTATTTTGCTGTTGGGTATTCCAGAAGAGCTGACGGCCACTGTTGAAGCAGAGTTACTACAACTATATGACCGCTTGTTTACAATCGCAGGAGACGAACGTTTACGTAATGAGTTACGGAAGCAACGAGATGTTTTAGCAGTTAAAGAGTGGATGCAAAGGAAGGGGATTATCATATGAGTTTTATCTACGTATTCGGGGCGCTTTTTTTAACAGCTTACTTTGTTCAGATAGCTATGGGAATGAAACAGATTAAACACTTTAATCAAAACTACCAAGAATTGCGACAATTAGGAAAAGTCGCGATTGGTCGACGTGCAGGGAAGTTAAAAGCAGGCACGATTATCTTGTTTGCTGTGGATTCGCAAGGGAAAATCTTAGCCGCTAGAAAGATGCAAGGTGTCACCGTTCTAGCTAAATTTCATCCCTTACCTCAGTACGTGAACGAGGATATTCATTATATGGATCATTACCATCCACTCGTACAAAAGGAAAATAAATTAACCCAACAAGCGATGGAAAATGCACGAGAAATTTACTTACGTGTTGAGCTTGGCAATTATCAAGAAACACAACCATTAACGCCGCTTAATGGAGCCAAAATTCAATGGCAATTATGGAAAAATAAAGTACAAACAAAATTGAAAGGAAGTGTCGAGTAATGTCTTATATTACAAAATTTGCGGAAGGATTTATGCACCTTTTCCAAACAGGAGCAGAAACATTTATTTCTTGGATGACAGGCATCGTACCTGTTGTTTTGATGTTAATGGTAGCTATGAATACTTTAATTGCTTTTCTAGGAGAAGAAAGAGTAACCAAAGTAGCCAAACTTTCTGCCAAAAATCCTGTTACGCGGTATTTAGTGCTGCCTTTTTTATCCGCTTTTATGTTAGGCAATCCAATGTCCTTTACGATGGCACGATTTTTACCAGAATACTATAAACCTAGCTATTATGCTGCACAAGCGCAATTTTGTCATACCAGTAATGGGGTTTTCCCTCATATTAATCCTGGTGAATTGTTCGTTTGGTTAGGGATTGCGCAAGGGATTGATACGTTAGGACTAAATTCGATGGACCTAGCGATTCGCTATATGTTTGTAGGGATATTAATGAATTTTATTGGCGGTTGGGTTACCGATTTCACTACCGCCTATGTTTGCAAACAACAAGGAATTACCCTTAGTAAAACAGTAGAGATTGCTGTGGATTAGAAAGGAGCAAGGTGAGATGACGTACAATAGTATTAAGGTAGTTAAAGGAAATGGCGGTTATGGTGGGCCCTTAGTGATTACACCGACAGAAGAAAAACATAAATTTATTTACATTACAGGTGGCGGCGAGAAACCCGCAATCGTTGATAAAATCGTAGAATTGACAGGAATGGAAGCGGTCAATGGTTTTAAGACATCGATTCCAGATGATGAAATCGCATTAGCCATTATTGATTGTGGAGGCACTCTTCGTTGCGGAATTTATCCTAAAAAAGGAATTCCTACTATTAACGTTGTTCCAACTGGCAAAAGTGGTCCCTTAGCACAATACATTAATGAGACAATTTATGTTTCCGCTGTAGGCCCGAAACAGATTACATTGACATCAGAAGAAGCTGCTGCTGATACAGAAAAGCCCACCTCGAAAAAAACAGAATTTAAATATGATACAAGTAAAAAAATTACTGAACAAAAAGCGGAACAACAAAGTTTTGTTGCGAAAATTGGTATGGGTGCAGGAAAAGTTGTAGCGACATTCAACCAATCAGCCCGTGAAGGCGTACAAACGATGATCAACACAGTGATTCCGTTTATGGCATTTGTTTCTTTATTAATTGGTGTGATTCAAGGTTCAGGAATTGGTGAATTTTTTGCCAATATCATGGCGCCATTGGCAGGAAACATTGTGGGGTTAACAATTATTGGTTTTATTTGTTCTCTGCCGTTTCTTTCTCCTTTATTAGGTCCTGGAGCAGTAATCAGCCAAGTAATTGGTACGTTAATTGGTGTGGAAATTGGGAAAGGCAACATTCCGCCACAACTAGCTCTACCAGCATTGTTTGCTATTAATACACAAAACGCGTGCGACTTTATTCCCGTGGGTTTAGGCTTGGAAGAAGCTGAAGCTGAAACCGTTGAAGTCGGGGTCCCTTCTGTTTTATATTCTCGTTTCTTAAATGGTGCCCCTCGAGTACTAGTTGCTTGGTTAGCAAGTTTTGGATTGTATAGTTAAAAAATTTTTTTGGAGGATGGGAAATGTCAGTATTTACAACAAAGGTTCAGTCTATTGGACCAGAAGCCGAATTATTTAAAGAAGAAAAAATGGTCATCTTATTTGGAAAAGATGCACCAGATGCTTTAGCAGATTATTGTTATAACATTGAGGTTCAGCCAGTCACAGAAGCGATTACGGACAAGCAAACGTTAGTGATTGATGAACAAACTTACCAGATTACCGCTGTAGGCGAGGTAGTATTAACTAATTTAGACACATTGGGTCACATTACTATTAAATTTGATGGCGCAACAACACCTGAATTACCAGGTACATTATATGTTGAAGAAAAAGCTATTCCTGAAATAACTGTTGGTACAACAATCACTATTCTATAATTATCGTTTAAGGGAGGAACGTAAAAGATGGAATTTATGCTAGATACAATTAATCTTGAGGCTATTCGAAAGTATCAGAAAATTTTACCACTGGCAGGCGTAACGTCTAATCCTAGTATTGTTAAGCAAGCAGGAAAAATTGACTTCTTTGCGCAGATGAAAGAAATCAAAAAAACGATTGGACAAGCGAGTTTGCACGTCCAAGTGGTCGGTCAAACGACAGAAGAGATGCTAGAAGATGCCCAAACCATTGTACAACAATTAGGCCAAGAAACATTCATTAAAATCCCAGTCAATGAAGCAGGCTTGGCAGCCATCAAACAACTAAAGCAGGCAAATTATCGGATAACAGCAACCGCTATTTATACAGAATTTCAAGGCTACCTAGCGATTGCGGCAGGTGCAGATTATTTAGCACCGTATTATAATAGGATGGAGAATTTAACAATTGATTCTCAAAAGGTTATTGAGCATTTAGCTGCAGAAATTAAACGGACGAACGCAAAGAGTAAGATCTTAGCTGCTAGTTTTAAAAACGTGGCACAAATTAATCAAGCCTGTCAAATGGGGGCGCAAGCGGCCACTATCGCACCAGAACTCGTGACACAAGGCTTGGCAATGCCCGCCATTCAAAAAGCAGTAACTGATTTTCAGGAAGATTGGGTTGCTGTTTTTGGAGTAGAAACGGTAAACGAATTAGCATAAAAAGAACGAGAAGAAAAAGCGGCCATTTTTCTTCTCGTTCTTTTTTTGTTTCACATGAAACATCTACGATTATTCACTTGCTTAAAAATTAGACAATTTTCTTTATTTGTCAAAGAATTTCTTAAAAAAAAGGGTTATCTTTTGGGTATTTTTTTTGGTAGCAGTATGATGAGGGTATCAAATGATAGGAGGAAACGAGAATGAGATACACAAATGGAAATTATGAAGCATTTGCTCGACCAAGAAAACCAAAAGGTGTAGATGACAAGAGTGCCTATATCGTTGGTGGTGGCCTAGCAGGTTTAGCAACGGCTGTTTTCTTAATTCGTGACGGTCAAATGAAGGGCGAAAATATTCACATTTTTGAAGAACTCACGCTGTCTGGCGGTTCTTTAGATGGTAAATTTATTCCCCATGATGGCTTTGTCACTCGCGGCGGACGCGAAATGGAAAACCATTTCGAGTGTTTGTGGGATCTATTTCGTTCGGTACCATCATTAGAAGTAGAAGATGCCTCTGTCCTAGATGAGTTTTACCGGTTAGATTTAGATGATCCGAATTCTTCAAATTGCCGCATTATTCATAACCGTGGCGAACGTGTCCCTGATGATGGACAATTTACTTTATCCAAAAAAGCACAAAAAGAAATCGTTGATTTATTTATGACTTCTGAAGATCAATTAATTGGCAAAAAAATTGAAGATGTTTTCGGCGAAGAATTTTTTGAATCCAACTTTTGGATCTATTGGTGTTCAATGTTTGCTTTTGAAAAATGGCACTCTGCCATTGAAATGCGCCGCTACATCATGCGCTTTATCCACCACATCAAAGGTTTGCCTGACTTTACAGCCTTGAAGTTTACCAAATACAATCAATACGAATCGTTAGTGAAACCATTACTAAGCTTTTTAACCAATCAAGGGGTAGACTTTCAATATGAAACAACGATCAATGATATCCAAGTCGACATCAAAGGAGCTACTAAAGTTGCTCGGCGATTATTGTTGACACAAGCGGGCAAAACCAAAGAAATTCCTTTAACTGAAAATGATTTAGTCTTCGTAACGAATGGCTCAATTACTGAAAGTTCGACGCAAGGAGATCATCATACACCAGCACCAATTACTCATGAACTAGGGGGAAGTTGGAATCTCTGGAAAAACTTAGCAAAACAATCCCCAGAATTTGGACACCCAGAAGTTTTCTGTGAAAATTTACCAGATGAAAGTTGGTTTGTCTCAGCAACGATTACGTGGGAAAATTTCGATATTGAACCGTATCTTTCTCGGTTAACACATCGTAAATTACGGACAGGAAAAATTGTCACAGGTGGTATTATTACTATCAAAGACTCTAATTGGATGATGAGTTTCGCTATGCATAGACAACCGCATTTTAAAGAACAAAATGATCAACAATCTATAACTTGGGTATATGGATTACTTTCTAATAAACCAGGAAATTATATCAAAAAACCAATTGAACAATGTACAGGTCAAGAAATTACGCAAGAGTTACTTTATCATTTAGGGGTCCCAGAAGGGGAAATTGAACGTATTTCAGAAGAATCGGCTACCACTATTCCGGTTTATATGCCGTTTATCACTTCTTACTTTATGTTAAGAGAACCAGGCGATCGACCATTAGTTGTACCAAACGGCTCTAAAAATCTTGCTTTCATCGGGAACTTCGCAGATACTGAACGAGATACGGTGTTTACAACAGAGTATTCTGTACGGACAGCGATGGAAGCTGTTTATCAATTGCTAGAGGTTGAACGCGGAGTACCAGAAGTGTTTGCTTCTGCATACGACTTGCGCGTCTTAGCAAACTCTGTTTATTATTTATCTGACAAGAAAAAATTAACAGAAATGGATATGCCGTTCGTGGAACGCAAAATGGTTGAACACTTTGTGAAGAAATTTGAGGATACGTATATTGGTGATATTTTAAGAGAAAATCATTTAATTTAGTTGAAAGAGGTCGGGATAGAAGTGTTTAACTCCGAGAAATAAGAAGGAATTTCCGAAAATTGTTCTATAATTTTTGGAGAATTTCGGCTTATTTCCGAAGGAGTTGCTTCTGTTCCCGCCGTTTATCAGTTTTTGAGCGTGGAGCAAAAATCCAAAGTGATTTTTGTCCCATGCTCTTTTTTGTTGGATTATCAACCGTTGAATAAATATTCATTATTGTGTATATTTCTTTTGTGATTTTATGGATATTAAATATATAATATGTTGAATGGGAGTAGCCAGTGGGCAACTTTGCAAAAAAATCTTAATTTCTGAAGAGACTTTTTCAAAATTTTGTTGAAAAGAAGGCGCATTTTTACCATAGTTTCTTCACATTTAACGGCTATTATTTAAACATACCCGATAAACAAAACCCTAACAAAACACTTTTTCATTTTTTAACTCCTCCGCCCGCCCTTCCCCAAAGGGCGGGTTGTTTTTTTGCGTTAAAGCAGTTGGCATTTTGCGGGGAAAGGATTATCATTATAGAAGAAGTATATAGAAAAAGGCGGCGAGAAGATGGGACGTTGGCAAGAATTACAACAAGCAATGAGTGCTGGTGTAGAGGCGGCGATTGACGCTGGCTGGGACCGCCAAGCTGTTTATGGATTAGTGGAAAGCGCCATAAAAGACACGCGTTTCTTGCCACTTGAGCAAGCGAAAACAGCAGTCGCGGAACTGTTTTCTGAAGTGGAAGAAGTGGGCTCTTCAGCGTATGAGCGATTATTTCGCTTTTCGGCTTATCGTCCGCAAGAAAAGCTCTCGTTACTGTTATGGCAATTAGGTGCAGTGTTGGATCAGCATGGCATGTTGCAATTAGTAGGACCTTATCGTTTCTCGAAGACGGTTGCACCGCATGCGACGTTTTGGGATTTGTTGGCAAAAACAGTTCAAAAAGCCTATCCGTTAGGTCTTCTTGGGAGCTTTAACCAAGAGAAAGCGAAAAAGATACATCAATTAAGAATGTATATTGATCGTCAAAATATCACGTATATCCGCGATTTTTTTAAACAAGAAGGGGACACCGATGAACAGGCATTAAAACGCTATGTTTTTGCGGCCAAGCCGCAAGGAATGGGCGGGCGGAAGCTGAAAAAAAGCTCTGCTCGTTTGCACAACAAATACCCTGAGGGGGCATCTTATTCTTTAATTAATAAGAAACGATTGACGCCTAATTTTCACAGTGAGTTTATTTTGAATGAAGAAGGGACCTTTGTAACCCAGTGGGATGTGTTAGTTGAAGACTGGCGAGGCAGATTAATTAGTAATCCAGCTTATTATCAAGCGGCCAAAAACAGTGAACACCAGGAAAAAGTCTTGAATGGTGAATCGTTTAATTATGCAAATCGGAATAATCGTACCCATGAATTACTAGATAGTTCACCACCAGGGAGATTTGATCATCAATTACGAAAAACAGCCAAAAAAGGTTGGTTAAGTCCCCGTATCCAAGAATACGACTATCGCAGAGAACGACAAATAAAGTGCGATGATTATAGTAAGTAAAACAAGCCAATGTTTCACATGAAACATTGGCTTGTTTTACTCTTAGAGAAAGGCGGTTTTCGTTGCCGCCAATTGAACATTTTGGCCCGTGGCTAGAGCCTTTTTACTACACAAAAAGGCGGATTTTTCTTTTATCATTCAGGCAAAAATCTTCCGAAAAGCATTGCAAGAAATTGCTATTTGCGTTAAAGTAGGAAAAGATGATTGTGAAACATTTTTCTGTTTCACAAAAAAGGAAGGAGTCTTTATGCTACCCGAAGAATTTAGACAACTATTAGCCGCAAAAGGCATTGAATTGACAGACCAACAGATGACACAATTTGACCAATATTTCCATTTACTAGTAGAATGGAATGAAAAAATGAATTTAACAGCCATTACAGAAGAAAAAGAAGTTTATTTGAAACATTTCTATGATTCTGTTTCGTTGGCATTCTTTGAAGACTTTGCCAGTGACAAAGCCATTTGTGATGTTGGCGCAGGCGCAGGATTTCCAAGTATTCCTTTGAAAATTGTTTTTCCTTCATTAAATGTCACAATTGTTGACTCTTTAAATAAACGAATTACTTTCCTAACAGAGTTGGTGAATCAACTAGGTTTGGCTAATGTTTCTTTGTATCATGATCGTGCAGAAACATTTGGTCAAAAAGCAGAATTTCGTGGCGCGTTTGATTACGTTACAGCGCGAGCAGTTGCACGATTAAATGTTTTAAGTGAACTGTGTTTACCCTTAGTTAAAAAAGAAGGCTATTTTTTAGCCTTAAAAGCATCGAAAAGTGAAGAAGAAATTAATGAAGCAAAACCTGCAATCGCTACATTAGGCGGTCAATTTCAGAAAGAAGTTGGTTTTACTTTGCCGATTACGGCAGACGAACGCCACATTGTCGTGATTCAAAAGAAAAAAGAAACCCCTAAAAAATATCCCAGAAAACCTGGATTACCAAATAAACAACCGATTAAATAAGATGGAGGCACACACATGACACGAATTATTTCTGTAGCGAACCAAAAAGGCGGCGTTGGTAAAACAACGACCACTGTAAATTTAGGCGCATGTTTAGCAAACTTAGGCAAAAAAGTCTTACTGATCGACATTGATGCACAAGGAAATGCTACCAGTGGCATGGGTGTCCCTAAACCAGATGTCGCACATGATGTGTATGATGTCCTTGTAAATGAAGAACCAATCACTAGCGTGGTTCAACATACCAGCCGTGAAAATTTAGATATTGTCCCTGCAACTATTCAATTAGCAGGCGCCGAAATTGAGTTAACTTCAATGATGGCTCGAGAATCGCGCTTGAAATTAGCAATTGATGAAGTAAGAGACATGTATGATTTCGTTTTAATTGATTGCCCGCCTTCTCTAGGGCATTTAACAATCAATGCTTTTACAGCAAGTGATTCGATTCTAATTCCTGTTCAATGTGAATATTACGCATTAGAAGGCTTGAGTCAATTGCTAAATACGATTCGCTTGGTTCAAAAACATTTTAACCCTGAATTGAAAATTGAAGGGGTCTTGTTAACCATGTACGATGCTCGGACCAATTTAGGTGCCGAAGTCGTGGAAGAAGTCCGTAAATATTTCCGTGAAAAAGTCTATGACACGATTATTCCAAGAAATGTCCGTTTATCCGAAGCACCAAGTCATGGTTTACCAATCATTGACTATGATATTCGCTCAAAAGGTGCCGAAGTGTATCAAGCACTAGCAAAGGAAGTGTTGGAGAATGAATAAAGGCAAAGGTTTAGGCAGAGGCATCGATGCCTTGTTTCAAGATATCGCAAAGCTAGAAGATGTCGACGTTAAGAACGAACAAGTGACAGAAATTCTATTAAACGAACTTCGTCCCAATCCTTACCAACCGCGGAAAACATTTGATGAAACCTCTTTACAAGAACTTGCAAACTCGATTCTACATTCCGGTGTGTTTCAACCGATTATTGTTCGTAAATCGGCAGTTAAAGGCTATGAAATTATTGCAGGTGAGCGTCGGTTCCGGGCTTCTAAATTAGCCGGCAAAGAAAAAATTCCCGCAATTATTCGCGAATTTGATGAAGAATCCATGATGCAAGTTGCTGTTTTGGAAAACTTACAAAGGGAAGATTTAAATCCGCTAGAAGAAGCAGAAGCCTATGAAATGCTAATGAAAAATTTGAAATTAACACAAGCGGAAGTCGCAGAACGTTTGGGCAAAAGTCGCCCGTATATTGCCAATTATTTACGGTTGCTAACCTTACCAGATGCGGTCAAAGCAATGGTTCAAAAACAAAGCATGTCAATGGGTCAAGCACGGACGTTATTAGGCTTGAAGAACAAAGAACAGCTATTGCCATTAGCTAATCGTTGTATTAAAGACAATTTAACGGTTCGACAATTAGAACAACTTGTCGCTGAATTAAACGAAACACAAGGCAAAAAGGGCAAAAAAGCGAAAAAAGCCATCAAAGAAAAACCCATTTATATTCGTGAAAGTGAAGACCGCTTAATGGATAAATTTGGGACAACCGTAGCGATTCAAGAAAAAGAAGGCAAAGGAAAAATTGAAATTGAGTACTTGTCCTCTTCGGATTTGGCTAGAATTTTAGATATTTTAGATATTCATTTTGACGAGGAATAAAAAGCAAAGTGAGAAAGTAAGACAGAAAGTCACAAATCCTTTTGCTAGTTTCGGTAAAAAATGGTATTGTAATCATGGTATTTTTATATAAGTAAGAGAAGAAAGAAGGCTTGGAACATGTATGATTTAGGCGATATTGTCGAAATGAAAAAGCCGCATGCTTGCCAAGCAAATCGTTGGCAAATCATTCGCATGGGCGCTGATATCAAAATCAAGTGCACGAATTGCGGGCATATTGTCATGATGCCGCGTCGTGATTTTACTAAAAAATTAAAAAAAGTAATCGAGAAAAAAGCAGACTAATGCTTTGATGCCTCTAATAGAAAAGAGAATAGACTGAGAGAAAGAGTGGAAAACAAATGGCACTAACAGCTGGAATTGTCGGCTTACCAAACGTTGGTAAATCGACCCTATTTAACGCAATTACAAAAGCAGGAGCAGAAGCTGCAAATTATCCCTTTGCAACGATTGATCCGAACGTCGGCATGGTTGAAGTACCAGATGCCCGTTTACAACGCTTGACAGAACTAGTAAAACCGAAAAAAACAGTTCCCACAACGTTTGAATTTACAGACATCGCCGGAATTGTTAAAGGTGCCAGCAAAGGAGAAGGGCTGGGAAATCAGTTTTTAAGTCACATTCGTCAAGTAGATGCAATCTGTCACGTGGTTCGTTGTTTTGATGACGAAAATATCATGCGTGAACAAAATCGGGATGCGGATTTCGTTGATCCTTTAGCAGACATTGATACAATTAATTTAGAGCTAATTTTAGCAGATTTAGATTCAATCAATAAGCGCTATACTCGCGTGGCTAAAATGGCGAAAGCAAAAGATAAAGAAGCGGTGGAAGAATTAGCTGTTTTAGACAAAATTAAACCAGTTTTAGAAGAAGGTTTATCTGCTCGTACGATTGAATTTACGCCAGAAGAAGAGAAAATTGTTAAATCTCTTTTCTTATTAACCACAAAGCCGGTCCTTTATGTAGCAAATGTTTCAGAAGATGAAGTGGCGGATCCAGACAACAACGAGTATGTACAACAAGTTCGTAATTTTGCAACCAGTGAAAATGCGGAAGTAATCGTAGTTAGTGCGCGAGCAGAAGAAGAAATTGCTGAATTGGATTCTGAAGAAGACAAGGCTGAATTTTTAGAAGCAATGGGCATTGAACAATCTGGCTTAGATCAATTGATTCGTGCGGCTTACGATTTGTTAGGCTTAGCTACCTACTTTACAGCTGGTGAACAAGAAGTTCGTGCATGGACGTTCCGTAAGGGAATCAAGGCACCTCAAGCAGCTGGGATTATCCACAGTGACTTTGAACGAGGCTTCATTCGTGCGGAAACAGTTTCTTATGAAGACCTAGATAAATATGGCAATATGCAAGCTGCCAAAGAAGCGGGCCGTGTTCGTTTAGAAGGAAAAGACTACGTCGTTCAAGATGGCGATGTTATGTTGTTCCGTTTTAACGTTTAAAAAAATGTGCCCAACAAGCAATTTGTTTTGGGCTAAGCCCACATATTTAAGGCCATTCAGCCGTTTAGAAAGAGGTTCCCTCTACATGAGGGTGAGGAGGATACAACTATGGAAGCAGAAGCATTACGAGCAATCGTGGCTGAGAATCGTCAATTAGAACAGAATTTGACTAAAAGAAATGAACAATACATTTTTGACTTAAAAAAATCATTAAAAGCGGCTAATTTATCTGAAGAAGAGCTAGCATTGGCTCTACACGGTATTTTACCAGAATTAGTAGCCGGTCAAAAAACAGGCAAAACAGCCCGTCAGTTATTTGGCACTGTTTCAGAACGGACGGAAGCAATTTTAAATAAACCAGCAGAAGTCAAAGAACCAGCGGGCTGGATGATTTGGCTCGACAATACCTTACTATTGCTTGGTTTATTAACAATCATGTTAGCGGCGATGTCTCTATTTTCAAAAGGAACCGCACAACCTCTCGGATTAACCACATATATCTTAGGTGCGATGGCTGGGGGTTATGTTTTCTATCTAATGCACAAATATGTTTACCGTTTTGATCGTCAAGGTGGCGACAAAAGCAAACGTCCTGGTTGGTTAAAAACGACTGCCATTCTATTTGGCGGAATGTTCTTGTGGATTGCAGTTTTCGCTGGTTCAGCAATGCTGCCACCAGTGATCAATCCCATTTTAGATCCGATGATTGCTTTAGTAATCGGTGCGTTAGCCTTTGTAGCACGCTATTTCTTCAAGAAAAAATACAATATTCAAGGTAGTTTCATGACACGTCAATAAACGGCGCGCGCTCAATTGTGAATGCGCTCGGCTGACGCAGAAACTGCAACAAGCAAAGTCGCTCTCTCAATAGAGCGTTTTAACAGTTAAAGCCTGGGGGATTAGTCGAAAAAACTAGTGTCCCAGGCTTCTGTTTTCAGAAGTTTGTAAAGAAAGGAGCCTCTTATGGGACAACAAGTGAAGTCTTGGTGCCGTCAACACGAGCGGCTACTCATTTTTATTAGTTTTCTCTTATTAAGTGGACTTTCTCTCTATTTTGTCTATTTTCAAGAGAATTTTTTACGAGCAAGTGATTTCCGCTTTCATCAAAATCGGGTGGAAGGCCTCGCATTAGCAATTAAAAACAACGACTGGTTTCCTAAAATCAATTATTTTTTCTTGGGAGGCTATGGCTATGCCTCTAGTTTGTTTTATCCAGATGCGTATCTTTATTTACCTGCGCTTTTGCGTGTTCTGGGGCTTTCCTTTGTCGCTAGTATGGCGATTTTTGTTTTTGCGGTAAACTTGGCAACATTTAGTCTTACTTATTATGCAGGCCGATTAATGGCGCTCTCTAAAAAAAGAAGCTATCTCTTTGCCATTTTGTATGGCTTATCTATTTACCGCATGCAAGACTTGTTTAATCGCCAAGCGTTAGGAGAATTTTTGGCGCTAAGCTTTTTTCCGTTGGTCTTAGCGAGCCTGTTTTTATTACGAAAGGGAACCACGAAATGTTGGCCGTTGTTAACGTTGGCGATGACTGGCATTGGGTTGGCTCACTTTATTTCTATTGAAATGGTTTCTATTTGGATTGGGTTATACATTCTGTTTTATTGGCAGCAGTTTTTTAAAAAGGAGGTCCTGTGGGCATTAGCGAAGGCTGCAGGTCTGACGCTGCTTTGGCTGGCCTTTTATCTTTTACCAGTTGCTGAACAAATGAAAAATCAAGTGTTTAAAGTTACCTCCAATCCACTCACTTATATTTCCGAAAGAAGTTATCCTATTGTTTCTCTTTTCATTAATAGTTTAAAGAGCAGTGTTTTTCACGCGAAAACAGCGAATCTAGGAACCCTTTTGTTTGTGGGACTTGTTGTAGCAGTGGTTTCGCTTGCCAGCAAAAAAATTCAGGACAAACGGTTTATTGGTTTGACGCTGGTACTCTTATTGATGGTTACCACGCTTTTTCCTTGGCACTTGCTGAACCACACGCCTTTAAATACGATTCAGTTTCCTTGGCGGTTTTTAGGGATTCTTTCCGTAATGCTCGCTTTTTTCATTGCACAAGACGAATGGGGCGTTTTCCGTAAATCTTGGACTGTGGCTTTGTTGGTTTTCCTTGCCATCAGCAATTTAGGCATTTATCAATATCAAAGTATTCAGTCACAACAAGGACGCCTGTTAACAAAAGCTGAGTATGAGCAATCAACGCCTTTTTATATCGGTGCGGGCCATGAATATTTGCCAGATGAAATCAATTATCAGGAATTATTGAAACAGAAAAAACGACAACTTGATTATTCGGCAGAACAAGTAACCATTACAAACGTTAGAATGCCTTATGGGAAAATTTCATTTGACTACCAAGTGGTGAATCAATCAGCGAAGGTGACCGTTCCTTTTATTTATTACTTAGGCTATCAAGCCACGATTCAAATGAAAAACCAAACGGGCGCTAAAAAAATGAGCCTAACCAATCAAGGAGGTTTAGCCGCTCTTTCTTTATCTGGTACAGGACATGTCGACATCCGTTACCAAAGAACAAAAGTGCAAAAAATAGGGACAATGATTACCTTGCTTTCTGTTGGTGGTTTTGGATTTAGCCGATTTTTACAACAAAAAAAGAAACACAAGATAAAAGAACAACGATGAAAGTAGGACCTTAATTAGGAAGAGTTGAATAGAGGACAAACCGATTTCGGCATTTTGTCCTTTATTCCTCATTGATTATTTAAACAAATCTAGTTGACTTCCTTAGTATTATCTGTTATTTTCATATATAAAATTAAGTCGAGGAGTGGACAAAAAAATGTCAAATTGGGAAACAAAATTTGCGAAAAAAGGTCTTACATTTGATGATGTGCTATTAATCCCTGCAGAAAGCCATGTCTTACCAAATGATGTAGACATGAGTGTACAATTAGCTAAAAATATCAAGTTAAATATTCCATTGATGAGTGCCAGTATGGATACTGTTACAGATAGTAATATGGCAATTGCGATGGCTCGTCAAGGTGGACTAGGTGTCGTACATAAAAATATGACTGTCGCCCAACAAGCAGACGAAGTACGTAAAGTCAAACGTTCTGAAAGCGGCGTTATCATTGATCCATTCTTTCTAACACCAACAAACTTAGTAGCGGATGCAGAAGAATTAATGAGTCGTTACCGTATTAGCGGTGTGCCAATTGTAGAAACAATGGAAAACCGTAAATTAGTCGGAATTATTACAAACCGTGATATGCGTTTTGTAACGGACTACCAAATCAAAATCGAAGAAGTCATGACAAAAGATCATTTAGTCACTGCGCCAGTTGGCACATCTTTAAAAGATGCAGAAAAAATCTTACAAAAACATAAAATCGAAAAATTACCAATCGTTGATGAAGCAGGTCGCTTAAGTGGCTTAATTACAATTAAAGACATTGAAAAAGTGATTGAATTCCCAAATGCTGCCAAAGACGAACACGGTCGTTTACTTGTGGCGGCAGCAGTCGGTGTCACTAGTGATACGTTCGAACGTGCGGAAGCATTATTAGAAGCAGGTGCCGATGCGATTGTTATCGATACTGCACATGGCCATAGTGCCGGCGTTATTCGCAAAATTAAAGAAATTCGTGAAACGTTCCCTGAAGCAACATTAATTGCTGGTAATGTTGCCACTGCTGAAGCAACCAAAGCATTGTATGATGTCGGCGTGGACGTTGTCAAAGTTGGTATTGGACCTGGTTCAATTTGTACAACACGTGTCGTTGCTGGTGTTGGTGTTCCTCAATTAACAGCGATTTATGATGCTGCTTCTGTAGCTAGAGAATATGGTAAAGCAATTATCGCTGATGGCGGTATTAAATATTCTGGTGATATCGTGAAAGCCTTAGCTGCTGGTGGACATGCTGTAATGCTAGGAAGTATGTTAGCAGGTACAGATGAATCTCCAGGCGAATTTGAAATTTATCAAGGCCGTCGTTTCAAAACTTACCGTGGCATGGGCTCATTGGGTGCAATGGAAAAAGGATCAAGTGATCGTTACTTCCAAGGAAGTGTCAATGAAGCAAACAAATTAGTGCCAGAAGGAATCGAAGGACGTGTCGCCTACAAAGGAAGCGTTTCTGATATTGTCTTCCAATTAATCGGTGGCTTGAAATCAGGGATGGGTTACGTCGGTGCAGCAGACCTGAAAGCGTTGCGTGAAGAAGCACAATTTGTTCAAATGAGTGGTAACGGATTGAAAGAATCACATCCACATGACGTTCAAATCACAAAAGAAGCACCAAACTATTCTGTTCAATAAAATAAAAGCTGATTTTTTTGAAATTTAAAAGAGGCAGACGTCATTTCGACGTCTGCCTCTTTTTCTGTAGAATGAAGGAGTTGCTTCTGTTTCCACCGTTTATCAATTTTTAAGCCTGTAACAAAAATCCAAAATGATTTTTGTTACAGGCTCCTTTTCCTATAGAATAAAAGCCGTTATCTGATATCAGACAACGACCTTCATCTTCCCTTTAATTAATAACTGTTAGGTTACCCATGTAAGGAACTAGGACTTCTGGTACAGTCACAGAGCCATCTTCGTTTTGGTAGTTTTCTAAAATAGCAGCGACTGTCCGTCCCACGGCTAAACCAGAACCATTGAGTGTATGCGCATATTGGACTTTATCATTTTCATCACGGTAACGAATCATCGCACGGCGCGCTTGGAAATCTTCACAGTTTGAGCATGAACTGATTTCACGGTACGTCTCTTGAGCAGGAATCCAAACTTCCAAGTCATAAGTTTTCGCAGCTGAGAAGCCCATGTCACCTGTTGAAAGAGCCATGACACGGTAAGGTAATCCCAGTTTTTGCAGAATTTCTTCGGCATTATTCGTCATTTTTTCTAATTCCTCATAAGAATGCTCTGCATCACTAAATTTAACCATTTCGACTTTATTAAATTGGTGTAAACGAATTAACCCACGTGTGTCACGACCAGCGCTACCAGCTTCAGAACGGAAAGAAGGGCTCAAGGCCGTAAAGTAAATTGGTAAATCCTTGCCATCTAAAATTTCATTGTTGTAGTAATTGGTTAGAGGGACTTCCGCCGTTGGGATTAACGTTAAATCCGTATCTTGTAATTGGAAGACATCTTCTTTAAATTTAGGAAATTGGCCAGTTCCGAACATGGCGGTGTCATTAACGATATAAGGCGTAATCATTTCTGTATAGCCATGTTCATAAACATGTAAATCTAACATGAAGTTGTATAACGCACGTTCTAAGCGAGCACCTAGGCCTTTGTAATAAACAAAACGGCTACCAGCTACTTTGGCACCACGTTCAAAATCTAGAATGCCTAAGTTTTCAGCGACTTCCCAGTGTGGTTTTGGTTCAAAAGCAAAAGTTCTTGGTTCACTCCAACGACGTACTTCTACATTTTCTTCTTCACCAGCACCAACAGGCACAGAATCATCTGGCAAGTTCGGTAAAGTAGTTGTGATCCCACGTAGCTCTTCGTCAATAGCATTAATTTCTGCATCTAACGCTTTAATATTACCGCCGACTTCTTTCATTTCCGCGATTTTGGCCGTTGCATCTTCTTTGTTCCGTTTTAATTGAGCAATTTCAGCAGACACATCGTTCCGGTATTTTTTCATTTCTTCGACTTTGACTAATAAATCACGGCGACTTTCATCTAAACGCAGAAATTCCACTAAGATTTCTTCTTTCACACCACGGGTTTGTAGCTTTGCTTTTACTTCGTCAAAATTTTGACGCATCATTTTTACATCTAACATATTTTTTCCTCCTTAAAATTAGTACATAATCAATAATAACTGTTGTAGAAAACAACAAAAAAGCCATCTCACCCCAAAAATAAATATTCTTGGGACGAAATGACTGGAAATCTCGCGGTACCACCCAAGTTCAGTAATGTTACTGCCCTTGATTTGCAGATAACGGCTGCAGACCGTTCCAACTTATTTCGCTGGACACCTGGAAGAGACGGACTTCTTTATAGATGAATGTTTGCTCGCACCCCCGCAAACTCTCTGGAATTCAGTGCCATAAATACTTTTTCTCTTAGTTTTCTCTTTTCTATAGAATACCGAAAAAGTTCAGGGATGTCAATTAACTCTCTGATTTCTTGTTGGTACGCTGTAAGGGTAGATGAATAATAAAGGAAGTCCACTTTTGATCAGACTTCGCATAAATATATCCACCATGTAAAGCAACAATACTTTGTGCAATAGCCAGACCTAAACCAGTACCACCCGTTTCTTGTGATCGGGATTCTTCGACACGATAGAAGCGGTCAAATAACTGATCTAAAGAATGTTTAGGGATAGCTGGTCCATCATTGCGAACAGCGATAATTGCTTCGGTGCCGACTTTGTCTACTTCCATTACAATATGATGGCCGCCTTTGCCATATTTCAAAGCGTTTGAAAGAAGGTTGTTAAAGACTCGGACTAGTTTTTCTGTATCGCCTTCCATCATTAAAGAAGCTGGATTGGCTTTTACTTGGATTTGCATATTAATCTTTTTCGCTTCCAATTCAAAATCGGCAGCAAGCTGTTCAATTAATTGTGCCATATCAAAAGTCGTCGTATGAATCGGTACACTTGGTTGACGGACTTTTGTATATTCAAAAAGATCATCAACTAATAATTTCATTTGTTTCGCTTTGACGTAAGCGGTATGCGTATATTTCAGTAAATCTTCTTGGCTATGAAATTGACGATCTTCAATCAATCCCAGATAACCAATAATAGAAGTTAACGGTGTCCGAATATCATGACTGACATTCGTAATTAATTCATCTTTTGATTTTTCAATTCGCCGTTCATCTTCAATGGCTGCGACAGTACTATCCACCAGACCGTTAATACTCGTCACGACTTTTGCTAAATCACCACTTAATTCAAACGGAATGCGGTGATTGTAATTACCATCAGCGATGTAATGTAACTCACTGATAATATGACGCAATTGCATTTGGTGGTAGCGACGAATTAAGCGCCAATAGAGAACAGCTGCATCTACTAAAAAGAAAATGGGTAAGACAAATTTATTCCAGCTCCAAAACAAATCAGTATTTAATTCTTTAGCGACCGCATCCTTAGTGGCCCAGATGACACCAGCTAAGGGCGAGTTTTCACTAAGTAGTTGTCCTAAAAGGAACATAATTGAGACATTTAATAGTAGTAATAAAACAATTGTCACAATTGCTTCTGCTAATAACTCGCTGATTTCTTTAGAAGTTAAGGTAATTCGTTTTTGTTTTTCAATCTTTTTAGGTTTAACGAGCATCGATCTTATATCCAACTCCCCACACTGTTTGAATGACTTTTTCTCCACCAGTTGCTTCTTCAATCTTATCTCTTAAATGACTGACGTGAACCATCACGGTTTTAGCAGAAACAATACTTTCCTGTTGCCACACACGCTCAAAAATTTCATCCGCACTAAATACACGATTTGGATGACTAGCTAATAGATAGAGGATACCAAACTCAAGAGCGGTTAATTGAATTTCTTTTCCTTCTATTGTTTTGACTTCGTGAGAGTCCTTATTAATCATTAATGGGCCGACTTCTAATTCATCGGGTTCTTCTTTGGTTAATTGCATTTGGCTTCTACGTAAAATAGACTTCACCCGAGCCATTACTTCTAAAGGATTGAAAGGCTTGGTGACATAATCGTCTGCACCAGCAACTAAGCCTTTGATTTTATCCATATCGGTTGTTTTTGCTGTTAACATAATAATTGGAATTTGCGATTCTTTTCGAAGTTCTTTTACTACTTCCATTCCATCCATGATTGGCATCATAATGTCCAAGATTAATAAATCGATATCTGGTGTTGTGTGCAATTTGGATAACGCTTCTTTTCCATCATAAGCTTTCACGACTTCGTATCCTTCATTATGAATATAAATACTCAATAGTTCTACAATTTCTTTATCATCATCTGCAACTAAAATTTTCATAAGCGTTCATTTCCTCCATATATAAAAAATCTCTTTTCCATATTTTAACAAATAATTGCTAAAAAGGACAAAATCCTTGATATATTACGATAAATTTAGAAGATTTTGCTAAAAGTTAATAAACTATAGCCAAAAAAGGATGAAAGGGGGTAAAAAACGAACGAAAATACCTATACCAATCATAATAATCGGTATTGAAAAAAAGTTTAAAAAAAGTGAAAATAATGATTGACCAATGCTTGAAATCTTGGTATATTATTACATGTCGCAAGGCGAGTCACACAGCTGAGCGATTCAGAAATCAATAATTAAATAACAATTCTTGATTTCAAATCTCTCGAAAAAAGTTTGAAAAAACAACAAAAAAGTTGTTGACAAATAACAAACGAGATGATAAGATATAGAAGTTGTCACAACAGACAACAACAACCGAGCAAAACAACTTAAAAAAACTTTTTTAAAAAAGTTCTTGACATTCAAACGAAAGTTTGTTATGATATAAAAGTTGCTGCGAGGTAACGTAGACCTTTGAAAACTGAACAAAGAATAGACGAACCAAATGTGTAGGGCGTCTTGATTCAATTCAAGACAACAAACATTTTTAACAAGCAAGCAATATGCTAGCAAACAAATTGAGCTTAACAATCGTAAGATTGTTCTAACTTTTATTATGAGAGTTTGATCCTGGCTCAGGACGAACGCTGGCGGCGTGCCTAATACATGCAAGTCGAACGCTTCTTTCCTCCCGAGTGCTTGCACTCAATTGGAAAGAGGAGTGGCGGACGGGTGAGTAACACGTGGGTAACCTACCCATCAGAGGGGGATAACACTTGGAAACAGGTGCTAATACCGCATAACAGTTTATGCCGCATGGCATAAGAGTGAAAGGCGCTTTCGGGTGTCGCTGATGGATGGACCCGCGGTGCATTAGCTAGTTGGTGAGGTAACGGCTCACCAAGGCCACGATGCATAGCCGACCTGAGAGGGTGATCGGCCACACTGGGACTGAGACACGGCCCAGACTCCTACGGGAGGCAGCAGTAGGGAATCTTCGGCAATGGACGAAAGTCTGACCGAGCAACGCCGCGTGAGTGAAGAAGGTTTTCGGATCGTAAAACTCTGTTGTTAGAGAAGAACAAGGACGTTAGTAACTGAACGTCCCCTGACGGTATCTAACCAGAAAGCCACGGCTAACTACGTGCCAGCAGCCGCGGTAATACGTAGGTGGCAAGCGTTGTCCGGATTTATTGGGCGTAAAGCGAGCGCAGGCGGTTTCTTAAGTCTGATGTGAAAGCCCCCGGCTCAACCGGGGAGGGTCATTGGAAACTGGGAGACTTGAGTGCAGAAGAGGAGAGTGGAATTCCATGTGTAGCGGTGAAATGCGTAGATATATGGAGGAACACCAGTGGCGAAGGCGGCTCTCTGGTCTGTAACTGACGCTGAGGCTCGAAAGCGTGGGGAGCAAACAGGATTAGATACCCTGGTAGTCCACGCCGTAAACGATGAGTGCTAAGTGTTGGAGGGTTTCCGCCCTTCAGTGCTGCAGCAAACGCATTAAGCACTCCGCCTGGGGAGTACGACCGCAAGGTTGAAACTCAAAGGAATTGACGGGGGCCCGCACAAGCGGTGGAGCATGTGGTTTAATTCGAAGCAACGCGA
>NZ_CP172950.1:2270000-2647500 GCF_050546165.1 Enterococcus sp. AZ120 | reverse complement strand
ACGATTTCTGCAGTGTTACCACTGTAAGAGACGAGGATGGCTACGTCATTTTTGGTGGCATTGATGGCTAAATAAAATTGTTCAGCTTGATAAGGGATTAAATGGATAAATAGCTGAATGCGTAATAACTTTGTTTGAAAATCCGTTAAGCGAATGTAGGAGTTACTGACACCCACTGCTAAAATATTTTCAGCGGTTAAAAGTAAATCAATGCTTTTATTTAACATGGCCTCGGTTAATAACTGTTGGGTGGATTGAACAGTTTCAGTCGTTAACTGCGCAATTTTCTTGGCAATTAGTAAATCAGAATCTTGCGCTAAAAAAGGCATATTCGCATCAACATTCCGGATTGCTTGGTAGTGAATTTCTAAGTCGCGGGACAAGCGGATTTTAAATTCTTTGAAACCGCTAGTTTCTGTTTTTTTACACAAACGAACAATCGTGGAAGTTGAAGAGTTGGTGGCTTCTGCTAGTTCATAAATCGACATATGCAGGACTCGTTCAGTATGAGATAAAATAAAATCAATAATTAGCCCTTCGTTATATGTATAGCGTTTTTTTTGTTCTAAACATTCGATTAGATTCAATGGGTTCACCTCTCTGTGGTACTTTGTTTCGCTTTCAGTATACCTTAAGCGTATGAATTATGAAACATAGTTACAGAATCAGTTAGTCGTATTTACATCAGAAAGCGGTTTCTTTATGATGAGGATATCACAAAGGATTAAGGAGAGAAGTGAAATGGATAAGTTAACAAACTGGGTGGAGCAAGCCGTAGTGCCTAAAGTTTCAAGGATTACAAGTTTACGTTATTTTCAAGCCTTAAGAAATGGTTTTTTTGCGATTATGCCGTTAACAATTATTGGATCGATTTTTATGTTGATTACAGATTTTCCAGTAGCAGGGTATGGCGATTTTATGGCTGGAATTTTCGGTGCAGGTTGGGCGGATATGATTTCACCAGCTTATCGAGCGACTTTCAACATGATGGGAATTATTTTTGCCGGGACGATGTCCTATAAATTGGCGGAAAGTTACGAAATGGATCGTTTAACTTCATTAATTTTAGGAATTGTCGCTTACGTAGTCGTTTTACCGAAAACGGTGACCACTGAATCAGGCGAAGTTGTGACGAAAGTTTTATCGTTTGATTGGTTAGGAACGCAAGGGGTGATTACGGCCATTATTATGTCAATTCTTTCGGTTGAGTTGACTCGTTTCTGTATTAAGAAAAAATTAGTCATCAAAATGCCTGAAAGCGTGCCTTCTATGGTGAGCCAAGCTTTTAGTGCATTGATTCCTGGGATTTTTGTGGTAGCGGTGGCTTTATTGATTAATGGGATTGGGCTTTCGTTTGCGGATTCCTTCCCACAATTAATTTATGCGGTGATTCAAGCGCCACTGCAAGGTTTAATCGGAACCCCTTTTGCAATTATTATTGTGGCTGGCTTAAATGGACTGTTCTGGTGGTTTGGGATTCATCCAACTGTCATCAATTCCATGCTATATCCTATTTTATATGCGAATGCAGACAAAAACCAAAGCTTAGCGGAATTAGGACAATTAACTGCTCAAAATGGCAACTTTGGCACGGTCCAAATGCTCGATCAATTTGCTACAATTGGAGGCGCTGGTTGCACGATTGGCTTGGCTATTGCAATGGCCATCGTCGGACATTCGTCTAGAATGAAAGCCATGTCGAAAATTTCGTTTGTTCCAGCATTTTTCAACATTAATGAACCCTTGATTTTTGGACTCCCAGTTATTTTTAACCCTTTATTATTGATTCCGATTGCGGTCGCGCCGATTGTATCGGTCTTGATTGCCTTTCTGTCAATGAAAATTGGGTTCATGCCAATGTTTACAAACATTCAAGCACCATGGGCTACCCCCTTTCTGTTTTCGGGCTTTTTAGTGGGAAAATGGCAAGGTGCAGTGACGCAAGTTTTAGCTGTTGCGGCTAGTGTCGTTATTTATTATCCATTTGTAAAAGCCTTAGATCGACAATATCAAAAAGAAGAAGCCCATGAAGTACCAGAAACATTGTAGAGAAAGAGGAGTGAAGGAAATGCATGTTGAGAATGATGAAAATATTTGCTGTGAAGTGGAAAAAGGAATGGAAAAAATGTATCATCCGATGGTGCCCGAGTTGGTTCAAACCTCTTCCTTTTATTTTCCAACTTACGAAGAATTTATGGCAGCGAGTATAGATGAAAAAAATAATTATGTTTACACACGTGGCACCAACCCCACAACAGAAATTTTAGAGAAAAAAATTGCTCGTTTGGAACGTGGAGAAAAATGTAAAGTTTTTGCCTCAGGAATGGGCGCTATTTCGGCAACGCTGTTTACGTTGCTCCAACAAGGTGATCATGTTTTAATGGTCAACACAATTTATGGAGAATCTGTTTCGTTTGTGCAATATTTAGAGAAATTTGGCGTATCCTTGACCAAAGTAGACGTTGCAGAAACAGAAGAACTTTTTCAATTTGTTCAGGAAAACACCAAAGTCATTTACTTTGAAAGTCCGTCCTCACAAAAGTTTGAACTGCTAGATTTAGAAAAAATAACTGCGTTAGCACAAAAAATCGGCGCATACACTGTCATTGATAACACGTGGGCGTCACCGTTATTTCAGCATCCTTTATGCCATAATGTGGACCTGGTGATTCATTCTTGTTCCAAATATATTGGTGGTCATTCGGATATTGTAGCAGGGGCTGTCATTGGCAAAGCAGCGCTTGTGGATCAAATTTTTGAACATGGTCATCAAGCTTTAGGAGCAGTCAATAGTCCCTTCAATTCTTGGTTAGCGTTACGTGGTATTCGTACCATGCCCGTTCGGTTGGCGCATCAGTCTCAAGCCATCCAAACGGTGCTGTCGGCTTTGCAAAAGGATCCGCGAATCAGCCGCTTATATCATCCTTTTGTAGGAAATCAACAACAACAAGCGTTAGCAGAAAAATATTTAACAGGTTATGGCTCATTGTTTGCGATTGATTTAAAAGATACCGATTTTGAACGTTTGAAAACATTTGTGAACGCATTGACGCTGGTCACAATCGGGGTCAGTTGGGGTGGCTTTGAAAGTTTGGCCTTGCCTGTATTCAAAGGCAATAACTTGACGGCTGTTCAGAAAAGAGGCTTGTCGCCAGCGCACATTCGCATGTACGTTGGTTTGGAAGAGCCAACATCTATTATCGAAGATATTCAACAAGCCTTGGATCAAGCCTATGGCGAAGAATCGCTTTTGTGAGACATTAAGATAATCAGCTGAACAAAAGCAACTCCTTCGGAATTCGCAAGGATAAAACTGTGACGAGCCTTTGGCGAGAAAACAATAAGCCGAAATTCTTGGAGCTAAACACTTTTATCTCAGCCTCTGTGATTCAATAACATATTTTCAATTTTAGGAGGGGAACTTAAGTCAGTTTGACTGAGGTTGCTCCTCCTGTTTTGCATTTTTTTATTAAAGTCAAAGCGTTCCTCTTTATTTAATAGGCAAAGTTCGATATAATAATGGTCAATATTAGTCAAGAGAGAAGAAGGATGGAAGACTATGAGTAATCAAAATACGTCAGATTTAATCGAGGCTTATTTAAAAAAGATTTTAGAAGAAAGTAATAAAATTGAAATCCGTCGGGCGGAAATGGCTAATTTATTTAATTGCGTTCCTTCACAAATTAACTATGTAATTAATACACGTTTTACCATCCAACGAGGCTACGCAGTTGAAAGTAAACGTGGTGGAGGCGGCTATATTCGCATTGTCAAAGTACAAATTTCAGATAACGATCAATTACTAAAACAAATGGATCAATTGATTGGCGCAACCTTAACAGAAAAAGATGCGCTAACATTTATTCAAACATTGTATGAAGAAGAAGTGATTACGAAAAAGGAAGGCAATTTAATGCTAGCTGCTTTAAGTAAAAGCACATTGAATGGTCTGGGGAATCACGAAGATTTTCTAAGAGCTCAAATAATGCGTTCATTTTTAGAGCGCTTGAGCTATGAGGAGGAATAACTATGGATGAACTATTTACAGAAAGTGCGAAAGCCGTACTGGCGATTGCCCAAGAAGAAGCGAAGTATTTTCGTCATCAATCCGTCGGTTCTGAGCATTTATTATTAGCACTCGTTTTAGAACCGAATGGGATTGCCGGAAAAACATTACGACAATTGAATACTGACACAGAAGACATCCGTGAAGAAATTGAGCATTTAAGTGGCTATGGCACCATGCAAAGTCCAATGGGAAATAACAACTTATACTTACCTTATTCACCAAGAGCCAAACAAATCTTTGCCTATGCTGGAGATGAAGCGAAGCGCTTAGGGGCTCAAAAGATTGGTACCGAGCATTTATTATTAGGCTTGTTAAGAGACGAAGAAATTTTAGCGTCTAGAATTTTAGTGAATTTAGGATTAAGCTTATCCAAAATGCGTCAATTATTATTGAAAAAAATGGGCGTTTCCGAACCCAATGGCGCACAACGTCGTCGGAATGGTCAAAGTAAAAATGCGCCACAAGGGACGCCAACATTGGATTCTTTAGCAAGAGATTTAACCAAGTTAGCACGAGAACAAAGCTTGGATCCAGTAGTTGGTCGCGGTACCGAAGTCCGTCGTTTGATCCAAATTTTGAGTCGCCGTACCAAAAACAATCCTGTCTTAGTCGGTGAACCAGGTGTTGGGAAAACAGCGATAGCAGAAGGCTTAGCCCAGAAAATTGTCAACCGGGAAGTCCCTGAAGATATGCAAGGCAAACGTTTAATGATGCTAGACATGGGTGCCTTGGTTGCTGGAACCAAATATCGAGGTGAGTTCGAAGATCGCTTGAAAAAAGTTGTCGATGAAATCTATCAAGATGGACAAGTCATTTTATTTATCGACGAATTGCATACCTTGATCGGTGCTGGCGGTGCAGAAGGGGCGATTGATGCTTCAAATATTTTAAAACCTGCTTTAGCACGTGGCGAGTTGCAAACAATTGGTGCGACAACTCTGGATGAATACCAAAAATATATTGAAAAAGATGCCGCTTTGGAACGTCGTTTTGCCCGTATTCAAGTAGCAGAACCAACCCCAGAAGAAGCAGAAGAAATTCTAAAAGGCTTGCGTTCCCGCTATGAAAACCATCATGGCGTAGAAATTACAGATGAAGCTCTACATGCGGCGGTTCAATTATCGATTCGCTATTTAAATGACCGCCAATTACCAGATAAAGCAATTGATTTAATGGACGAATCTGCAGCAAAAGTTCGTTTAGACAAGGCAGATCAACCTTCAGAAATTAATGAATTGCGTACCGAAATTTCTCAATTAATTACGGAAAAAGAAGAGGCCATTCAAAACCAATCATTTGAAAGTGCCGCTCGGATTCGTCAAAAAGAAAAACAAGTGATGGAAAAACTAGAAGAATTGATTGCAGTGAAAGAAAAAAGTCTGTCTGGTTACAGTACACAAGTAACAGAAGAAGACGTGGCTGGGGTCGTTTCACAATGGACAGGCGTTCCTTTGCAGCAGCTAGAGAAGAAAGAAAGCGAACGATTGATGGAATTAGAAACCATTTTACATCAACGGGTCGTTGGCCAAAATGAAGCAGTTGAAGCTGTTTCACGCGCTATCCGTCGTGCGCGTAGTGGCTTGAAAGACCCAGCAAGACCGATTGGTTCCTTCATGTTCTTAGGGCCAACAGGGGTTGGGAAAACGGAACTTGCCAAAGCCTTAGCCGAAGCGATGTTTGGCAGCGAAGAAGCGTTGATTCGCGTGGACATGTCTGAGTTTATGGAAAAATACAGTACTAGCCGTTTAATCGGTTCTCCTCCAGGTTATGTCGGCTACGAAGAAGGCGGCCAACTAACTGAAAAAATTCGTCAACGTCCTTATTCCGTTATTTTGCTAGATGAAGTAGAAAAAGCCCATCCAGATGTCTTTAATATTTTATTACAAGTCTTAGATGATGGCCATTTAACGGATGCCAAAGGACGAAAAGTCGATTTTCGTAACACGATTTTAATCATGACCTCCAACTTAGGAGCAACAGCGATTCGTGAAGAAAAACATGTCGGCTTCAATGTGAAAGACATTTCTAAAAATCATGAATTAATGCAAAAACGAATCATGGAAGAATTGAAAAAAGCCTTCCGTCCAGAATTCTTAAACCGAATTGATGAAACGGTTGTATTCCATTCCTTGAAACAAGAGGAAATTCATGAAATCGTAAAAATTATGAGTCAATCTGTCGTGAAACGGATGGCCGAACAAGAGGTTAAAGTGAAAATCACACCAGCTGCAATTGAAGTTATTGGTAAAGTCGGGTTTGATCCAGAATATGGCGCACGTCCAATTCGTCGGGCCTTGCAAAAAGAAGTGGAAGATCGTTTAAGTGAAGCCCTTCTTTCTGGTCAAATTCAGTTAGGGGATAAAGTAACTTTAGGCGCTAGCAAAGGCAAAATTACGTTAAATGTGCGGGCACCAAAAGCACCAAAGACAGAAGCGAAAGAATTACAAACTGTATAGATGAGATGCAAAGGAGGTCGGGACAGAAGTGTTTAACTCCGAGAAATAAGAAGGAATTTCCGAAAATTGTTCTTTAATTTTTGGAGAATTTCGGCTTATTTCCGAAGGGGTTGCTTCTGTTCCCGCCGTTTATCAGTTTTTGAGCGTGGGACAAAAATCCAAAGTGATTTTTGTCCCACGCTCCTTTTTCTATTTTCCAGTGGCGATTTCTTTTTGAGAATTGCCAGATTGATTTTTCTGTGCTACGTTAATAAGGAGGGGTGATGGAATGGAACAATCTTTTTTTCGAGAATTACTACATTATCAGCGTCCAAAGGATAATCCTTTTCGACTAGTGTTTGCTGGCTTGGTTATGTTCAGCATTCTTTTTTTGGGCTATATCAATCATCAATTATTGATTTCAAGCTTTGGCTCGTTAGGTATTTTTACTTTTTTATATTATCAGCCGCTACCATTAAAACAGTTAATGACTCGTTTATCTGTGGTCGGTAGTTACCTTTTTTTAGGAAATTTGTTAGGCATGTTATCGACCCATATTGCATGGCTTATTCCCATTGTTGTTGCACTGGTCGGTTTTGGTGGCCGCTTTTTCTTTGAAGTCTACGATATTTCAAAACCAGGGGCCTTCTTTGGTGTGATGGTGACAGCGATGGGTGCCAGTACGAGTATTCCGTTAGCAAAAATTCCGTTCATGAGTGGCTGTATGTTATTAGGCATTGGCTTTTCTATTTTGTTTGCACTAGTGTTGCATTTTACAGAGAAGGAAATCAGTGCCCCGCTAGCTAAGCGATCATTACGGGAACGAATTTATCGGCATCCAGAAGCGCCATTAGATAGCATATATTATAGCTTTGTCTTATTTTTTGCTGTATATATCAGCGAAAGTTTACATTTACAGAATCCGTATTGGTTAGTCGTTTCCTGTGCATCCATTTTACAAGGAGACAATTTACGTGCGATTAAGCAGCGAAATATTCAGCGAATTTTTGGCACAACGATTGGTTTGGTTATTTCCGCTTTTCTGCTTAATTTAGCTTTGACAACTTTTGAATCGATTGTCGTGATTACAATCTTATTTGTGACCGTTGAGTATTTTATTCGTCGTAATTATGGATTGGCGCAATTTTTCACAACGCCTATGGCTCTGATGCTTTCATTGCTCGTTCGTCAGCAGTACGTGATAACGTTGATTCAATTCCGCTTTTTGGGGATTGTTTTAGGCAGCTTGTTAGGCTTAGCGGCAGCGTGGCTATTCACCGTTGTAGTAACGTTTTATGAACGAAAATATCACTTGAACGAGTGACCAAAGAACAGATGACCAGTAATTAAAAAAAAGAACATTTGGTAGGTAAGCGGTTGGCGCTTTTCTACCAAAATTTTTTCGGAAACATTGTGAAAAATGTACGTTTAATACAGATAGGCTCTTTTAAAGTTTGTGAACGTATGATACTATTAAACGGTCATAAAGAAGGAGGCTATATTTATGATTGAACTGATTGCAACTGCAGAATCTGTTGAGCAGGCTGTAGAATTACTCGCAACAGGTGTGGATACATTATATATTGGAGAAGAAACATTCGGGTTGCGTTTGCCCGTATCTTTTACACGAGATGAACAACGCGAGATTGTGAAACGTGCACATGAAATGGGCAAACAAGTGCTAGTTGCAGTAAATGGCATTATGCACCCTGAAAAAATGAAATTAGTCCCAGAGTATCTGACATTTTTAAAAGAAATCAACGTCGATAAAATTACTTTGGGTGATCCAGGTATTGTGTTTATTATGCAACGAGATGGATTAGAAATTCCTTACGTTTATGATGGTGAAACCTTAGTAACGAGCTCACGTCAAATCAATTTTTGGAGTAAACGAGGAGCCATCGGAGCTGTCCTAGCTCGGGAAGTACCTTTTGAAGAAATGGTCGCAATGGAAGAAAACTTAGCAGTTCCAGCTGAAATTCTTGTCTATGGGGCGACCTGTATTCATCAATCGAAACGCCCATTAATTCAAAATTACTACAATTACACAAAGAACGACAAAGGGGTTACGAAAGACGAAGGGCTGTTTATTTCTGAACCCAAAAAACCAGAAACCCACTATTCCATTTATGAAGATAGTCATGGTACGCATATTTTTGCCAATAACGATGTGAACTTGATGAATGAGTTAACAAACTTGTATGACCATCACTATCGTACATGGAAGCTCGATGGCCTTTACACACCAGGTGAAAATTTTGTCGCGATTGCTCGCTTATTTGCTGAAGCGAAAGCAGCACTTGAAGCGGGAACTTGGTCAGAAGATCAAGCAGCTCATGCAACAGCTGAAATTGAAAAATTACATCCAACAGGTCGTGGCTTAGACAATGGTTTCTTTGATTTAAGTGCCGATGCAATAAAATAAATTGATTCATTTAAGGGGAAGAAGAACATGAAAGTAATGACAGAACGAACATTGAAGCGTCCCGAGGTGTTGGCTCCAGCCGGGACGCTAGAAAAACTAAAAGTCGCAATTCGTTACGGTGCCGATGCCGTTTATATCGGAGGGAATGCCTACGGTCTGCGTAGCCGCGCAGGAAATTTCACGCCAGAAGAAATGGCGGAAGGCGTAGCCTTTGCCCGCGAACATAATGCGAAAGTTTATGTCGCTGCCAATATGGTCACTCATGAAGGAAACCAGGAAGGGGCAGGAGCGTTTTTCAGAGAATTGCGAGACATCGGAATTTCAGCTGTGATTGTTTCCGATCCAGCTTTAATCGAAATTTGTGCGACAGAAGCACCAGGTTTACCTATCCATTTATCGACACAAGCTTCAGCAACCAACTATGAAACATTAGAATTTTGGAAAAATGAAGGCTTAGAACGTGTGGTATTAGCGCGCGAAGTTTCAATGGAGGAAGTTGCAGCGATTCGTGAAAATACGGACATTGAGATTGAAGCCTTTATTCATGGAGCAATGTGTATTTCATATTCAGGACGTTGTACTTTGTCCAATCATATGTCGATGCGGGATGCCAATCGTGGCGGTTGTTCTCAATCTTGTCGCTGGAAATATGAGTTATTTGATATGCCTTTTGGGACAGAACGTCGGAGCAAAACCAGTGAAGGGGAAGTTGAAGAAGAGTTTTCAATGAGCGCCGTAGATATGTCTATGATTGAACATATTCCAGAATTAATTGAAAATGGTGTCGATAGTTTTAAAATTGAAGGTCGCATGAAATCCATTCACTATGTTTCGACAGTCGCTAATGTGTATAAAAAAGCCGTCGATTCTTACATGGAAGATCCTGAAAACTATGTCTGCCAACAAGAGTGGATTGATGAATTATGGAAAGTAGCACAACGTGAATTAGCAACTGGTTTTTATTACAATACACCAAGTGAAAATGAACAATTATTCGGCGAACGTCGTAAAATTCCACAATATAAATTTGTTGGCGAAGTGATTGCGTACAACGAAAAGACGCAAGTCGCGACAATTCGTCAACGGAACCTTTTCAGTGTCGGCGATGAAATTGAATTTTATGGTCCCGGGTTTACCCATTTCCACCAAACCGTCAAAGAGATGTATAATGAAGACGGTGAAGCGATCGATCGGGCACCTAATCCCATGATGTTATTAACAATGGAAGTGACGCAACCTGTTGCAGTCGGCGATATGATTCGTAAGAAAAAATAAACCAGCCAAAAGGAGGAGTAATTATGAGTGTCCGCGTGAATGATTTATTAAAATTACCGTCTTTGCGAGAAGCAACGGTACTTTCTGGTAAAAACCAATTGGACACATCTGTTGCTTCTCTTTCTTTTTTAGAAGTCTCTGATATGTCTTTGTTTTCGGAAAAACTTCACAAAACAAATGAATACCATGCTGGCGAAATTTTGATTGGTTCATTTTGTGCCATTCGTCATGATGTGGTGAAGCAATGCGAAACGATTCGGCATCTCCATGAATTAGGCGAAGTAGGCCTAATCTTGTACTACGTTGGGATTATCGTACCGAAAGTTGCAGAGGAAGTGATTCAATTAGCGGATTCTTTAGGTTTTATTTTAATCCAAATGCCTAAAAATGATCCCACATTACGCTACAACGAAGTCATTTATGAAGTCATGAAATTGTTAGTCAATAAAAATAAAATGGCTTCTTTTGCAACGGATCTCTTGGAAAAAGTTTCACTTTTGCCTGAACAAAACCGCAGTGTGGAAATGACCTTGAAAATCCTATCCGATTTTTTAAAAGTCAACATTGCGTTAACCACATATACCAATGAAATCATCAGCACCATCAATTGGCCGCGAAGCACGAAATTGCCCTTAACCAAGTTACTTTATCAATCACAAGAGAAAGTAGCGCTGGGAGAAACGACCTACTTCATTACCTCGCAAAAACTTCCTCAGAAAGATGGACAAACATTGAAGCTTTACTTCATTCGAGAAGAAGAGCAGTTAACCTCTTTTGAGATGAATCAAGCGGTGGAAGTCGTTCAGATGGCTCTGAATTTATGGGGGAAAAACTATGACGAAGTCAGTGAGTATGCCTTAGTCCAAGCAATCATTAACGATGAAAGTGATAAGATGTACCAATTAGCCAAAAAATTAATGATTGATATTTCTTCTGTCGAAACGATGTGGCTTTTGCCTATTTGGCAACAAGGACAAGAAATCCACGCTATTCAGCAAGATTTGAAAGATTTCCTACGTTACTATTACCAAACAACGATTGTCCAGCAAACAGAAAATTACCTGATTGTTCTCTTAGGTAATTATTTACACAAACAACCTGAAGCCACGATTAGTAAAGAATACTTGCAAGCCACAGACTATCAGGACTATTTAGGTGAAATCATCCTTTGTCCGAAAGTTCGTAACACGACTGAAGTGCGTGTCAGCTACCAAACCGCTAATCAAGTCGCGCCGTTTTTAAAGCGCGTCTATCCACAAAGAAAAGTGTTATCAATCGCGGAAATTCGTACAGTTCAACAAATGATGACGTGTCTCCAAGCAGGAGAAGAAGCAATCCAACAACGCTTAGCAGTTATCCAACCTCTCTTAAAAGAATCAGAGCAGTTAATGACATTAGGAACGTTTTTACTAGATGCAAGTAGTGATTTTAAAGAATGCGGCGAACGCCTATTTGTTCATAAAAATACGGTCAAATATCGTATCAGTAAAATTAATGAAGCGCTCGGCTATGATATGACCAACGCCGCCGAAGCCTATGAAGTCTATTTGGCGATGATCTTATATCGCTTGGTCACGAATGAATGAAAAAAGCAGACGAGAGCCTGGGACAAAAATCACTTTGGATTTTTGTTCCAGGCTCTTGTCTGCTTTTTTATTTTAAGCCAAAACTTCCTTGATATTTTTTTTAATTTGAAAAAGACCTATGACTGATTTTTCGTTATAATTGAAAAAATAATTAAGGAGGAATGAGAATGAAATTAAAAAACGAGCAACAACAATCGTGGCTTAGCTTAGCATTTGTTTGGGCGGGCGCAATGATTAGCGTGCCAGGATTAATTATTGGAGGAACGTTAGTTGCAGGCATGCCTTTATGGGAAGCTTTGTTAACAGGATTTATTGGTTACGGTATTATTGTTATTTTAATGATTTTACAAGGAATTCAAAGTTCCGACTTACAAGAACCTTCTGTCAAAGTCGCTTCTCAAGTGTTTGGCATTCAAGGTTCGCAAAAGATTATTTCCATTATTCTAGCGATTGCTTGCTTAGGTTGGTTTGGTTTGCAAGCCAATGTCAGCGGCGGCGCCTTCACGAACTTTTTAAAAATTTACGGCATTGATTTACCTGTGTCGCTTTCTTCCTTAATCTGGGGAATTATCATGCTTATTTCGGCTCTTTATGGCATAAAAATATTGAAAATTCTGAATTATTTTGCGGTTCCTGTGTTAGTTCTGGTTTGTCTTTATGGCTTGGTGGCTTCGTTAAGAAACAACGGTTGGGAAGCTGTTAGTCAATATACACCTCAAACAGCAGGAAGCTTTATGTCAGGTCTTTCAATGACTGTCGGTTCTTTTGCATTAGGCGCAGTAATTGCTGGAGATTACTCTCAATATGTTTCTTCTCGTAAAGATGTGGTTAAAGCGGCCACATTAGGGATTTTACCGACAGGCTTGTTGATGATTGGCGTTGGTGCGGTCTTGACCATTGCTTCGAACACCGCAGATATCACGGAAGTTTTTATGAATCTCGGTTTTCCAGTTTTAGGAATTATTGCGCTAATTTTAGCAACTTGGACCACGAATGCCGTGAATGCTTTTTCTGGCGGACTGGCCTTGATTAATGTCTTTGATATTCCAAAAGAAAAAGAAAAAGTCGCTGTCGGTGCGGCCGGCGCCATTGGGACCTTATTAGCAGTTGTGGGGATCTTAAATTACTTTACGCCGATTATGTCTGTCCTTTCTGCGATGGTTCCACCAGTGGCTGGTGTAATGATTGCTGCCTATTGGTTGATTAACAAAGGCGATCGAACCAAATGGCAGCCAACGCCTGGCGTGAATAAATTTGGTGTTTTTTCATGGCTAATTGGTGCTGCAGTGGGGGGCATTCCGGTGATTATGAGTTTCTTTCCCAATGCCCCTCAATTGCCTAACCAACCGCTAATTGGCATTGTTTTATCGTTTGTTATTTATTATTTCGGTGCAAAACGTCAACAGACGAACACCGAATCATTAGAAATGGAATGAAGAAGAGGAGTGTCGGAGAATGCGTTATTTAGATGCAGAAGCAATTGAGAATATAGCCACAGGAGCAGCTTTTTTAGGGACAGGAGGTGGCGGTGATCCCTACATTGGTAAAATGATGGCTTTGTCCGCCATCGAAGAAAACGGACCTGTCAAACTGGTTTCTCCAGAAGAAATTGCCGCGGAGGATTTTTTCCTACCCGCCGCAATGATGGGTGCCCCATCTGTCGCAATTGAAAAATTTCCCAAAGGCGACGAATTCGTCCGTGTCTTTGAGAAGTTAGGAAAATATTTAGACCAAGAAACGATTGCGGGGACCTTTCCAATGGAAGCTGGGGGCGTCAATTCAATGATTCCAATTGTTGTTGCAGCGAAGCTAGGCATTCCCTTGGTGGATTGTGATGGTATGGGTCGGGCCTTTCCAGAATTGCCTATGGTAACGTTCCATTTGAATGGGATGTCAGCGACCCCTATGGCAATTACTGATGAAAAAGGAAATATTGGCATTATGGAAACGATTGATAATACTTGGACAGAACGTCTTGCTCGTGTTCAAACGGTTGAAATGGGCGCCAGTGCTTTAGTGAGCATTTATCCCGCGACAGGCAAACAATTACAAGACTATGGTATTCACAACATCATGACATTATCAGAAGAAATTGGCAAAGTGATTCGAGGTACCTATGCAGATGAACAAGAAAAACGCCAAGCATTAGTAGAAGTTACGGATGGCTTTGAATTGTTCCAAGGAAAAATTCTAGATGTAGAACGAGAAGTAAAAGGTGGCTTCAATTTTGGACGTGTCAAATTGAGTGGCTTAAACAGTGATGCTGGTTCAGAAGCAGTCGTCCATTTTCAAAATGAAAATTTAATTGCCGAGAAAGATGGTCAGGTGATTGCGATGACGCCTGATTTGATTTGTATGGTAGATTTAGAAACTTTAACGCCTGTGACAACAGAAAGCTTGAAATACGGCAAACGTGTCCAAGTAATGGGCTTGAAAGCGAATGCCGCTTGGCGAACGAAAAAAGGTATCGAAACAGTGGGTCCTCGGTATTTCGGCTACGAAATGGATTATCAACCACTAGAAAACTTAGTAGCGAAGGAGGACAAATAAATGTATAAAATCGGTATCGATGTCGGCGGCACAAATACAGATGCTGTTATTTTAGATCATCAATTAAACTTGATTCATTCAGTGAAAGTTCCAACAACCGATGATATTCAAACAGGGATTGCCGGTGCCTTAAATAAAGTCTTGGCAGAATCAGCAGTGGACCCAACCAAAGTCACACATGCAATGTTGGGCACGACCCAATGTACAAATGCCATTGTTGAGCGAAAAAAATTAGCAAAAGTTGGGGTCCTTCGTTTGGGCTATCCAGCAACCGCTTCGGTCTTGCCTTACACAGCTTGGCCCAAGGATTTAGTGGCCACTCTTTCAGAAACGTATGCTTTAGCACATGGCGGCTACGAATATGATGGACAACCATTGACTGCACTGGACGAAGAAGAATTACGTGGGATTTTGGCCTCTTGGCGAGGAGAAGTAGAGGCAATCGCAGTAATTGGCGTTTTTTCTTCTTTAAAAAATGACCAAGAATTGTTTGTCCAAGCACTTGCGAAGGAAGTGTTAGGGGCAGATGTTCCTGTATCTTGCTCCTCAATGATTGGGTCTGTCGGTTTAATTGAACGGGAAAATGCGACAATTTTGAATGCTGCGTTGCACAAAGTAATTAAAGTGACCAGCGAAGGCTTTGAACAAGCCTTAGAACAAGAAAAAATTCATCACGCCCAAGTGTACTTATGTCAAAATGATGGTACGTTAATGTCGTTAACGTATGCCAAACAGTTTCCTATTTTAACCATTGCTTGTGGACCAACAAATAGTATTCGTGGCGCTTCTTACTTAGCTGGTTTGAAAGATGCGGTTGTTTTAGATGTTGGTGGCACAACGTCAGACATTGGCGTGTTAGTGGATGGCTTTCCAAGAGAATCTTCACTGGCCGTTGATGTTGGCGGAGTACGGACCAATTTTAGAATGCCAGATATCGTGTCAATCGGTGTCGGCGGCGGCAGTCTAGTGCGTGAACAACCAGATGGTTCTGTGACAGTTGGCCCCGACAGTGTCGGCTACCGTATTACACAAGAGGCCCTTGTTTTTGGCGGCACACAATTAACGACCACTGATATTGCGGTTCGCTTAGGTCATGCCCAAGTCGGTGATCCTAGCAAAGTGGCTCATTTAGACCAAACGTTTGCGGAAAAAGTGTACCAAAAAATTGGCGAATTGGTCAGTGAAGCGATTGATCGCATGAAAACCAGTTCCGCAGACGTGACGGTCGTTTTAGTTGGTGGTGGGAGTATTATCATCCCCGAAGAATTGACAGGCGTTAAAGCGCTAATTCGCAACGAAAACGGAGCAGTGGCGAATGCCATCGGTGCCTCTATCGCTCAGATTAGCGGACAATACGAACAAATTTATGTCTATTCAAAAATCCAACGGGACGCGGCGTTGGCCGATGCCCAAGAAAAAGCCGTCCAACAAGCCGAACTTGCGGGTGCAGTCCCTGGCACAATCGAGTTAGTCGAGGTGGAAGAAACACCACTCGCCTATCACCCAGAAAATGCAACCCGCTTACGAGTAAAAGTGGTTGGGAACATGTATTGAGGACCAGTGCAAAGCAAAAGTTATAAGAAGAGTTATTTGAAATATGAGGTCGGGCTAGGGCTGTCGATTGAAGTTTTATCCTGAAGAGTACAGAAGAAGCTATATCTGTCTCGCCGTTTATTTTAAAATTCAGAGTTAGGAAGGTAAGTCGAAATGACTTACCTTCCTAAGTTCATTTTTTTTGTGTTGACATATTTTTTTAGAAAAGGCAAAATGTTAACATGGTATGTTGTTGGGGTGTTATGAAAAAAGGAGAGAAAATAATGAGTATTTTAAAAGAACATTTAAAAAGAAATTGTGATGCACGAATGGTTGGTGTTTTATCGTTAAGCATAAGAGAAGCATATCGCTACTTAATGGAGCTAACAGAAAGAGAATCTATTTTTCAACGAGCAGAAATGAAAAAAGTTTGGGGACACGTTCGGCATGGATTGGTTGATGTTGGTTTAAAACAAGTGTTAACTTCATCAGCAATCCCACATGAAATAGCTGACAAAGCTAGTAGTCGATATGTCAATGGCCATACGTACTTAATGATTGAAACCAAAGGCGCAATTTTAACGCCAGCGAAAGTTTTATCAGAAGCTTCAGTTCCTAAAAAGGCATTATTTAGAAATCGTGGGAGCTTATTAAATAAGCAGTATAATTTATTTGACAAACCAGAAGATTTAAATGAGTATTATGATGCCAATCAACCGCCATTCTTATTACTAACTTATGGCGGATCGAATCATCAATTACGTTTTGTTCGATTAGGGTTACCAGATATTGGAGTTGGTCGTTGGATTGACCAAATTGATATTACGCAGGCACCAGTTCTTTTAAAAAATCCAGAGGAAGTTCGTAAGGACCTACATTTGACTTTTACGTCAACCGCTGACGAACTGATAAGGAGAGGACTAGAAAATGAACGAGAGGTTGATTTTTAATCCAAAGCAATTAACTTCGGCTCGCATTGCACGAGGATTAACAATGAAAGAATTAGCCGAGAAAGCAGAGCTATCTAGGCAAATGATTTCGAATTACGAATCGGGAAAAACAATTCCTAAAGCAGATAGCATATTAAAACTAATTTCTGTTTTACAATTTCCCCGTAGTTTCTTTTCAGCAGATACATTTGAATTGTATTCAGGCGCAACTTTTTTTAGAAGCCGAAGTGCGGCAACGAAGAAAGTAAGAGATATGCAAAAAGAGCGGTTAAAATATGTGCAAGAAGTGTATAAAGTATTAGCAACATATGTGAACTTTCCCAAAGTTTGTTTACCAGAATTAATTGAAAAGAGTATTTATGAAATCACAGAAGAAGAAATTGTGAAAAAGGCTGAGGAATTACGGAAAATTTGGGGCTTAGACTTGATTTCGCCAGTCCCTAATCTCATTCAGTTGGCTGAACAAAATGGTGTGATTATTTCAGAAGCCAACATGTCCAATCCAACACTAGATGCGGTCTCGCGTTGGATGATTGGTCGGCCGTTTATTATGCTCACAGATAATCATGAATCTGCTGTCCGTCGTCGTTTTAACGTGGCGCATGAACTAGGACATATTTTATTACACAACGGTGTTGAAAGTATTCATGAGTATTCGCAAACAGAATTAAAGAACATTATTGAGTATCAAGCAAATCTATTTGCTGCGCATTTTCTCCTTCCTTCAGCGGCTTTTTCTGATTCGCTCTTGTCTATTTCGTTAGAATACTATATTGATTTGAAAAAGTATTGGAAAGTTTCTCTTCAATCAATGATTCAAAAAACATACACATTAGCGTTAATTAATGATGATCAACGTCTCTATTTAAATAAAAGAATTGCTAAAAATAAATGGAAAACGAAAGAGCCTTACGATGAACAACTGACTATCGAACAGCCAGAAGTTTTCCAAAAAGTTTACCACATGATTTTAGAGCACCAAGTCATTCCTGCAAGTCAACTAAATCAAGCTTTTAAATTACCTAAAGAAGAAATAGAAAAGATATTAGGAACAGCTATTCAAACGGAGCAGGACAAAACAGAAATTGTTCTTGAATTATTACGTTCTAACAAGTAATCAAAAAGAAGAAGGAATAACTATGGCTAAATTATTCGCCTACCAAATTGGTCAAAACCCTCGTATTCAAACGGACCTTTTGGTAGATCCTCAGCTGTTTGAAGATGAGCATGGCTGTGCGGGGGGTGTGGACTTCGGGTTAGCAGATTGTGTTCAAACCGGAATGTTTACAGATATTGAAGTGATAAAACGGTATCTTCACGAAGCAACCTACGTTTTTATTAATGGTGACTTTGACCGACTAAGTTATTTAGAAATTGGGATTGCACTTTCCTTAGGCAAAACACTTTACGTCATTACAATGAATCCAAACGTAACGAAAGAAGATTTAGGAATTTCCTTCGACAATGCTACGATTGAATTCCTTTCCCCCAGTGCTTTTACGGAACGAATCCATGAAACAGAAGCAGCAGAAAACTAAACAAAAGTAAGTAATACGACTGTCTTTTTTTGCTATTTTTTGCGATAATAAAGGAGAAAGTTCAAATTGAAAGGGAGCCAGAATAAATGAAAACCTATGATTATATTGTTATTGGTGGCGGTAGTGGCGGGATTGCTTCTGCTAACCGCGCAGGAATGCACGGAGCCAACGTCCTTTTAATTGAGGGCAACGAAATTGGTGGGACCTGTGTCAACGTTGGTTGTGTGCCTAAAAAAGTCATGTGGCAAGCCAGCAGCATGATGGAAATGATGGAAAGAGACACAGCAGGCTACGGGTTTGATGTTGAAATCAAAAATTTTAGCTTTAAACAATTAGTTGAAAATCGTGAAAAATATATCGACTTCTTACATGGTGCGTATAATCGTGGTTTAGACAGTAACAACATTGAACGTATCCATGGTTATGCTACGTTTACTGGGGAGCAAACAATTGAAGTCAATGGGACAGAATATACGGCGCCGCACATTCTAATTGCGACAGGTGGTCGTCCGAAAAAACTAGGTATTCCAGGAGAAGAATATGCCTTAGATTCAAACGGCTTCTTTGCGTTAGAAGAAATGCCAAAACGTGTGGTCTTTGTCGGTGCGGGTTACATCGCAGCCGAATTAGCAGGAACTTTACATGGCTTAGGCGCAGAAACACATTGGGCCTTCCGTCATGAACGACCATTACGAAGCTTTGATGACATGCTTTCTGAAAAAGTCGTAGAACGCTATCAAGAAATGGGCATGCAAATTCATCCGAATGCAACACCAGCTAAAATTGAAAAAACGGCGCAGAATGAGTACGTTATTACATTTGAAAATGGTGAATCAATCACGACAGATGCCGTGATTTTCGGGACAGGCCGTCAGCCGAACACGGATCAATTAGGCTTAGAAAATACGAAAGTAGCCCTTGATGAAAAAGGCTACGTCAAAGTAGATAAATTCCAAAATACCACGCAAAATGGCATCTACGCAGTCGGCGATGTCATTGGGAAAATCGACTTAACGCCAGTCGCGATTGCCGCTGGTCGGCGCCTGTCTGAACGCTTATTTAACGGACAAACCGATTTATATCTGGATTATAACTTGGTGCCAACGGTGGTCTTTACCCATCCACCAGTTGCGACAATTGGCTTGACGGAAAAAGCAGCGCTTGAAGAATATGGTGAAGACCAAGTGAAAATCTATCGCTCTAGCTTTACACCAATGTATTTTGCTTTAGGAGAATACCGTCAAAAATGCGACATGAAATTAATTTGTGTCGGCAAAGAAGAAAAAATTGTCGGTTTGCATGGCATCGGCATCGGTGTTGACGAAATGCTACAAGGCTTTGCAGTCGCTATTAAAATGGGCGCGACCAAAGCTGATTTTGATAATACTGTTGCGATTCATCCAACAGGCTCAGAAGAATTTGTAACAATGCGATAAAAGGCGAATAAACCCCGAAAAAGAGCGTTGCATCAGCAACGCTCTTTTTTGAATACACGAGTTATTTCATTCAATTTATAACCAATTGGGTGCTGACAAACGTGATGAAATTAGCTATTTTCTATTATCAGTTGCAACATTTTTTTCATTAAAATGTTGATATAAGGAAGTATCAGAAACGAGTAATTCAATGATTTCAGATTTATCTATAATAGTAATTCTTTGTCGAGATAAAAACGCAATAAATTGTGGTAAAAATCTTTTGGCATAGATATCTAAATATAACTTTGTGGTTTGATTATTATAGGTGACTAGTAAGTAAAAATAGTCGGGACTACTATCAAAAGCGGACGCTCTTATCTTTTTGGTATAAATGATTTCTATGGATTCAATTTCAGAATAAGGAATTTTTATTTGTGTAGAACTGTTTTTTATGCATTCAATGATTTTCAGAATCGGGTTTCTGGAGAATTGATGGACCATAATATCTTGTTGGTTAATTATCCAATAATCTGAAAAGATGATTGGAAAAACTAAAAGTAGACCGATAAATATGATTGCACTAAACAACCAAAAAGGTTGATAACCAAAACCAGTAAGTAGCAAAGAGAAACAAGTCCAAACAATACAAAATAAAATTCCTTTTTTTAGATTATAAATTTTTCCAACAACTTGGGGCTTTTTAAAATAAGGACTACCTTGGATTAGCTCATCAATAGAAACATTGTATAAATCAGAAAGCATCAGTAAATTATCAATTGAAGGGATGGATTGTCCAGTTTCCCATTTGGAAACAGCTTGTGTAGTGACATGTAATTTTTGGGCAATTTGTTCTTGCGTATAGTGATTATTTATTCTCCGTGTTTTTAAAATAGTTTGGATTAACATTATTCGTTACCTCCTTGATTTTAGAGTAGTCTATTCCGCTATATGTTTCAATCAATTAGTGGTTGATAAGCAAATAATTGCTATTAAATAAACAATAACATCTTTTAACTACTGACTTTTCCAAGAAATATGCTATGATTAAAAAAATCAGCAAAACAGAGGGTAGGGAGTTAGAGGATGGATAAAATTAGAATCAACAACTTGAAATTTTTCACAAAAAATGGTGTTTTGGCAGAAGAAAAACGTCTAGGACAGCAAGTAGAAATCGACCTTGAAATGCAGTTGTCGTTAGCTGAGGCAGGGCGAACAGATGATGTCACTCAAACTGTCAATTATGCCGAAGTGAATGAATTGATTGCCCAACGAGTAAACAATCACTCGTACGATTTAATCGAAGGTTTAGCGAGTGCTATTTTAGATGATATTTCCGCAGATTATCAAGAACAATTGAACAAAATTATCATTAAAATTAGAAAATATAGTGTGCCGATGCCCGGCCTTTTTGACAATATTGAAATTGAAATGGAGCGAGAAGTATAGATGATTGGCTATGTAGCATTAGGTAGTAACGTCGGCGATCCGTACGCAAATTTAGTGAAAGCCCGCAATTATTTAAACGAAGACCCGCAGATTCAGGTCGTGGCTTCTTCAAAACTTTATGAAACGGATCCTTACGGCTATACAGACCAAGATGATTTTTTGAACGCCGTATTGAAAATTGATACTAGCTATACCGCTGAAGAGTTATTGGCTGTTACCCAAGGGATTGAGCAAGTAATGAAACGTAAAAAATTAATTCACTGGGGTCCGCGGATTATTGATATTGATATTTTATTATTAGGGGAACAGTCAGTCGCGTTGCCCCACTTACAAGTTCCTCATCAAGAATTAACAAAACGGTCATTTGTTTTGATTCCCTTAAGTGATGTTTACGCAGAGGAACAATTATTGGGTACGCCAATAGCTACGTGGATTCAGCGCAGTGGCAATCAAGAAGAAGTGCGAGTAAGCGAAAAGGAATGGTAGAGATGGAGCAGGAAAAACAAGCGCAAATTGAGCAGGCAGTTATCACAATCTTAGAAGCAGTGGGGGAAGATACTCAACGGTCAGGACTCATTGATACACCCAAACGTGTAGCTAAAATGTATGCAGAAGTTTTTAGTGGATTAACCGAACCTGAATTTGACGATTATAAATTATTTGATAGCTTAAATGAAGGCGAAATGGTTCTAGTAAAAGATATTGCCTTTTATTCAATGTGTGAACACCATTTATTGCCATTTTATGGAAAAGTACATGTCGCTTATCTGCCAGAAGGTGGCAAAGTATTGGGACTAAGCAAGTTACCAAGATTAGTAGAACATTGTGCCAAACGTCCCACAGTTCAAGAAGATTTAACGGTGACAATTGCCCGCAAACTCCAAGAAAATATTCCCGTCAAAGGCATTGCAGTAGCCATTGAAGCGGAACATATGTGTATGACGATGCGCGGCGTGAAAACACCACAAAGTAGCACCAAAACATTTCAATTTACCGGACTATTTAAAGAACAAGAGTGGAAAAATCAATTTTTAATGGAGATACGTTAGAAAATGGAAATCATTGTTGGCACGAATAACCAAGGTAAGTTAAAAGAAATGCAATCAGGACTTAAGGACCCCGCTATTCAACTTGTCTCTTATCGAAAGTATACAACCAGTCAAGAACAACCTGCAGAAACTGGCACTACGTATGCTGAAAATGCTTATCTAAAAGCTCGCTTTTTCCAACAATTAATTGGCCGCCCAGTGTTAGGTGATGATGGCGGCTTAACGTTAACTGCTTTTCCTGATTTATTAGGTATTCATACAAGCCGCTTTTTCCATTCAGCCAATCCGGAAGAACAGAACCGCGAACTGTTGCACTTATTTGAAGGGCAACAGTCGACCCGAGAGTTAACCTTATCAGCCACGTTGGTCTATGTACTCGACGACGACAAACTGTTGCAAACGGAAGCCACTTTGACTGGTGAATTAGTTGAACCGCGCGGTACAGGCGGTTATGGCTTTGATCCGATTATTTATTTACCAGACCGAGGCAAAACCTTAGCGGAGTTGTCCACGAGTGAACGAATGAAGATAAGTCCTAGAATGCGGGCTTTACGAAAGATGATTCAGCAGATAAAGGAGCAATGTGACAATGATTGATTTAAAAAAGAATTACCAAATTATGGGGATTGTCAACACGACCCCCGACTCTTTTTCTGATGGCGGTAGCTACACAACGGTCGACGTGGCCTATCAACATGCGCTTCATCTACTAGAAGCGGGGGCCGATATTTTAGACATTGGCGGCCAATCCACACGTCCTGGCTACGAAGAAGTTTCTCCACAAGTTGAGGCAGACCGAGTATTACCGTTAATTAAAAAAATACGTGAGACTTCTCTAGCGCCGATTTCTGTGGATACCTACTATCCCGAAGTAGCAGAAGCCGCGATCCAAGCTGGCGCCACAATGATTAATGACATCAAAGGATTAGACACTCCGGGGATGGCAGAAGTCCTCGCACAATATCCTGAAGTCCAAGTTGTGATTATGCATTCTAGAAAACGCCAATCGCTTTCTTTAAAAGAAGAGTTGCACCAATTTTATACAGAAAAAATTGAACAATGCCAAAAATATGGGCTTTCCTTAGAAAAAATTTGTTTCGATCCAGGGATTGGCTTTCATAAAACTGTCGCAGAAAACCTTCAACTGTTAAAAGATCCTAACGCCTTTCGCTACCAAGATTATCCGTTACTGTACGGCGTTTCTCGCAAACGAACTATTGGCGCTTTAACGAACGAACCAGAACCAGCCAACCGTGATTTTGGCTCAGCCGCTGCTTCCTTGTATGCAGCACAACAAGGCGTAGAAATTTTACGTGTTCATAATGTCCAAGGCTTAAAACAAACATTTGATGTCTGGCGAGCATTGTCGGAGAAGGAGTAAAGGCGGAGCAATAGACTAACCAGACCGACCATCAAAAAAGATGGTCGGTCTGGTTAGTCTAAAAAATTTTAGTTGGCTGAATCGTTTTATCCCAGTAAACGGTGCGCGATTTTTATTACAAAAGAAAGCGGCTGTTGAATAATCAGGAAAGTAAGCGTATTCTGGGAAGGTACAAATGTGTTATACTACACAAGTAGGAAGTTTATGACGGTGGCAATTTCTCAAAAAAAGGGGGACTGCCAATGTTTTTGCTTGTTTGCTCTTTCCCTAGAAAGGAATAGTAGTGACTGTCTTTGAAGCATTGATGCTTGCGATTGCTTTCGCAACATTAATTGTCAAAATCAGTAATAAAAACGACAAAAAATAAACCCGTCATAACTTTTAGCGAAGATTGACGGGTTTATTAACCAATAAATTAAAGCTACCGTCTTAAACGGTCTACCCGAGAGCGTATGTCTAGTACGCTCTCTTCGTGTTTATTATAGCAAGTTGAAACGGAAAAGTCGAATAGTAAATAAAAAAGAAAGCGTATTCTGGGAAGGTACAAATGTGTTATACTACACAAGTAGGAAGTTTATGACGGTGGCAATTTCTCAAAAAAAGGGGGACTGCCAATGTTTTTGCTTGTTTGCTCTTTCCCTAGAAAGGAATAGAAGTGACTGTCTTTGAAGCATTGATGCTTGCGATTGCTTTCGCAACATTAATTGTCAAAATCAGTAATAAAAACGACAAAAAATAAACCCGTCATAACTTTTAGCGAAGATTGACGGGTTTATTAACCAATAAATTAAAGCTACCGTCTTAAACGGTCTACCCGAGAGCGTATGTCTAGTACGCTCTCTTCGTGTTTATTATAGCAAGTTGAAACGGAAAAGTCGAATAGTAAATCATATATGCGTGTTCAGTTGAAGCCTAATTAAACAGCAAAAGAAAAGTTTTGTAAAAACTTTTGAGCAATTTCGTAAAATGTTTCTTCGTCTAACGTATCTACATATTTTATTCTGCGTTGTGCCTGTTCTGTATAGTCGAGTGAATAGACTTGGAGCGTATTCACTTTACTTACTGCATTATCGGAGGTATGAAGTTTTTCGCTATAAATAGGGACAAGAAAAGGACGTTCCTTATCCAACGAGGTTATTGGACAGACAATAACTAAATTTGTTGAAATATTGTAACTGTCTTTGCTCATTACGAGAGCAGGTCGTCGTTTTCTGATTTCATAACCTTTAGAAGGCGCAAAGTCAATAATAACAATATCTCTTTGAGTTGGTTTATAGCCCATCAACTTCTCCTCCGCTAGGTGAATAATCAATCGCTAATTCAGGAAGATAAAACTCTCCTTCAGCAGTATTTTCAAAAAAATCTTCTACTTTTGGAATCAATGCGATGGAGCCATTATTTTTGCGAAGAATAACAAATTCTTCTCCTTCTTTAACTCCTAAAGTAGCAGGAATTGTTATAACTAATGAGTTTCCTTGTTTTCTTGTTTTTGTTGATGTCATATCTAACACCTCCATTTTTTAATTAGTATAACATGTATTCACTAGGTAATACAAATTAGAGATGGAATGAAGCATCAAAAGTAGTTAAGTTGTATAAGTAACAACATTAATTGTCAAAATCAGTAATAAAAACGACAAAAAATAAACCCGTCATAACCTTTAGCGAAGATTGACGGGTTTATTTATCCACAATTAAAGCTACCGTCTTAAACGGTCTACCCGAGAGCGTATGTCTAGTACGCTCTCTTCGTGTTTATTATACCAAGATATCACCTAAAAAGCTAGCCGCTAAATCCTCAATAGGATCCAGCGGCTTTTTTAATTTTCTCTTGTCAAAATCGTTTGTGTAATTTCATACAATTGTTCTTTCGCTTGGGCCTTTGTTTCAGGAAGTTTGCTGATTTCTTTCAGCGCTTTTTCTGTGTAATGAGTGGCTAATTGTTGGGCCTTTTCTACGCCACCTAGTTCATGGACAAGACGATAAATTTCCTGTGTTTCTTCATCAGTCAAGGCTTCTTTTTTCATTAAAAGTGGCAACAAGACTTCACGATTGGCTTCAAGTGCATAAATCAAGGGCAAAGAATACACGCCTTGACGTACGTCTTCTAAGACGGGTTTGCCGATAGCATCGGCAGTTTGTGTATAGTCCAAAATATCATCAATAATTTGAAAAGCCAGTCCGATATTTTCGCCGATTTCACCACAACGTTTGGCAAAACGTTGGGAGGTGCCACTTTCATAGGCACCGACAAAACAACTTAGCGCAAACAATTCCGCTGTTTTCCCAGAAATGTTTTTTAAATATTGGTCAATCGTTACCTCGAAATTATAGCGATTGTCCATTTGACCAAGCTCACCAGTCAGGACTTTTTCCATACTACGCGAATTTAATTGAATGCTTTTTAATGAAGAAGAATAATCAGATAAGAGCTTGAAACAGCAAACAAAAAGATAATCGCCTGTATACACGGCTGTGCTATTTCCAAAGCGCGAACGCAATGTTGGCAAGCCACGACGCGTATCGGCTTCGTCGACAATATCGTCGTGAACTAACGTGGCGGTATGCAGTAATTCAATGGAAGCCGCTAACGCTGTCGCCTTTTTAGGGTCCCGCTGTTCACCAAAATAAGAGAACAACAGTTGGTAGGCTGGACGTAGCAATTTGCCGCCAGAATGAATCATGTCATGGACAGCAGCTTGAATCTCTTGATTATCGATTTGAACCGCTTGTTCCATCAAGCGAAGAGTAGTTGTTAATTCTTTTGATAACGTAGGATAGGTATTCCACATAGGATGTATATTCATAAGATGACTCCTTTAATTGTGGCGGACAGGTTTTCAATTAGAAAAATTGACTCCACTTATGTTTCGTTGTTTGTTCATAATTCAGTTGGAATTTTCGTAACGTCTGGACATGTTGTAGTAAATAATTAGCGGCAATCCCAATGGCAATCCCCGAAAGTAACCCAAACAGAGATAAAAATGGTAAGTACAGCATCGGCGCCCACGAATGAGCAAAGAAAGAGGTCGTTAGCAACTGACCAACGTTGTGTAAGAAACCACCAACGGCACTAATCCCGATAATGCTGACCCGTTTTGGCCCCAGCTGCTTGACAAGCAACATGCCGAAATAACTTAATAAGGCACCACTGGCACTATAGAAAAAGGTCGAAAGTGTGCCGCCCAGTAATGTCGTTAAAATCAAACGTAAACAGACTAGGAAAAAACTATCACGCTTACGCATGGTGAAAATCGCAATAATGGTAATTAAATTTGCTAGACCGAGCTTTGCCCCAGGAGCAAATGCGAAAGGGTAAGGAATCATATTTTCGATTAAACCAATAATGACCCCTTGGGCAACGAGCATAGCAATATAAATATTCTTGTGTAATTTGCTCATAGTTGTCGTGCTTAATAAATTAAGCTACCGTCTTCACTCCCATCAGAAGCTTCCACGGTGATAAACAAATTGTGGGGTAGACAGGCAATCGGGGTTTCACCAGGTTTTGAAATCCAGCCTCGTCGAACATCCACTAAGTCAGCACAGTTGGCTTCCTTCACGCGGATACGATCACCATCTACTTCAATCAGGTTGTAATCACCGTCTTTTGCTTCGTATTTATATGTATAATGCGGGCCGTCCTTTTTTAAGTCAAAGACTTTGATTACTTTGTTGTCTACTTTCAAGACTGCTTGATACGTAGCCGCTTCTTGACCACGGTTTTGCATGGCAAAAACAACAAGGGGCAGAAAAGAACCAAGAACTAAAATAGCAATAATAATAACGTCCCATGTTTTCAAGCGACTTTTCTTAATGAATTCTTTGATCGTCATTTTCTTCTCTCTCCTTTGGTGTTTTTTTCTTGTCTATCATAACATAATGAACGGAAAAGAAGTATTCTTTTCCAGTTGAGCCACCATATTATATAAAAGAAAATATGTGGGACAAAAGTCATGCTTGACTGCTGTCCCACATACTAAATCCTATGATAGTCAGCTGGAGACATGTGTCTCAGCTTTTGCTCGTAGTTGTCAATCGATTATCGATTGCTTACTTACCGCCGTATCTAGCTTTCGGGGTACCATACCACGCTTTACCAAGTTTGCGTTGAATCCATGGAATTACCCAGCGGTCTAAACCGACAGCACGGCCTGAACCGTTCATCAAAGCAAAAGCGACAAAGATAAACCAGATATTTACCCAATAGAACATGCCAGATAAACAGAAGGCAATTGTTAAACCAATTGTAGCAGCACTTGATAACCAAGTGAATAAACCAGCAATCAATGCTAAAGCAATACATACTTCAACGATTGTCATGAATTTTTGCATGAACAAAGCAACTTCTTGGTTTGGCATCATAAATTTCATTACGCTTTCGAACCATTTAGGCATGTGATCAAACACTTGCATTGGTGTTTCGCCGTAAGCGTAGCTTAAACCAAAGTGCGCTGCTTGTGTTGCCGCATCGGCACCACCGCTTGCCGCCGCATCCGCCGCACCACTTGCAGCAGTTGTTGCTGTTTCAGTTGCTTGAGAAGCACCTGTTGTTACTTGTTCTTGTAACCAAGGGAATGGGAAAACGACTTTATCTGTGAACCAAGAACCGTCACCAAACCAAGTGCTTGGTTTCAAGTAATCGCCGTTGCCGACAATTTTCTTCATTGATTCGACTAACCAAACCATACCATAGAAAACACGTAGCGGAACACTCCACAAGACATTGCCGTAACGAGACGTATGTCCGCGAGCAACAGAACGATCATCTTTAATATGGAAGATTTCGTGCATAATGTATTGGAACATGTAGTAACCAGAACGAATATCAAAGAAGTATTTCAAGTTAACGATATGTTTCATAATGATGGCTAAGAAACCACTCAAATGAATTTTATCGAATAAGTTGGCAACGCCCCATTTCGCGCCGATGGAAACCATGAATCCTTGGTAGTTTCCTTTAAAGGCGTGTTTTTCGCCACCTTTAATATCTGCAACGATGTTGGCAGCCGCAGTATGACCTGTTTGTTCAGCCGCTTGAACGATTTGAGGAGTTGGTGTATTTGGTGTTTCTTCGTAATAAACCAAGTCACCAATGATATAAATGTTTTTGTCTTCGTAGCCTTTAGCTTGCATGTATTCATTCGCAACTAAACGACTACCACGTGCTGCTTCTAAACCAAAGTCAGCGGCATCAGAAGTTGCTTTCACACCAGCTGTCCAGATTAACGTATGCGTTGGCACTTCAGAACCATCTTTTAATTTAATGTGATCTGCTGCAACTTCAACGATTGGTGAGTTCAATAATAATTGAACATTTTTCTTTTCTAGATAACGTTCTGCTTTGGCAGCATCGTTACGAGATAACATGTTTAAGATGGTTGGCATTGCTTCAACAACCATTAATGTAATTTCGTCTGGATCAATTTTGGCATCTTTCGCTAAACGATCTTTCCAATCGATTAATTCGCCGACCATTTCGATCCCAGTAAAACCAGAACCACAGACAACGAATGTTAACATTGCTTTGCGTACTTCAGCATCTGGTTCGATGGCTGCTTTAGCAACGGTTGCTTCAATGTGATGACGAATTTTCACTGCATCATCAAATGACCATAAGGTGAAACCATTTTCTTTCACGCCTGGTGTTCCAAAGTCGTTTGGTTCGCCACCCATACCCAGAATTAACTGGTCAAATGGATAAGAACCTGCTAAAGTTTTCACAACTTTGTTTTCTTTGTCGATCCCAGTAACAGTATCTGTTACCAATTTTACGTTTTTCTTGCGTGAGAACAAACGTTGTAAGTCGTATTGAATTGCTTCTGGTTCAACACGTCCGCCTGCTACTTCATGCAATTCGGTCATCATAGTGTGGTAAGAATGGCGATCAATCAATGTGATTGTTACGTCCGTATCTTTTTTAAATTTCTTTGCTAGAAATTTAGTAGCTGAAACGCCAGCATACCCAGCACCTACAACGACAATATTTTGCTTTGTCATTGACAATCCGCTCCTTAATATTGTAAGTAGTAAAATAGTGATAATGATTAATAAGTACACAATCGACTAACATTATATAAGTATTTCACGAATTTGTCTAATATAAATTTTAATTGTCAACAAATTTACTCCAACGATGAGTTTTTGATGAAAAAAAGACCGAAATGTAAATATTTTTAGGGGATGGTCTTGACAACGTTTTTAAAACCATTATAATGTGTAATGTATCACAAACTTTTTATGTTTGTGAAAATCATGAAAGAAAAGGTGACTATCAATGAAAGTGAATAAATTTGTTAAAGGTTTTGCGGCAATTGCATTATCAAGTTTAGTCTTAGCAGCATGTGGTGCAGACAAGAAAGACAACACAACGAACTCTTCTAGCGCAGCATCTTCAGAAACGAAAAAATCAACTGAATCATCAGCACCAGCGAAAAAAGTTGCCGGTGGCGATTTAAAAGATGGTACGTATAAATTAGAAGAAAAAAATGAAAAAAATGGTTACCGTGCAGTCTTTGAAATGACTGTAAAAGACGGCAAAATCACTGAATCTAAATATGACAACATCAATGCTGACGGCAAATCTAAAACAGAAGACACTAAGTATGAAGAAAGCATGAAAGCAAAATCTGGTGTTGGACCAAAAGAATACATCAAACAATTAAACGATTCTTTTGTTAAAGCACAAAGCGCAAGCGGTGTGGAAGTAGTAACTGGTGCGACTCATTCATCTGAATCATTCCAAAACTACGCACAACAATTAATCCAAGCAGCACAAGCTGGTAACACAGACACAATCGAAATCGACAATGGGGCAGCATTGAAAGATGGTACGTACTCATTGAAAGAAAAAAATGACTCAAACGGCTACCACACAACATTCTCAATGACTGTGAAAGATGGTAAAGTGACTGAATCTAACTACGATAACGTGAACGCTGACGGCAAATCTAAAAAAGATGACACTGAATACGAAAGCAAAATGAAAGACGTTGCTGGCGTTGGACCAAAAGAATATATCGAAACATTAAACAAAGAATTTGTTAAAGCAATGGGCGAAGAAGACGGCTCACCTGCAGGTGTTGAAGTGGTAACTGGTGCAACACACAGCACACATTCATTCATCAACTACGCACAACAATTAGTGAACGCTGCTGAAAAAGGCGACACAACTGAAATCGTTGTTGACAACATCGTAACAAAATAAGTAATAATAAATGAATCGTGAAGTAGTTCCTGAAACGCTTTTCAGCAATTACTTGACACCATTGAGGGGTTGGGAAAAAGTCGGTTGGCTGACTTTCCCGCCCCTTTTTCTTCGCTAGTTCTGTCCATCATTTCACAAATTTTTTCACAGAAATTTGTGAATTTCCAAGAGAAAGACTTTTCATTTTTTCCAAAAAAGGCTACTATGCAAGAGAACTTATTTTTTAATTAAAGAAGGAAAGAAGAGGGAATCCTATGAAAAAGAAACTTCTGCTCATGGTGAGTGTTCTAGCAGTGCTGTTTGTGGCAGTTGCTTGTTCCTCAAAACCAGAAGCGAAAATTAATACAGAACCATACTCTGACCGTCAAACAATGCTTGGTACCTACGTTCAAATTCGCATCTACGATGATGGCAAAGAAGACGTCTTACCGAAAGCCTTTGCCCGTGTCAAAGAACTAGGCGATAAAATCACCGTCAACCAACCAGGTTCAGAAATTGATGAAATCAACCAAGAAGCAGGCGTAAAACCAGTCAAAGTCTCAGATGACCTGTATCCTTTGTTGAAAAAAGCCTATGAATACAGCAAAGACTCCCGCGGCGGCTTCGACATGGCAATTGGCCCAATCACTTCTATGTGGCACATTGGCTTCGATGATGCCCGCAAACCAAGCCAAGTCGAAATTGATCAAGCCTTGAAACTCGTTGATTACACGAAAGTCAAATTCAACGACAAAGAGCAAACCGTTTACCTTGAAGAAAAAGGCATGCAATTGGATTTAGGCGCAATTGCCAAAGGCTTCATCACCGACGAGGTCGTGAAAGTCCTCAAAGACAACGGTGTCACCACCGCTATCGTCGATTTAGGCGGGAATGTTTACGTCTTAGGACACAGCCCACGTGGCAAAGACATGGATTGGACAGTTGGGATTCAAGATCCGAATAAAGCCCGCAACACTGTTTTAGGTCAAGTCAAAGAAAGCAACAAAACCTTAGTCACATCAGGAATTTATGAACGCTACTTAAAAGTCGATGGCAAAACATACCACCATCTCTTCGATCGTGAAACTGGCTATCCGTTTGATAACGACATCGCGGGTGTCACCATTATCACCGACAAATCCATCGATGGTGATGGTCTCTCAACAGCCGTCTTCTCAATGGGCGTCAAAAAAGGACTAGAATATGTCGAAAGTCTGAAAGGAACCGATGCCATTTTCGTCACAAAAGACGACAAAGTCTACATCAGCAAAGATATCGAAGGCAACTTTGAAATCGGCAAAGACTCTGGCTATACGATGGGGAATCGGGCCGATTTGAAATAAGGAGCGACTAAAAATGTCTTTAAATGTGTTTTTAAAAGTAGTGGAAATTCAGACGAAGCTTGCCAGTCTCTTTCCCTTCATTATCGGGGTCTTGTTTTCAATGACCTATTTCGGGGAAGTTCAGTGGGGCAACACGCTGGTTTTCTTCATTGGCATGGTGGTCTTTGATATGGCCACCACCGCCATTAATAATTACATGGACTTCAAAAAAGCCAAATCTGACGTCTATAAATATGAAGAAAATATTATCGGACAATCAGGCGTTTCACCACAACTGGTCCGCAACATGATTTTCGCCATGATTGCCTTCACTGCCGTTGTGGGTGCTTACTTAACGGTTCAAACCGGCTGGCTCTTCCTTGTTTTAGGCGGGATTTGCTGCTTCATCGGTATTTTCTACACGTATGGACCGATTCCGTTATCCCGCATGCCCTTGGGGGAAATTTTCAGTGGCTTCACGATGGGCTTAGGCATCTTCGTCTTAACCGTTTACTTGAACGTCGTCACCAATCCGCCGTTTTACTTAACGGTCGATTTTGCTAGCGGCGCCTTTCGCTTAGACGGCAATCTCTGGGCGGTGCTTGCGATTGTCGTGGCGTCCTTGCCCTTGGTCTGTTCGATTGCTAACATCATGCTCGCCAACAATTTACGGGACTTAGACACGGATATTGAGAACCACCGTTATACATTAGTCTATTATATCGGGCGCCCAGCAGGGATTGTGCTGTTTCAAGTGTTAGCGCTAGCTGGTTATCTGGTGATTTTATTCGGCTTCATTAGTGGTATTTATCAATGGCCTGTGTTAATCACGTTTGCCACTCTGCCAGTCATTTGGAAAAATATTCAAACGTTTAAACAAGAATTGCCGCAGCCGAAAAGTTTCCGTCATTCCATTAAAAACTTAATGGTTTTCAATGGCACCTATGCCTTAGGGCTATTAATTAGTGCGTTGCTTGGCTAGATTCTTAAAAAAGTAGAAGAAAATACGAAAAAAATACTGTTTTTTTTCAAGCGACTTCTTCAAAAGTGTTACACAAAGCTCAAAAAGTTAGTATCAATTACTAACTTTTTGAGCTTTTCTCGTTAAATGGCTAGAAACCTTAAACTTTTGTCGGGGATTTTTGATAAAAATTGACTAAAATCGCCTTTTTTTAGTAACGATTATTAAATAACGGGCGTTGTAAACCGTAGTATAACAAGAACTTTCAAAATTTTCGCAAGAGGTGCGAAAAAAACGTCAATTCCTAAGGGGGGGTTCTTTGTTATTATAGAGGTATGAAAAAAGGTTGTTACACATTCCTTGTATAAAAGGTCAACGAATACAAGTGAATCTAAAGGAGGTTTTTAAATGAAAAAAAAGCGTTATTTAATGATTGTGTGTCTACTATCTTCTCCTAGTTTTTTTATAAATGTTGAAGCGTCTGATGGTGGTTCTAGTTCGGTGGGGATTGAATTTTACCAAAATCCGAGAACACCCGCTCCTAAAGATGCCCCACCGAAAACAGATGCGCCAGCTGCTGATCCCAAGGAACCAGCTGGTCCTCCGCAAGGAGATCAACGAAGTGGTGGTTCGACACAGACCACCACAACTGGCTCGCAGCTCCCTCGTACAGGGAGCAAGAGTCAGGCAAATCTTAGCATTCTCGGCTTAGCCTTAATCGGCTTGGCGGGAATGGTACATAGAAAGAAGGGACGACATGAAGCAAACTAAGTGGCAACGATTAGCAACCATTGGCTTGTGTAGTTCTTTAGTGATTAACGCCTTTTCTGGCGTGACCGCAGTTGCGGAAACAATCACGATTGAAAGTAGTCCGACAGTAGCAAGTAGCGCTAAGGAAGCAACATCAGCAAGTAGCGCAACGCCAGAAAGTACGGAAAGCAGTCAAGAAACGACTGAAACGAGTCGGGAAGAAGTAACACAGGAAACAGAGAAACCAGAAGTAGTGAAAGAAGAAACAGAGAGAGCAAAAAAAGAGTCAGAATCGTCTTCTATTTTACAAAGAGCCGTTGGACAAACATTTATATCTGGAAGAAATATACCTATATTTTTTGTAGATGAATACGGATCATTGTTTGACCCTGAATCAATAAGTCTTACTGCTAATGTATCAACATTATCAGATAATATATCAGGAGGACTTCTAAAAAAAGCAGTACCTGTAAGAAATGAAAATGGGGGTAAGGTACTAGCTGTTCCTTCTTCAGCAACTTATAGTTACGAAACAACTAACTCAAAACCTAGAACAATATATGGAGTTACTGATGTAATGATTACTATTCCTAAAAGATTTGAGAACATCAGTATAGATCCTAGTTCCATCTATACAGGTGGTACAACAAAGTATCCACTTCCTACAGGTTTTATAAATAAAGGCGGAGTTGTGACTAATCAAAGCGAGTCAAATGTAAAAAATGGTTTGGAATTGACCAACCAAAATACGGCTAATCCGCAAGTATATAGAGCAAAGACCGTGAATGGTTTTAATTGGGGAAATGGTGCAAATGCAAGTTATGTATTAGGCTATTTGTATGGTGATATTTATGGATCAACTAGTAACCATGTAAGAAGAGGAACTAATGGTCCAATCTATTATTATTTAACTAATCGCCGAGTTACTGAGTCCTTTAAGAACACTGAAGGTACAGACATTCCTGCACCAACAGGCTTTACCCAAGGGAAACAAACTGTGATTGATAGTGATTCATTCACCTTCAAACAAGCTGGCACCTTGCCAGAGACTTACAAAGCAAGCAACGGCAAAACCTATAAGTTCAAAGGTTGGTACAAAGGCAAAACCAAGCCAAACACCTTGACCACCACCAAAGCGCCAAGCTATGCGGTGACTTATGATGATAATGATGATTTGAATGTGGTGTATGAGGAGATTGAAGCTTTTGATTTCCCAGCGCTGACCTATCAATTCGGGTTCGTGGACGAGTCTGGCAAACGAGTAGATGCTTCAACGATTGATTTGACGTATGACAATTGGCATGGAGAACTGTTATCATCTGTCGATGGTTGGAAAACAACTAGTATTGAAAAAGGGCAAGTCGCACTAACAAAAAATAATTTGAAAGAGATTGTTTATCCTAGCCATTCTTTAGAAATAATGAATGGACGAATTTCACAATATAGTGCCGCTAACTTAACATTCAAAATACCCAAGTATTATGAAAATATAAGTGTTTATAATAAGAATGGTACCTTTGATACAGCGTATCCATTTCCGACTATAAAAGTTAATACTTCTACAACTCCGTTAAGTAGCAGACCTCAATTGTTTCAATTAAAGAAAAGTAATAATCAATCTTTTATCTTTAACCAAACAACGGCAGCTGCACCAGCAGACGTCCAGGTGCCTTATAATTTACGAGAAATCGTTTATGATCCTGCTGACTCAGTTGACAAAGGATTATATCATATGTTAGATAAACCAATTTACTACTATCTAACCAACCGCAAAGTCACCGAAAACTTCGTGGACATCAACGGTACCAAAATCACGCCACCAACAGGCTTTACGCAAGGGAAACAAACAGTAATTAACAGTGATCCATACACCTTTAAACAAAGTGGCACCTTGCCAGACACCTATAAAGCTGGCACAAAAACCTATAAGTTCAAAGGTTGGTACAAAGGCAAAACCAAGCCAAACACCTTGACCACCACCAAAGCGCCAAGCTATGCGGTGACCTATGATGATAATGACGATTTGAACGTTGTGTATGAGGAAGCTACAGAATTTCCAGAGGAAACATACCAATTCGGTTTTGTCAATGAAGCGGGACAGTTGGTGAATCCTGACGATATTAATCTTACGTATGACTATAAGAGTATTGTGTATAGAGGAACTGGGGCAGCAGGCTCTACGGTATCATTTGGCACAATTGCTAATAATCAGAGTGGCGTAAAAGTTGGTAATTTACGGCAAGTGACGTTACCTGCAAAGAATATTGCACAACCTACCGTAGTAGGTTGGAATGGTGAGGCATTCGCAAATTTCTCAATTAAGCTGCCTAAATACTATAAATCGTTGAATCTTTATGATAAAACTGGAAAAATTGATCCTAAGTATCCTCTACCAGTAAAGACAACTGTTTCTTCGGTATCCAATGATACGGTGCAACCTGAAGCAAATGTAATTGCTGAGTTAACCTTGACACAACGAGCAGATGGGAGTTTTACACCAAGAGAAATATATTCAGGTATTGATTCTAGTGTTAGGTACCCACCTTTCTTACGTAGAACAGTTTCTTATTCTAGTTCTGGAAGTATCACTGCCCTATATCAAACAATCAGTGGACCTGTCTATTATCATTTAACCAACCGCAAAGTCACCGAAAACTTTGTGAACACAAGTGGCGCTAAAATCACGCCGCCAACAGGCTTCACGCAAGGGAACCAGATTCCCATGACTAGCAACACCTTCAAGTATACGAGCGCAAAAGCTTTACCAGCTAGTTATTCAGCAGGTGGCAAAACCTACGTCTTTCAAGGCTGGTACAAAGGCAAAACAAAACCGAATACGTTGACAACCAGCACCACGCCAGCGTATAACACAACCTTTGATGACAATGATGATATGACAGCAGTCTACAAAGAAGCAAACATCAGCGCTAACTTAACGATGCGTGGTGCAGTCGATGTCATTGACAATGGCGCAACCATGGAATATTGGGAAGTGCTCTTAAAAAATACTGGAGAAGCACCTTTAACTTCAGTTAAGATTAAACCAACCACTGACTGGGCGGCTGGAATTAGTACGCCCACGGAACTGTTTATTTTAGGTACTGGTCAAAATACGAAAGTTCGACCAATCACGAAAGAGCAGTGGGAAGCAGGTTTTGAGATTCCTTTAGACAGTAGTCTTCCTGTGGGTGGTCAACTAACGATTAATCTCCTAGGAACAAAAGTTACTGGGCAACCAAACCAAGTGCTAAAAGCCGCTGTGGAAGTCACAGGGAACTTCAACAAACTGACTGCCTCAGATACGGTTCGGATTAAAGATTTAGATCAAGAAACAAAGGAACCGACTGGGGAAGGCTTCATCAGTGTTCCAACCTTCAATTTTGGTCAGGTTGGGGTAGCGGGAAGCACGCAACAGCACAGCTTGAAAAAAGCCGCTGATTACTATGGTAACGGCACACGCAATCCCTATCTGCGGATCAAGAAAACCCAACCGAATTGGAGTTTAACGGCGCAGCTGTCACAACCAAAATCAGCGACAGACAGCTTGCCTACAGCGACCCGCTTATTGTTAGGGGCGGCTCCTGTTTCGAGTTTCTCAAATTACAACCAACCTACCGAGTTGAAAAATGCGGTCGGTACTACGAGTACCATTAGTTTGAATGCCAACAACACGGCCACTAGGATTATTGCCAACCAGCAATTCACTGGGAGTAATATTTATCAGTTGGACTTCACCTTCAACAATGTCAAACTTGAAGTGCCAGCCAACCAAGGGGTCAAGGGGCAACAATACCAAGCCGCAATTACGTGGAACTTAGTGACAGGTCCTTAAAATAGTTAAGTTATCATGAGGAAAGCTCAAAATGTTAGTATCAAACACTAACATTTTGAGCTTTTGTTTATGTAAATTAAGGAATTTGGCTGAAAATCAGTAGCAAAATGGCAGATTTTCTTGATTTTTCGCGCATTTTTCTAGTGAAAAAGGACTCTTCTACCTTGGTATAATAGGAATCGTCGGAAAAGTCACTTAGCTGTAGCAAAATTTGAAATTTCAAGGTCACCTTTTTTTGATAGAATGGAGAAAATTAAAAGCTGTACATAAACCAATACATAAAGAAAGAGAATAGCATGAATCAAAATGGTACATAGAAAGAAGGGACGACATGAAGAGAATTAACTGGCAACGCTTAGCAACCATTGGCTTGTGTAGTTCTTTAGTGATTAACGCCTTTTCTGGCGTGACCGCAGTTGCGGAAACAGTCACGAGTGAAAGTAGTCCGACAGTAGCAAGTAGCGCAATGCAAGAAAGTACGGAAAGCAGTCAAGAAACGACTGAAACGAGTCGGGAAGAAGGAACACAGGAAACAGCGAAACAAGCAGAAATACCAGAGGTGAAAACTGAAACAACAGAATCGGTACCAGAAAATAGTAGTGAAAATGACCGACAAACGAGTATTTCGCCACGTTGGGTGCCGAATGATCAAGTGATTTATCCGAGAATGATCTTTGGCTTTACTGATGAAACAGGAAAAGCCTTTGCTGATGAAAACTTAACGTTATCAGGGACGTATACTAAATTTGGATATGAAGACGCAACTAGTTTATGGCGACCATATGCGGTTAATTATCCAATTACTTCTTCTAATGCAGGTAGTGGTCAATATCGAGTAGCTGTCAATGCAACGGTTCCTTTACCATACGATTTTTTCACAAATTTACCAGCAAATTACAGGATGAATATATACGCGGTTGAACAATTAAAGATTGATAACACGCTAAAGTATGTCGACAGTATTGTTGCTGTGCCCAATTCTACACTGAGGATGACCAGATATAGTGCACAACAAACAACTGAGTTACCGCAGTTTGGAAATCATATGACTCCTTTTGTATTACGCACAAGAGATAGCGTGTTTTCTAAAAGCAGTGAAAATGTTTTCTCTCTAAACACGGATGGTAATGAATTTTTAAGAATCCTGAGTGTCGCCCCCATTGGCACTCCAGTAGAACCAGTATTATACGGATTTGATGGCACTGCAACGTACCGAGAAACACTTAATTACGTAGTCACTCGGAAACAAGTCACCGAAAAGTTCGTAGATACTAACGGCGTAGCTATCACGCCGCCAACAGGTTTTACCCAAAACAAGAAAACACCAATGACCAGCAATGCTTTCACCTTCAAACAAGCTGGCACCTTACCAGACACTTACAAAGCAAGCAACGGCAAAACCTACAAATTTAAAGGTTGGTACAAAGGCAAAACCAAGCCAAATACCTTGACCACCACCAAAGCGCCAAGCTATGCGGTGACCTATGATGGGAATGACGATTTGACGGTGGTGTATGAGGAAGAGGCAGTCACAACGTTGTATCCATCATTAGATGTAAACTTTGTAGACGAAAAAGGGGTTGGCTTCACGCCAGCGTTAACTTTTAGCGGCAAATATCGTGTGCAAAGAACGAGTGATAGGCTTTATATAGATTTGTACGATTTAACATCCAAAAGCAAAGGTAGCGGACAATACACACTAAGTCTTAACAATGGTACGATGCCATTATCACCAGAGCTATTGCGAGTTTATGGGAATGACAAACCAATTAATGGTACGAACAGACTTAATTTTTCTCTAGATAAACTAGCGATCAATCAACAATTAAAATATGTCAATAGTATTGAATTAGATACGGTGAAAAGTGTTATGAAAATGTATGGATATAACTATACCAGTGGTAGCGCCACAATTATAGATCCTAATCAAGTGCCAACAGAATATAACCTGAGTGCTGGAAATATCGCCTTATTAGGCTTTGATACAGATGGGGGATATTTTTCCAAGGAAAGTAGTGGAGTATTCAATACATTGATGGGTTATGCGAGTGACGGAGGTAAGCCCCTAATTACCATGAATCTTTTTAGTGGAAATCCAGTAAATGCATCCAAATTAGTCTACACAGTCACCCGTAAACAAGTCACCGAAAACTTCGTGGACACCAACGGCACTAAAATCACGCCGCCAACAGGCTTTACGCAAGGGAACCAGATTCCCATGACGAGCAACACTTTCAAGTATACAGCAACAAGAGCTTTACCAGCTAGTTATTCAGTAGGTGGTAAAACTTACATTTTCCAAGGCTGGTACAAAGGTAAAACGAAGCCTAATACTTTAACAACAAGCACTACGCCAACATACAATACAACTTTTGATGGCAATGACGATATGACGGCAGTCTACAAAGAAGCAAACATCAGCGCTAACTTAACGATGCGTGGTGCAGTCGATGTCATTGACAATGGCGCAACCATGGAATATTGGGAAGTGCTCTTAAAAAATACTGGAGAAGCACCTTTAACTTCAGTTAAGATTAAACCAACCACTGACTGGGCGGCTGGAATTAGTACGCCCACGGAACTGTTTATTTTAGGTACTGGTCAAAATACGAAAGTTCGACCAATCACGAAAGAGCAGTGGGAAGCAGGTTTTGAGATTCCTTTAGATAGTAGTCTTCCTGTTGGCGGCCAACTAACGATTAATCTCCTAGGAACAAAAGTTACTGGACAACCAAACCAAGTGCTAAAAGCCGCTGTGGAAGTCACAGGGAACTTCAGTAAACTGACTGCCTCAGATACGGTCCGGATTAAAGATTTAGATCAAGAAACAAAAGAACCGACTGGGGAAGGCTTCATCAGTGTTCCAACCTTCAATTTTGGTCAAGTTGGGGTAGCGGGAAGCACGCAACAGCACAGCTTGAAAAAAGCCGCTGATTATTATGGCAACGGCACACGCAATCCCTATCTGCGGATCAAGAAAACCCAACCGAATTGGAGCTTAACGGCGCAACTGTCGCAACCGAAATCGGCGACAGACAGCTTGCCGACAACGACCCGCTTGTTGCTAGGAACGGCCGCTGCTGCCAGCTTTACCGATTACAACCAACCAACAGAAACCAAGACGCCGCTTGGCAAGACTGGCACCGTGAATTTAACCGCCGACAATACCGCAACAGCGGTGGTCGCGAACCAACAGTTCACAGGTAGTGACGTTTATCAGTTGGACTTCACGTTTGCTAACATCAAACTAGAAGTGCCCGCCAATCAAGGCATGGTTGGCCAACAATACCAAGCCGCCGTTACGTGGAATTTGGTGACTGGTCCCTAACAACCTTCGGGATTATGTGACGGACTCCTTTTATAAATAGTAAAAATATCATGAGAAAAGCTCAAAATGTTAGTGTTTGATACTAATATTTTGAGCTTTTGTTTATAAAAATTAAAGAATTTGGCTGAGAATCAGTAGCAAAATGGCAGATTCTCTTGATTATCAAGCACTTTTTCGGTGAAAAAGTGCTCTTCCGCCTTGGTATAATAGGAATCATTGGAAAAGTCACTTAGCTGTAGCAAAATTTAAAATTTCAAGGCCGCCTTTTTTTGATAGAATAATGGAGAAAATTAAAAGGTTTACATATAACAATTAACAATAAAACCAATACATAAAAAGGAGAATAGCATGAATCAAAAATGGCAAAAGTTACTTACAACCGCCTTGTGTTGTTCCTTATTGATAAGTTCACTCAATGGCATCTCAGTACTCGCCGAAACAATGGTTGTTGAAAATGAAACAACCACTGAAACGGGAGAAACAACGGCAAGTGAGGATACCGCTACAAGCGACTCATCGTTAAACGCTAGTCAAGAAAATGAAACAGCCAACACAGTTGCTTCATCAGAAACAACCACAGAACCAGAGACATCAGAATTACCTCAAAAGATGATAGAAGAGCCGCAACTACCATCGGCAGAGGACCAGACTGAAGCAACAGCCGATACAACGACAGCGGCTGTTGAAGCGACTCAGGAGGAGCCGACAAAGCGAGAAAATCGTGCAGTTAAAACGGCTGATATTCCAGGGAAAACTTATAAAATGGCCTTTATTGATGAAAATGGGTTGTTTATTGATCCTGCTAAAGTGACGTTCACAGCCGATGTCACGAAAGTAGAAAGAAAATCAGGTACTCAGACAAAGGTGGGAACCATTACAACTAGTAATCTAGGGAATTTCAAGATGTTGACGGTGCCGAAAGTTACACTTCCTGATGATGACGCCACAGAGGACTACGGTTTTTCGGGACTAACCAATCACAAAATTACGTTGCCAGGGCAATATGCTGCCCCCAAGACAACGCCTAATAATTTTTATAAAGGACCAGACACGACAACCTTTCCTTTGGCTGTTTCCCGTCAAGTAACTATAGCTACTGGCAAGGATTATAGTACATACACAACAGGGGAACGTTTTAATATGTTTACTACGGCAACGCCTAAGCAATTTAGTTTGCGAACATATTCTTGGGTCCCTGATCCTCAAAAAGTCCAATTTTCTGCTGCTTACAATATGGCCACGACTGCAGGTGAAAATAATTATTTAATAACCGATGATACGATTTATTATTATGTACCCAATAGACGAGTTAGTATTTATTATAATGACATGACATCGACAGTTTTGCCAACCTATCCGACAGGCTATAACGCAGCCCTTTCGAAAACGGTGGTTGAGTCAGACAATTTTCACTATAAAGCCCCAAAAGAATTTCCAAAAACCTATTCTTCTGGGAATCGTCACTTCCAGTTTAAAGGGTGGTATAAAGGATCCGCTCGACCAGATCCTAAAGCCGTTAAGTTGGAAACCACATTGACACCAGAATTTGATGTTACTTACGATGGTAAAGACAATGTGTATGTTTTTTATGAGGAATTAGAAGAAAAGACAACGACAATCCCGGAAATCACTTATAGCTTTGGGTTTGTAGATGAAAAAGGCGCATTAATAGCGCCAGCGAATTTCGGGATGCAGACTAATTTAACATCGATCATGAACGGAATAGCGAAACAAGTAGGAACAGCAACAGGTGTTAATAGTGGGAATCTGAAAAAATTAACCATTCCTAGTCAACAATTAACCTACACGAAAACGATAAATCCTGCCTTTTATGGTAGTACTAATTTTCGCTTAACAATCCCTAAACAATACAAGCCACCAACAGTAACATCTGGGCCTCATTATACAGGCTCCAGTACGGCTTATCCTGTTGCAACAAAAAGAATGCGTTTTGTGGACAGTACGATAGCTGACATACGGGTGGAGACAGATGGCAAATATTATAGTTTATATCCTACAACGACAGCCAATCAGTATCGACTGTACTACACTTCTTGGATAGAGGATACGACCAAAACGAGATTTGATTCTATTTTGACTAGTACAAATACAGAAGTAAGTGTGCCAAATTACTATACAACCGATGATACGATGTATTATTTCTTAGAAAATCGGCGCATCACTGAAAATTTTGTAGATGAGAATGGTACGAAGATTACAGCACCGACAGGATTTACTCAGGGAAAGCAAACAGTCATTGACAGCGACACCTACCATTTTAAATTGGCGCAAGAATTACCTTATAGTTACTACGCGAATGACAAAGCCTATCGTTTTAAAGGCTGGTATAAAGGGAAAACACAACCTCAAAATTTACAAACCACACGAGTGCCGGAATATGATGCCTCCTATGATGATAATGATGATTTAACAATTATATATGAAGAAATTAAATATGGCGGCAATACCGTGCAGTTTGGGTTTGTTGGAGAAAGTGGGCAATTACTCAATCCTGCTGACTTTAAAGTCACCACAGAGGTAGTTCAGATTATCGATGGCGTTAGCACGGTTTTAGATAATATTTCGGCAACGGATCAAACAGGAAACTTAAAAGCCATGACAATTCCACAAAAACAGTACACGTTGACGAATAGCTCGAACTTTTATGGTACAAGGAACTCGTTTATTGAGATTCCTAAATACTATAAGAACCTTTCGTTTCAAAAACCTTCTGGGTATCAAGGACAAGAGTATCCGTTAGCAGGACGAGTAGAAAGGACTTTTGCTGGTAATCCTTATACAGAAGGCGCAAATCCTGTATATTTCACAGTAACGAAGAGTCAGAACCAACGTTATAAACTCCGTGAAATATACTGGGATGATAATCCTGAAAACCTTTTCTCAAGTTTATATAAAACAACACTTATAAGAAATGATAATTCGTTAGCTGGCGTGGAAATGTTTCCTGAAAGCACGTTATATTACTATCTTGTTAATCGCCGTGTAACTGAAAATTTTGTGGATGCATCTGGAACGAAAATTACGCCGCCAACTGGGTTCACACAAGGGAAACAAACAATCATTGATAAGGATAATTTTACATTTACTCAGGCAGGTACGTTGCCTTTTATGTACAAAGTCAATAATCGGCCTTATGTCTTAAAAGGCTGGTATAAAGGCAAAGAAAAACCAGACAAACTAAATGAAATCACCAGAACAAATCGAAATATTAGTTATCCAGTGACTTATGATGACCAAGATGATATCACTATAGTATATGATGAATTTAAGACGGAAGACAAAACGATTAATTTTGGTTTTATCAATGAGACGGGTGACTATGTAGCACCAAGTAATTTCAATATCCGCACAGATATGTCTCAGGTAGTGGGTGGTTTACAAAGCAAGTTGCAAACTATTACCGCGTTACCAACTGGTGATTTTCTACAGTTAAAGATTCCAGCTGTCAATATTGTGGGAAGTTTTACGTCGGATGAAGAGCTTTATGGAACACGTAATAGCATCGTGACAATTCCTAAGTATTATAAAACGCCGACTATAACCCCGTCGAGTAAATATAATGGTCCGAATTATTCTGGGGTTACGGGAATAATTGCGTATCATAATACGAAAAATAGTGCAGAATTTACTGAAAATCGTTTACAAGTGACACCAATTGCGGGGTCTCAAACGGATTACCGGTTTCCTGAAGTAGGGTGGCAAGGGGAAACCACTCGAACAACCTTCTCTTCTCTTTATAAAATGGATTATAATAGTACAGTGAGCGGGGTGACTGCCCACACAGAAATATACGCAACAGGGACAGTAAATTACTATTTAGAAAATCGGCGCATCACTGAAAACTTTGTAGATGAGAATGGTACGAAGATTACAGCACCGACAGGATTTACGCAAGGAAATCAGCTGGTAATGAACAGTGAAACGTATAAATATACCGCTGCAAAAGCGTTGCCGAAAACCTACCAAGTCGGAGAAAAAACCTATGTATTCAAAGGCTGGTACAAGGGGAAAGAAACAACAACACCTTTAAAAACAACAACAACACCAAGCTTTACTCCAACATTTGATGAGAATGACGACATGACCGCTGTGTATCAAGAAGCGGTCCCTACAGCAGAATTAACGGTAAAAGGTTCCGCTGACATAGTCGAAAATGGCACGACAATGGATCACTGGGAAGTGCTGTTAAAAAATACGGGAGAAGCCCCGTTGACGACCATTAAAATCAAACCAACGGCGACATGGGCCGCTGGCATCAGCCCGCCCAATACTATTTTTGTGTTAGGTACAGGGCAGAATGCTAAGGCCTACCCAGTTACGAAAGAACAGTGGGCAGCAGGTTTTTCTCTGCCATTAAATACGCCCTTACCAGCAGGCGGACAGTTACAAATGAACTTATTAGGAACCGCCGTTACAGGAAATCCTGGTCAAGTTTTAACCGCTGAAGTTGAAGTAACGGGCAACTTTGGCAGCTTAATCGCCAAAGATACGGTCCGTATTAAAGACCTAGACCAAGAAATAACTAATCCTGACGGCGACGGCTTCATTAGTACGCCAACATTTGATTTTGGCAAATTAGCGATTTCAGGAAGTAAGCAACAATATGGTTTGAAAAAAGCCGCTGATTACTACGACAACGGCACACGCAATCCCTATTTACGCCTGAATACTAGCCAAGACAACTGGAGCTTAACGGCGCAACTGTCGCAACCAAAATCAGCGACAGACAGCCTGCCGACAACGACCCGCTTGTTGCTAGGAGCGGCCGCTGCTGCCGGCTTTACCGATTACAACCAACCAACAGAAACCAAGACGCCGCTTGGCAAGACTGGCACCGTGAATTTAACCGCCGACAATACCGCAACAGCGGTGGTCGCGAACCAACAGTTCACAGGTAGTGACGTCTATCAGTTGGACTTCACGTTTGCTAACATCAAACTAGAAGTGCCCGCCAATCAAGGCATGTCTGGCCAACAATACCAAGCCGCCGTCACTTGGAATTTAGTGACTGGCCCATAAAAATAAAAATGCCCGAGCCTCTTATTTTTCTAAGGCTCGGGCATTTTTATTGATGGTCTTTTGAGGGTCGTTGTGCTATAATGGTAATGAAAAGAGAGGTATGCGACAACATACCTCTCTAGTGTAGAGCCGTTTCAGACGGTAGCGATTTTTAGTGATTTATAAAAAATAACCGTGCTCGCTAAAGTTGACGGTTATTTTTTATTGTCTTCTTTAACAGCCTCTAGGATTCCGAAGATTAACGTTGCGATAAAAGAACCGAAACTAATCATCAGAGCTAAAGCTTCTGCGATAGACAAAAGGCCTCTCCTTTCATAGATTTTAGTACTTACATTCATAAGCACCACCTTTCAGATTGGATAGCCGCCGCTATAACTTCTCTACAATTTTATTATACCATGTAGGGCTAAAAAATAATTAGTTTCCAACATGTTTTTTTAGGTAATTGTGCTATAACAGCAATGAAAAGAGAGATATGCGCCAACATACCTCTCTGATGTAGAGCCGTTTAAGACGGTGACCTTTTTGATTATTTAAAAATAACCGTACTGGTCAAAGTAGACGGTTATTTTTTCTTGTCATTTTTAAGCAATTTCACAATCAGCGCAATCAAAGCAATGGTAAACATACCAAACCCTAGGATCGTCTGAATTGTTTCATATGTTGTACAGTAAACGATATTTTTATTCGTATTTTTCAGAGAAATATGCTACAATAGAGACGAAAAGAGAGGTATGCTCTAACATACCTCTCTAGTGTAGAGCCGTTTAAGACGGTGACCTTTTTAGTTACAAAAAATAACCGTACTCAGTCAAAGTAGACGGTTATTTTTTCTTGTCATTTTTAAGCAATTTCACAATCAGCGCAATCAAAGCAATGGTAAACATACCAAACCCAAGAATTGTCTGAATTGTTTCATATGCTGACAAAAGGCCTCTCCTTTCTCTAAATTTCGGAAATACGTGCATACGCATCACCTCTCTTTCAGATTGGATAGCCACCGCCATAACTTCTCTACACTTAGATTATACCATGTGAAACAAAAAAATAATTAGTTTCCAATATATTTTTTTAGGTAATTGTGCTATAACGGTAATGAAAAGAGAGCTATGCGCTAACATACCTCTCTGATGTAGAGCCGTTACTAACGGTGACAAAAATTAATATTTTTGAAATGACCGTCTAACTAGCCAAAGTAAGCAGCGCCCCTTTCATTAAGGGGCGCTGCTTTTTAGTCGTTATTGCGATTGTTCAGTGTCTTTCGTAGAGAGGTTCATTTGTTCTTTAATAGCATTTTCGACACGTTGGCGTTCACTCTCTTCAACAAGTTGATAAGAAATACCTTCAATCCCTGTCACGCCATCGCCAGTGTAATCGTAGCCTTTTAATTGATCGGTTTCAATCGTTTTTAGTGCGGGGGTGTATTTTTTTAGCATCGCCATCATTTGGTCAAAGGACAAGTCGGTTTCGCCATGCTCGCCGATTACGTCCAGAATTTCTTGATATTTTAGCAAGCTGTTAAAAGAAAGTAGCTTGTTGGTTAATTCGATTAAAACTTCTCGTTGGCGGCGTTGACGACCATAGTCGCCTTCGGGGTCTTCGTAACGCATGCGCGCATATTGTAAAGCTTCCCAGCCCCCTAAATGCTGTTTGCCTTTCGGATAATGAATCCCTTCAGCGTCAAAAGCAAAGGCATTGTCAACAGTGACGCCGCCCACCGCATCGCCAAGGTCCTTCATAGCATCCATATCAATTGAAAAGTAATGATTGATTGGGATGTGTAAGACATTTTCAACCGTTTTAATTTGCATATCGGCACCACCGAAAACGTGGGCCGCATTGATTTTATTGTATTCGCCATTGGTGCCAGCCATTTCCACATAGTAGTCACGCGGGATGCTAGTGATGGTAGTTTTTTGTAATTGATTATTCACTGTAACCACCATCAAGGCGTTGGAGCGGTAATCGGTTTTGCGTTTTGAGTCATTCGCAATTCCCATAATTAAGAAACTAACCGGCTCACCTTTGGCTAAATCGGGACTCTTCGTGGAAGATTTTCTTGGTTTATACATGGTGTTCGCCGTTTTTTGCAAATTACGATACATGCTGACGCCGTAAGCCGAAACAGAAAGTGTGCCTAAAAATAAAAGAGTTAAACTGAAGACCACGAATAAACTTTTTCTTTTACGAGAATGGCGGCGCCGGCGTTGTGTCGGTACTTCTGCTTCCTCTGGTTCAGGTGCCGGCAAATAACGTTGAACAATTTGAAATGAAAAGTTGATCCAGCTATAACTTAGGAGCATCCCAGCGATGACATCACTAGGATAATGAACGCGTAAGATTAAGCGACCTAACACAATCAAAACTAAATAAGTGAGTAAGAAAATTTTGATGCCTTTGGTTTTTTCGACATGAAGATAGGCCAAAATGATCAAAATCGTACAGACTAGCGCCATTGCTAATAATGAATGTCCGCTGGGAAAGCTAGCAGAGCTCCGGTCAGCTAAAGCGCCTAGGTTTGGTCGAGCCCGACCCACCACATGTTTAAAAACGCTCCCTAAAAAGCCGACAGCTAATAGGTTACTGACAGCCCAAAAGGCTAGGATTTTTTCTTTTTTGCGTAAAAGGTATACCATCAATAATAAGAAGAATAGCAGCATTGGTCCAATTGTGGCTGTTTTTGCTAACAGATTGACCGCTGTTAAAAGTGGGGCATTTAATTGCCATTTGATGTGATAAATAGCTTCGTCCATTTGTTGAAACCAATTTGGACTAGCCGCCACTAACAAAGTGAGGAAAGTAAAACCAAGCGTTGTTAGGGCATAAAGTGGAAATTTTTTATTCGATGTTTGCATGAGAATCCCTTTCTTTTTCCCTTGAAAGAGTAGACTAAGCCAGCATCGATCGTAAATAAGCGCTTGCGACTAAACAGGACACAGCAAGCCAATCGGTTCTCATCGTCTGAGCTTTAGCACTATCCAACGTAAAGATTTCTCTTAGCTATTTTTAGAAGAGCCTTAATTCGACCATTCCTGTTTTACACATTGGTGTCTTTCGACATTTCTGCGCAATAGCCTATGTTTGGATAGGAGCCTCACCTAACAAGGTTATTTTATCTAACGCTAGAAGTATAGAATTTATGCAGCGGTTCTCACAATGAAGTTTAAGAAAATTTATTGTTTTTTAAATAAATTTAAAGGTGTGGGGAAGTGAAGCAGTTAAAAAAACAGTACTTGAGCATTCTAAAAAAAAAGTGTACAAGGCTGTTCTCGGTTAACCGCTATAAATAGTTGGTGTTCAATAATGATAAATTAAAAAACAAACATTTTTTATAAGAGTGCTATAAGTTTTTCTCAGTAAAAAAGGCGGACAGTTGCTATTGAATTGCTAGTTCATTTAAAATAAATATGTCGACAATAATTGTGCACAAAGTTGATGGTCGCTATCGAAAAAGTAAAAATGATGTTGTGGAGATTTTATGTTTCAGTTGATTAAGATTACATGTTTTTTGAAGGGTTTTGCTTATAAGGGAGCGATATACATGAAAAAAATGATGTTATTCATAATTGCAGTAGGCGCAACGATGATCAGTGTTTTTGCTTTAGGAGATGCACAGCAGAGTTATGCACACGGCTATGTTGATAGCCCAGTCAGTCGAGTCAAAAATGCGGAAGCAAACGGATTTGGATGGGGACCTGGTCAAGACAGCTCACAGCCAGAAATTATCACGACACCCCAAGGAATTGAAGCGCCAACTAAATTATTAGACACGGGTCAATTAAATGGAAGGTTGCCTTCAGCTGGCTTAGCAAGCTATTCCAAACTAGATGAACAAACAGCCACTCGTTGGGTAAAAAGTAATATAACAACAGGAGAGAATAATTTTAAATGGGTGATGACGGCAAAACATAAGACCAATCGTTTTAGATACTATATGACGAAACCTGGATGGAATCCTAATGCACCATTAACGATGGACGAAATGGAATTGATTGGCATAGTAGGGCAACCAATCGGTCAAGATTTACCTCCTGGTCAAGGATTTATGGTCAATGATACAGAAACACACAGAATAAAGATTCCCGCTGATAGGAAAGGATACCATGTTATTTATGCCGTTTGGGATATCAATGACACGATTAATTCATTTTATCAAGCGATAGATGTTAATGTTCAATAATCAGGTATCAAGATAATGCGGCTGAGACAAAAGTGCTTAGCGCCAAGAACCAAGTAGGTTCTGTTCATCATCGAATCACTACGTTCTTCGTGATTCTTAACACTTGGAAGGATTAAGATATGCCGAACACTTGTGTGAGAAAGTCAATTTCGACTTATTTCCGAAGGGGCTGCTTTTGTTCAGCTGATTATCTTCAGAAGTAGAAAGTGGGACATCAGTCAAAACGACTGATGTCCCACTTGCTTTTTTCTAAACTTCCCCACTTATCCTCGACGCCATTCACCAATCTGGTCCAAACTAATTTCCCCAGAAGACAACGTTTTGGCCGTGCCATCAGGCAACTGGACAATCAATTCTCCATTTCCATTAATGGTTGTCGCAACGCCGCGGAAGTCTTGCCCGTTTTGGGTAAAAGCGACGTCTTTGCCAATCACAAAGGAGCGTTGTCGGTATTCTTCTAAAAAGTCTTTCGTTGAACGTTCGTCTAAAATTTGATAAAAATGATTCCAAATGTTGGCGACTAATTCATTTCGCGTCGCCGTCGGTTCACCATCTGGGAAAAGAGAAGTCACTTTCTGCCGAATGTCCTCAGGAAATTCGGTTTCTGTAATTGAAAAATTAATCCCCATGCCGATGATGACATTGGAAATCTGCCCTGTTTCCACATTGCTCATGGCTTCCGACAAAATCCCGCAAACTTTTTTGCCATTTAAATAAAGGTCGTTGACCCATTTAATTTCTGTGTGAACGCCTGCCAGAGCATCCATTGCTCGAGCGACCGCTACGGCCATAATCACAGTATATTGGGCGATTTCTTCAAAATTTTGGTTCGGTTGAAGCACCATGCTCATGTAAATCCCTTTACCTGGCGTAGCGAAAAATGGTCGGCCGAACCTGCCCCGCGGCATTTCTTGCATGTCAGCAACAATCAATGTATTGTCGGGCGTCTGGTCTAAAATCGCCCGCTTAGCATCGGTCATGGTAGATTCAGATGTTTCTAGGACGGTAATTGTTAAAGGCGGTGTTTGTGGCCATAATGCCAACTGAATGCCTTCTGCAGAAAGGACATCTGATTTTTCAAGGCGATACCCCTTATTTTGCACGCTAGTAATTTGATAGCCATCTTTTTTCAATTCATTAATTGCTTTCCAAATAGCTGTGCGAGATAAGGACAGACGTTGTGCCATCTCTTCGCCCGAAAGGAATGCGGGCGTTTGTTTCATCAATAAAGTTAGGACTTGGCTTTTTGTCGACATATTTTTTCCTCCGATTCGTTATGCTTATTGTAGCGGAAAGGAAAAGGCTTGGTCAACTAGTGAAAAAATCCATCTTAGGATGGAGGAAAATGAAGCAGGCGTTTGCTATACTTGTTTTATTGAGAAGGAGTGAGGGGAATGGAAAAGCAACAATATGTTTGTGAGAAATGTGGCAACATGCACTATGTGTCGGACCAATTTCAAGCAACAGGTGGGAACTTTGCGAAAATTTTTGATGTTCAAAATAAAAAATTTATTACAATTAGCTGTACCCAATGCGGCTACACCGAACTTTACCGCAGCCAAACAAGCGGCGGCATGAATGTCCTAGACTTTTTATTAGGTGGCGGTTAGTCAAAAACGAATGCATCTTTGCATTCGTTTTTTTGTGTGAAGAGGAAGATAGGGGAAAAGGAGGTCGGGCCAGAAGCGTTTAACTCCGAGAACCAAGTAGGTACGATGATTTTATCTGTTCATGCTTCACAGTGAAACATCGCAACTCTTAGAGCTGTAGCTCTTTTGAAGGCTGTACTGTGACGAGACGCATGTCGAGAAAACACCTTAGAAGTTGTTGAGATCGGAGCAACGCCTAGTGTTGCTTCTGTTCCCGCCGTTTATCAGTTTTTGAGCGTGGAGCAAAAATCCAAAGTGATCTTTGTCCCACACGCATTATATAGTAAACTCAGTCACATTAAGTGTGATTTAAAATTCTTTCCATCATTGCAAAGGCATAGTATAATGAAGCGAAGGGAGTGATTTCATGCTAACAACTAAATCAAGAAGACAAGGAAGCTCGGTCGTTTTAACTTTACCCACTGATAATGGTAAAAAACCAAAAGTCGACCAAGAATATATTGTGATGTATTCTGACGACGGTACAATTACATTAGTCCCTAAAATTCAGGATCCATTTAGTGAAGGCCCAGAAGGTGAGTATTATGAAAAAGATGAGTGGCATGATCTTGCACCTGAGGGGAGAGAACTTTTTTAATGAACGTTGAAAAGAAGTACATTCCCAAAAAAGGAGATATTGTATGGATTGATTTTGATCCTGCTGCAGGTAAAGAAATTCAGAAGAGACGCCCTGGTTTAGTCGTGTCAAGATATGAATTTAATCGGAAAACCATGTTTGCTGTGATTTGCCCGATTACTTCCACCATTAAAAATATTCCCACTCGATATACGTTGCCCGATGACATAGAAACCCAAGGACAAGTAGTGATCTCACAACTGAAATCTTTGGACTTCACTGAAAGAAAATTAAGTCAAATTGAGCATTTGCCATTAAAAGATATGGCGAAAATTGACCAAATAATTGAATATATTTTCTAGTTGTTGACAAAATGCGTAATTATTTATTACGCATTTTTTCATTAAAACCCTTTACAAAAAAACTCCTTTTTATGAAAAAGAAAACCTTAAAGAAACCCTTGACTTTTCTAGACAAAGGTAGTAGAATCTATAGAGCAAAAACTATCTGAAAGTGACGAAGCAGGAGCGAAATATTGTCCGTTCCGGTTTTTTATAGGAAAACAAAAGTAGAAACGCCAGAAAATTTTTCGGAAGCATGTTCTATTTTTGGTTTTTTTTTGCTTAAAAACTGCAAAAAATGCTTTTTGTTACATATATTTAATATATGTAACGTAAATGTAATTTTTCGGATCGGTGTTTTGATAGACTTATAACTAGAGGGGTGAAGAGCTTGGCTGGACACGTAGTAAAATACGGAAAGCATCGCGAACGTAGAAGTTTCGCACGTATCAGTGAAGTATTGGAATTACCAAATTTAATTGAAATCCAAACAGACTCTTATCAATGGTTTTTAGATGAGGGACTTCGTGAAATGTTTGAAGACATTTTACCAATTGATGATTTCCAAGGAAACTTATCCTTAGAATTTGTTGACTATGAATTAAAAGAACCAAAGTACACAGTAGAAGAAGCCCGCGCACATGATGCCAACTATTCTGCGCCATTACATGTAACATTACGTTTAACTAACCGTGAAACAGGTGAAATTAAATCCCAAGAAGTATTCTTCGGCGATTTCCCATTAATGACAGAAATGGGTACCTTCATCATCAACGGGGCAGAACGTGTTATCGTTTCCCAATTAGTTCGTTCTCCAGGTGTTTACTTCCATGGAAAAGTGGACAAAAACGGCAAAGAAGGTTTTGGCTCAACAGTCATTCCTAACCGTGGTGCATGGTTAGAAATGGAAACAGATGCGAAAGACATTTCTTATGTTCGGATTGACCGCACACGTAAAATTCCTTTAACTGTGTTAGTTCGTGCTTTAGGTTTCGGTTCAGATGATACCATCTTCGAAATTTTCGGCGACAGCGAAAGCTTACGCAACACAATTGAAAAAGATTTACACAAAAACGCAAGTGATTCTCGTACAGAAGAAGGCTTGAAAGACATTTATGAACGTCTTCGCCCAGGCGAACCAAAAACAGCAGATAGCTCACGTAGCTTGTTAACTGCACGTTTCTTTGATCCAAAACGTTATGATTTGGCAAACGTTGGTCGCTACAAAGTTAACAAAAAATTAGACTTAAAAACACGTCTATTAAACTTAACCTTAGCTGAAACGCTAGTTGATCCAGAAACTGGTGAAATCATTGTCGAAAAAGGCACAGTTTTAACACACCAAATCATGGAAACATTAGGCGAATACATTGACAACGGCTTAAACAGCGTAACTTACTATCCAAGTGAAGATGCGGTAGTAACTGAACCAATGACGATCCAAGTGATTCAAGTTCTTTCACCAAAAGATCCTGAACGTATCGTAAATGTGATTGGTAACGGCTATCCAGACGACAGCGTAAAAACAGTTCGTCCAGCAGATATCGTTGCTTCAATGAGCTACTTCTTCAACTTAATGGAAGATATCGGCAATGTCGATGACATCGACCACTTAGGTAATCGTCGTATCCGTTCAGTAGGCGAATTATTACAAAACCAATTCCGTATTGGTTTAGCCCGTATGGAACGTGTGGTTCGTGAAAGAATGTCTATTCAAGACACAGAAACATTGACACCACAACAATTAATCAACATCCGTCCAGTGGTAGCAAGTATCAAAGAATTCTTTGGTTCTTCACAGTTATCACAGTTCATGGACCAAACAAACCCATTAGGTGAGTTAACCCATAAACGTCGTCTATCAGCCTTAGGGCCTGGTGGTTTGACTCGTGACCGTGCCGGTTATGAAGTTCGTGACGTTCACTACTCTCACTATGGTCGTATGTGTCCAATTGAAACGCCTGAGGGACCAAATATCGGGTTGATCAATAGCTTATCTAGTTATGCGAAAGTGAATAAATTTGGTTTCATCGAAACGCCTTATCGCCGTGTTGATCGTGCGACAGGCCGTGTTACTGATCAAGTAGATTACTTAACAGCAGACATCGAAGACCATTATATCGTAGCGCAAGCGAACTCACTTTTAAATGAAGATGGCACATTTGCCAATGATGTTGTTATGGCGCGTCTACAAAGTGAAAACTTAGAAGTTGCCGTAGACAAAGTTGACTACATGGACGTTTCACCAAAACAAGTAGTCGCAGTCGCAACAGCATGTATTCCTTTCTTAGAAAACGATGACTCCAACCGTGCCTTGATGGGTGCCAACATGCAGCGTCAAGCGGTGCCGTTAATTCAACCACGCTCTCCGTGGGTAGGTACAGGTATGGAATATAAATCAGCCCATGACTCAGGTGCTGCTTTACTATGTAAACATGACGGTGTCGTAGAATTCGTCGATGCCAAAGAAATTCGCGTTCGTCGCGACAATGGCGCATTAGACAAATATATGGTTACAAAATTCCGTCGTTCTAACTCAGGAACAAGCTACAACCAACGCCCAATTGTTCACTTAGGTGAAAAAGTCGAAAAAGGCGATACTTTAGCGGATGGACCTTCTATGGAAGAAGGCGAAATGGCTTTAGGGCAAAACGTCTTAGTTGCCTTCATGACATGGGAAGGTTACAACTACGAGGATGCCATTATCATGAGCCGTCGTTTAGTTAAAGACGATGTCTACACTTCTGTGCATATTGAAGAATATGAATCAGAAGCACGTGATACAAAATTAGGACCTGAAGAAATTACCCGTGAAATTCCAAACGTTGGGGAAGACGCATTGAAAGACTTAGACGAAATGGGGATTATCCGCATTGGTGCTGAAGTTCAAGATGGCGACTTACTAGTTGGGAAAGTCACACCTAAAGGGGTCACAGAATTATCTGCAGAAGAACGTTTATTACACGCAATCTTCGGGGAGAAAGCCCGCGAAGTTCGTGATACGTCTCTCCGTGTACCTCACGGTGGCGGCGGTATCGTTCATGATGTGAAAATCTTTACTCGTGAAGCTGGCGATGAATTATCACCAGGTGTCAACATGTTAGTTCGTGTCTATATCGTTCAAAAACGTAAAATTCACGAAGGAGATAAAATGGCGGGACGTCACGGAAATAAAGGGGTTGTTTCCCGTATTATGCCGGAAGAAGATATGCCATTCTTACCTGACGGAACACCTGTTGATATCATGTTGAACCCATTAGGGGTACCTTCTCGTATGAATATCGGACAAGTACTTGAATTACACTTAGGTATGGCTGCTCGCCAATTAGGTATTCACGTCGCAACACCTGTTTTCGATGGGGCAACCGATGAAGACGTTTGGGAAACTGTTCGTGAAGCTGGTATGGCTAGCGATGCTAAAACAGTTCTTTACGATGGACGTACAGGTGAACCATTTGATAACCGTATTTCCGTTGGTGTCATGTATATGATTAAATTAGCCCACATGGTTGATGACAAATTGCATGCTCGTTCAATCGGACCTTACTCTCTTGTTACGCAACAACCGTTGGGTGGTAAAGCTCAATTCGGTGGACAACGTTTCGGGGAAATGGAAGTTTGGGCACTGGAAGCTTACGGTGCTGCTTACACATTACAAGAAATCTTAACTTACAAATCTGATGACGTTGTCGGACGTGTGAAAACATACGAAGCCATCGTTAAAGGTGAACCAATTCCAAAACCAGGTGTGCCTGAATCATTCCGAGTATTAGTGAAAGAATTACAATCACTTGGTTTAGACATGCGTGTCTTGGACATTGAGGAAGCTGAGATTGAGTTACGCGATATGGACGATGACGATGATGATTTAATCACCGTTGACGCACTAACCAAATTTGCGGAACAACAATCAGCGAAACAGCTGGAAAAAGAAGCAGAATCAGTCGTGAAAGAAGAAGCACAAGACGTTGTTCAAGAAATTGAAACAGCCGAAGACAGAGACTAATTTGTCGCTACCACTCTGATGAGTTGATTCAACTGCGACTTTGTTGCAACTGCGCAAGCCATTACTTGTTCCAAGTGTCGTCAGACCTTCTTTCAAGTGATGCTTGCCATTTGCTAACAAGTTGCTGACTCAGCTTCTCTAAATAAGGAAATGGAGGGAATTCCTTTTGATCGATGTAAATAAATTCGAAAGTATGCAAATAGGGCTTGCTTCACCAGAAAAGATCAGAAGCTGGTCTTATGGGGAAGTTAAAAAACCCGAAACAATTAACTACCGTACATTAAAACCCGAACGTGAAGGGTTATTCTGTGAACGCATTTTTGGTCCAACCAAAGACTGGGAATGTGCTTGTGGTAAATATAAACGTATCCGTTATAAAGGTATTGTCTGTGACCGTTGTGGCGTTGAAGTCACTCGTTCAAAAGTACGTCGTGAACGTATGGGACATATTGAATTAGCCGCACCAGTTTCACATATCTGGTACTTTAAAGGAATTCCATCTCGGATGGGTCTTGTTTTAGACATGAGCCCTCGTGCATTGGAAGAAGTCATTTATTTTGCTTCATACGTTGTCATCGAACCAGGTGACACAACATTAGAGAAAAAACAATTGTTAACGGAACGCGAATATCGTGAAAAACGTGAACAATATGGCCAAGCCTTCAAAGCTGCTATGGGTGCCGAAGCCGTGAAACAATTATTAGATAACGTCGATTTAGATGGCGAAGTTGCGCAATTAAAAGAAGAATTAAAAACAGCTTCTGGTCAAAAACGGACACGTGCCATCCGTCGTTTAGACATCTTAGAAGCCTTCCGTGCTTCAGGTAACCAACCAAGCTGGATGGTAATGGATGTTATCCCAGTTATTCCACCAGATTTACGTCCGATGGTTCAATTGGAAGGTGGTCGTTTTGCAACAAGTGATTTAAACGACTTATACCGCCGTGTTATCAACCGTAACAACCGTCTAAAACGTTTATTAGACTTAAATGCACCAAGCATCATTGTTCAAAACGAAAAACGGATGTTACAAGAAGCGGTCGATGCTTTAATCGATAATGGTCGTCGTGGCCGTCCAGTTACTGGACCAGGTAACCGTCCATTGAAATCTCTTTCTCACATGTTGAAAGGGAAACAAGGTCGTTTCCGTCAAAACTTACTAGGTAAACGTGTTGACTATTCTGGTCGTTCCGTAATCGTCGTTGGTCCGTTCTTAAAAATGTACCAATGTGGTTTACCAAAAGAAATGGCGATTGAATTATTCAAACCATTCGTAATGCGTGAATTAGTACAACGTGAAATTGCGACAAACATTAAAAATGCGAAACGTAAAATCGAACGTGGCGAAGATGAAGTTTGGGATATCTTAGAAGAAGTTATCCAAGAACACCCAGTTTTACTTAACCGGGCACCTACGTTGCATAGATTAGGGATCCAAGCTTTCGAACCTGTTCTTGTTGAAGGTCGTGCGATCCGTCTTCACCCATTAGTTTGTGAAGCCTACAATGCCGATTTCGATGGAGACCAAATGGCGGTTCACGTGCCTCTAAATGAAGAAGCACAAGCAGAAGCTCGTATGTTAATGCTTGCTGCCCAAAATATCTTGAACCCGAAAGATGGTAAACCAGTTGTTACACCATCTCAAGATATGGTCTTAGGTAACTACTACCTAACAATGGAAGAAGAAGGCCGTGAAGGGGAAGGCATGATCTTCCGCGACATGAACGAAGCTGTTTTAGCATGGCAAAATGGCTACGTGCATTTACACTCACGGATTGGGGTTCAAACAACACTTTTAGGTGACAAACCATTTACTGATTGGCAAAAAGAACGAATCTTAATCACCACAGTTGGTAAGATCATCTTTAACGAAATCATGCCTGTTGAGTTCCCTTACTTGAACGAACCAACAGACTATAACTTAACTGTTCAAACACCAGATAAATACTTCGTAGAAGCTGGTACAGACATTCCTGCACACATTAAAGAGCAAGAATTAGTTTTACCATTCAAGAAGAAAAATCTTGGAAATATCATTGCTGAAGTCTTCAAGAGATTCCACATTACGGAAACCTCTAAAATGCTTGACCGCATGAAAGACTTAGGTTACAAACACTCAACGTATGCTGGGATGACGGTAGGGATTGCCGATATCATGGTTCTTCATGAAAAACAAGCAATCATTGATGCTGCCCACAAACAAGTTGAAACAATTACTAAACAATTCCGTCGTGGTTTAATTACTGATGACGAACGTTATGAACGTGTAATCGGCGTTTGGAACGGTGCCAAAGACGAAATCCAACAAAAACTGATCGAAAGTATGGAAGCTCGTAACCCAATCTTCATGATGTCTGACTCTGGAGCCCGTGGTAACATCTCCAACTTTACACAGTTAGCTGGTATGCGTGGTTTGATGGCCGCTCCGAATGGACGAATCATGGAATTACCAATCATCTCAAACTTCCGTGAAGGACTTTCTGTCTTAGAAATGTTTATCTCAACTCACGGGGCTCGTAAAGGGATGACCGATACGGCCTTGAAGACAGCCGATTCAGGTTACTTAACACGTCGTTTAGTTGACGTTGCCCAAGACGTAATCATTCGTGAAGACGACTGTGGCACTGACCGTGGTCTTGAAATCGAAGCAATTCGTGAAGGTAACGAAATTATCGAACCATTAGACGAACGTCTATTAGGTCGTTATACACGTAAATCAGTTGTTCATCCAGAAACTGGTGCAATCATCATTGGTGCGGATCAATTAATCACTGAAGATCTTGCCAGAGAAATCGTGGACGCTGGTATTGAAAAAGTAACCATCCGTTCTGTCTTTACATGTAACACAAAACATGGTGTATGTAAGCACTGTTACGGACGTAACTTGGCAACTGGTTCTGACGTTGAAGTCGGAGAAGCAGTTGGTACAATCGCCGCTCAATCTATCGGGGAACCTGGTACACAGTTAACCATGCGTACGTTCCATACCGGCGGGGTTGCCGGTGACGATATCACTCAAGGTTTACCTCGTATCCAAGAAATCTTTGAAGCACGTAATCCGAAAGGGCAAGCAGTGATTACAGAAGTAACCGGTGAAGTTATCGATATTTCTGAAGATCCTGCCACACGTCAAAAAGAAGTAACCATCAAAGGAAAAACAGATACACGTACCTATACTGTCCCTTACACTGCACGTATGAAAGTTGCTGAAGGCGACATCATCCACCGTGGTGCACCGTTGACAGAAGGTTCAATTGATCCAAAACAATTATTACAAGTTCGTGATGTTTTATCTGTTGAAAACTACCTATTACGTGAAGTACAACGTGTTTACCGTATGCAAGGGGTAGAAATCGGCGACAAACATATCGAAGTAATGGTTCGTCAAATGTTACGTAAAATCCGCGTAATGGATCCAGGTGACACTGAAATCCTTCCAGGAACATTAATGGACATCGCAGAATTTAAAGACCGTAACTACGACACATTAGTTGCTGGTGGCGTCCCTGCTACTAGTCGTCCAGTCTTACTTGGTATTACCAAAGCGTCATTGGAAACAAACAGCTTCTTATCTGCTGCATCCTTCCAAGAAACAACACGCGTGTTAACAGATGCTGCTATCCGTGGCAAAAAAGATCCATTACTTGGATTGAAAGAAAATGTTATCATTGGTAAAATCATCCCAGCTGGTACTGGTATGGCTCGTTACCGTAACATGGAACCAAAAGAAGTTGGCGTAGCTAGCGAAAACGTTTATAGTATTTCAGACATTGAAGCACAAATGGCTGCTGAAGATGCGATGAAAAACATCAATAAATAAACCCTAAAAAGCCGTAAGGAGCATGCTCCTTGCGGCTTTTTTTTATTTGCTATAAGCAACTGATTGTGAGTAAGCCCAAACTTAAAAAGGGGACAAAAGGAAGTTTCTGTTCAACTGGATACCCCAAAAATTTACAGCTGTAGCCATAGATTAGGCCATAACTACTGGCAAAAAATAGTAGCATCAGCAACTGAGGTACCTGTAAAAAACAGCCCCACAAACCCAGTAACAAAAGATCCCCTCGCCCCATGGCTTCCGGAAAATAATGTAAGACGGCTTGGAAAAAACAAAAACAAAAAAGACCAGTCAGTAAGTAAAACGAATGCTGACCCGCCACTTTCAGCAAGCAAAGCACAAAAAAACTAGGATAAAGAATCTTCGGTTCAACCACTAAATACCAGTAATCAATCAAGGATAATGTGAAAGCGCTCGTCAGCCACCACCAGAGAATCAAAGTATCAATCGTCAGGCCAGCTGAAAAACAGCTTGCGGTTAAGCTGCCCATGACAAGTTCTGCTAAAAGATAACTCTTAGCTACTGGCTGTTGACACTTTCGACAACGAAAGCGCTGCAGCAAAATCGAAACAACTGGAATTAATTCATAGAGTTGTAGAGGCTGGTGGCAACCTTGACAGTGGGAAGGGGGCCACCACAAAGAACGCCCTACTGGTAAGCGCTCCGCCACTAAGCATAAAAAAGAACCGAAACAGGCACCAATCAAAAAGAGACTCAAGAAAAACATAGGTTACCTCCTTAAAAATAAACTACGCTTTTTTTAAACTTTTTCGTTTGACTAGACAAATCTTTTTTTGTTAGGAATAATAAAAGAAACAAGAAATGAGGGAATCAAATGGAAAAATTAGCGATTGGTGTCGACGTTGGCACTACGCAAGCCAAAGCAGTGGCTTTTCAAGCAAATGGCACAGTCGTAGCTTCTAGCTATGTGCGTTATCCATTAATTCAAGAGACTGAAGGAATGGCAGAGCAAGACCCAGAAACGCTGTTCCAAGCTGTGGTGAACTGTATTCGAACCGTCACACAACAAGTGAAGAATCAACCAATTGGGCTCATTTCTTTTGCTTCAGCGATGCATGGCTTAATTGCCATGGATGCGCAAGGACGCCCATTGACCCAAGTGATTACTTGGGCTGACACACGAGCATCTGATTATGCGGAAGCGTTAAAAGAAACGCCAGCGGCCCAATTGTTTTATCAATTGACAGGCATGCCAGTTCATCCAATGGCGCCTTTGTACAAGATTCGCTGGCTGCAGGAAAATCAGCCAGCCGTTGCGCAGAGCGCGGCCAAGTTTATTGGGATTAAGGACTACATTTTTTACCGTTTCTTTGGCGAATACTGGACAGATTATAGTAGTGCTTCAGGAATGGGTTTATTTAATATTCACACGCGACAATGGGAAACGTCGATTTTAGCGTATTTATCTATTGAGGAGGAACAGTTGCCAAAAGTTGCCCCGTCAACGTTCATTTTTCCAGCGTTAGCGCCTTCTTGGCAAGAGATGCTTGGTGTTGAGGAGGAAACGGTTTTAGTTCTTGGTGGTGCGGATGGCCCGTTGTCTAATTTAGGTTTGGGAGCGCTAGGAATGGGTGTAGCGACTTTGACCGTTGGTACGAGCGGCGCACTTCGGTATATTGTCGAAGAACCTTTTTTGCATCCGCAAGGTGAAACGTTTTGTTTCGCTCTAGATGAACAGCACTGGGTGATTGGTGGCGCAAGTAGTAATGGTGCAGTTGCGTTAGATTGGGCGAGCCAAACGATTTTTGCAGAAGAACGTCAGCAAGCTATCCAAAACGGGACCAATCTCTATGACCCAATTATGGCCCAAATTGCAACCGTGCCAGCTGGGGCAAATGGCTTACTGTTTCATCCTTATTTGCTTGGTGAACGAGCACCGCTGTGGAATGCAGAGGCGAGCGCAAGTTTTATTGGCTTGCGCAAAAATCACCATGCTGGACATTTAGCTCGAGCGGTGGTGGAAGGCATCTGTTTCAATTTAAAAACTATTTTAGAGGATTTGAAACAACTCGGTGGACCCGTTCAGGAGATTCGGGCGACAGGCGGCTTTGCTGATTCCCCTGTGTTCCGTCAAATCATGGCTGATGTGCTGGGAGAAACGTTATCGTTCACTGATAGCACCGAAGCTTCGGCATTAGGCGCTGTTTTGCTAGGTTGGCAAGGCTTAGGGCAGTTACCAAATTTACAAGCAGCGGCGCAACAGGTGCTGATTCATGAAACGGTCACGCCACGAGCGGATCAATTGCTAGTTTATCAAGAACTGTATCCTGTTTTTCAAGAAACCCAACAAGTTTTAGCACAAAGTTATCAAAAATTAGCAGAATTCCGAAAATAATTGATAGTAAATAGCTTTGACAAATGGCTGAGAAGTTGCTTAACTAGAAGAGAGACGAAGACTTGAGGAAATGAGGATGAGGAATGAAGAAGCAGCTATTACCACTATTTCTGTTATTCATTGGGGCGTTAGCAAGCTGCAGTGCGCCGTCTCGTTCCGGCGAAAAAGCAGCGCAACAGTTGGTAGATTACTTTATTTATCAAGAAAAGACAGCGACATTCTCTCAAACTTTTCGTGAACCGAAAGTCTTGGCGGAGCATTTGCAGACGAGCCGTCAACAGTTCCAGAAGCAATTTTTCAATAGCTTAAAAGAAATGAACGATGAAGTCACCGAGACTGAAGCCCAGAAGCTTAGCACAGAATTACTGGCTCAAGTGAAGAAAAAAGCGTCATATCAACTAGTAGCCACAAAAGAATTGAATGGGCAAGCGACAATCACTTTTCAGATTAAGGGCTTAGATTTTGTGACGGCGATTGAAGATACAACCACTGCTCTTCTTCAGCAAACGCAACAGGCAACACAAGCGCTAGACATGCAGCACACGTTAGCCGTTTTAAAAAAAGAAATCCAACAAATCAATGTCAGCCATGAGCCAGTTGAACTTCCATTAACGGTTAAGCAAGTAGAAGGACAATGGTACTTGCCGGCAGCGGAGCAACTGAGACTGAATCAGTTTTTTTTAGCTTTCGTCACAGGAAAAGAAGATACTGACCAGTTGACAGAGGCGCTCGACACGATCCTCACTCAAGCGGAACAAAAAGTCGTCACTGCGGATGAAAGAACAGCGATTGCAGGAAATTAATTAGATTCTTAATTGTAATTATTATAATTTGATAATAATTCTAAAAAAGAAAGGTTTTCAGTGTACTTTTTTCACAATTCATATTACACTAAGAGTGTAGAAATAATATTTAGGAGGATGACAAAGAATGAAATTTGAAAAAACAAAAGAAATTTTGAACCAACTCGTTGCAGATTTAAGCCAATTTTCCGTGGTAATTCATCAAACACATTGGTATATGCGTGGACCTGAATTTTTAACACTTCACCCACAAATGGATGAATACATGGATCAAATCAATGAGCAATTAGATGTTGTTTCAGAACGTTTAATCACATTGGACGGCTCTCCATTCTCAACATTGCGTGAATTCGCAGAAAATACAAAAATTGAAGATGAAATTGGTAACTGGGACCGCACCATTCCAGAACGTATGGAAAAATTAGTAGCAGGCTACCGTTACTTAGCAGACCTTTACGCAAAAGGGATTGAAGTTTCTGGTGAAGAAGGCGACGACTGCACACAAGACATTTTCATCGCAAACAAAACAGACATCGAAAAAAATATTTGGATGTTACAAGCCAAACTTGGCAAAGCGCCTGGTATTGACGCATAATTTAAAACAACTCCCAAAGCCGCTGACGTTGACGTTGGCGGCTTTTTTTCTGTTTAAAAGGCACAAAAAAATAAGTGAAAATCTATTTTCTGAAAGCGCAGAAAAACATTGACTTTATCAGTGATTGAAGGTAAAATATTAAATGGTATTGTTTGCCCCACAATGAGCCCCGGAAACTCAAGTGTATGTCAAACATCGAAAACAAAATTGGAGGAAAGAAACGTGCGTACAACATATATGGCCAAAGCTGGCGAAGTAGAACGTAAATGGTACGTAGTAGATGCAACAGATGTTCCTTTAGGACGTCTATCAGCAGTTGTTGCTTCTGTACTACGTGGTAAAAATAAACCAACATTCACACCACATGTGGATACTGGAGATTTCGTAATCGTAATTAACGCTGATAAAGTAAAATTAACAGGTAAAAAAGCTACAGACAAAATTTACTACCGTCACTCAATGTATCCTGGAGGATTAAAATCAGTGACTGCTGGTGAATTACGCGACAAAAACTCTCGCCGTCTTATCGAAACTTCTGTAAAAGGTATGCTACCTAAAAACACTTTAGGACGTAAACAATTTACTAAATTGAACGTATACGGTGGAGCTGAGCATCCACATGCTGCACAACAACCAGAAGTATTAGATATCACGAACTTAATTTAAGGAGGGAAATTCATTGGCACAAGTACAATATAGCGGCACAGGCCGTCGTAAAAATGCAGTTGCCCGCGTACGCTTAGTACCAGGTACTGGTAAAATTACTGTAAACAAAAAAGACGTAGAAGAATATATTCCACATGCTGACTTGCGTGAAGTTATCAACCAACCATTTGGCGTAACTGAAACAAAAGGCGCTTACGATGTAATCGTAAACGTAAACGGTGGTGGCTATGCTGGACAATCAGGAGCTATCCGTCACGGAATCGCTCGTGCATTGTTACAAGTAGATCCTGACTTCCGTTCTGCTTTAAAACGCGCTGGGTTACTTACTCGTGACGCACGTATGGTTGAACGTAAAAAACCAGGTCTTAAAAAAGCTCGTAAAGCTTCACAGTTCTCAAAACGTTAATTATTTGGAGTCGTTGCGAACGTGTTCGCTTACGCAAACAATCTGGGACGAAGATTTCCTTGGAAATCGAGTGCCACTCAATTATCATTTTGAAAGACACTTTCCAAATGAGGAAACTAAAATTATAAACCGTCCATTTTGGACGGTTTTTTTAAATTAAAGATAGGTGAAAATATGATAGAATCAAAAAAATACCCAATAGTTACACCAATTATGGCATGTATTTTTATAATTGTTCAACATGTATTATTTTCGGGTACAGCGATTCCACAATATGACCAAAATGGTACGCGTTTTTATCTTTATTCAGTAGCATTAGGATTAGTTGCAGTTGGTGGGAATTTATTGGCTTTATATATGGGGTACCACGGAAAAAAAGCAGTAGGAACCAAGCCGCTAGCTAAATTTGCAAATTTTTATTTATTATATGTTTTTGGAACACTCGTTTTAAATTTGTCTTTGGCTTCTTTTTCATTAAATATACGTGATTATTGGACGATACTCTTTCCGATTAGTCAAAATATTTTTCCATTTGCTACGACTTACTTGCTTTTGTTTTTATTAAGCCCTTATTTATACGAGTATTTAGATCGGTTAAAGAACGAACAAATCAAATGGACCATGTCACTACTAACATTCTTTTTAATCGCTTTACCAACTTTTTTTGGAAAAGATATTTGGGGAATGGCTAGCGGCAATAGCATTTTACTTTTAATTTATTTTTACTTAGTTGGCTACACCATTTATCGGTTTAAATTTCTTCCTCGTTATCATTTGAAATTTATTCAGGTGGCTTTTGGAATAGTAATATTAGCAAGCTTAGTCTTACTAATGACGCATATTTCTCTATTTTTAAACAAAGGAACAAGTACTGCTACTCGATTCAATGTTCCTTGGTCTCTTTTTTCCGTGTACTATTCGATTTCTTTATTTATATTTTTAGAAAATGTAAATAAACGATTTTCCTTATTGCGTTTAAATTTTAATGTGCTATCTACAAGTTTATTAGTTGTACAAATCTTATTAAACTGGCCAATTGTTACACGTCTAGTTTCTGAGAAATTTGTTCAAACAGAGGTGAAATCTGGTACTGTTTGGGCAAAACAAATTATCTATTTAACTATTGCTTATTTGATAGTAGCACTTCTTTCTAGCTGTGTTGTATTACTTTTACAAAAAATTCCGCTATATCGTAAAATTGAGCAGAATTTAAGAGTAGAAAATTTTTCACAACTAAAATTGAAATTAAGTAAGCTATGGAACTGGGTCTGCGCTTACCGCAGATTATTTTATAGTGCGCTATTTTTCTACTTATTCACGATTATGCAAATGTTATTAATTGCAGATTATGGATCAAAAGATGCAGCACTTCGTTCTATTTTTACCGTTGTTATCAATAGACAGGCGCCGGTTTTCTTAAACGTAATCGTAATCATGACATTTTTAATGTTAGTTATTTTATTGATTAATAGATTTTGGTATGCGTTTGCGTTTACCTTAGTGATAGATCTTGTTTTAACTATCGCGACAGTTTTGAAAATTAAATATAGGCTTGAACCAATTTTACCGGCGGATTTAGCTTTTTTAAACAGTATTAGTGAAATTTTAGATATGCTAAATCCTGTCATTCTTATTATTAGCGTCATTGGTTTAGTTTTAGTAGGAATTTATTCTTGGATTCTACAAAAACGTTTGGAAAGAACCTATCATCTAAAAATAAACATAAAAAAACGAGTATTAGGAATTGTCTCAATTTTAGTGTTTTTTTCAGGGGTCTTTTTCATTAACCATCAGAACTCGCTGCCTAATTTGGTGTTTAAGCTTTTCCGTATTGATAGTCAATTTTATAATCAAAGACGTGGGACACAGATCAATGGTCCAGTCATCCAATTTTTAAGTAATATTGATGTGAAAATTATGGAGGAACCCTCTGGATACTCACAAGAGAACATTAAAAAAATTATGGCAAAGTATGATGCAGAGGCTAAAAAAATAAATTCAGAGCGTCAGGATTGGCAAAAAGAGCAAACGGTTATTTTTACTCTTAGCGAAAGCTTCAGTGATCCGTCTCGATTGAAGGATATAACTTTGAACAATAATCCATTTCCGTTTATTACACAGTTATCTAAAGAAACAACATCGGGTTTAATGCTTTCCTCAGGTTATGGTGGAGGTACAGCAAACATGGAGTGGCAATCGTTGACAGGGATGGATTTAAGTAACTTGGGGGCTACCTTGCCTGTGCCTTACACTCAGTTAGTGAACAAGCAAAAAAAGACGCCTACTTTTTTAAATTTATTTGATGAAGCTGTGGCAATTCACCCATTTTCAGCAAATACTTATAGTCGTTTAAATGTATTTGAAAAGTTTGGATTTGATAAGTTTCATTATATTGGAAGTCCAGATGGATTGAATTATACACAAAAGATTGAAGCGAATCCGTATATTTCAGATGAAGCAGCCTATCAAGAAACAGTTGATGCGATAAATGCAACGGAAGGTAAGACTCAGTTTATCCAATTATCGACAATGCAAAATCATATGCCATATAACAATTACTACAAAGAAGACACATTTGATTTCGAGGGGGCTGGTATCTCAGAAAGCAATAGAAATCAAATGAAGACCTATCTTCAAGGTTTAAATTATACAGATCAAGCAACGCAGAAATTTATTGAAGAAATTGATAAAATTGAAAAACCAATTACAATTGTTTGGTATGGAGATCATTTACCAGGTATCTATAAGGAACAAGATTTAGCGAAGTATCCTTTGTTGTATCGAGAAACAGATTATTTCGTATATAACAATAAATATGCACAACAACAAAGAAAACTGCCAAATTATTCATTAGTATCTCCGTATATGTTTTCTTCATTGGCGCTCGAGCAAGCTAATATTAAAGTGACACCATTTTATGCCTTGTTAACAGCAGTGACAAATAATTTACCAGCTACAACAATTGACCCTAATTCTGGTAGTCAAAACGTTCAGAATGGTAAAAAAGTATTTGCTAGTGATCAAAATAAAACGACAGAAGAAAAAGATCTTACTAAGGAGCAAAAAGAGTTGCTTCATGATTATGAATTGATTCAGTATGACCTAGTCGCAGGAAAACAATATTCAGCAGATTGGGCGGAAAAAAAGTGAATTGATTGGCAATAAAAATGTTATATAAAGAAAGTAGGGCATAAGTCGTTTCGACTTATGCCCTACTAGCTATATCTTAAAATAATTAGCTGAACAAAAGCAACTTCTTCAGAAATAAGCCGAATTCTCCAAAAAATGGTATCATTAAGTAATGAAACATAACCATAAAAAATAACGAATATCGGAGGCAGAAAATGAGTAGTGTGGTTTGTCAAAGTTGTGGGGCGAATGCGTTTAGATGGTACGATACCGCTGATCAAGTGGTGGAATGTAAGTATTGTCATTCCAAGCAAGCTTTTATAAAAGGTATGGGCGTCGAGTCAGCCATAAAAGTTGTTGGGGGAAAAGAAGAAGCGGAGACGGATTCTGAATACCAAGAACGGATTATTCATCAATTTGGCTTGAAAGATCAAGTGATTGAAGTGAAGAATTATTCATTAATCGATATTCCGTTAACATTTATTGTTTGGTTGTATTTGGATATTTTATTAGGAGCATTGTTTATCTGTGGTGGTTTTCTTTCTAAAAACTATCGAGCTTGGTACGCCAATTTACTTCGTTGGCACTTTTATGGTTGGCGTTATACAAAGTCAGCGACTGAAAAAGAGAAGGCAAGTCAACGGATTAGAGGCAGTCTGTTGATTAAATGGCTACTTCAAGAGGATCCCAACAAAACGAAAAAATTAATAATGGTTGGCGTATCCATCCTGTTCACTGTCCTGTTTGTTTACACTACAGGAAATGGCGCTGCCTAAACGAAATATTTATTGAAACACTTTCTGTTGATAGAAAGTGTTTTAACACAAAATAAAAAAAGTGGGCCATAAGTCGAAATGACTTATGGCCCACTAGCTATATTTTAAGATAATCATCTGAACAAAAGAGACTCTCCCTATAACCCTCACCGAGAAGACAAAATTTCATAAATCACATAGAGTTCCCAGTTGGAAATTTCTATTCGATAAAACTGTTCTAGAGTATAGAAAATGTTTTTAGCATTTTGGAAAAATGGTTTTTGGTTAATGGTTAGTTCCTCGAGGTTAGCAGGGATTTCATAGTCTTCAACGCCGAGCATTGTCCGCTCTACCATGAGCGCGTTGTGCATCATTAAGTTAAATTTCATTTTGCCGCTGAGTGTGAGGTCGAAGCGTTTTTCAATGTTTTTTGTAACGTTTTCGACTTGTTTAATAATGACGTCAGGATTTAGAAATTCTAGTTTTTCTGACAAGCCTTCTTTCGAGAAGAAGTGAACAAATTCGTTAATCATGCTATCAATGTTATTGGGATGCATCAAGTTTTGGAAAGGTTCCATCAACTGGGTTCCTGCATCTTCGTCTAACATGTCTAAGAGGTTCACGCTAGCAACATTCGTATGATTGTCTAAGTAGGACGTCGTCAAAATGAGCGAGGTTTCTTTTAAATAATTTTCTTCGGCGTTGGCAATGTCTAACGTGTTCACCAAATCTTTGTATTTTAGGGTAATGACTTTAATATCAGTATACAAGTATTTTTGACAGATTTGTTTGATTTGCTTGGCAATATCCAGACCTGAAATACTAGAGACAATGATATTTTTTTCTACTGAAAAGCCTTCAAAGTACTGTACATCGGTTTTAAATTTTTTTTCAGCGGTTTTAGCAATACCATAGAAAAGTTGTTCGTTCATTAATTGATGACCAATTTCCAACGCATAGGCAGTGGTCAGGTTGTTGATCACCAAAAGTTCTCCAAGAATTTGCGGTTTCAAACTTTTATAAAGTTGTGTCAGGGAACCCATATCGACGAGCATAATGACGCCTTGTGATGTGTCCCGCTGAGAAAGCCACTCTTTAACTTCGGCGACGATATCTCTGACCGAAGAGGTTAAGGGCATGTTAATCGCATCAAAAATATAGGTACCACATAATTTGTTGGCAACGGCTTGAATACTTGTGGCAGTCGATTCACCATGCGCCACGAGGAGCGCTTGGTAAGGAATCGTTTCAGAAATTTCTCCGCTAAGTAATACAGATAAGAGTACCTCTGTCAAGAAACGGTATTCTTCTGGCAGCGGACTGACTAAGTTTTTCACGAGGGAAACCGTTCGCGGATAGTGTTCTTTTAACTGTGCTTGGACTGGAAGGAGCATTGTTTCGTTAAATGTTGGCGGTAAAATTTTCAGCAATTTGGCAACATCTTTCATCGGTTTTTCAGTTTGTTCAGGTTGGTTAATAATTAGTTTGTTTTTGGTTTGGACTTCCGTGACTAGGTTTTGTAAAAAATAATCATTTTCTAAGGTTATTTCATCGTCTAAACAATATTTAATGAATTGTGTCAGTTCAGTTTTTAAGTGGGCCAGTGTTTTTTCTTTTGTAAATAAGGCTTCAAATGTTGCGAAAATATCGGAAGAAAGTGTGTCTTCTTCTAACACTTCTTTGTCTAAAGGAATCGTAATCATTGGTTGAGTCGCATCGCCAATGACGACGGGTTGATTGGGCAAAGTTTTTCGTAATTGCGACGCGCAAAGGAGCTGCACTTTGTTGGATAAACTTCCCACGTTGCCAGGTTCGTCATTTTCTAATAATGCCGTAAAGATTTCTTCGTCCACGTTGATGTCTTTGGTCATTCGTTTCGCTTCTCGGTGGAATAAGTTTTTTAAAATCGCAATCCGTTCTCGAATGGGGCGCTCTTTGAAGTTCGGAAGTGAGACGATTACGGAAATTCGGCGATAAAAGGTTGGTAATAAGACTTTTTTCGGGTTTTCGGTGGTCGCAAATAGTAGCCGGACCTTGGAATGGACCATTTTTCCTTCTTCACCAATAGGGCGGAAGGTCCCTGTATCCATAAACTGAAAGAGTTTTTCTTGGTTTTCGTTGGATAATCGATGTACTTCATCTAAAAAGAGTACGGAATTATTAGCTTGGGCCAAGAGTCCTTGCTTTTCTGATTCAGCTCCAGTAAATGCGCCTTTGGTATGGCCGAAGAGAATGGATGATAGCAATTCGGGATTGTTGGCATAATCGGCACAGTTAAAGGTGTAGAATTTTTCCAGGCCAATGATTTGTTCATTTTTCAGATACTCATAAATCAGTTTTGCCAAAAAGCTTTTGCCGACGCCACTGGCTCCATGGATTAATAAAGGCATACCCAATGGGGGATACAACATAGCGGCTTTGCATTGTTCGATGGCTTTTTTGGCGCTGCCTTGGCTACCGATGTATTGTCGAAACACATCGGTCGTGGGGGTTGTTGCACGGGTTAATTGCCAATAAACGGGTTTTTTTCCCGTTTGTTGGACTTCACCTTTTTCCAATAATTTATTTAAGTATAAGCTGGTTACCGAGCGGCTTAATTGAATTTTTGTGGCAATTTCTTGTGTGCTCATCGGGGTGTTGCTGGTTTCTAAAATATCAACTAAGTGTTGGTAGGTCTCCAAGCGCATGATTCATCGTCCTTCCAAAAGAGAGGTCGGGAAAGGGGTTGCTTCTGTTCCCGCCGTTTATCAGCTTTTAAGCCTGAGATAAAAATCACTTTGGATTTTTGTCTCAGGCTCTAAGTGTTTAATAATTAAATGTTTATTGTTTCAATTTTAACAGATGCCTAGTAATCCTAGCAAGATGCCTAAGAACATGATGCCAAACATCACTACGTTAACATTGACTTTTTTGCGTAATAGCCAGAAAGCAAGTAACGTCACGGCTAATGGTACGATACCGACGAATAGTTGATCCAAATAGTCTTGGATTTTAACTACGTCTTTGCTTCCTTTAACGGAAACTTCAAGAATCGTTTTGAATTTTACATTTGAAGCAGTCATACTGCCCATCATCATTAAGCCTAGCATACTTGATACTTTTGTGAGTATCTTCATTCCGCCTGATTCGTACATTTTTTGGATAAAACTTTCACCGATTGAATAGCCGCTATACAACGCATAATAGTGAATCAGGAACGCAGGAACGTTGTATAAAAGTAAGAAGACAATCGCCCCTAATGGCGAACCAGTGCTGGCTAATGAAATCCCAATCCCAGCAGCAATAACACGTAAGATGCCCCAGAAGAAGGAATCACCGATGCCTGAAAGTGGCCCCATTAGTGAGGCTTTAACTGCTGTAATAGAGCTAGCATCAAAATTTTCGTCTTCACTGTTTTGTTTTTCCATCGAAGCAACGAGCCCCATGATGAAGTTATTGATATGCATGGTTGCATTGAACCAAGTGGTGTGACGCACCAATGCCTCGGCCCGTTCTTCCTTGGTTTTATAAAAACGATTGATAACTGGGAGTAAAGTGTACATGACACCCACTGCGTGGTATTGTGTAGCTCCTGTCCGGCTAGCGTTCATCGTCCAAGAACGCCAGAAAACAGAGCGCATCATTTTTTTCTCTTCTTTAGATAAATTCTCTTTTAACTTCATGCGAAAAAGTCCTCCTCTTCGATTTCTTTCGCGCTGCCTTCAACCGCAGAAGACGCCGCAGGTTTTCTTTTTAGAATGTCGCGAAATTCTACATCCCGTTGGGCACTCACGACACAAATTACTGTCCCGATAACCGCTACCGCAACGGCTGGTAATTGTAGGTACGCGGTTAAAACAAAGCCTAAAATGTAAAAGACGGCTAATTTATTATCCCATAACAGTTTCATTAACATAGCAAACCCAACGGCAGGTAAAAGTCCGCCAGCTGCGCTTAAGCCGTTCATCAAATTTTGTGGAATACTTTCAACAAACAGATTTACTGGCCCACTTCCTGCTAAAATTCCGATAAATGAAATCGAAGCGATGATTAAATAATAAATAATCCACGTTCCGTAATGCAGTGTCACAACCATTTTTTGGTTGCCTTCACGTGCTGCTTTGTCAAGAGAAGGAGCAAAGATATTCATAAAGACATTTTTTAAAAACATCACCACGAAAGCGGCTAACATCCCAATTGGTACGGCTAACGTCATGGCGGCTTTTTGTTCGACATTTGAAATAATTGCAAACGTTGTGGCTAAAGTAGTCGCAGTTACAGGTTCCGCTGCGATAACACCACCGATATTAACATTTCCTAAGAAAATTGCTTCTAAAGAGGCCCCCATTAAGACCCCTGTTTTCATGTCGCCCATTAAAATTCCTGTGACTAATCCAACGACTAAGGGACGTTCCATCATACTTTGACCAGTTAAATAATTCCCAGCAAAACAGATAAATACAGCTAAGGCTGCCATTGTTGCATGCATAAGCATTGTTCATTTCCTCCTTTTAATTGACGGCTTGTTTTAGACTTAATTTTGAGTTGGTTGGCAGGACTTGGTTATAGCTTTCCACGTGAGTCAAACTGGCTAATTCTTTGGCAGCTTCTAACTCTTCAGGGTTTAATTGGACACTTGGGAAAACCATTGTTTTGGTGGCTGGATCTGATTTATCAAAGCGGCCAGCATTGGCAACATTCACACTTTCAATATCTGTCACGTTTTTCGCAATTTTAGTAGCATCCGCTACACTGTTCACAATTACAAAAATTCGTTTGTCTTTGCCACGAGGATCATTAAAGACATCAATCGCATCATCGACTGAGCGAATTAATAGTTTCATGCCATTAGGGACAGCCATTTTTAACGTCATTTGCATTACTTCGTTTTTGGCTGCTTCATCATTCGCTACAACTAATAAGGGGGCATTCAATTCTTTGGTCCAAACTACGGCTACTTGGCCGTGAATTAATCTGTCGTCTACTCGTACTTGTGTAATCATTTTAATTTCCTCCTAAAAAAAGTTTTCTTCTTCATTTGATGGGTTTAATTCAACGAATTGAATTTGTGCTTCAGCAATTGCTGCTTGAATATCTTCTTTGGTTAGCTTTTCGCCTTCTTTTAAGAAAATCAGCGACAAGGCAATGGCTAAGTTGGCATTGGAAATGATAAAAACATTGTCTGGTTTTGTCGTCATGACTTCTTGAACAATTTTTTGATTGACACTACCACCATATAAATCTGTTAAAATAATAGCTTGTTCTTCTGCGCCAAGGGACTGAAGAAACGTTTGAATAATTGGCGTGTAGTCCTCAGGAGTCACATAGGCATTGATGACCGCCAGCTCTTTTCCTTTGTCTGCGAGAATATCCAAGGAACTTTGGAAGCCTTTCGCTAAGTTTCCGTGACTAGCAATTAAAAATTTTCTTTTCATTCTTTTCACCTCACTTTTATATAAAGCAAGTTCTGTGCCAAAAAAAGAGAACTCTAAATCCTTGATTTGAAAGGGTTTTGACGCTCTTGAAACTGTTTAAACAGTTTTGAATCAAAATAAACACGTTAATCGTTGGCTAGTTTGTTGTTGAAAAATAGCTAAGCAAAACTGTGAAATTTAATCAAAATAACCCCCGTTTTTATCGAGAAGTGTTACAATAATATTCATGAATATTTATACATTAAGGAGAGTTACGAATGACTGATGCTCTTGTGATACAAGATTTACGCAAAGTGTACGCTTCAGGTGTTGAAGCGTTGCGGGGGATTGATTTAACAGTCGAAGAAGGCGATTTTTATGCTCTTTTGGGACCGAATGGCGCAGGAAAATCAACGACGATTGGGATTGTGACCTCGTTAGTTAATAAGACTTCGGGGAAAGTCAAAATTTTTGGGTATGATTTAGATACGGAGATGGTGCGGGCGAAGCAACAGATTGGGTTAGTGCCGCAGGAGTTTAACTTCAATCCGTTTGAAACGGTCCAGCAGATTGTGGTCAATCAAGCGGGCTATTATGGGGTGTCTCGTAAAGAAGCCATGAAACGGAGTGAAAAGTATTTAAAACAATCCAATTTATGGGAAAAACGGAACGAACGGGCGCGAATGCTTTCTGGCGGAATGAAACGTCGCTTGATGATTGCTCGCGCGCTGATGCATGAGCCGAAGTTATTGATTTTAGATGAACCAACTGCAGGTGTCGATATTGAATTGCGCCGTGAAATGTGGGCCTTTTTACAAGAGTTAAATGCGCAGGGAACCACGATTATTTTGACAACCCATTACTTAGAAGAAGCAGAGATGTTGTGTCGCAACATTGGGATTATTCAGTCTGGTGAATTGATTGAAAACACCAGCATGAAGCACTTGTTAGCAAAATTACAATTTGAAACGTTTATTTTTGATTTAGCACCTTATACGCAGGCGCCTGTTATTGAAGGCTATCAAAGCGTATTTGAGGACGAGTTAACGTTAGCGGTGGAAGTGGAACGAAACCAAGGTGTCAATCACTTGTTTGAACAGCTAAGTCAACAAGGAATCAAAGTATTGTCAATGCGGAATAAGTCCAACCGTTTGGAAGAGCTCTTCTTGAAGATTACCGAGGATACGTACCAAAGGGAGGATCAACATGTTTAGTCTGTATTTTACTGCTTTAAAAAGTTTAGCTGTAAAGGAAACCAACCGTTATTTACGGATTTGGGTCCAAACACTGGTACCGCCAGTGATTACGACGTCCTTATATTTTGTGATTTTTGGGAAAATGATTGGCGGGCGAATTGGCGACATGGGCGGTTTTTCTTATATGGAATTTATCGTGCCAGGTTTAATTATGATGTCAGCCATTACAAGCTCGTACGCCAATGTTTCATCTTCCTTTTTCTCACAAAAATTCCAGAAAAATATCGAAGAAATTCTCGTGGCGCCAGTTCCAACTCATGTGATTATTTGGGGATTTGTGATTGGTGGCGTTGGTCGTAGTATTTTGGTCGGTTCGTTAGTCACCATCATTTCTCTATTTTTTGTGCCATTGCACGTTGTTTCTTGGCTGATGGTCATCATGACTTTATTGATGACAGCGATTCTTTTTTCTTTAGCTGGTTTGTTAAATGGTATTTTTGCGCAATCCTATGATGATGTATCGATTGTGCCGACCTTTGTGTTACAGCCTTTAACCTATTTGGGTGGGGTTTTCTATGCCATTTCCATGTTGCCGCCATTTTGGCAAGCTGTCTCAAAAGTTAATCCGATTGTTTACATGATTTCTGGGTTCCGCTACGGTTTCCTAGGGGTTCAAGATGTGCCAATTGGTATTTCTATGACCATTTTAATCTTATTTATTGTCGTTTTATATGGCATTTGCTGGTACCTTGTAGAAACAGGGCGTGGTTTACGTAGTTAAGCCGTAAAAAGATTAAACTGTCTGAATCACTCATTCTAGCGAGCAGATTCAGACAGTTTTCTTGTTTCTAAGTATGCCTTTTTTGATTCTTCGTGCATTTCCCTGTATAATAGCAATGTTTCGCACCAGAATATGTCGACAAGTTGTCGTTGAAAATAAAGAAAAAATCAGAAACGGAGTATATGAAGATGAGCAAGAATTTTTGGGCAACATTGCCAAAGCCCTTTTTTGTTTTAGCACCGATGGAAGACGTCACTGATGTGGTCTTTCGTCATGTCGTGAAAGAAGCTGGGGCACCAGATGTGTTTTTTACAGAGTTTACTAATTCAGATAGTTATTGTCATCCTGAAGGGAAAGACAGTGTGCGCGGGCGCCTCGTTTTTACAGAAGATGAACAGCCGATGGTGGCACATATTTGGGGGGATAAACCGGAATTTTTCCGTGAAATGAGTATCGGCGTAGCGGAGATGGGCTTTCAAGGATTAGACATAAATATGGGCTGTCCTGTGCCCAACGTGGCTGAGCGTGGAAAAGGCAGCGGGCTAATTTTGCGCCCAGAAGTCGCGGCTGAATTGATTGACGCCGCCAAAGCAGGTGGCTTACCTGTTAGTGTCAAAACACGCATTGGGTTTACTGAAATGGCGGAAATGGATGCGTGGATCACGCATTTATTAGAGCAAGACATTGCGAATCTATCCATTCATTTGCGAACACGAAAAGAGATGAGTAAAGTGGATGCCCATTGGGAGGTCATTCCGCAAATTATGGCTATTCGGGACCGTGTCGCACCGCAAACGACAATTACGATTAATGGGGATATTCCCGATCGTCAAAAGGGCCTAGAATTAGCAGAACAATATGGTGTAGATGGCATTATGATTGGCCGGGGGATTTTTAAAAATCCTTATGCCTTTGAAAAAGAACCCAAAACACATACGCCACAAGAATTGCTGGGCTTGTTACGTTTACAATTGGATTTGCAAGACAAGTATGCAGAATTGGTGCCTCGCTCCATCGTTGGGCTGCATCGCTTCTTCAAAATTTATGTCAAAGGCTTTCCAGGTGCCAGTGATTTAAGAGCACAATTAATGAATACAAAATCAACGGATGAAGTGCGCCAGTTGTTAGCGACGTTTGAAGCAGAACATGGTGTGCTTGACTAAATAAAAAAAGAGAGGAGCGTGGGACAAAAATCACTTTGGATTTTTGCTCCACGCTCAAAAACTGATAAACGGCGGGAACAGAAGCAACTCCTTCGGAAATAAGCCGAAATTCTCCAAAAATTAAAGAACAATTTTCGGAAATTTCTTCTTATTTCTCGGAGTTAAACACTTCTGTCCCGACCTCCTCTCTTTTGAATGCTTAATGCGCAATCATTTCTTGGGCAATTTCTTGTTTGCTTAAGTCGTTTGGATAATACGTTGGCCAGTTGTCCATTTCATTGAACAGACTTTCTTGGCTATCGCCGCCGAAGAAGATGTGGAAATGAGCGGCTTTCGTTGGTGCGATGTTGTGGTCGCTAAATTGGACGTATTTAAACCGCCCAGCATTGGCATCGTCTGTTTCAAAAAGGAAACGGACGCCACGGTTGCCTTTTGCATAGTTTAAAATTTTATAACCGGCTGCTTTATAGGTGAATTTTTGTGGTTTGCCATCGACCAGAAATTCAATGGTGGAATCAGTGATGTTGATATGGTCGACATCGGTTTGATAGCCGGCATCATAGTAGGTTTTGTATTCGGCTGGTGTTTTATCTTTTTTCAGTTTCGCTTTGTAATCGAAGACTTGGTCTAATGTGCCATCTTTTAATAAAGGATAGACGGATTGCCAATTTCCAGCGTAATCTGTCAGTGTTCTCTCAGCCACCTCACTGTCTTTGAAATAGCCGTTAGCCACGGTTTTTTCTGTTTTTTCAGAGGTTTCTGGCTGAACCTCTTTCCCAGCTGTATCTGTTGTTTTTTTCAAAGCAGTTAAGTTTTCTTTCATTACAGAAAGATAATCTTCGCCATTGTCCATTTGTTTTTGTGTCAAACTTTCTAGCGGGTTTAGGACCTCCAATTGAACATTTGCTTCGTCAGCTAACGTTTTAGCAATTTTATCGTTGGCATTTTTTTCAAAATAAATATAGCGAATTTGATTGTCTGTGACATATTTTTTCAACTCTGCCAAACGCCCTGCAGTGGGCTCTTGTTCAGGTGTTAAACCAGCTATTGGCACTTGTTTTAAGCCGTAATCTAAGGCAAGATAACCAAATGCAGCATGTTGGGTAACAAAACTTTTTTGCTTAGCGTCTTTCAAAGCTGTTTGGAACTCTTTGTCTAAGGCTGTTAATTTTGTTAAGTATTTTTCTGCGTTTGTTTCAAATGTTTTGGCTTTTTTAGGGTAAAGTTTGACTAATTGTTCTTTGATGTTTGTAACTTCTTGGATGGCACGATGGGGTGAAACCCAAGTATGCGGGTCTAATTCATGGTGGTGGCCTTCTTCGCCATGTTCGTGGTCATGGTCGTGTCCGTCTTCGTCACTGCCAGGAAGTAAGACCATGTTTTCGGTACCTTTAATGACGTTCGGGGCTCCTTTTTTCCAGCCTTTAGCAGCTTTTGGTACCCAAGATTCCATATTTTCATTGTGATAAACGAAAACATCCGCATCATGGATGGTAGCCATATCTTTGGCGGATGGTTCATAATCGTGTGGTTCAGAACCAGCAGGGATTAACAATTTGACGTCTCCTTCATCGCCTACAATATTTTTAGTGAAATCGTACATAGGATAAAAAGTCGTGACAATGGATAGTTTTTCTTTACCGTCAGCGGTTTTATCAGAGGTGTTTGTTTTGCCGCAAGCCCCGAAAAGGATTAGCGATAATGCGGCTAACAGGGGAAGAGTAAATTTTTTCATAGGTGTGCTCCTTTAGTGAATTACGCAATTTTCTTTTGTTTATTGCGCTTATGTTCTTTAATGATTTTAAGTGCGCGTTTTCGTGTTTTGATGTTGGGACTTTTCAGTCGACGATAAGCGCTAGATAAGTCAGTTTTTTCCATTATATATAGGACCTCCATTTCGTAAAAAATTAATTTACGGAGTAGCTATTTTGTTGAGGGTTTGAAAGGTTTCTTGAATTTTTTTTGTCTCTAATTCTTTGCCAATCAGAACAATTGTCGTTTCTTGAGGGGGTTGATTCGTCATTTGAAAGGCCACTTGCTGGTTGACGCCTTGCATGGCAATGGCCAAGTCATGCTCCTGTAAGGCGAGAATCCCTTTGAAACGGTATAACTTTTCCTGATGCGTATACATTAACCAATCAAGCCAACGAGTGAAAAGAGGTTCGTTGAGGGCTGAGGACGCCGTTAGCGTGAGGGAGTGAAAGGTATGGTGATGATGCTCGTGGGCGTGCTCATGCGGGGAATGAGTCATTTCGTGTTCTGTAAGTGTTGCTGTAAACTTATTTAATTGAAAAAAGTCACTAGCCAAAAGAGGCTCGTTGGCTTGAAAGGATAAAATATCAGCAAAAGGATTAATGGTACGAAGGGTTTCTTGGAACGTTGGTAGCTGAGTGCTGTCTGCTGGTTCCTTGACAGAAAAAAAGAGGCGATCTGCTAAGGCCAGTTGTTTGATGGCTTCGGCTTCTTGAAGCTGTTGTTGCCAATGATGCCCATCAACGACCGTTAAGAGACTGTCTATATAGAAATGATTTTTGATGTGCGGGGTCGTTAAAATTGTTTGAATGATTGGTTGCGGATCAGCAATGCCCGTTGTTTCTAAAATGACTTGGGCAATGGGTTGTTGTTCTTCTTGATACACTTCTAAGATTGCTGATAAAGAGGCAAGAAGATCTCCTCGTAAGCTGCAGCACATGCAACCGTTATTTAATTGAATAATTCGTTCCGTGGTTTGTAAAAGTAATGCGTGGTCAACGCCTGTTTGACCAAATTCATTTTCAATAATAATAATTTCTTCTTTAGGAAACGGTGACTGCGCAAGCGCATGGTTAATTAAGGTTGTTTTTCCTGCGCCTAAAAAGCCAGAAACAATGGTGATTGGAATGCCCATCAAGTTTTCCTCCTGTTATTTGACTTCAGTGAAAAGTGCGCGGCGCCGTAATTTTGGTGAATATTTTTTCAGCTGTAATTTTTCTGGTGTATTTCGTTTGTTTTTACTTGTTAAGTAAAGGCGCTCGCCAGTTTCAGCGCAAGCTAACGTAATGGTTTGGCGCATAGTACCGTCCTCCAATTTGATTTTTTTAATTGCGTATAAAAGATAAAGGGGGCTGCGAGGTCAGCCCAAATGCGACTGTCCTCGCTAGTTGTCTTTATCGAAATAATGAGTTACCAGCTTGCTTTTTTGACGCCAGGAATCAAGCCTTGGTGAGCCAATTCACGGAAACGAATCCGAGACATGCCAAATTTACGCATGTAGCCACGTGGGCGCCCATCTGTTTGATCGCGGAGTTTTAAGCGACTTGGATGAGCATCTTTTGGCAATTTGCTAAGACCTTCATAATCGCCAGCTTCTTTTAAGGCTTGGCGAATAGGCGCATATTTTGCAATCATTGCTTGTTGTTTTTTTGCTTTAGCAATTTTTGATTTTTTAGCCATAAGGCACTTCCTTTCTTTTTGGATTTATAAAATCTAAATCGTAATGGTTACGATTTGAACGGAAGTATATTATCAGGTGTTGCGTTGTTTGTCAAGTGAGAATTTTGTTTTTTTTAGGACTTGCTAAGTTGAGAAGTTAGAAATGTTTGTTTTAGCGCTGTTTTGTAGTATCTTTTAAGAAAGAGTAAAAAGGAGTGAAGATGGCAATGGTAGAACGTTTGACGATTATTCGTGGTGTGGAAAAATTTGAATTACAAACGAAAACAGCGCGCTGGGTGTTAGCAAAAGAAGAGGGATATTCGCCAGTTCAAATGCTCGTTTCGGCAATTGGCGCTTGTGGGGGGTACGTGTATCAATCCGTTTTGGAAAATTCGCACATTCCCTTTGAGTTTGAAAAAATAGAAGTCACGTATTCAAGAGAAGTAGAGAGACGCGCACAACCATTAAAACAGGTAACGATTCTCTTTTATGTGACTGTTCCAGAAGCCTTTCAAGCACGGGCGACACGGTGTTTGAAGCTTGTCTCCCCAAACTGTCCAGTGATTCAATCATTGGCTGAAAGAATTACTGTCGAAGAAACAGTTGTATTTAAAAAGTAAACTATTAGAGACATTATCGTTACGAGCGCTTTTCCCTTTTTGGATGCCTCGTTTCTGAGAATGTCTTTTTTTAGTAGGAGCGTGGGGAAATAGCTGTAGAAACAGGAAATTTTTAATTCATTTGTACAAAATAATACAGACAAAAAACAGATAGTGTTTTTTTCACAAATAAAAAGGTTGCTTTTTTTTCTGTTTTAGTAGATGATGTAAGTAGTTACATCTCTGGTATAACGCTGTTTTTCGAAACGTGTGTTATTTTTTAATTCGTAATAGTTTTTTTAAATCGTTTCACAGAATTACTTTAATTGTTATACAGTTTTTTTAGTTGTTATAGTTTGTTTGTCGGCCTTTAGGAGGTAATCATGATTGAGTTAGTGAATGTGTCGAAAGTCTATCAAGAGACACACGCGTTAAAAAATATTCACTTTTCTGTCCAACCAGGAGAAATCGTTGGGATTGTTGGGAAAAGTGGCTCTGGCAAGTCCACGTTGTTACGTTTGTTGAATTTAATGGAACAACCGAGTGAAGGGGAGATTCGTATTGATGGCAAAAATGTTCAAACCTTCTCTAAAAAAGAAGTTCGCCAGCAGCAACAACAAATGGGGATGGTGTTTCAGCATTACAATTTGTTAGAAAATTTGAAAATTTATGATAATGTTGCGTTGCCTTTGAAACTTTTAAAAGAGAAACAGCCTGAAAAAATTGAGCGTTTATTAACGTTTGTTGATATGGCCCATAAGGCAGAAGCGTATCCTGCTCAGCTTTCTGGTGGGGAAAAACAGCGTGTCTCTATTGCTCGAGCGTTGAGCCGTAATCCAAAATGGTTATTATGTGACGAGGCAACGAGTTCATTAGATGAAGAAAATACAGAAAGTGTCGTTCGACTATTACATAAGACGCATCAGGAATTCCGACCGACTATTTTCTTTGTTAGTCACGAATTAGAAACCGTGAAGCGCTTATGTAATCGTATCTTAGTGATGGAAAAAGGTCAGTTAATTGGCGAATTTCTGAATAATCCTCAGCAATATGAGGAAGAACCGCTTTCCTATTTAGAAAAAGTGGAAAGGAGTTTGCGCCCATGACTTTTTCAGAAACCTTTGCCGAATATTGGCCATCTATGCTGATTGGTTTAAAAGAAACAGGGATTATGATGTCGATTTCGATGGCTATCTGTTTGCTTGTTGGCTTGCCTTTAGGCTTAGGACTATTTTTGGCTAATCCGAAAGTCAAAGGGCATCAACCTTGGCTGTACTGGGTTTTAAATTTCATTGTAACTGTTATTCGCTCGTTTCCTTATTTATTATTTGTGATTGCGTTGATTCCAGTTACTCGTTCTGTTTTAGGAAAGGCGTTTGGCCCAATTCCTTCATCTGTGCCATTGAGTATTGTTGCAATCGCGATTTTTGCTCGCTTGGTTGAACAAGTGCTGTTGGATGTTCCAGAAGAAATTTATTTTTTAGCTAATTCGTTAGGTACCTCGAAAGTCCAATACATTTGGCACTTTTTATTGGTGGAAGCACGTAGCGGATTGGTCCTTGCTTACACAACCACGACAGTGAGTATGGTTTCATATTCCACGGTGATGGGTGTTGTTGGTGGCGGCGGGATTGGCGATTTTGCAGTTCGTGTCGGGTATCAACGGTATGAATACGGTATTATGTATGTTGCCATTGTGATTATGATTGCACTGGTCTTCATTTTACAAATGCTTGGGAACTTCATTGCCCAAAAACTAGACAAAAGAAAGTAGGAGGACAAAAGAATGAAGAAGTTTTATTTAGCAACATTCGCTGTTATTGCAACAGTTATTTTAGCTGCCTGTGGGGGAAATAAACAAGCAGACCAGAAAGAAGACAAGGAGATTACCGTTGCCGTGCAATTGGAATCTTCAAAAGATATCTTGGAGATTGCCAAGAAAGAAGCTGAGAAAAAAGGGTACAAAATTAACATTATGGAAGTGAGCGACAATGTTGCCTACAACGATGCCGTGCAACATGACGAAGCGGATGCTAATTTTGCGCAACATCAACCCTTCATGGAAATGTTTAACAAAGAGAAAAAAGCTGATTTAGTGGCTGTTCAACCGATTTATTATTTTGCTGGTGGTTTCTATTCAAAAGAATACCAAGATGCGAAAGATTTACCTGAAAATGCCAAAGTGGGGATTCCTAGCGATCCAACCAATGAAGGTCGTGCTTTAGCAATTTTAAATGCAAACGGCGTGATTAAATTAAAAGAAGGTGTCGGCTTTAACGGCACGGTGGCAGATGTCGTGGAAAATCCTAAAAACATTACTTTTGAAAGCATTGATTTACTGAATTTAGCTAAAGCCTATGATGAAAAAGACATCGCTATGGTGTTCTGCTACCCAGCCTACTTAGAACCTGCTGGTTTAACAACGAAAGATGCGATTTTGTTAGAAGATGAAGAAGCAAGTAAACATTACGCATTGCAAGTTGTGACACGTAAAGGCGAAAAAGATAGCGAAAAGATCAAGGTTTTAAAAGAAGCGATGACAACAAAAGAAGTTGCTGAATACATCAAGAAAAATTCTAAAGGTGCCAATATTCCTGCGTTTTAATGAATAGAAAAAATGAAGCTTCTTTTTTGAGAAGCTTCATTTTTTTCTTTTCCTTGATTTATAGTATAGTTAATAGGAAGGAGGTGCCGGTGTGGTCGAATTATTTATTTTAATGATGGAACGGGTAGGCTTAATTATTTTACTGGCCTTTCTTTTAGTGAATGTGCCTTATTTTAAGCGTGTTTTATTAAGTCGTGAAAAAATGTCTTCAAAAGTTCAATTGATTTTGATTTTTGGTTTATTTGCTATTATTTCTAATTTTACAGGTATCGAAATCGCTAAGAATCAGATTGTTCCCAATAATTTACTAACCTATTTAAGCAGCAATGCTTCCATTGCGAATACGCGTACGTTAGTAATTGGCGTTTCTGGATTAGTGGGTGGTCCGATTGTCGGCAGTACGGTTGGTTTAATTGCTGGCTTTCATCGGGTTATTCAAGGCGGGGGGCATAGTTTCTTTTATGTGCCTGCTTCTTTAATTGTTGGCTTAATTGCCGGTTTTTTAGGGAGCCGCATGGCAAAGCAAACCGTTTTTCCGTCTGCCGGCTTTTCTGCCATTGTCGGAGCGTGCATGGAAATGATTCAGATGATTTTTATTTTCTTTTTCAGCGGTGATCTATCGGATGGGGCCACGTTGGTTCGTTTTATTGCGCTGCCGATGATTTTGTTAAATAGCGTAGGAACGTTCATTTTTATGTCGATTCTAACGACGACATTGAAACAAGAAGAGCAGGCCAAAGCGGTTCAGACGCACGATGTTTTGGAATTAGCAGCGGAAACACTACCATATTTTCGAGAAGGACTCAATAAAAATTCCAGCAAAAAAGTTGCGGAGATTATTAAGCATTATACAAAAGTCAGTGCGATTAGCATGACAAACAGTCATCAAATTTTAGCTCATGTTGGCGCAGGAAGCGACCATCATATTCCAGAGCTAGAAGTCATCACGGAGCTTTCTCGGGAAGTGTTACGGACGGGCCAAATGACCATCGCACATGCCAAAGAAGAAGTTGGTTGCTCGGACCCTAATTGTCCGTTGCAAGCGGCGATTGTGATTCCATTATTTTCCCATCAGCAAATTGTTGGCACCTTAAAAATGTACTTTACGGATCCAGCGCAATTAACACATGTCGAGGAACAGTTAGCAGAAGGTCTTGGGACAATTTTTTCTTCACAAATTGAATTAGGGGAAGCGGAAGTACAATCAAAATTACTTAAAGAAGCTGAAATTAAATCCTTGCAAGCGCAAGTGAACCCGCATTTCTTCTTTAATGCCATCAATACTATTTCCGCATTAATGCGGAAAGACAGTGAAAAAGCGCGGAAACTATTGCTCCAATTAAGCAAATACTTTCGAGGTAACTTGCAGGGAGCCGTGCAAACTACGATCCCAGTTTCACAAGAACTAGAACAAGTAAAAGCCTATTTGTCATTAGAACAAGCACGGTTTCCGAATCGTTATCAAGTAACATTTGACGTGGAAGAAGCGGTTGCTTCAGAAAAAGTACCGCCGTATGCGATTCAGGTGTTAGTGGAAAATACCATCAAGCATGCATTTGGCAGCCGGAAGGAGAACAATCAAGTTCGGGTAGTGGTCAAAGCAAAACAACACAAATTACATGTGGATGTGTATGACAATGGGCAAGGGATTCCTGAAGAACGCCGCTTGCTATTAGGAAAGACAACAGTGACTTCGGAAAAAGGCACCGGCACGGCACTGGAAAACTTGTCCCGCAGAATGGCGAACCTTTATGGATCAGAAGGTTGTTTTTTAATTGAAAATTTAGAGACAGGCGGGAGCCATGTTCATTTAGAAATCCCGATGGAACAGGAGGAATTAGATGCACGTATTAATCGTTGATGATGAGCCCTTAGCACGAGAAGAATTGAGCTATCTTGTTTCCCAACATCCGCAAGTGACGAGCGTTGCAGAAGCGGATTCTGTGGCGGAGGCAATGGAAGAGATGATGGATCAAAAGCCAGATTTGTTATTTTTAGATATTCATTTGACCGATGAAAGCGGGTTTGATTTAGCGGAAAAATTAACCCATCTTAAAAAAGCGCCCTACTTGGTCTTTGCAACCGCCTATGATCAATATGCGTTAAAGGCCTTTCAAGTGAATGCAAAAGATTATATTTTGAAACCTTTTGAAGAAGAAAAAATAACACAAGTCATTGAAAAAGCATCGAAAGAAATGGGCCAAGCTGTCCCAGAAAACACTGCCGAAAAAGGACCAAAATCTGAAGCAATACCTATTCAAGGGGAAGACCGCATTTATCTTGTGGCGCCAGAAGATATTTACCTCGTTTCTGTCGAAGAACGGCAACTGAGCATTTTTGTAGATCAACAGGTCTACAAGATGACAGGGACCCTCAACAGTATCGAACAGAAATTACCTGCCGCGCTCTTTATTAAAACGCACCGCAGTTTCATCTTGAATCGAACAAAAATTCAAGAAATCCAGCCGTGGTTTAATAACACGTTGCAAGTAATTTTAACCAACGGCTCAAAAGTACCTGTTAGCCGTTCATACGTCAAAGAATTTAAAGAAAAACTTGGCTTAAGTTAAAAAATCACCACTTGAAATGTCGAATGCATTTCAAGTGGTGATTTTTGCATTTGGTGAAGAAATTCTGGCATTTCATGAAAAAAAGCCCTTAAAAAAACGTTTTCTTTATATACTTAACCCATAGAAAACAGACAAAAGGGAGCGAAGAAGAATGGAAAAGAAAGTATATTCATTTTTACAACAAGCAGCAGTTTTTGCCATTATTATGTTAATCGCCAACGGCTTGGCGTTCATTTCCCCAATACCAATGCCTGCTTCAGTAATTGGCATGGTGTTATTGTTCATTGGTTTATGTACAAAAGTTGTTAAATTGGAGCAAGTGGAAGGGCTAGGTAATAGCTTATCAACGGTTATTACATTTTTATTTGTTCCTTCAGGGATTTCCTTAGTTAATTCTTTAGGGATTATGCAACAATTTGGCGTTCAAATTGTTTTTGTTATTTTAGTAGCAACATTAGCATTACTAGCAACGACTGGTTGGACGGGCGCCTTTTTATTGCATATGAAAGATGCTCGAAAAGAAAAAGAACCCGCAGCAACGAAGAAAGCGAAAGGAGAGGTTCGCGCATGAATCCGTATGTTGGCATTATTATTTCATTAGCTGTATTTGGCATAGGTACTTGGTTGTTTAAAAAAAGCAAAGGTTTCTTCTTATTTACGCCATTATTCGTTGCGATGATTTTAGGCGTTGTCGTTTTAAAAGTAACAGGAATTAGTTACGAGCAATACAATGAAGGTGGCAAATATATCAGCTTCTTTCTAGAACCTGCGACAGTAGCGTTTGCGATTCCTTTATATAAAAAGAGAGACGTGTTGAAAAAATATTGGTTAGAAATTTTAACGGCGTTAACAATTGGTTCTTTTGGTTCGTTAGTGGCTGTTTATTTTGCAGGAAAAGTGATTGGCATGGATAATCATTTAGTGGCCTCAATCTTACCACAAGCTGCTACAACAGCGATTGCCGTACCTATTTCTCAAACTGTTGGCGGCATTGCTTCTATTACGGCGTTTACCGTAATCTTCAATGGTGTACTAACCTATGCCTTGGGTCGAATTGCATTGAAATGGTTTAAGATTAACAATCCAATCGCCAAAGGTTTAGCTTTAGGTGCGGCCGGACATGCCCTAGGTGTGGCAGTTGGCATGGAAATGGGTGAAACAGAGGCTGCTATGGCTAGTATTTCTGTCGTAGTGGTTGGCGTAGTTACTGTTTTAGTAGTTCCTTTCTTTGCAACGGTCATTGGTCTATAAAAAAGTGAGGAATCCCACTTTTTTATGAGTAGCTAATTTCTATCAGCTAGCAGTCTCTGCTTATTCTGTGAATGCTAGTTATCACTAATCCGCAGGCTCGGAGTTAAAATGAGTGTAAAAAAGCCAACCTTATCCATAGTAAGGTTGGCTTTTGTGTTGTTTACAGGATTTTTTGAGTATAGATAGGGCGCATGGAAGGATTGACCAGTCTTTTTATAGAATGGTTGCTCCTAAAGTTTGTTTAAAGTGGCGTAACGCCCATTCGTGTCCTTGTTCATCAAAACTAGCAACGGCGCGTTCAGGAATCATTAATTGATAGCCTAAATTATAGGCATCAACAGCCGTATGCAACACGCAAATATCTGTACAAACACCAGTTAAACAAAGCTCTGTAATTCCTCGTTCTCGTAACCGAATGTCCAAATCCGTGCCACTAAAAGCAGAATAGTGCCGTTTGTCCATCCAATAAACGGTTGCCTCATTTTTGTGAGCTTGATAAAAATCAGCTAGCGAGCCAAACAGATTACGCCCGTCAGTTCCTAAGACATTGTGGGGCGGGAAAAGTTTATTTTCAGGATGATAGCGATCTAGGGGGTCATGCCCATCAATGGCAAAAACCACAAAATCGCCATTGTCAAAATAGTGCTTTGTTTGTTGAACAAGGGCCGTTTCAATAGCTTGTCCAGCGGCACCAGTGGTTAGTTTTCCGTCTGTGGCGACAAAATCATTTGTATAATCAATGGAAATCAGAGCTTTCATTTGGCAACCTCCTAAAGGTTAAAGTCATTTTGTTCATTTTACAGCTTTTAAGAGGGCATTTCAAATGATAAAAGTACATCAAATTCTAAAAAAGCTGTTTCAAAATAAACGCTTTGGCTAAAAAACATGCTATAATTTTGCTACAAATTAAAGCAGGTGAATAGAGTGAAAAGAAAAATCGTACGTTTTATCCTTTGGTTGTTAGGGATCCTTGTGGTTATTTGCTTAGGCGTGTTTCTCGCCTTTCAATTATCCCCTAAGCCAGGCGCTTGGGTCATCAACCAGTTATTCGCAGGCGAAGTTGAAATAAAAGATTCAGCTCCCTATGATAAAGCATTACCCAATGTTCAATTGCAAGAAAATCAAACATACCCTTCTTCAAGAAAAAAGAATACCTTTGATTTGTATTATCCCCAAACGTCAAAACAAGCGGTACCAGTCGTTTTATGGGTCCATGGTGGTGGCTATGTGGGAGGAGATAAGTCTGGGATGAAAGAGTTTGCGACACGTTTAGTGGCTGATTCCTCAGTTGCCTTTATTTCAATGAATTATGAATTAGCACCAGATGCACCTTATCCAAGCCAGCTCCAGCAGGTCGATGAACTTGTTCAATTTTTATTAGAAAAGAAACAAGCGTATCCCATGTTAGATTTATCTAAGCTTTTTATTGGCGGGGACAGTGCGGGTGCACAGATTGCTCTACAATATGCAACAGTTCAAACCAATGCCAACTATGCCAAAGAACTAGGGATGACTGCAGCGTTGCCGGCTAGCCATTTAAAAGGCACACTCTCGTATTGTGGTCCGGTGGATTTGAAACAAATGGCCAACCAACAAAGTGATAATCGTTTTATGAAATTTTTCGTTAAAACAGTGGCTTGGTCCTTGCTCGGCACTAAAGACTGGCAGACGAGTGCAGAACTGCAAGAAGTGAGTTTAGTGGATAAAGTCACCAAAGAATTTCCCCCGACGTATCTAACAGATGGCAATAGCTTTTCATTCCAAGAGCAAGGACTAGCCTTGGTTCAGCGGTTAAAAACTTTAAATGTTCCAGTTTCAGCTCTCTTTTTCAAAGATAAGAAAGCAACGATCACCCATGAATATCAATTCGACTATCAAACAAAAGAAGCTAAACAATGTTACCAAGAAACAGTCCAGTTTGTGAATACGTATAAATAAACAGAGGCCTTAGAAATATTTCTAAGGCCTCTGTTTATTTATTTTTGTCATTTTTTCAGCTGGGAAATATGTATAAATTAAACAAAAATGTTTATTTAATGATGTTTACATGAGAAAAAATCCGTGCTATACTACGAACTCGTTTGTTAATTTTAATGTTAAAAACAACGTTTTTGTTATTTTTGTGAACAAATTAACATTTTTATCTTACAAAAACAGCAAAAAATTCGTTTAGTTAACAAAAAGAAAATTAAAAAATAAATTTTTTTTTTGAAATTAAGAAAATATCTTTAAAAAAATCAGAAGAAAACTTCGTATACTTGAGCCATAGGTTGGTTGTGGAAAGTTTACTTCGAGGGAGGAGTGATGAAGTTAATGAAAAAGAAAATCGCTGTTTTATTGGCAACTTGTTTACTTGTACAACCATTTTTATCTGTTTCAGCGTGGGCGATTGAAGGGGAGCAACAAACAGAACGTACGCAGACACAGCCAAAAACAGCAGAAACCAGTACAAGTGAAGCAACAAAAGAAAGCAGCGCACATTCTACAGAACAGTCATCAATGACGGAATCTAGTGCTATCACAGAAAAAGTAACCACCTCTTCCACAGAAACAAAACCAAGCGAAGAGCAGAAGCAAATCACGTTGACCTTTGAAACAACGGATCAAGCTTTGTTTCTAAATGATGCCAAAAGTTATCAAGTGGTAAAAGAAAAAAATCAGCCACTTCGGACAGAAGAATTACCAAAATGGGCGAATAGTGAGGAAAATGCGACTTTCGTTGGCTGGTCTTATCAAGGCAAAACATATACAAATGAAGAACTTCTTCAATTAGAGTTTTCAGAAGATACACAACTTACGGCTGTCTTTAAACAGAAACTGACACGCATGGCCAGAGCTGTTTCAGTTGATCAGTCCATTGCGGACACAATTGCCCCTGCGGATAAAACAAAAGTGATTGTTGTGCCAAGTCCTGCAGGAGATGGAGCAGCGTACAAAGAATATGCATCGACAGAGGCTGGCTTGAAAGAAGCCTTGTTTGATTTGTATCAACAGGGGAACAATGGCGATTTCACTCTTTATATAGGAAACAATATTACGACGAGTGCGGCGACCACCGCTAAAGTGATTCCTGACACCGTTACGGCAAGTAATATGACCTTTTACGCCTTGCAAGGCAAGGTCAATCATTTAGTGATTACTGGAAACAGCGCGGATCCGATTAGTATGGATCAAACGGCGCCAACGGGTTCTAAGACGTTAGGATTTAATCAAAATATCTATTTTGGCTCAAACATCACTTTGAGAAATCTAAACTATACAGGTACGAATATGTATTTAAATGGTTACAGTTTGAACTTGAATGGCGGCTCTAGTGGAAACGGTCTGACCGTATACGGTGGAACGGATACAGGAGATGTTTCAGGAAACCCAACTTTAACAGTAAATAGTACAGGTACAGGCACATGGAATTTCTATGGCGGAAACCAAAATGGTGGTAATTTAGCTGGAAATCCTACGATTGTTATTAACAATACACGGAGCGGACTAAATACATTAAGTGGGGGCGCCAATATTGGGACAGTGACTGGGAATACTTCATTGGTTGTCAATGATTCTGGTGGCAGAATTGCTTCAATTTATGGGGGCGGTTATGGGACCAACGCAACCAACACAGCGAATGTTACTGGTAACGTCTCAACAAAGGTTGCGATTACGAATGCTGCTACAGGTTTCCAATTAAGTACGTATTATGGCGGTGTTCAATACGGAAATATTGGTGGAAAAGTAACAAACGATATTTCTGGATATGGCCGTTGGTATACAGCGGGTCAACGTTTTATTGGTGGCTCTTCCCGTGGCGATATAGGAACGAATCGTACGACTGATGGAATTACTACAAATTTAAATACACAGTTGTATAGTGCGGGTCGTGCAGATTTTGAAGGAGGCAACCAATATTCTGGAACGATCATCGGAGATATTACGAATGTGGTTACAGCAGGAACGAATTCCGCTGGTGGTATTAATGATTTTAACGGCGGTGCTGGTAACAATGTTTCGAAATTTAACAAGAGTCAAATTGGGGCCTCAAATGAAGCAACGTATGATGCTTATACACCACAGCAAAGAGCAGAATTAGCCAAATCAGCAGCAGCTTTTAAAGTTTTTGGAAATATTTCTTCTAAATTAGTCAGCGGTTCGTTTAATAATGGTGCAATTTACTCAACTGCAGCTGGCCGCGGCGGCTATATTGAAGGAAATACAACAATTGAAGTGGGAACAGCGAATGGTGATGGGTCCTTAGGTGGCGATGGTATGGCTTATTCAGGCGCAAAACCGACAAGCTTAGATTATTCAACGACCAATAAAAGTCGTGGTAATAATTCAGGTTGGGATATTGTTGGTGGCGGCGGCTATCCTGCTAGTAATGATACTTGGGATATCTATATAAAAGGAGATACTAAGACTGTTTTAAATAATACCATTGCTCGCTGGACATATGGTGGCTCTTTTTCAGGTGTCGTTGAAGGCAATACTTCTAACACATTGAATGGCGGGATTGCTGACACATTAGAAGGAACAGGCTATCAAGCAGCTCGAGTTTATGGAAACGGTCAAACAATCGTTAATAATGGTCAAGTCGATTGGTTTCTTTCAGGCGGTGGCTGGAATGATGCCAAAAATGTTGGGAATGTCGGTGTAACGGTTTATGAAGGAGTAATTAATGCTTCGATGGGTGCTTCTTATGGAGCAAGCGGTGGCCATACAATTACTGGTAATTCAGACAATCGCATCTACGGAGGAAATTTCTCAGGAACTCCTCGGACAGGCGCGAACGGTTTTTCAGGTGGGATTACCAATGCGGGCTCACTTCTTGGAAATGCCAAACTCTTAATTGATTTAAGAAATTACAACGGAGAGTTTAAGTTGCCTGGTAATACCTACATTACTGGTGGTCGGCCCTATGGTCAAAATACGACACTAGGAACGGATGAATCAAACACAATTACTTTAAATATTTTCACTAAAACAGGTGTGGAATCTCTAAATGGGGCCAGCATTTACGGTGATGGTGGAACCAATGCTGCGTATACCAAGAACGGCAAGATTACAATGAATATTCAAGCAGCGGGTTCTAGTATTGGAAATTTATATGCGACACAGTATTCCAATATCAGTGGCGGAAAAATCTTACGTGATGTTACCGCAAATGTTCAAGGTGCAGTTAGTATTAACGGTTTATCCGGTGGTTCATCAACAGATAATTTCACTAATGCAATTGTGAATGCTAGTTCAAATAAAGTGGCCTTTAACTTTGGGACTAACGTTGACGGCACCAATAACTATCAAACAGAACCACTGAATGCGACAGGCTTAGGCGTTGTCAACTTTACGGAATTGAATGTCACCAATGGCATTAAATTAATGGCTAATGGTGGGAACATCAAAAATGGCGTTTCTGCTACTGCCGCGAATCATAGTACGACTTACAATGAATTCGGATCAATTCATCTATCTAAAAACGCTGGAATTGGGATCACTAACACAGCCAATTTAATTTCAGCTAGCAAACTAACGGTTCAGGATCATGCAACATTAGAAACAATTCCTGGTACAGGTAAAGTAAACATTGCGGATTTTGAAGCTGTCGATCCAACAAAAGATGAACTTTTATGGATTAAACCAACGACAGATACAACTGCTTTGGTGGATAGCACAGGGACTTGGTTTGGAAATGTCAAAGCCTATCAGGTCTTGACGATTAATCCAACGGTCAATAATGCTACAAAACTTACGCCAACAACGTTTCATGGGATTGAAAAAGCGACTGGAAAAACATTTATTGGCGATAACGATGTGACCAAGGGCGCCAATGGCTATGGAATAGCAATTCCTGGCTCTATCATCGATTATGAAGTGGAAACGCCTGGAATTGTGGCAGGTGCAGGTACTATTTCTCATGATGTAAAAGAGGTCAAAGCCGGCAATGCGCCATTAACCTTACAAGCGTGGGGCACCGAAGTAGCTGGACAAAAAGTTCAAAAAGGACGTTTGATGATTCCGACCTCAAGTGCTTTAACACCAACCCTAAGCTTCCTTCCTGACGAAGTAACAGGTTCTTGGTTGCACCAAGGAACGGTTAAGTCTAGTGAAGTTGGGAGCGCGATAGAGCAAATTCCAGAGCAAAAAGATACCACCCCGCTTTCATGGAAAGCGACGAATATGAACTACAGTTATCAGGTGAAAGTTCAATTTTCAAATAAAGTGGAACTTTCGGGGCAATCGGTGATTGTCACAGAAGATGAGGCAGCGCAACTAACGACTGTTGATAAAGTAATAGAAATGCTCGGTGCAAAAGGTCGGCCGTTTTTCAAGACCTCATTAAAAGAGACGGATTTACCACAAATTCAAGCACCGTTAGCAGAAAAAACTGTATCGCGGACACATGATATTCAATTAGAAGCAGGGACGTCAGGAGATAATTTGCAAAACAAAACGGTTCATTTAGTTGTTGTGAAAAATGAAAGTGTCCTTGCCAAAGATCGTTCGTTTGCCTTGTATGCGACAAGTGCGCATTTGAAATTAAAAGAAGCAAATGGCTTAACGAATTCAGACGAGTTGGCACAATGGACACAAGCAACGGTGATTTTCGCAGATGGTCGGGCCAATCAAACACCAAGTCTTGATGCCGCAACCTTCCAAGCCATTCAGCAAGCGAAACCAGAAGAATTAGCCAAAACAGTGCCAGCCAATTATCAATTTACAGAAGCTGGTGAAACGTTAAATAAAAAAATCAATGTGTCTATTTCAGGTGAATTAACGTTAGAAAAAGTACCTAAAACAATTGATTTTGGCAAACAAAAAATTTCTGCCAAGCCAGAAGTTTACTGGCCAACTCTTTCAGATGATTTAGTCGTTCAAGACACACGCGGGACAGAAAGTACGCCTTGGAAACTGAATGTTCAGGTAACGAATCCCTTAACGAACGGCACAGATCAATTGGAAGATTTGTCATTGGTTACAGACAAAGGAGAATTTTTACTCAATAAAGGAGATACGGTTGTTACAGAAAATGAAGGCTCAGGTTCAGGTAGTTATACAATTAACCAAGGTTGGGGTGCGGCAAACCAACGGGGACTTAAACTATCTGTGCCAGTCGAAAAACAAAAAGTCGGTGAATTTAAAGGGACATTGTCATGGTCATTAGTCATGGCACCATAACAAGGAGGAGAGAAGTGAGATGAAAAAATACCTTTTGCTTAGTTGTTTTTTAGGTCTTTTCAGCTTCTGTCATTCAGACACTGCGTTTGGGGAAGCAGCTTATGAAAATAGTGGTGTTGTCTCCTTTTATGGAACGTATGAATATCCCGCAGAAGAGTCGACAACAGCGACAAGTAATTCTTCCACAACGACCGAACCCACCAAGCCAGCTGACGGAGGCGCTTCATCCGTCCTTTCTTCTGGCGTATATGGGTCGCGCCAAGGAAGATTACCAGCGACAGGTACCACCAATCAAGAACCATTTATTTATTTGGGAATCAGCCTTATCACTATAGGCATATTATTTATTAAAAGGAGAAGAGAAGATGAAAAAAACAGTATTAGCAGTAGTAGGGATTGTAGGATTTAGCGGTGTCCTAGCGACACAACAAGCATTTGCGGAAGACATTAACGTGAACTATACAAGTAATGGCGCCATTACATTTGAACCAGATACAGATCCAACGAAGCCAGTTAACCCAACCAATCCAGATGAAAAAGTTGAACCAGAAGATCCAACTGACCCAACTGGACCAAAACCAGGGACTGCAGGCCCCTTATCAATTGACTATGCTTCAAGCTTTCAATTTGGCGCCCAAAAAATCACTTCCGATACGAAAGATTATTACGCACAAATTCAAACATTTAAAGATGGAACAACAGGTCCCAACTATGTTCAGGTAACGGATAAACGTGGGACACAAGAAGGCTGGACGTTAAGCGCTGTACAAAATGCGCAATTCAAAACAGCCCAAAATGAAGAATTAGTGGGGGCCGCTTTATCGATTGCCAATGCAGGTGTGACATCGATTGTTGATGCCGCATACGCGCCAACACCAACAGCAGCACATACCTTTGTTCCTGGAACAGAAGTAGAATTAGTCAAAGCAGAAGATGGCAAAGGAATGGGGACTTGGGTCTATCGTTTTGGGAAAGATGCGACAGAAGGTGCTACTGCCGTGAAATTAAATGTCCCAGGTAAAGCGATTAAATTAGCAAAAGAATATCGTACGACCTTAACATGGACATTGAAATCTGTACCAACGAATGTTGGAGGCTAAGTAAATGAAAAAAACAGTCGTCTACTCCTTGTTATTCGGAACAATGTTGCTTGGCGCCACTGTTCCTGCTGAAGCGGCGACGGTCGTTTTTGATAGCGAACAGTCGATTGTTTTTACCCCAAGCACAGATGGGACGGATCCAGTAAATCCAGAAAATCCCGATCCAGAAAAACCAGTTCGACCAGTCGATCCAACGAATCCTGATGGACCTAATCCAGGTACCCCTGGGCCACTTTCCATCGATTATGCCTCAAGTTTGGATTTTGGGAGTAATGAGATATCGAATAAGGATCAAACGTATTTTGCCAGAGCGCAAACCTATAAAAATCCAGATGGTTCAGCAAGTGAATTGGCAACTGCTAATTATGTACAAGTAAGTGATTTACGGGGAACCAATGCTGGCTGGGTTTTAAAAGTGAAACAAAATGGTCAATTTCGTAATGCAGAAACATTACACAAAGAATTAACAGGCGCCATCGTTGCCTTTACTGAGCCCAGTGTGCGCTCAAATGCGACGGACGTATTGCCGCCAACTGCTACCGCAAACATTCAATTAGATGCTGCGGGCGCAGAAACTGTTGTCATGCAAGCCCCAGAAAAGACCGGCGCCGGAACGTGGATCACGCTGTGGGGGCAAGCAGAAAAAGTGACCGAAAAAAATCAACAAGGACAGCAAGTAAATGCCACGATCACACGGGCAATCTCACTAACTGTTCCCGGGAAAACCCCTAAGGATGCAGTACAATATAAAACAACATTGACTTGGCTACTTTCAGATGTACCAGTAAATAATGGAGGGAAATAAATGAAAAAGACAAAAGTAATGACATTGATGGCAACCACAACTTTAGGCGCATTGGCACTTGTACCAATGAGTGCATTAGCAGTCGACGGTGGTGAATACCAAACAAACGGAGCGATTCAATTTGCACCAAATACGAACCCAACGAATCCAGTTGATCCGACGAATCCAGATCCGGATAAACCAATTACGCCAGTTGATCCAACTGATCCGACAGGGCCTAAGCCAGGGACAGCAGGTCCGTTATCCATTGACTATGCATCTAGCTTATCTTTTGGGGAACAAACGATTACCTCAAAAAATATGACCTACTATGCAGAAACACAAAAATACAAAGATAATGCTGGTGCCGACCAAGAAGGCCCGAACTTTGTTCAAGTCTCAGATAATCGTGGGACTGAAACAGGTTGGACGTTAAAAGTAAAACAAAATGGTCAATTCAAAACTGAAGCCAACCAAGAACTAACAGCGGCCAAAGTAACTTTAAGCAACGGACGCGTGGTTTCAGCTTCACAATCTGCAAAACCAACGACAGCGCCAGCTACGATTGAATTAAACCCAACTGGGGCTGAATCAGTGGTCATGGCTGCTGGCGATAAAGAAGGTGCGGGTACGTACTTAATGAGCTGGGGCGATAGTGTAGATGCCGCTAAAACAAGTATTTCATTAGAAGTACCTGGTTCAACCACAAAATATGCGAAAAAATACACGACAACTTTTACTTGGACTTTGACAGATACACCTGCTAACACAGGAAACTAAGAACGACAGCATACACGCAAGATCGGGATATAAGTCAAAAATTTTTGGCTTATCTTTCGGTCTTTTGGTGCTTATAATACAACAAAGAATGAAAGACATAGGAGAATGAATATGAACAGATGGAAAGTATATACAACGGTAATCGCTTGTATGTTATTTGGCTGGATTGGCGTGGAGGCGCACGCTTCTGAATTTAATTTTGCGGTCACACCAACAATTCCCGAAAATCAAGTGGACAAATCAAAAACCTACTTTGACTTAAAAATGGCGCCTGGTGCCAAACAAACCGTAGAAATTCAGTTACGTAATGATACAGATGAAGACATTACCATTGAAAATACAGTGAACTCAGCGACAACGAATTTAAATGGCGTAGTAGAATATGGCCAAAACGGGATCAAACCTGACAAAACTTTACGCTTTAACTTAAAAGATTATGTGGAAGCACCGAAAGAAATCATCTTGCCGAAGCATTCCCAAAAGACCTTACCTTTAACCATCACGATGCCTAAAGATTCTTTTGATGGCGTGATGGCTGGCGGCATAACACTCAAAGAGAAAAAGAAAGAAACCACGACTTCTGCGGATCAATCAAAAGGGTTAGCTATTAATAATGAATACTCCTATGTTGTGGCTATTATTCTTCAGCAAAATGAGACAAAGGTTCAACCAGATTTAAAATTACTGGGGGTTAAACCAGGCCAAGTCAACGCGCGAAACGTCATCAATGTTTCTTTACAAAACCCACAAGCGGCCTACTTAAACCAATTACATTTAATCAACACTGTTTCAAAAGGAGGCGAAACGCTTTACCAATCCGATACTGAGGATATGCAAGTGGCGCCAAACTCTAACTTTAGTTACCCAATTTCTTTAAAAGGGGAACGATTAACGCCAGGGAAATATGTCTTGAAATCAACGGCCTATGGTGTAAAAGATGAAAAGGGCACCTATCAAGTCAAAGGCGCCAATGGTGAAGAACGGTACCTGTACAAATGGGAATTTACAAAAGAATTTACTATTTCTGGGGACGTCGCTAAAGAATTAAATGAAAAAGACGTAACCATTAAAGGAACCAATTGGTGGTTGTATCTACTGATTGCATTAATCATTCTAGCGCTGCTCTTATTGATTTTCTTCTTGTATCGTAAAAAGAAAAAAGAGGAAGAACAACAATCTGAGTAATAAAAAGGGCTATCTATTGACAAAAAGGGTTTTCCTTGTAAAAGTAAAGGTACTTTTACAAGGAATTGCTTCCCATAAAGTAGAGGTAGAGAGAGTGAGAAGCCATGAGAAAAAAGTATCTTTTTTTATTTAGTTCTTTGCTAATTTTTACGGCTGTCGAAATAGAACCAATTCAAACATTGGCGACACCTATTTATAATCCCTTAGAACCAACGGAAGAAATTCAACCAAAACCAGAATCAATCACCCCTCAGGAAAAGTCAGAACCGGAACAACCTGCGCCGACCCCTCCGGAAGATCAAAAAACTACGGTTCCTTCTGAAGAAAAAAAGCCTTCACCCAAGAAAAAAGACAAACCTGTGGAGAAACCGGCAATGTCAAAAGAAAAAAAGAAACAAACAAAAGAAACAACGGCTCATCCCTTACAAGTAAATAAAGATTTTGTCTTTCCTAACGGACTTGGTGCAGGCGGCGATGAAGAATCTGAAAGCTATTTAGCAGCGGTTGGGTACTTTCTTTCAGGAAATGGATTGTATGGGAAAAAAATGGATGTGAGAGAAGTCTATGATATTGATGATGTTTTTAAATAAAGTTGATAAAAGAAAAATCGCCTTATTTCAGTTACTGGAAAATGCACCGATGTTAACAGAGTCAAAAGAAACTGTAATGCAGGAGTTAGAATTATCTGAATTTATCGTGAACAAAACGGTCGCTGAATTAAATGCCGATTTTATTGAATTTGGTTTATCAGAGGATTTTCAAATTGTGAGCGATGGTATTTTCTTAACGCTTAATGAATCAGGAACGGAAACTTCCGATACTTTGATTGATTGCTATATTAAAGAGTCGTTACGTTTTGCTATGTTTCAAGATTTCTTTTTTCAGCGTTTTGATTCTGTGAATGAGTTTGCTTTAGAACACTTTGTTAGTCACACATTGGCTTATAAGGAGTTCAAGGAATTAAAGAAAATGCTGGAAAATTATCAAATTACAATTAATAAAGAATTTCACTTGGTGGGAAATGAAACCAATTTACGCGAAGTAACAACACTGGTTTTTTTACAATTATACCAACGTGATTTTTCATTGTACGGTAAAAAAGTTTTAGAGCAGATTCGGAACTTTGAGCTATTTTTTTCTGAGAAGGTACATCTTAATCAACGTGCGGGCTATGCACAAGCTAAATGTTTTCATTTTTTGGCGGTTTCTTTAGTACGAACGCAGCAACAGTTTTATGTAGAGAAAAAAGTAGATTCGCAAGTGTTAAAACAATTAGCCGGTGACAATCAGCAGAATGTTTTCAATTGGTTAGAGAGTCTTCAAGTCCCAGAACCACAACGAATAAACGAAGGCAATTATTTACTCTTATTTTTAATTGCTGAAGAGTGGCTTCAAGTAGCTTCAGCAGCACTTTGCCAAAGATTTGCAGAAATTCAACAATTGAATCGTGACTTGTTAAGCTATTTAAAAATACAATTTCAGCTTTCCGAGGAAGTCCTGCGAGGTTTTGAACAAAAAGTAACAATCGTTCATTTTAAATTGTTCCATTTTCCAATAGAAGCAAACTATAGTTATCGCAAAATGGATATAACCTACTTTGCAGAAACGTATACAGAGTATTTTTCTGCTAGTCGACAATTTATTCAAGAACAAAAAACGAATCCCGCTGTTTGGGATGCCAGACAGTTTTTATTTTATCGGTATCTGTTGTTAATGGTGGATGCGTTACCATTGAAAAAAGTTTTGGCTCCGATTACATTGTGTGTCGACTTTTCCTTTGGTGAAGCCTATAATCGTATGATACAAAAAAATATTGAAAAAATTACGGAATGGAATATCATTTTCAAAGCACATGTAGATGAAAGTGTACAATTAATTTTATCGGATATTCATTTTGTCGATTGGCCTGAGATTACTCAAATTATTTGGCTAGCGCCACCACGTCCTGTTGATTGGTCGCATTTTATTAAAACGCTGAGTGCACTAAGACCGCACTCGGGAGAAGAAAACAAGGTCGGGACAGCACCGCTTAGCTCCGAGAAATAAGAAGAAATTTCCGGAAATTGTTCTTTAATTTTTGGATAATTTCGGCTTATTTCCGAAGGAGCTGGTTCTGTTCCCGCCGTTTATCAGATTTTGAGCGTGGAGCAAAAATCCAAAGTGATTTTTGTACCGCGCTTTTTCTTTTAGAATATAAAAATTAAAAATAATAAAAAAGTTGAAACTTTTTATGCTTGTGATTCGTCTATATAAGTGTACAGGAAAGGAGGTTCCAGAAATCGATGGTTTTCGATGGTTGGAAAAGAAAAAAACAAATTCGCGCGTTAGAAACGCTTGTTGATACCAAATATGAAAAAATGTATCGCATTGCCTTTAACTATACACATTCGAAAGAAGATGCCTTGGATGTGATTCAAGAAAGCTTTGAAAAGGCACTGAAGGCCATCCAAAAAGGACCCGATATTAAGGATTTTGACGCGTGGTTCTTTCGAATTCTGCTTTCTGTAGCGACAGATTATTGGCGTAAAAAGAAACGAGAAGCCGTTCATATTGAAAAAGATGAACATGTGTTAGCCCTTTTAAATAATCCCCAACGCAGTTTTTTAGAAATTGAAGAAATTATTAATCAATTAGATAGTCCCAATCGTGAAATTATTCTATTAAAATTTTTTGAAGGATTTACGCTAAAAGAAATCGCCTTGATCCTGGATATTAACGAAAACACGATTAAAACGAAGATGTACCGCAGTTTGAATGAACTCCGAAGTCTATTGAATTAGTAAAAGAAAGGAAGCGAAAAAATAATGGAAGATTTTGTAAAAAGCGTTGTTAAAAACTTTTCAAAAGAATACCGCCAACAACCGTTGCCAACGGATCTACAAGCGGAAGTCAAAGCGCGTTTTCATAAAGAGAAAAAGCGGTACACCTGGCTTCGTTTTAGAAACCGCTCACTGCAAAGTAGTCTAGTGGTGGCTTGTGGCTTTGTCTTATCAGTCAATTTGTTTCCAGGTTTTAGTGAAGCAGCCCGCAACATTCCTGTGTTAGATAAAATTGTTCAATTAGTCACCATCAAAACGTTGACAGCGAAAAAACAGGAAAGTGAAGTAAACATCGATGTCCCTAAAATCCAAACATCCCAAGAATCTTCAGTAGCCGACACGCTCAACAAAAAATACTTGAAAGAAGCCCAAACAGAATTTCAACAAGTCAAAGGGCAATTGTTTGATGGTTCTCGTGTTTCAGTCACTGGAGATTATGAAAAAGTCGTGGACGACCGTCGTTTCCTAGTGGTCAAACGAACCTTCACAGAAATTAAAGGCAGCTCTGCGACGACAACGAAATATGACACCATCGACAAACGAGCCAATGTTGTCGTTTCACTCCCCTTAATTTTTAAAAATGATTTTTACATTGATGTCATTAGTAGTGAAATTAAACAACAAATAGCAGACCAAATGAAGAACGATAGCAATAAAATATACTGGTCCGAAAAAGAGGATGCCCCCAGTGATGTTCAACCCTTCAAAAAAATTAAAAAGGACCAACCTTTCTATATCAATGAAAAACACCAATTAGTGATTGTGTTTCCTCAAGGAGAGATTGCGCCTTACTATATGGGCACCCCTGAATTTGTGATCCCTAATCAAGTCATTGAGAATGAATTGGCAGCGCCTAATTATTTAAAATAAACTCAGCAAAAAACACGCGACAGTTTTAAGAAATGTCGCGTGTTTTTAACTGACCTAACCAAGTCAGTTGCGGTTTTACTGAGAGAAGCGTACACTAGAATTAAGCATAACAAGAAAGGGCGAATGGCAATGGAAAAATCAGAAAAAATTAGTATTTTACAAGATGTGGTTAAAATTAAATCTGTAAATGGAAACGAAGAAGAAGTGGCAATCTATTTACAAAATCTTTTGAAGAAATATGAGATCCCTTCTGAACTTGTTTCTTATGCACCAAATCGTAGTAGTTTGGTTGCTTATTTAGGTGAAAACCGAGAAAAAGTCTTAGGGTTTAGTGGCCACATGGACGTGGTTTCTGAAGGGGACGAAAGTCAATGGACTTTCCCGCCATTTGCGGCCCATATTGAAGGAAATAAATTGTATGGCCGTGGCTCAACGGACATGAAAAGCGGCTTAGTCGCAATGGTTTTAGCAATGATTGAATTAAAAGAAAAGGAAGTTCCATTAAATGGAGCGGTTAAATTTTTAGGTACAGTTGGTGAAGAAGTCGGTGAGCTAGGTGCTGGCCAATTAACTGAAAAAGGCTATGCGGATGATTTAAGTGCCTTAGTCATTGGAGAACCAACCAATTATAACTTGATGTATGCGCACATGGGTTCAATTAACTATTCTGTTGTGTCACACGGAAAAGAAGCCCACAGTTCGATGCCAGAAGAAGGCATTAACGCGATTAATAATTTGAACGAATTTATTACAGAAGCAAACCAACAAATGGCGGAAGTCACAGCAAACTATGAAAATCCTGAATTGGGTCGAACGATTCACAATGTAACCGTCATTAAAGGTGGCACACAAGTGAACAGTATTCCAGGTCAAGCAGCCTTGCAAGGGAATATCCGTTCAATTCCAGAATTCAGCAACGACCAAGTTATTGCGTTATTACAAAAAATTGTTGATGAATTGAACAAAAAAGAAAAACATCAGTTAGAATTAACGATTGATTACAATAAAATTCCTGTAAAAGCTGAGAAAGATTCTGCGTTAATTCAAGCCATTCAAGCCCAATTTGATCAACCATTACCATTAGTGACAAGCGCTGGGACCACAGACTTAGCTGAATTTACTAAATCAGACAATACATTTGATTGCGTTGTCTTTGGACCAGGTGTGACCACTACTGCACACCAAGTCGACGAATATGTCGAAATTGATAATTATTTAGATATGATTGATAAGTATCAAGCGATAGCAAAAAGTTATTTAAATTAAAAAAATGTCGCGCCTGAATCATAAAAATCAGGTGCGACATTTTTTATAAGGTTTATTCCACCACAGTCCATTCATTTAAGGTTTTGCCGTTCTCATCAACTAGCTCTAACCAGCTGTTTGTTCCAGCAAAATAGAGAAACAAGCCGACTTCATTAACGCTTTTTAAGACGATATCTTCCGTTGTGACAAAGTCTTTAAATTGGCCCTTGCGTTCATCACGAAGTTTTTCACCAAATCTAGCGGAGAAACCGACAGACCCGTCTTTATTTAAAGGGGCTTCTGGCATCATTGTCGCGCCAGCTTTAATAAGCATTTCATTGCGCTTTTGCCAAAAAACAGTTGCTTTGCTTTGTCGAGTATCAATATAAAAAGGAATTTGGCTGACTTCTTTTGTCCATTTGTGGCGTGCTTTGGCTGGTCTGGCTTTCTTCGGCGCCGGTTTTTTAAACAGAGAGTAGCCAAAACGTTCCAAGATAAAGGTGACTGTTTCTTTATAGTTAGTCACTGTCGCTACCGCACTTTTCGGAATTTTGACTGTCGTTGGGGTTGCTTCCAATGTTAAACCACTTTCTTTCGCATCATCTAGGAAAGCTTGCGCTAAATAGGCAAGTTCTGTGTCCCAAGTCGGTTTCAATAAAATCGAGTGATCAAAAGAAACTTCTTTATATGTAGCTTTTTCTTCAGCAAGTCCTAAAGCAACTAGTTGGTTATCTCTTAGCAAGAAAAGAATCGCTGCCTCTTTTTTCGGTAATTTAGTTGTTTGTTCAATGATTAAGTGGGCCTGATCGGCTAAATCAATGAGTGTCTTTGTTTTTTTTAGATCAACGGTTAAATGTAAGTCCATGAAGTCTGCTCCTTTATCGTTAGTTTCTTCATTGTATCATGAAACAGCGTCTTCGTCTTTTAACGAGTCAGCAACCTTACAATATTGTTTGAAACAAAAAGAAGCTTTCGTGGTATACTTACTCACATACATAATTTTTAATGAGGAAAGTAGAGGAACAAGAATGAAAACACTTGGCAATATTTTATGGTTCATCTTTGGCGGCTTTTTTGGTGGCTTATCTTGGTTATTCGCAGGCGTGATTTGGTGTATTACAATTATCGGTATTCCGATTGGTTTACAATGTTTTAAATTAGCGGGGTTGAGCTTTTGGCCGTTTAAAAAGCGAGTCGTGTATAGTGATAGCGGCGTATCTTTGGTGGTAAATATTATTTGGCTGATTATCAGTGGACTACCATTAGCAATTGGGCATTGTATTAGTGGCTTGTTGCTTTGTCTGACAATCATCGGTATTCCGTTTGGGCAACAATCCTTTAAATTGGCGAAATTAGCGTTAATGCCGTTTGGGGCCCGTGTTGTTTCAACAAATGATTTTTATTTTGAATAGTCAGAGGTTTCTCATTGACAAATAAAACGAAACAGCGTATTCTGTAAATGTAACAAATAACGTTACATTTAGTTTGGAGTGATTAGACATGGCCATGTCAACGAAATTAAGTGTTGCGATTCATATTTTAAGTTTGATTGAAACAGGTCCTCAAGAACAAGTGACTTCTGAATACATTGCTTCGAGCGTGAATACGAATCCAGTCGTTGTTCGACGACTAATGAGTCAATTAAAAAAAGCCGGCTTGATTCATTCCATGCGTGGAGCCAATAAAAATACCTTATTAAAGAAACCAGAAGAGATCTCACTGTATGAAATTTATACAGCGGTTGAATTGGAACGAGAGATTTTCAATATCCATCAAAATCCTAATCCAAACTGTTCCGTTGGGGCAAATATCCAATCGGTACTAGAAACTGAATTTACTAAAGTGCAACAAAAAATGGAAGAAGAATTGAAAAGCATCACCTTAGCAGATGTGATTCATGAAATAGAAGTTAAGAGAGATAAGTAATCTCTCTACTTTTAAAGTATTAAATGTAACTATTTTAGTTCTATTTAAAAATGAAAGGATGATTTACATGAAAGTAGCAGTATTAGGAGCAACAGGAAAAGAAGGACAATTACTTTTAGCAGAAGCTAAACGTCGCGGGATGGACGTGACAGCCATCGTTCGTAATGCCTCAAAAATAACAGATGGCACACCGACCATTGAAAAAGATGTTTATCAATTAACAACAGAAGATATTCAAGCGTTTGATGTATTAATTAGTGCCTTAGGATTCCCTGATGTGCAAGATTTCCCCAAATCTACCAAACATTTGATTGAGATTTTAACCAATCAAAAAACGCGCTTGTTTGTCGTTGGGGGCGCTGGAACCTTGTATGTGGACCCAGAACACACAACTCAATTAAAAGATACACCATCATTCCCAGCAGAAATTCAGCCATTAGCTTCGGCGATGGGCGAAGCTTTAAACTTATTGAAAGAAGCTCAAAACATCCACTGGACCTATATTAGTCCTGCAGCCATGTTTGATGCTGATGGTCCTGCGACAGGCCATTATGAAGTCGCTGGCGAAGAATTAACAACCAATAGTCAAGGTGACAGTTACATTAGTTACGCAGACTACGCCGTTGCCATGTTAGATGAAGTGGAAAGTAATGCACACCCAAATCAACGAATCAGTGTGTATCAATAAAAGAAAAAAATCATAAATAAAGAAAGAAGTGAGAGATAAAATGTTTTATCTCTCGCTTCTGTCTTTATTTACACAAAAATTAATAACATTTAGAACAAGGTGTTAAGCCTCTTGCTTGGGCATCTGCCAACGTAGTTGCCGTATAGGTTCCATTTCCACATTTGCGTGCATGGTATTTACTGCCAGTTGGTGTCACAAGAACAGTTGCGCTTGTTTCTGGACCAGCATTTGCAGCAGCCGTCTCGACTTCCGCCGGCGCCTGTGCGGCTTGTTGCGCCTCTGCTTCAGCTTGCGCTTTTGCTGCCGCTTCGGCTTGTTCTTTTTGCGCTTTTTCAGCGGCTAGTTTCTGAGCTTCTGCTTCTTTTCGTTGTTTTTCTTTGTGGGCATCTAATTGAGTTTTAACAACGGCTACCCGTTTTGTTAAAGCTTGATTTGGGGAGTTTAAAGCGTCAATTTGTTTGACCGCTTCATTATAGTAAGCTTCATTGGTTGGTTCTTGTTCAGCTTTTTCAACAGCGGCAGTTGCACTGGCGACTAATTGTTCATTTTTTTCTTTTTCAGCGATAGCGGTTTGAACAGTCGTTAATCGTTGTTGAAATCCTTCTTTGCCAACTGGGGCAGCAGCTACTAATTTTTCAGCTGCTTGATAATCGCTTTTACTTTTAGATTTTTCAGCAGTTGTAACTGCTTCATCAACAGGTACTGCTTCTTTGATTTTTTCAAGGCGATCATTGTATTCCTCGTATTCTTGACTTAATGAAGATACTAAGGTTGCGGCTTCATCATAGTTTTTCTGAGAAGGTTGCTTTTCAGCGTAAGCTAAGGCTTTTTCTGTTTTGGCCAATTCTTGTTCAGAATCTGTGATGCTTGCAATAAATTCTTTTGATGGTGTGACTTCGACTGATTTTTCAACTTTGGTATCTTTCTTCTCAGCTACAAAGGTGATTTTTTGCGTTTTTTCATCGGACAGTTTTACTTTGTAAGCAAACTTTTTGTCTTTCGTTTTTACTTCCTTGCCATTGGCCGTTAGTTTGCTGTTGCCGTCGTATTCGCCTTTGATGGTGGCTGAGCCATTGGCATCGGTTTCAACACTCTCTGCATCAAGTGAAAGCGTTGGGGAAGAATCTGTCGTGGCAACCCCACCAATAAATAGAGCGGCACTTGCTAATGCGGTATAGCCATATTGTTTTTTCGGTTGTTTCTTAATTAATGCTTTGATAGTCAGTCCCCCGCTGACAAGTAACCCTAATAGACCCAAAAGTACTAATACTACACTCATTCATTTCTCTCCTTTCGATATAACGTTATTATACAATGTATTGTGAGGAAATGAACATTTTTTTCGTAATAATTAATAAATTTCCTGATAAAAAAATTATTTCCTGAAGCTCAAATTCTTTTGTAAAAATTTTGTTGTGCTAAAATGGAAAGTGAGTTTAACTACGTATGTTATTAGAGAAGGGGAAATCAATGAAAGCAGAAATCATTGCAGTCGGAACAGAATTATTACTTGGACAAGTAGTGAATACCAACGCCACCTTTTTATCAGAAGAGTTAGCTGCGCTAGGCATCGATGTTTACTATCAGACCGTTGTTGGCGATAACGGCGGCCGCTTAGAAACGCTACTAACAGAAGCAGAACAAAGAAGTGATTTAATTGTCCTTTGTGGAGGGCTAGGACCTACAGAAGACGATTTAACCAAGCAAGTTGTCGCACAACATCTCCATAAATCATTAGTAGAAGATCAAGAAGGATTGAACCGCTTACACCAGTTTTTCCAACAGTCTAAGCGGCCAATGACGGAAAATAATCTACGACAAGTGTTAGCCATTGAAGGTGGACAAGTTCTTCAAAACCCGACAGGATTAGCGGTTGGTTCTTTCGTAACAGAAGGCACAACAAGCTATTTGCTCTTACCAGGGCCGCCCAATGAATTAATTCCGATGTTTCAACAAGCGGCACGACCTTTATTGATTAATGCGTTTCCACAAGAAGAACAATTGATTTCAAGAGTCTTGCGTTTTTATGGCATTGGTGAATCCCAGCTGGTGACCGAGATTCAATCGTTGATTGCGCACCAAACGAATCCAACCATTGCGCCTTATGCTAAGCCTAATGAAGTGACACTTCGTTTAACAGTTAAAACAAAAGACTTAGTAGCTGGCGAAGAATTATTAACCGCGACGGAAGAAAAGGTTTTAGCTAAAGTGGGAGACTATTTTTATGGGTATGGGGATGACAATAGTTTAGCCAAGGTAACAGTGGATTTGTTATTACAAAACGGACAAACCGTCACGGCTGCTGAGAGCCTCACCGCTGGCCTATTCCAAAGTACACTGGGGGAAATTGCGGGTGCTTCGAAGATTTTTAAGGGAGGCTTCGTGACGTATTCGCAAGAAACAAAAGAGAACTTTTTAGGAATTTCTCATGAACTTTTAGAAGAACATGGCACGGTAAGTGAAGCGTGTGCCAAAGAAATGGCAGAGAAAGCGCGTCAGTTAGCTAAATCTAACTATGGTTTATCATTTACTGGGGTCGCTGGTGACCCAATCGAAGGTCAACCGACAGGCACTGTTTGGATTGGGCTGGCGGAAGAAGGCCAACCAACCGTTGCAGAATGTTTCCATTTTAACCGTGACCGAAATTATATTAGACAGAGTGCGGTTATGCGAGGGTTAGATCTTTTGCGGCGCCGAATCATTAATAAAAAATAAATATGCGAATGTTTGTTCGGTTTTTTCTTGCTTTTTTGGTACAAAAGAGATATGATAGACCTACTAACAGGAAATGAAAAATAAGTTTATATAAATTAAAGGAGGATTATCCATTGGCAGATGATCGTAAAGTGGCTTTAGATGCCGCACTGAAAAAAATTGAAAAGAACTTTGGGAAAGGTTCTATTATGAAATTAGGCGAAAAAGCTGATCAAAAAATTTCAACTATCCCTAGTGGTTCTTTAGCGTTAGATGTTGCATTGGGCGTAGGTGGGTATCCACGTGGCCGAATTATTGAAGTATATGGTCCTGAGAGTTCAGGTAAAACAACTGTTTCTTTACACGCAATTGCAGAAGTGCAACGAAATGGTGGAACAGCCGCTTTTATCGATGCTGAGCATGCATTGGATCCTCAATATGCGGAGAAACTAGGCGTTAACATCGATGAATTACTTTTATCTCAACCAGATACGGGCGAGCAAGGCTTAGAGATTGCCGATGCCTTAGTTTCAAGTGGTGCGATTGACATCGTTGTTATCGACTCGGTTGCTGCGTTAGTTCCTCGTGCAGAGATTGATGGTGAGATGGGAGCGAGCCATGTCGGCTTACAAGCTCGACTAATGTCTCAAGCACTACGTAAATTATCAGGCTCAATTAATAAGACAAAAACAATTGCTATTTTCATTAACCAAATTCGTGAAAAAGTTGGCGTGATGTTCGGAAATCCTGAAACAACTCCTGGTGGACGTGCATTGAAATTCTACGCAACGGTTCGTCTAGAAGTCCGTCGTGCAGAACAGTTAAAACAAGGAACAGACATCGTCGGTAACCGCACAAAAATTAAAGTCGTTAAAAACAAAGTGGCGCCACCATTTAAAGTGGCAGAAGTTGATATCATGTATGGCCAAGGTATTTCCCAAGAAGGCGAATTACTAGATATGGCTGTGGAAAAAGACCTTATCAGTAAAAGTGGTGCTTGGTATGGCTACAAAGAAGAACGAATTGGCCAAGGCCGTGAAAATGCCAAACAATACATGGCGGATCATCCTGAAATGATGGCAGAAGTGTCTAAATTGGTCCGTGATGCATACGGCATCGGTGACGGTTCAACCATTACAGAAGAAGCAGAAGGTCAAGAAGAATTACCCTTAGATGAATAGATAACGAGTGAATACGACTCGTTAAGAAGAAAGACAACACTTACTGAACAGGACAGGTGTTGTCTTTTTTTGTTTAGAACTAAATTGTTAAATAGACTGTTGTCCATGTCCGAACCCATCCACATCAAGCAGCTTAGTCAAACAGCAGACTATGCGGCGTTTGTTCTAAAATTTAAACAATTCGTGACGGCGGAAACCTAAAAATGTGACGTTGTCTAATATTTGCTGCCCTTTCCAAAAGAAAGGGCTTTTTTAAGTTGACACCTTTCGCGACAAACATTAGAATAAAATTGTGTGTATGCACAAATATGCAAGTAGGCATATTGATAATTGATTTTAGTTTATCAAAAAACTACAAGATATGAATTAACAAAAAGATAGTATGGAGGTGGAAATATGGTTTTAAATATTCTCCTCGCTATCGTCGGTTTGATTGTCGGTCTTGGTTTAGGATTTGTTATTGCAAAGTCACGTCATGATAAAGCAATAAATGGTGCAAAAATTTCAGCGTCGAGTATTCTCGAGAACGCTCGGAAAGAATCAGAAACACTGAAAAAAGAAGCATTGCTAGAAGCTAAGGAAGAGAACCAGAAGTATCGTTCAGAAATTGAAAGTGAGTTGAAAGAAAGCAGATTAGAACTTAAATCTCAAGAAAATCGTTTAATTCAACGGGAACAAACGTTGGATCGTAAAGATGACTCTCTTGAAAAACGTGAAGGCTCACTGGAAGAAAAAGAAGAGAAACTTGGTGCTAGACAGCAATTAATTGATGAGCGAGAAAAAGAAGTAGAAAACTTAATTAATCAGCAACATCAAGAATTAGAACGAATTGCTTCCCTTTCAAAAGAAGAAGCAAAATCGATTATTATGAAGTCAACAGAAGAAGAGTTGAATCATGAACTAACCTTGATGGTCAAGGAGTCAGAACAACGTGCCAAAGAAGAATCTGATCGCAAAGCGAAGAACTTGCTTTCCCTAGCAATTCAACGTTGCGCCGCCGATTCTGTTTCTGAAACAACTGTTTCCGTGGTCACTTTACCAAATGATGAGATGAAAGGTCGCATTATTGGTCGTGAAGGACGTAATATTCGTACATTGGAAACATTAACAGGGATTGACTTAATCATTGATGATACGCCAGAAGCGGTTGTGTTATCCGGATTTGATCCAATCAGACGAGAAATCGCTCGAATGACCTTGGAAAAATTAATCCAAGATGGTCGGATTCATCCCGCTCGTATCGAAGAAATGGTAGAAAAATCACGTAAAGAAATGGATGAACGGATTCGTGAATACGGAGAACAAGCAGCCTTTGAAGTAGGTGCTCATACGTTACATCCTGATTTAATTAAAATTTTAGGCCGTTTACGTTTCAGAACAAGTTATGGTCAAAATGTCTTGAACCACTCAATCGAAGTAGCAAAACTGGCTGGCGTTTTAGCCGCCGAATTAGGCGAAGATGTTCAATTAGCCAAACGTGCAGGTTTACTACATGATATTGGGAAAGCATTGGATCATGAAATTGAAGGTTCTCACGTTGAGATTGGCGCAGAATTAGCTGCGAAATATAAAGAAAATTCAGTAGTTATTAATGCCATTGCCTCGCATCATGGTGATGTGGAAGCAACCTCAGTTATTTCTGTTTTAGTGGCAGCCGCAGATGCGTTATCTGCAGCCCGTCCAGGTGCACGTAGTGAATCGTTAGAAAACTACATTCGCCGCTTAGAAAACTTAGAAAATATTTCTAATAGTTTTGAAGGCGTTGATTCAAGTTTTGCTGTTCAAGCAGGACGTGAAGTTCGTGTCATGGTGAAACCAGAAGAAATTTCTGATTTAGAATCTGTTCGTTTAGTTCGAGACATTCGGAAGAAAATTGAAGATGACTTGGATTATCCAGGACATATCAAAGTAACGGTTATCCGTGAAACACGTGCCGTTGACTATGCGAAATAAAATAAAAAGCGAATAAGAATCGCGTGTAGTGTCTCAACGAACAATTGCAAGGATTGTTCGTTGAGACACTTTTTTTAATCTTTTAAAACCAAAACTTTCTTTTCAAAGCGAAAACAACTATAATAAACAAGAGATGTTAAAAAGAGAAGAGGAACCTTTTTGCGTATATTATTTATAGGAGATGTTGTCGGTTCTTTAGGAAGAGAAGCCCTAGCAACGTATGTCCCTAAATTAAAGAAAAAATATCGTCCACAAGTGACCATTGCCAATGGTGAAAATGCGGCATCTGGTCGGGGAATTACTGGCAAGATTTATAAGAAATTTTTGCAAGATGGTGTCGATGTTGTTACGATGGGTAACCATACGTGGGACAACAAGGATATCTTTGAATTCATTGATGATGCGAAGAAAATGGTTCGTCCAGCGAACTTTCCAGAAGATGTGCCTGGTCAAGGAATGGTTTTTGTGAAAGTCAATCAATTGGAACTAGCGGTGATTAATTTACAGGCCCGCACATTTATGGTGCCATTGGAAGATCCTTTCAAGAAAGCCGCCGAGCTAGTGGCTATCGCTCGCAAACGGACACCGCTCATTTTTGTGGATTTTCATGGCGAAACGACAAGCGAAAAACAAGCCATGAGCTGGTTTTTAGATGGCCAAGTTTCAGCCGTTGTTGGAACACATACGCATGTTCAAACAAATGACGCTCGGATTTTACCGAAAGGGACAGCCTTCTTAAGTGATGTCGGTATGACCGGTCCTTATGATGGGATTCTAGGAATGAAGCGTGAACCGATTATTGAGAAGTTTATGACAGCATTGCCGAAGCGCTTTGAGGTAGTCGAAACAGGGCGGACGATTTTATCTGCCTGTATTTTAGAGATTGATGACCAAACGGGCCAAGCGAAGATGATTGAGCCGATTCAGATTAGCGAAGATCGCCCGTTTCAAGAATAATAGAAGAAAAGTTAATCTCGGATCATTAAGAGGTTAACTTTTTCTGCTCTTATAGAAAAAGTGCCGGTGAAAGATGAAGGTGAAAAAAATGGAGCCGTTGAATTTAGATGCACAAAGTAATAAAGAATTAGAAAAATTGTTACATTTAATTGGACAAGATGAAGTCATTCAGCGCTACCAAGCGATTGAAGAAAAGGTAAAGAAAAACAAAAAGCTGACAGAATTAGTGGAAGAAATTAAAGCTGCGCAAAAAGATGCGGTTCAATTTGCTCACTATGGCAAACCAACTGCTGAAAAAGAAGCCATTCAACGAGCTGATGCGAAAACAAAAGAGTTTGATGAGCACCCACTCGTTGTAGCCTACCGCGAACAACTGATCGAAGCCAATGACTTAGTCCAACATGTCACGGCGCTCATTCAATACCGCGTGAACGAAGAGCTAGAGAAGGAAGGGAATTAAATGCCACAAAAGACAAAAAATACACCCATGATGGAACAATATTTGTCCATTAAGGCCCAATACAAGGATGCGTTTTTATTTTATCGCTTAGGTGATTTTTATGAATTATTTTATGAAGATGCTATCAATGCAGCGCAAATCTTAGAATTGACGTTAACCAGTCGTAACCGCAATGCGGATGATCCGATTCCTATGTGTGGCGTTCCTTATCATGCCGCGCAAGGCTACATTGATACGTTGATTGAGCAAGGCTATAAAGTAGCGATTTGTGAGCAAGTGGAAGATCCAAAGACTACCAAGGGCATGGTCAAACGAGAAGTGGTCCAGTTGGTAACGCCAGGAACGGTGATGAATAGTAAAGGCTTGGAAGCCAAAGACAATAATTACTTAACCGCTGTGCTAACAGATGGTAATCAGTTCGGTTTTGCCTATGTAGACTTGAGTACAGGCGAATTAAAAACAGCAGTCTTGGCTGATGAAGAGGGCGTTTTAAACGAAGCTTCTGCGTTGCAAACAAAAGAAATGGTCCTAGGTTCAGGGATTCCTGAATCGTTAAAAGAGAACTTAAGTTTACGTTTAAACATCATCTTTTCGACACAAGAAACGGTGGAAGAAAATGCCGAGTTTAGTTTTTTAACCAATGAACTGATTAATCCATTAGAAATTGAAATTACAGGCAAGTTATTATCTTATTTATCCGTTACCCAAAAGCGGAGCTTGTCCCATATTCAGAAAGCTGTGGAATATCAGCCAGATCATTTCTTGAAAATGGATCATTATTCTAAATTCAATTTAGAATTGAGTCAGTCGATTCGAACAGGACAGAAAAAAGGGACTCTTTTGTGGCTATTAGATGAAACGAAAACAGCTATGGGCGGCCGTTTATTAAAACAATGGTTGGATCGTCCGCTGATTCAGGAACGTCAAATTAAGGCGCGTCAAGAAATGGTGCAATCCTTATTAAATGCCTATTTTGAACGCTTAGATTTGCAAGCAGCATTGACGAACGTTTATGATTTAGAGCGGTTAGCAGGACGCGTGGCATTCGGCAGTGTGAATGGGCGTGATTTAATTCAATTACGGACCTCTTTAGAACAAGTACCAACGATTCGACAGTTAATTGTCGGGATCAATCAAGGGGAATGGGATGATTTGTTAGTCGACTTAAACCCCGTTGAAGATTTAGTGGCATTGATTGCGACGGCGATTAATGAAGAAGCCCCTTTACAAATTACTGAAGGAAACGTTATTAAGGACGGCTATAACGACCAATTAGATGAATACCGTGATGCCATGCGCAATGGTAAGCAATGGTTAGCGGAGTTAGAAGCGAAAGAACGCCAAGAAACAGGGATTAAAAACTTGAAGATTGGCTACAATCGTGTCTTTGGTTATTTCATTGAAATCACTAAGTCAAATTTAGCGAATTTAGAAGAAGGAAAATACGAGCGGAAGCAAACATTAGCTAATGCGGAGCGCTTTATTACGCCAGAACTAAAAGAACTAGAACGTTTAATCTTAGAAGCCGAAGAAAAATCAGTTGAACTAGAATATCAATTGTTCTTGGCCGTGAGAGAACAAGTGAAAACGAACATTGATCGGTTGCAAACACTGGCTAAAACCATTAGTGCGGTTGATGTTTTACAATCTTTTGCAACAATTAGTGAACGGTATCAATACGTTCGACCAACGTTAAGAAGTAACACGAAAAATTTGGCGATTGTCGAAGGACGACACCCAGTCGTGGAAAAAGTTTTAGGGCACCAAGAATACATTCCAAACAGTATCCGCATGAACCCAGAAACAGATATTCTCTTGATTACTGGACCAAACATGTCAGGGAAAAGTACCTACATGCGTCAATTGGCTTTGACGGTGGTCATGGCGCAAATTGGCTGTTTTGTACCAGCGGAAAGTGCTGAAATGCCAATTTTCGATCAAATTTTTACACGGATTGGGGCCTCTGATGATCTAATTGCAGGGCAAAGTACCTTTATGGTAGAAATGATGGAAGCCAACCAAGCACTGCGGCACGCCACGCCTAACAGCCTAATTTTATTTGATGAATTAGGACGCGGCACGGCAACCTATGATGGAATGGCGCTAGCGCAAGCCATCATTGAATATATCCATCGTGAAGTACAAGCCAAAACGCTATTCTCTACACATTATCATGAACTAACTGTTCTAGATGAAACTTTAAAAGGCTTGAAGAATATTCACGTGGGCGCTGTCGAAAAAGATGGCGAAGTGGTCTTTCTTCATAAAATGATGGAAGGACCTGCTGATAAGAGCTATGGGATACATGTTGCTAAAATCGCTGGTTTACCAAGCCCGCTTTTAGAACGAGCAGCCACCATTTTATCCGCTTTAGAAGCGGAAGAAACAACGATTCCAAGTTCAGTTCATCATGAAGAAGTTTCAGAAGTCCATGAAGAAACCGAGCAACTTTCATTATTTAAAGAAGTTTCAACAGAAGAATTAAGTGTCATTGACACATTGAAGAAAATGAATCTATTAGAAATGACACCACTAGATGCGTTAAACATGCTTCATCAATTGCAAAAACGTATCTAATTAGGAACCGAACCGGTTAGGAGGTCGTGAAATGGGGAAAATTCAAGAACTATCCGAACAACTAGCCAACCAGATTGCTGCTGGTGAAGTTGTTGAACGTCCCGCTTCTGTCGTCAAAGAATTGGTGGAAAATGCACTGGATGCAGGAAGCACCCAAATTGATATTTTTATTGAAGAAGCTGGCTTGAAAACCATTCAAATTATTGATAATGGTGAAGGAATTGCCAAAGAAGATGTACTGAATGCCTTCAAACGCCATGCCACAAGCAAAATTCATACAAGAGATGATTTGTTCCGAATTCGCAGCTTGGGGTTCCGAGGCGAAGCCTTACCAAGTATTGCCTCAGTTTCTGAAATGATTGTCGAAACTGCCACAGCTGAGGAAGAAGAAGGCAGCTATGTGATTCTAAAAGGGGGCAAGGTCGAAGAAAACCGACCAGCAGCCCTCCGTAAAGGCACAAAAATGACCGTTTCTAATTTATTTTATAATACGCCCGCTCGTTTGAAATACGTCAAAACGATCCAAACGGAATTGGCCAATATCGGTGACATTGTCAATCGTCTGGCGTTAAGCCACCCTAAAGTCGCTTTTCGCTTGGTTCATGACGGCCACAAAATGATGAGTACAACAGGCAATGGCGATTTAAAACAAACGATTGCGGGAATTTATGGCATTAGCACCGCAAAGAAAATGTTGAAAATTGAAGGAAAAGACCTTGATTTTACTTTGACAGGGTATGTCTCATTGCCAGAAGTCACACGGGCCAGCCGCAACTATTTATCAACGATTATCAATGGTCGTTATATTAAAAATTTCGCGTTAAATAAAGCAATTGTAGCCGGCTATGGTTCGAAACTAATGGTGGGGCGTTTTCCAATTGCTGTGTTAGAAATTGAAATGGATCCGCTGTTAGTCGATGTCAATGTCCATCCTACTAAGCAAGAAGTTCGTTTAAGTAAAGAAAAAGATTTAATGGCATTAATTGAACAGGCGATTCAAGAAGTGTTGAGCCAAGAACAGTTGATTCCCAATGCGGCAGACAATTTGCGTTTTAAAAAGAAACTACCGCCAGAACCTAAAGCCGAACAAATGGAAATTCCTTTATCGACTGAACAACCTGCGGTAAAACAACGACCGGGCAGCTTAAGCTATAATCCCGCAACGGGTCGCTTCTATGCGGAACATGCGACAGACGAAACACCAGCCTCAAGCGCCCCTGAAGCTGTCAACCAGACAGAAAGAGCAGTGGACCCAATGGACGATCCATTTGCGCCGCCAGTGCCAGAATCAACGAGTGTAGCGGAAGAAACGTCAGCTTACGAAACCTCTTCGGCAGCTGTTGATTCCGAAAATCATTGGGAAACAGCTAGTAATGAGCAACAGGTAATAGCCGAAGAAACGAAAATAACTGAAGTATCTGATTCAGAACCTTCTCTGCGTTCATCAGAGGCTGCTGACGAGGTTTTCCAAGAAGAAATGAAACTTCACCCAGAATTCGATGCCAATAGCGCTGCGAGTCAAAGAGAACTGAAACAAGCCCTGAACAAGTTGGAAGAAGAACGACCGACAGAACGTTTTCCTGAGCTAGAATACTTCGGTCAAATGCACGGAACTTATTTATTCGCACAAAGCAAAGATGGCCTGTTTATTATCGACCAACACGCTGCCCAAGAACGAATTAAATACGAGTACTTCCGTGAAAAAATTGGCGAAGTCAGTGATGATTTACAAGAACTATTGGTACCAATCGTTATTGATTATCCAAATAGCGATGCCTTGAAAATTAAAGAGCAGAAAGAAACCCTTGCGGAAGTCGGCATCCATTTGGAAGACTTTGGACAAAATAGTTTCATTGTGCGGGCGCACCCAACTTGGTATCCTGCAGGCGAAGAGGAAAGCATTGTTCGCGAGATGATTGACATGTTGCTAACAACTGGCTCGGTCAGCGTGAAAAAATTCCGTGAAGCAACTGCCATTATGATGAGCTGTAAGCGATCCATCAAAGCCAATCATTACCTCAACGAGCAACAAGCACGCGTGCTATTAAAAGATTTAGCCTTGTGCGAAAATCCGTTTAATTGTCCGCATGGACGTCCGGTGCTGATTCATTTTACGAATTCAGATATGGAACGAATGTTTAAACGCATTCAAGACCCCCATTAAAAAGAAACGAGGCGTCATCATTTTATGCAAATTATTTTAGCATCCCAATCTCCTCGCCGTCAGGAGTTATTAAAGCGTGTGGTCCCAACTTTTACGATTGCACCAGCCGATATCGATGAAACTGTTGGCAAAGACGGCTTACCAGCAGAATATGTGGCGCAAATGGCTGCCCAAAAAGCAGCGGCTATAGCAGAACAATCCCCCGAAGCACTAGTCATTGGCTGCGATACAATTGTGGCATTGGCGGGAGAAATCCTCGGCAAACCCACTTCTCGGGAAGACGGTTATCGCATGTTGCGCCTCCTAAGTGGCAAAACACATGACGTGTATACAAGTGTGACGTTGAAACAAGGGGAAAAAGAGCGTTCCGCGACAGTTCATTCAACCGTTACGTTTTATCCACTGACAGACACGGAAATCCATGCTTACTTAGATACCGCAGAGTATGCCGACAAAGCAGGCGCTTATGGTATCCAAGGACAAGGAGCATTACTAATTGAAGCAATCGCTGGCGATTATTACGCCATTATGGGTTTACCAATTGCCAAAGTAGCCCGACTACTAAAAGAATTCAACTAATAAAAGACAGTCCTTTTCATTCGTCAAAAAGAGAAAGGACTGTCTTTTACTATGCAAACTATTAGGTGCCTGTTTGGCAAACGTGGTATCATTGAACCCAATAAATTGAACAGAAGAAAAGGAGTGGACAGAATGACAAAACCAACAGAAGAAGAATTAAAACAAACCTTGACGGATCTTCAATATGCCGTCACACAAGAAAACGCAACAGAACGCCCTTTTTCAGGAGAATATGATGACTTTTACCAAGACGGAATCTATGTAGACATTGTTAGTGGCGAACCGTTGTTTAGCTCCCTGGACAAATACGATGCTGGTTGCGGCTGGCCATCCTTTACCAAACCAATTGAAAAACGTGGCGTCAAAGAAAAAGCTGATTTTAGTCACGGCATGCACCGAGTAGAAGTTCGCAGTCAAGAAGCGGATTCACATTTAGGGCATGTTTTCACTGATGGCCCACTCCAAGAAGGCGGCTTACGTTATTGCATTAATGCGGCAGCTTTGAGATTTGTGCCAGTGGCAGATTTAGAAAAAGAAGGCTATGGCGAGTACCTTTCTTTATTCAAATAATCCTCATTTTTTAGACAAATACGATAAAATAGTTAGAAGAAAGCGACTTTTGATGAATATCTTGTATGAAATACAGAAAATCTCTTGATTTATTTGGCTAGGACTACTATTATTTTAGAAGGAAAGTATTGTTCAGTTTTAACGAATTGGCTGAAATAGAAAGTGGAGGTTCTAATGTCGAAACATTATTTTGATCCAAGATTGAAAATCTTTTCTTTGAACTCTAATCGTCCCTTAGCAGAAAAAATTGCGGATGCTGTGGGTGTGGAGCTAGGAAAGTGCTCTGTAACACAATTTAGTGATGGCGAAATTCAAGTGAATATTGAAGAAAGTATTCGTGGTGCACATGTTTACGTCATTCAATCAACAAGTAGCCCTGTTAACGATAACTTAATGGAACTATTAATCATGATTGATGCGTTAAAACGTGCGAGTGCTAAAACAATTAACGTGGTTATGCCTTATTATGGGTATGCACGTCAAGACCGTAAAGCACGTGCTCGGGAACCAATCACTGCTAAACTTGTTGCAAACATGATTGAAAAAGCTGGTGCAACAAGAATGTTGACATTGGACTTACATGCGGTCCAAATTCAAGGATTCTTTGATATTCCAGTGGATCATTTGATGGGTGCACCATTAATTGCCGATTACTTCATCGAACACGGCATTCAAGGCGATGACGTCGTTGTTGTTTCCCCTGACCATGGTGGTGTAACGCGTGCGCGTAAATTGGCAGAATTCTTAAAAGCACCAATTGCGATCATTGACAAACGTCGTCCAAAAGCGAACGTAGCAGAAGTAATGAATATCATTGGTCATGTGGAAGGCAAAACATGTGTCTTAATTGATGACATGATTGACACAGCGGGGACAATTTCTCTTGCTGCAAACGCATTGAAAGAAGCCGGAGCAAAAGACGTTTACGCTTCTTGTACACATCCCGTTTTATCAGGACCAGCCTTACAACGTATTGAAGATTCAGCAATTGAACGCTTAGTTGTAACAGACTCTATTTACCTATCTGATGATCGTAAAATTGCTAAAATTGACGAAGTCAGCGTTGGTGAATTAATTGGAGATGCGATTAAACGTATCCACGAAAACAAACCAGTTAGTCCGTTATTTGAAACAAAAAATAAATAATTACAAAAAACCGCCCACATCATTTTTCTGATGTGGGCGGTTTTTTTGTGTATTATAAATTATTTAATAGCAAATGAATCGCAAGAGGATACGTGAGATTGTTATTACAGAAATAATAGGTAGAGGCTAAAACCCAGCCCATTCCACAATAAAAAAGCATGGAAATTGATGGTAATAGTCCATGGCTAAGACCAAAAAAAAGACCAGAAAAAAATATTTTACATAAGACACTTCGAGAGGTGTTTTTTATAAAAAATAAGTTCATAAAAATGCCACGAGTCAGGAGTTCTTCTATTATAGGTGAAAAGAGTCTAGTATGAAGGGCCATTAAAACAGGTGCTACATTTCGGACTTCATTAATATAATGTTGATTTTCTGGAGTAGGAATGCGTGAGAAAAGTAAATTTAGAATAATAGAAAATAAGAACATGCCAATAGCTAGTAATAGACTTTTAAAGATAGCTTGCTTTTTTTTCTTTACTATTTTTTTATAGAAAACTGACAGCACGATAATAATAATTAAAGATAGTACACTATCAAAGATAATCAAGGCTTTTTCGTTATTTTTTATAGCTATTAAGCTCATTCCGGTTAATGCTTCTATGCTGGGTAGGGCTGTCAAAAAAGTGAACAGGAGATAAAGAAGTTTTTTTTCTTTGTAGATAATTTTGTTTCGATACTATAACAACCTCCTTTTCTATTTTGTCAGAATGATATGTTTACAAATTGAACTACTAATCAAGGAATAAAAAGGAAATGAAAAAATGATGCTTCCTCTATTGTGAGTTTTATTATAATTAGATAAAATATAGATGTCAAAAAGATTAAAAAGGTTGGAGCTTTAAAAATATTGGAAAGGAGTATACAAATGAAAAAGATAACTGAACGACCAATTGTCAAAATCTTAATTAAGATTTTGATCTTTGCCCTATGTTTTTATGCGGGGATAAAATTCGTTGATTTCATTTTTCCGTTAGTAGGATTTAAACAATAAGCAAAAGAAATGAACGTGGAGACAAGCACAAAGGACCGTGAACTTCGTTGCTAATAGTAAAGTATTGGTCCTTGGAAACTAAAAAGCTGTTAAAAATGACAATAAAAAATAACCGTTTACTTTGACCAAGCACGGTTATTTTTAAATAATTAACATGGTCACCGTCTTAAACGGCTCTGCATCAGAGAGGTATGTTGAAGCATATCTCTCTTTTCATTTTCATTATAGCACATTTCCCTAAAAAAATATATTTAAAACTAATTATTTTTTAGTTTCACATGGTATAATCTAAGTGTAGAGTAGTTAAGGCGGAGGCAAGCGCAAAGGAACATGCGCTTTGCGACGAGCATCGCAACAAAGTGAGAAGCGTAGGAGCAGAGACTTTCCTCTTTCGGTGAGGTGGTGCGTATGAGCGTACTTCCAAAATTTACAGAAAGGAGAGGCCTTTTGTCAGCATATGAGACAATTCAGACGATCCTAGGTTTTGGTATGTTTACCATTGCTTTGATTGCGCTGATTGTTAAATTGCTTAAAAATGACAAGAAAAAATAACCGTCTACTTTGACCAGTACGGTTATTTTTAAATAATACAATTGGTCACCGTCTTAAACGGCTCTACATCAGAGAGGTATGTTGAAGCATATCTCTCTTTTCGTTTTCATTATAGCACATTTTCCCGAAAAGCACGAATAAATTTAGCGTTAATCCGTGCAATCCTAAAAGCTGTTAAAGAGGAGAAAAACCTCTGGGCTTTTTCTCTTTCCCTATAGTCTGTTTAGCCCGCTTTTTTGTTAAAATTTATCGTAAACTTCAATTACTGAGGTGCTATTCAGCTCAGACTTACTTATTTTAATTACTTCATGGGATTCAGTTAAAGATTTCGATTGGCTCTTTCGTGGCTGATTTATTAACGATAATAAAGATTGTGGAACGTACTTTTTGTTATTCTCTTTACATGTTAACGCCACAATCATTTTGCCTGAACGAATTGCTTTTTCATACTGTAAATTATAAAATTTTCCTCCATCGCATATTCGTACACCTGGAGAAATAAGCATTTCTAATAGAGGAATTACTTGTAATTTTTGGCCTGTGGTTCCATCATCTTTAGGTTTAATCCCGCGCAGTGAAACTTTATTATTTTTTAAAGCTCTGTAAAATTGAGTAGCCTTAAAACGAAATTTACAGCTCCCTTGTTTATCTATTTGATAATAGTCAACTCCGCATAAATGCATAAAATTCCCAGCTTCAAATTGAACGTTCATTTCTAACAATTTCTTTGTTTTCCGATGTTGATATGTATAAGTGAACATATGATTATTGAAGTTGGTGTCATAAATTAAGAACGCCTTTCTAATTGTGTCAAAATCTTTTTTCTCAATCATTAGTTTCTCCTATAAATAAAGAAGCCAAGCTTAGCTTGCCTTCTTTAAACTTCAAATATAATTCAGGTTTTTCTGTTGCTCACCAACTATTGGCTCTACGTCCAATTTTATATCGAGTTTTTCTGTTGCTCGCCAACTATCGGCTATTACTTCCGATTTCAGTATTGAGTTATTATGATGCCTGATCATCAAGAAACATCTACTTGTTTCTAATAAAAGTCTACCACAGAACCACGTTCAACTCAATCCTTTTTAATCCAATAATGGAGTGTAATGACAATAAAAAGGTCACCGTCTCAAACGGCTCTACACTAGAGAGGTATGTTGACGCAGCTCTCTTTTCATCTACATTCTAGCATAGATACAATGTAGATGAAAAGAGGTGCCTGCTGCTAAAGGTTCTTGTCATTCTTTAGCGATTGAGCAGTGCATCAACGCTTAGTTCAGTCATTTCAGAAACTTGCATGTCGGCTCCGATTAAGGGTTGGCTGGCCGACAAGCCGACGGCATAGATGCCCGCGGCTTTCAAGCCGTCAATGCCTGATTGGGCATCTTCAAAGCCAATGGCGTTTTGCGGTAGCACGCCAATACTGTCAGCGGCGGCTAAAAAGATTTCAGGATCAGGTTTGCCTTTGCTTAATGAGTCGGGATCGACAATTGTGGCGAAGTACGCGCGCACGCCTAATTTTTCCAAAATCAGGGGCGCGTTTTTTGAAGCCGAAGCCACGGCACAGGGAATGTGACGTGCTTGGGCTTGCTGTAGCAATGGCACGACACCAGGTAAAACATCTTCTGTCGTTAAATGTTCTAATAATTGAACGTAGTGGTCATTTTTTTGCTGAGCTAAGGCTTCTTTTTCTGCTGGAGTAAACGCATTTTCACGGTGGCCATGGGCTAAAATGCGGTCCAAGGAATCCATCCGACTAATGCCTTTTAATGTTTCGTTGAAGGTTTCGTCAATGGGAATACATAGCGAATCGGCCAACGCTTTCCAAGCTTGATAATGAAATTTGGCGGTGTCAGTAATGACACCATCCAAATCAAAAATAAATCCAATCGTCATTGTGGTTCGCTCCTTTATTGATAATGTACTTCTTTTGGTCGTTCGGCGGTTAACGGAATCAACGCGCCCTGAACCAATAATTGTGTGTCTTTATCTGCTGTAATCGTGACACTGGTTTGTGTTAATGAAAATTGATACGTCACGCCTTGATGAATAAACTGGAAGGCCAGCGCTTGCCAATGTTCAGGTAAGTTTGGACAAATTGATAACTCGTTCTGGCGCGTGTCAACGCCTGCATACGTCGCTAAAGTAACGTGGATCGTCGCAGCCATGACCCCTGTATGAATCCCTTCAGCGGTCGTGCCACCTTGAATGTCACGATAATCGGAATACAACGCTTCTTGATAAAGTTGCCAAGATAGCTCATGGAATTGCGCCATTTCTGCCAATTGGGCATGAACAATTCGTGACAAAGTCGAACCATGAGACGTCCGTTTTAGATAATACAAAAGATTTTTTTCCAAATAATCCGCAGGCAATTGATACCCTAAATCTTCTAAAATTTGATCCACCCGAGTTTTGTCTAAGTTGTAGAACAACATTAACGTGTCGGCTTGTTTCGCCACTTTGTAATTATCGGGAGATTCTCCTTCGGCTTTTAAAATTCGATCCATGCGGTAAATATTGCCGTATTTCTCTTTCATCGCCGCCCAGTCAATCTCTTTTAAGCCGAAATACCCTTCATATTGCGCAATAATACCGTCAGAATTAACTTCAATTTCCAGTGAATTTTGAATTTGCTGCATGCGGGCTAAATCAGCCGAAGTGGTCTGAGTTTTGGCAAAAAGTTGTGCCTGTTCTTCCTCAGAGAAAAGTGCCAAAATGTTGGTTAATTCTTCGAATAGCCAAACCACCATCAAATTCGTATAGGCGTTGTTTTTCAAGCCGCTTTCCGTTTGGTCTGGATAGCCCTCGTGAAACTCATCAGGTCCCATCACTTTATCAATAAAGAACCGTCCTGTTGCATCATCTAACGTCGCAGCGCTGTTCCAAAATTGAGCGATTTCTAACAACATTTCGCCGCCATATTGTTTCATAAATTCATGATCCTGTGTACTATGCCAATACAACCAAGCATTGTAAGCAATCGCTAAGGACACATGTCGTTGCAGAATACTATGATCCTCGCCCCAATGTCCATTCAACGGATTTAAGTGAAGTTTTTGCGTGGTTTCACGCCCATCACGTCCTGATTGCCACGGATACATTGCGCCACGATACTGGCTGGCCGCCGCATTTTCCTTCGCTTTCTCTAATCGGTGGTAGCGATACAGCAACAATTGTTTCGCTGTGTCAGGATAATGTTGAATATAAAAAGGTAAAATAAAAATTTCATCCCAGAAAATATGTCCACGATACGCTTCACCGTGCAAGCCTCGGGCGGTAATCGAGACGTCCAATGCTTGGGCTTGGTTACTAAAAGGCGAAGCCGAAGCCAGCAAGTGATAACTGTGAATCCGTAAAAGTTTTTGAGACATCAAATCGCCTGTCACGGTAATGTTGGCTTGTTGCCAAAGGGTTTGCCAAGCGCGGGCGCTTTCCTGAGCGGCGGCCGCAAAAGAGTCCTTCGGCGTAAACGGTACTTGCCAACTTTGTTCGGCGTGGCTGGCTTGCACATAGACTTGTTTTTCTAGCGTATAGCGCGTTCCTTGGTGCGCCATCACGGTCACCACTTGGGCGATTTTTTCCGCTTCTTCTTGAATCGTAATCGCTTCTTTTTCAAAAAAATCACCGGTTATCAAGGCCGTTTCTCGGACGCTCAAGTTGGATTGATTGGTACAAACCTCAATCACGGTTTTGTTTTCCTGCGCGCTTAATGCTGTCACCTGAAAATGTTTGGCTGTTAAGTTACGATACCGCGCCACGTTATAGTTGTAGACACTGCCATCCGTGACGGTTTTCAAAGTAATCGGGGCCGAAAAGTTTAACGGCTCAAACGTATATTGCAGATGATAGTCATTCGGCTGTGCCATATTGGCGATTTTTTTCGTCGTTAATTTAATTTGCTGATTGTCCGCATCTTTCAAAATCATTTCTGCGACAAACAATCCCGTTTTCAAGTTCAATTGACGGTGTAATTGTTGTAGCGTGTCTGGAGAAATCGTTAACCAGTCAGTGGCATCGCCAATTTTTAAAGCGATGTGTTGGTTGTCAGGAGCATTGACGAAATCTTCATTTTCCACTACTTGACCCGCAACTTCCGAAGCCGCTGTATTATAAAGCCCCGCAATGTAGGTCGCTGGATAATGATCATCAGAAATCGTCATCTCAGGTGTCGTGCCGCGCAAGCCTAAAAAGCCATTGCCGACAGTTAACAGGGACTCCACCGCATATTCATTTTTCCCAGGCACGTAGCCATAATAGTCTAAATGCCAAGCCAGATACTGCCGTTTTTCTTCAAATGCTTCCAGCAGATTCGGTGCCGCCGCTTGTTCGGCTGCCGTTAAAAGTGGCGTGTTCAACTGTTCCGCGAATGCTTGAATCACCGCTTGCGGAACCAGCGCCAACGTTTCCTCTGGCGAAAAGAAATCCGCTGGAAAATCAGCCACAATCCCCCCCAGAATCGGCGTAGCCTCTGCCAAAATCAATTGGCACAGCTCAGGAACCGTTTCTTCGATAGTCAAGGCTTCAAAAGGGAACGTTTTTTGGTGAAGCGGTTCCAATTTATGGTTAAAAAAAGTCGTCGTTAGTTGGTTCGTTGCGAATGTTAATTCTAAAATGGTCATGTTTGGCGCCTCCTCGTAAACTTGTATAGACATGTTGTGTTTGACTACAGTATAGTATGAACGAATCAGAATTACAAGGATTTTCCCCAGATTCTTGGGAAAACTTTTCCAGAAGGGGGCAGCAACAGACTACGCTGGGTCCGAAAAAAAGGCGGTCAAGCAGTGGTTTGGCTGGGGGAGTTTGTGGCGTAAGCAAGGCAGAAAGTGCGGGGGATTTTTCTGACCAGCTCTAGGTTTTTCGGAGGGAATATGCTATGCTTTTAGAAAAGAAATTGTTGGTAGAGGAGGATCGGCATGAACAAGTTTCATGACATATTTTTAGAATTAGAACAACAAATTGTCCAAGGCGACTATCAGCCAGGCGATTTATTACCTAGTGAAAATCAATTAGTGGAAACCTACAATGTTTCCCGTGAAACAATTCGGAAAGCCTTGAATTTACTAATTAACGCTGGCTACATTCAGAAAAAACAAGGCAAAGGCTCGATTGTGCTCAACTTTAAAAAGTTTAATTTTCCTATTTCAGGGGTGACCAGTTACAAGGAGTTACAACAAACGCAACATATTGAAAGTCATACTCATGTGGTTTCCTTAGAAGAAATTCCTGTGGAGCGCAACTTGGCTCAGTTGACTGGTTGGAGGGAAGGGGCCCCTGTGTGGCGCTTAGTTCGGCAACGGGAGATTGAAGGGGAAGTCGATATTTTAGATATTGATTACTTGATTAAAGAGATTGTCCCAGAACTGCCGAAACACCGTGCCGAAGATTCGATTTTCGATTATCTTGAAAACGACCTTGGCTTGGCGATTAGTTACGCCCAGAAAGAAATTACCGTGGAACCGCTCACAGAGATGGACAAGCAGCTGATTGGTGAAGTGGAAGGCAATCATGTTGTCGTGGTCCGCAGTATCATGAACTTGGAAGATACCCGCTGTTTTGGCTATACGGAATCTCGTCACCGCTTAAACAAATTTAAGTTTGTGGAATTCGCTCGTCGCCGTAAATTGTAAGTCTTAGTGACGAACAAATATAAAAACGGCTGTCATTAAATAAAAAATTACGGTTTTTTCGCTGTAACTGCGAATAAATGTATAAGATTTTAGGAGAAAACGTCACAAAGTTAGAGTTTGACCTCTACTTTGTGACGTTTTCTCGTTGTTTATTAAAGCATTTTTTCGGAAAAACCATTAAATAACAGCCAAAAATATCAATAAGTGTTGAAAAAAAGCCTTTAAACTAAGGGGAAACGTTGCTTTTAAAGGAAATGTTGTTTTTTTGCAAGAACTGTTCAATATTTAAAATCACAGACAAGGGGGAATCTTGTATAATAAAGCCATAGCTTCAGTAGCACCGAAGAAACACCTAGGGCGCACTGGGAATTCAAGATGTTAAAGGAGATGTACATATGAAAAAGAAAATAATGGCAAGTTTATTGGTTGGTAGTACCGTAGTTGGCGCAAGTTTGGCTCCCCTTTCGGCACAGGCTGTAACGACAGGGAATACGCCTGTATCTGTGGGATTTGAAGGGGGAAGTTTGCCAGATGGTAATGGAGATGGAAACACTGTGAGGCCAGATCCAGGCGCTACAAATAGCAATTTTGATTTACTGTTTATTCCCAGAGAATTTGATTTTGGAACACTATCGATTTCTGATGATTTAACTCAACCGATTCCTAATAAAAAAGATACAGATATCACTCAGGCTGCTGGAGAGGCTGAAGCAATTGGCGTAGGGGATATGCGGGGAACTAAAGAAGGGTGGCATCTGACTGCTCAATCGATGGGTATGAAGCTCGGCGATGAGAGTTTGGAAGGCAGTATTACAAATAGTACAATTAATTTGTATTCATTAGACTATGATGCGGAAACTAACACGTATACTTCTAAAACTGCTAATCTTGCCGACCCAGTAGCTAAACCCGAAGTTATTAATGCAAGAAATTGGTCGCTGCCTTTAGGTGGCGAAGCCGTTCTTATAGCTAATGCAACAGCAGGAAAAGGGCAAGGACTATGGAAGTTTACAATGTTTAGTACCTCTTTAAATATCACCACTTCAGCGAACAATATCAAAGCAGGGAACTACACAGGGAACATCACCTGGAACCTCGTCGCAGGACCATCTATCTAAATACAAAGATTGAAAGAATCAAGTACAGAACAGCAGTCGTCACTTTTGCTGTTCTGTACTTTATAGACGAATTGAAAACAAAGGAGCGTACATAGATGAAAAAGAAAATAATGGCAAGTTTATTGGTTGGTAGCGCCGTAGTTGGCGCAAGTTTGGCACCACTTTCAGCACAGGCGGTGACGACAGGGAATACGCCTGTGCAGGTGGAGTTTGGCGGAGGAACATTGCCAGATCAAGGGGATAATACTGGTGGAAGTGTAGATCCAGATCCAACGAAACCAAATACAGATTTTGATTTATTAGCCATTCCAAGAAGTTTTGATTTTTCTCCAGTAAAAATTGGCGAAGATTTAACGTCTATTAAATCAGTTTCACCTCAAACTAGCCCACGATCTGTAATGGTGGGGGATTTACGAGGAACAAAAGAAGGCTGGCATGTAACGGGCGAAATAGCAGAAATGAAGAACGGGGCAGACAAATTAGATGGAGAGTTTAAATTTGGAATGACACCGTATTATGCTGTGTTCAATGTTAGCTCGGGTTTATATGGGGGAATGGCTAGTCAAAATGGAATGAACATTACTGATGATCCAACAGCACCTAGCTTTATTGGGACAAACATGACAATTGGTGGTGGTGCTACTACATTAATAAATGCTACTGTTGGTAAGGGTCAGGGAACTTGGTTGGGACGTATTGATAATATGACGTTAAATGTTACTACACCGTATCAACAAATCAAAGCAGGAGCCTACACAGGCAACATCACCTGGAACCTCGTCGCAGGACCATCAATCTAAGTCCAAACAAAAAAGTCATCCCCTCAGGATGACTTTTTGCTTATTTCTCTGTGACGGTGCTGTCTGTTTTGACAGTTTCAGCAGGCGGTGTTTGCGCCGCTAGCAAGTCGCGAATTTCTTTTAAGTAATCTTCGCTCGTTGGTACCACTTCTTCTTCTGCCGCTTCTTCTTTTTTGCCGCGGTTTTTCATTTTGTTGGCCGCTTTGACAATCAAGAAGAGGACGAAGGCCGTAATTAAAAATGTAATAAGTGCACTAATCACGCTACCAATATTGAATTCAACGCCTTCGACTTTATAAACAAGGGCACCCAATGCATCGTCGGCACTCTTTTTCCCAGTCGTCAAGACAAAAATCAGACTAATTAACGGGGTAATCAAGCCTTCCACCACTTGTGTCACAATCGCTGTAAACGCACTACCAATGACAACACCAACGGCTAGGTCTAAGACACTCCCGCGCATGATAAACTCTTTAAATTCTTTAATCATTCTTTTTTCCCTCCTCACTTTAAAAACAGTATACCGAATCTTCTTGAAAATTTGAACTGAAAAACTCTTATCATTCAGAAAGCACCTGAAGCTGTGTTATAATGGAGCTATTGGAAAAAACATTAAAAAATGCTTTAGAATTTACGCGATACATATATTTCACAGCATTCTTTAGGTAAGATGAAGCAAATGAAGGAGCGATGCGGCAATGTCTGTTCAATTAGTTAAAGGCGTGAATTTACACGTCATTCCTACAGAAAAATATAAAACGGTGCGTCTTTTAGTCCGCTTTAATACACGATTAAATCATGAAACCATTACAAAAAGAACGCTGTTGTCCAGTTTGATGGAAACCAACAGCTTGAATTACCCGAATCAAGTCAAGTTAAGTGAGCGTTTGGCGGAACTTTACGGCGCCAGCTTTGGGATTGGCGTTTCCAAAAAAGGCAATCAACATTGGTTTAATATTTCTATGAACATTGTCAATGATCATTATTTACAGGATAGTCAGGTTCTCGCCGAAGCGGTGGACTTTTTGAAGGAAATTATTTTTGCCCCCAATATTCAAGCAGGTCAATTTGAGGCGGAAACCTTCCAACGGGAAAAAGAGAACTTGAAAGCGTACTTGGAAAGTATTGTGGAGGATAAGCAAACCTATGCTTCTTTGGCGCTTCAAAGTGTCTATTTTAATCAATCGGAGGATCAAAAAATCCCTAGTTTCGGGACCGTTGCGGCGTTAGCTGAGGAAACAGCGGCGTCATTAGCAGCGTATTATCAAAAAATGCTGGCGGAAGATCAAGTGGATATTTTTGTTTTAGGCGATGTCAATGAGGCGGAGCTAGTGCCGTTATTCAAGCAATTACCGTTTACGCCTCGTGAAGAAGGCAAAGCCGCGATTTTCTACAATCAACCAATTCGCAACGTGATTGAAGAGCGGACCGAGCGTGAGGTGTTAGCCCAATCGAAATTAAACTTGGCTTACAACACGGATATTTATTATGGCGATAGCTATTATTTTGCGTTGCAAGTGTTTAATGGAATTTTTGGCGGTTTCCCGCATTCTAAATTATTTATGAATGTCCGTGAGAAAGAGCATTTAGCGTATTATGCTTCTAGTAGTATCGACACTTTCCGTGGCTTCATGACGGTTCAAACAGGAATCGATGGCAAAAATCGGAATCAGGTCTTGCGTTTGATTTCGACAGAATTGGAAAATATTCGCTTAGGTAAGATTAGCGAATTAGAAATTGAACAAACGAAAGCAATGTTAAAAAATCAGTATATCTTAGCGTTAGATAATGCAGGCGCGTGGCTGGAAAAAGAATACTTGAACCAATTAATGCCGCAGACGATGCTAACGGCGGAGGAATGGATTGCGCGGATCAATGCCGTGACTATTCCAGAAATCCAAGAAGTAGCCAAACGTTTGGAACTTCAAGCGATCTTCTTTTTGGAAGGAGAAACGGAAAATGATTAAAAAAGACTATGCACAAATTAAAGAAACATTGTATACAGAAACACTGGCGAATGGTTTAAAAGTTTACCTATTGCCGAAAAATGATTTCCAAAAAACGTATGGCTTGTTTACGACCGATTATGGTTCCATTGACAATACGTTCGTGCCAATTGGTCAAGAGGAAATGATTGAAGTACCTGACGGAATCGCCCACTTTTTAGAACATAAAATGTTTGAAAAAGAAGATGGCGATGTCTTCCAAAAATTTGGGCAACAAGGGGCTTCAGCGAATGCCTTTACCAGTTTTACGAAAACGAGTTATTTGTTTTCAACGACGGATCAAGTGACACAAAATCTAGAAACGTTGCTTGATTTTGTGCAATCGCCGTATTTCACGAAGGAAACGGTCGAAAAAGAAAAAGGTATCATCGGACAAGAAATTCAAATGTATTTAGATGATCCTAACTGGCGTTTGTTCTTTGGCATTTTAGGCAACCTTTATCCGAAACATCCATTGCATATTGATATTGCCGGTACAGTGGCAAGTATTGCGGAGATTACCGCAGAAGATTTGTATACATGCTACAATACGTTTTATCATCCAAGTAATATGACCTTATTCGTGGTAGGAAAAATGGACCCTGAAGCGTTAATGGCCTTCATTCGTGAAAACCAAGCGGCGAAAGAGTTTCCTGCCGCCCAACCTATTCGTCGGCATTTTCCTGAAGAAACAGCTGCTGACATTGTCAAAGAGAGCGCCATTGAAATGGCAGTCACACGGGCAAAAGTGCTTGTTGGCTTGAAAGGCTTAGATGAAGTGCCAACAACGGGTCGTGACTTAATGAAATATCAAGTCACCGTGAACTTGTTGTTACAATTATTGTTTGGTAATACCTCTCAAAACTATTTGGCTCTTTATGATGAAGGCTTGTTAGATGATAGTTTTAGTTATGACTTTAATTTAGATCGCAGTTTCCATTTTGCGGATATTGGCGGCGATAGTGAGCAACCAGAAGTCTTAGCAGAACGAATTGAAGCTATTTTATTATCTGCCACAACAAGTCCAGAATTAACGGAAGAAAATTTGTCCTTATTGAAGAAAAAAATGATTGGTAAATATTTCCAATCCTTAAACTCTTTAGAGTATATCGCCAACCAATTTTCACAATCATTGTTTGGGGAAACCACGCTGTTTGATAAGATTGAAGTCATTGAAAGCATTCAATTAGCCGACGTCCGCCAAGTAGCAGAGACCTTGATTCGTGAAGAAGGATTGAGCCGTTTCTACATGTATCCTAAAGGAGAAACCGAGCAATAAACCAACTGTTTAAGAAAAAGAAAAATCTTTGAAATCTTTCAATTTTGTTATCCTCAGTTGGCTTCTTTTGTGGTATTCTTAAAGGACGGGAATGTTTTCCTTGGCAATTGAAAAAGACTGATGAGACAATCGATAAATTAACAAAATAGACTGGAGAAGATGGACGAGTGGCCAGCGTAAATATTGGAGAAACACTAAAAGAAGCAAGATTGCAGAAGAACATCTCAATTGATGAACTGCAACAAATGACAAAAATTCAAAAAAGATATTTAGAAATTATTGAACAAAACGATTTTGAGTCCTTACCAGGCACCTTTTATGTGCGGGCGTTTATCCGCCAATATGCAAGTGCGGTCGGCTTAGATGGCAATCAATTGGTAGATATCTATGATGGCAAAGAACCAGCAATTGTCGAAGAACCCAAGCCAGTGTATGAAGAGCTTGAAGGGTCACGTAAGCAATTGCATGACGAAGAAAAGCAATCCAGTTGGTTACTGCGGAACTTACCGGCCATTGCCTTTTCGTTAATTGGTTTAGCCATTGCGGTCGTAGTGCTGTATATTATGTGGCAAGATCAAAAAGCCGAACCGATTATTCAAACACCGGCAACTAGTGCCAGTGTGGAAAAAACCAAAGAATCAAGTCAAGCCCCAGAAAGTAGCACACAAAGTAGTACACCGCCGTCTTCTTCAAGCGAACCAGAGAAGAAAACAGCTGTGGCTGTGGTGAGCGATGCTAACAATCAAGTGACTGCAACGGTTAAAGATGCGAATAGTCCAATCAACATTACCTTTAAAGGGACTGAAGGCTCTTGCTGGATTGGCGTGATGGTCGATGGCAACTATACGTACCAACACACCCTGCAAGCAGGAGAGACCCAAACAACAGCTTTACCTGCGAATGCCGCCAATGCAACACTGATTCTAGGCGCCTCAAATAACGTCGCCATCCAAGTCGATGGCGCCGATTTAACACTGGAAAAAACGCCAGTTTTAATTCGTAAGGATGTTACATTAGGGATTACGTATCGTTAGAAATGGTGTAAGAAGAATCTGGATAAACTGTCAAACGGCAATTATTCCAGATTCTTTTCTTTTATAATTAACAGCGAATGGTTAAAAAGACGACAATAATAATTCAAGAGAGAAGGGGTTATCAATGCTTAAAATAGTTAATAAAAAATTTAATCTTATCACCATATTTTCAATCGCTCTGTTGGTCATGGGCTTCTTGATTGTTGGCTTACAACTGTATTTCTACTTTATCTATGGTTCTAAATTTTTAGACAGTATCACATTGATTGGAATGATTAATTTAGGTTTAGGCTATTACCAGCTCTTTCTAAAAAAAGGCAAGAATATTTCTGAATAAACGGTCAAACGGCAATTATTCCAGATTCTTTTCTTTTTTTCGTGACACTGCCAGCAAGATAACGTAAAATAGAACAGGAGAAGGAAGGGGCAATTGAAGTGAATTTACCAAATAAATTAACAGTTTTAAGAATATTTATGATTCCGATTTTTATTATTATTGTGTCAGTGCCAATGGACTGGGGAACGATTAGTTTTGGCGACACAACGTTAGCCGTTACCCAATTAGTGGGCGCGATTATTTTTGCAGTTGCTAGTTTTACAGACTGGTTGGATGGCAAAATTGCCCGTGCGCAAGGCTTGGTGACGAACTTCGGAAAATTTGCGGACCCATTAGCGGACAAAATGCTAGTGATGACCGCCTTTATCGTCTTAGTTGGTCAAGGCAAAGTACCCGCTTGGATTGTAGCAATTATTGTTTGTCGTGAATTGGCAGTAACTGGTTTACGGTTGTTATTAGTCGAACATGGCGAAGTAATGGCAGCAGCTTGGCCAGGAAAAGTAAAAACAGCTACCCAAATGGTTGCAATTATTTTACTATTCATTAACAACATTCCATTTTCAGCACTTCATCTACCACTAGATCAAATCATGCTATATGCCTGCTTGATTTTCACCATTTACTCTGGTGTTGATTATTTTGCTAAGAATAAAGATGTTTTTAAAGGTTCGATGTAACCATATAAAAAAATTGCTTGATAAAAGCATAAATGAAAAAAGGTTCAAAGGTAAAATTGGTGAATCTTTTTTCTGTTCAGTGGGAATAGATATCTTGTTTGAATTTAGAGAACAATTGTTTGCTTTTATTTGACAAGAGGCTATGATTTAGCTATAATGTGGATGAAAGAAGTCAGAAATTCTTATGGCTCATATAGAATTTCTGGAGGTAAAACTCACCTGAAAGGGTACCAGATTATCTGGAGTGATGATAGAGCCAATCATCGAAAACTTACTTTCAGTGTCACGGTGCATGACACTCCAATGATACTTCTCAATTCATAGCTGACTGTTTCAAGTCGTTATGAACAAAGGATCTAGAGGCTGATACATTTAGTAGCCAGAGGGTTGATAAACTATCAGCATATTTATTTAAAGTACGAAGGCTTAGAAGGAGCCTAGGCGAAAGCTGAAAATAATGCACCCTCTTATGAGATATTTCAACAAACGTGCTTTTTGCACGTTTGTTTTTTTTTATCAAAATGAAAACGTAGAGGAGGGATGGAATGGGTGAAGCTAAAGTAACTAAAACTTTCCGATTAACAGAATTAGTGGCAAGTGATTTAAGTTGTAAAGATTTATTTGATGAACTTATTGCCGTTTTAGAAATTTTAGATGTAGAAGTTGTTAATAAAAAAATAGTTTATTTCTATAAAAGAAACGTGAAAAGTAAACAAGAAAAACTAGAAGTTTGTTTTACTAGAGAGAGTATTCTGCACTTAATTGGGATAAGTTATTATGATATTAATGAAAGAGAAACCTCTAAGTCAAGAACGAAAAGTAAGTATGCTATTGAATTTTATAGAGACTTTAAAAGAAATAAATTGAACTTTTCAAAATGTTGGGTAGAAAGTACAAGAAAAGTAAAAGATAAGCTTCAGGTATTGAAATACATTAAAAGCATAAAGACAGATGTGGTCAGAATAGGCGCTGACGGACAATTAAGAACAATTCCTATGACGAACACAATCAGTACGCCTAAGATTGGTTTAGGGATTGGCTTATATCATGATCATCCAGAATTCTCAATTCCTCGTTCTTGTTTAAATCTTGCTCAGGATAAAGAAGCGAAACAACATACCTCGTTTCGTAACGCCTGTCGGTGTACAAAAATTTGGATATATGAAAGAACAGAACAGGGTACTTGGAAATTAGAAGATAGGCAAGAATTTTTTAAAAAAATACAGGCAGAAAAAAGTAAGAAAAAAAGAAGAAAAAAGTAAGATTACGTCATTAACTTAGTTTGTAATTTGCTATATATCGTCAGCTAATGATGTCGTAGAATGAAAAAAGGGGTTCTCTTATACTAATTTTTGTAAAGAATTAAATTTATTTTCTATTACAAGTCCAGTATAGAACTTATTACTTACATAACAGTACTTTTAGAAAAAATCAGAAACAAAATTAAAGAGAGTAGCCCCTTTGAATTTAAAATTTAATAACGATACGTTAAGAAGTACTATCACTTTTTAATTGGACGAACATCACAATCTGAAATGATAAGAGTTGCGAAATTTGGGGGATTTCGTTTTAATGATTTGCATAAGAAACATTAAAACATAAGCTTGGTTTCATTTCTAAAAAGCATACAAAAATTTGGAAAGTAACAATTTTTCTATAAATAAACTGCCAAGTAAATGTTTAGACAGGATATGTTGCTCAACTTTTACGTTTTAAAACACCAAACAACGTTCTGTTTCTTTGAACGATCATGTGAGAAAATGGGAAACGTGATTTACCTAAACCTTGAATAGTTAAGCAAGTTGAGTGGAGATGAAACGAAAAAAATTATGAATTATGAACATTTTTTTACTTATAAAGATATCATTATTAGTTTACTAATTTTCTTTGGATTGTTGTATGTAATAAGGCTGGAAAGCGTGACTAAATATTTTTCGTTAGTAATAGTCGCCATTGTTTGGTTTAATCCAATACTAGTTCAGCTATTTGACAAGCACACGATTACTGTATCGATAGTTGTTACTCAAATGGTTATGCACTTCCTCTTTATTCCTTTATTTTTATTAACGCTATTAATTATTTCAATAACGGAAAAAGAAGATAGGTTATTTTGCCTACCCATTATATTTTCAGTCTTTCTTGTCTGTTCGCAAGCAACTTGGCTGTATGAGTATAATCTACTTTTCAGAGTAGTCGATATCTGGATGATTCTAATGATACTGTTCGTAAGGATAAAAAATATAAATCCTGAGTAGTTGCACTGAGAAAGCCAAGGATTAAAACTTCAAAGGAAAAGCCTGGGACATCAATCATTTTGGATTTTTGTTCCAGGCTTAAAAATGATAAAGGGTGGGAGCAGAAGCAACTACTAACAAATAAGACTTTTCTTTACGACAAGTAATGCGGATCGGTCTTAGTCGTGCTAATGTTATCACGGATTTTTTTCAAGGAATCGGCATTTTGATCAAAATTGTGATACATCGTATTTGTGTATAAAATATCCATTACCGTTAAGTAACTAATCCGTGAAGCCAAGGATTCCGCACGAAACAAGCCTTCTTCGGTGACGACAATAATTGCTTCGTCGGACAAGCCTGCCAACTCTGAACCGCTGTTACCAGTTAACGTAATCATTTTTGCGTTGGTTTTTTTAACTTGTCGTGCTAGGTTGATTGATTCTTTGGTTTTGCCTGAATGGGAAAAAATAAACACGCAATCTTCACTGGTTAATTTTGTGACAAAACTTAACTGCATGTGGTAATCAAAAATGTAGTTGCACCGATAGTTGGTCCGAATGAATTTATGGAAACTATCAAAAGCCACAATCGAGGAGCCACCTTGCCCAAAAAAGTGAAGCGTTTTGGCAGAGTACATCAAAGCCAACACGTTATCTAACAGCTCTTTTGTTAAGAACTGTGTGGCGTTACTGAGGGAATAAATATTGGCTTGTAAGACTTTTTTAGCAATCGTAATACTATCATCATCTGGTGAAATATCATCGGCGCCATTCACGCTATTGACGTTTTGAAAAGTCGGCTGATAATTAGAATTCCTGGCGATATCAATTTTAAATTCTTGGAACCCAGAATAGCCAATCTTTTTTACAAATTGATACACGGAAGATTGGGAGACGCCAATTTCGTTGGCAAGACTTTCTAACGTCATTTGTGTCAATAATGATTCAGAATGAACAAAGTAATCGGAAATTTTCTTTTCTGTGAGGCTCAAATTCGGTTTTTTGATCCGAATCCGTTGATCCAAATAGTGGTTTTTCATTAACACGTTCCTCCAATCTTATTTTTTTTAAAATAAAATGAATGCCTTTTCATTGTTGGTATAGACTGATTATAGTGGAAAAAGAGGACAAATACAATTTCTCTTTTTCTCCACAAAAAAGAAATTCTTTAAAAAAAGCCCAAAAAAAATAAATAATCTTTTTTCTGAAAAATGAAGGGGTCTTGAAAAGACTTCTCTCAACTAAAGAAAGTAGCCAGTAAAAAGAACGTGATACCAAGAGATTTACTTGTGTTTTTTGTATGAAAGCTCCTTAAAAATAAAAACGTTTTACCTTTTGAGCAGGCAAGATTTTTGCTAAAAAATAAAAAATATTTTTTAATTAGTGTAATCGTTTACATTATTTTTTTTATCCTTTATGATTGAAGTATCAAAAGAGGCAGGTGAAAGAAAAATGGACATTGGCTTTATTGGACTTGGGAAAATGGGTTTGAACATGGCATTAAATGTTCACGAACAAGGCTGGCCCATTATTGGCTTTGATGTGACAAAGGAAGCAAGAGCGACTGCTAGAGAGCAGGGGCTTTCCGTTGTAGATTCGTTGCCGGAACTATTGAAAGCGCTTAACAAAAGGAGGGTGATTTTTTTAAGTACCCCCGCTGGTCAGATTACCAATCAATTAGTGGCAGAATTGGTAGAGCAATTAGCACCAGAGGATATCATTGTGGATAGTGGCAATTCAAATTTTCATGATAGTGTTGCGAATGCTCAATTTGCTAAGGAAAAAGGAATTTATTTTATTGATTGTGGTACTTCTGGTGGCATCAAAGGAGCGCGGGAAGGAGCGTGTTTAATGGTTGGCGGTGCGCCTGAAGCCGTCAAGGTGTTAACCCCATTTTTTGAAGATTTAGCTTGTGAACAAGGGTATCTTTATGCTGGGAAATCAGGAGCTGGTCACTATTTGAAAATGGTGCATAACGGGATTGAGTACGTCATGATGCAAGCCATGGGCGAAGGATTCAATTTATTAGAAGCTGCCGAATATGATTTTGCGTTGGAGAAAGTAGCCGATGTGTGGAATCACGGCTCGATTATTGAAGCTCGCTTGATGGGCTTAGCGAAAGAGGTTTTTGCGGAAAATCCTACGTTAGCCAATCTAGAAGGGAAAGTGGCAGCAAATGGCGAAGCCAAATGGATGATTGAAGAAGCATTGCGTTTGGAGATGCCCGTCCCAACTACGGCGTTGTCCTTATTTACTCGAAATGAAAGTATGCTAGCAAATCATTTTTCAAACAAAGTGGTCGCTTCTTTGCGACAAGGATTTGGCGGGCATGAAGTCGTAAAAAGTCAGTAAAGGAGTTTAGTCATGTTAAAAAAACAAAAAATTGCCATAGTGAATTCCAGTAGTTTTGGTCAAATTTTTCCTGAACACTTGACGCGCTTAGAAAAAATAGGCACCGTGAAGCATTTTACAGTCGACAGTGAAATTGGTGGCAAAGAGTTAGCGGAACGTTTACAAGGATATACGATTATTATTGCTAGCGTGACGCCATTTTTCACGAAAGAATTTTTTGAACATAAAGATGAATTGTTGCTGATTTCTCGCCACGGTATTGGGTATAACAACATCGATTTAGACGCTGCAAAACAGCATGACACAATTGTTTCCATCATCCCAGCTTTAGTAGAACGAGATGCCGTGGCGGAAAACAACGTCACAAATTTACTAGCTGTTTTACGGCAAACCGTGGCTGCAGATGCCAGCGTTAAAGCAGATCAATGGGAAAAACGAGCGAATTTTGTCGGTCGGACGTTATTTAACAAAACTGTGGGTGTCATTGGTGTTGGGAACACAGGAAGTTGTGTCGTGGAGACGTTACGAAACGGATTTCGCTGTGACGTGTTAGCGTATGATCCCTATAAATCCGCCACTTATCTGCAAAGTTATGGAGCAAAAAAAGTAGACTTAGATACGTTGCTAGCTTCAGCTGACATCATTTGTTTATGTGCCAATTTAACTGAAGAAAGTTATCACATGATTGGCTCGGCGGAAATTGCCAAGATGAAAGACGGCGTCTATCTTTCCAATAGCGCACGAGGCGCCTTGATTGATGAAGAAGCCATGATTGTCGGCTTACAATCGGGCAAAATTGCTGGGCTTGGGACAGATGTTTTAGAAGAGGAACCAGGTCGGAAAAATCATCCTTATCTTGCGTTTGAAAATGTAGTAATGACGCCGCACACCTCCGCTTATACCATGGAATGCCTGCAAGCGATGGGAGAAAAATGCGTGCAAGATGTGGAAGACGTGGTGCAAGGTATTTTACCTCAACGGGCAGTGCAAGAAGTCAGTCGTTACGTTAGTTAAGAAGGAGGAGGAGCATGTTAACTGATTTAAAAGTGAAAGTTGGACCGCAATTTTATCGTTACCACGAAGGCGCCTTAGCTTCGGTGCCGTCACTTTTCAAGGAATATCACGCCCAACGAATTTTGGTGGTGCATGGCACCGTATCCTTTGAAAAAGCTCAGCCATTTTTACCATTCTTGGCAGATTCAGAGTATCAATTCTTCTATCACACTTACACAGGAGAATGTAGTTATTTTGGCGCCGAACAAATTTCACAGCAAATAAAGGAACACCAGATTGACTTTCTTCTGGGAGTCGGCGGCGGTAAGTTAGCCGATTTAGTGGGCTACAGCGCCCATTTAAACAATCTGAATTTTGGCTTGGTCCCTACTTTGGCTAGTAACTGTGCGCCGTGGACACCGTTAGCTGTGATGTATCAAGAAAATGGCGCGGCCGAAGGCAAAACGGAACATTTCTTTCGCCAAGCTGCGTTTTTAATCACTGATCCTAAGTTGCTTCTTGATGCGCCCCGTGATTATTTTGTCGCTGGTTTAGCTGATACGTTAGCGAAATGGTATGAATCAGAGACCATTTTACGCCAAGCCCATTTGCAAGGGGAACCCTTTTTACAATTAGCGGGAGCGACCGCCAAGCTTTCGCAAGAAGCGATTATGCGGGACTCAAAAGCAGCCTTAGCAGCGATGGATGAGGGCAAACTCACGCCTGAATTTGTCCATCTTTCAGAAATTGTTTTCGCTGTTTCTGGATTAGTCGGCGGCTTCGGCGACAAATACGCCCGCAATGCAGCAGCACACGCCATGCATGATGCTATGAGTAAATTTTTACCAAAAAGTCATGACTATTTACATGGCGAAAAAGTAGCTTACGGCATCTTCTATCAATTAGCATTGGAAAAAAGGTGGGCCATCATAGACGCATTAATCCCTTTTTATCAAGAGCTAAACTTGCCCATGTCGTTACGACAAATGGGCCTTTACCCAGAAGAAGAAGCAGTACTCGATGCAATGGTTCAATTTATTGATTCAAAAGAAAAGGTTCATTTAATTCCTATTGAGATTTCGGAAGAACGTTTACGTCAAGGGATTGAAGAGCTAGAAAAGTATATCCAAAACCAAGGATAAGAAGGAGGAACTATGGAAACGTTAAGTGTTTTACAAAGTTTGATAATGGCGCTTTGGGTGGCAGCAATTATGTCCAGATGGCTTGGAGGAGGAGCAACGTTAACGTTGCGTTTCTCGCCCTTAATGACAGGGTTAGTAGCAGGTTTAGTGATGGGCGATGTCCCGAAAGCGATGATTGTCACCGCAGCATTACAAATGATTTACATGGGTGTTTTTTCACCAGGTGGCTCTATGCCAGCAGAACCATCAATTGCGGCAGCGATTGCTGTGCCAGTTGCGTTGCTAGGGAATTTGAAGCCGGAAGCGGCTATTGCCGTAGCGGTTCCTGTCGGTCTTTTAGGAAGTTATTTATATCAATTCCGTTTCTTTATTAACACGTTTTTAGGGAAGTATACCGATCGTGCGGTGGCTGAACTAAATTCTAAAAAAATTGCCCGCTCAATTATCTGGTATCCAACGATTGCCTCATTTATTTTATTCGTTCCATTAGTCTTTTTTGCTCTTTATCTAGGGGCACCAGTCATTGCCGATATTATTAAAGCATTAGAAGGAACCGTTGTGATTCACGTGTTAGAAGTAGTCGGTGGTGGTTTAGCCGCAATTGGGATTGCGACAACGGTCTATGTCATTGGTCGAAAAGATTTCTTGGTTTTCTTTTTCCTTGCATACTTCATGAGTATCGTCTTTAAGTCATTGGAAATTACCATGGTAACGTATGCCATCTTTGGCGTAATTATTGCGTTAATTTTTGTGCAAGTCCAAAAAGGCAAACCTGTAGCAGAAAGTGCTGGTTCCGCCAGTGCCACCACTGATTTTGATGATGATGACGATTACGATGACGGGTTTTAAAAGAAAAAGGAGGAACTGAAATGACGGAAACAACAGAAAAAGTCGTGCCGAAAACAACGAATTTAGCACCAGAAGAAATTACCAATAAAGATGTTACAAAAGCCTATCTCCGTTGGCATTTTGCCAATGAAATTCCCCATTCCTTTGAACGTTACTTGGCGCCTTCGTTATTGTACGCAATGATGCCACTTTTAAAGAAATTATATAAAGACGATGAACAATTAAAAGCCGCTTATATGCGTCAACTGCTGTTTTTCAATACGCAATTAAGTTGGGGCGGCGGGGTCATTACTGGGCTGATGGCTTCTATGGAACAAGAGCGGGCCAAAGAAGAACATGAAGGCCGCGAAATCATGATGCAAGATGATTTAATGTATAACACCAAAGCTGGCTTGATGGGCGCGTTAGCTGGGATTGGTGATGCGATTGACTCAGGTACGGTTCAATATATTTTTATTGCGATTGCGGTGCCGTGGGCGCAACAAGGTAGCGCATTAGGTGCGATTTTCCCCTTTGTCGCGTTTGCCCTTTATCAAGTACTGTTAGGTGTGTTCTTTGCGAGACAATCCTTCAAAATGGGGCGGAATGCTACAGGCTTAATGCAAAGTGCTGGGATTCAAAAAGCCATTGAAATGTTATCTGTTTTAGGGTTGTTCATGATGGGGATTTTAGCTGGTAATTATGTCAAAGTTTCTTCAACTCTTCAATTTAAACTTTCTGGCCGTGAGTTTGTGGTCCAAGATATCCTTGATCAGATTGTCCCAGGACTCTTACCGCTAGCTGTTGTAATGGGCGTGTATTGGTTCTATACGAAAAAAGGCTTGAAAGTTACGCAAGCATTATTGTGGTTAACAGGTATTTTAATTGTCTTAGCAACAGTCGGTATTTTATAAAAAGAAAAGGACGTGAATCAGATGGGCGTAGTAAATTTAGCAAGAGTAGATGAACGATTAATTCATGGACAAGTGATGGTGACCTTGTCCCAAAAAAGTGGTGTTAATTCCATTTTCGTTGTCGATGAAGTGGTGGCAAAGGATAAATTTATGCGTGATTTATACAAAAGTGCAGGCAGTCGGACAGGACAAAAAACCATTGTCATTACGCCGGAAAAAGCCAAATTTTATTGGGATGAATACCAATTCAAAGAGTACAACTGTATTTTAATCGCTAAAACCGTCTCTGTAATTTATGACTTAGTAAAACACGGAGTCCCTATGAAGGAGTTAAATATCGGCGGTATTGCACAGAAGAATCCAGAAAAAGATTTATTAGTAACCAAATCAGTTTATTTAAACAAAGAAGATGCTGAAAAATTAAAAGAACTACATGAGGTGTATGGCGTAGAAGATATTTATTTCCAAGCAACGCCTTCTGCACCAAAAACTAGTTTAAAAGAGGTTTTAGGCAAATTTAATTTATAAAAAAGGCCAGTCGCTTGAGTCATTGCATGACTGTTTGAAGTAATGACTCAAGCCACTGAACTGAAGGAGGAACTTTTATGTTAGGGATTGTGATTGCTACACACGGTGCACTAAGTGACGGTGCGAAAGACGCAGCTACCGTGATTATGGGCGCAACCGAAAATATCGAAACCGTTAATCTAAATAGTGGCGACGATGTCCAAGCACTAGGCGGACAAATTAAAACAGCGATTGAGAACGTCCAACAAGGGGATGGCGTGTTGGTCATGGTTGACTTATTAAGTGCGAGTCCTTACAATCAGGCAGTTTTGGTGATTAACGAACTCGAACCAGCTCTACAAAAGAAAATCTTTGTGGTGAGTGGTACCAACCTACCAATGGTCTTAGAAGCGATAAACCATCAATTATTGGGCACACCGATTGCTGAAGCGGCGCAAGCGATTGTTGCGCAAGGCAAAGAAAGTGTGCAAGCATGGGATATTTCTATGACTTCATTTGAGGATGAAGAGGATGAGGACGATGATTTTTAAGAATGTAGTAAAGGGTGAAAGCAATGAAATGGGGATTTAGATGGTACGGAGCGGCAGGCGATGCCATTCCGTTAAAACATATTCGACAGATTCCAGGAATTACTGGTGTTGTCGGTACCTTGTTAAATAAACTACCAGGTGATGTTTGGACAGTAGCCGAAATTCAGGCACTTAAACAATCGGTAGAACAAGAAGGATTGGCACTTTTAGGAATTGAAAGTGTCGCTATTCATGATGCCATTAAAGCGGGAACGGATCAACGAGACCATTATATTGATAATTATCGCCAAACGTTACGTAACTTGGGGAAATGTGGAATTTCCTTAGTGTGCTACAGTTTCAAGCCTATTTTTGGTTGGGCTAAAACGGACTTAGCGTATGAGAATGAAGATGGTAGCTTATCGTTGTTATTTGATCAAGCTGTGGTAGAGAACATGCAGCCAGAAGACATGTATCAATTAATTCACAGTCAATCAAAAGGATTCCGGTTACCAGGTTGGGAAGAGGAGCGTTTGCAACAATTTCAAGAATTGAAAGCCATGTATGCCGGCGTAACAGAAGAAGATTTGGTCGAAAATTTGCGCTACTTTTTAGAACGTGTGATTCCTGTCTGTGAAGAAGAAAATATCAAAATGGGGATTCACCCCGATGATCCACCTTGGGAAATTTTTGGTTTGCCAAGAATCACTAAAAATTTAGCGGATTTAAAACGGATCCTTTCCTTGGTGGACTCACCAGCAAATGGGATTACATTTTGTACAGGTTCCCTCGGTGCGGACCCGACGAATGATTTGCCTACTATGATTCGTGAAATAGGTCACAGAATTAATTTTGTTCATTTCCGCAATGTGAAGTATTTAGGTGAGCATCGTTTTGAAGAAACGGCGCATCCGAGTGTCGCTGGTTCGTTAGATATGGCGGAATTAATGCAAGCACTGGTAGACGTAGGGTATGAAGGCGTTATTCGCCCTGACCATGGGCGGGCAATTTGGGATGAAAAAGCGATGCCTGGTTATGGTTTATATGATCGAGCAATGGGGTTGACCTATATTCAAGGACTGTACGAAGCAACCAAAGCCAAACAAAATAGGAAGTGACAGAATGGAAACAAAAGTTGAAAAAAATCAACTGTATCAACAATTAGCGACATGTAAACTTTTACCACTATACACTGCAACAGATTTACGCTATTTGCCACAAGTAGAATCAGTCTTAGTAGAAAACGAATTACCGTTTATTGAAGTCACTTTTCGGAGTCAGCTGGCCTTGCCTGCCATCAAACAACTTGCTGCTTCAGGGAATTTAATAGTAGGCGCAGGAACTGTTCGAACCTTGAAAGAAGCCCAAGAGGCAGTAGCGAACGGTGCACAGTTCATTGTTTCCCCAGCGATTGTTCCAGAAGTCATTGATTTTTGTCTGGCAAACGAGGTGCCTATTTTTCCAGGAACAGCTACGCCTGGGGAGATTCAGCGAGCGCTGGCGTATGGCTTACGAGTGGTTAAATTTTTCCCAGCCGATATTTACGGCGGGTTAAAAGCCATCAAAAGTTTAAGCGGTCCGTTTTATGATGTTCAATTTTTACCAACTGGTGGGATTGATGAAACAAACTTTATAGAGTATGTGGAAGCCAAAGAAGTATTAGCAGTGGGCGGCTCCTTTATTTTATCGGAAAAGATGCTTCAAGAAGATGAAGCTTCGGCACGCCAGCATGTTCAATCTTTACTTACGAAAATCAAAGAACGACAAGCAAAATAAAAAGATGAGGTCGGGACAGAAGCGTTTAACTCCGAGAAATAAGAAGGAATTTCCGAAAATTGTTCTGTAATTTTTGGAGAATTTCGGCTTATTTCCGAAGGAGTTGCTTCTGTTCCCGCCGTTTATAAGTTTTTGAGCGTGGAGCAAAAATCCAAAGTGATTTTTGTCCCACGCTCTCTTTTTTTTCTGTCCAAATGTTACTGACATTATTTTAGTTTTCATTTTGTAAAAATAGTATAGGAGAAAAGCAATCAGTTATGTATAATTAGTGAAAGAAGGTTGCGTGAAGTAAAAATAAAAAGGAGAGCAAAGGATGTTAAAAAATGTAGAAGTGTTCTGGCAAAACTTTTTAGATAAACATGAATTAGATATGTTGATGCCCGATGTGTGGATGTTTGGTGATGGCTCTTCTGAGATGGGTAATCGTTTGGGTCAATTGGTTGTTTCTGGTCGTAAGACAGCGACATGTTCTTCTTTAGATATTTATAAGATGGAAGAAGAACAACTCCCTAAAGCTGGTCAATACGACATAATTTTAGATGGTCAGTCTCAACCGCTGGCTATTATTCGAACAACCAAAGTTGAAATTATGCCCATGAACAAGGTCTCAGAATCTTTTGCGCAAGCGGAAGGTGAAGGAGATTTGACGTTGGATTATTGGTATGAAGAGCATGCGCGGTTCTTTAAAGAAGAACTGGCCCCCTATCAGTTACAATTTTATCCCGATATGCTGTTAGTTTGCCAAAGTTTTGAAGTAGTGGATCTTTATACAGAAAAAGAATAGACAGAGAAGCGGTGACTGACACGATTGAAACGAGCAGTTGTCGCTTTTTTTACTGATTTTTTGAAAAAGTTGCGTATGTTTATATAGACAGGGTGATAGAAAAGAGATGTGTATTTTAAGTGTCGAGGAAAAGATGGTACAATAACCTAAGGAATACTAACAAGGAGTGAATGTTATGAAAGAAGAATTTTCATATGAAATTTTAGAAGAAGTCGCTGTGTTATCTGAGAATGCTCGTGGCTGGCGTAAAGAATTGAATTTAATTAGTTGGAATGGTCGTCCACCAAAATTTGATTTGCGTGAGTGGGCCCCTGATCACGAAAAAATGGGTAAAGGCATCACCTTAACTAACGAAGAATTTGCTGAATTAAGCAAAACAATTAAATCCATGTAAAAGGAGCACCCTGTCAATGAAAAGTATGACTGGATTTGGAAAAAAGACCATTCAAAATGAAAATTATCAATTGGATATCGAAGTCAAAAGTGTCAACCAGCGGTTTTTAGATATTCAATTGCGTATGCCAAAGGAACTGAATGCCTATGAACTGGTGATTCGGCAAGTAATCAAACGCACGTTAAAACGTGGACGTGTGGAAGTCTATGTAAATCTCCAAAAAATCGGCAACAATCAAAAAGAAGTGCGCGTGCAGTGGGACTTAATTGATCAATTATTAAATTCGGTAGATCAACATTTAAAGGAAAACTATCCGGAAGCAACGTTTGATGCAGGGGACACGGTCAACCATTTATTAAAGCAAAATGATTTTGTCGAAATAGTGGAAGCAGAAATTGCTGATCAGACATTTGAACCATTTCTTGTTCAAGCATTTGAAGCAGCCATCGCTAGTCTTGACCAAAGCCGTGTGCAAGAAGGAACGCAAATTAAACAAATCCTGCTTGACTATGTAGCAGTGTTGACCCAATCAATTCAAGAGCTGCAAGCGTTTGTGGGCGTTTTTGAACAAGAATACCGTCAACGTTTTGAAGCGAAATTAAACGAATGGTTAGGTAGCCAAGTGGATGAAACACGCTTATTAACAGAAATGGCCATTTTATTGGAAAAAGGCGATATTCATGAAGAATTGGATCGTTTGGATATCCATATTGATAAGTTGCATCAGTTGCTTGACGAAACAGAACCAGTGGGCCGAGAACTAGATTTCTTAATTCAAGAAATGAACCGTGAAGTCAATACGATTGGTTCGAAATCAAGTCCAATTGAAATAAAAAATAGTGTCGTTCAAATGAAAACAACCTTAGAAAAGATTCGTGAACAAATTCAAAATGTCGAATAGAGAAAATGGTTTCGTGTTTTTCCAGAAAACGCTATAATATAGAAGTAACGAATAAATGACAGAGGTGAAAGCAATGACTAAATTTTATGATGTAACCTTTCAAGAATTAAGTGGTCGTTCTGTGGTAAAAACAGAAGTCGCTTCAGACAGAGAACCATTTGACGTCTGGCAAGATGCTTGTGCAAGCTATTCTGAAACAGAATTAAATATCCAAATTAACGAAGACACGTTTGTTACTTTGAATCGTCACTTTGTTGTTCGCATTGACGTGAAAGAAGTTGACGGCCCTGTCGACAAACAAGTTCGTCGTCGCGATGAATTGATGAACGTGGTCAATACGCTTTCTAATATGGGCTTATAAAAAATACCACCAAGCATTTCACGCTTGGTGGTATTTTTTATAATTAGAATAAAAGAAACAAGCCAACGGCGCATAGGAAAGAAAGAACTGCGGCACTTAAAAAGATTGTCCGCATGGCTGCAGTTTTACTGCTTTCTTTGCCGTGTTTTTTCTGACGTTCTAAACGTTTTTGAAGCTGACGGGTAATTACTGAGAAAATCAGCCCGAAAAGGACTAAAACACTTGTGGCAATCGATTTGGGAATAAAATGATTCGGTTCTGCAACGGTGGTATCCCCAGAATGTTCGTTTGATTCTTCCGCAGCTTCAGCTGTTGTTTGTTTTGGCTTAACTTCTTGGTAAGCCACTTTCGGCGCTTGAACAGTACTATTTAACAATGTCAAAGGCGTGTCGACTTGCACCTGCCCTGCTACTAATTTAAAAGTAGGCTGACTGCCTTTGGGAACGACACCGTATAAATCGTTAGCCAAAGTGACTTTTTTGTGATCAATGGTTTGTGGTCCTTTGTCTAAAAGTTTTTTGCGTTCGTATGTCGTATAGGCATAGTCCAGCAAAGCATTCCCAGCAACATGCCGTTCGTATTCACCATCTTGGTTTTGCCAATTACCAACGCCTAAAATGACTTCAATTAAACGGAAATCTCCTTGTTTGACAGTCGCAATATAGTTAAAGCCGCCTGTTGGACTAGAGCCTGTTTTTAAACCATCCACGCCTTGATAACCATACTTAGCGCCTGGTAAAGAATAATTGTACGCTTCAAACGTTTCCTCGTAAGGCGTGCCGACCATTGTTTTCACCACTGGTTTATTGGTGATTTCTAAAATTTCTGGATAATTTTTCAGAAAATGATAGGTTAGTGAAGCTAAATCTCTAGCTGTAGAGACGTTATCGCCATTTGGGTCAATTCCTTGCATTTGATACAGGCCGTTAAAGGCACTTGCTTGCGCTCCACTGCAGTTGTAATAGGTAGTATTTGTCATCCCTAGTTCAGCCGCTTTTTGATTCATTAAATGAACAAAGTCAGTAGGCTGGTTCCCTGAAATTAAATTTGCCAACATGAGAGTCGCCACATTAGAAGAGGGGACAGCAATCATTTTTAACAGTTCACGGACTGGATAAGCCACACCTAACGTAATTTTGTTATTACTAATGGCATATATTTTAGAAATATCGACATCTTTTTGCGTAGCAGTCACAGTCGTATCCATTGTAAATTTTCCTTGCTCCATTGCTTCAAAGGCCAAGTACATGGTCATCACTTTGGCAATACTGGCAGGATTCCACGCTAAATCTGGTTGCTGCGACCAGAGAATTTCTCCAGAATCAGCATCAACAACGATGGCTGCTTTGGGAATGCCATCCGCTTTCAGAGTCGTCCCCATTTTTTTAGCAATCGCGGTAATATCTTCTTCTGCATGAGTCACAGTAGGTTGGGCAAAAAAGGCCCCACAACTGACAACTAAGCCTAGCAGAAACAATGTAAATGGTTTAATTCGTGCGATGTTTCTCAGTCCTTTCTTATTCACGTTTTTTTCATCCTAAAGGAGTCATCACTTCATTTTACTTAAAAAATGGCTGCCTGTATAGGAATTCTAGGTAATTTGTTTAAAAAAAGAACAAGTTATGAAAGCCAAATTAAAGAAGAAATGTTATTTTTTCAGTGAATCTCCAAGAAAGTCTTGAAAATTGCAGAAAAAAAGTGCAAAATAGAACTAATACTGTGAAATTATGTTTTGAAAGGAAGTCGTTATGTCAGAGCGCGGGTTATTAATCGTATTGTCAGGTCCTTCAGGAGTGGGGAAAGGGACTGTAAGAAAGGCTATTTTCGACAGTGAAGAAAATGATTTTCACTATTCAATCTCAATGACCACTCGGAAACAGCGAGAAGGCGAAGTGGATGGAGTAGATTACTATTTCCGTTCAAGAGAAGAATTTGAAGCGATGATTGAAGCTGGAGAAATGTTGGAATATGCGGAATATGTTGGTAACTATTATGGGACACCATTAACGTATGTTAACCAGACGCTAGATGAAGGCAAAGACGTCTTTTTAGAAATCGAAGTCCAAGGGGCTAAACAAGTCAAAGACAAAGTGCCTGATGGCGTATTTATCTTTTTGACACCCCCCGATTTAGCGGAATTAAAATCAAGAATTATTGGCCGCGGAACAGACGAAATGTCTGTGATTGAAGAACGAATGGCTGTGGCCAGAGAAGAAATCGAAATGATGGCGCTGTATGATTATGCGGTAGTGAATGATGAAGTTCCTTTAGCCGTGCAACGAATTAAAGACATTATCGCGAGTGAGCACTTCCGTGTTGACCGTGTAATTGGAAAATATATTAAAATGTTAGAGGAGATGTAGCCTTATGATGTTAAAACCGTCAATTGACTCATTATTAAAAGAAGTCCCTTCAAAATATTCTTTGGTTATTTTAGCAAGCAAACGTGCGCATGAATTAGATGAAGGCGTTCAACCAACCGTTGAATCCTTTGATTCTGTAAAAAGTGTGGGTCGTGCGTTAGAAGAAATCGAAGCAGGAACAGTGATCAGTGATCCAAATCCTGAAGAAAAACGCGAACGTCTACGCATTGAACGTGAAGAACGCAAACGCCAACGTGAACAAGAACAAAAAGAATTAGAAAACCGTTTACGTGACGAAAAAAATTAATTGAATGATTGTCAACGAATGGAGAAAGCCGTCTGTCTATTTCAGAGGCTTTCTCTTCGTTTATTCTGAAAGGTGCCAGCGAGACACACAAGACAAATCAGTCAATCTTTAGTACAATAGGCAAAGAGAATTTACATAAAAAGGAGGACGCACCATGCAAAAAGTAGCCAAAGTTATTGTGGATGTACCAACGATGCAAACCGATCAACCATTCACTTATTTAGTTCCTGAAAATTTAAATGAGCAATTGGCTGTCGGCATGCGTGTAGAAGTGCCTTTTGGTAACGGTAATCGGCATGTTCAAGGGTTTGTTTTAGCCATTGAACCAATGGCTGCAACGGTTCTTGACGAAACCAATGTTCAGTTGAAAGAACTAGTGGCGGTGTTGGATTTAAAACCTGTCTTAAATACAGAAATGTTGGCTTTAGCTGATTATATGAAGGAAAAAACGTTTGCTTTTAAAATCACTTGTTTGCAAACCATGTTGCCTAGCGTAATGCGTGCCGATTACCAAAAATATATTTATTTAACGGATGAGCTTTCTGAAGAATTACAAGATCAGTTATTTTATGGTTTAGAGGAAATTTCGTGGGACCAAGCGCAAGAACGTGGGCTTTTGCCTCAACTAATGGCGTTGCGTAAACAGCAAAAAGTCGATATTCGCTACGAAGTTACGACGAGAAATAAAGTCAAAATGGTCCGCTTCATTCAAGCCGCTAAGGAATTTGAACAACTAGAGGAAATTCGTTTGGGGTTACGCAAGGGAGCTAAGAAGAAAGAGCAACTTCTTTACTATTTACAACGCTTGGGCACTGAAAAAGTCACCGCTGTGAAGGAAATGAAAGAATTAGGTTTCAGTACCGCGCTTTTAAATGAAGCGGCCAAAAACGGCTGGTTAACGTTCATTGAAAAAGAAGCGTATCGTGATCCGTTTGCTAATCAGACGTTTGAAAAAACGACTGCGTTATCTTTGAATGCAGAACAACAGGTGGCTGTGGAAACAATCTTACAATCGGTCCAAGAACAGCAAAGCCAAACCTACTTATTGGAAGGTATTACAGGAAGTGGGAAAACAGAAGTTTATCTACAGGTCATTGCAGAAGTTCTTAACCAAGGCAAAACAGCCATTATGCTTGTCCCTGAAATTTCTTTAACTCCGCAAATGGTGCAACGCTTTAAAAGTCGCTTTGGCGAACATGTTGCTGTAATGCACAGTGGCTTATCGCAAGGTGAAAAATACGATGAGTGGCGGAAGATTGAACGAGGAGAAGCGGAAGTGGTGGTTGGCGCGCGTTCTGCCATTTTTGCGCCAATCGAAAACATCGGTGTGATCATTATTGATGAAGAACACGAGGCAAGTTATAAACAAGAAGAAACCCCCCGCTACCACGCGAGAGATTTAGCGATTTGGCGTTCGGAGTACCATCATTGCCCTGTTGTTTTAGGCAGTGCCACGCCGTCCTTGGAATCACGCGCTCGCGCACAAAAAAATGTTTATCAGCGGTTACGATTAACACAGCGTGCCAATCAAGCGGCAACCTTGCCTACGATTGATGTAGTGGATATGCGGCAAGAAGTAGAAAATGGCAATGTCTCTTCTTTTTCCATGTCGTTGCAAGAAAAACTCCAAGAACGCTTAGAGAAAAACGAACAAAGTGTTCTCCTACTTAATCGCCGTGGCTATTCGTCATTTGTGATGTGTCGCGATTGTGGCTATGTGTTGCCGTGTCCGAATTGTGATATTTCCTTAACTTTGCATATGGATAGCAAAACAATGAAATGTCATTATTGTGGACATGAAGAACGGATTCCTTATCGCTGTCCTAACTGTGGCCAAGATAAAATTCGCTACTACGGAACAGGCACACAAAAAGTAGAAGAAGAATTACAAACGTTGTTACCAGACAGTCGTATTCTCCGAATGGATGTTGATACGACCCGACGCAAAGGTGCGCATGAAAAGATTTTGCGAACATTTGGTGAAGGACAAGCGGATATCTTATTAGGCACACAAATGATTGCCAAAGGACTGGACTTTCCAAATGTGACGTTAGTCGGTGTCTTAAATGCTGATACCGCCTTGAATTTACCCGATTTTCGTTCCAGTGAACGGACCTTCCAGTTATTGACACAGGTCAGTGGCCGAGCTGGTCGTGCTGAAAAACCGGGAGAAGTCATCATTCAATCTTTTAACCCCGAGCATTATGCGATACAATTGGCAAAAGCCCAAGATTATGAAGATTTTTATACAAAAGAAATGTATATTCGTCATCGTGGGGATTATCCGCCGTACTATTTTACGGTCCAAATTACGGCTAGCCATCCTGAAGAAAATGAAGCAGCGAAACAAATGTTTCAAATCGCGACGAAATTAAAACAAGGCTTATCGCCGCAAGCTATTTTGCTGGGACCAACGCCCAACGCAATTATGCGTGTCAATAATCGATACTTTTATCAAGTGATTATCAAGTATAAACAAGAACCAATGCTTCAACCATTATTGAAAGAAATTTTAACCGATACACAACGAGCAACGGCTCGTGGTTTAAAGCTTTCCATAGATGCAGAACCCATGAATTTTATTTAAAAAATACAGCTTTGAAAGGAGCACTTATGCGCTATCCAGTTGTGATTCACCCGAACGAACACTTAAAAATGAAGGCTCAACCTGTGACGATTATTACCGATGAAATTGTGCAGCTACTAGAGGATATGTATGAAACAATGCTGGCCCATGATGGGATTGGCTTAGCAGCCCCGCAAATTGGTAAAAATTTGCAAATGGCAGTGATTGAAATCGATGAAGAATCTGGTCGTTTTGAACTAATTAATCCAGTGATTATTGAAAAAAAGGGAACCAGTATTGATGTGGAAGGCTGTTTAAGTATTCCAGAAACATATGGAACCGTTGAACGAGCAGATGAAGTGACTGTCCGTTATTTTGACCGTGAAGGTGAAGAAATGGAAGTTACGGCTTACGGCTATTTAGCTCGAGCTTTTCAACACGAAATTGATCATTTGAATGGCGAGTTATTTATCGATAAAATGATTGAGAAAATTGCACCAGAAGATTTAGAAGCGTATATGGAGGAACATTTTGATGACTAAAATTGTATTTATGGGCACACCAGCCTTTTCTGTTCCGATTTTAGAAAGTTTAATCGAGGCAGGCTATGACGTTCAAGCGGTTGTCACGCAACCAGATCGACCAGTTGGCCGAAAAAAAGTGATTACCCCAACGCCTGTCAAAGAAGCAGCTTTAAAACATAACTTATTAGTCTTACAACCAGAGAAAATTTCAGGTTCTCCTGAAATGGAAAAAGTGATTGACTTAGCACCAGATTTAATTGTGACAGCAGCCTTTGGTCAATTTTTACCAGAGAAAATCTTAAAAGCGCCCAAACTAGGTGCGATTAATGTCCATGCCTCACTTTTACCAAAATATCGTGGCGGCGCACCTGTACATTACTCGATTATTGAAGGAGAAAAAGAAACAGGCGTCACGATTATGGAAATGGTGAAAAAAATGGATGCTGGCGCGATTTTATCGCAACGTGCAATTCCGATTACGAAACAAGATGATGTAGGCACCATGTTTGAAAAATTAAGCATTCTAGGAAAAGAACTTTTATTAGAGACGTTACCTAAGCTAATTGCTGGCGAAATCACGCCTATTCCACAAGTGGAAGAAGAGGCTACTTTTTCACCAAATATTACTCGAGAACAAGAACGAATTGACTGGCAAAAAACCGCTGAGGCAATTGATAACCAAGTGCGTGGTATGCGTCCTTGGCCAACAGCGTTCACAACCTACCAAGGGACCAACTGGAAAATTTGGGCAGTGACACCACTGACTGAAACAACAACCAGCGCCCCAGGAACGATTATCCAACGTAGTAAAAAAGCGCTGTGGATTGCTTGTGGTGAAGGGACAGTCCTTCAAATTGATCGCCTGCAACCAGCAGGTAAAGGTCAATTAACGATTCAAGAATTTTTAAATGGCGTTGGTCAAAATGTCGCAGAAAAAGATAAGGTGGACTAACAAAAATGGCTGAAAAAATCCCCAAGAAATTAAAACGTTCTGTTCGATACGTTGCTTTAGAAACCATCGAACGTGTGGATAAAGGTGGGGCGTACTCCAATCTTTTACTTAATGAAATGATGACAAAATCAGAACTAAGCGAGAAAGATGGCCGCTTGTTTACAGAACTTGTCTACGGCACAATTAGTCGCAAATTATTGTTGGAATACTACTTATCACCATTTGTTAAGAAACCGCAAAAAGTCGATAATTGGGTGAAAAATTTATTGATTTTATCGTTATATCAATTACTTTATTTAGATAAAGTGCCCGATCATGCAGTCATTAATGAAGCGGTTGAAATTGGCAAACGTCGTGGCAATCCTGGGATTGGTAAATTCGTGAATGGCGTGCTGCGGGCGTTCCAACGAAATGGAGCACCTAGTTTGGCCGCAATTAGCGATCCAGTTGATCGTTTAGCAACGGAAATTAGCATGCCACGTTGGTTAACAGAAAAATTACTTGCCCAATTAGGCGAAGAAGAAACACGGCAGTTAGGTTTATCATTATTTGAAAAAAGCCATGCGAGTGGCCGAGTAAACACACGGTTTATTTCACGAGAAGAAGCGCTGGAAGAATTACAAGAAACAGGGATTGCCGCGAAGGAAAGTCAACTTTCCCCTTATGGTGTTGTCGCTGAAAAAGGCTACTTAGCTGGTAGTGAACTGTTTATTAACGGTTGTTTAACCATTCAAGATGAAAGCTCTATGCTCGTGGCTCCAGCGATGCAAATTGAACCGCATCATCGTGTCTTGGATGCTTGTGCGGCTCCTGGCGGCAAAACGACTCATATCGCAACTTTTTTAGAGGCTGAAGCAGGTGGTCGTGTGACTTCTTTAGATATTCATGCGCACAAAATTAAGCTAATTAATGAAAATGCGCAACGCCTCCATGTGGCGGATGTCGTCCAAGCAGAAAAGCTTGATGCGCGACAAGTGGCCGAAGAATTTCCCGCAGAAACCTTTGATCGGATTTTAGTTGATGCGCCATGTTCAGGCTTAGGGCTAATGCGCCGTAAACCAGACATTAAATACCATAAAACGGCTAATGATTTTCAAAATTTACCTAAAATTCAGTTAGAAATCTTAGAAAGTGTTGCCCCAACACTAAAACAATGGGGTATAATGGTCTATAGCACTTGTACTATTACGCCAGAAGAAAATCAGGAAGTGGTGGCAGCCTTTTTAGCCAAACACCCTGAATTTGAAAAAATTGAAATTGTTGCAAATGAAAACGTCCAAGCAGTAGTAAAAGAGCAAGAACTGGTTCTGTATCCCCATCAATACATGACAGATGGCTTCTTTATTTGCTGTATGCGGAAAGTTAGTTCAAATGAGGTGAAATAATTTGGAAATCAACGTTCAATCAGATGTCGGTCGCAAAAGAAATACGAACCAAGATTATGCCAACGTTTTTGAGAACCAACAACACATAACCTTTGCTGTTTTAGCAGATGGCATGGGTGGTCACCAAGCAGGTGATGTCGCTAGCCAAATGGCAGTCAATAATTTAGGTGAGAGTTGGTCCAATGCGTCTGTCGACTCAGCTGAAAAATCTGCACAGTGGTTAATTCAAGCAATTCAAAAGGAAAATGAAAAAATTTATGAACGCGGACAATCGAAACCAGAGTATTTAGGAATGGGGACAACCGTGGTTGGTGCCATTCTTTTACCGGATTCATTTGTCTTAGCAAATGTGGGGGACAGTCGTGCTTATTTAGTTCGTGACCAACACATGTTACAATTAACAGAAGATCATTCTTTAGTGAATGAACTAGTAAAATCAGGGGAGATTACTCGTGAGATGGCTGCAAATCATCCACGAAAAAATGTCCTAACACGTTCTTTGGGAATGCCTGGTACTGTCGAAGTCGATGTAACCAATCATGAATGGCTGCCTAATGACTATTTACTGTTATGTTCGGACGGTTTAACCAATATGGTTCCTGAGACAAAAATTTTAGAGATTTTAGAGACGTCAGATCCCTTAGAATCCAAATTAAGCCAACTCGTTGCCCAAGCAAATGAAGCGGGTGGTTTAGATAACATTACCGTGTTAGTGATACACTTTGACGAACAGAAGGAGGAAAACCAATGATAGAAATCGGCAAGAAGCTGAATGGTCGATATCACATTATTGGCAGCATCGGAAGCGGCGGCATGGCCAACGTCTATTTAGCACACGATTTAATTTTAGACCGAGACGTTGCAGTAAAAGTCTTGCGCTTTGACTTCCAAAACGATCAAGCCGCCATCCGACGTTTTCAGCGTGAAGCACTAGCCGCAACTGAGCTGGTTCACCCGAATATCGTCAGTGTGTACGATGTAGGCGAAGAAGATGGACTACAATATTTAGTCATGGAATATGTGAAAGGAATGGACTTAAAACGTTACATCCAAACGCATTTCCCAATTCCTTATTCCACAGTTGTGGACATTACGCAACAAATTTTATCTGCTGTCGCAATGGCACATGAACATAGAATTATTCACCGGGATTTAAAACCGCAAAACATTCTGATTGACGAACACGGCACAGTCAAAATTACTGACTTTGGGATTGCGATTGCCTTGTCAGAAACGTCAATTACGCAAACGAACACAATGTTAGGTTCGGTGCATTACTTATCGCCAGAACAAGCGCGCGGAAGCATGGCGACCAACCAATCAGATATTTACGCTGTGGGAATTATTCTCTATGAAATGCTAACAGGGAATGTACCTTTTGATGGTGAATCAGCCGTAACGATTGCCTTAAAACATTTTCAAGAAGAAATTCCCTCTGTCAAAATGTTTGATCCAGGGATTCCTCAATCATTGGAAAATGTGGTTCGTCATGCAACAGCAAAAGACCCAAGCGATCGCTACAAAACAGCGAATGAGATGGCAGAAGACTTATACACGTCCTTGTCAGCCAGTCGTTTAAACGAACCTGCGTGGGAACCAACGGCTTTATTAGGAGAAACGAAAGTATTAACTCCGATTCCCGAAGACATCGCTGAACCGGAAGAGACAACGCCTGTCGAAGTCCCAGAAGATATCGCAGATGACATTTTAGCTGAACAACCACCGAAGAAAAACCGTAAAAAATTGTGGATTGGCTTAGCAATTGCGGCATTAATTGCTTTAGCAATAGGTGGCTTAGCCTTTGCAATGTCGGGTGGTAAAGACGTTGAAGTTCCTGATGTTACAAATGAAACGAAAGCGGACGCTTCACAAGCGCTACAAAGTGCCGGGCTGAAAGTCGATAGTGAAACCAAAAAAATTCCCGATGATAAGATTGAAGAAGGCAAGGTGGTCAAAACAGACCCCGAAGCAAAATCATCTGTGAAAAAAGGCCGATCTGTTACTTTGTACATCAGCTCTGGAACAGAAAAAATTGAGATGGCCGATTATACAAACGAATCGTATGAATCTGCTGTCGAAGCCTTGAAAAAACTAGGGTTTTCAGAAGACCAAATTACAACGAAAAAAGAATACAGTGATTCTGTGTCTACGGATAGCATTATTAAACAAAAACCAGCTGCAGGTAAAAAAGTTGATCCGAAAAAAGACAAAGTCACTTTAACGGTCAGTGAAGGACCAGAAGCGGTTACTTTGCCTAGTTACGCCGGTTATTCTTACACAAATGCAGTAAATGCACTGGCACAGTTAGGCATTTCTGAATCTCAAATTACGCGTGTCGACCAAGCAAGCGATACGGTAGAACCAGGTTTAGTCATTACGCAAGACCCCGCACCAGGGGGCACCGTGACACCTAAAAATGGTCAAGTGACGTTATATGTAAGTAAAGGTAGCGACAAAGTGACACTTTCTGATTATAGCGGAATTTCTTACGATAATGCGGTAAGTCGCTTAATTGCTTTAGGTATCCCAGAATCTCAAATTAAACGAGTGGACGAAGAAAGCGACAAAGTTGAAAAAGATACCGTGATTAGTCAAGAACCAGCTTCTGGTACCGCTGTTGATCCGAAAAATGACACGATTACTTTACATGTCAGCAAAGGCAGTGACTCAGTAACTGTTCCTGATATTTCAGGTTATTCGCCAAAAGCTGCAGAAGACAGCATCAATAACGCTGGTCTTAAAATCAATGAACAAGGATTATCTGGCTCTGGCGATGGCCAAGTCGTTGAACGAACTAGCCCATCCGCTGGCAGCAAAGTCAAAAAAGGCGACTCTGTTACGGTTTATTATTCAAAAGCAAATGATTCAAAAAGCACCACTAGTGAAAGTAGTACGAGTAATTAAGACAAGAGGTTGGGACAGGAGTGTTTAGCTTCAAGAACCAAGTAGGTACTGTTTAACATCTATTTGCTTTTCGAATAGTGTTTCTCAGCAATAAGAAGAAGCTGTTCCTGTTCCGCCGTTTATCTTAAGGTTTAAGTCTAGGAAGGTAAGTCATTTCGACTTATGTCCTAGGCTCTTTTTAATTAATAGAATCGAGAGGCTCCCTTGATTTCTCTGCCACTATCCTGTATATTCGAAAGTAGTTAGGAGTGGTTTATCTGAAAGGTCAAATCAGAAAAGCGTTAAGCGGTTTTTATTATGTATACGCAGATGGAGAAACATATCAAACAAGAGCGCGAGGGAATTTTCGTAATCGAAAAATTACGCCACTCGTGGGAGATGAAGTGCTTTTTGAAAGCGATAATTTAACAGATGGTTATGTGTTGGAAATTTTACCAAGACGAAATGAATTAGTGCGCCCGCCTGTTGCAAATGTGGATCTAGGTGTGGTTGTCATGAGTATGGTTTCGCCAAATTTTTCGTTTAATTTGTTGGATCGTTTCTTAGTCAGCTTAGAGTATAAGGATATAGAACCAGTTATTTATTTAACGAAAGTTGATCTATTAGATGAGCCGCAACGTCAACAAGTCACTGAAATTAAACAGATTTATGAAGCGTTAGGTTATGCGGTGATCGCTTCGGAAGACGTAGAAGCCACCAAAGAATTAGAACGCTTTTTCCCAGAACGGTTGACTGTTTTTATGGGACAATCAGGCGCTGGAAAATCAACATTGTTGAATCAAATTTCACCAGAATTACAATTAGCAACTGCGGAAATTTCCCAATCTTTAGGACGGGGCAAACATACGACCCGTCACGTGGAATTGATTCCGTTATACGACGGTTTGGTTGCTGATACACCAGGATTTAGTGCCATCGATTTCTTGGAGATGGAAGCAGTGGAATTACCAAAGCAATTTCCTGAATTTGTTGCCGCGGCCTCTCACTGTAAGTTTCGTGAATGTATGCACCACAAAGAACCTGGTTGTGAAGTGAAACGTCAAGTGGAAGCGGGAACCATTGCGACGAGTCGTTACGAAAATTATTTACAGTTTTTAATGGAAATCGAGAATCGACGACCTGTTTATAAGAAAAAATCATAGCAAATATAAAGGGAGCGAGCCAAATGAAACTAGCACCATCCATTTTAAGTGCCGATTTTGCCAATTTAGAAAGAGATATCCGTTTAGTAGAAGAATTAGGAGCAGATTATATTCATGTTGATGTCATGGACGGTCAATTTGTGCCCAACATTACCTTAGGACCGAATATCGTTTCAGCGATTCGTCCAGTGACAAAACTACCATTGGATGTTCATTTGATGATTGTACAACCTGAAAATTATATCAATGCCTTTGCGGAAGCCGGTGCGGATATTATTACTGTCCATCAAGAAGCAACACCCCATATTCATCGTGCCTTACAAATGATTAAAAATGCGGGTGTGAAAGCTGGCGTAACCATCAATCCTGGGACACCACTTTCGATGATCGAAAATGTATTAGATTTGGCAGATCAAGTCTTGGTAATGACTGTCAATCCAGGCTTTGGCGGACAATCATTTATTGAAAACTCACTAGAAAAAATTGCTCAATTAAAAGAATGGAAAGAAACAAAAGGATACACCTATGAAATTGAAGTCGATGGCGGGATTGTTCCTGAAACTGCCGCACGTTGCAAAGAAGCTGGTGCGGAAGTGTTCGTTGCAGGCTCCTACATTTATAATGCTGAAAATCCTCAAGAACGAATCGATGCACTGAGAGCAGTGCTAGACAAATGAGTCGTGTCTTACTGGTAGCTGGGGGCAATCCAAGTGATTGGCCAACCATTGAACCAGCTACGTATGATTATTTCGTAGGTATTGATCGCGGCTGTCTCCATTTATTAGAGGCCGATTTACCGTTACAATTAGCGGTGGGCGATTTTGATTCATTATCACGAGAAGAATACCATTTTGTCCAAGAAACTGCCGAAACACTCATTCAAGCACCTGCTGAAAAAGATGATACAGACACACAATTAGCGCTTCAAGAAGCTTTACAACGATTTCCACAAGCAGAGATGACGATTATCGGTGCGACAGGGGGCAGAATTGACCACCTGTTAGCCAATCTTTGGTTACCCTTTGAACCACGATTTCAAGGCGTACTTCGTCAAATCCGTCTATGCGATCGTCAAAATAGCATCCAGTATTACGCCCCTGGTTCGTATATCGTACCAAAAGAGCCAGATAAAGAATATCTGGCCTACTGCTGTTTGACGCCTGTAGAAAACTTGACGCTACGACGCAGTAAATATTTATTAACCAATCAAGATGTTCCTTACCCAACATCGTATGCAAGTAATGAATTTATCGAAGAAGCCGCTGCTTTTTCCTTCGATGCAGGGATGATTGCGGTTATTCAAAGTAAAGACAAGTAAAAAGAGGTTGGACCTTCATCAATGCGATGAAGGTCCAACCTCTTTTTTTATGCAATAAAAAAAGCCGAACAACGAACGTCCAGCTTTGCTTATTTAAGTTTATTAAACACGTTCGATTTTACCAGATTTCAAAGCACGAGTTGACACCCAAACTTTTTTAGGTTTACCATCGATTAATACGCGAACTTTTTGTAAGTTAGGTTTCACAGTGCGTTTTGTTGAGTTCATCGCATGTGAACGGTTATTACCACTTGAAGTCTTACGACCAGTGAAGTAACATACTTTTGCCATTTTAAGTTTCCTCCTTTGCCTTGATCTTGGAGCGATAATATTCAGCTCATACTAACTTAATTTATCATATTAGGCACTGATTTGCAAGAAGATTTTTAGTGACTAACAACAAAAGTAGCTTGTCAGGTGATAGTTTTTCATTGTCTGATTTTAAATACTTAAGAAATCCATGCACAAACGTAAGACGATAAAGATGAAAATTTAAGAGTTCAAGAAAAAAATGTAGTGTTCCGTGTTTGATTAATATAATTAAAGTACTTAGATAAATGAAAAAGGAGGAAAATATGAGCTTAGAAATTAAAAAGTTGAAAAAGAAAATGAATGAGCAGGAAATTATTAAAGGAATCAATTTGACTATTCCAGAAGGCGAAATTTACGGCTTCTTAGGCGCAAACGGTGCAGGTAAAACTACTATTTTCCGCCATATTTTAGGCATCTACTCTCCTGATGAAGGGGAAATAACATGGCAGGGACGTAAAGTTGATCGCTTTGATGCTAAAGAGGTCGGTTATCTTCCAGAAGAGCGTGGACTATATCCGAAAAGAACGGTGAGACAACAATTAACTTTCTTTGGGAAGCTCCGTAAAATGAAAAAGAAAGAAATTGAAAAAAGTATCCTCTTTTGGCTGGATTTTTTTAAGATACAAAAGAACGTAGATCGAAAAATTAGTGAATTGTCAAAAGGGAATCAACAAAAGATTCAATTTATTGCGTCGATCATTCATGGACCCAAGCTTGTCATTTTGGATGAACCATTCTCTGGGCTAGACCCGATTAATGCGAATCAACTAAAAGAAGCAATTCTTTTTTTGAAGGAAAATAGTGCTACGATAATTTTCAGCTCTCATCAAATGGCAAACGTAGAAGAAATCTGTGAAAACATTTGTATGATGAAAAAGGGTGAGGTTCTTTTAGAAGGAAATTTAAAAGAAATCAAAGATGAAACGGATAAAAGAAAAGTGATTGTTCAGGCTGATTTTGACAGAGAAATATTAAAACAAGATTTTGAAATAGAATCGTATAAAGAAGAAAATGATGTTATTTCTTTTTATGTAAAAGATGAATGTACTGCGAAGAAAATTCAAAAATTTATTTTTCAATCAGAAAATATTCAGCAATTCAGAATTGAGCCAATTTCGTTAAATGATATTTTTCTAGAAAGAGTGGGTGAGTAAAGTGAAAAATATAGTGACGATTGCTTTAGAAACATACAAACAAAAAGTCGTGTCAAAAGTGTTTGTTATTATACTGTTGGTTTTGATAGTAGGGACATTTTTGGGAATGAATTATGAAGGGATTCTAAAAAAAGAGGAACCAAGTAAAGAAACCATCCTTGTTGTTTCAAATAATCAAGAGACTGTTACTATGCTGAAAGAAGTTGGTAAAGGTACCAATCTGAACTTTGTTGACGGCGGTCAAAAGTTATCAGATGCTGAGAAAGAGCTGAAAGATAGAGCGAGTAAAACCATTTTGAAAATTGAAAAGAGTAGCGCTGGTCTATACGAAGGAAAAATTTATTACGAAGGAGCTCTCCAATATAATGTGTCTGAACAATTACAAAGTCTTGTAACCACTGTAAATCAATCGATTAAATTAAATCAATTAAATATTGATGCGGCGCAACAACAGTTTTTGAATGAAAGCACACGTTTATCCTTAGAATCTTTAGCTGGAAATCAAGATAATTCGGTTCAAACATTAATACTAGTTTATATTGTTGGTTTTATTCTCTACATTGCAGTTATGCTCTTTTCTACAATGGTTGCCCAAGACATTGCGGTGGAAAAGAGTTCAAGAGTTATGGAAATTTTACTCACAACAATTACACCAGTTCAGCATTTAATTGGTAAAATTGTTGGCATTGGGCTAGTTGGGGTAACGCAAGCAGCAGCAATTTTTGGGGCTGCGTATGCATCTTATGGAATTTTTGGAGATAGTACAGGAGTATTTGACTTTTTGAGTGAAGGCAAAAATAGTCAAGCAATCATCTTAGCTATCATATGTTTCGTTTTAGGTTATTTGCTATATTCTGTTACGGCTGCTATTTTAGGTTCTGTTGTTTCCTCTGTTCAGGAAGTTCAACAGTTGATGTATATTTTGATTATTCCTTTATTTATTGCGATGTTTATGGTAATGATTCTTGCAGCTGGATTAGGAAGTAACCAAGCGACTATCATTTCATCTTATATACCGTATCTATCACCGATAGTCATGTACGCACGTTATATGCTGGGGGATGCATCGTTAAATGCTTTTGCAGTAGCGATGGGAATTAATCTGGTCTTTACTATGATTTTAGCGTTTCTAGGCAAAAGTGTTTATCAAGGGGGCGTATTTATTTATAGTGGAGATAAACTTATAAATGTTTTCAAAAAAGCGTTTAAATCTGGGAAATATTATGTTAGATGAGTATAAAAAATCTTGTCGCAACTCTCATGTATAAAACATTTATTTTGATAAATAAAAAAGTAATTGAAATTGTACACTCAGTATAGCGAGTGTACAATTTTTGTTTATAGCGTAATAGTCGGGCACCGAAATCTACTTTTTCTCAGTTTCACTTATAAAGAAAGCTTGAATTGTCTTTTATTAGAGTATATACTTTTTTTATTAACTGAAATATAAGGAGGTTTTAATTTGGCGAGGTTTGTTTTTATTCTAAGTAATATCACGGCAGTGGTTCAAGTGTTCTTTAATTATCTAAAGTCAAAAGTAGTAAAGCTTAATAAAAAAATTACTTTACATAGTATTTTCGGATTGATGGTTATCGCAATTTTGAATGGCAAAATAATTTCTGCTATAGGAATGTATGGATTTGCTTGGATTTATTTGAGTATAATAATTTTAGGTTATTTTTTTATCTCTAAAAGCCTTATTAAAGTTTTAGGTATAAATTCTTATATCGTCATTATTTCAGCTATAAGTGGTCAGTTTGTATCCTTTATAAAGGAAAAAATATTTGGCACAGAACTAATTTTTTCAAGTAATTTAACTATGTTTTTACATAGTACATTTCGGCTAGCACTATCAGTAATTCTGACGATATTAATGATAAAGGGGATAAAAAAACTAGAAAAAAAGTTTTCTATTATCAATGAATGTCTTCTGCTTTTTAATTTGATAGGAATCGGCACAATGATTATCTACTATACCAGCCTGGTTTTAGGAAAATATTTGGGGAATAACAAGGAAATAATTGTAGTAAATTCAATCTTTCTCACGCTCTATTTAGTCGTTTCATTAATTTCTTTTATTGTGTATCTTAGTTCGCTCAAAAATAAATATGATATTCAACAGAAGGAAACAGAATATTTAGAAAATCAGAGATATATGGAGGCAATGGAGAAACAATTCAAGGAGATTCGGAAGTTTCGGCATGATTATAAAAATATCCTAAATTCATTAGAAGATTTTATTGTAAGTGGAGATTACGAGAGTCTTAATGACTATTATTTCAGTAAAATAAAGAAAGCATCAAAATGCATTGATCAAAATGGGTTCAAGTTAGAAGCGATTGGAAACATTCGAGTAAGAGAAGTTAAAAGTCTCCTTGTGTCTAAGTTGATTTCAACGCAAGAAAAAGGAATGGATGTACAGTTAGAAGTGACTGAACCAATTGAAGAATTAGCCATTGATTCAATTTCTTTGGTTAGAATACTAGGTATTTTTTTAGATAACTCTATAGAAGAAATCGAATTTTTAGGTGAGGGTAAGCTTGTAATCGCTGTATATAAAGATGCCTCTGCTGTACATATTATTATCCAAAATTCATGTAGGAAAAATTTACCAAAATTCCATCTACTTAAGCAACGCGGTTTTTCATTAAAAGGCACTGATAGAGGAATGGGATTGAGTAATGTTCAAGAATTGCTTCAATCCCTAAATAATGTTCAACTAGCTACCTCCATTAGTGATGGATGGTTTACTCAAAAATTGACGATTGAAAACAATAGGAGGTGCGAATAAGGTGATTTCTATTATTATTTGCGAAGATGATTGGCGACAACGACAAATGTTGGAAACCTATGTTAAAAATTACATAATGATGGAAAGTCTTGATATGGAACTGGTTTTTTCAACAGGAAATCCGTTAGAAGTACTTGAATTTGTCAAAAGTCAGTCTAGAATAATTGGGTTATATTTTCTAGATGTTGATTTACAACATGAAATGTCAGGATTAACCTTAGCAGCTAAAATCAGAGACTACGATAATTTAGGTAAAATCGTTTTTGTCACAACACATGGGGAACTGTCCTATCTGACGTTTACGTATAAAGTGGAAGCGCTGGACTATATCATTAAAGACAACAAAGAACATCTACAGCAGAAAATCTGTGAAAATATTCAATTGGCTCATGAACGTATAACTAGTGAACGTGGAGATACAAAAAAATTATTTAAATTTAAGGACGGCGATACCATTCGGTCTGTAGATATGACAACAATCATTTTTTTTGAATCTTCTTCCGTATCGCATAAAATTGTTTTACATCTTGAAAACGGAGAAATTGAATTTTATGGTTCCTTAAAGGAGATTGAAGAACAGTCTAATGACTTTTATCGTTGTCACAAATCATATTTAATCAACCGCAAGCATATAAGTAAAGTTATAAAAAGCGAACGGATTGTCGAAATGAGTAATGGAGAAAGATGTTTAGTCTCAGTGAGAGCCATGAAAAACCTCTAAAATCAGCAGACAAGATTCAATGAACCAAGTCGAATCTTGTCTTTTTCTGCATTGACAATGCACGACAAACGTTGTAAATTGTACAAATGTTGGTAATTATGAGGAAGGGTCTATAATATCTGACGAACTTCCTTTTAATTAAAGGCTGGATATGATAAAATGTTATGGAAGAAAATAGGGCGAATGTGCTCTTATAAGGAGGCTTTCATCAATGGCTGTAAAAATTCAAACACCCGCAGGTACCATTGAGATTACCAATGATGTGATCGCTACAGTAGTTGGCGGAGCTGCGACAGATATTTACGGAATTGTCGGAATGGCAAGCAAAAATCAAATTAAAGATAACTTAAACGATATTTTACGTCGTGAGAATTACTCACGTGGTGTCGTTGTTCGTCAAGAAGACAACGGAATCGCAGTGGATGTCTACACGATTGTTAGTTATGGTACAAAAATTTCTGAAGTTTCTCGTAACGTCCAAGAAAAAGTAAAATATAATCTTGAAACATTATTAGGTGTCACTGCGAATTCAGTTAACGTTTTTGTTCAAGGAGTTCGTGTATTACCGGATTAGAGGTAGTGTACTGTCAACGATGCAATTGCACAAGAAAGTCGTGTGTTGCCGTTAGCGGTAAATCTGAAGGAGGATTTTTTAGGTGAATGTAACAGAAATCAGCGCAGGTCAGTTCCAGGAAATGGTCCAGGCAGGTGCGACTCGTCTGCACACAAATGCAGAATATGTCAACTCATTAAACGTTTTCCCTGTACCCGATGGTGATACAGGAACAAATATGAACTTATCAATGACCAGTGGTGCAAAGGCTGTGGCCGATTCTCGCTCTGAAAAAGTAGGAGAATTAGCAGGTGCGTTATCCAAAGGGTTATTAATGGGTGCTCGTGGAAACTCTGGGGTTATTTTATCTCAATTATTCCGCGGCTTCTCAAAACAAATTCCTGAGGTTACAACATTAAATGCCAAAGACTTGGCCGCTGCATTTACACATGGTGTAGAAACAGCGTATAAAGCAGTGATGAAACCCGTTGAAGGAACAATCTTAACTGTTTCTCGTGAAGCGGCGCGTTCTGGTGAACGTAAAGCGAAAGAAACAGATGACTGTATCGAAGTTATGACAGCTGTTGTAGCAGGTGCTAAACGTGCCTTAGCGAAAACACCTGATTTATTACCTGTCCTAAAAGAAGTCGGCGTTGTAGATAGTGGGGGTCAAGGACTACTATTTATCTATGAAGGATTTTTAGAAGCGCTTAGTGGTGAATTTTTACCAACTGAAACCTATGAACCAAGTCCTGCCGAAATGGACGAAATGGTTAATGCTGAACATCACCGTGGTGTTAGTGGTCACGTTGCGACAGAAGACATTAAATTTGGCTATTGTACAGAAATTATGGTTCGTATCGGCGAAGGCCCAACCGTGGACAGCGCTTTTGATTATGAAACATTCAGAAACTACTTAAATGAACTAGGCGATTCTCTATTAGTCGTTAACGATGACGAAATTATCAAAGTTCACGTACACACTGAGCATCCAGGTGAAGTGATGAACTACGGCCAAAAATTTGGTTCGTTAGTAAAAATAAAAGTAGACAATATGCGTTTACAACATGAAACGTTAGTTGAACGCGATGCTCAGCAAGAAGCGTTGACTGAAAAAGTTCGCGTACCGTTTGCTGTGATTGCTATTGCAGCCGGTGAAGGCGTTCAAGAATTATTCCGAAGTTTAGGTGCAAGCTACATTATTAGTGGTGGCCAAACAATGAACCCAAGTACGGAAGATATTTTAAAAGCAGTCAAAGAAGTGAATGCAGAGCAAGTCATTATCTTACCAAATAACAAAAACATCTTTATGGCAGCTGATCAAGCAGCAGAAGTTGCCGATGTACCAGTAGCGGTTGTTCCATCTAAAACCATTTCTCAAGGAATGACAGCAATGTTAGCTTTCAATGATCAACAATCATTAGAAGAAAACAAAGCAAGTATGACGGAAATGTTAGACAGCGTTGTGAGTGGTCAAGTAACCACAGCTGTTCGTGACACAACCATTGATGACGTTGAAATTAAAAAAGATGACTTCTTAGGAATGATTGATGGTAAAATCGTCGTTTCTGAAGCAGATCGTTTTAATGCATCATTAGACACGTTGAACCGCATGATCGATGAAGACACTGAAATCGTGACAATTATTGTCGGCGAAGATGGTTCGGTTGAAGAAGCTGAAAAGCTAATCGCTATTTTAGTTTCTGAAAACGATGAACTAGAAACAGAACTTCATGAAGGTGGACAACCTGTGTATCCATACTTATTCTCAGCAGAATAGGTTTTCGTGATGAAAAAATAAAAACGAATAAAGCCTGGAACAAAAATCACTTTGGATTTTTGTTCCAGGCTTAAAAATTGATAAACGGCGGGAACAGAAGCAACTCCTTCGGAAATAAGCCGAAATTCTCCAAAAATTATAGAGCAATTTTCGGAAATTCCTTCTTATTTCTCGGAGTTAAACACTTCTGTCCCGACCTCGATTTAATGAATGATCCATTTTTTTGCGTATATTAATGAGGAGGGGATTTTATGGACATCACAGATTTAGTCAGCGTATTGCCCGGTGTTGGCCCAAAACGTGCTGAAAATTTACAAGAACTGGGGATTGCTACAATTGAAGACTTATTGACGTATTATCCCTTCCGCTACGATGATATCCAAGAAAAGGATTTAAGCGAGATTCAGGATCAGGAAAAAGTTACGCTAAAAGGGCTAGTGGTTTCGGAAGCAGTCGTTAGTCGGTACGGTTATAAGAAGAGCCGGTTAACGTTTCGAATGATGCAAGAACATGCGGTCATTAATGTTTCCTTCTTCAATCAACCTTTTTTAAAAGACAAAGTAGTTCTTTCCGAAGAAATTGCTGTTTATGGCAAATGGGACGCCAAGAGAAAATCATTAAATGGCATGAAAATCTTAGCTTCTAAAGGAGACAATGAAGATTTCGCCCCCATTTATCATGTGAATAAAAAAGTCCGCCAAAGCACGTTGGTTCAGTTAATCCGCACTGCTTTTGAAGAGTATGGTTCACTGATTGAAGAGATTTTACCGAATGATTTATTAGAAAAGTACCGCTTGATGCCTAGAAAAGAAGCAATGTGGGCGATGCATTTTCCCAGTAATCCAGAAGAAAGCCATCAAGCTAAACGACGAGTAGTCTTTGAAGAGTTTTTCCTTTTCCAACTTAAAATGCAAGGACTGAAGAAACAAGAAAAAGCGGAAAAAAATGGTTTAGCTATTCAATATGACGTGGATCGCTTAAAAACGTTCACCCAAGGACTGCCTTTTGAATTGACAGGCGCCCAAAAAAAAGTGACCAATGAAATTTGTCGAGACTTGCGAAGTCCAAAGCATATGCAACGATTGCTTCAAGGTGACGTGGGGAGTGGGAAAACGGTAGTGGCTGCGATTGCGCTATACGCCACCATGACCGCTGGCTTTCAAGGGGCGTTAATGGTTCCGACTGAAATTTTAGCGCAGCAACACATGGAAAGCTTACAGCAGTTGTTTGATCCATTAGAAGTGCGAACGGCCTTATTAACAGGTTCCACCAAAACGAAAGAACGTCGTCTAATTCTCGAAGAACTGGCCAATGGCGAGATTGACATTGTGGTAGGGACCCATGCTTTGATACAACAAGATGTCAGTTTCCATCAATTAGGTTTGGTAATCACCGATGAGCAACATCGTTTTGGTGTGAATCAGAGAAAAATATTAAGAGAAAAAGGCTTAAAACCAGATGTTCTATTTATGACGGCCACTCCGATTCCTCGAACGCTGGCCATTACAGCCTATGGCGAAATGGATGTATCAATCATTGATGAAATGCCAGCTGGACGGATTCCAATCGAAACACGTTGGATTCGGCCGCCGCAGTTAGATACTGTTTTAGAATGGATGGAAAAAGAGCTAGCTCGAGGACATCAGGCCTATATTATTTGTCCCTTGATTGAAGAATCCGAAGCCTTAGATGTGAAAAACGCAACAGAAATTTTTGAACATATGCAAAGCTTTTATTCCCCAAGATATCAAGTGGGATTACTACATGGTAAAATGAAAAACCAAGAAAAAGATGACATTATGCAGGAGTTCAAAGACAATCAGCTACAATTATTGGTTTCTACCACCGTTATTGAAGTTGGCGTGAATGTACCAAATGCCACGGTGATGTTAATTATGGATGCGGACCGGTTTGGGTTAGCACAATTACATCAGTTACGGGGACGTGTTGGGCGTGGCTCCAGTGCTTCTTATTGTATTTTAGTAGCCAATCCGAAAAATGAAATGGGCGTTGAGCGTATGAAAATCATGACAGAAACCACCAATGGTTTTGTCTTGAGTGAGCGTGATTTGGAACTTCGCGGACCTGGGGAAGTGTTCGGTGCACGGCAATCAGGGGTGCCTCAATTTGCGGTAGGAGATATCGTGACGGACTTTAACATTTTAGAAGTTGCGCGCCAAGAAGCAAGTGCCCTATGGCAAGTGAAAGAATGGTGGCAATATCCTGCTTATCAAGGCTTAGCCAATCGAGTGAAACCCCAAGATGAGGCAGCCCAATTTTTCGATTAGAAGAGGTAATTTTTGAAGCCAGAAAGTAAAAGCCAATGCGTATTTCTTTGAAAAAAATATGTTATACTTGTTAGGAAACAAAAAAGTAGGAGGGAATCACTCATGAAAATTGCTGTAGATGCAATGGGTGGAGATAACGCCCCACAAGCAATTGTTGAAGGGGTTATGCTAGCCAAACAAGACTTCCCAGACATTGAATTTCAATTATATGGAAAAGAAGCCGAAATAAAAAAATACATCACCGATGAAAAAAACATTACGATTATTCATACCGATGAAAAAATTGCTAGTGACGATGAGCCAGTTAAAGCAATCCGTCGTAAGAAAACTGCTTCCATGGTTTTAGCAGCGCAAGCAGTTAAAAATGGGGAAGCCGATGCGATTTTTTCTGCAGGCAACACCGGAGCGCTATTAGCAGCGGGTCTGTTCATTGTCGGCCGCATCAAAAATGTGGAACGTCCCGGTTTGATGTCAACTTTACCTGTCATGGGAGAACCAGACAAAGGGTTTGACATGTTAGATTTAGGAGCCAATGCAGACAATAAACCAGAACATTTGGTTCAGTATGCCGTTTTAGGTTCATTCTATGCTGAAAAAGTTCGGAACGTTCAGAATCCTCGTGTCGGTCTATTAAATAACGGAACTGAGGAAACAAAGGGCAGTGAATTAACGAAAAAAGCCTTCGAATTGTTAGCAGCAGATGAAACGATTAATTTTGTCGGAAACGTTGAAGCACGAGAATTATTAAATGGCGTAGCTGACGTGGTGGTGACAGATGGCTTCACAGGAAATGCCGTTTTAAAATCCATCGAAGGCACAGCTATGAACATGATGAGTTTGCTGAAAACAGCGATTCTTTCTGAAGGTGTCAAAGGAAAAATGGGCGCCTTATTATTAAAGAATGCGTTGCGTGGCATGAAAGACGAAATGGACTACTCAAAACATGGGGGGGCGGTTTTATTTGGCTTAAAAGCGCCAGTCATTAAAACGCATGGGGCCACGGGTCCTGATGCCGTCCGCTACACCATTCGTCAAATTCATACAATGTTAGAAACCCAAGTTGTCCCACAATTAGTGGAATATTATGAAGGCAAAGCAGAGTAATTTGCAATTGTCTTGACATCAGTTTGTTACTCAAATGAAAAAAAGATGGACAAATACCCAAATTGTGAGTACAATGTATCTTAGCGTTTTAGTAAAAGAAAGAACCTTTTTTCAAAAGCAGTGGAGGTGAATACAGTTGACTCGTGAAGAAGTACTTCAAAAAGTAGCGAAGATTATCTCAAACCACTTTGATATTGAAGCGGATCAAGTAACAGATCAATTAAACATTAAAGATGATTTGAACGCTGACTCAATTAGCGTAATGGAGTTTGTTTTAGAACTTGAAGATGAATTTGGAACAGAGATTTCAGATGAAGATGCAGAAAAAATTGAAACAGTTGGTGCCGCTGTAGATTATATTGTGAGTAATTCATAAAAAATAATAAGACAAAGTCGATTAACATTCCTGTTAATCGACTTTTTTTGCGTACATAATGGTTATTTTATTAAGCAATAAGGCTATTTTTACACATATTTTTGTAAAAAAAATCATACATGTAAAAAAATAACTGCGAAAAAAGTTATTTTATCTTGCTTTTTATGGAATAATTCTATAAAATTATGAAAAAACAATGAGCTGTAAATTAACATTGATAAAAATTAGAAAGTGCTATCATTAAATATTAGTTAATTTATATAATGTTTTTGAAAGGACGTAAGGGGTGCGTATGGATGCAAGGAAATGAACAATTACTAGAGGTTTCAGGATTAGAAACAGCATTTAGAATCAAAGATGATTATTATAATGCCGTCGATGATGTTTCATTTGAATTGAAGAAAAATGAGATTCTGGCAATCGTCGGAGAATCTGGTTGTGGAAAAAGTACCTTAGCAACAACGATTATGGGCTTACATGATCCCAATCATACCAAAATTACTGGGGAAATTTTATACAACAATTTAAACTTAACTACGTTTAATGAAACATTGTACAACAAAGTCAGAGGAAACGATATTGGGATGATTTTCCAAGATCCGTTGTCTGCACTGAATCCGCTCATGCGAATTGAAGACCAAATTAAAGAAAGTCTCACGTATCATACCAAAATGACCGCACAACAAAAACAAGCACGGGCCATTGAACTGTTAGATCAAGTGGGGATTCCCAACCCAGAGCGTGTCGGGAAACAGTATCCTCATGAATTGTCTGGCGGCATGCGCCAACGGGTGATTATTGCCATTGCAATCGCGTGTAAACCACCGATTTTAATTGCAGATGAACCCACAACGGCCTTAGACGTTACCATTCAGGCACAAATTCTCGATTTGTTAAAAGATTTGCAAGAAGAAACAGGGAGCGGCATTATTTTAATTACCCATGACTTAGGTGTAGTTGCGGAAATGGCTGATCGTGTAGCGGTTATGTATGCGGGTCAGTTTGTAGAAGTAGCCACTGCTGAAGAATTGTTTAGTCATCCGAAACATCCATATACACGTTCCTTACTTCAGTCCATTCCCCAAGAGAATTCAGATGAAGAAGAACTTCATGTGATTGAAGGGATTGTTCCTTCGTTAACCAAATTACCTAGAAAAGGTTGTCGGTTTGCCCCACGAATTCCTTGGATTGATGCATCGGAACATGAAGAAAATCCAACATTACATGAAGTTGCACCGAATCATTTTGTTCGTTGTACATGTTATAAACATTTTCATTTTAGAGACGGGGAAGGGGAAGCGTAATGACAGAAATTATTCAAATTAAAGATTTAAAAGTTCATTATCCAATTCGCAGCGGCTTCTTCAATCGAATCACTGATCATGTTTTGGCGGTTGATGGTGTGGATTTCATGATTGAACAAGGTAAAACGTATGGGTTAGTTGGTGAATCGGGTTCTGGAAAATCAACGACAGGAAAAGCAATTATTGGTTTAGAAAAAATTACAAATGGTGAAATTATTTATCAAGGACAAGATGTAACCAAGCCGCGAAGTCGAAAAGCGATTGGATACAACAAAGATGTCCAAATGATTTTCCAAGATTCGATGTCAAGTTTAAACCCTAAAAAACGAGTACTAGATATTATCGCCGAACCAATTCGAAATTTTGAACGGTTAAGTGACCAAGAAGAAAAGAAAAAAGTCAAAAGTTTGTTGGACATTGTGGGGATGCCAGAAGATGCGTTGTACAAATATCCTCATGAATTTTCTGGTGGACAACGCCAACGTTTAGGCGTCGCCCGAGCGGTGGCTACCAGCCCAAAATTAATTATTGCAGATGAACCTGTTTCAGCACTGGACTTATCTGTGCAAGCACAGGTATTGAATTTTATGAAGAACATTCAACAGGAATATGGGTTAAGTTACTTATTTATTTCCCATGATTTGGGCGTAGTTAAACATATGTGTGACAACATTGCCATTATGTACAAAGGCCGTTTTGTAGAAATCGGTACACGCCAAGATATTTACACTAATCCACAACACATTTATACCAAACGCTTACTTTCAGCAATTCCTAAAATTGACGTAGCGAACCGAGAAGCTCACAAAGAAGAACGAAGAAGAGTTGAGCAAGAGTATCGGGAAAATCATAAAGACTATTATGATGAAAATGGGCGGGTTTATAACTTACATGCGATTAGTCCAACCCACCAAGTAGCGTTAAAAAATGGAGGTGCTGAATAATGTGGAAAACAATTTTACGCCGTTTGTTATTGATGATTCCGCAAGTGATTATTTTAAGTGTCTTGATTTTCCTGTTGGCTAAAATGATGCCAGGTGATCCGTTTACAGGATTGATTAATCCGAACCAAGACCCGAAAGTGATTGAAGCCATGCGCGAAGCTGCCGGGTTAAATGATCCTTGGTACGAACAATATTTCCGTTGGATTGGCAATGCCTTACATGGAGATTTTGGTCATAGTTTTATCTTTAAATTACCTGTGTCCACGCTCATTGCTGGTCGGGTGGGGAATACGATTGCATTGGCTGCTGTGTCAGTTATAATCACGTATTTAATCGCCATTCCTTTCGGTTTAATTGCTGGCCGTTACCAAAATTCATGGTTTGACAAAATGGTGGTTATCTATAACTTCTTCAGTTTTGCCGTGCCATTATTCATCTTTGCCTTGATTATGCTCTTTATTTTTGGGTATCGCTTAGACTGGTTCCCAACGAGTGGAACCGTGACTGTTGGTTTGGCTGAGGGAACGTGGCCGTATTATTTAGATAAACTGAAGCATTTAATTTTACCAGGGGTCACTCAAGCGTTGCTAGGGACAGCGGTCACTATTCAATATTTGCGGAGTGAAGTGATTGATGTTAAAAACATGGACTTTGTTCGTACTGCTCGTTCAAAAGGAGTGCCAACGAATAAAATTTTTAATCGACACATTTTTAGAAATGCAGCATTACCAATTGCCTCTCAATTAGGTTATGAAATTACTGCTTTGATTGCCGGATCAGTCGTTATTGAAAAGATTTTTGCTTTCCCAGGAATTGGAAAATTATTTATTGATAGTATCATTCAACGTGACTATTCCGTTATTACCGCTCTCGTGTTGATTTTGGGATTGGCAACCCTTATCGGAACCTTAATTTCTGATATTGTAATGAGTATTGTTGATCCAAGAATTCGAATTCAGTAGAAAAAACACGAAGAAAGGGTGATAAAAATGGAATTGACAGAAGAAAAAAGAGAAGAAGTCTTACAAGAAAGTATTCCACCAATGGGCTTTCGGATGATTGCGCGAGAATTCGTCAAAGAAAAAATGGCGATGTTTTCTTTAATCCTTTTGGTTATTATCTTATTAGCCGTTTTTATCGGTTCGTTAGTGTTAGACCAAAGTGCCGTTATGCATGTAAGTATTTTAGATAAATATGCGGAACCAGGTACCGTTACAATGAATGGCACCAAGTTCATTTTAGGTGCCGATGAAGGGGGTCGTGATGTTTTAGGACAATTGATTATCGGGGCTAGGAACTCGATTTTAATCGGTTTTGCCATTACGATTATTACGTCTATTATCGGGGTCGGTTTAGGGATTATTTCCGGTTATTATGGAGGCATGATTGATAATATTTTGATGCGTATCGTGGATTTTATTATGATTTTGCCAATTATGTTAATTATTATTGTGTTCGTTTCCGTGATTCCTAAATATAGTATCTGGTCCTTTATTTGGATTATGTGTGCGTTTTATTGGGTTGGAAAAGCGCGGTTGTTCCGCAGTAAAACGTTATCTGAAGGGCGCCGAGATTACGTTAGTGCCTCTAAGACAATGGGAACAAGCGATTTTAAAATTATGTTTCGAGAAATTATGCCGAATTTAAGTTCGTTAATTATTACGAACTTAACGATTAATTTCGCGGCCAATATCGGGATCGAAACAACGTTAACTTTCTTAGGCTTCGGGTTACCACAAAGTGTCCCAAGTTTAGGAACCTTAATTGGCTACGCCAGCAGTGGGGACGTATTAGTCAATAAACAATGGGTTTGGTTACCTGCATCAATTCTAATTTTAGTCTTGATGTTAAGTATAAACTATGTTGGACAAGCATTTAAGCGCTCAGCAGATGCACGACAACGATTAGGCTAATTAGCCAAAAAATGAGGGAGGAAAAGAGATGAACAAGAAACGGATTTTAGGTGCAATCACGTTAGCTTCTGTGTTAGTATTCGGGTTAGCTGCATGTGGTGGCGGCAATAAAGGCGGGGGCAATAAAGCAACGGAAACAGAAGACATTTCAAAAATGCCAATCGCTGTTAAAAATGATAAAAAAGCAATTGATGGCGGGACATTAGATGTCGCTGTAGTTATGGATACACAATTCCAAGGACTTTTCCAGCAAGAATTTTATCAAGACAACTATGATGCACAATACATGCTTCCAACAGTACAGCCATTATTTAACAATGATGCCGACTTTAAGATTGTCGATGGGGGTCCTGCGGATCTGAAATTAGATGAAGATGCCAATACAGCGACCATTAAATTACGTGACAATTTGAAATGGTCTGACGGTAAAGATGTGACAGCCGATGACGTGATTTTCTCTTATGAAGTCATTGGTCATAAAGACTATACAGGGATTCGTTATGATGATAACTTTACGAATATTGTTGGCATGGAAGACTACCATGATGGTAAATCGCCAACCATTTCTGGCATAGAAAAAGTCAATGATAAAGAAGTTAAAATCACTTATAAAGAAGTTCACCCAGGAATGCAACAATTAGGTGGCGGTGTTTGGGGTTCTGTTTTACCAAAACATGCCTTTGAAGGAATTGCTGTTAAAGACATGGAATCAAGCGATGCAGTTCGTAAAAACCCTGTAACTATTGGACCATACTACATGAGTAATATTGTGACAGGTGAATCTGTTGAATACCTACCAAATGAGCATTACTACGGTGGTAAACCTAAATTAGATAAATTAGTGTTCAAATCTGTTCCTTCTGCGAGTATTGTAGAAGCGATGAAAGCGAAACAATACGATATCGCATTATCAATGCCAACAGATACGTATCCAACATACAAAGATACTGAAGGGTATCAAATCTTAGGACGTCCCGAACAAGCCTACACGTATATTGGCTTTAAAATGGGTACGTTTGACAAAGAAACCAATACAGTGAAATACAATCCAAAAGCTAAAATGGCAGATAAAAGCTTACGTCAAGCCATGGGCTATGCAATTGACAATGATGCAGTCGGCCAAAAATTCTACAACGGCTTACGAACAGGGGCAACAACGTTAATCCCACCAGTCTTCAAGAGCTTGCATGATAGCGAAGCGAAAGGCTATACGCTTGATTTAGACAAAGCGAAAAAATTATTAGACGATGCTGGTTATAAAGACGTAGACGGCGATGGCATTCGCGAAGACAAAGAAGGCAAACCACTAGAAATCAAGTTTGCTTCAATGTCAGGCGGCGAAACTGCACAACCACTTGCTGATTACTATGTCCAACAATGGAAAGAAATTGGCTTAAACGTAACGTATACAACAGGACGCTTAATTGATTTCCAAGCATTCTATGATAAATTGAAAAATGATGACCCAGAAGTAGATATCTATCAAGGCGCGTGGGGCACAGGTTCAGATCCTTCACCAACCGGCTTATATGGTCCAAACTCAGCCTTTAACTATACACGTTTTGAGTCAGAAGAAAATACTAAATTACTTGATGCGATTGATTCAAAAGCATCATTTGATGAAGAAAAACGTAAAAAAGCCTTCTACGATTGGCAAGAGTATGCCATTGATGAAGCGTTTGTAATCCCAACGCTTTACAGAAATGAAGTCTTGCCTGTCAACGACCGTGTAGTTGACTTTACTTGGGCAGTTGATACGAAAGATAATCCATGGGCAACGGTGGGTGTCACAGCAGACTCACGGAAATAAAAAAACAGATTCTAGAAGACATAAAGCTCTTCTAGAATCTGTTTTTTTGGATAGGATAGTTTCTTAGACCATCTTATTTTATGTGAAAATTTTTGTTACTTTAAGTAATTACAATTTATATGTATGCGTTATTTTTTGTTATAGATGAATTGTTTTTTATGCAGTATGGTTTTTGATGGGAGGTTCTGTTTTTTTATTTTATTTAGTGTGTATATCTACACATTTGTTATGAAATGTTATTTTTTTTATTATATATATAATACTCCCTTTACGTATAAAGAACGATAAGTTACAATTAGATTAAGTTTTAGTTAGTTTTTGAAGGTGTGTTTGGTATTGTTTATAACTAAAACTTATATTTAAAGAAAGGAGTGAATGGATATGCCACTTTATATGGAGAATTATTTGCTTGCATTGCAATCAAAATATTCACAAGAAATAACTGTAAAATGGGTTTGGGCAGTTGTAATATTACTTTCAGTGATTGGCTGTATTGGTTATGCAGTTTACTGTAGTTGGGTAGGTGGAACATTTGCTGGGAGTATTAAAATTGGTGTTCCCGACTTGGTACACGTTACCTTCAATTGTAAACGTTGATATTTAAGGAGGAAGGAGCCTCTATTTTATGGAGGCTTCTTGTTAAGAAACTTATGATAAGAATTGAAAATTTAACAAAAAAATTTGATAGGAAAGTTTTAGATAATATAACTATCTCATTGCCTAAAAACCGAGTTAGTGTGATTGTAGGTATAAATGGAAGTGGGAAAACTACTTTATTAGATTGTATTGTAGGATTGAAAGATGCAACGTCTGGAAAGGTATTTATTGAGAGCTATTCTAATGATTCTGAAAAGTTTAAAGAATGTATATTCTATATACCATCGGAATTTTATCTACCTAATTATATGACGGGTAAAGAGTACTTAAACTTTGTTTTATCAAGATATCGCTGTAGTGATATAGAACGGATAGATGATTTTTTAGAACTATTTGATTTAAAATTTGCTGGAACTAATTTAATAGAATCGTACTCATTTGGTATGAAGAAAAAAATACAAATAGTTGCAGCAGCACTAGCTAACACTGATTATATATTAGGTGATGAAATATTTAATGGACTTGACTTTGAGACAACATTGCTTACGTTAGAGCTGTTTGAAAATTTATCTAGAGAAGTAGGGATAGTGATTATTTCTCATAATAAATTAATTATTGAAAGGTTTTCAGAGAATATTTTATTGATGTCCAATGGCAATTTAACTCCATTTTTAGGGGCGTCAGAGAATTTAGAAAAAGAAGTGATAAGTACGGAGAAAATTCATGAAAAAATTAAATACATCAAAGGATATCATCCTATTAATCGAGTTATTTATTGATAATGCTTTACGAGGTTTGCTCAAGCACTCTATTTTGTCAAAAAAGAGTACTCGCATCGTAATAGGTGTGTGTGTATTTTTTATCTATTTTGCATACTTTTTTTATAATATGAGTGAACTAGCTAGAATTGTACCAGATTCAGAAAAAATTAGTCATATTTTGATAGAACAAGGTCGAAAAATAACTTTTTATAGTTATTTTAGTAATACATTTGTTTTAGGTATAATAGCATATATTTTAGTTGATAATACTGTTGCATTAGATAAAAACTCCTTATTTTTTGTGAAAACATTGCCTTTTAGAAAGAAAGACATCAGCTTATCTTTTATGCTATTCAAATTTGTAATTATGATATTGCTTTATGAATTAGTTATGATCATTTCTACGCCAGCTATTAAACTTGTGACGACTGTTCCTATTGAATATGTCATTTTTTTTATTGTTCAGCATCTTTTTTATCTAGTGGTAATTGGGGTGATTGAGTTTATACATTGTTTGTTTACATTCTTTTTGAAACGAAGAGTGAAACAAATTAATAGTCTCAAAGTGATAGGTGATAGTTTATTAATGATTTTTGCTACTTTTTATTTTTTTGATTTTCGTTATGGTTTAGAATTATTTCTAGCAAACCAATTGTGGAGTATCTCCTATATGATTCCTATCACTTTTTTTCTAATAGTGGTATGTTTAATGCTTATTAGTATAGGCCTATTAAGACTAATTAGTATTCTTGAAAATCAAATGTCTCAACATTCAAAATATATATACATTCCATTCTTAAATAAAGTTATATTTCGTTATAAAGCGAATTGGTATTTTATTAGTTTTACTACAGTTGTTATGTTGGTTATTTTTTTCCAAAGTGGTTTAAGAACAATGTTATTCATTTTGACAACTGTTATGGCCTTTTCAGGCGTTTTATTATTAAGCTATGGAGATATTACTGCTGATTTCAGAAAACAATATGATTTATTGAGAATAAAAATTAGAAATGAATGGTTGAGTCAACTATTGCTAGTGATAATGTTGGCAATGCCATTGTTACTACTTTGTTTTTGGGGATTTGGGGAGTTAGCTCAACTAATTACAGCGTTGTCGTTATCATTAGTAGCTATAATTTTGGGATATGTATTTCCAAAATCACAAGGAAGTTTAAATGAAACGACTTCATTATTGTTATTATTTATTGTATTTGTTCTAGTTAGTTTATTGACAAATCGCTCTTTTGGTTGGTTGATTCTAATTGTTTTAGTACTCTTGCATTTGTTAGTAATTAAGAAGGTGAGAAATGAAAAAGAATAGTAAATATTTAGGAAGTATAACAGTTATCTATTTGTTAGTTCTTGTGATCGAAACATTATGGGAGCTATTCCATACCAGTCGCACAGAATCAACGAAAGTCACTACCTTATTAGGAATTACGATTGATAATCGTATAAGTAAACATGAAATTTCAACTACTTTTGGTTTGACAATTAAGGTATTAGTACTCTATTTGTTGTTATTGTTAGTTGTCTATATTTTGACTGGGTTATTTGGAAAAAAGAAAATATGATTATTAAGTTATCAATATTGTATGTGTTGTCAATATATGTCGTGTTACTTGTACATGAGTGGTTACATTTTATTTTAGCCAAATTCTTCAAATACAATGCTTATATAAAGAGAGTTGGTCTATACCCATTTAAAGTGGTGTATACGAACAGAAATAATCCTCTAGATAATTTATTGATTTCAGCGATATCTCCGCTTTTCTTGGTTATAGTAGGAATAATTTTGCCATTAAATTATTATACTGTGATTTTAAAAGTATCTTGTATTAGTAATATTTTTAATCTCTTACCGTTTACTGCAGATGGAGAAATAATTTTGCTTTCAATTTTTCAAATTTTTAGGAGGAGAAATAAATGAAAAAAAGAAAAGTGTTCATTATTTTTCTTGTTAGTTTGATTATATTTGTTTTTGGTTATTACTTAGCGTTTAATCAAAATAAGTATGTATCATATAATGACGAGACAAAACAGTTTGTACATACTGATACTTCAAAAATAATGGAAAATCTGGTGAACAGACAACAAGGAATTTATTATTTTGGCTTTCCGACTTGTCCTTGGTGTCTAGAATTATTACCAATACTAGATAAAGAATTAGAGAAGGAAAGTATGAATGCTTATGCTGTAAATACTCGTGGTGATGACTATACAGAAAATGATGATGAATTATTACAAAAATTTTATCAAAAATATACTGGGGATGAGTCGCTTTCTGTACCTTTTATTGTTGCTATAAATAATAAGAAAGAGGTGCAGGTTCATATAGGCACAGTAAAGAATCATGATGCGACTAAAACCAAATTAAAAAGACGACAAAAAGAAGAATTATCCCAATCTTTAAATGAGATGTTAATATTTAGTGAAAGTGAATAACTGAATGCTTTTTTATTGTCTCTTGCTGGTACGTTTATTCAAAAAATTCCGAGAAAACGTTGCTACGTTTTCTCTTTTTTTATGGGGTAGCAGTGGCTGATTTGATAGCTGGAGAGGTGATTTATTTATTTTTTTCTAAAAAATAATGAGAACACAGTAAATAACAGGCTTTTTCTGAATAGAACCATTTAAAAAAAGTGAAAAAAAAAGTATAATGAAACAAGGTGTAAATAAATGTAAAGGAATGTGGAGAATGGACAATCAGTTAACAACAGAGTTAAAAGAACGTTACGGCATTGTTTTCCATGATGTCAATCTATTAGAGCAAGCTTTTACTCATTCATCCTATGTGAATGAGCATCGCTATTTAAAATTATCCGATAATGAACGTCTTGAATTTTTAGGAGATGCAGTTTTAGAATTAATTGTTTCACAATATTTGTATTTAAAATTCCCAGAACTTCCAGAAGGAAAATTAACGAAGATGCGCGCAGCCATCGTTCGGGAAGATAGTTTAGCCAAATTTGCGAAAGAATGTCACTTCGACAACTACATTTTATTAGGTAAAGGAGAAGAAGCATCGGGCGGACGAACACGTGCATCATTATTATGTGACTTATTTGAAGCCTTTTTAGGTGCCCTCTACTTAGACCAAAAAGTTGGCGCAGCCAAGAAATTTATTGAAGACGTTATTTTTCCGAAAATTGATGCCGGTGCTTTTTCACATGAGATGGATCACAAAACACAATTACAAGAAGTTTTACAACGCAAAGGCGATGTTTCAATTGAATATCGCTTAATTAAAGAAGAAGGCCCTGCTCATGACCGCACCTTTTTCACTGAAGTTTACATGAATGGTGAACTCATTGGGTTAGGCCAAGGAAAATCGAAGAAGTTAGCTGAACAGGATGCCGCTGAGCGGGCACTGAAAAGTATTCCTCAGTAAGGCTGGAAGGAGCAATATTCGTGTATTTAAAACGAATTGAAATTACAGGATTTAAATCATTTGCAGATAAAACCATTATTGAATTTGAAGATGATGTGACAGCAGTGGTTGGTCCGAATGGAAGTGGGAAAAGTAATATCACGGAAGCCGTTCGCTGGGTATTAGGTGAACAATCTGCGAAAAACCTTCGCGGTGGCAAAATGAACGACATTATCTTTGCCGGTTCGGAAGGTCGTAAGCCGCTAAATATTGCGGAAGTTACCGTGACGTTAGACAACAGCGACCATTATTTAGCATTGGATTATAGTGAGATTAGTGTCACCCGTCGTTTAAAACGAACGGGCGAAAGTGACTTTTTTATTAATAAACAAGCGTGCCGTTTAAAAGACATTCAAGATTTATTTATGGATTCAGGGTTAGGCAAAGAATCTTTTTCAATTATTTCACAAGGGAAAGTTGAAGCGATTTTTAATAGTAAACCTGAAGACCGTCGTGGGATCTTTGAAGAAGCAGCGGGCGTTTTAAAATACAAACAACGAAAGAAAAAAGCTGAACAAAAGCTTTTCGAAACCGAGGACAACTTAAGCCGTGTCCAAGATATCATTTACGAGTTGGAAGACCAATTAGTTCCTCTAGCCGCCCAAGCAGATGCGGCTAAAAAGTATTTAGCTTTGAAAGAAGAACTTACCGAAATTGATGTCAATTTAACTGTGACCGAAATTCAAGAAGCAAAAGCTATTTGGGAAACGAAAACGCAAGAATTAACAGCCATTGAAGAAAAGTTAGCTGGCGCAAGTAAACAAGTCCATGACCTAGAAGGCAAATTGGTACGTTTACGCAGCAAGCGCAATCGTTTAGATGAACAAATTGAAACGGAACAACAACAATTATTACAAGTGACAGAAGCGTTGAAACAAGCAGAAGGACAAAAAAATGTTTTAATTGAACGTTCTAAACACACCTCCCAAACGGCAAGCGAATACGAAGAGACATTGGCAGAAACGGCCGAAAAAATTGTTCGTTATCGAGAAGAATTGCAGACGCTGGAAACAGCAATCGCAGAAAAAACGGCACAACGTCAGACGTTAAAAGAAGCATTGGCTTTGGCAACGAAAGATGTGGAAAAATATAGTAAGTCTTCTAAAGAATTGATGGAAGAATTGCGCAGTCAGTATGTGGAAGTCATGCAAGAACAAGCCAATACAGCCAATGACTTAAAATATTTAGAACGACAATATCAACAAGAAACAGCTAAAAATCAACAATCGCTAGCAAAACACGAAGCGCTAGAAGAACAGATGGTTGAAGCTCTTGCAATGAAAGAGACGCTAGAAAAAGAGCAAAAAGTTGCAAAACAAGGCTTACAAGAACAACTGGAAGAATACACTGCGTTGAAAGCAACGCTTGAAGCTAAGCGTGAACGATTAGCACAGCGTCAAAACGATATGTACCAAGCGATGAATCAAGTGCAACAAGCGAAGGCACGCCAAAAAAGTTTGCAAGAAATTCAAGAAAATTACGCTGGCTTCTATCAAGGCGTGAAAGCTGTATTGCGTCACAAAAACCAATTAACTGGGATTGTTGGCGCAGTGGCTGAGTTAATTGAAGTGCCTAAAGAATATACGTTGGCGATTGAAACGGCCCTAGGTGGTGCGGCGCAACATATTGTTGTGGAAAATGAGAAAGATGGTCGAGCAGGCATTACCTTCTTAAAACAACAACACAGTGGCCGGGCAACCTTTTTACCATTGACTACCATTAAGCCGCGCTCTGTATCGGCGATGGTTCAGAATCGTTTGGCTGGTGCACCGGGCTTCGTGGGGATTGCCAGTGAATTAGTTCGTTATCCAGAACAAGTACAAACCGTTATTCAAAATCTCTTAGGCGTCACGATTTTAGCGGCAGATTTAACGAGTGCCAACCAGTTAGCAAAATTAGTCAATTACCAATATCGCGTTGTCTCATTGGAAGGCGATGTGATGAATCCTGGCGGTTCGATGACTGGGGGAGCCAATAAACGTGGCAACCAAGGAAGCCTATTTTCACAAGCGCAAGAACTTCAAACAATTACTGAACAAATGACTCAATTAGAAACACAACTAAGAAGTGTAGAACAAGAAGTCCAAGCGCTCTCGCAAGAAGTGAAAACAGCCACGGAACGTGCAGAAATGTTGCGCTCTGCTGGTGAACAAAATCGCTTAAAACAACAAGAAATTGACAATAAATTAGCCAATCAAACAGAAACGATTACTCGTTTAACAAAAGAAAAACGCTTGTTTGAATATGAATCACGAGAATTACATCAATTCTTAACCGAATATCAAACGAAAAAAGCCACATTGACAGAGCAACAAGCAAACTTAACGGCAACGAAAGAACGTTTAGATGCTGAAATGAAACAAGTGGAACAAGAAGCTAGCCAAATGGAAACCTTTAAAGCCCAAGCGCAAGAACGCTTGACGACAGTTCAAGCAGAACAAGCAGTAGCGGCGGAACAATGTGCCCATTTTGCTCGTCAAAAGCAAGACAAACAAGAACAATTGGACGAATTGTTGATTCGAGAAACGGCCATCCGTCAACAGCTACAACAATTAAGTAGCCATTCTAGCGATCACCAGTTAACCGAAGAAGGCTTAGCGGCACAAGTCGCTCAATTAGCGGAGAAACAAACAGCGTTGCAAACCTCTTTACAAACGGCACGTAGTCAACGACAAGCGTTGCAAGAAGAAGTAGACGAGTTAGATACAAAATTAGCGGAAGAAAACAAACGCCAACAACAGTATTTAGCAGATAAAACACAAATTGAAGTCCTAAAAAATCGTGCAGAAATGCAATTAGATAGCTCGTTAAGTTACTTACAGGAAGAATACAGCTTAACCTTTGAAGCTGCCTATGAAGCGTATTTCCCAATCGATGATTTAGCGCAAGCGCAGCAAACAGTGAAACGCCTAAAACAAGAAATTGAGCGGTTAGGACCTGTTAACTTAAGTGCCATCGAGCAATTTGAACAAGTCGATGAGCGCCATCAATTTTTAGTCAGTCAACGAGATGATTTATTAAATGCGAAAGAACAATTATTTGAAACCATGGATGAAATGGACCAAGAAGTGAAAGAACGGTTTAAAGAAGTCTTTGAAGCAATTCGTGGCCAGTTTAAAGTGGTATTTCCTAATATGTTTGGTGGCGGACGGGCAGAACTGGTGCTAACCAATCCAGAGGATCTCTTGAATACAGGGATTGAGATTGAGGCGCAACCACCAGGGAAAAAATTACAACATTTAAGCTTGTTGTCTGGAGGCGAACGGGCATTAACGGCGATTGCATTACTCTTTTCAATTATTCGTGTTCGACCAGTTCCGTTCTGTATTTTAGATGAAGTAGAAGCAGCTTTAGATGAAGCCAACGTTGCTCGTTTTGGCCATTATTTAAGCGAATTTGAAGATGGTACACAGTTTATCGTGGTGACGCATCGTAAAGGGACAATGGAAGCCGCAGATGTTTTATATGGCGTGACTATGCAAGAATCTGGGGTTTCAAAAATCGTTTCAGTTCGCTTGGAAGAGGTCAAAGAAGGTGGCGCAATTGAAAAAAGCAATTAGCCAGAAGCAAGGAGGAGCGAACGTTTGATAAAATTAGTTGCTATTGATTTAGATGGAACATTATTAAATAGCCAAAAAGAGATTTCTTTACGGAATAAACAAGCACTGATGGCTGCGAAACAAGCAGGCGTGAAAGTTGTTATCTGCACAGGTCGACCTTTGGCAGCTATTGGTCCTTACTTAGAAGAATTAGGTTTACAAGAGGAAGGCGATTATAGCATTACTTTTAACGGCGGATTGGTTCAAAAAAATGATACAGGGGCCATTATTGAGAAAACATTGATGCCCTTGGAAGCGATTCATGAGCTGTACCAATTAGCAACCACACTCAACATGCCGTTTGATGTCTTATCCGATGAGGTCGTGATGCAATTGCCTTCTGCACCTAATTATCCTTCAATTTATAGTTCTCTAAACAAATTATTAACCTTTGAGTCCTACAAATTAGAAGAGTTAACCCCGAATCGAATTTATAATAAAGTTGTTGTTGCGATTGATGAAGCGTATTTAAATGAACGCATCAAGGAAATTCCGGCCTCTTTTTATGAGCGCTTTGAAATTATTAAAACGCGAAATAACTTATTAGAATTTATGCCAAAAGGGATTACGAAAGCCTATGGTATCTCCTTGTTAGCCAAAGATTTAGGAATCCGTGCAGAAGAAATCATGACCCTAGGGGACGAAGAAAATGATTTACCGATGATTGAATACGCTGGCTTAGGTGTCGCCATGGCAAATGCGATTCCATTAGTTAAAGAAGCCGCAGATGTCGTTACAGACACGAATGACCAAGATGGCGTTGCCAAAGCGGTCGAAAAATATATTTTAACGCCGTTGGAAGGAGGCCAATAAGAATGGGATTTTTTGATAAAATTAAAAAAGCTTTTTCCGCTGAAAAAAAGGAAGAAGAAAAACAAGAGATAATTGACGAAACAGTAGACGAAACACCTAGTGATGAATCAGCGCCTGCTGAATCAAAAGAAACCGCAGCAGAAGAGGCGCAAACAACGCCAGAAACGACAGCGGAAGAAGTCACAGAAACAGCCGATTTAACAGATAACGCTGAAATGGAAAAATTAGCTGGCGTAGAAGAAGCATTAGAAGAAGAGCCAGAAGAAATCCTGACAGAGGAAACACAAGAAGTTGTTGTGGAAGCGCCTGAGGAAGAAAGTAGTGTCGTAACTCCGTTGGCAGAACCAACAGACACGCAGGTTTCAGAAGAAATTGAAGAGTCGAAAGAAGAGCAAGTCCAAGAAAAATATGAAAAAGGCTTGGAAAAAACGCGTAAAACATTTGGTCAACGGTTGAACGAATTGTTTGCTAATTTCCGAAGCGTCGATGAAGATTTCTTTGAAGAATTAGAAGAAACGTTAATTGGTGCAGACGTAGGCTTTGATACATCCTTAAAAATTACAGAAGCCTTGCGACAAGAAGTGAAACTGCGAAACGTGAAAAAACCAGCTCAAGTTCAAAATACCATCATTGAAAAAATGGTTGATTTGTATGAAGAAGCAGGAATTAATGAAAATAATGCGATTAACTTACAGCCAAATGGCTTAACCGTGATTTTATTTGTCGGTGTTAATGGAGTTGGTAAAACAACCAGCATTGGTAAATTAGCCCATCAATACAAGTTGGAAGGAAAGAAAGTTTTAATGGCCGCTGCCGATACGTTCCGAGCGGGCGCCATCGATCAATTAGTTGTTTGGGGTGAACGGGCTGGCGTTGAAGTTGTGCGTGGGAATGCTGGCGGCGACCCCGCAGCGGTCGTTTTCGATGCAGTGGAACGTGCCAAGGCAGAACAGGCCGATGTTTTGCTAGTGGATACAGCAGGTCGTTTACAAAATAAAGTCAACTTAATGAAGGAATTAGAAAAAATCAAACGAGTCATCCAACGAGAAATTCCAGATGCGCCTCACGAAGTTCTCTTAGTCGTGGACGCAACTACTGGGCAAAATGCGATGACACAAGCCAAACAGTTCAAAGAAACAACCGATGTCACTGGCTTAGTTTTAACCAAACTAGACGGAACAGCCAAAGGTGGTATTGTCATTGCTATTCGGAATGAATTACACTTGCCAGTGAAATTAGTTGGTCTAGGTGAAGGCATTAACGATTTAGAACCATTTAATGCCAACGATTTCGCAATGGGCTTATTTAAAGGCTTATTAAAAGATGTTTAGTTGTAGAAAATAACAGGTTTGGGAAGAACGTGGGACAGGAGTATTTAGCTTCAAGAATGAAGAAGCTACTCCTGTCCCGCCGTTTATTTTAGGATTGGGACGGATGTTCTAAGTTCTTCCTAAATCGTTTCTGAAAAAATGAAGGAGTGAGGGAGAAGATGACAGAACAAATGTGGATTGAGAAGTTAGGATTAGAAGCGCATCCTGAGGGCGGTTATTTTAAACAAACCAATAAAAGTGAACAATTGATTCCGACCAAACGAGGCGAACGGGCGTTGCATACAGCGATTTTGTTTCTATTAAATACAGAAAGTCCGTCACATTTTCATCGTTTAAAAGCGGATGAATTATGGTTTTTTCACGATGGTCAGCCGTTAACCGTTCACTGTATTTTTCCTGATGGAACGTATCAAGCTGTTCAGTTAGGGAAAGACTTAGTTCAAGGGCAACAGCTTTCGTTCTCAGTTCCTGCCGGCACAATCTTTGGCTCTACAGTAGCGACAGGATTTGCGTTAGTCAGTTGTGTGGTTACACCAGGCTTTGAGTTTGAAGACTTCGAGTTATTTACTCAAGCGGAATTGTTAAACGATTATCCACAACATAGTGAAATCATTCAGCACTTGGCTTATCGAGAATTACCTTAAGAAAACGTTTTAGTAACATTTCTTTTATGAATATGCTAGTATAAATCAAACAAGCTTGTTGATTTTGTCGCAACGCACACTTAGCTGTCGTAGATGATTAAAAGAAAGGGATGAATCACATGGGCACAATGGTTTTTGTTAACTTCCCAGTAGCGGATGTCCAACGTTCTACAGCATTTTATGAAAAACTTGGATTCAAAAAGAACGAGGAATTTTCAACAGAGGAAGCTAGTTCGATGATGTGGGATGATCAATTTTGGATTATGTTGTTGAACCATGACTTTTATGGAAAATTTATCCAAGAAAAGCAAATTATTGATGCGCAAACAACCAGTGGAGCATTAATTTCCTTTAGTTTAGAGAGTGCCGAAGCCGTAAAACAGTTTGGCGAAACCGCCAAAGCTAACGGAGGCAACTGCTACCGAGTTGATATGGGAATACCAGAAGAGCAAATGTATGGCTTAGAAGTGCAAGATTTGGATGGCAATAGCTTAGAACCTGTCTGGATGAAGATGTAAAAAGAGCCGCAAAATCTCTACAGATTTTGCGGCTCTTTCCCTACAAAAAACTATTGTAAATTATTGGCATTAGTTGCTTCAACACCATAAGAATCAGCTACTTTTTTCAAGCTAAATCCTTTTCCGTAGACTTCACTCGCACTCATTGAAATCAAAAAAGCTTCTTCATCAATATCAAGAATGGCTTCTTTTAAGCGGGGAAAATCTTTTTCACGAATGACAGTCATTAAGAGCATGCCTTTCGCGCTTCGATAACCGCCTTCGATTGGCACCAAGGTCACACCTTTATCTAGTTCACGTAATAAGCGTTCTTGAATAGCGACATATTTTGGTGAAATAATCATCACATTCTTCGAGCGAACCAGACCAACTTGAATCATGTCAACGACACGACCAATTGTAAATAAACAAATTAAAGAGAATAGCACAATATCTGCATTAAAAGCATACATTGCTGATAAAATGACTAAACCATCGACGAATAAAATAGCAATACCTAAGGAAACTTTGAAGTATTTATTGACAATTTGTGAAATGATTGCTGTCCCACCAGTTGAAGCATTGCCACGGAAAACCAAGCCTAGGCCAGCACCTGTAATAATACCGCCAAATAATGCTGCTAGAAAAATATTATGTGTTAAAACAGGCATCCCCGAAGTAATTCCTACAAAAAATGGATAAATAAGACTGCCATAAATGGTTTTGACACCGACCTCTTTCCCAAGAAGTAAGAAACAAAGCACTAAAAGAGGAATATTGATGGCGTAAAGAACAATGGCGGGACTAATCCCGAAAACATAATTAATAACAATACTAATGCCATTGGCTCCGCCTGCGACAAGTTTATTTGGCAATAAGACCGCATTGATTGAAATGGCCAAAATGAATGCACCGACTGTTACATAGGCGGTGTCTTTTAAACGTTGGGCTGTAAAAAATTTGTTCATAAAATACCTCCAATTATTTATTAGTTTAGTGAATGATGACATAAAAAAAGACAGAACATGAGAGACAAGCCTGATCGACTTATGTCCCACACTCTAAATCTTCAACTAATCAACTGAACACTTTTTCCTTATACTAACATGAAATACGACAAGAAAACATAGTGAACAAACAATTTTTTGGAAAAGAGGTCGGGACAGAACCGTTTAGCTCCGAGAACCAAGTAGGTACTGATTAACATCTATTTGCTTTGCAAATAGTGTTTCTCAGCAATAAGAAGAAATTTCCGAAAATTGCTCTTTAATTTTTGGGGACCAAGTAGGTATTGTTCATCATCGAATCACTACGTTCTTCGTGATTCTCAACAATTTCGGCTTATTTCCGAAGGAGTTGGTTCGGTTCCCGCCGTTTATCAGGTTTTGAGCCCGGAACAAAAATCCAAAGTGATTTTTGTCACAGGCTCAAAAAAGTCAAAAAGCGGCCAGCCCAAATAGCTTCATGATGTTGGATAATTTGTGCCGCGGTTAAATGTCCATTATCCAAGGTGGAAGTGGTTTTCGGTGTCATCAAACACGTATAGCCTAAACCATGAGCCATCCGAATTGTAGTGTCCACACAAAACTCGGTTTGGACACCAGCGATTTCTAACGTTTGAATGTCGTGTTCCGTCAGTAAATCATTTAAATTTGTTTGGTAAAAGGCATTCGCATGCGTTTTGCGGATGAAAAAATCTGTAGGTTGTGCATCCAGTTTTTCAAAAAGTTGCCAAGAGTCTGAGCCAAAAGCTAATTCGATTTCTTCATGTTGAACAAAAATAATGGGCGCATGGTGTTGGCGGTAGACAGCAATACGCTGATTGACTTTATCCAACACTGCTGGTAGACGGTACAATTGCTGCGTCGGACTTTCGATGCCTTTTTGAAAGTCAATTAAAAGTAATGCACGATTTTTCATGAGCAATCCCCACTTTCTATAAACTAGTTGTTTTGAGTATAACGGAAAAAGGCGCTCTCTAAAAGTGTCTCGAAAATTCCCAAGTGAACGTTCAAAAAAACAGCATATTTACTCGTTTTCCTATATAATAGTAAGAGAAACAGATAGTTTGTAGAAAGAAAGGCGACAAGATGAATTATAGAGAATTAATGCAAAAGAAAAATGTTCGTCCTTACGTATTGATGGCTCGTTTTGGTTTAGAAAAAGAAAACCAACGTAGTACACGAGAAGGGCTTTTAGCGACAACTGATCATCCCACGGTTTTTGGTAACCGTTCTTATCATCCATATATTCAAACAGATTTTAGTGAAACACAATTAGAACTAATCACGCCTGTAGCAAATAGCGGCACAGAAATGCTTCGTTTTTTAGATGCCATTCACGATGTTGCTCGTCGTTCGATTCCAGAAGATGAAATGTTGTGGCCATTAAGTATGCCGCCACAATTACCAACAAAAGATGAAGAGATTAAAATTGCTAAATTAGATCAATATGATGCAGTGTTATATCGTCGTTATTTGGCAAAAGAGTATGGCAAACGAAAACAAATGGTCAGCGGAATTCATTTTAATTTTGAATATGACCAAGCCCTGATTCAGCAATTATATGATGAACAATCCGAAGTGACAGATTGCAAACAATTTAAAACGAAAGTATACATGAAAGTTGCCCGTAACTTTTTACGTTATCGTTGGTTAATTACGTATCTTTTTGGGGCTTCGCCAGTTAGTGAAGACGGCTACTTTAGGGTCTATGACGACCAACCGCAAGAACCTATTCGCAGTATTCGGAATAGTACGTATGGCTACAGAAATCATGACAATGTGAAAGTATCGTATGCCTCATTGGAACGCTATTTAGAAGATATTCATCGCATGGTGGAAAATGGTTTACTTTCTGAAGAAAAAGAATTTTATGCGCCTGTGCGCTTACGTGGCGGGAAACAAATGTCTGATCTGCCTAAAACAGGTATTCGCTATATCGAGTTGCGTAATTTAGACTTAAATCCTTTTTCGCGTTTAGGCATTGTGGAAGATACCGTGGATTTCTTACATTATTTCATGTTGTATTTATTGTGGACAGATGAAAAAGAAGAAGCGGATGAATGGGTAAAAACTGGCGATATTTTTAATGAACAAGTGGCTCTTGGTCATCCTCATGAAACGATTAAGTTAATTGCAGAAGGCGATCGGATTTTTTCAGAAATGATTGATATGTTAGATGCTCTAGGCATTCGCAAAGGCAAAGAAGTTGTCGGTAAGTATTATCAACAACTGCGGAATCCACAAGACACCGTTTCTGGCAAAATGTGGACGATTATTCAAGAAAACTCCAACAGTGAACTGGGAAATATTTTTGGAAACCAATATCAAAGTATGGCCTTTGAACGCCCTTATCAATTAGCTGGTTTCCGTGAGATGGAATTATCCACACAAATTTTCTTATTTGATGCGATTCAAAAAGGTTTGGAAATCGAAATTTTAGATGAAAAAGAACAATTTTTGAAACTGCAACATGGCGAGCACATTGAATACGTCAAAAATGCCAACATGACTAGCAAAGATAACTACGTGGTACCATTGATTATGGAAAACAAAACCGTGACAAAGAAAATTTTGTCTGCAGCAGGGTTCCATGTGCCTGGCGGTGAAGAATTTTCATCTTTTATTGAGGCACAAGAAGCACATTTACGCTACGCCAATAAAGCGTTTGTCGTGAAACCAAAATCAACGAATTACGGTTTAGGAATTACCATTTTTAAAGAAGGCGCTTCGTTGGAAGACTTTACGGAAGCGTTACGGATTGCTTTTAAAGAGGACACAGCGGTTTTAATTGAAGAGTTTTTACCTGGAACAGAATATCGGTTCTTTGTGTTAAATAATGATGTAAAAGCCATCATGTTGCGCGTGCCAGCCAATGTTACCGGAGATGGCAAACACACTGTAGAAGAATTGGTGGCCGCTAAAAATAGTGATCCATTGCGGGGGACCAATCACCGTGCACCACTAGAATTAATCCAGTTAAATGATTTAGAAAAACTAATGTTGAAAGAACAAGGTTTAACTATCTATTCTGTGCCAGAAAAAGAGCAAATCGTGTACTTGCGAGAAAATTCTAATGTTAGCACGGGCGGGGATTCGATTGATATGACCGATGTCATTGATGATAGTTATAAACAAATCGCCATTGAGGCCGTAGCTGCTTTAGGAGCCAAAATTTGTGGCATTGATTTAATCATTCCTGACAAAGACGTAAAAGGCACACGTGATAGCTTAACGTACGGGATTATCGAAGCAAACTTTAATCCAGCCATGCACATGCATGTGTATCCTTACGCTGGAAAAGGACGCCGTTTGACAATGGACGTTTTAAAACTTTTATACCCAGAAGTGGTTCAATAAAAAAAGAATACCGCCAAAAAATTCATAATAGATTTTTTGGCGGTATTCTTTATAAAAACGTTTTCTTGGTGAACCCAATAGGTTATACTAAAACTATTACCAATGAAAGTTGTATGACGGTGGCTCTGAGTTAGAGAGGCAGGTGATGCCTATGTGTATCCGATGCACTTTAACGAAAGGAGCATTTTTTTGTCAATCGAAGCGGCATTGGAATTGATGATTAGTTTTGCAGCGTTTGTTGCACTACTGATTTTCGGTATCCTTGAAGCAACGAAAAACAATAAAAAATAACCGTTCACAAGCTTCGTAGGCCGAACGGTTAAGATTCAAAACTTAACTCAGTAAGCCACCAGTTCTTATAACTGGTGTTGGTATAAAAGGAGAGGTATGTACCCGCATACCTCTCTTTTTCATTTTCATAATAGCATAATTCTATTTAAAATGGAAGCGCTCATAACTTTCCTTGAGCTTTTTATGAGTGAAATAGTTTTTGCCAAAAGCTTTTTTTAGCTGTTGGCTCTTCTTTTGGCGTTTCTGTTGCTTGAGGATATTTTTCTGTAACGTCAATCACAGGTTCATCGACTGCATGTTTTTCAGCTAACAGTAAGCCGAGAGAGTCAGGGTTGTTCTCCACAAAATTGTTAACAATCTTAAAGTTTGCGCCATGCTGATTTAATAATTTAATATAGGTACTTTGCAGGTCAGAAGAGATTTCGCCATTTAAAAGTACTGTAACTTCAGGATGCTTCGCTAATTCTTCTAATAAATGTTTTTGGTTCTGTGCATCTTTCATTTCAGCGACGGTCATGGAGAGACGGCAGCGTTCACGAAATGTGCCCATGTATTTGTGTTGTTCTTCAGGATTAACGAGGGGCGTACCGTACATTCCTTTATCCAGACGTTGTTGTAAGTCATCATTCGCCATTCAGTAACACTCCTTTCCTAACGTTTCCCTCCATTATAGCATATCTTAGATAAGTCGTTGGTCAGTCGGCTTGAGAAGAAGTTTTTAATAAAGGAAAAAAAGTGGTTGCATTTGTGATGGTTTTCTCATACACTGTAACTAAGAATGAGAATCATTCTCAATTAAATAAAAATGGAGTTTTCTCATGAAAAAGATTGGTTTGTTTGTTCTACTATTACTTTTCAGCTTATTGTCATTAGTGATAGGGGTGAAGGACATTGCACTTTCTCAATTGTTTCAATTAGATGCGCAGCAACAATTTGTTTTATTTACCACCCGTGTTCCCCGCACGTTGAGTTTAATCATTGCTGGTAGTACGATGAGTATTTCTGGATTGATTATGCAGCAACTCACACAAAATAAATTTGTCGCTCCTAGTGTCGCTGGAACAACCGATAGTGCAAGGTTGGGTATTTTAGTCGCAATGTTATTTTTCCCAACAGCTCCGTTTCTCTATCGAACGGCAATTGCTTTTATTTTTGCGCTAAGCGGGACCTTATTATTCTTAGCGCTCATTCGATTATTACCAAGTAAGAATCAAGTGATGGTCCCTTTGGTGGGCGTGATGTTTGGTAACATTCTAGGCTCAATTGCCACATTTTTTGCCTATCAATACCAATTGGTTCAAAATATGTCTGCTTGGTTACAAGGAAATTTTTCCACAGTTATGAAAGGGAATTATGAATGGTTATTCTTAATGATTCCTTTGTGGTTTGTTATTTATTTATTTGCTTATCATTTCACTGTCGTTGGTATGGGTGAAGCATTTGCAAATAGTCTTGGCGTCCATTACCAGCGAATTCAGTTTTTAGGTTTGACGCTGGTTGCTTTAGCAAGTGCCATCGTTTTATTGATGGTGGGGAATATTCCGTTTTTAGGGGTTGTGATTCCTAATCTCGTGTCTTTACGTTATGGCGATCATATGAAAAATACCTTGTGGTTAACTGGGATTTGCGGGAGTTTGTTCTTGTTAATCTGTGATATTTTAGCACGAGTATTGATTGCCCCCTATGAAATTCCTGTCAGCGTGGTTGTCGGAACATTAGGGAGCATTTTGTTCATTTTATTATTACTAAGGGGGCGCAAACAATGAAACGGCCTTTAAAAAAATGGCTTTCATTACTTTTGCTTTTAGCTGCCGTAGTAATTGTGAGCCTTTGTTATTTAACTTATAACACGTATGGCAATTGGTCCTTTGCTTTGGCGTTACGAGGCAAAAAGTTATTGGCTTTTATTTTTGTTGGAATCGCTGCGGCTTTTTCAACTATTAGTTTTCAAACAGTCACGCAAAATCATTTCCTAACGCCAAACATTTTAGGGATGGATTCCTTGTATGTCTTTGTGCAGACGGTGTTATTTTTTCTTTTAGGAGGCGCACAAGCGTTAGGCCAAGTAAGTCTTGGGTCGTTTTTGATGAACGTCTTTTTAATGGTGTTTTTAAGTACTAGTTTATCGTATTTTCTATTACGCAAAAATCAATCCGATTTATTTTTATTATTGATGATTGGCATGATTTTAGGTACTTTTTTCAGTAGTATTAGTACGTTTTTACAAGTGATTATGGATCCTAACGAATACGACTTACTCCAAGGAAAGTTGTTTGCCAGTTTTGGTAACGTCAATAGTCAGTATCTCGTTTTCGTTGGTGTGGCGGTACTCATGATTTGTGGGATACTTTGGCGGGAAAGTTACCGTTTAGACGTTTTACATTTAGGGAACCATCAAGCCCAGAATTTGGGGATTGCTGTGAATCAGTTTCAATTAGTGTTGTTGTGTTTGATCAGTAGTCTGGTCGGCTTATCAACAGCATTAGTGGGACCGATTACATTTTTAGGTTTTATCGTGGCCAATATGAGTTATCAATTCATGAAAACCTATCGCCACCGAGAACTGTTTGTGGCAGGGAGTTTAATAGCAGTCTTTTTACTGGTGTTCGGTCAATTGATGGTTGAACAGGTCTTTCATTTGAATACCCCGCTCAGTGTGGTGATTCAATTTGTTGGGGGCGTTTATTTTATATGGAAAATTATTGCAGAAAGGAAGCAACGCACATGATCCAGATGAGTGATGTATCAAAAAAATATGGCGATAAATTTGTCGTTTCAGACATTGATTTACCTATTTCTGAAGGCAAATTAACGGCCTTTATTGGACCAAATGGCGCTGGGAAAAGCACGCTGCTAGCCATGATGAGTCGCTTAATTCCCAAAGATACCGGGGAAATTTATCTGGACAAGCAAGAAGTAAAAACCTGGAAGCAATCGGCTTTTTCACAAAAAATTGCCCTTTTAAAACAAGCCAACGGTGTACAACTTAAATTAACTGTGCGAGAACTGGTCAATTTTGGTCGTTTTCCTTATTCCAAAGGTCGCTTAAAAAGCGCTGACCACGAAAAAGTAACAGAAGCACTGGAACAATTGGGCTTAACTGAAATGGCGGAAGAATACATTGATACCCTTTCTGGGGGCCAATTACAAAGGGCGTATATTGCCATGATTTTAGCCCAAGATACCGATTATATTTTATTGGATGAGCCCTTAAATAACCTCGACATGAATTATGCGGTTCAAATGATGCAGATTCTTAAACGCTTAGTAGATGAACTAGGAAAAACGATTCTGATTGTTCTACATGATATTAATTTTGCCGCAAGCTATGCAGATGAAATTGTCGCCATGAAAGGCGGAAAGCTCTATGCGCATGGCGCAACAGAAGAAGTTATTCAAACAAGTATTTTAAATGATCTTTATGAAATGAATATCCGGATTTGTGAAATTGAAGGAAAACGCTTTTGTCTTTATCACTAAATCGGGCAATTTAAAAATAACGTTTTTGGAGGAAAAGAATGAAAAAGAAATTTTTAGCAATGATGGCAGTTTCAATGATGGGACTGTTAATGTTAAGTGCTTGTCAAACAAATAAAAAAACAGCAGATTCTGCAACAACAGAAACAACAGCTAAAACGGAAGTCACAGTCAAAGACACCAATGGTCAATTAACCGTTCCCAAAAATCCTAAGAAAGTCGTTGTTTTTGATAATGGTTCCTTGGATACAATGGATGCACTAGGTGTCGGTGACCGCGTGGTAGGTGCGCCAACTAAAAATATCCCTGCGTATTTGGAAAAATACCAAAAAGTTGAATCAGCAGGCGGCATTAAAGAACCAGATTTAGAAAAAATCAATCAACTAAAACCAGACTTAATTATTATCTCTGGTCGTCAACAAGACTATCAAGAACAATTAAAAGCCATTGCGCCAACCATTTACTTAGCTGTAGATGCCAAAAATCCTTGGGCATCAACGAAACAAAATATCGAAACGTTAGGCACTATTTTTGATAAAGAAGAGGTAGCCAAAGAAAAAATAACCGGCTTAGAAAAAGAAATTGCTGACGTGAAAAAACAAGCAGAAGCTAGCGCGAATAATGCGCTTGTTGTGTTAGTTAACGAAGGACAACTTTCTGCTTACGGAAAAGGCTCTCGTTTCGGTTTAATTCATGATACATTTGGCTTCAAAGCAGCAGACGATAAGATTGAAGCTTCCACTCATGGGCAAAGTGTTTCTTACGAATATGTTTTAGAAAAAAATCCTGGGATTCTCTTTGTGGTAGATCGCACCAAAGCAATTGGTGGCGACGATTCAAAAGATAACGTCGCTGCAAACGAATTGATTCAAAAAACCGATGCTGGTAAAAATGATAAAGTCATTATGCTTCAACCAGATGTTTGGTATCTAAGCGGTGGTGGATTAGAATCAATGCATTTGATGATAGAAGATGTTAAAAAAGGATTAGAGTAAAAAAAAGCCTAGGACAAAAATCACTTTGGATTTTTGTCCTAGGCTTAAAAGCTGATAAACGGCGGGAACAAAAGCAACTCCTTCGGAAATAAGCTGAAATTCTCCAAAAATTAAAGAACAATTTTCGGAAATTTCTTCTTATTTCTCGGAGCTAAACACTTCTGTCCCGACCTTCTTGATGAAAAACAAAAAAGTTTTAAATTAAAAATGTAGTTGACGGCCTCGAAAATGTTTGCTAAACTATCCGTAAATCAGTATGATTGATGAAACAAATAAAAGAACAAAATGTGATGAGAAGGAAAGTACTTTTTAAAATAGCTTGCAGAGAGCCTCGTTTGGTGAGAAGAGGTAGTGACGTTAAAGGGGAAAATGGCCTTTGAACAGGTTGGTTGAAGCCGTTCGCTTAAACCAATTCAGGTGCGCCTGTTATAGCGCTACAGTATGATTGTACTGGAAACGAGCGGATCTTTTTTAGCGAAGAGATCAACAAAGGTGGTACCGCGATTGCATAAGCATTCGTCCTTTTTAGGACGAATGCTTTTTTTATTTGTTTAAAAAATATGAGGGGGCAACAACATGAAATTGGGGAAAAAAGTAGTAGGTTTGATTGCAACAGGGTTTCTTTTAGCCGCATGTGGCGGAACCAAAGAAGCGGCAGAGAAAGTAGATTCGGGAAATTTAGCAGCTGAACAAAAAATCAGTATTAGTTCACCTGCACCAATCTCAACATTGGATACAACACAAACAACAGATAAAAATACCTTTACAATGGCACAACATTTATTTGAAGGCCTTTATCGGTTTGATGATGATAGTGCCACGGTGCCAGCTCTAGCTAAAGATGTCAAGATTAGTGACGATGGGCGCAAGTACCACTTTACCTTGCGGGAGGGGATTAAGTGGAGCAACGGCGAGCCAATTACGGCCCAAGATTTTGTTTATTCTTGGAAAAAACTGGTGACACCAGCGACGATTGGACCGAATGCCTATTTACTAGACAGTGTTAAAAATAGTTTTGAAATACGCAACGGTGAAAAGTCAGTCGATGAATTAGGGATTTCAGCCCCTAATGACAAAGAATTCATTGTTGAATTAAAACAGGCCCAACCTTCCTTCTTAGCAGTCGTTTCGATTGCTTGGTTAGCGCCACAAAATCAAAAATTTGTCGAAGCGCAAGGTAAAGATTATGCCTTGGATAGTGAACATTTACTTTATAGCGGGCCATTTACGCTAGCCAATTGGGATGCGACTTCAGATACTTGGACATTGAAAAAAAATCCAGAATACTATGATGCGGATCAAGTGAAACTGGAAGAAGTTGCGGTTAGCACAATCAAAGAAGATAATACTGGGATTAACTTATATCAAGCGAATGAACTAGACTTAGTTCGCATTAACGGACAATATGTTCAACAATATCAAGATGATCCAGGCTATGTCAGTCATCCAGATGTGGCCAACTACTTCTTAGATTTCAACAAAAAAGAAGGAACGCCATTAGCGAATGTTCATTTACGAAAAGCGATTGGCCAAGCAATTGATAAAGAAGCCTTAACACAAAGTGTCTTAAACGATGGGTCAAAACCCCTCAACGGATTGATTCCAAGTAAACTTTATGCGAATCCAGAAACAGATGAAGATTTCCGAGCTTACAGTGGCGAATATTTGAAAAATGACGTCAAAAAAGCTCAAGCTGAATGGACGAAAGCCCAAGCGGATGTCGGTAAAAAAGTGAAACTTTCATTGCTGGCGGCAGATACAGATCAAGGAAAACGAATTGCTGAATATGTTCAAAGTCAGTTGCAAGAAAATCTGCCAGGTTTAGAAATTACCATTTCATCGCAACCAAGTAATAATGTGAATCAATCGCGACGTGAAAAAAATTATGAGTTGTCCCTTTCAGGATGGATTGCCGGCAGTAGTGAATTAGACTCTTACTTTAACTTATATGCGGGAGAATCAAGTTACAATTATGGCAATTATCATAATGCCAAATACGACCAACTGGTAGAAGATGCGCGAACGATTAATGCCAATAATCCAGAGAAACAATTTGCAGAATACAAAGAAGCGGAAGACATCTTGTTGAACCAAGATGCTGCCCAAGTACCGCTGTATCAAAGTGCCTCAAATTATCTAATCAATCCTAAATTGAAAGGCATTAGTTATCACTTGTATGGGGACTATTTCCACTTGCGCAATGCTTATTTAACAGAATGATTCAGGAAGAAGGAGTAAAAAATGGAAAAATTAGTCGAACGATTTTTAACTTACGTGAAAGTTAACACCCGTTCAGATGCCAACAGTCAAACCACACCGACGACGGTCGGTCAAGTGGTTTTAGCCAAAATGATTGAAACAGAACTTCATGAATTAGGCTTGGCCGATGTGCATTATAACGAACAAAACGGCTTTTTAACGGCACGGTTGCCTGGTAACCAACCTGCAGCGAAGAGTATTGGGTTGATTGCACATCTGGATACGGCGGATTTTTCAGCAGAAAATATTCGTCCCCAAGTCATCACTAATTATGATGGCCAAGATGTCCTCTTGAATCAAGAACAAGGCATCGTTTTATCGGTTGCTGAATTTCCCAATTTAAAAGAGTATCAAGGGGAAACGTTGATTACTACAGACGGAACCACACTTTTAGGAGCAGATGACAAAGCGGGAATTGTCGAGATTTTAGCTGCTGTTGAGTATTTTTTGGCACATCCAGAAGTAGCGCGGGGGGATGTTTGGCTCGCCTTCGGTCCAGATGAAGAAATTGGACGCGGGGCCGATCAATTTGATGCGCCGAACTTCCCAGTCGCTTTTGCGTATACAATCGACAGTGGCCGCGTGGGGCATTTCGAGTATGAAACGTTTAACGCCGCGCAAGCTGTGATAACAATTGAGGGAACCAGTGTCCATCCGGGAACGGCCTATGGTTCGTTAGTAAATGCCATTAAATTAGGCGAACAACTTGATCAATCACTACCGCAAAAGGAAGTGCCAGAACAAACACGTGGAAATGAAGGATTTTATTTACTCAATAAATTTACAGGAAGTATTGAAAAAGCAGAACTTGTCTATATCATTCGGGATCATGATCAAGAAAACTTTCAAGCGAGAAAGCAATTTTTGGAAAAACAAGTCCAACGTTTAAATGCGCTGGCGGATAAACCCAGACTAACAATTACTTTCCAAGACCAATACTATAATATGAAGGAAATCATCGAAAAAGATTGGACTCCTGTAGAATTGGCCGTCCAAGCAATGGAAAGTTGTGACATTGAACCAATCATCACACCATTTCGTGGCGGGACAGATGGTTCTAAGATTTCTTTCATGGGCATTCCCACGCCTAATCTATTTACAGGTGGCGAGAATTTTCATGGGCAATATGAATTCATTACCGTTGAATCAATGGCCAAAGCTGTTCAGACGATCATTGCCATCATTCGCTTAAACGCTAATTAAAGAAACACGCAAGGGAAATGCCGATTTTCCTTGCGTGTTTCGCTGTTTTTCGGTAAAGTATGTAGAAAAGTAGGGAGTTTTGCTCATGAATTATCCATTGATTTTTGCAGAAAACCAACGAATCAAAACCGAACGCTTGATTTTAAGACCTGTCACATTAGCCGATGCAGAAGATATGTACGAATATGCTTCAGATGAGGAAACGGTCCGCTATGTGTTTTTGAAAAATCAAACAATCGCTGAGACAAGACAAAACATTGCTAAATTTTTTATGGGGGAACCTTTAGGAAAATATGGGATCGAAGTGAAAGAAACGGGCAAAATGATTGGCACGATTGATTTACGGGTCAATGAAACCAATAATATTGGAGAATTAGGCTATGTCTTGAACCGTGCCTTTTGGGGCAATGGCTACATGCCTGAAGCCGCGACGGCGTTAGTTGAACTGGGTTTTGCAAAAATGAAACTCATGAGAATCTTTGCTTTACATGATCAAGACAATCCAGCTTCTGGTCGTGTCATGGAGAAAATTGGTTTTACCTACGAAGGAACACTACCCAATGCTCGAATTAGTAAAGGGAAAATTGTCACAGATGTTTATCGTGGGATGACACTGGAAACATGGCAAAATCGACAAAAATAGAAGCGGAAGACAAGTTAAGAGAGGAATTAGAGAAATGTTGATGTTTACAGAAAAAGAATTCGCAGCCTTTGAAGTTGCTGGATTAGATGAACGAATGGCGGTTATCCGTGCGCAAATTCAACCGATTTTTCAAGAATTAGACACGTATTTTGCCGAACAACTAGCGCCTGAACTAGGAACGGAGTTGTTTGTCCATATTGCGCAACATCGCCGTCGCACCGTGTATCCGCCAGAAAATACTTGGTCAGCACTTAGTCCGAATAAGCGCGGGTATAAAATGCAGCCGCATTTTCAATTAGGCATTTGGGGCGACTATGTGTTTATGTGGTTGTCATTCATTGATAATCCTAAAAATGAAAAGCAGATTGCGCAAGCCTTTTTAGAGAATCAGCAATTATTCCAAGCATTACCAGAAGATACGTATGTTTCCTTGGATCATACGGTTCCTCAAATTACTCCGCTGCCAGAAACGGATTTAGAAAAAGCCTTAACTCGTTTTAGAGATGTAAAAAAAGGTGAGTTTGAAATTGGGCGCATCATTCCCAAAGATAGTGACTTGTGGCAAAACCCTGAAAAAGCACGCGCTTATATGTTGGCAACCTATCAACAACTCCTGCCATTGTATCAATTAGCTGTTGCCCAATAAGAGAAACAGACAGTTATTTTGTGTTTTAGTGTTATTTTATCGAATTATCCAATCGTCAAAAATGAGAAAAGCTCACAATGTTAGTTTTAATTACTAACATTGTGAGCTTTTCTGTAGTTTTTTTGAAAAAAATTAAGGGATGACTGGCTGATTTCTATGGAAAAGTACGTTTTGATAGCCTTTTTTGTTTAAATAACAAGAGTAGCAACCCTTGCTTAATAAGGGATTTTCGCGAATAGATGTTGTCAAATGAAAAAAAATGATGTTTTGAACAAAGAGTTCTTTGCTATTATAAAGGTATGAAAAAGGTTGTTTACGCATTCTTTATATAGAAGAATGTGAATGAGTTAAAAGGAGGTTTTTAAATGAAAAAAAAGCGTTATTTAATAATTGCGTGTTTACTATTTTCCCCTAGTTTTTTTATAAATGTTGAAGCATCTGAGGGTGGTTCTAGTTCGGTGGGAATTGAATTTTACCAAAATCCGGCAACACCCGCTCCTAAAGATGCCCCACCGAAAACAGATGAGCCAGCTGCGGATCCCAAGGAACCAGCTGGTCCTCTGCAAGGAGATCAACGAAGTGGTGGTTCGACACAGACCACCACAACTGGCTCGCAGCTCCCTCGTACAGGGAGCAAGAGTCAGGCAAATCTTAGCATTCTTGGTCTTGTCCTGATTGGTCTTGTCGGAATGGTCCAGAGAAAGAAGGGACGACATGAAGCAAACTAAGTGGCAACGATTAGCAACCATTGGCTTGTGTAGTTCTTTAGTGATTAACGCCTTTTCTGGCGCGACCGCAGTTGCGGAAAACATCACGATTGAAAGTAGTCCGACAGTAGCAAGTAGCGCTAAGGAAGCAACATCAGCAAGTAGCGCAACGCCAGCAAGTACGGAAAGCAGTCAAGAAACGACTGAAACGAGTCGGGAAGCAGAAACGAAGGGAGCGGAGGAACAAGCCGAAGCAGAAGTACAAACGGAAACGCCAGAGGTGAGAACAGATACCACAGAACAACCTGCAGAAAAGAGTAGTGAGAGTGACCGACAAAAGAATATTTCTCCACGTTGGGTGCCGAATAATCAAGTAATTTATCCGAGAATGACCTTTGCTTTTACGGATGAAACAGGAAAAGCTTTCGCTGATGAAAACTTAACGTTATCAGGGACGTATTATAAATTAGCACGTCACGCGGCAACTAGTCAGTGGCGACCATACGCTACTAGATATCCAATTGTTTCTTCTAATGCAGGTGGTGGACAATATCGAGTAGCTGTCAATGCAGCGGTTCCTATGCCGTACGATTTTCTCACAAATTTACCAGCAGGTTACGCTGTGAATATGTACGCGATTGAACAATTAAAGATTGATAACACACTAAAATATGTCGACAGTATTGTTGCTCCGGTCGGTACTATAAGAAGGACTTATTACAGTGATCAACAAGTATCTGAAATACCTCAATTTGGTAATTACGGTAGTGCCAATTTGACTCAGAGGGATAGAACATTTTCTAAAAATAGTGCAAATATCTTTTCTCTAAATTCAGTAGCTTTGGCTCCATCAATTAATGACGTATTAACGATGATGAGTACAGATGGTACAGTGTCGGCACTAGGGAGGGACATAATATTAGTGGGCTTTGACGGCACATTGACGTATCACCAAACAATGAATTACAAAGTCACACGTAAACAAGTCACCGAAAAGTTCGTAGATACTAACGGCGTAGCCATTACACCGCCAACAGGTTTTACCCAAAATAAGAAAACACCAATGACCAGCAATGCTTTCACCTTCAAACAAGCTGGCACCTTGCCAGAGATTTACAAAGCAAGCAACGGCAAAACCTATCAGTTCAAAGGTTGGTACAAAGGCAAAACCAAGCCAAACACCTTGACCACCACCAAAGCACCAAGCTATGCGGTGACTTATAACGATAATGATGATTTGAACGTGGTGTATGAGGAAGTCGTTCCACGAGATACATGGGTTTATCCAGGTTTCTATGCTGAATTTGTCGATGAACAAGGGGAAGCTTTTACTAATCCTTTGACATTTTCAGGAAATTATACACAGTTTTTAAGAAAAAAAATTGTCAATATATTTGAAACAACAGGAAATCTGTATCCGATGATTGGTTCAAAAGATCCTAGTCAATCCAATAAATATAAGATTGAAACACAGTCACGTATTCCAATTTCGGCTACTTATGACGGAAATGTAACAGGGGATGTCTACGATAAGCGTGAATACGGGTTACACGATTTAACAATCACCAATGAGTTGAAATATGTAGATAAGATTGAAGTGATGAATACGTCATTGCAAGCTGCTGATTATTTAGTCGGATATGTTGGTATAGACCCAATCTTGATTGATTTCCCTAATATTTTACATCCTTTAGAAAGAGCTTTTATCAAAAATACTAATCAGAGATTTTCTATTAATGCTATTTTTGGAGCTAATGGATCTGCTTCCACAATACCGCGTTTGTTAAGAATAGGTGGGAAAGATCAGCCTAATCAAAGAAATGTAACTTTGATGGGCTTTGATGGGACTACTAATTACAAACATACGATGAACTACAAAGTCACCCGTAAACAAGTCACCGAAAACTTCGTGGACACCAACGGCACTAAAATCACGCCGCCAACAGGTTTCACGCAAAATAAAAAAATACCAATGACCAGCAATGCTTTCACGTTCAAACAAGCTGGTACCTTACCTGACACCTACACAACAGGTGGCAAAACCTACAAATTCAAAGGTTGGTACAAAGGCAAAACCAAGCCAAACACCTTGACCGCGACTAAAGCACCAAGCTATGCGGTGACTTATAACAATGATGATGATTTGACGGTGGTGTATGAGGAGATTGAGTTTTTTGACTTCCCAGCGCTGACCTATCAATTCGGGTTCGTAGACGAGTCTGGCAAACGAGTAGATGCTTCAACGATTGATTTGACGTATGACAATTGGCATGGAGAACTGTTATCATCTGTCGATGGTTGGAAAACAACTAATATTGAAAAAGGGCAAGTCGCACTAACAAAAAATAATTTGAAAGAGATTGTTTATCCTAGCCATTCTTTAGAAATAATGAATGGGCGACATTCACAATATAGTGCCGCTAACTTAACATTTAAAATACCCAAGTATTATGAAAATATAAGTGTTTATAACAAGAATGGTACCTTTGATACAGCGTATCCATTTCCGACTATAAAAGTTAATACTTCTACAACTCCGTTAAGTAACAGACCTCAATTGTTTCAATTAAAGAAAAGTAATAATCAATCTTTTATCTTTAACCAAACAACGGCAGCTGCACCAGCAGACGTCCAGGTGCCTTATAATTTACGAGAAATCGTTTATGATCCGGCTAACTCAATTAACAAAGGATTATATCATATGTTAGATAAACCAATTTACTACTATCTAACCAACCGCAAAGTCACCGAAAACTTCGTGGACACCAACGGCACTAAAATCACGCCGCCAACAGGTTTCACGCAAGGGAATCAAATTCCCATGACTAGCAACACCTTCAAGTACACAGCCGCAAAAGCCTTGCCAGCAACTTATACCGCAGGTGGCAAGACCTATACTTTCCAAGGCTGGTACAAAGGTAAAACCAAGCCTAATACTTTAACAACCAGCACTACGCCAACATACAATACAACTTTTGATGGCAATGACGACATGACGGCGATGTATAAGGAAGAAGTGCCGAAAGCAAGTGTCGCTTTAACTCGCCTTACCGCTGAAACCGTGACTAGCGGCGGCAATGTCACCTGGCGTGCCACAATTACCAATACAAGCCAAGCGCCACTAACCACGGCGACCATCAAGAAATCAACCGCTTGGACAACTGGCTTAGCAGCACCAACCGCCATGATTGTCACGCCAGCTGGCGGAACCGCAAAAACAGTTCCCGTCACAGCGACTACGTGGACCAATGGTGTTAGCTTAGGCACTGACATTCCCGTAGGAAAATCTGCCACGGTTCAGTTCACTACGAAAGCGACGGGGACAGCGGGGCAAGTCTTGCGCGCTGGGATTACCACCAGTGGGAATTACAGTGGTGTTTCTACTTCGGCCACCGTACGTGTGAAAGACAATGATCAAGCAATTGTAACACCAACGGCTGAAGGCTTCATCAGTGTTCCAACCTTCAATTTTGGTCAAGTTGGGGTAGCGGGAAGCACGCAACAGCATGGCCTGAAAAAAGCCGCTGATTACTATGGCAACGGCACACGCAATCCCTATCTGCGGATCAAGAAAACCCAACCGAATTGGAGCTTAACGGCGCAACTGTCGCAACCAAAATCAGCGACAGACAGCTTGCCTACAGCGACCCGCTTATTGTTAGGGGCGGCTCCTGTTTCGAGTTTCTCAAATTACAACCAACCTACCGAGTTGAAAAATGCGGTCGGTACTACGAGTACCATTAGTTTGAATGCCAACAACACGGCCACTAGGATTATTGCCAACCAGCAATTCACTGGGAGTAATATTTATCAGTTGGACTTCACCTTCAACAATGTCAAACTTGAAGTGCCAGCCAATCAAGGGGTCAAAGGGCAACAATACCAAGCCGCAATTACGTGGAACTTAGTGACAGGTCCTTAAAATAGTAAAAAAATCATGAGAAAAGCTCAAAATGTTAGTATTAAACACTAACATTTTGAGCTTTTATTTATAAAGATTAAGGAATTTAACTGAGAATCAGTAGCGAAATGGCAGATTTTCTTGATTTTCGCGCATTTTTCCAGTGAAAAAGGACTCTTCCGCCTTGGTATAATAGGAATCGTCGGAAAAGTCACTTGTCTGTAGCAAAATTTGAAATTTCAAGTCCGCCTTTTTTTGATAGAATAATGGAGAAAATTAAAAGATGTACATATACCAATGAACAATAAACCAATACATAAAAAGGAGAAGAGCCTTAATTGTGCTTGGCGGGAATGGTACATAGAAAGAAGGAGCAACATGAAACAGATTAAATTTAAACACTTAGCAACATTTGGATTATGTTGCTCGTTATTAGTGAATTCATTCGCGGGAGTCACAGCTGTTGCAGAAACTGTGCCGAAAGAAAGTAACCAGACAGAAGAAACAGCTGAACCAGTAACAAGTACAGAAACAGAGAAAAAAGTAGCAACAGAACAAACCGAACAGGCAATAGAGACCAAGAATCAACAAGTACATAACGAAATGGATGCTGCATTACAGGATACTTCAGAAGAGAACAATCAAGGAGCAACTGTGCAATCAACCGAGGCTCCGACATCCTCCTCAGAGGCAAATTCACCCAAAATTGAGTCGAGAGGAATCCCCTTAAAAACAGTTGTTTATCCGAAAGTTCAGTATGATTTTGTGGATGAAACTGGTGCGCCGTTTACAACACCCTTAGGTTTTTCGGGAAATTATCTAGCACAAAGTGGGGGCGCAGATGGACCTTTACCTGCACCTTATGATAAACTGTATGGTCAGGCAAATGGTGTGGGTTCCTATATTTTAAGTATCAATAATAATGCAGGGCTTCCCTTGACTCCGCAATTCATAGAAAAATATGGTGCTGGTGGAACAACTCCTGGTACCAAGTATCGCGTATCGTTTATTTTAGACAGGTTAACTATTACGACGTCATTGAAATTTGTGGAGAGCATTGAATATGATGATACAGCAGGCAGTTACTGGTATGTGTATATGTACAAAGGATTTAATACAACGACAGGTATTTTTGACGATAGTATTGAGGAAGGAAGAGTAACGCCAATAAGTGAAACAAATAAGGATAGGACATTCCAAAAAAATACGTTGGGTTCTTTTGGAATCACGCGACCAACTACCTTGTCGATAAACAGTGGTGGCTATCCGGATTGGGTAGCTACCGGATATAACTCTATTGCGTTACGTGGATTTGATGGGACAAATACAATCAAATCAAAAATGGTTTACAAAGTCACCCGTAAACAAGTCACCGAAAAGTTCGTAGATGCTAACGGCGTAGCCATTACACCGCCAACAGGTTTTACCCAAAACAAGAAAACACCAATGACCAGCAATGACTTCACCTTCAAACAAAGTGGTACTTTGCCAAACACGTATCAAGCAGACGGCAAAACCTATCAGTTCAAAGGCTGGTACAAAGGCAAAACCAAGCCAAGTACCTTGACCACGACTAAAGCGCCAAGCTATGCGGTGACCTATGATGGGAATGACAATTTGACAGTGATGTATGAGGCGATTCAAAATCCAGTGACTTTGCCTGATCGCATGTATCGTGTCCTATTTATCAATGAAACAGGGGGGCTGACATTTGCTGATCGTTATGGCTTTACTGGAGAATTAGTTGAGGTTGCGGATGGCAAAGTGACGCCAATTGGCCCAGTCCCGACTAACAATAATAGCGCAGTAAAAGAAATCACTATACCAGGTCGAGTTTTCGATACAGAAAGACCTACGCCGTTGCAATATGGAGTTCGCAATGCAACCTTTACGTTGCCCAAAATGTATAAAACCGTAACGTATCAACCTGGCCCAAATTATACAGGTACAGCCTACTCTATTCCAGAAACGTATCGTCTTAGTTTAAGAAGTGGTGTCAAAAGTGACATCGATACAACTGGATGGCGAATTGGTCTTGACCCGACAACAGATCCACAAAAGTTTACGATGAGCGGTATATACTGGTCATCAATGCCTACAAATGTTAGACTTGCAACACTATTAAGTGCGACTATTACTGGTAAAGGAGTAGAACCGAGTGTCTATACACTAGATGAAAATGCACGTATGTATCTTTACCTAGAAAATCGTCGTGTTACGGAAAACTTCGTAGATACCAATGGTACTAAAATCACCGCACCGTCAGGTTTCGCCCAAGGGAAAAAAACAGTAATTACTAGTGATTCGTACACCTTTAAGCAAAGCGGAGATTTGCCAGATACCTATAAAGTCGGCACGAAAACCTATCAGTTCAAAGGCTGGTACAAAGGTAAAAACAAACCAGACACCTTGACGACGACCAAAGCTCCCAGTTATCCAGTCACTTATAATGATGATGATGATTTGACGGTAGTCTATGAAGAAGTCGTGATGAAAACGTATAATTTACCAGCCAAAGATGTTTACTTTGGTTATGTTGATGAGGCAGGTAACCTATTGAATACAGCAGGCTTTTCTGTAGAAGCCGAATTAGGTGAAAGTGACGAAACTGAATCAACAGTATTAGGGAAAATTCAAGGAACTGATGAAGTGATGAGTAAATTAAAAAAATTATCGATTCCTGGCAAGTCATATGATTTCCCGATAGATAAGCTTAAGACATACGGTGCAAGGTCTGTTAATCATACAATTCCTAAACAATATAAGACAATGTCGATTACACCGCTAGCTACTTATACGGGAGATAAAACAAAGTATCCTATGACCAAAGAGATCCGGAAAAATATAGAAGCGCCATATACGGTTGTTTCTCAAGCTGACGGAGTAGAAGCCTTCAAATTAACTAACGCTGGAACTTTTTTTAGAACCAGACGAGCTTTTTGGACATGGGACCCGAATAACACGTTGTATGCTATGGGAATTTATTCAGGGACAGTCGGAAAAAACTATAACTTAGCTTCTCCAGAGGGAACAATCTACTATTATTTAGAAAACCGTCGTGTCACTGAAAACTTTGTGGATCCAAGCGGCGCTAAAATTACACCGCCAACAGGCTTCACGCAAGGAAAACAAACGGTGATTGACAGTGATAATTTCACTTATGCTAGTACGAAAGCCTTACCAGACACTTATACAACAGGAGATAAATCCTATAAGTTCAAAGGCTGGTACAAAGGTAAAACCAAACCAGGCACCTTGACAACGACTAAAACACCAAGTTACGCCGTGACTTACGACGATAAAGATGACATGACAGCGGTCTATGGGGAAGTCCAACCAACAGCAGAAATGACGGTTAGTCGGTTACTAGAAGTGATCCCAAATGAAGCTTCTATGATGTGGATAGTTAAACTAAAAAATACCAGTGAAGTTCCATTGACCAACGTTAAACTAGCTCCAACGGCCAAATGGGCGGCAGGTATTTCACCACCAACACAATTAGCTGTTCGCATTGGTAATACACCAAATAAAATTATTCCAGTGACGGCAGAACAATGGCAAGCAGGAGTTAACTTAGATATAGAGATTCCTGTGAACGGCGAAGCCTTAGTGACAGTGAACACAGCGAAAATTACGGGAGAACCAAGACAACTTTTAACCGCAGAAATGACAGCTAGTGGAAACTTTTCTGCAGTGACAGCTAGTAACTTTGTACGTATTCAAGGAGAAGATCAAACGATTACGCCAACACCAGTAGAAGAAGGTTTCATTAGTACACCAACGTTTGATTTTGGGAAAATTACGATTAACAGTAGCACTAAGCAGTACGGACTGAAAAAAGCAGCTGATTACTATGGCAACGGCACACGTAATCCATATCTACGAATAAAGACAAGCCAACCTAATTGGCAGTTAACAGCACAATTGTCACAGTTAACAGCATCAGCTGATAGTTTGCCAACTAGTACGCGTTTATTATTAGGAAGTGCGGATGTTATAGCAATCGAAAACTATAATCAAGTCACAGAGTTAACAAATAAAGTTGGGGTTACGAAAGCCTTAACTTTGACGAGTGACGGTACATCTACACCAGTAATTCTTAATAACCAATTTACAGGTAATGATGTCTATCAATTAGATTTTGATTTTGCCAATGTGAAATTAGAAGTCCCTGCCAATCAAGGGAAAATAAATGAGAAATATCAAGGAACGGTGACGTGGAACTTAGTCACTGGACCTTAAAAAAATAGTAAACCGCCCTCAAAAAGTCTAACTTTTTGGGGGCGGTTTACTATTTTATGGAAAGCCAATTTTATCTAATGGATAATAACGAAAAGTCAAAACACCTTCCACGCTCGCTTGTTTAACAAAGCCAAAGTAACGACTGTCATCTGAGCGCGGGCGATTATCCCCCAAGACAAAATACATGCCTTCTGGAACGGTCAGGGATTGGGTGGCTTCTAAGGTCTCTAGCGTAAAATCTTGGGTATAATTTTCATTTTTAGAGACATTTCGTTTAGCACTTGCTAAGTAATCTTCACTGAGTGATACACCATTAATATAAAGGGTATCATCGCGATACTCGACTGTTTCGCCAGGTAAACCAATTAAACGTTTGGCTACTCGTTGGCCGTTGCGAGGACTAGGGAAAGCGATAATATCAAAGCGCTGAGGCTTTTTAATCGAGGTCACCCATAAACGGTCGTTGTTATGAAGTGTTGGTTCCATTGAAGAGCCGTTCACCGCAGCAGGGGAGAACACATAGTGTCGAATTAGCAAGACAGCGACGACTAACAAAACCAACTGAACCAATCGTTTTAATAATGAGGACATGGACTTCACTCCTTTGTCCTTTTAGTGTACTACAGACAAGGAAAAGAAAAAAGTTTTCCCCTTAAGAAAGGTGTGCTAAAAAACGTTTCATAAAGCGTTGGCGAATTAAAATACCAACATAAGCAGCTGCGACAGCCTTGATGATACCAGGAATAATAAACGGAGCAAACCCGCCAGCGAAAGCGTTTGGCCACGGCAGATTTGCGGAATATTTCAACCAAATCATGCCGAAAACTAAGGTAACTAAGGCACCGGCAATATTTGCGATAATGGCCCAAGTATAGTTAAAGGTTGTTTTTTCTAAAATATAACCAGTTAATAAGCCGTTAAAGATAAAGCCGATTAAATAGCCGCCAGTTGGTCCAAAGAGTACACCGAACCCGCTAGACATCCCAGCGTAAACGGGTAAACCAATTAATCCTAATAAGAAGTAAATTAAAATAGCGTAGGTCCCCGTTCGCTTGCCCAAAACGGTAGCGGTTAAGCCGATGGCAAATGTTTGTCCAGTTAAGGGGACAATCCCCAATGGAATTGTAAATTGTGAAAGTACAGCAATAATCACAGCGAATTCTGCTGCTAAAATTAAAGAGCGTAACGATGCTTTATTCATAAGAAGCCTCACTTTCTATTGTTAACCAATTATTTTTATTTGGTTAACAATAGTTTAGCGGAAGTAAACAATTTTGTAAAGAGGGCAAAGAAAAAAACCTTGCCCAAGAAAGGCAAGGTTTTGAAAGAAGGTAAGAACCGTAGTTCGACCTTTTGAAATCTTAAAGTTTTTGGTTGTAGTATTCAACGACAAGTGCTTCGTCGATTTCTGGGTAAAGTTCATCACGTTCTGGTAAACGAGTGAAGCTACCTTCTAATTTTTCAGTGTCAAAGCTTACGAATGCTGGACGTCCAACAGTTGCTTCAACCGCTTCTTTAATTGTTGAGATGTTTTGAGATTTTTCACGAACACCGATCACTTGACCAACTTCAACGTGGTATGATGGAATATCAACACGTTTGCCGTCTACAGTGATGTGACCATGGTTAACTAATTGACGTGCTTGACGACGAGTAGTTGCAAGACCTAAACGGTAAACAACGTTATCTAAGCGTTGTTCTAGTAAAACCATGAAGTTAACACCGTGTTTACCTTCTTTGATTTTGCTTGCTTTAATGAACAACGTACGGAATTGACGTTCGTTCATGCCATACATATGACGTAATTTTTGTTTTTCAGTTAATTGCATTCCGTATTCAGAAACTTTACCACGGCTGTTAGGTCCGTGTTGTCCTGGTTTGTAAGGGCGACGAGCTAGTTCTTTACCAGTACCTGATAAAGAGATACCTAGACGACGAGATACTTTCCATGATGGTCCAGTATAACGAGACATTAAAAATTCCTCCAATAAATAAATGTTTTTTTGGAGTAAAATAATTAGATGAAAAATTCATATTCGTTCAGTTCATTCTTCAACCTTCGCCTTTGCAGCCGCGGTTACGCAGTTGAACCAAGTTTGGCAATGAACTGTTGACGAGTTATTATTCTTCTGCTGCAATTATTTTACACAAAATCTAGTATACTTAATAGGATAGGAAACGTCAAGGTTTTAAAGTGAAATCTGAAAAAAAGGTAGACAAAAACACTTTTCCTCATTAGAATAAGGGGAGATGTTTTGAAAATATAAGTTGAAAACGGAATGAAAGGGAGTTTACAATGAAGTCTGGTTCACCATTGTTTGAACAAATTGATAAATCCATCGACAAGAAAGTGAATTTATTCTCAAACAGCTTTTCCCGCTACGCTGTTCGTGCAATGCTTGCTTGTCTATTTTTAACGTTGGGAACAGCCGTTGCTTTTGCAATCGCAATTAAAGGAGAAGGAATTTCTCATGGTTTAGGGAAAATGCTTTACGCCTTCATGTTCAGTTGGTCACTTGTGATGATTTTATATATGAATGCCGAACTTGGTACCTCGAATATGTTGTACATGACTGTTGGGGTCTATCGTAAAAAAGTCAACTTTTCCTTAGCTGCAAAAATTTTATTTACCTGTATCTTATTCAATTTAATTGGTGGCGTCTTGTTTGGCTTCTTGGTATCACTTACAGTACCGTTCCAAGATTTGCCAAAAGATAGTTTCTTTTTTACATCGATTGCTGGAAAATTAGAAAAAACCACCCTACAGATTTTAGTTGAAGCTATGTTCGCCAATATTGTAGTTAATACAGCCGTATTAGTGAGTATGCGAATGAAAGATGACGCCGGCAAAGTCGCGGCCATTATTTTCATTATCTTTATCTTTGCGTTCCTTGGTTTTGAACACGTGATTGCCAACTTCCCAGCCTTCAGTTTAGCTTACTTTGCTTCGAACGGCGCAATTGAAGCTTTCACAGCTGGTAATGTTGTTCATAATCTGTTCTGGGCCTTTATCGGTAACTTTATCGGTGGTGGCTTAATTATGGGTCTCGGCTATGCCTGGTTAGATAAAGACAACAAAAACTTAACGTATTTTGATTAATTGACCAACCAACTATACTAAAACATGGTACACTGTTTTAGTATAGTTTTTTTATTATAAGGAGCGAAGGAATGGACACACTTCAATTTCAGAAGAACCCAGAAACAGCAGCAAAAATGTCTGCTTATATGAAACACCAATTTGTTTTTGCAGGCATCCCCGCCCCAGAACGTCAAGCGTTAAGTAAACAACTTTTAAAAGAAAGTCATACGTGGCCAAAGGAAAAATTATGCCAAGAGATTGAGGCTTACTATCAAAAAACAGAACGAGAATATCAGTATGTCGCTATTGATTTAGCCCTTCAAAATGTTCGGAGATTTTCATTAGAAGAGGTCGTAGCGTTTAAAGCCTATGTTCCACAAAAAGCGTGGTGGGACAGTGTGGATGCTTGGCGAAAATTTTTTGGGTCGTGGGTGGCGTTGCATCTGACTGAATTGCCAACGATTTTTGCCCTTTTTTATGGCGCTGAAAATTTCTGGAATCGGCGTGTTGCGCTGAATTTACAGTTGATGTTGAAAGAAAAGACCAATCAGGACCTGTTGAAAAAGGCGATTATTTATGATAGAACTACAGAGGAGTTCTTCATTCAAAAAGCGATTGGCTGGTCATTACGCCAATATAGTAAAACGAATCCGCAATGGGTCGAGGAATTGATGAAAGAATTAGTGTTGAGTCCTTTAGCACAACGAGAAGGCAGTAAATATTTAGCGAAAGCGAGCGAATAAGGAGAAATGATGGAAAGAAAACTTTTTGCATTTGATATTGATGGGACGTTGTTAAATTCGGAGAAGAAAGCATTGGATAGCACGAGAGAAGCGCTAGCAAAATTGCGGGAGCAAGGACACTTAGTTACGCTGGCAACTGGCAGAAGTCGTTATATGGCGCAAGAGGTGATTTGGGATTTAGATTTTACCAATTACGTATTATGTAATGGCGCCGCGGCTTTTGTGGATCATGAGCAATATTATCAAAATTTGTTGCACGCTGAAGCGTTGGAACGTTTGGCACAAGACAGTGATCAACGCGGCTTAGGATTTGCTTGTGTGGGTTTAGATGATATTAAGAAGAGCAACCAGCACCGTGCTGAAAAAATGGAAATTGCGATGAACTCTTTTCATTTTCATTCACCTGCTTATGATGAACACTTTTATCGTCAAAATGATATTTACCAAGCGCTGGCTTTTTATGACGCAGAAGATCAGTGTACGTTTGAAGAAGAATACCCAGAATTTCGCTTTATTCGCTGGCATCAACATAGCGTAGATGTTGTGCCTAAAGATGGCTCAAAATCAGCTACGTTAACGTATTTAGCTAAACGTGTGGGCATTGATGCAAAAAATATCATTGCCTTTGGGGACGGCGAAAATGACCGAGAAATGTTAAGCCATGCAGGGATTGGCGTCGCAATGGGCAACGCGAGTCCTTCCATTCAAAAAGTGGCCACAATGGTCACAGATACAAATGATAATGATGGGATTTGGAAAGCCTTAAAAGAAATGAAGGCCATTTAAAAAAAACTGGGCCGTTTGTCTGAAAACAAACGGCCCAGTTTTTTTTATTCGATGACTAAAACGCCCTCTTTTAAAGCAAATGGATTTTCTTTGTTAATATGATCGTAGAACATGATGCCATTAATATGATCAATTTCATGTTGAACCACAATCGCTTCGTAGTTTTTTAAACGAACTTTGTGTTTTTCGCCAGCCATGTCAAAATAACTGACGGTAATTTTGTTATGGCGAACGACATACCCAGGTACATCCCGATCGACAGATAAACAGCCTTCCCCTTCACCTAAACATACATCTTGCACAGAATGACTCAAAATTTTAGGGTTGTACATTACCGTACTTAATGAAGGCGTTTCGTTTTCTGGGTCGTTACTAGGAACATGGACAGCAATAATTCGTTTAGAAATATCTAATTGTGGTGCAGCTAAACCAACGCCACCACGTAATTGTAATTCTTCGGCTTTGACTGGATCTTGACTATTTTTTAAGAAAGTCAACATGTCTTCGCCTAATTGTCGGTCTTCCTCAGTGATAGGGACAGGCACTTCTTCTGCCACAGCACGAAGTGTGGGATTCCCTTCACGAATAATATCTTTCATTGTAATCATTCAATGGTTCCTCCTTTGAAACATAAAAAAATTCTTCTTTTATTTATTCATGCGCTGAAATAATCAGTTGTTTACCACCATTTAGTGTATCACAAAATCACCAAAAAAGGGGCTAGATTGTTTAAAAAAACTATCGAATAATAGAGATTAAGCTTGCATTTTAGCGGTGTTTCCTGTAAAGTAAGCTTGTGTGGAAACACACCATCTATCACTTGGTTTAGCGAATCACCAACGCTTCACTCAGTGATCAGACGAATAATAGAGAAAGAGGTGGAACAAATGGCAATTTCACAAGAAAGAAAAAACGAAATCATTAAAGAATACGCACGTCATGAAGGAGATACTGGTTCTCCAGAAGTACAAATTGCTGTCTTAACTGAAGACATTAACCAATTGAACGAACATGCGCGTACACACAAAAAAGATCACCATTCTTACCGTGGTTTAATGAAAAAAATCGGTCACCGTCGTAACTTGTTAGCTTACTTACGTAAAACTGACATCCAACGTTACCGCGAATTGATCCAACGTTTAGGATTACGTCGTTAATCATTACGTATAAAGCGAGGTTCAATCAGAATCTCGCTTTTTATCTTATTGTCACTATTGAAGGTCCTCTTTGGAAAGTTTTTAGGAACTACTAACCAAATGAAAGAGCAGCAACGACTTGTTACTTTTTCATTTGTTTAGTAGCCGTCTGACTTTTCCAAAGAGCAAGAGTAAAGGAGAAGAATTATGACAGAAAAACAAGTCTTTAAAACAACTTGGGGCGGCCGCCCACTAGAAGTAGAAATCGGCCAATTAGCCAAACAAGCCAATGGAGCTGTCTTAGTACGTTACGGCGATACGGTCGTTTTAAGTGCTGCTGTTGCCTCTAAAGAAGCAAAAGATGTAGACTTTTTCCCATTAACTGTAAACTATGAAGAAAAAATGTATGCGGTAGGAAAAATTCCTGGCGGCTTCATTAAACGTGAAGGTCGTCCAAGTGAACGTGCGACATTAACCGCTCGTTTAATCGACCGTCCTATTCGTCCAATGTTCTCAGAAGGCTTCCGTAACGAAGTCCAAATTACGAACATCGTTATGAGTGTGGAGCAAGACTGTACACCAGAAATGGCTGCAATGTTTGGGTCTTCCTTAGCGTTAGCAATTTCAGATATTCCGTTTGATGGACCAATTGCTGGTGTTGACGTTGGCCGTATTAATGGCGAATATGTTTTAAATCCAACGGTAGAACAAGCGGAACAAACAGATATTGAATTAACTGTTGCTGGAACAAAAGAAGCCATCAACATGGTTGAAAGTGGTGCCAAAGAAGTATCAGAAGAAGATATGTTAGGTGCCTTACTTTTCGGTTTTGATGCCATTAAAGAACTAGTGGCGTTCCAAGAAGAAATTGTTGCCGCTGTAGGTAAACCAAAAATGGACGTGGACTTATTACAAGTGGACGCTGATCTTAAAAAAGAAATTTTTGATGCATACTACAATACAATGAAAACAGCCGTAATGACGGAAGAAAAATTAGCACGTGAAGTTGAAATTGACAAAGTAAAAGATACAGTCAAAGAAGTTTACGCTGAAAAATTTGCGGAACACGAAGAAGAAGCGCAATTACTAAAAGAAGTGAAACAAATTGCGGAAGATCTTGAAAAAGATGTCGTACGTGAGTTAATTACGATCGATAAGATTCGCCCGGATGGCCGTAAATTAGACGAAATTCGTCATTTATCATCAGAAGTAAGTATTTTACCACGTGTGCATGGTTCTGGCTTATTTACTCGGGGTCAAACACAAGCTTTGTCCGTTTGTACATTAGCGCCTTTAGGGGAACATCAAATTATCGATGGGTTGGGTGTCCAAGATAGCAAACGTTTCATCCATCATTATAACTTCCCGCAATTCTCTGTTGGTTCAACAGGACGCGCGGGCTCACCAGGTCGTCGTGAAATCGGTCACGGTGCGTTAGGTGAACGTGCCTTAGCACAAATTATTCCATCAGAAGAAGACTTCCCTTACACAATCCGCTTAGTAGCAGAAGTGTTAGAATCAAATGGTTCTTCTTCACAAGCAAGTATTTGCGCGGGAACATTAGCATTAATGGATGCGGGTGTGCCAATTAAAGCGCCAGTTGCAGGTATTGCAATGGGTCTTGTTAGTGATGGCGAAAATTATACAATCTTAACAGATATTCAAGGTTTAGAAGACCACCTTGGCGATATGGACTTTAAAGTAGCAGGAACGAAAGACGGAATCACTGCTTTACAAATGGACATCAAAATCCAAGGAATTACAGAACAAATTTTAACGGAAGCATTAGACCAAGCGAAGAAAGCACGGATGGAAATTCTAGAAGAATTAACAACAACGATTGCTGCTCCTCGTGAAGAATTAAGTCAATATGCACCGAAAATTGAAATGATTCAAATTAAACCAGCGAAAATTAAAGATGTCATTGGTAAAGGTGGCGAAACAATCAACAGCATCATTGATGAAACTGGCGTTAAGATTGATATCGATCAAGACGGTAACGTAAGTATTGCTTCATCAGATGCTGAAATGATTAAAAAAGCCATCAAGATTATTGAAGAATTAACCAAAGAAGTTGAAGTCGGTCAAGTTTACTTAGCAAAAGTTGTCCGCATTGAAAAATTTGGTGCGTTTGTTAACCTAATTAAAGGCAAAGATGGCTTGATCCATATTTCTCAATTAGCAAACGAACGTGTGAACAACGTTGAAGATGTCGTGAAATTAGGCGACGAAGTCCTTGTCAAAGTAACTGAAATTGACAAACAAGGCCGTGTCAACGTGTCAAGAAAAGCATTATTAAACGAAGAAAACAAAGAAAAATAATTTCTTTTTAAACCAACGAAAACCAAGGAAGCTTCCTTTCTTTTCGTTGGTTTTTTCGTTGAAAACAAGCCCTAAAAAAGAAATGATAAAAAAAGCTAAAGACGATCGCCAACTCTTTTGTTTATAGTCAATTAGTGGTAAAATTAATACTATCAGTCTGAAGAATATCTGGGGTGTCTTTGTGAAAAAATTTAATCCAAATAAAAATATAATCATTACCTTAATTTTAGTCATTATTTTAGTAACCATTATTAGTTTAACTGCTGCGCAACGTTCTGAAAAAGGCAAAACCAATGTCGTTCAAGGTGGCGTCAATAATAGCGTTAGTATGGTGGATCGTGTGATTTCTTTTCCAGCTCGTGTGGTGGAAAACGGCTTGTCTTCAATGGGCAATTTAATTAACACGTTTAAAGAAAACGAACGTCTAAAAGAAAAAATTGATAGCTATAATGAATTAGCTGTCCAAAACAATAACTATAAACGTGAAATTGATAGTTTAAAACAAGAATTGAATCTGAACGAAACGTTGGCCAACTATGAAAAAGTAACTGCGAATGTCATTACGCGTTCGCCTGATACTTGGCAAGACTTATTAATTATCGATAAAGGAACCAATGACGGCATTGAAGCGGGCATGGCGGTCATGGCGCAAAAAGGGTTAGTGGGGCGTGTTATTGAAGTCAATGCAACGACTGCAAAAGTGGAACTACTAACGTCTAAAAATGTTAACTCGAACCATTTCCCTGTGCGAGTAACTTCCGCAAATGGCGAATCATTTGGTTTACTTAAAAATTACGACAATAAGACGAATGCATTAATTGTGTCACAATTAACTGGCGATGCCACTCTGAAAGAAGGAGATGTCGTTCAGACTTCTGGCTTAGGTGGTAATTCCCCAGCCGATTTAGCGGTAGGGACAGTTATTAAAGTGAAACCAGATAGTTTTGGTTTAGATCGTGAAGTGTATGTGAAACCTTATGCGGATGTCTATGGTATCTCTGTTGTGACGGTCGTGAAAAGATCGGCAGGGGAAAGCGAATGATTCGGAAAGAGTATTTAAAATACGTCACACCTATTCTCTTGTTTTTCTTAATGTTAATTGATGCTCATTTAACAAAGTCTTTTGAAACGTGGACAAGTAATGTTTACTTCGCCAGTTCTCATCTGCTATTACTTGCGTTTATGTTTGCCGTTCCTAATTTTTCTAAACGTTATTTATTAATTACTTCGTTAATTTTAGGCTTTATTTGCGATAGCTACTACATTGGCATTATCGGGATTTATACAGTTGCACTGACGCTTTCGGTTATGTTGATGTATACATTTAAAGAAGTAATTCAAACAAATTTACTAACTGGTTTTTTTGGGATCGTTATTTTTACCACGTTGTATGAACTGATTGCGGTACTGATTCAAGTGGCCTTTCATTTAGCAGATGTCAACCCAATTTTATTTATTACACGTGTGTTGGGCCCTACATTGCTATTGAACATGGTGTGGTATGTTATTTTATCTTATCCACTGAAAAAACTGTTTTCCGTAAAATAAAAATTGAAAATTTTGTTCGTTTGCGAAAAATGCTCATTTGTTAGCATTTTTCGCTTTTTTTATTTTCTTTAAATAACAAAACAATGAGAAGATTACCCTGGAGCCTTGAAGAAAGTTGTGAAAAAAGTGAAGCTTTTTTTTGTCATTTACAAGAAGAAAATTGAAATATTACTGTAACATCCATATTATCTCAGTGACATACAGCTGTGCTACAATTGCTCTATCGTTGAAAAAGAGAAATTTATTCAAATTTTAATAAATAATAAAAAAGCTTAACAAAAAAGGATTTTCGGAGGACAACAGATTGAAGAAAAGTGTATTATCGGCTCTAATGGTATGTTCCATTACATTAACAAGCGTAGCGTTGCCATCCGCAGCATTTGCAGATGAATACGATACAAAGATTCAACAACAAGATCAAAAAATTAATGCGTTAACTAGCCAAATGTCAGATGCAGAAGCAAAAGTTGCCGCGATTGAAAATGATATGGTTGAAACGGCCAAACAAATCGATACATTAACAGCTAAAAAGAACAAGCTATCATCAGAAGTATCTAAATTATATAGTGAAATTTCTGATTTGAATGTCCGTATTCAAAAACGTGAAGTACAAATGACAAAACAAGCACGCGATGTCCAAGTGAATGGTCAAAGTGATTCAATTATTGATGCTGTCTTAGATGCAGATTCAGTAGCAGATGCAATTGGTCGCGTTCAAGCGGTCTCAACAATGATGAGCGCCAACAATGAATTACTAGAACAACAAAAAGAAGACAAAGCGACTGTTGAAAAGAAAACAAAGAATGTTGAAAAACAAATTGCTGAATTAGAAGCAGCAACAAAAGAATTAAATGACAAAACAGAATCATTAAAAACATTGAAGATTCAACAAGAAGTGGCTAAAAATGATTTAGAAGCACAACGTTCTGAAGAACAAGGGAAAAAAGACGGCTTCATTAAACAGAAAAAAGAAGCGGAAAAACGTTTAGCAGAAGAACAAGCACGCCAACGTGCAGCTGCTAAAAAAGCAGAAGAACAAGCGGCAGCGCAAGCACAAGCCGCAGCACAAAAAGCGGCAGCAGAGCAAGCGCAAGCAACAAAAGCAGCCAATGAGGCAGCAGCATCAGCCGCTGAAGAAAAAGCCGCAACACCAGTAGTAGAATCATCAACAACTACTGAAAGTACCACAACGCAAGAAACAACAACTTCAAGTACTGAAACAGAAAGTGTTGTAACAACACCTGCAGCAGCACCTGAAAAAGAAAAAGAAGTTCCTGTAACTAACCCAACGACTCCTGAAAAAGGTAATGAAGCAAAACCAGGGAATGGTGGCGTGACTTCAGGAAAACAAGCCGCAATTAATGCAGCTTTAGCAGATGTTGGTAATTCTTATGCAACAGGTTGGAATCAACCAGGTGAATGTTTAGTATCTGTTCGTCGCTGGTTAGCGGCAGGCGGTATTAACTTCGGTTATGGTGGTCCAAACAGTGGCTATGTTGCTTCTGGCGCAACACAAGTTAGCTGGAGTAACGTGCAACCAGGCGATGTTGTTCAATATGAAAGTGCCTATAGTCCAGATAGCTGGATTGGTGGCGTGCATACTGTCTTAGTTACAGGTGTAAGTGGTGGAAGTGTCCAAATCGTTGAAGCAAACAACCCAGGAGGATCTGGTTATGTTTCTTCTAACTCTAACTGGTCACCAGCACCACCAGCTGGATTCCGCGCTGTTGTATGGCGTTTTCCAGGCTAAATAGTCATCTATTAATAATTGATAACAAGGAGTGGTAACTAACAAAAATCGTTAGTTGCCGCTTTTTTTATTCATTTAATTTTAAATATATGCATAAAATGTATCTGAAAATATTGTAATCTGGCCGTTTTTTTGCAATTATAGAGGTATATACATATTAGGAGCGGAGGAATCAGCATGAGCGGAACGCACGATACAAAACAAGCAATCGCTTCAGCTTTAATAGAATTATGTGAACAAAAGGATTTTCGTAAAATAAGTGTCCAAGATATTACCAAAAAAGTGGGCTTGAATCGCCAAACATTTTATTATCACTTTACAGATAAATATGATTTATTACGTTGGATTTATCGTCACGATGCATTGATTTACTTAGAAACAGATATTTGTTTGGAAAACTGGGAGGAACAAGCCCTGAAGTTATTAAAAGCGATTAAAGAGAAGAGCCATTTCTACTATACAACGGTGACCTCAGATTCAGAAGTTCTTCTTAATGTTTTTTCCGCTTCGACCAATCGCTTATTTATTTCATTATTTGAACAAGTCGATGTTGAGAACCATTTAACAGATAAAGACAAACAATTTTATGCGAATTTCTTTTCCTATGGATGTAGCGGCGTCTTAACGAAATGGATTCTTGAGGAATATCCTCAGACTCCTTTGGAAATGGCGACGCAATTATTCCGTTTAGCGAAAGATACAGAATTTATGGCTTATCATTTGTATGAACAAGAAGCCAATGAGTAATGTGTGAAGGATAAAAAGTTTTATGAAGGAGTGAAACGTTGTGGTAACTGTGTTATTTGTTTGTTTGGGCAATATTTGTCGCTCGCCAATGGCAGAAGCGATTTTTCGTCAGAAAGTCCAACAAGCCGGTTTAGAATCGACTATTCAAGTGTTTTCAGCAGCTACTAGCCACTGGGAAGTTGGCAGTCAGCCACATAAGGGAACCAGAAAAATTTTGGAACAACAAGGAATTTCCTATCAAGGAATGCGGGCAACACAAATCCAGCCAAGTGATTTTAAAAAATATGACTATATCATTGGGATGGATGCGAATAATGTGGCAGATTTAAAAGCATTAGCTCCTCAAGAAGAGCAACGGCGGATTCATTTATTTATGGAAGTTGTGGCTGGTAAAGAAACCATGGACGTACCTGATCCTTATTATACTGGTGATTTTGAGGAAACTTACCGCTTAGTGGAAGCAGGTACCTCAGAATGGTTGAAAAAAATAAAAGCACAGCTGAAAGATTAGGACTATAGTCCGATAGTACTTTCTGTTTCCCCTTGGTACAATAGTGTTAACAAATTGTTCAGGGAAAAAGAGACAGGAGGGAAGTAAGATGAACAGTAGTTATTTATCCTATGTTTTTGAATTGAGTTTGTATTATTTATTGTTGATAATGAGTCTGCCGCTAGTGTATGCTGTCACGTATCATTTATCTTTTAGTAGTATGTATACAAGTGAATGGTTAATGATCTCTGTTTTCTTATCTCCGTTAGTTTTATTATTTGCAGGTATTCGTTATGGTTTTGCTCGTTTGAAACAGCAAGAACGCCAAGCGATGAAATAAAGCAAAAAATCCTTGAAAAGTTTTGACACTTTTCAAGGATTTTTTTATTAAGCCACCCAATCGGCTAAGGTTTTTTGCTCCAATTGGAAAGCCTTCAACATATCGTCGTTGGCGTCTTTAATAGGCGTCGTTGCTGCTAATGTTCCTTGAACAGCAATTCGCGTCGTTGCTTGTAAATCGCCACAGGTAATTAAGGTAATCATATTTTGACCAGGAACGTCATCAATTAACTCAACACGGGTTGGTTCGATTTTTTCTACAGAAGTTATTTTGTATGTATAAACAGTAGATAAATCAGTGATATAAATGAGTTCGTCTTTTTTGGTTCTTTCTAAAGGTGAAAATAAGGAAACGCCATCTTCCGTTCGATGACTAGCCAAGGCATAATTGTTTTTCCCCATGACTTGATCTTCTTTCATGGTCCCGGCACCAGTTAATAAAGCGACATTTGACAATCCTTTAAAAATGGGCAAATTAATTTCGACACTTGGTATCGCAATGGCACCAATCACAGGTAAGTTTTTGTTTTCAAATTGGGCTTTCATCACCGCTTCTGTGCTCAAGGACTCAACTGAATCAAAGTCAAACGTTGTTTCACGAGCCATATTTTTCTTCACATCAGCTGGTTTCAACTTGCTAACGGCGTACGAGCGGCTATTTTGTTGAACCACCCAACTGCGTATCTGATTGTTAAAAATTAAGGCCAAGCCAATGATAAATAGTAAAACTAATAAGCTGTTGATTAACCAATTTTTTCCTCTTTTTTTCTCTTTTGGGCGCATATTCTCCCTCCTTTTAATGTATCAAGTTTACCACAATTTATTTGAAAAACCTATTTATTTTCTTTGGGGAATAGGTAAGCTGGCCGGACCTTAATTTAATAAAAAACAACTGAATCGATTGATTTTTCAAAAAAATCCTCATTTTGTAATGGAATTTTAAAGTAAAAGAAACAAGCTTTTCTTTTGAAAATATTGTAAAATGGTAAGGAGGCTAGTAGAGGGGAGATGGGAATTTGCTTGATTTAATTTATGTACATATAGATGTAACCAGCAACGCGGTTTTATCTAAAGGAATTACCCATTCCGATTTTGTTCGTTCAATTGTGCATCATCCACAGAACTTACTATTATTAGATCCTTCTGCCGAAGCTGGCGAATACGATATGCATTCAGGCTTGAAAATTATTCGCGGAGAAGAAAGCGTCAATCGCTATTTTCAATCGCTACAACGTCGTTGGATGACTGAAGAAATTAAATGGATTGACTTTTCCGATGTGACGATGCTAAAAGAGCTAACGCCATTAGAAATTTCGGAACTTCTTTATTTTGGACACATGAAGAATAGTTTGCATTCGCCTTTCTTTTATAAGCTACAAAATGATTTTGTCTTTTTTGAATTTGCAGATCAGATGACGCGTGTCTATTATCGTTATATTGATGAATTTTATCGAATCTTTGCTGATAAAATTACACGTGTTGTTTTAGAGAAAGTGAACCAGAAAAAGGCCTTCTTTAAACGAAATACGCCTGTCGAAAAATTAAGTCCTGAATTACTTAAAAATATGAAAGGTATCTTGCAAGAAGGTGTTATTTTTTGCTTCCAACAAACGGAAGTGGATAAAGAAGAATATCGGATTCCTATTTACTTGGTGGAAGATTCACTTAGCAAGATGAAAAATACCTCTTACCAAAAAGAAGAAATTTTGGCAACGCTTGTCTATAATAGTGAAAAACGCATTTGGCACATTGAACAAGAGAATGATTTCGGTGAAATTTTTATGTTGGCCCATGAAGGCTGAGAGAGCTCTAACTTTATCAACTAAAGTAGGGCTTTTTTTTGTAGCTATGATTTGGATGAGAAATCAAGTATAATAAAATGATAAAAAGGAAAGAAGGTTGTTTAATGAAAAAAATACTCTATGGCTCTATGACTGGCTTGGCACTCTTTTTGGTAGCTGGCTGTACATCCAAAACACCCACAGCTGTTTCATCAACAAATGAACAAAAAGAAACAGTAATATCAACTACTGAAACAAGTTCATCCGTACAACAAGAAGCAACGACGACATCAGAGAAGACAAGTGCGGTAGCTGTCTCTTTAGAAAAAGTAACGACAGCATTTGAGAAAAAATATCCAGAAGCTAAAATAACAAGTCTGCAGTTAGATACAGATTTTGGACGTTATTTTTATGAAATAGAAGGCGTGGATCAGCAAAAAGAATATCAAGTTGAAGTGAACGCAGAAACAGGCGAATTCACAAAAGAAAAAGTCGAAACCTTGGATGCCGATGAACAAAATGGCGTTAAAATGCAAGAAGAGGCACTTGATTTAACAAATATCATTTCCAGAGAACAAGCCACAACCTTGGCTGAAAAAGCAGCGAAAGTCGGCCAGGCAACAGATTGGAAGTTAGAGAAAGAATTAGGAATCACCTATTGGGAAGTGAAAGTGAAAGAGGGCCAACAAAAAATAGAGGTAAAAATCGATGCTCATTCTGGTAAAATTTTGACAACTGAGCGGGACGATTAATGGATAAAAAGTAGCTGGCATGCGTTTGAGTAGGAGTTGATTCCCTTAAATGCTGATCAGCTATTTTTTTGCTTGTTCGACAAACGTGTTTTTCTAAAGTCCCTATGGTAAAATAACGATGTATTAGTGGTTGAGAGCGTCAGAACATAGGAGGAAATTTGTTTGGCTAGAAAAATGGATTTACGTATTTGGGTAGAAGGAACAGTCGTCGCAGCAATGGCAATGGCCCTCTCTTTTTTACCGATTGAATTTGCCAATAGTGGCTTGGACCTATCGTTGGGAATGGTCCCATTAGTTCTTTATTCGTTTCGTCGTGGGTTGCTTCCTGGAGTTGCAGCAGGCTTTGTTTGGGGCATGTTAAATATTATTCTCGGTACAGCCATGAAAAATTTCTTGTCCGTTCCGCAGATTATTTTTGAATATCCCTTTGCTTTTGCGTTTGGAGGAATGGGTGGCGTATTCGCTAGAAAAATTCAACTGTATTTTCAAGCGAATCGTTTAAAATCAGCCATTCGTACGATTATTTTAGGAAGTGTTGTCGCAGTCTTCGCCCGCTGGTTTTGGCATTTTTGGGCGGGTGTATTGGTTTGGGGCATGTATGCACCAGAAGGAATGAGCCCATATCTCTATTCCTTTGTTCTAAACGGTACAAGTACCGTCGTCAATTGTTTATATGTAAGTCTAGTTCTAGGCTTATTGGCAAAAGTAGCACCGCAATTATTTGTTCCTAAGAAATAAGTTGAGTCCTAAGTCAGAAGTTTCATGGGATTTTGACTAAAGTCATAAATAAAAGAAACCACCAACCTGCAATCGCCAGGGTTGGTGGTTTCCATTTATTTTATAAAGACTTCAATATTCTAGTGAATTTGACGTTGGTGACGATTAGCTAACGTGCTGACTTTCATGACAGAAGCAACAGGAATCATGCGCAACTGTTGTTCATCCGTTTGTAAACGAACGACGATATTGTCCGAAATATTTTTTGAGACAATCCAGCCGATCACCGTTTCGAATTTATGCGCTGTAGGGACTTCTTTCAATTGTAAGACCACTAAGGATTTTTGGGCGGCAGCGACTTGGAGCTCTTGTAAAAGCGCACTGCGTTCCTTTTCTTTATTCTTTTGATCTTGAGAATCTTCTAAAAATGCCGAAAAGAAATGTTGGGAAGAGAGCGTAATCAGTTTAGAAATGCTCTTGATGGTAGCTTTATGTTGATCCATTCTTCTGCCTCCTTTACGAATAAAATAGAATAAAACTCAAATGACTAATTACCTGTATTTTACCTAATTTTGTGATAAAATTCAAGAAAATATGTTCGCCTTCAATAATTATGAGAATTTACCAACGTTTCTGTTTTTCGAAAAAGAAAGTAGTATAATGTGTGAGCATATAAGAAATACATAAGATTATCGGATGTAGTCAATAGATAGAAAAGGATGAATAGTATGTCAAAAAAACCATCAGGTTACCAAAAAAAAGTTCTCACGGTGTTGTTGGTATCGTTTGGCTTTGGCGGGTTGTTAGCGCAGTTTTCGCCGATGAAATCAGGTGGGTTTTCAAGTTGGTTTGATGATTCATATGTCAAAGCTAGTGCTGAATCAAGTAAAACAAAAGAACCAGCACCAGTTAAAATTGAGAAAAAAGTCAAACCTTTAAGCTATGGACAACAGGTCAATCAAGAAATTGAAAAGAAGCAATATAATGGACATCTGGATTTGCCGTTAGAATTGCAGACAGATGCTAAATGGAAAGACACCGCATACGGATTTGGCAATGTAGATAAGCCGAATACAATCGAAATTAATGGCTGTGCGATTGTGTCGCTTGCAATGGTTGGTTCATACATGGATCACCAAGAAGTTACTCCTCTAGATGTGTTAGCTTGGGCAAAAAATGACTTCTTTATGGAAGGACAAGGGACGGCGTGGTCTATTTTTAGTGCATATGCTGAAATGAAAGGCTATAACTGTCAAGAAATTGGGGATATTGAAACAGTGGCAGCTTTCTTGAAGGAAGGTCATCCAGTCATTATTTCTGTAAAACCGGGCTATTTCACTACAACTGGTCACATTATGGTGATGAGTGGTGTGGATGAAAAAGGCGATTTCTGGATTAATGATCCAAACGATTCAGAAGAAAAGGGCCATTCAAAACGGACATTTACAGCCGAAGAAGTGATGAATGAAGCGTTAAACTTCTGGGCATTTTATTAGGAATAAGAAAAGGTGTGGAACAACAGGCAGTACCCTTTGTTCGCATCTTTTTTAGCAAATAAAAGGAGGCAGGACAATGGAGCGATGTACTTGGGTAACGGATACAACTGAAGAGATGCAAGCCTATCATGATGATGAATGGGGACGTCCAGTTCATGAAGAGCAACAGTTATTTGAGTTATTGACCTTGGAAAGTATGCAAGCAGGCTTAAGCTGGGCGATTATTTTGAATAAACGAGAAACGCTCAGAGCAGCTTATGATGCGTTTGATTATCGGAAAATTGCGCAATATGATGAGAAAAAAATTTTAGCTTTACTAGCAAATCCTGGTGTGATTCGTCATCGTTTAAAAATTCAAGCGACCATCACGAATGCGCAAGTTTTTCAAGAAGTTCAGGCAGAATTTGGGTCCTTTGATCGCTACCTCTGGAACTTTGTCGATCAGCAACCAATCGTTAATCACTGGCAGCACCCAGAAGAGGTTCCAGCCTCCACGGAATTATCGCAACAGATTAGTCGAGCGTTAAAAAAACGAGGATTTAAATTTTTAGGTGCCACGACAGTCTATTCCTTTTTACAGGCGGCGGGATTGGTGAATGATCATTTAGAAACGTGTCAGTATAAATAAGTATAGAAGAATTAAAAAGGAAGGAACTAGCAAAATGAATGGCTAGTTCCTTCCTTTTTTTGCAGTGATTATGGACACTCATTTAACATCGTTGAAACAGTTTTCGCCAACTTTTCTATTAAGAATAGTGCAGGTAGTTGGGACGTTACGTCTGCAATGGAACTTTTCTCGGTTGTTATATAGTAGGGGATCGTGACTGTTGAAAGTTGAGCAATCGTGCTTTTTTCACTATTTGTAATAGCAATTACATCAATCCCCATTTCGATAAAATAATCAATATTTTGCCGAACTTTTTGTGTTTCACCCGAAACTGATAAGGCGATAACACCCACTTTTTTAGCCGTTTCTTCGGATAATTTGCTAACGGGATGGGAAAAAAGGTGGGATACAGAAGCAGATAAATTGTAGATACTGGAAAAATAAATTTCACCAAATTCAGCTAGGACTTTGGACGTTCCTTCGCCAATAAAAAGAACAAATTCTTTTTTTGCCAGCAATTCCGCAGCTTGAACAATCCGTCCTTCTAATAATTCTTCTGATGAGCGTTGTAAAAAATGAATCAGCATTGTTTCATCTAAAGATTTTGGTTGGGCTGTTTTTTTTCGTTCGCTTAGATAATTCTTCAATTTAAATTTAAAATCTGTATAGCCTTCACACTCGAATTTTTGACAAAAACGCCAGATTGCCGTTTTACTGAAATGAATTTCATCTGCTAATTCTCGAATTGTCATATAAGGAACTTTTTCAATATTGTGGCTAATATACTTGTAAATCTCTAATTCTGTTGGATTTAATTGTGGATCATAGGTTAAAAACAGCATGCTGATCCCTCCTGTCATTTGTGAACGTAATGTCCTTTTTTAGGGACATGGTCTTATTTGTAGATTATAGCACTCAATCAGAAAACTAGCTATAAAAAAAGGCGCTACTTAGCTACAATCAATTAGAGAAACAACTAAAAATTCATGAAACAGAAGAGAGAGTGGGGAAAAATGAGCAATAAAAAATTAATTATCAACGCTGATGATTTTGGTTACACGCCAGCGGTAACGCAAGGAATCATTGAAGCACACAAACGTGGCGTGGTTACTTCAACAACTGCATTACCAACTTCTCCTTATTTTTTAGAGGCCATGGAGAGTGCTCGAATCAGTGCACCGACTTTAGCTATCGGTGTCCATTTAACATTGACATTGAACCAAGCAAAACCTATTTTACCTCGAGAAATGGTTCCTTCCTTAGTAGATGAAGCTGGTTATTTTTGGCATCAATCGATTTTTGAAGAAAAAGTCAATTTAGAAGAGGTTTATAACGAATGGGATGCTCAAATTATTTCATTTATGAAAAGTGGTAGACACCCTGATCATATTGATTCTCATCATAACGTTCATGGAAAAAATGAAAAGTTATTAGGTGTGGCTTTGGCACTTGCTCGCAAATATCAATTACCTTTACGTAACGCTTCAAGAAGTATTGAAACAAAAGACTATTTAGAGTTATATCAGGATGTTCGCACGCCAGATGAAATGTTGTACCAATTTTATGACAAGGCGATTTCAACTGAAACCATCTTGCAATTGCTTGATATGGTTGTTTGTAGTGAAGGAGAGGTCTTTGAAATCAATTGTCATCCTGCGTTTATCGATACTATTTTACAAAAGCAATCAGGGTATTGTATGCCTCGCATTCGTGAAGTGGAAATATTAACGTCCCAAGAAGTCAAAGAAGCGATTGAAGAACGCGGCATCTTGTTAGCCAATTATGAATCGCTAGCAATGTAAATCAAAGAAGCGTGAATAGCGTGTGAGTAAGTTCTTAATCCGAGCGCTTACTTACACGCTAAATTATTGAAAGAAAGAGGACGTACATGAGTAAAGAACAACCAATAAATCTGAATATCAGCGATTTTTTAAAAGTTTTCGCTGTAGCATCAGTTATTTTACAAACGGTTTTATCATATGTGTTGACACATTCTCCGCAAACGGAAGCAATGAATTCAATCGGTAGTTTTTACCGAATGTCTAAATATTCGGCACCCATGTTTATTTTTGCAATTATTTACAACATGGTGTTAAAGAGTCAAGCTGAATCGTATCTTGAATTTTTAAAGGAAAAATTTTATGAATTGGTGCTTCCGTATGTGGTCTGGTCCAGTCTCTATCTATACGCTTTTCCTAGTTTACAACAACGAATGCCCTATGAAACGCCCCTAGGATTTCTAGGAAAAGTTCTCAGTGGTGATGGCGCGGCACATCTATGGTATGCCGTAATGATGTTGCAATTCCAATTATTTATGCCGTATTTTATTTGGTTGGCAACAAGAATTACAAAAAACAAAAAAGTGATTTTACCAATTGTCTTTTTTACAATCGGTGCGCATATCCTTTGGTGCTTCTGGTACCAGAAAATGATTTTTCCATATGCAGAAACTTCTCTTTGGTACTTAATAGATCGTTCAGGGCTTAGTTATCTCATTTATGGTATTTTCGGGGTCATCGCAGCGAAGTATCAGGGGGGAATTTTTACTTTCTTGAAAAAGACGAGAGTGGTGCTATTTCTGTTGTTTCTTTTTATTTTTTGGCAGGCAGTCCAAGGGAATTTATTTGATGGAACACAGATGACACCGAACGATCTACCTTATTTGGATCCTCTTCAAAGTGCCTATAGTTTACTGATTATCGGGTTGGTTTTTTATTTGGGAACACAAGGAATAGCCAAAAAGATTCGTCTTTTACCAATGGTTAAATGGATAGCCACTTATGCGTATCGTAGTTATTTAGCGAATGTTTTTGTTTTTCAATTGGTCTTGAAACTGGTCCATCCGTTTTTAACCAATCAACCAGTCAGCTTGGTTATTCTTGTGTTGTATATGGGTACATTTGTTGGCTCGTTTGGGTTAACGGTTGTAATCGAGCATTTTTTCAAAAGCATATTTAAGTTGGGACGCCTTGTATCTGTATAGGGACATGTTCTTAAATAGAAATCATCGTCCAAAATCATGGGAAAGCATACTCAATTGTTACAAGAATTGTTACACTCTTTGAGGAATAAGTTCTGCTTATCCAATTAAATAGTAAGCTCAGTAAATAGTTAGGGGAGAAAGAATAAATGATAGGTCTTATTTTAACGGGACATGGGGTATTTTCAACTGGAATGCATCAATCAGTTAGTATGATTGCAGGAGAACAACCAAATATTCAGGCGGTCCCTTTTTTCAATGATACAGGGCTTGATGTATTAGAGTCAAACATCCGTAAAGCCGTTGACTCTATGCTGGAGACGTGTCCAGCAGTGGTCATTTTAACTGACCTTTTAGGTGGCACACCATTTAGAATTTCAATGACTGTCGCAAGTAATTATCCAAATGTCGAAGTGTTAGCAGGAACAAATTTACCGATGGTTCTTGAAGGGCTTGCCTTACGCACAATCAGCACGAACGTAGAAGATTTTGTTTCAATGGTCACAGATTCAGCCAGAGACGGAATTGTTCATAAAAAACTAGAACAACCACAAGCAAATACTCAAGAAGAAGCAGACGGAATTTAACCAATTAGAAAAGAGGAGGAAGCACTATGCCGAATATTTTATTAACAAGAATTGATAATCGCTTGATTCATGGTCAAGTCGCAACACAATGGAACGGTTCTTTAGGCGCCAACTTAATTTTAGTCGCAAATGATGCAATTTCTGAGGATACAATGCGCCAACAATTGTTAAACATGGCGGCCCCTGCAGAAGTACAAACCCGTTTTTTTTCCATTAAGAAAACGATTGAGGTCATTCATAAAGCCTCAGAAAGACAAAAGATTTTTCTGTTAGTTGATAATCCTGTTGATGCATTGCGCTTGGTAGAAGGTGGTGTGCCAATTGAAAAATTAAACATTGGTAATATGCATATGGAAGAAGGCAAAAAACAAGTAGCTACCGCTGTTGCCGTTAATAAAACAGATGTAGACGCCTTTAAAAAGCTACAAGAATTAGGTGTTAAACTTTCGATTCAACGTGTACCGTCAACACCAGAAGAAAGTTTAGATGCATTATTTTCATAAAAAAGTAATGTTGGACAATAATTTTGAAGAGAAGAAGTGGGAAGAATGATTATTCAAAGTAAAAACGTATGGATTAACGAACAATTTCAACCAGCTCAAGTTGAAGTGTCAGAACAACGAATTGTTGCAATTCTACCGTACAATGAAAAAGCTGTCGACAAAGAATACGGAGAAAAGCGCATTCTTCCAGGATTTATTGATATTCATGATCATGGTTGGCATGGTGGGGATGCCAATCATGCCAATCATGAATTTATCAAAGAGTGGCAAGCTTACCTTCCAGAAGAAGGGATTACAGCTTTTTTACCAACAACGTCAACAACATTTCCAAAAGACTTGGAACATTCATTTGAAGTGATTGGTTCATTTATTGAGGAAGACCAAGGAACCAACGGAGCACAAATCTTAGGGATTCATGCGGAAGGACCAATGATTTCTGAAGAATTTCGTGGCTCTCATAATCCAGAGTTATTAGTAAAACCATCCGTTGAGACATTTAAAAAATGGCAAGAGTTAGCAAAAGGGCACATAAAATTAATGACGTTGGCACCAGAAAATGATGTAGAGAATGCCTTGACTACATATTGTCATGAACATGATGTAGTCATTTCAATTGGCCATACGGCTGCAACCTATGAACAAGCAATGGCAGCTGTCGAAGCAGGTGCAAAAAGTTTTACCCATACGTTTAATGGAATGGAAGATATCAGTCACCGGAAACCAACCGCAGTAGTTGCTGCTTTGGATAGTGAAGAAACGTTTGCTGAAATTATTGCTGATGGGGTACATGTTGATTATTCATTAGTACGTGTGTTAGCCAAACTAAAAGGCAAGGACTATTTAATTGCTGTGACAGATTCTATCTGGGCCAAAGGGTGTCAACCAGGCGTTTATCCAAAACCAGAAAAAGGGATCGAAATGGTTATTGATGAACAAAATGTGGTCCGTTTAGCCAATGGCAAGTTAGCTGGAAGTACGAACCATTTAAATAATATGGTTCGCAACCTTGTTGAAAAAGCATTACTTCCAGAAGTGATTGCTATTAATTCAGTCACGAAAAATCCAGCTCGTTTGTTGAATGTGAACGAATCTATGGGAGAAATCAAACTAGGGCTTTTAGGTAATTTTACAATTATTGATGAGAAATACGAAGTGCTAGAAACCTTAGTAAATGGTGAAACAGTTTATAAAAAGTAGACGAAGTCTAATAGGAGGAAAAAAATGTTAGTACAGGCAATTTTGGTAGGAATTTGGGCTGGGATAGCAGGGGTTGATAAGCTTGTCTTACAGACACATATTCATCGTCCGATTGTTACAGGGCTGATTGTTGGTTTAATATTGGGAGATGTCAACACAGGGTTAATCACTGGAGCAACGCTAGAGTTAGTTTGGATTGGTGCAGTAGCAATCGGCGGTGCGCAACCACCCAACGTAGTAATTGGGGGAGTTATTGGAACAGCGTTAGCAATTATCACAAAATCTGACCCACAAGTGACCGTAGGTTTGGCTGTTCCTTTCGCAGTTGCAGCGCAAGCGTTAATTACCTTGTTATATACAGCGATGTCACCAATTATGCATAAATTTGATGCTTATGCAAAAAAAGCAGATACAAGAGGCATCGAAAGAATGTCTAGTTTTTTACCAATCGTTTTATTCATTTGTTATTTTTTTGTAGTGTTTTTATGTATTTTCTTTGGTGCTGATAAAGCATCTAGTTTCATTTCTATTCTACCCGAATGGAGTATTCATGGCTTGAGCGTTGCAGGTGGTATGATGCCAGCAGTAGGTTTCGCCATGTTATTAAAAACGATGTGGGAAACATCCTACGTACCGTTCTTTATTTTTGGGTTTGTTATGGCTGCCTATTTAGGGTTAGATACATTAGCGGTTGCAGGTTTAGCTGTCGCAATTGCTTTATATGAATTTTACGCACAAAGAAATAATACAGTCACTGCATCAAATAATAATGGAGGGTTTGAAGAAGATGGCATCTGAAGAAACATATAATGATACGATATCCGAAAAAGTAATAACAAAAAAAGAGTTAAAAAAAATAATGTTCCGTTCGTATCTGCTACAATCTTCATTTAATTATGAAAGAATGCAAGCAGGCGGCTGGACCTACTCATTAATTCCAGGATTGAAAAAGATTCATCGTGATAAAGAAGACTTAGCTCTTTCTTTGGAAAATCATTTACAATTTATGAACACGAATCCACAATTGGTGACGTTCATGCATGGTGTGATTATTGCAATGGAAGAGTCAAAAGAATCACCAAAATCCATTCAAGCGATTAAAACAGCGTTGATGGGCCCGTTAGGCGGAATTGGGGATGCGTTATTTTATTTAACCGTTTTGCCGATTGCAGCAGCGATTGGTTCACAACTATCATTAGAAGGCAATATCTTAGGACCAATTGTTTTCTTGTTGTTATTTAATATTCCGTATATGGCTGCCAAAATTGGGTTAATTAATCTAGGTTATAAAATGGGCGTCAAAGCAATTTCAGTTTTAAGCGAAAGTACTAAAAAATTATCTCGTTCAGCAACAATTGTAGGAATTTCCGTGGTGGGCGCGTTGATTCCGAAGAGTGTACAATTAACGACAACTTTTGTTTTTCGCTTGAAAGACACTAAGTTAGACCTTCAAACACAATTGTTTGATACAATCATGCCCAATTTATTACCGTTAGTGTTTACGCTGTTTTGTTTTATTATGTTGAAAAAAGGACGCACGCCGATTGCTTTAATTATTTTTACTGTGATTTTTGGGTTGTTAGGTTCTTTAATCGGGATTATATAAAAAAGATTTGGAACAATAGCCAAAATCGCTATTGTTCCAAATCTTTTTCTAAATTTAATCGAGTGATTATTCTTTATACGCCCACTTGAAGTCGTATTTAGCACCTGTTGGATGATAAATAATTTCTTTCACGTTTGGTGCACGTAAGTGTGATTCTGCTTTTTGGTAAATTGGCACAACACCCATATCAGCAATTACTGTTTTTTCAGCGTTGATTAGATCTTCCCAGCGTTTTTCAGGATCGTTAACATCTGTGGTTTTGGACGCAGCAATGAATTTATCGTATTCAGGATTGCTGTAACGTCCACGGTTATTAGAAGTTGAGCTTTCTAATAAATCTAAGAAGTTAATTGGGTCTGAATAGTCGGCACTCCAACCACGAACAGCGATTTGGAAATCCCCTTTTAAGGTACGATCTAAGCGAACAGCCATAGGGACAGGCGTCACAGTTACTTTTAAGCCTTCCAAAGTATCAGATAGTGATCCTTGAAGATATTCGCCCATTTTTTTAGCGCCTTCAGAGTCGTCTACCATTAAATCAACCGTTAAGTTGGAAACACCAAGTTCTTGTTTCGCTTTGTTCCAGTATTCCACAGCTTTTTTCTTGTCGTATTTGACTAATTTGTCGCTGCCGGCTTCTTTAACAAAGTCTTCACCCGTTTTTGGTGATTTCGCGACATCCACAGGAACGAAGCCTTGTGAAGGAAGAGAGCCATTAGCTAAAATATTTTTAGCTAATGAATCGCGATCGATGGCATAAGACATAGCACGACGTAAGTTTGCATTAGTCAATGGTGATTTTTCATCTGCTTGATTCATTTCTAAATAGAAAGAAGAAGCGGCTTTTAATTGGACCAAGTCAGGCGAGTTTTGCATTTGTTGGGCCAGTTCGCCAGATAAATACGTATCATCCACTTCACCAGTTTCATAAAGATTTAAGGCAGTTGGGGCTTCTTTCACCACGTTGATAGCGACTTTATCTAACTTGACAGTCTCTTTGTCCCAATATTCTTCATTTTTAGTTAGAGACCATTTAGTATCTGTTCCGGGACCATCAAACTCAGTTAGCGTAAACGGACCATTGTAGACTGCTTTATCGCTACTCTTTGTATAATCTTTACCAAAACGTTCAACGATATCTTGACGTTGCGGCAAGAAAGAAGGGAAAGCCAATAAATCGTCAAAATATGGTGTTGCTGTTTCTAGAGTGATTTCTAATTCATGATCATTGATTGCTTTAATGCCCAATTCTTCTTTAGGTAGTTCCCCTTTAGAAATTTTTTCAGCATTTTTTACTGGTTCAAACATGTAGGCATATTCTGAAGCAGTGGCAGGGTCCACTGTTCGTTGCCAACCATAAACGTAATCTGCAGCAGTAACTGGTTTGCCATCAGACCATTTTGATTCTTCACGTAATTTAACTTTGTAAACTAAACCGTCTTCTGAAACAGTCGCTTTTTCGGCTGCACCAGCAGGCGCGGGTTTGTTGTCTTTATCTAAACGATAGATTCCTTCGTAGACATTATTTAAAGTGGTAAAACTCACTTCATCTGTCGCAAGGGACGGATCGGCACTAGGCATTTCTTGGGATTCAACCATTGTGTATACTTGGTTGTCGCTGCCGCCGTTGCTTGCTCCTTTATCGTCACTGCCACCGCCGCAGGCCGCTAAAGCTAAGCTTGATAATACAAGTAATGAAGTAAATAAAACAGATTTCTTCATTTGACACGCTCCTTTTCATTTTTAGCAATACTCTCAGTATAATGTAAAAATGAAAAGGAGAAATTAAAAAATCGTTAGAAATGATTATTCTTTTATCAATTTTTAAAAAATGTCTAATCTTTTTTATGAAAAAAGTGGACAAACGTTGATAAGTAAAGATTTGAGGTGATTTCCATGCAGAAAACATTCGATTTTTGAGTATTTATTCATCATTGATTTGATTTTTTTGACATAAAATAAACATCCCTTTTACAAAAAACAAATGAGAAGAAAAAAAGATTGTTACAAAAGCAAATAAGTGCTTTTGTAACAATCTTTTTAATCTTTTAATCGTTGGATGTCAATGACAGTTCCTGTGTAGGCATCTGCAGTGAATTCGTATTGAACAATGCCGTCGTCTTCAATGCGGCAAATTCCTCCAGTATATGTTTTGGAGTGGATGGCGAATTTCCGCAAGGGCTTTTTCTCAAACTCAATCCACGAACCTTCAATCGGTCCTTCTTTTAAAAAAGCAGCTTTTACATTTTCTAAGACGAGATCAGCGGAGATTGTTTTTTTCTTATGGTAGAACAAGGTTGAGGCAATGCCGCCTACTAAACCAAGACCAACGCCTAGCGCTAAGCCGCCTTTAAAGTATGTCAACTCATTTTCTTCGTTCATTTGTATGACCTCCCTTGGTCGGTTTCTGCTTACTATTACTTTTGTCAGTATCACTCTTATTTTACCATAGAGAAGGGGCCGCTGAGAAATAAAAAAAGTTTTTCAATCATTCTTTTAGGGCATTCTCATTGTCACGTTTAAAAAGAGAAAGCGATGTGCATTTTCTAGTATTTGCGTTATAATAAGAGTGAAATCATATGAAAGGAGTACCTATTTTTATCGACAGGATAAAGTGACTTTTTAGAGAAAAAGTGACGCTTGGTTGGCGTAATTTCCAACAAATCAAAAGCAATAGGACATACATCTATGGAAGAAAAAACATTTCAACGAATCAAGGAATTAACTGAATTACAAGGAACCAGCGGATTTGAAGACGATATTCGCGCGTACATGAAAGAACATATCACCCCGTTAGTGGACGATGTTCAATATGATGGTTTAGGTGGTATTTTTGGGATTAAACGTTCAAAAGTGGAAGCAGCGCCACGCGTAATGGTAGCAGCTCACATGGACGAAGTTGGCTTCATGTTAACTCAAATTAACGATAATGGTTTATTCCAAGTGGTTCCTTTAGGTGGCTGGAATCCCTATGTTGTTTCAGCACAACGTTTTACGTTAAAAACAAGTAAAGGGAACTATCCATGTATTTCTTCATCTATTCCGCCACACTTGTTGCGTGGTACGAGTGGTCAAAAACAATTAGAAGTCTCTGATGTGTTATTTGATGCAGGATTCTCTTCAAAAGAAGAAGCTGAAAGCTTTGGCGTTCGTCCAGGGGATTCCATTGTTCCACAAACAGAAACGATTAAAACAGCCAATGGCAAAAATATTATCAGTAAATCATGGGATAACCGCTATGGTTGTACGTTGGTATTAGATGCATTGGAAACGTTACAAAATGAAGAATTAGGCCACACATTAATTGCTGGAGCAAACGTACAAGAAGAAGTTGGTTTACGTGGTTCTAAACCATCTGTTCATAAATTTAATCCAGATATCTTCTTTGCGGTGGATTGTTCAGCGGCAGATGATATTCACACGAAAAAAGGGACGTATGGTCATTTAGGTGAAGGAACGTTATTACGGATTTTCGACCCAGGTTTGATCACATTGCCTCGCTTACGTGAATATTTATTAGATACAGCAGCGACACACAATATTCCGTATCAATATTTTGTTTCTAAAGGCGGAACGGATGCTGGGGCAGCGCACACAACTAATAATGGTGTACCAAGTACAGTCATCGGCGTTTGTGGTCGTTACATCCATACGCATCAAACAATGTTTAGTATTGCGGATTATGAAGCAGCGCGGGAAATGTTGTTACAAGCATTACGTGGCTTGGATAAATCAACAGTTAATACAATTGTTTACGGAAAGTAGAGGATGTTTAAATGATTTATCCCAATTCATTAGAAGAACTAGCAACTTATGTTGAAAAAGGTAAAAATGTTTTCTTCTTTACTGCTGATTGGTGCGGAGACTGTCGTTTCATTAAACCAGTCATGCCTGAAATTGAAGAAGCATTTCCAGCGTTTCAATTTATCGAAGTTGACCGTGATCAGTTTATTGACGTGGCTGCCGAGTGGAATATTTTTGGTATTCCGAGTTTTGTCGTAATTGAAAACGGTCAAGAGTTAGGACGCTTAGTAAACAAAGACCGAAAAACAAAAGAAGAAATCAGTGCATTTTTAACTAGCTTAGGCTAATTTTCATGAACCAGAGGAACCATTAAATTAAGAGAGAATCAGCTGGACAAAAGGGCGTTCTGCGTAAGGGTCCTAAATTCATTTTTGACTCTAGTTTCTTAGTCAAAGAAGCCTTTTAAATCAGCCTCCATCGGGAAGGTGACGAAAATGGAAGAACAAATGTATAAAAATATTCTTGTCGGCGTAGACGGTAGTGATCAAGCCAATTTAGCTTATGAACGTGCAATTGAGGTTGCTCGTCGAAACGGAAGCCGAGTCATTGTTGCAAATATTTTAGAAAATCAAGTGTATACAATGATGGGGTATTCGACGTTAAATGATCAATTAATTGATCAAGAAACAGCCGCTGCGGAAGAATTAATGGCCGATTGTAAAAAGTATGCTGAAAGCGTTGATTTTCATAATGTTGAAACAGTTACCATGTTTGGTTCACCCAAAGAAGTCATGAGTCATGAATTACCTGAAAAATACAATGTTGATTTAATTATGGTGGGACAATCAGGATTAAACGCAGTCGAACGTGTGGTCATGGGAAGCGTCAGTAGCTACATTATTCGTCAAGCCCCTTGCGATGTCTTAATTGTTCACTCTGAAGAAAAATAAGTAAAAAAAGTTATTGATTGAATAGAGAGTTGACCCTACGTTTCTTTTGTTTTTTCAAAGGATCAGCGGCTTGTCACTCAAAATTGAGGACTTGGAGAATAAGTCGTAGCGACATATTTTCCAAGTCTTTTAGTTTTTCGACAAAAAAGTATGCACAAGGGGTCAATTTTTGATAAGATAAGACAGGAAAACGACAGAGGAGGAACAGAAATGATTTTTGCATATAACAAAGAACACGTTGGCGATGTCTTACTTGTCATCGTTGCGGACGATCAAGGGGCGGAAAACCAAGTAAAACGTGTCGGCGATGTGGCACGTGTAAGTTTAGTTGAGGCGCCAGAAACAGTGGTAGCTTGGAATATTTTCAATGCTTCAGCGCTTCTAGGTGACATTAATGGCACCGGCCAAGTGACTTTAACCGACGAACAAATTGAAAAAGTCAATACAGCGATTAAAGATGCGGGATTTTCAGAAATACTTGAAAAAGACGACACCCCTAAAATTGTGGTCGGCTTTGTCAAATCATGTAAAAAACACCCAGATTCAGATCATTTATCTATCACACAAACAGAAGTAGACAACGGCGAAATCTTACAAATTGTTTGTGGCGCACCGAACATCAAAGCAGGACAAAAAGTAGTTGTGGCCAAACCAGGCGCAATGATGCCTGATGGTTTAATGATTTGGCCAGGGGTTTTACGTGGTGAAGAAAGTTTTGGAATGATTTGTTCAGCAAAAGAATTACGTTTACCAAATGCACCTGCTAAAAAAGGAATCTTAGAATTGCCTTTTGATGCAGAAGTTGGTTCTGCATTTGCGGTAGGAGAATAAAAGAAAGAAACGACCTGTTGTTCAGACAACAGGTCGTTTCTTTCTTTTATTGATTGCTGCGATTATTTTGTTGTGTTAAAGCTGATTTATCAATGGTTAAATCGATGGTTGCTTTCATTTCTTTAGAACCACGATAATAAGTCACTTCCATTTTGTCGCCAACTTTTTTCTTGTAAAGCGCGCTTTGTAAATCTGTAGTAGAGCTTACGTCTTGGCCGTCAACTTTCGTGATAACATCGTATTTTTCCAATCCAGCTTTTTCAGCAGGGGTCGCTGCTTCAACACCACGAACCACTACGCCAGTTTTTACAGAAGCTGGAATTTTTAAAATTTGTTCTTGTTGTTGTGAAGAGATACCTGTTAAATCAGACATCGTAATCCCGAGAGCTGGCCGCGTCACTTTACCATCTTTTTCTAATTGGTTGATAATGTTGACTACGTCATTACTTGGAATGGCAAAGCCCATCCCTTCAACGCTCACTTGACTAGTTGATTGCACAATTTTTACTGAGTTAATTCCAATGACTTGTCCTTCAATATTGATTAGTGGACCACCAGAGTTTCCTGGATTAATGGCAGCATCGGTTTGAATGGCATTAATATTGATGGTTTCACCAGACTCGTTTTTATTGGTAATATTTCTATTCACAGAAGAGATGATTCCTTGTGTGACAGAGTTAGCATAATCAGAGCCTAGAGGGGAACCAATTGCAATAGCAGGCTCACCGACTGTGATTTTACTAGAATTTCCAAACTCAGCGACTTGATCAACTTTGTCGGAAGAAATTTTAATCACGGCTAAATCCGTGTAAGCATCGGTTCCGACTAATTCGCCTTTCACTTTGGTACCATCAGATAAAACAACTTCCAATCCTTGCGCTTTATCTACGACGTGGTTATTTGTCACGACATAAGCCGTTTTACCATCTTTCTTATAAATAACCCCACTACCTTCACTGGCTGCTTCTAAATCGTTACCATTGTTGCCGGAAGAGTCTTGAGTACCTTCATTCCCACCGAACAATCCCCCAAAAGGATCATCTGCCGAAGAATTGTTGCTAGCACTTTGCATATTAATGACAGAAACCACAGAATTTTGAACTTTTTTCACGGCTTTTGTGACATCGCTAGACACATTGTAACTTACATTGCTGACTTTTGTGTCGCCGTGATTAGTGGACGTCGTCGTCGCCGCATTATTTCCGCCGTTGGGTGTGGGAATAATCCCAGAATAAGCGCCTCCTAGAATAAGGGCGCCACCAAGTAAGCCGCCAGCTAAACCAATCCCAAATTTTTGCAATAAACTTTTTTTATCTGAATTAGGTGTAACATCTTTTCGTTGCATAAAATAACCTCCCAATAAGTGCATCTGAATTTTCTATATTAAGTATATCTGTTTCCTACTCCTTTAGTCTATCGAATAGCTTTGAATTTTTTATGAACAACTTAGGGAAAAATTACAGAAAAAATACGAATGAAAAAGTTATACACAGAAAAATGTGAACAAATCGGGAATAACTCTGTGTACAGTTTTCAGAAAAGTTATCCACAGAATGTGGATAATGTGGACAAATCAGTGGCGAATATGTGTTTGTATTGAAAAAGCTGTTAAATAAAGTAATTTTTTAGTTTGTTCTGTGGATAACTCTGTGTATATGTGTATAAGTATGTGGAAACGTTGTGGAAAGTAGCCAAACTTCGTGCTAAAATAAGAAAGAAGAGAAAACGAGAAAGTAGTGGAATAGGTGAAAATTAAACTAGTAACAGTCGGAAAACTGAAAGAAAAATACCTGATTCAAGGCATTAATGAATATCTGAAACGTTTAAATAGCTATGCCAAGATGGAAATCATTGAAGTACCAGATGAAAAAGCCCCAGAAAAACTCAGTGACGCTGAAATGCTTCAAGTCAAAGAAAAAGAAGGCCAACGTATTTTGGGGAAAATTAATGACAACGAATACGTCTTTGTTTTAGCCATTAAGGGCAAACAATTATCTAGTGAAGAATTTTCAAAAGAAATTGAACAATTAGGGATTAGTGGCAAAAGTAATCTAACCTTTGTCATTGGTGGCTCCTTAGGTCTCAGTGATTCAGTCCTTCAGCGAAGTAACCAACAAATTTCTTTTGGCCGCTTAACTTATCCACATCAGTTAATGCGTTTGGTATTAGTTGAACAAATTTATCGTGGTTTTCGGATTATGAAAGGGGAACCGTATCATAAATAGGAAGTAGGCTGGTTGCTCAGTAAGTTCTATGAATCAAGTCATTGCTTGAAAAACATATGAAGTAAAATATCTTTAGTCTGTTTGTTTGATAGAAAATAAAAAAATTCAATCAAACTGGATTGAGAGAAACGTTACCGTTCAAACAATAAATAAAAATGAGAGGAATGGCAAAAAACAATGGTCATTCCTCTCGTTTTTTTTAAAATTGTCCGATTGTTGTGCCTCAGAAACAGGTTCAGCACCCATGATTATTATTTTAAAATGAGAAAAAATTAAGGGATTATCATAAAAATCAATATTTTTAACGTGAAAAGTTGAATAAGCTCTTTAATGAAGAAAACGCTATTGACAGTAACCAAAAATTACCTTAAAGTGAAAGCGTAAACATGTATAATATTTCATGTGACTAGGGAAAACTAGGCATGAAAAGTCTGTCTGAAGTAATTACTTTAGGTTGTCTTTTCATGCCTAATTTTTATATAGAATACTTAGTAGAGGAGGAAGTTGATTAAATTATCAGAAAAAAGTGTTTGGAAAAGTCGGATTGGTTGCTTAAAAATAGAAAGATATGGGGAAAAATATGATAAAAAAAATAATAGTCGTTGTTGCTTTCATGCTTACAGGCTTCTCGCTAACTGCGATGAGTGCATCTGCAGAAGAAATAACTGATTTATTTTTACAAAAAGAAGTGACATATTCTGGTGTGGAAGGAGGAAAAATTGGAGAGAATTGGAAATACCCTCAATTTGTTGGCGAAAAAGCTGTCGATGGCGATGAAACAACACGCTGGTCCGCTGATAAGCAAGATGAACAATGGTTAATTGTTGATTTGGGTGAAGTAAAAAACATTGGCGAACTCGTTTTACAGTTGCATGCAGAAAGTCCTGTGTATGAAATCTTAGTTTCAACAGATGGTGAAAGCTATCAATCTATCTTTAAAGAAGAGAATGGGAAAGGTGGCCAACCTACTAAAAAATATATTGATGGCAATAATGTACAAGCACGTTTTGTAAAATATCAGCAGATGAAAATGTGGCAACACACAAATAAGCAATTTTACAGTTCAAGTATTATTTCGTTTGAAGCATATGAAAAAAAACGACTGCCAGAAGCGATTAAACTTTTAACAGAGAACCTGACTATTAGTGAAAAAAGAAAGCAACAGCTAGCCTTTGAAGTGTCACCAGCTGGAGTAGATATCACAGAGGATCAGATTGAGTGGTCAAGTAGTGATCCTACTATTGTGACGGTTGACCAAACGGGTAATTTAACAGCAGTTAAGAGTGGTGAAGCGAAAGTAACAGTCAAAATTAAAGGAACAGAAATTAGTGATACAATTCCTGTGACTGTTGTAGCAGAAAATAAACAATATGCGGAAATGCGAGCAAAATGGAAAATGCGATTGTTAGGTACAACGCAGTATGATAACGATGCAGATGTGCAACAGTATCGTGCCCAGATTGCTACGGAGAGTTTAGCATTGTGGCAAACGCTTAATCAAGCAGCAGATCGTGGGTATCTGTGGGAACGAAAACCATCGGATACAGTGTCTGCTGATTACACGACTCAATTTACCAATATTAAAAAATTAGCGTTAGGCTACTATGAACCATCAAGTGAGCTTTTTGAAAAACCGGAAGTTTATGATGCGATTGTTAAAGGCATTGAATTTATGATTGATACAAAAAAATACAATGGAACGTATTACACAGGTAACTGGTGGGATTGGCAAATTGGTTCCGCGCAGCCGCTAACAGATACATTGATTTTATTACATGATGACCTATTGAATACAGATGCAGAAAAATTAAATAAATTTACTGCTCCGCTGATGCTGTATGCAAAAGATCCAAACATACAATGGCCAATTTATCGTGCAACAGGAGCTAACTTAACAGATATTTCAATCACCGTTTTAGGTACTGGACTTTTGTTAGAAGATAATCAACGCCTAGTACAAGTACAAGAAGCTGTTCCGTCCGTTTTAAAAAGTGTTTCCTCTGGTGATGGCTTATATCCTGATGGTTCCTTGATTCAACATGGTTATTTTCCGTACAACGGCAGTTACGGGAATGAGTTGCTAAAAGGGTTTGGACGAATTCAGACTATTTTACAAGGTTCCGACTGGGAGATGAATGACCCTAACATTAGTAATTTATTTAATGTTGTTGATAAAGGTTACTTACAATTGATGGTAAATGGAAAAATGCCATCGATGGTTTCTGGTAGAAGTATTTCCAGAGCGCCAGAAACGAATCCTTTTACTACAGAGTTTGAATCGGGTAAAGAAACAATAGCTAATTTAACCTTAATTGCAAAATTTGCACCAGAAAATTTAAGAAATGACATTTATACATCTATCCAAACGTGGCTTCAACAAAGTGGGTCATACTATCATTTCTTTAAAAAACCAAGAGATTTTGAAGCGTTAATTGACTTGAAAAATGTGGTGAATAGTGCGTCACCTGCCCAAGCGACACCAATGCAATCTTTAAATGTATATGGTTCGATGGATCGAGTCCTACAGAAAAATAACGAATATGCGGTGGGTATCAGTATGTATTCACAACGTGTCGGAAACTATGAATTTGGGAATACGGAAAATAAAAAAGGCTGGCATACAGCAGACGGCATGCTTTATTTATACAATCAAGACTTTGCTCAGTTTGATGAAGGATACTGGGCAACGATCGATCCATATCGATTACCAGGAACGACAGTTGACACAAGAGAATTGGTAAATGGTGCTTATACAGGGAAACGCAGTCCCCAGTCATGGGTAGGTGGCTCAAATAATGGACAGGTTGCCTCTATAGGAATGTTTTTAGATAAAAGTAATGAAGGAATGAACTTAGTTGCTAAAAAATCTTGGTTCTTATTAGATGGTCAAATCATTAATTTGGGAAGTGGCATTACTGGTACGACAGATGCTTCGATTGAAACAATCCTCGATAATCGGATGATTCATCCACAGGAAGTGAAGCTTAACCAAGGTTCAGACAAAGATAATTCTTGGATTAGTTTAAGCGCAGCGAATCCATTGAATAACATTGGCTATGTTTTTCCTAATTCAATGAATACGCTTGATGTTCAAATAGAAGAACGCTCTGGTCGCTACGGAGATATTAACGAATACTTTGTTAATGATAAAACCTATACAAATACATTTGCTAAAATTAGTAAAAATTATGGCAAGACTGTTGAAAATGGTACTTACGAATATTTAACAGTGGTTGGGAAAACGAATGAAGAAATCGCAGCTCTTTCTAAAAACAAAGGCTATACTGTTCTAGAAAATACAGCAAACTTACAAGCCATTGAAGCAGGTAATTATGTCATGATGAATACATGGAATAATGACCAAGAAATTGCAGGACTGTATGCGTATGATCCAATGTCGGTTATTTCAGAAAAAATTGATAACGGTGTTTATCGCTTAACTCTTGCGAATCCTTTACAAAATAATGCATCCGTTTCTATTGAATTTGATAAGGGCATTCTTGAAGTAGTCGCAGCGGACCCAGAAATTTCTGTTGACCAAAATATTATCACTTTAAATAGTGCGGGGTTAAATGGCAGCTCGCGTTCAATCACAGTTAAAACAACTCCTGAAGTAACGAAAGAAGCGTTAGAAAAATTAATTCAGGAACAAAAAGAACACCAAGAAAAAGATTACACCGCAAGCAGCTGGAAAGTCTACAGCGAAGCATTGAAACAAGCACAAACTGTGGTAGATCAAGCAACAGCAACGCAAGCAGAAGTAGACCAAGCAGAAGCAAAACTACGCTCGGCAGTGAAGCAATTGGTAAAAGTACCAACCAAAGAAGTAGATAAAACCAACTTGTTGAAAATCATCAAAGAAAACGAGAAACACCAAGAAAAAGACTACACCGCAAGTAGCTGGAAAGCCTACAGCGAAGCACTGAAACAAGCGCAAACTGTGGCAGATCAAACAACAGCGACACAAGCAGAAGTAGACCAAGCAGAAACAGAGTTACGTTCGGCAGTGAAGCAATTGGTAAAAGTGCCAACTAAAGAAGTAGATAAAACCAACTTGTTGAAAATCATCAAAGAAAACGAGAAACACCAAGAAAAAGACTACACCGCAAGCAGCTGGAAAGTCTACAGCGAAGCATTGAAACAAGCACAAACTGTGGTAGATCAAGCAACAGCAACGCAAGCAGAAGTAGACCAAGCAGAAGCAAAACTACGCTCGGCAGTGAAGCAATTGGTAAAAGTGCCAACTAAAGAAGTAGATAAAACCAACTTGTTGAAAATCATCAAAGAAAACGAGAAACACCAAGAAAAAGACTACACCGCAAGCAGCTGGAAAGTCTACAGCGAAGCATTGAAACAAGCACAAACTGTGGCAGATCAAACAACAGCGACACAAGCAGAAGTAGACCAAGCAGAAGCAAAACTACGTTCGGCGGTGAAGCAATTGGTAAAAGTGCCAACTAAAGAAGTAGATAAAACCAACTTGTTGAAAATCATCAAAGAAAACGAGAAACACCAAGAAAAAGACTACACCGCAAGTAGCTGGAAAGCCTACAGCGAAGCATTGAAGCAAGCACAAACTGTGGCAGATCAAACAACAGCAACGCAAGCAGAAGTAGACCAAGCAGAAGCAGAACTACGTTCGGCAGTGAAGCAATTAACATTGAAAAATAGTGGGGAAAATAAAAAGGAGCAAAAAAATGGGGGGAATAATGGACACTTAAATACTAGTACAGGAGTTGATCAAACTGGTACGAAACAAGTTAAGCCATCAAGCCAAGGTGGTTTCAGAAAAGCTAGCCAATTTTTACCGAGCACAGGAGAAAAGAAATCGATCGCGCTTGTGATTATTGGTCTTCTAGTTATCGCCAGTGGGTGTCTTTTAGTTTTTCGTAAAAGTAAATCGAAGAAGTAAAAAATTACGGATTCACTAAAAACATAATAAAAAAGCAGACTTCCATACAAGAAGTCTGCTTTTTCATTAATTACTCCGCTTCCGCATTTTGCAAGTCAGCGACATCAGTCAGATAAGTGGCTTCATCCAACAAATCTTCCGAATGTGCGACATAAATCGCAGTGGCGCTATCACCAACCACGTTTAGGCTAGTAACGAGCATTTCGATTGGACGATTAATGGCTAAAATCAATGAATACGTCGCAATCGCAATCTCATTGTTATAGTTTAAACCAGTTAAAATAGTGAAAAGGATAATTCCGCCAGCGCCAGGTGCCGCCGGTGTACCAATAGATGACATTAAAGCTAAAATGGCAATCAAGGCAATATTAGCTGGTGTCACTTCATAACCAGCTACGCCCGCCACAAAAATAGCCGCAATTACTTGCATAATCGCTGTGCCGTTCATATTAATAGTCATTCCTAACGGCAAGACAAAGGCGGCAACATCGCTGTCGACACCTAACTCTTCAACCGTTGTTTTTGTATTTAACGGTAAAGTGGCTGCCGAAGAAGAAGTAGAAAATCCAAAGACCACAACTTTCATAATCTTTTTAATAAAAGGAACAGGATTTAATTTTGTCGCAAATAAGATAAATAATGGGTAACCGATCATCAAAAAGGCTAAGAGCGTCGCTGTCGTTGTTACGACGTAGACTAACGCTGGTTTTAAATAATCAATCCCGTAAGAAGCAAACGTCCGAACTAACAACATAAAGACGGCGATAGGAGCAAATTTAGTAATTACAAAGGTTAAAAATAACGTGACCATCGCATTGACTTCTTCAATTAATTTTTTGAAAATACGAATTTTATCTCCTAATGCATTAATACATAAACCAGTAATCACTGCCAACACAACAACGGCTAAAATCGCACCATTGTCGCTAAATGCAGAACCGATATTTTTCGTGACAGCATTGACAATCACCATTAATGGGTTGCCGCTCGTACTTACTTCGATAGGAGCTAGCGTTTCAGATAACGACACATTAAAAGCACCAGTTAAATATACGCTATAGCCCACAATTCCAGCCGTTAATAGCGCAATCAGTGACATCGATAAAAAGCCAAAAATTGTTTTATAAGAAATTCGTCCTAATTTTTGCGTATCGGTAATATGACAAATGGCTAAAGTAATTGAAGTAAAGACCATCGGCACAATCACTAATTGTAGGCCGTTGATAAATAGTTGACCAATAATATAGAAAAGCCCAATCGCAGATTGTCCTTTTTCAAGATCTGAAATATCTTGGAAAAGAATCTGATTGATTGTCTGCCACACAGCGCCTTGATTGCTGCGAATAAGGTGCTCTCTTAAAAATAAAAAGCCGAGCCCAACGATTAACCCTCCCACCAATGAAATCACCATTTTTTTGGTAAATGAGATACCTTTCACTTCACGTTTTTTCTTTTCCACTTTGTTGCCTCCCAAATAAATTGATTAAGCACCGCGCAAAAAAAGCCTTGCACACAAAAAAAGGGCAAGACATCTCGTATCATTCACTATACAAAAATACAGAATTTTACAGAACTTTGCCTTGTTAGCCTCTCGGACTATCTTAAAGGTACTTTTCCACATACTAAGGGAAACTACGAGAATTGTCAATTCTTTTTTACTTAGGGGGGTGTTATTTTTGAAGAAAGAAAGTGATCTTTACCCTTTCCGCAGATACCGCAGCCAAAAAAGAACTACAACGGATTCTTTTGCAGTATAATAGAAAATAGAAACGAAAGAACAGGCACCAACACAAAGGAGGTATTTTTATGAAAGTCACTCAACTTTCTAGTGAAACCCTTGACCGAGCGCATGAACGTTTTGAAGAAACACTTGCGCAAATGACCGTTGCCGAAGCAAACACGATGCCCGCTCCATTAATCAAGTCTGTTACTTGGCTGATGTGGCACACAGCCAGAGAATTAGACCTACAAATTTCCGCACTTAATCATAGTGAGCCGTTATGGCTTAGCCAACACTGGACAGAAAAATTTGCCTTGGATTTGCCAGATGAGACAGAAGACTGGCATCACACACCAGAAGAAGCGGCGAAAGTCGTGGTGGCAGAAAAGCAATTGCTTAGTGACTATTTGGCTGCTAGTGTGGCACTTACCAAAAGCTATTTAGACCAAATCAAAGAAGAACAATTGTCAGACGTGATTGATAAAAATTGGACCCCGCCGGTGACTAGACAAGTCCGTTTAGTTTCAGCGATTGATGATGCAGTGATGCATTCTGGGCAAGCCGTTTATACACGAAGATTAGTCATTGGAAAATGATAAATAAGCAAAAACAAAAATGCTTCTGCCTAAGCAGGAGTATTTTTTATTGAGAGAAAAAATACATAAAAATAATGAACGAAGGACTGTCCACTTTTTCCCTAGTTGAAACGTTGTATAAGTGAAAGGAGAAATCAGATGAAAAAGGAGGCAAATTTTGACGAAGTACTATTTTCTTTGGGGCAAGAAGTCATCCAAGTCTTGATTCGCCGAGGAGCAAGTCTTGAAGATGCACAAGATGCAGTGTCGCAAACGTATACAACGATTTTTTCAATATTACCTGAAATTACATCAGAAAATCTACGCCCGTGGTTTTTCCGAGTAACATTTAATTACTACATTACGATGTATCGAAAAAAGAAACGAGAACGCACTTTTGTGGCAAACAGTCATCCTGTGCAATCAATAGAAAAAATGGAAGGGCAAGAGTTATTATTATTGATCGATTCCTTAAAAGATGAGGAACAAGAACTATTGCTTTTGAAATATTATTATCAATTATCGTATGCCGAGATTGCGTTGATTTTAGAATTATCTGTTGAAAATGTTCGCAAAAAATTGTATCGCACACGTCAAAAACTAAAAAAAGAACTGGAGGAATAGAAGTGGATTTAAAAAAAAGTATTCGTAAAGCGAAAAGAAAACAATTTATCGTGATTGGTGCAATAACCGTTGTTAGTTTTGCCGTATTGTTTGTCGGTTTTTTTGTGGGAATGGATAAACTTTCGACGAAAAACTATCATACCCTACTAGAAGTAATTAATGATCAAGAAATGATTGCTTCACCAAACACTCAATTAGATTCCCAAGTAATTGCTAATAGTTCGCCTTTTGGGGGCGAAGTTGTGACCAATCGTTCAAAAAATATTGATGGTTACACGGTGGAGTGGAGTAATTTACGTAGCAGATATAGCTTTTTCAGAAATTCGATTGACTGGAATGAAGTCTATCCTGGTAGCTATTATTCTTCTAAGAATTTTTATGAATACAACCGACAAACCAAGCAGAAAGTAGCATCTTTTTATAACCCAGCGATTACCAATTACTATGGTGGTATCAAAAACGAATTAAGTGAATTAGATAAAATGGAAAACCAAGTAGCGGAAGTGGCGATTTCTTTTGATAAACCTTATCCATATGAAGAAGTCCGCAAAATGTTACCGAGCAATGTCAACTTAGTTTGGCTCTATGTTTACTCCGAAACGGCTAATGAAGCAGAAGGTCCTTCTGGTACGCTGCCTTATGGTTTTCAATTAAGCATGGACGATCACAACGAAATATTTGATCCTGAAAACGACAAGCAACACTTTTTTGAAACCTTAGAAAAATCCCCCTTGTTTGCTGACAACCAAGAAGGCCAAAAGTTTATCCAACAAAATAAAAATAAAAAAGTCGAAAAATTACCTATTTGGGGAGTCATGCTCACCGGACAAACTAAAAATTTCAAAGCCTTACAAAATGAACCTTTTGTTCGTGGGGCTTCAATTGGCGTGACCGCACCTATCGTTCCTTATATTCAGCCAGAGAAATAAACGTTTTTCAGAACTCTAAGCCTTCCGACTGATTTTGCTTCAACGATATTGTCAGTAAAAATAGAAAACGTTATAATAGAATGGATCACAGGAAGTGCTTCTACAATGCGTGGGAGCACTTTTTTTACTTATCTATGAGGAGGGCAAGTGAATGTTTTTTAATTTTATTGGGTTAACGTTATTTTTTGGTATCGGGATCTTAGTTGCGAATGGCGCCAAAATTGTAGCGAATAAAGGGAAAAAGAGTAAGGGGACCATTCTATTAATGGCGATTGAATTGCTCTTGTTAGGTATCTTTTTATTTGTGACTTTGCCAAGTAAAAATCTTTCAACCGTGTTATGGATTAATCTGATTGGCGCAGTGATTGCTAGTGGGGTGTTATTAAGTACACGCTTAGCTAGTAAAGTCGAAGTTCCTGGTATCCAAAAGGGCCGCAAAGAAGTAGGAAAGAATACCAACAAAACGGCTAACAAAGACTGGTCTGGCAAAATTTTGGGTGTTGCCGTTTTGGCAATGATTTTGTTGACCATTGTCAGTAGTATTACCAGAATTTCTTCTATTGATGAAATTTATCAAACGATTCCTTTAAAAACGGAAGAAAAAGCTGAAGTTTTAACTTCGGCGAAAGAAACACCTATTGCGATTGCACCACAAACGGCGAAACGAAAAATGTTACAGAAATTTTCTGTCATTCCCAATTCCAATATGTTTACTTTGGATGGTATAACGGCACAAGTTGTCAATGGCGAGTATGTTTATGTAGCAACAGTCGAATTTAATGGCTTCTTTAAATGGCTAAAACTGGGGGAAGTACCTGGCTATTTCATCATTAGTGCGACAGATATCAACGCACAGCCAGAATTTGTAGAAAAACCAATTGTTTATACTCCTTCAGCTTACTTTGGCAAAGATGCCGCACGAAAAATTTATTCCGCTTATCCAGGTTATGCAGCAACTGGCACAATCAATTTAGAGCTGGACGACCAAGGGAATCCTTACTATATTCAAACGCTTTACAAAGAGTATGGGGTTTCTGGTCGCATGCACTATAATGAATTTAAAACGGCGGTATTAAATGCTACAACAGGAGAAGTTAAAGTTTATGACAGTAAAAAAGCCCCAAGTTTCGTTGATGCGCCGATTACTAGTTCAGCGGCGAATAGCTTAAATGAATTCTTTGGTCGTTACAGTCAAGGCTGGTGGAACCAGACAATGTTTGGTGCCAAAAAAGATGTTAAAATTCCAACTGAAAATGGTATTTATGCATCAGGACAAATTACGCCGATGATGAACAAGGAAGGGAACCAGTTGCTTTATTTTACGGACTTTACAAGTAGTGAAAAAGACCAAGATTCCGCTTTAGGTTACTCCTTAATCAATGCCCGAACAGGTCAAGTTACGTATTATCGTGATACTAAAGTCGGCATTATGGATAGTGATGGCGCCATTTCTATCGCCTCAAAAATTTATCCAGAAAAGAAATGGAAAGCTAGTATGCCAGTCCTTTATAACATTGATGGCGTGCCAACGTGGATTGTTTCGTTAATGGACAGTAAAGGGATTTTCAAAAAATATGTCTATATAAATGCTGTAGATAATGATATTGTAATTGATGCAGACACGGCACAAGGCGCACTAGACGCTTATCGAATTGAGTTAGTAACCAAAGGAAGTAACAATGAAAATACAGACAAAGCCAACTTGAAAACGATGCAAGGTAAAGTAGCTCGTGTCTCAGTAGTAGCTGGGGAAGCGCAAACGGTAGTTTCATTTTTACTAGAAGATGAAAAAACCATTTTTAGCGTAACGACTAATAACAGTCCGCTGGCGCTATTCTTAAAAGAGGGCGACCAAGTGACATTTAAAGCCGTAGTGACTGAAAATGCTAAAGCAGCGAATGTTGAAGAATTGAAAATTGCAGGATTAAACTAAATAAAACACCTCTTTTCTATAGAAAAGAGGTGTTTTATTCTTGGAAAAGAAGAAAAATCCACTTATTTCTGCTATGATAAGAGAGAAAAAGAATACGAAGGAGCTTCGCCCATGCGCAACATAAAATTAACCATTGAATACGATGGTAAAAGATACTCAGGTTGGCAACGACTAGGTAATTCAGAGAAAACGATTCAAGGGAAAATTGAAAGTATTTTAACACAAATGACGGGTGAACCGATTGAAATTATTGGCTCAGGCAGAACGGATGCCGGCACACATGCACGTGGTCAAGTAGCGAATTTTAAAACGACTAGTTCACTAACAACAACCGAAATGTTATCCTTTTTAAATCGATATTTACCTGGCGATATTGTTGTTAAAGAAGTTACAGAAATGCCTGAACGTTTTCATGCACGGTATAACGCCACAGGCAAACAATACAGCTACTATGTTTGGAATAGCCCAATTCCTAATGCCTTTGAACGGTATCATAGTTTTCACTTTCCCAAAGCGTTGGATCAAGAAAAAATGGAACAAGCTTGCCAAAAATTAATAGGGACCCATGATTTTATTGGTTTTTCAGCATTGAAAAAAACCAAAAAATCGACTACTCGAACGATTGAAAAGATTACGATTGAAAGAAACGGCGAAATGTTACAGTTCACTTTTGTGGGCAATGGTTTCTTGCATAAAATGGTCCGCATCCTCGTTGGGACACTTTTAGAAATTGGTGCAGGCACCAAAGAATTAGCGATAATTGATGAATTGTTCGCAACAAAAGTCCGAGAAGGCGCAGGTGAAACGGCTCCTGCACAAGGGTTGTTTTTAGATGAAGTGTATTATAAATAACAAAAAATAAATTTTCTTTAACCACACCAATTAAAAAGTTGAACTTCATCTAAAAAGTGCTAACGTTAAGAAGAGATTAACAATAGAAAGAGGTCATTTTTTTGCTATCTTTACTTATTTCTGTCAAAAAATTATTTTCATCTTTTTTAGGTATCTTAAAAAAAGAAGACACTCGTGCCTTGTTCTTTTTACTGGCAACCACGTTGTTGAGTGGGACTATTTTTTATTCAACAGTGGAAAAATTGTCGCCATTAGATTCGTTATATTTAAGTTTCATGACGTTAACCACGATTGGTTATGGAGATGTGCATCCAGTTACTGACTTGGGAAAAATTTTCACCATGGTTTATGCTACAGTAGGCTTGGGGATTATGGCTATGTTTATTTCGGTCGTAGCAAAATCCTACTTGTATTCTAAACAAAGTCATCACCACCATCACCATAAAAACAAAGAACATTCAGCGGAAAAGTCTTCAGAAAAATAGACGAAATTGATGAGTTGACCAAGTGTTTCTCGAAAAATGAAAGTTTTTTGAGAAACACTCTTTTTTTATCTTAATAATTATGGTAGTATGTCCCAAACTGTATTTTATTTTAAAGGAGCGTGAAGTGAATGGTCAAAGCGATTCGGAAATTATCGTTAATTCAAAAAATCATGATAGGGATTGTGATTGGAACCACCTTGGGTTTCTTGGTGCCAGAATGGACCTTCATCAGCGTTCTTGGTGAATTGTTTGTGGGCGCCTTAAAAGCAATTGCGCCGATTTTAGTTTTTGTTTTAATTATTGCGTCGCTAGCCCAACAAAAGGCTGGGGCGAAAACATATGTTGGATCAATTTTAGTTGTGTATCTGTTAGCGACATTTTTGGCAGCTGTTGTTGCCGTGACGGCAAGCTATCTGTTTCCCGTTAAGATTGTCTTGGAGGCGGCGCAGGAAGCGCAAGCAGCCCCAACGCAACTTAGTGATGTTTTAAGTAATGTGTTAACAAGCGTTGTCCAAAATCCGATTCAAGCGATGATTGAAGGCAATTATTTATCTGTTTTATTTTGGTCCTCATTAATCGGTATTGGGTTACGTCAAAGTTCGGTCGCTACCAAGGATGTGATTGCCAATCTTTCAACAGGGATTACCACGGTCGTTCAAATGATTATCGGCATTGCGCCAATTGGAATTCTAGGTTTGGTGTTTCATTCGGTGGCAACAACAGGCATTGCAGGGTTAGCCAAGTATGGTCAGTTACTATTATTGTTAATTGGTACGATGGCCGTGGTTGCTTTAGTCGTTTATCCAGCGATTGTTTTTTGGAATATTCGGCAAAATCCGTATCCGTTAGTCTTTTTTGTATTAAAGGAAAGTGCGATTCCCGCATTCTTTACACGCAGTTCTGCGGCCAATATTCCCATTAATATGGAATTGGCGAAAGCAATGGATTTAAATGAAGAATCTTATGCGGTCTCTATTCCGCTGGGCGCAACGATTAATATGGGCGGCGCAGCCATTACGATTACCATTATGACATTGGCGGCAGTCCACACATTAGGCATGTCCGTGCCAATCTATTTAGCATTATTGTTGAGTATCATCGCCGCTGTTTCTGCTTGTGGGGCTTCAGGAATTGCTGGTGGTTCCTTGTTGTTAATTCCGCTTGCATGTAGTTTGTTTGGCATTTCCAATGACATTGCCATGCAAGTCGTCGGCGTTGGCTTTATCGTCGGCGTAGTCCAAGATTCCATTGAAACAGCGTTGAACTCTTCTAGTGACTTGTTGTTTACCACCTCAGTTGAGTTAGCAGACCGACGTAAAAATGGTGAAATTATTGATGTCAAAGCGTTAATTGGCAAAAGTCAATTGGTGGTCGAACAAGAAAATATTTAAAAGAAAGGAACAACCCGCTAAAATGCGGGTTGTTCCTTTCTTTAATAATCTCGGCCCCATTTTTTTCAGGGGCCACTGAAATTATCGACCATTTTGTGAAGAAAATCCTCTCTATAATAAAGGTATCAAGTAAATAGGAGGTACACGAAATGAAATGGTATCAACTTTCCTCAACAAAAGTAATCGAGCAGAATAAGACGAAGCAAACGGGTCTTTCTAGTGAAGAACGTCAGCAACGTTTACAAACGAATGGTCCAAATAAAATTGAAGAAAAACAACAACTGAAAACATGGCAAAAGCTAGCCAAACATTTTACAGATTTACTAATGGTGGTCTTACTCGCTGCCGCAATTCTAAAATTTGCCACAGGCGAAGTGGTCGAAGGAAGTATCATTTTTCTAGTGGTACTTGTCAATGGCTTTGTCGGTTATTGGCAAGAGCGTAAAGCAGAAGAATCATTAGACGGCCTGAAACAGATGATGGGCCAAGAGGCAGTCGTTCTAATTGATGGACAAAAAACAACCGTTTCTTCTGAAACATTGGTTCTAGGAGATGTAGTCACGTTACAAGCTGGCGATGTAGTCCCAGCAGATTTGCGCTTATTTGATGTTCATAATCTGATGATTGAAGAATCAATTTTGACAGGCGAATCAGAAGCCGTGGGGAAAATTACCGGTTCCTTGAATGAGGAATTGCCAACAGGCGATCAAAAGAATTTGGCTTTTTCAGGAACACTTGTCCAAGCAGGTTCGGCCTTAGGTGTTGTAGTAGAAACAGGAGATTCCACTGAAGTTGGAAAAATTAATCACGCGTTGCAGTCAGTAGATCAAAAAACAACGCCGCTCGTACGGAAAATGCACCAATTAAACAAGCAAATTTTCCAAGGGATTATGGTCTTGATCTTGTTCCTGATTTTCTTTACCACTTTTCGTCATGGCATGGAATGGAGCCTCTTATTTTCTGCGATGATTGCATTAATTGTAGCAATGATTCCAGAAGGCTTACCTGCTGTGTTAACGATGATTTTATCGATGGGTGTTCATGAGATGGCTAGAGAAAATGCGATTATTAAAGGCATGCCTTCCGTTGAAACATTAGGCTCAATGACAGTTATCTGTTCAGATAAAACAGGAACGCTAACTAAAAATGAAATGACGGTAATGGATGTAGTGACTGAAGAAATGACCATTGTCAAAGAGATTATGGCCAACTGTCAAGAATTGAAATTACAAGACCAACAAAAAATCGCCGACTTGCAGGGGAATCCTACCGAGTTAGCTTTACTACAATATGTTGATCAGGATCAACTGTCTTTACGCCCTGTAGAAAAGAAAATTCCGTTTAGTTCAAGTTATAAATACATGGCCACTCGCCATCCGCAAGCAGAAGGTTCAATTATTTATGTCAAAGGTGCGCCAGAAGTATTGTTACAACTTTCTACGTTATCTGATAATCAAAAAGATGCTTGGCAAGCACAAGCTGCGCAATTAGCGCAAAAAGGACAACGGGTATTAGGTTTCGCTTATAAGACAGTTACGTCACAACAGGAACTGACACATGAAACATTGTCAGGATTGACGTTTGCTGGACTGGCAGGCATCATCGATCCGCCAAAAAAAAGTGCCATTCAAGCCGTCAAAGAATCTCAAGAAGCAGGTATTTCCGTCAAAATGATTACCGGAGACCATAAAGATACAGCGCAAGCCATTGGCGAGCAGGTTGGTTTAAAGCATACGAAAAAAGTCCTTGAAGGATTAGAAATTGATGTTATGTCAGATGAAGAATTAGCTCAGCACGTTCAAAAAGTCGATGTATTTGCACGAACGACGCCAGAACATAAATTACGAATTGTCACGGCGTTACAAAACAATGGCGAAATTGTCGGAATGACCGGCGATGGTGTAAACGATGCGCCAGCACTAAAGAAAGCCGATGTCGGAATTGCCATGGGAATTAAAGGAAGTGAAGTAACCAAACAAGCCGCAGATATGGTTTTGGCAGATGATAATTTCCATACGATTGCTAAGGCCGTGAAAGAAGGACGCCGCATTTTTGATAACTTGAAAAAGACGATTACTTTCTTCTTGCCAACTTCTTTGGCACAAGGTTTAATTGTTGTCTGGGCGCTTTTAATGAATCATCCTCTACCGTTGACACCTGTCCAGATATTATGGGTAAACATGGTAACTACGATTACTTTGTCTTATGCATTAGGTTTTGAAAAAGCGAGTGCTGATACCATGAAACGACCACCAAGAGATGTCAACGAAGGCATTTTAACAAAGTACAGTATTTTTAGAATCGTCTATGTGTCGGTACTCATTATGGTACCAGGTTACCTTATGGCATTACAATTTGAGGGCCAAGCCTTACAGCAAACGTTCCTCTTACAAAGTATCGTCTTAGCGCAAGCAGCGTATATGATCAACTGTCGTAAGTTGGTTGATCCGTCGTTAAGCACAGGCTTTTTCCAAAATAAAGTGTTGTTTGCTTCATTAGGAATCCTCTTTTTACTACAAGCGCTAGTAGTTTACTGGCCAGTAGCGCAGCAATTAATTGGCACAACTTCTTTAAATGGCCTTCAATTAGCAATGATTTTCGTCCATGTTGTGAGTCTGTTTTTCCTTGTTGAAGGGGAAAAATATATAACCAAACGATTCATGACGAAAGAAAGCCAAAAAACTAGCGAATGTCCTCGCTAGTTCCTTTAAAAATAAGAATGAAGAGTGAGCTCTGCTAGTCGGCGGAGTTCATTTTTTGTTGGAATTAAAGAGAGATAAAAGACAGGAAGATCAAGATGATCCAAGGGGAAATTGGAAATAATTATGTCGGCTTCATTTAACGTCAACTGGCTTAGTTCCACATATTCAATAGCTTGTAATTTCACACGAGTACCTAAATAAGCAGCTAATTCTTGTTGTAAAAAAGCTTTCCAAGCAGGTTCCCCTTGAAAGAGGGAATAGGCAGTCATCGTTTGCGCCTGAATAGAATAACTGGCTTGTTTTTCTAACAAAGAAGCCAAACTAAGAAAATAAGTTGGTTCTTCAATCGTGGTGTAGCGAGATAAAATCTCCAAAAGTTCTTGGTTGCTCTTTGATAACGCAAGGTCCTCCGCGGCTTGTTCAGTCATTAATTCTTGATATTCCAATTGAAATTGCTCAGAAAGTGTTGGGGACTCGGTATATTTAATGAATAACAATAACAGATTATCCAATAAATTTGTTTGGATTAAATCAGGCCGGGCTTCTTCAGTGGACAAATTAGTGACAAACTGTTGTAACGACTTTCGCAGCTGACTGTAATGAGTGTGGAGCGCAGAAGCCAACGTTTCGCCATAGACATTATCGTAATTCCAACTTTCTAAGAAACAAAAGAAGGCGAAAAAACTTTCTTCTCCTTGCAAATAGATGCCTTCAGAAGCATAAAGTTTTGCCAAGGACGGTTGATAAAGTTGAAACAAGACATCTTTTGAGTCAAAAGAAAATTGACTCACTCGGCAATTGGCTTTGTTGCGAATCGTGTTAATAAAAAACCAACAAGCGCCAAAAATTTCTTCCGTTTCCACCGTCAACTCACTATTGTAAACTTGTTTCAAAAATTGAAAATAATGCTCCTCATGAATAGAATAATCGTCAAAAAAATAATTATTATGAGTAAAAGGCACCAACAAGCGATGATAAAAAATCCGAATATTGCTTTCTGCCCCGATTAGCTGAATGGTCGTTGTGGTTAATTGAATCGTTAAATGAAAATCACGTAAGGCCTGATTCATTTTTTTGATATGTCGCTTCAAAGTTTCATAAGAAACACCACTAGTGCTCAAAAAAGAAGTTGTCACTAACTCTTTCGTAAATAGTAGCTCTTTTAATAGTTGAATACTAATGGATTGAGGTAAAAATAATGACCAAAGCTCATTGGTTTGCGCATTCCCCTGATTGCGTAACCGAATACCACTGCTATCGGTTTCAATGGACCAGTCGGCGGGTAATTGACTGCGAATATACTGTAAATCCGAAAAAACGGTTCGCTCTGTTGTTTGGATTTGCGCGGCTAAACGCTTGGCTGTCAGCTGGGGAACATTTAACAACTGTTCCAACAAACGAATTTGCCGAAGCAAATCTTTTTCCGTTATCACACGTTTTAACATGGAGTACATGGCAAAACCTCCTTTTGCTTAAGAATACGGATAAAAAGGGGATTGGTCAATTAAAAAAAGAAGTGAATCGTCATTCGCTTCTTTTTATCCACTATACAAAAATATCAAATGTATGCAAAACGGCTGACAATAAAATGGTTACAACAGCCATTCCTGATACAAAGCCGACAGCACCAGGAACAAACGGAGGTAATCGTTTAGCAATATAGCTACCGACAGGGGCCGCACTAATTCCTGCTAAAACGGCGATGGTCAGGGAAAGCCAAAAGCCACCACCCATCATTAAAATCACACCAGGAACAATGCTGACCAGTGGCATAAACGTTGGATACCAACCTTCTTCAGCGAAATGTTTTCGATAAAGAAAAACACCAACAGCCGAAGCAATCATTTGTCCCATTAAAATGTCAGGAACCAAGCCAGAACCATTTGTAATATGATTAATATTGACAAACCAATCTGTTAAAACGCCTAGAATTACCAAACCTCCAACTAACTCATTTCCATAAAACCAAGCTTCGGAGAAGTCAGCAAAAGTGCGTCGTATTGACCATTGAAAGGTTTGCGTATTTTCAATTTTAGGTTGTTTTTGCCGCTTCTGAGCGATTGGTGCAACAGAAGGAACCATCCAAGGAAGTTGATGACAGATGGCTGAAACAATCCAGCCAACAAAAGCCATTGTGGTAACGTTGGAAACTGTCCCAGGTACATTTAAAAGGGGCATCAATTGCGCATTCAGCCAATTGGCAAACGGAAAGGTGAAAAGCGCACTCAACAGAGAAATCGTTCCTAATTTTTTCCAGCCAGGACCATAAACGAGCGTTAAAGCTGGCGGCGTGCCGACAACCACAATAAACGTTGGTAACCACAACACTTCTTTTGTAAAAAAGCGTGTAAAATCAAAAACATAAATAGTTAAAAAGAGGGAAAGTAGCTGAGAAGCAAGTACCCAAGGCCAAGCACCAGAGCCACCAGCAATTGCAAATCCCTGCCATTTTGAATTTTTCCGATAAAGTTGCCAAGCAATCAGACCGCCGATTAGTAAGAAAAGCGTTGTAAAAAGTCCACCGTAAAATTCCCCTTCCGTGAAGTTCATAACAAAATAGATAAATTTGTAAAATCCCTGCTGATTCACTTTGGTAACTACGTCATTGTAAGGAAAAAAGTTAGACACATGTCGAAAGCCATTCATGATCCAATACAGGAACATTCCCAAAAAAATTTTTACAACAAGAGCTAAAACGGCTTCGTAATTGATCGATTTATTTTTCATATGATCGCTCCAAAAAAATGACATTTTACTAAGTTTTTGAAATTAGTTTATTTTAGCTACTAAAGCTTTTAGTGCCTCGTTAAAGACATTTGCTGGCGGATTAGTCAATCCAGCGCCAATCATACCAATCCCCGGTTCTTTATGAGCAATAGCAGTATTAATGACAGGCAGCATCCCTGTTTCTAAGACTTTTAAGACATCGATGCCTGAAGGAATCCCCATAAAATCTAAAACAGGAATCGTGACATTGGGATTTTCTTTCGTAGTAATTTCCAGCATTTCTTTTGAATAATTCAATGCTTCTGCCACTGTTCCGCCAACTAATGGGACAATTGCTGGTGCAGCTGCCATAGCAAATCCGCCAACACCATACGTTTCTGTAATAGCACTATCGCCCATATCCAAACCAGCATCTTCTTGTGTGTAACCAGCAAACATCGGACCAATCACCCGTTGGGCAGGCCCCGTAAACCAGTGATTTCCGCCAATTCCACTGACACGAATTCCAAATTCGACCCCATTGCGACACATGGTGGTGACAATTGTACTATTCTCCACATTATGACCAGCATCTAACGCACATTTAGCGGCACCCATCCAAGTTGGACCAGAAAAATAGTCAGAACTGCCAAGAAATTCAAATACTTCTTTTAATTGTTCACGAGAAAAATCAGTTTGAACCATGTAAGGTGTTAATGCTTGGACTAACAACGTACTTCCGGCTACATTGCGATTATGGCACTCATCGCCCATATGCAAGGCTTGCGAAAGCATTAAGCGTAAATCAATGCCTTCTGGACAAAAAGTCATGGCATCATGAAGTAATGGACCTAAAACATCGCGCATCCAAATCAGGCGATCCACGACGGATTGATCATTTGCACCAAATCGTAAAACTTTCGCCAATTGTTCACTTAAATTAGTAAAAGCCGTGTTGCCGTACGTTTCATTTTTGATAATATGAACGTACATATTCGGAGAAGTCACGCCAGCCATAGAACCAACGGCATCATGTTCATGACAAGGAGAAAACGTAATCGCGCCAGAACGAGCAACCCGATCGGCATCAGCTAGATCTTTTGCTAATCCTTCAAAAACAAGCGCTCCTTGAACGGCACCTTTCATCGGTCCGCACATATTTTCATAAGTAATGGGTGGCCCAGCATGTAAAATGGTCGTTTCAGTCATATCGGGCATGACATTAATTGCTTTATCAAATCCCACTAAAATAGGTTTTGATTGAATAATGCGGGTAACCGCTTCTTCGTTGGCTTGTTGGATTTTTTCATAAAGTGTTGGATTTTTTAATTGATCCAATAATTTTAATAGCTCTGGGTCACCATTGGCTGGCGGTGCCCAATTTACTTGATGTGAAGGAATCCCTTGTTTTTTCATATCTTCATGAATAAAGTCAATGCCTACATTGATCGTATCTAAAGGCTGTTTAAAAAGATCATTTCTGCTCATGTTCGTTCGCTCCTTTTACAAAAGTTTTGGTGGCTTCGCAAAGTTGATGACTGCTGTCGACAACGAGAACCTCTAAATCTTCTAAAATTTTCCGCTGTTCATGAATATCTTGTGGATCTTCTTCGGTCCCTAAAACATAGCCAATAATGGCTAACTCACGACCATCTGCTTTCGCTATTGCTTTGGCTTCCTTTAACGCCTCCGCTAACACGCCAACAGGATTTTCGTGAGAACCATAACCTAATTCAAAATCTAACGCTAAAACTGCCACTTCAGGATCTTTGGCTTCTTGAAGAATGCGAGTAATCCGAGAAGTCGGATCGATCATTGGATGTGGGCGGCCTTCTGTGAAACGATCATCACCGAAATCAATCAATGTATGTGCTTGGCTGTGGTCAGGATTTGCTAATTGTCGTTCAGGAATTTTATGAATATTACTATAAACATCATCAGAGACTTCTGTTAAAGCATATAAAAGTTCATCACAAAGAGTGCCACCACAGAACAACCCACGAACAAATTTTTGAGAAGGGGCTTGTTGCTGTTGGATGGCTGTTAACGTTGCGCCTGTCGGATTTTGATAGAGGCTGGTTTCCGCTTCCTGTGTTTGACTAAATTGAATCACTTTTTGAACTGCATCCAGAGAAGAAGTAGCAAAAGTGACGTTGTCTATTTTTCGTTCCGTTTGTTCACTGCCGATAAAATAAATAACAACTGGTTTAGTTGAAACAGCTAATTTTTTTAAAATTTTCTCTGTTACTTCTGGAGCAGGCGGTTTAGAAATAAGCAAAATTGCCTTAGTTTGTTCGTCAGCCATTAAAGCATCCAGCCCGTCAAGCATCATCAGCCCACCAATTTCAGCAGACAAATCACGGCCACCAGTACCAATTAATTGTGAAATCCCATAACCATATTTATGGATTTGAACACTAACTTCTTGGCTGCCTGTACCAGAAGCGCCGACAATTCCAATATCTCCTGAACGTACCTCGTTAGCAAAACATAACCCGACGCCATTAATAATCGCTGTTCCACAATCAGGGCCCATCACAAACAGTTCTTTTTCGTGTGCTTTTTGTTTTAACGCTAATTCCTCGTCAACCGTCACGTTATCACTAAAGAGCATGACGTGTTTTTGCTGATCTAAAGCTTTATGCGCTTCTCGTGCAGCAAATTTTCCATTGACAGAAATTACAACTAAGTTGGCATCAGGCTCTTCATGAAGGGCTGAATCTAACGTCTTATAGGTTACTTCAGAAGAAGCGGTTTTCTTTTTCTTCGTAAATAACTCGTCGACTTGCTGTAAAATTTCTTCTGAGTTCGCTTGGTCATCAAGATCTAAAACAATTAATAAATCGCCCGTTGTAACATGATCCAAGGCGGGTGTATATAAACCAACATTCCGAATCACTTCAAGATTCATGTCGGTTCCCATCCCAATCATTGCGGTTTTAACTCCAGCCAGTTCATTGGCTCGTGTTGAAATGGTCATTAAAGTAACTGAATCAAAATAGGCGTTCTCTTTAATTACTGTTTGAATTGTCATGATTATTCTCCTCACAAAATAGTTTTAAACCAAAAATAATGCCGCAAAGTATGTCGCTTCCTGAAGTTGAGCCCACCTCCTCTAAAGCTGAAACCGCTTGAGCCATTTCGTTTGTATTTCCACTTTCAATTGATAAAAAAACACGCTGAACTAGCTGAGAAAACCGCTCGTTCACTGCTTCATGGATTTCCGCATAACTGACCGCATTCGTTCGTTCCTTGGCTAGCACAGCCAGCTGTTGGAAATTCGAGGGAAGTTGCTGTAATGCAGAAAAACTAGCAAGTAATCCTGTGATAAAATCATCGCCAGTGGGGGTTAAACCAATCCCCAATCCCAAAATCTTCGTTAAACAATCAAGAGCTATTTTAAAAGATTTTTGCTCCCAAGCCTGTTGAAAATGAATCATTTCTTTTTGAATCTGGGTCCGACTATAAGAATCAAAAAGAAAGGTTGACGGCGAAGCAGGAAAAAGCGCTTGCCAAGGATTGAAACGAGTTTGCTGAATATACGTTAAAAAAATAGCTATTTTTGTTTTACTGGGTGTTAAATAAAGTGGCGTTGGTTGCCAAATTTGGGCATCGGCTAGTGTTAATTGTCGTCGGCCTAACCGGATAAACAGGGGCTCAATTTGGACAGGTAAATCAGCGAAATGGCTAAGTTTTTTTTCATCGAGTATAATCGTGTTAGGTGCTATATGTTCGGGATGCGTTGAAATGGTCAAGAGAATTTCTTGGGTGTCTACATGACCATAATTAATAGCGTGCGTAAAACATTGCAAACTAGTCAATGTTTGATGAGGGAGTTTCGATAAAATCGTTTGGTCATAAGCTAAAATTTTTGTCATTCCAACGACCTCCTTTTTAATAGCGCTTTCACGACTTCATAATAAAAGAATCCAGCACGCTAAACAATTGCTAAAAATGACATTGATTTACAAGTTTGAATGGACAATTTGTACATTGGGAGGATAAATGATGTTAAAAGTGAGTGATTTATTAACGTTAGAAGAATTACCTGGCATTACCTTAGTGGCAGGACATAAAAATCAGGACCAACCGATTTTAAAAGTCAATATTTTAGAAAATCCTGATATTTTAGATTGGCTAACAGCAGGTGAGCTGCTGTTAACGACAGGGTACATATTTAAAGATGATCGGAAATTACAGAAAAATTTTTTGAAAGAACTAGCCAAACACCATTGTGCTGCCTTAGGATTTAAAACCCAACGTTATTTTGAAGAAGTTCCACCAGACCTAATCAAATTAGCAGATGAAATGAACGTTCCTATTTTAGCAATTCCTTACAATTACACCTTTTCGCAAATTGCTGACGTGTTGAAAAGTCGTGTCACGTTAGAACAATTTGACATGAATGCGCAAGAAACCGCATTGCATAATAAAATTTATCAAATCTTAGAAACGGGAAGTAGCAGTTTTCATTTGCTGCAGGATCTAGCAGAAACCATTCAAAATCCTGTCTTGTTATTGAATGACCACTTTGAAGGAGTTAATTTTTTTGACTTGCCTAAAAATCCAATTCGTATTTCTAGCATTTTAGAAGATAGAAAAGAAACCTCAGAGTTCCAAAAACAATTACTTGAACAAAGTCATCCATCATTACGCTTTTATCAAGAACCGATTCATTTACAGTTGAAACTCCAGAACCAAGTGGTGCCAATTGAAATTTATCCAATTAAAAAGAAAAATGTTATTTTATATTATTTACTCGTCTGGAACACCTTGGCCCCATTACGGCCAGTCGATGTGGCTCATTTTAAAATCACAGCTCATTACTTACTTTTACAATTGCAATTGGAATACTCACGGAAATTTGAAGAATACCAACAACGAAACGAATTATTTTTTAAGCTGATTGCGCATGAAAAGAGGGATCAAGCTGTTTTCCAACAATTTCAACAGTATTATCGCTTGGCAATAGATAAGCCCTATGCAATTTTGCTAATTTCATTAACCTTAAATGAACGCCAAAGGCAAGAAAGAATGTCTATTTTAGGTAACCAGCTAAACCAAGTTATTTTAGGGGACAAACAAAAAATTGTTTGTATTGAAATTGACAGTTCCTTTGTCTTATTAGTTGAAGATCCACCTGAAAAAGAAGGCGATTATCTGAAAATGATGCAACGCCTAGCACAAAGTAGCATAAATCAGTTAATGAAAGTACAAGAAGATGTGGAACTTTTCCTAACAATAGGACCTAAGATTCAAGGTCTGACCCAGATTCATGAATCTTATCAACAAGCGATTGACGTTTTAGCCTTTCAACGTCAATTCATTGCAGAAAAACCTGAAATGAGGATTGCTTCCTACGCGAATTTTCATCTTAGACAGACATTGCAACGTTATTTTTTAGAAGAAGGACAAGCAACCCTCAGAAAAAAATATCTTCAACCATTGCAGAAAAGTGATCAACAGCAACATACCGACTTTGTCCATACACTGAATGTCTATTTTCAATCAAAACGAAACTTGTCTCAAACAGCCAAAAAACTCTTTATTCATCGTAATACTTTGTTACAGCGATTGGAGAAAATTGAACAGCTAGTGCTGTTGGATTTTGATAAGGAAGTGGACTTGTTGGCGCTGGAAGTGGCGTTGTTTGTGGAATTCGAGTAGTGAAAATTTGTCGATGATATTGCTTTTCTATCAAAAAAGACTTACACTGTAAGGTTGTGTAAGTCTTTTTTTATTTGTCTTGAATAAATAGGAGGTTATAAATGTGGGAGCAGAATTAAATCAACGGTTATTCAGCGCTGCAGACAATCTTAGAAGTAAAATGGATGCGTCTGAGTACAAGAATTACTTATTAGGATTAATCTTTTATAAATATTTATCTGATAAATTATTACAAACAGTAGTGACATTAGCAGATGAGTCGCTAGAAGAATATGATACGCCAACAAAACAAACAGAGCTGTATAAAGAATTGCTAGAAGATGAGGACTCTCGTCAAGACTTAGTTGATACCTTAGTCGATACATTAAGTTATGATATTGAGCCAGATTATTTATTTAGCAGTTTAGCAGAACAGGCAAAACAAAATATTTTCCAATTAGATGACTTGAAAAAAGCCTTTGTTTATTTATCTTCAAATTATAAACAATTTAATGGCTTATTTGATGATGTTGATTTACAATCGAAAAAATTAGGTTCCGATGACCAACAACGAAATGTAACAATTACGGAAGTATTAAAAAAATTAAATGATATTGATGTCACTGCCCATGAAGGCGATGTGATTGGCGATGCTTACGAGTTCCTGATCTCGCAATTTGCGTCTGAAGCTGGAAAAAAAGCAGGGGAATTTTACACTCCGCATCAAGTTTCGGATATGATGGCGCGGATTGTAGCGTTGGGTCAGGAAGATAAAAAGTTGTTTAGTGTTTTTGACCCAACGATGGGTTCGGGCTCGTTAATGCTGAATGTCCGTAACTACTTGAATTATCCAAAAAGTGTCAAGTATCATGGACAAGAGCTGAATACGACTACTTTCAATCTTGCAAAAATGAACCTAATTTTGCATGGTGTGGAAGCAGAAGATATGAACTTACGAAATGGAGATACGCTCAATAAAGATTGGCCAACCGATGAGCCGTACACCTTCGATTCAGTAGTAATGAACCCTCCATATTCGGCAAAATGGTCGGCAGATGCCTCATTTTTAGATGATTCACGCTTTAACCGTTATGGCAAATTAGCACCGAAATCGAAAGCAGATTTCGCCTTTTTACTGCATGGTTATTATCATTTAAAAGATTCAGGAACTATGGCGATTGTCTTGCCGCATGGGGTTCTTTTCCGTGGTGCTGCCGAAGGTGTTATTCGTAAAAAATTATTAGAAGATGGTAGTATTTACGCAGTTATTGGCATGCCTGCCAACTTATTCTTTGGTACATCAATCCCGACTACGGTTATTATTCTTAAGAAAAATCGTGACAATCGAGATGTTTTATTTATTGATGCAAGTAAAGAATTCACAAAAGGGAAAAACCAAAATAAATTAGCAACCGAACATATTGACAAAATTGTTTCAACTTATATTGAACGTCAAGATGTAGAAAAATATGCGCATGTAGCGACTTTTGAAGAAATTGTTGAAAATGATTATAACTTGAATATCCCGCGCTACGTGGATACATTCGAGGAGGAACCGCCTGTAGATTTGGTGGCATTAAATAATGAAATCAAATCCACAAACCAGGAAATAAAAAAAGTAGAAGCTGAGTTATTAGCTATGCTTGATGACCTAGTGGTAACGGAAGAAACACAAGCACTGATTGATGCTACGAAAGAGGTGTTTGGAGGATGAGGGACGAGATGAAAAAGGTCCCTCGGCTCCGTTTCCGTGGGTTTCAGGAAGATTGGGAACTGTGTAAGTTGAAAGAAATAACTGAACGTGTAAAAGGCAATGACGGAAGAATGGATTTGCCGACCCTAACTATATCTGCCGGTCAAGGATGGCTAAATCAAAAAGATAGATTTTCTGGCAACATCGCTGGAAAAGAACAAAAAAATTATACATTACTATTGAAGAATGAACTTTCTTACAATCATGGCAATTCTAAACTTGCTAAATATGGAGCCGTTTTTTCACTTAAAACTTATGAAGAAGCATTAGTGCCCCGAGTGTATCATAGTTTCAAATCCACAAAAAATTCAGATCCTGACTTTTTAGAATATATATTTGCCACAAAAAAACCTGATAAGGAATTAGGAAAATTGGTTTCATCAGGTGCACGCATGGACGGTTTACTCAATATTAATTATGACGATTTTTCAAATATAAAAATAAATATTCCACATATTCATGAACAGAAAAAAATTAGTAATTTGTTACGTAAAATTGACAATACTATCACTCTTCATCAGCGTAAGTTAGAGCAGTTGAAAGAGTTGAAGACAGCGTATTTACAGCTGATGTTCGTTCCAACAAATACTAAAAATAATAAAGTTCCTAAGTTAAGATTTGCTAACTTTGAGGAAAACTGGGAACTGTGTAAGCTAGAGAATATTATAGAGAAGCAAATTAAAGGTAAAGCAAAAGTGGAAAATCTTTGTAATGGTAGTGTAGAATATTTAGATGCTAATAGGTTAAACGGTGGAAAACCAATCTATACTAAGGCATTACCAGACGTTTCAGAAAGGGATATCATAATATTATGGGATGGTTCTAAAGCTGGAAAAGTTTATTATGGATTTAAAGGTGTGTTAGGTTCGACATTAAAAGCATATCAATTAAAAGAATGTGCTAATTCCCAATTTATCTATCAACAGCTTTTGGATAATCAAAATAATATCTATAATAATTATAGAACACCTAATATTCCTCATGTAGTTAAAAACTTTAGTTCAATATTTCCTATATGGATGACTTCTTTTGAAGAACAGAGTCAGATGGCTGATATTTTATCAAATTTAGATAATAGAATTATCTTGCAACAAAATCTAACTGACACGATGATTTCTTTAAAAAAATCCTATCTCCAAAATATGTTCATATAAAACTGAATATTTACACACTTTCCTACCTCCGAGATAATAAAAAAGATGATTCGTTCATCAACAATTATCAAGGAGGTTTTATTTTGGTTAAGAGAAAGAGAACAGAGCAGTTATTTCATGAATATTTCAGTGAGTGGGTGGAGCTTTATAAAGTCGGGGCGATTCGGGATATTTCGTTGCAAAAATATTATATTGCGGAACAACGGCTTGCTGAGTTGGCACCTGGTTTAAAAGTAAAACATTTGGATAGGCAACGGTATCAGCAGTTATTAAATGACTATGCGTTAACCCACGAACGGCAGACAACCATGGATTTTCATCATCAATTAAAAGGAGCAATTTTAGATGCAGTCGATGAAGGACTTATTTCAAAAAATCCAACACGAAAAATTGTCATTAAAGGAAAAGCACCACGTCCTAAAAAATCAAAATTTTTAAATCAATTTGAAGTTCAAGCTCTTTTGAAAGAATTAGAGTTAGGTGAGCAGCTAAACTGGGATTGGTTTATTTTATTGGTAGTTAAAACGGGCCTACGCTTTTCCGAAGCATTGGCGCTAACGCCAAAAGATTTTGATTTTTCTAAGCAAAAAATAACCATTGAAAAAACATGGAATTATAAGAACCCTACTGGTTTTTTCCAATCAACAAAAAATGAATCTTCTAAACGCAAAGTACAAATTGACTGGCAAACAGCAATGCAATTTTCTCAATTGATAAGAAATATGCCGCCAATGGAACCAATTTTTGTGAAAGGACGTGTCTTTAATTCTACGATTAATAGTCGCTTAAAAGTCTTATGTAGACGTGCACAGATTCCAGTGATTACTGTCCATAGCTTACGCCACACACATGCCTCGTTATTATTATTTGCTGGTGTTTCAATTGCCAGCGTGGCGACTCGATTAGGCCATTCTAGTATGACAACTACGCAAGAAACTTATCTGCATATTATTCAGGAATTAGAGAATCAGGATAACGATAAAATTATGCGCCATTTGGCGATGTTGATGTAGAAAGAGCACTCCAAATTTCGGAGTGCTTCTTTCGTTATAAGTTAAGTAAAGATTTTGCATTTACACGATCATACAATTCGATTAACAATTCTTTATTGTCTTTCATTTGCGAATAAACAACTTTTATCCAATCTTTTTGAAATTCATAATCATTAATAATATCTTGAACAAGCTGAGCTTTAAACGTAAAATAAGGCTGAGCCGTTCCGTATTTTTCTGAAATCAAAGTGTGTAGTAAAGTATGTTCCAATAAATTACAATAAACTAAACGGTCAGGTAATTGTTCTTCCCATGGCGCAACTAGAGCATAATCTGTAGTTGATAAATTCGGATAGTTATCCTCTCCAACATGATGAATTTCCAATCCCTCCATTGACCGAGTAATTTTAGGATTTTTAGATTTACAAGTTGGAGTCCTGAAATAAGAACCCGGAACTGGACCATACTTATTATTTAAGTACGTGACAAGTTCAGGATAGTTCATTTTCACAAGTTTTTGATATTCTTCTTGCAAGCTATTTGCCAATGATAGTCCTCCTTTCTTTCTCATAACAAGGATACTCCTTTCGATGACATTGTACAACTTTGAACAATCGTTTGTGTAAACAATCCCAGTTACTGCTACATGTAGAAGTAACTGGGATTGAATTAGATGAACATGTTTTGGAGGTAAGATGTTTTCAAGTCCTTTAATTGCTCTAATTTATTTTGATGAAGAGCGATAGTCTTATCGATTTGTTTGAAGAATGAACCGATTTTTGATTGCTCAGCTTCATCCTGTGGAATAGATAACTTTAGTTCAGTCAACATGTCCATAACAATATACGGAATATTCCCTGTCCGAGCCTCTTGATTTATTTTCTTAGGCAGTTTATTCCCAACTTCTGAAAACAAGAAGCTTCTATCTACTACAAATTCCTGCAACACGTAAGTTCTCTGATAAGCATTGAACTTATTATCTGCTAAATGCATGTAGCCGACTGTGGCTCCATTGCCTGCAATTGTAATTGCAGGGCCTTCAAAAGCTGGTACATCAATCCTATATTTTTTAATGCCAGAAGTATAAAAATCATACTTACCGTTTTCGACCATAGCATTAGCATCAAGTTTTCCTGTACTGATTTTAGTAATATCTCCTAACTTACGCAGTTCCCATCCTTCCTCAAAAGCAGCAAACCGTAACTTCGGCACTCGTTCATCTTTTCCTGGGAACATTACTTGTAGATACGCTTTCTTCAACTCTTTCAACTGATCAAGCTTACGCTGATGAAGTGTGATGGTATCGTCGATTATCTTAAAAAAAGAAGCTATTTTGACTTGTTCATCTATATTTGGAACAAGCATAGTTCGCTTTTTCCAATCTTCAACATTAAAAACAAGTTTCTCTATATCAATTCCATATGAACTAAGAAAAAACAACTTATACATTTGCGGTAGTTGAGAGATAATCGTTAGATAGTCTGTTTTAATAGATTCATTTCCAACTGAAACTAGGTATTCATTTGAAACAACCGCTCCATCCATGTTTTCAGGAACAATTCCATTAGCTCCATGTACAACTTGACGTTTCGAAATTAGATAATCATTTTTTTTTAATACAAAGTAATTTTTTACAAGGATATTTTCCCCTTTAAAGTTTCCACGTGATACAACTCCACCATTTCTTCGTTTCACAGTGACCAATTGATATTCTTTATGATCTTCTATTTTAACAGGGCGTTTAACTTCATTGAGCAAATCATCTAATTTACACAGTTCCCAATCATCATAAGTTTTTTCACCAAAATATAGTTATAAATTTATCAAAATGATATAATTTAATTAAATAAAACAATGTGAGGGTCAGGTTATGAAGCTAAGTGTCAACGATGAAGCAACAGTGGAAAACAAGTTAATTGCGATTCTTGGGGAAGATCGCAATCAGTGGACGTATCGAGCAGATTTAAAATCGGAACAAGATTTATGGCGTAATTTACGTGAAAAAATCATTCAAAATAATTTAGCCGCAATTGGGGAACACCCTTTAACAGACCAAGAATTTGAACGCATAAAAACAGGATTATTAGAACGAACACGTACGCCTTTTGAAGCAGCCAAATGGTTAAAAGGGGAAAATGGTATTGCGAAAATTACCATCGAACGAGAAGATGCTTCTCTAGGAACGATGAGCTTGATTTTATATTCGAATCGTGATATTGGTGGGGGGATTTCTAGTTATGAAGTCGTGAATCAAATTGCAAAAAAGAACACTAATTCTGCAAAGCATGATAGTCGTTTTGATGTGACATTATTAATTAATGGGTTGCCTATTGTCCAAATCGAATTGAAACAAGTGACAGCGAAAGATGGGGTATTTCAAGCATTTAATCAAATTAAAAAGTATGCCGAGGAAGGTATGTTTCGTAATAATATTTTTTCAACTTTGCAATTATTTGTTGTTTCCAATGAACAAACCACTCGCTATTTTGCGAATGCGCTACCACAATTTATGCATAAAAAATTCTTATTTAGTTGGCGAACAAAAGACAATAAAAAAGTTGAAAATCTTTATGAGTTCTGTCGCCAAGTGCTAAATATACCAGATGCCCATCGCTTAATTGCCGATTATACGATTGTTAGTGAAGAACAAGACAACAAAGTATTAATGGTTTTACATCCTTATCAAATTCATGCGATTGAAGCCTTATATGTTGCCGCTAGTAAGCACACCTCCGGCTATATTTGGCATGCTACAGGTTCTGGAAAAACATTAACCAGTTTCGTTTCTACTAAATTATTAGCGCGTAAACCAGGGATTGATCGGACGATTATGCTTTTGGACCGAAAAGATTTAGATAATCAGACAACTAGTGAGTTTACTAAATTTGCTTCGGAGTTTAACACAGGGATTTCATCAGGTGATGGTAAAGCTAATAGTCTGATTGTCGGGACAGGCAGTGCCAAAGAATTGAGTAAAACATTGTTGGCCGATGCGAACTCTAACGTAGTCATTGTGACAACGCGTCAAAAGCTGGATGCTGCTTTGAAATATGCACGAAAACAAGAAGAGCAGAAGGGGACAAATCGTTTTCAAAAATTAATGGGGCAACATATTGTTTTTATTGTTGATGAATGCCACCGAGCAGTTAGTGCGGAAAATATGATGGATGTTAAAAAAGTATTTCCTAGATCTACTTGGTTTGGCTTTACAGGAACACCGATTTTTGAAGAAAATAAAAAGCAAGCGCAAGGACAACTAGCCAGAACGACACACGACCAATATGGAGAAGTTCTACATACGTATACAATCAAAAATGCGTTAGAAGATAAAGCTGTTTTGGGCTTTCAAGTGGAACATGAAGATACGATTGATAGCGAGTCGTTGTATAAAAAAATCTATGATGGTTTGTCTAACGAAACCAAATATGCAGAATACACGCCAGAAGAGTTAGCGAATGAAGTAGAAGCAATGGACAACATTCAAAAAGAGAAAATGTTGGATCGTTCTATTTATGAAAATGATAAGCATATTCAAGAAGTCATTCATAAAATGTTCCGCCCCAATAATGCTTATACTAAATTTGATTTTGGGAATGGTCGCCCTCGAAAATCAGCAATTTTAACAACAAGTTCAATTGATATGGCAAAACGTTATTATCATGCCATTAAAAAAATGACAGCGAAAGAAAATTGGTTAGAAGAAGAATTTCCTAAGCATCAGATTCGTCAAGGGAGAACGATGGAAGACCCTGATTTTCCTCGAATTGCCATTACTTATTCATTAGAAGAAAACGCTGAGAATAGTAGCGCACAGCAAGACGAGTTAGCAAAAATTATGGCCGAATATAATGCGTACTATGGTACTTCATGGACCTTACAAGACATTGAGCGCTATAACGGAGACATCAACAATCGCTTAGCTCGTAAAAAAGCAGAGTTTAAAGAATTTGGCCGTCATGTTGATTTGGTTATTGTGGTTGATCGGCTGTTAACAGGTTTTGATGCACCTACGATTCAAACGTTATTTGTCGATCGTAATTTAGAATACGCCAATTTGATTCAAGCATTTTCAAGAACTAATCGTACCTATCCTGATAAAACAAAAGGCCTAGTGGTTACTTTCCGAAAACCTCACACAATGGAACAAAATGTCGCAAATGCGACTCGTCTTTATTCAGAAGCAAAAGAAGAATCTGGATTAATCTATCCAACCTATAAAGAATCAAAACAACGTTTTAAAAAAGCCTTTCGTAAAATGCAAGAATTTAATCCAGAAGAGATAGATGAGAATCAGCCGATTGATGTGCGAATTGATTATGTTCAATCATTTCAAGCGTTAAGTAATAGCTATGAAGCATTAGTGACCTATGATGAATATAATGATGAAATGGAAAAATCACCAGCTTTAGCTGAGCAAGTCCATTTGATTGAAGAACAGATAGGAACATACGAAACAATCAAAGGCTCCTTAATAGAAGTAGAGCCAAAACCAGAGAATGATTTTTCGGAGATTGAATTTTACAGCGATAATCATGCCAAAATGTACGACATTGACTCTTCTTATATTGATCAATTATTAGGAAATTATTCTGCAAATAGCCAAGGCGTTCGTGAAGAAATTGAAAAGGCTTTGCAAAAATTGAATAAAACGGAATGTGTTAAAGAAGTGTATCGGGAAATTTTAAATGCAATGGATAATGAGAAAGTAGATCAAAAAGAAGATGTATTTGTTTTGAAAAGACGCTACTTCACAGGGACTAGAAATCAAGTGATTGCACAATTTGCGCAAGAATGGTTTGTTTCAGAAGATCAACTTCATTCATCCGCTATTCAATATATGATTGGTATGAACCCAATCCCAAACATGGGGGATATTATCAGCAGCAAAGACTTCGAGTCATATAAAGCGACGCACCCAGAAGCAAAACCATTTAAATACCCGCAACAAATGAAGCGTGCTTGGCGTCAAACGTTAGATGAATATTTAGTACCGTTGGAGGATGAATTACGATGATGGAGGAAGAATCACATGAATTTGTCTCATCAAGACTTCAATCTATTCAACCGAGAAATCTTCACATTTAAACAACTCAAAGAGCAACAAACATCAGCAGAAATCGATGCCTTAAAGCAAACCTACAAGCAACATTGGGAAAAGTGGAAAGCCTTAAACCTCGCAATCGCTCAAGGTTTACCAGCTGAACTCGGCATCACTAAGCCGAAAATCGAAAGCTGGACCAACGGCTGGAATTTACGCAGTCATTTCTGGGCTGCGTATCGCAGTGAGCAACGCCAAGCGGAAAATGCTTGTCTGGCGTTGTTATTAAATAAAAAGCAATTTCAAGTATATTTGATGTTTCAACATTACAAAAGTGAGGAGCGGACAGGCTCAGTCGTCGCTTACAATCAATTGCTTAATCGTTTAGAAGCTTGGAGTCAAACCATCGACTGCGAAGGCTATTATATTTGGCCGCAGGAAGAGCATGAACTAGTGGACCATTTGCCTTTAAAAGATTATTTAGCAGATGAAAAACAACGGAAAATTCTAGAAGAGCGGATAGGCAATCGCTCATTTCAGATTGGTAAGTTGTGGTTCGCGACGGGAAAGCTTGAAACGATTGAAGAAAAAAGTTGTCAGGCGCTTCAAGAATTAGCGCCGTTGTATAACGCATTATCTGAAAAATGAACGAAACAACGTCTCTGACCAATTACCTGGTCAGAGACGTTGTTTGTGTTTTTATTGATTTAAATCTGTTAGTAGTAGCTCGTTAGAAACAGCAAAAGTAGTAACTTCTGTTACAGCTGGATCCAAAGTGTATTTTGTAAATGAGGTAGTACTTTCTGGTTGGACATACATGGTTAGATTAGTCACATCATATCCTGACCAATAATGTGTGAAATCAGACAGAGAATTACTTTGACCTAAATGGCCAATCCCCCGAGGAATCATCACTGTTTGGAAGGCGCGATAGAGTTGCATAATCCCTTCAGAGCTATCAAATTCTTGGAGATTGTCAGAATAGTATAACGCACGAATGAAGCGTGACGGCGAAGTGAAGTCTCCTGGGATTCCTAATAGTCCGTAAGAAGTCCCACCTTCAATTGGGTCAAGTGTTGCGCCTGATTTTAAAGTGTAAGGTTCCTTAATAGCATAGTTGCGCATCCCGATATAGTTTCGTGCATTGGTTAAATGATAATTGTATTCTGGGCTGTTTGTGACTACGCCAAGCGAATCATAAATGACGAACGCTCCGTTATCTGTTGGTTGCAAAACGATACTATTATTATTTTTATCATTAATGGTCCAGTGTAAGGTAAAATGAACTTCCCCCAATGAATCAAGTTGGAATTTTTGATCTAACAGGCCGATTTTTTCAAAAGCTACTTTTACTTCGTCAACGCTTTCAAAATTACTCAAAATATAAGCGAGTACTTCTTCTGCAATATGAGGTGTTAAACCACGATCTGCTAAACTTTCAGCAGGTGCTGTTGAAGATTCCATTAAATATTGAATATCACCAGATAAGCCGGCTTCGTTGATACCATCTGTGATAGCAAGGCTGACGGTTTTACCATCGTTCGCTGGTTGATCTGTGCCTGACATTGCTAGTCCCATAAAGGCATATTTTGCCGTCCAAGGAGTTAGTTGGCTGTTTAGAACTGTACCTTTTGGAAATTGAGCAATTAGAGTAGGGATTTTTGGTGCAATTGGATCTTCGTTGCCAAAAAAGTCAAACGTAAAATCCATCGTACGTCCATAAAAAATATCATTTGTTTTGGAAATAATCTTGATGCCTGTACACATAATAGTTTCCCCCAATTAATGTAAGTTTGTGAAGCCTGTTTACTAGTTAAGCATATCATACTCTAGGAAACAGCGGTGGCTAAATTCCTAAAATATTAGACAATTTTGTCTAAATGAGGTGAAAAAAATTTTTTAGCGATTTCCTTCACAAAACACCTTATTATCTTTCCGAAAATATGATATCTTTAGAATGGAAATTTCATGAAAAGAGGATGCGAATGTTTAAAAAGTACACACAAATGATAAGGGATGAATTTAAAGGGTATAATCAAAAAAAATTGAAAAAAGATTTCTTGGCAGGTTTGACTGTCGCAGCCGTCGCGTTGCCGTTAGCGTTAGCGTTTGGGGTCTCTAGCGGCGCCACTGCAGCAGCTGGCATGATCACGGCGATTATCGCTGGAATTGTGATTGGGAGCCTTTCAGGTGGGTTTTATCAAATTTCAGGACCAACAGGTGCGATGGCAGCTATTTTAATGTCAATTGCGGCAGTGCATGGCATGCAAGGGATTTTGTTGGCCACCTTTTTGGCGGGAATTTTCTTGCTTTTAGCAGGGATTTTGCGTTTAGGGAGCTTGACTTCTTTTATTCCGTCACCGGTCATTACCGGGTTTACTTCAGGAATTGCTATTATTATTGCGTTGGGGCAGCTTGATAATTTCTTTGGGGTTCGTTCAGAAGGCCACAATTTAATTGAGAAAATCAGCAGTTATCGTTCATTGGGCTTTGATTTAAGTATACCAACGACGGTTATGTCGATTTTAGTGGTGCTTGGATTAGTGTTCTTTCCGAAAAAGTGGAATGCGATGATACCAGCTTCATTGGTGATGATTATTTTAGCTACTTTAGCAACAGTGGTTTTTCAACTGCCAGTGGCCACTGTAGGGAAAATTCCGACAAGTATTTTTAGTGATACACGTTTGGAACTTGGTTCGCTTCAATTAAGTGCGTTTCAGGATATTTTGGTGCCTTCGATTAGCATTGCTATGTTAGGTATGATTGAAAGTTTGCTTTGTGGCGCTTCGGCTGGTCGCATGACAGGGAAACCATTAGACAGTAATCAGGAACTAGTGGCACAAGGAATTGGCAACTTAATTTTGCCATTTTTCGGTGGCGTGCCTGCGACGGCAGCGATTGCCCGCACGAGCGTAGTGATTAAATCTGGTGCGCAAACACGTTTAGCGGGTATTTTTCATGCAGTCTTTTTATTGTTATCGATGTTGCTTTTATCGCCAGTCATGTCTAAAATTCCCATGCCTGCGTTAGCTGGTGTTTTAGTGGTGACAGCGTGGCGAATGAATGAATGGTCGGTGATTAAAGAATTCTTCCAGAAACGTTTCCACACAGCCTTATGTTTATTCTTCTTAACGATGGTAGCGACCGTTATTTTTGACTTGAGTTTAGCGATTGTTTTAGGGGTCTTAGCGGGTTGCCTGTTTTTCATTGCGAAAAGTGCCGTGATTACGATTAATGTCGAGGAAGTTGATTGGTCAAGAATGGGGCTAGTACCGACCGATTGTACGGAAAATTGGGTGGTGGTTTATTTGAGTGGCCCGTTATTTTTCATGTCTTCTGAACGATTGAAACAAACGTTACTGCAATTGGAAACAAAAAGTGGTGTAGTATTTTCAATGCGAGGAGTTCCTAGCATTGATAGTACGGCGTTAGATATTTTAGAAGAATTTTGTCTTGCAGCAGAAGGTCGTGGACAACAAGTTCAATTTGCCGCTCTGCAACCAGAAGTTGAAAAAATGATTCGAACCATTCAAGGAAATCAAGAGAAAGAATACCATTTCTCAGTCGCAGAATTTTTACAAACGGTGCATATTGCAGAACAATAATTCATTTTCAAATAAAATGTTCTATTTTCTATCGCGGGCTTAATGGGTGAAGAAATAAGAAAAATAAGTGGGGACTAAAACGAGTTTCTAGAGGAGTTCCTAAAAAAATAATAAAGAGAAAACTTCTAAGTATGAAGTTTTCTCTTTATTATTTTTTTTGTTATTTATTGAATTACTTCTAGCATAACGTCTTTTTGATCATCCGTAACATTGCCTGCGTAGTTAGGAGTGATTAAAGATATCGAACCATTTTTATTGTTGAATAAGTATAAAGTGCCCGATCTATTTTGTTCATCGTTTGAAGAAATATTAGTTCCTAAAATTAATTCTGTATTTACTTTAACGGTGCGAATACTGTTATCGGCCGCTGAAAATATTCTAATCTCTTTTGTAGGAATTGTATTTATCGATAGCTCATATTTATTAATGGCTTCTTTCACTTGACCATTTTCAGCCCCAAACAATTTAGTTCGGAAGGTAGCAGTTGGTGTTGAATTTAAGTTCTCTAACGTAATTGAAGTTGGCACATTCATTCCTTTAAAATTAAATACGAGTGGATTGTTTAAACTACTAAGATCGACAGCATAAGGTGTTGCTTCTAAAGAATTTGCTTCTTCGACATTTGTGGATACTTCATTTTTAGACTTTGCCGAAGCTTGAGTGGTACTGGCACTTTCTGAAGTTTCTTTTAGTTTATTATTAGAGCTTGTTTCTGTGCTAGAACTGTAATGATTAGCACTGCTTTTCATTGATGTTGTATGATTGGTAGAATTTTCTTGTTTTTTAGGTTCATTCGCTTTTTGAGAACTACAACCTGTTAAAAAAATAACTAAAATAACACAAAATAATTTTTTCATACTATTCCTCCTATAGACGCTATAACTAATTTTATCTTACTTGTTAATATAACAAAAGAAATAATTATTTTATTTTCACGAATGCTCAAATTGTTTAAATCTGTAGTTTTTATACTTATTTTTGTTGCATTTGCAACAAAAATAAGTTAAAGTAATGACAATCATAAAATATTAGCGAAAGGAAGTGTCCTAGTGATAGATATTTTAAGAGAAATTGGCATGATTGCGCGCGCCTTAGATTCAATCAGTAATATCGAATTTAAGGAATTATCTTTAACACGAGGACAATATCTTTATTTGGTCAGGATCTGTGAAAATCCTGGGATTATCCAAGAAAAGATCGCCGAACTGATTAAAGTTGATCGAACCACAGCGGCGCGGGCGATTAAGCGTTTGGAAGAACAAGGCTTCATTTATCGTCAAGAAGATGCAAGCAACAAAAAAATTAAGCGGATTTATGCCACAGAAAAAGGGAAAAACGTTTATCCAATCATTGTGCGCGAAAATCAACACTCGAATCAAGTTGCTTTGCAAGGCTTGTCAGAAGTGGAAATTTCACAATTGGCAGAGTACTTAGTCCGGATGCGTAAAAATGTCAGCGAAGATTGGGAATTTGTCAAAAAAGGGAACACTCGAAATTATTAAGGAAAGGACGACTGATTGATGGGAGAAATAAAAAAATTAACAATAGAAGATGCACCAGCGTTACAAGAAATCAGCATTGAAACTTATACAGATACTTTCGGACCATATAATACCCCAGAAAATATGCAAGCCTATTTAGTAGAAGCCTACAATTTAGAAAAATTACAAAAGGAATTGGCTAATCCCCACTCTGACTTTTATTTTATCTTTGTCGATAATCAATTAGCTGGCTACATGAAATTAAATCGTGAGAAGGCACAAACGGAACCGATGGGGCCAGAAAAGCTCGAGGTTGAGCGATTGTATATTTTGCCTGCGTTTAAAGGAAAGAAGCTGGGAACACAATTGTTAGAACTGGCGGAAGAAAAAGCTCGTGAATTTGGTAAAAACGCACTGTGGCTAGGTGTCTGGGAACACAATGATGCGGCGCGGGCATTTTATAAAACGATTGGCTACCGTTATTATAGTCAACATTCGTTTTTTATGGGAGACGATGAACAGACGGATTTTATTTTGTTAAAGGAATTGTAGCAAGAAAATTTATAAACAAAGATTTCTGATAAAATCAGAAATCTTTGTTTATTTTTTTGACTAAAATTAAGCAATTTTTTATTTTCAAAATGTTATTTTTTAAAACGTAAAAATTGAAAAAGAAGATTTTGAATCTGTGAAAAGTTGTCGATCTTGTGAGAAAACTCTTTTGTCAGTGTCTTTTTTCAGGATGGGTCTCTTCCTGAAAATCCACTTCAGTTTATCTGATTTGTGTGTGTTTGATTAAAAAATGTTGTGTTGGATTTCATTTAACTGTATAATTTATTTATGTCATTTTTAATAATAAGCGTATTTCAGCATTTGAAAAGAGAAGTTGTACATAATATGTGAATAAAAAGATTTGTTTCTTACTTTCTAGAGTGAGAGGACGATATAAAAAAGGTTGCTATTTTTTCGTTCAAAGTGAACAAAGAATCGTTTGTTATTTAGTTGGGGTAACTAATGATTGTTGTTATAAAAAGCGCTTACAATTTGTGTGATGAGAGTAGTACGCATGTTTGTGCAAAAGTGACAAAAAAGAGAAGGCAGGGTGTTTTAATAGAAAAAAATTTTTAATAAAAAGGAGAGTTTGTCGTGGAGAAAAATGTGTCTCAAGTAACAGCTCAAGAAGAAACAGCGATGAAAGCACGTGGCTACAATGAGGATTTGTTGCCAAGTAGCCCGAAACAACGGACAATGGGCGCGCGCAATTTTTTTACATTATGGATGGGTTCGATTCATAATATCCCGAATTATGCAGCAGTGGGCGGCTTTATTTTCTTAGGTTTATCGCCGCTGCAAGTTATGTTGGCAGTTGTGTTAAGCTCATTCATTGTAGCAACTTTCATGAATTTGAATGGCGTGGCTGGCTCTAAATATGGCATTCCTTTTGCGATGCACTTACAGTCTACTTACGGTAGTCTCGGGGCAAAACTGCCAGGGTTCTTAAGAGGTTGTGTGGCCGCGATTGCTTGGTTTGGTCTGCAAACATTTACAGGATCGCTGGCTTTATTAATTATTCTCGGGAAATTTTGGCCGAACTTTTTAGAAATTGGTGGATCATTCCAGTTTTTTGGTCTCAGGCTACCTGAATTAATGGCGTTTACTCTTTTCTGGCTCTTAAATGTGGCAATAGGTTTCGGTGGTAGCAAAATTTTGAACCGGTTTACCGCCATTTTAAGTCCGTTGATTTATGTCGTTATTATTGGATTAACGATTTGGGCCATTCGAGCTGGGGGCGGTTTAACACCAATTTTGTCCTATCAAGTTTCTGGTGCGATTCGTTCAGTCAATCCACTTGTGGCGTATCTGATTATTTTTAACTCGGTTGTGGCCGTTTGGTCAGCGCCTGGTGCGAGTGTGGCGGATTTTACTAAGAATGCGCGCTCGACACGTGCTCAGATTGTGGGGCAAACAGCAGGTTTAGTTGTTGGTTATGGGATTTTCGCTTTTTCCAGTGTGGTGATTCTGTTAGGTGGTTCGCTGTATTTTGGAATTCAAGAATGGAATATTTTAAACATTATTGATCGTTTAGATAATGTGGCAGTGGTGGTCTTAGCCATGTCGGTTTTCTTATTAACGACTATTTCAACGAATGCAACGGGGAACATCATTCCGGCAGGTTATCAATTGGCGGCGCTGTTTCCTAAAAAAATGACGTATAAAAAAGGCGTCATGATTGCCAGTGTTATCAGCTTTCTTATTATGCCTTGGAAACTGATGGAAAACGCCGATAGTATTTTTATTTTTCTGAACGCAATTGGGGCTGTTTTAGGACCAGTCGCTGGTGTGATGATTGCGAATTATTATTTTGTTCAAAAGCAACAAATTGATTTAAATGCTTTATACGTAGACAAATACAAAAAAGAGGAAGCCAATCCTTTTTACGGATTAAACAAGCCGGCGTATGTCGCTACTATTCTGGCGTTGGTTCTTTCCTTAAGTGGTCAATTTATTCCACAGGTTAAAATCATTGCTGATATTTCGTGGTTTGTGGGCTTTGCCACAGGTTTTGTGCTGTACTTAGTGTTAAAAAAATGGACTTGGGATTCAAAAAAAGTGAAAGAAACAGCTTATCAGGAGGGAAAATAAATGCAAGCAGAGTTAGTGATTAAAAACGGGTTAGTTATTTTAGAAACTGGAGAAGTCATTACGGATGTCGCCGTTCAAGGAGGAAAAATCGTAGCGATTGGGCAAGACTTGTCAGGAGAACGTGTGATTGATGCGACGGGTTTAGTCGTTAGTCCTGGGATGGTGGATGCCCATGTTCATATTACCGATCCTGGTGGTGGTTACCGCGATGAATGGGAAGGGTATGTCACAGGAACGGCCGCTTGTGCCAAAGGGGGCGTGACGACCTTTATGGAAATGCCTTTAAATCAGATTCCAGCAACTGTGGATAAGACCTCTCTTGAGATCAAATACAAGGCAGGAGAAAATAAACTAAAAGTAGATGTAGGGTCATTTGGGGGCGTGGTCCCGACCAACTTGGCTGGCGGGATTCAGGAACTTGATGAAGGAGGCGTTTCCGGCTATAAATGCTTTTTAGGAACGTGCGGCGATCGTTCAATTGAAGGAGATTTTCAAAATGTCGACGATTATTCACTATATGAAGGAATGAAACAAGTCGCCAAAACTGGCAAAGTGCTAGCAATCCATGCAGAAAATGCGCCAATTACGGATAAATTAGGCGCGGTAGCTTATCAAAATGGCGAAACGACTTTAGCAGCATATGTAGCTACACGTCCTGTGTTTACCGAAGTTGAAGCGATTCAAAAAGCTATTTTATTTGCCAAAGAAACAGGTTGTCGGATTCATATTTGTCATGTGGCTTGTCAAGAAGGTGTGGAAGAAGTTTTAAAAGCCCAAGCAGAAGGGATAGATGTGACTTGTGAAACATGTACGCATTATTTATATTTTACCACGGATGAACTTGATGCCATTGGTCCAGTTGTCAAATGTTCGCCGCCGATTCGTGACGCGGACCAACAAGCCGCCTTATGGAACCACGTGCAAACAGGCGGAATCGCGTTTGTAACCTCTGACCATTCTCCTTGTACGCCAGACTTAAAAGATACAACCAATGCTTTTGAAGCTTGGGGCGGCATTTCTGGTGTTCAAAATAACGTCGATGTGTTATTCGATGAAGCCGTCCAAAAACGTGGTTTATCCTTGAAACAATTCGCGGATATGATTGCAGCAAACCCAGCTGACCGTTATCACTTAGCACAAAAGGGCCGCATCAGCATTGGTAAGGATGCCGATTTTGTACTAATTAAACCTAATGCGCCGTATATCTTAAAAGCAGAAGATTTAGAATACCGAAATAAAATTAGTCCTTACATTGGTCGTGAAATTTGGGCCCAAGTGATTCAAACAATTTTAAGAGGCGAAACAATTTACGCACAAGAAACTGGGGTAACCGAGGCGTTTAACGGCGTATTTATCAAAAATTAAACACCTATTTTAGAAATGAAAAAGGACAGAAGCGTGATTGAATTAGCGCCTCTGTCCACGAGTTAGAGGATGTTCGTTGGTTATTTTGCACAAAAAAAGGCTTGATTTTGTTTGATAAGTACAATGAAGATGACTAGGGAAACGTTTACAATCAGAGTGTAATCAGTCAGGAGGTTTTGTGATGGACTTGGAAAAAGTTTTAAAACAAAGAATCGAAGAGTTGTCAGCAATTGGGAGTGATCCTGCTGGAGGGATGACACGCTTACTTTATACAGATTCGTGGTTGGCAGCACAAAAGTATGTGCAAAGCCAAACTGAGGCGTTTGGACTGGAAACGCAATTTGACGAAGTCGGGAATCTGTTTTGTCGAGTGGCAGGAACGGAATTTCCTCAGGAAACGATTTTAACTGGGTCACATATCGACACAGTAGTTAATGGTGGGACATTAGATGGTCAATATGGTGTCATTGCTTCCATGACGGCTGTTCAATATTTATTAGATAAATATGGGAAACCACGGCGTTCTTTAGAAGTGCTTTCCATGGCTGAAGAAGAAGGGAGTCGTTTTCCAACGGTTTTCTGGGGAAGCAAAAATGTCGTTGGTGAAGCCAAACGTGAAGAAGTAGTCGATATCTCTGACAACGAAGGCAAAAAGTTTGTTGATGAGATGCATCGCCAAGGCTTTGATTTTCGGCAGGAGCAAACTAGACGTGAGGACATTGAAGCATTTGTCGAAATTCATATTGAACAAGGCAATATTTTAGAGAACGAAAAGCTCCAAGTCGGTGTTGTTCATAGTATTGTAGGGCAACGTCGCTACACGGTTAACTTAAAAGGGCAAGCCAATCATGCAGGCACTACGCCAATGAGTTACCGTCATGATGCGGTGTACGGCTTTGCTAAAATTTGTGCAGAAGCCATTGATCGTGCGAACGAAATTGGGGATCCGTTAGTTTTAACATTCGGTAAAGTCATTCCGAAACCCAATACAGTCAACGTGGTGCCTGGAGAAGTGGAATTTACAATTGACTGCCGTCATACCGACGCTGCTTTTTTACGACATTTTACCGGTGAATTAGAAGAACGGATGAAAACAATTGCTCAAGAATTAGGCTTGACGATTGCGATTGACCGCTGGATGGATGAAGCCCCTGTACCGATGAATCAAGCAATTGTAGAAGTTATTGAACAAAAAGCCAAAGAAGGCAAGTATCAGTATCGTATGATGCATAGTGGTGCTGGGCATGATTCGCAAATTATTGCGCCCCATTACCCGACAGCGATGATATTTGTGCCAAGTATTGGTGGGATTAGTCATAATCCAGCAGAAGCAACGGCATTTCCAGATTTGGTTGAAGGCGTCAAGCTTTTAGCAGATACCTTATATGAATTAGCGTATAAATAAGATAGAAAAGGAAGAATTGTGATGGGTTATAAAAATAATCGAGTTGGTTACCAAAAAGAATTGTTAACATCAAGAGCTGTGATAAAAAAAGACAATTACGCCATTATTCCCCATGATGGTTTGGTGCAAAATGCAGTACCTGGTTTTGAAAATGTCGATATTTCCATTTTGGGATCGCCTAAATTAGGTGCGACATTTGTGGATTACATTGCTACGTTTCATAAAAATGGTCAACAAACAACTGGTTTTGGTGGCGACGGGATCCAAACGTTGGTTTATGTCATTGACGGTCGTTTGCGCGTTTCAGATGGTCAAGAAACTCATGAACTTGAAGCCGGGGGCTACGCCTACTTTACGCCTGAAATGAAAATGTATTTAGCGAACGCACAGGAAGCGGACACAGAAGTTTTCTTATATAAAAAACGCTATCAGCCGTTGGCAGGCCATCAACCTTATAAAGTGGTTGGGTCAATTCATGACCAACAACCCGAAGAATATGAAGGAATGACAGACGTTTTACTTTGGAGTTTATTGCCGAAAGAGTTTGACTTTGATATGAATATGCATATCTTATCTTTTGAACCAGGTGCTAGTCATGCCTACATTGAAACGCATGTCCAAGAGCATGGCGCGTATTTAATTAGTGGCCAAGGGATGTACAATTTGGACAACGAATGGTATCCAGTGGAAAAAGGGGACTATATTTTCATGAGTGCCTATGTGCCACAAGCAGCCTATGCGGTTGGTCGTGAAGAACCGCTAATGTACGTTTATTCCAAAGATGCCAATCGTGAACCAGAATTATAAAGAAAAGCCGAATGTAAAGTAATGACCTCGGAACAATAGGATTTGAACACGCAGTGGTGAACGGTAGAGTCCTTCTTCTTGGTAGACGTTACTTTTATTCGGCTATTTTCCTGTTAATTATTTTTCTGAAAGTTCCAACGCTACCCGTAAGAGTAAACTCGTCTCAGGCTCTTGAATAGAGGTATCTAATAATTTTTCACATTGATTCATGCGATATTTAATGGTGTTTCTGTGTAGGTAAAGAGCGTTGGCCGTTTTAGTAATTTCGCAATTGAAATCTAAAAAAACTTTCAAGGTTTTTCGTAATTCTTGTAACGTCGGTTCCGTCGGATAGGCCAACTCTTTCAATTGTTGCTGGCAAAAGTATTCAACATCTTCAGTGCCAATCTTTTCAAAAAGTCCAGCTAGGCCTTTGGGATGGAACAATTGCACAGTTGCTGGTTTTTGAGCGTGTAAAGAAGCCTCTAATGTCGAAGAAGCTTCAATATAAGAATTAGGCAAATCTTCTAGGTTTTCATAAGCATTGCCTAAAGCAAAGCGAATGGTAATAGGCAAAGCCTGTTGCAAACGTTCAGCGAGGTTTTGCAAAATCATCAAATGGTCATTTTTTTTAGATTGAAAAATCAAGATACTTTTATTTTGATTTTTTAATTTAAACAAGGCGACATCTGGCAGGATTTCCGGCAATTGTTCTTTGAGCCATTGGAAAATTAGTTGCCCTTCCGCTTGCTGATAACGAATATGGGTTTCATTTTCTGGTTTAGTCACGCCGTAGACAATCGCTAATTGATAATAATCACTGTTGATTAAACGATAATTTTTCCAAAGTTCCAACCAATTTTGATGTTTACTCAGCGTTTCTTGATGTGTATCAAGCAAGCGGTCCAAAAAGTCTGTTTTGAGATGTTCAAAAGATTCAGCAATTTTCTGGTTTTTAAATAACATAAAAGTCAAAACTAAAATGGCCTGATCAATGGCAAATTCAGAAATAGGATAAGGAATCTGTTCAGGAGATAAGACCAATAAATAATAGGGAAAATAATCGTTCACACGAATTGGAAAGCCAGCTACTTGAATGTTTTCTTGTCGCTCATCCTGTAAACGAAAGATTTTCTTTTCTTGTGCCAATTGTTGAAAGTGGTCTTTTGATAATTGTTCGATGAAAAACTCCGCCGATTTTTGATTGCCATAAAAATAATTCGAGTGGGCAATCACCTGTTGCCAAGGACTTAATAAAATAATTGGCGCATTTAAAATTTTCGCAAATTCAGCGATGAAGCGCGTAGCATCAACATCTTGCATTAATAATGTTGAAAAACGCTTTTGTATGTCAAATGCTACAGACATCTGTTCGGTTTTGCTATCACGAAGATAGCCTACAATTTCATGCAACAACCCGCCTAGTGGCTGTGTGCTAGGAATTTTAATCAGGGGCAAATCAACGGCACTGGCATAGGCAACAATTTCTGGTGAAATTTCGTCAAGGAACCGCCCAACTTTGATTCCTAAAGCCGTACACTCTGCTTGTTTTAGCGAGTCAATAAAAGGTTTCAATTTTTCTTGATCATCTTTATAAATCATTGCCGTTGTTAAAATCATGACATTTTTAGGGATAAAATCAGCCACATCAGGTGTTTCCGTGATTTCTACACTTTCCAAGGGCTGTGTTAAGTTTGAGTGAGACGATAATAATTGTAAGTCAGAAAATCTTGGTAAAGCCAAGACCTCAGCTAATATTTTCATCACAACAACCTCCTTTTTTTATAGTATAGCGAAGAATAAAAAGGAGTACAAAAGATAGTTATTGAATATGTCTAAAAAACAAAGTCAAAATAGTGCAAATTGAACAATGAATTTCTGAGTTTTTCCAAAGATAATAAAAGAGAAGAATTAAAAATGAAGTGAGGGATTACTATGTATCAACAACCAAATTTTGTACGGCGAACAATCATGACGCCGGGACCAGTCGAAGCCCATCCATCGGTACTTCGTCAAATGGGTCAACCAATTTTAGGGCAATTTGATCCAGAATTTCTACAGATCATGGACGAAGTTCGGGAAATGATTAAAGTACCTTTTGCCACAAAGAATCAACAAGCCTTTGCCATTGATGGCACGTCACGTTCAGGCTTAGAAGCGGGGTTATTTGCATTGATTGAGCCAGGCGACAAAGTGCTTGTGCCTGCGTATGGCCGGTTTGCTTATTTATTAGGTGAAATTTGCGAACGCGCCCGGGCCGAAGTCATTTATTTAGAAAAGGACTGGCTCGCACCGTTTGAACAAACAACGGTGATTGAAGCGATTAAAGAACATCAACCAAAAATTGTTGCGATGGTCCACGGCGAAACGGCGAATGCACAAATGCAACCGCTGGATCAAATTGGCGCCTTTTGTCGGGAAAATGAAATTTTCTTCGTAGTAGATATGGTGGCGACTTACGGCGGTGTCGAAACAAAGGTCGATGATTGGAAGATTGATATTGCGGTAGCAGGCACTCAAAAATGTGTCAGCGTACCTTCAGGCCTTTCTTTGATTACCTACAACCAACGTGTAGCCGATTATCTGGCGGGCCGTTACCAAAAAGAGTTAGGGCTTGGCGCGGATGCGCGGAATGAACGGTTCATTCAAAGTAACTACTTGGATTTATCGCAATTAGAAAAATATTGGGGACCAGAGCGCTTAAATCACCATACAGAAGCGACTACAATGATTTATGGGCTACATGAAGGGCTGCGCTTGTTACTTCAAGAAGGCATGGAAAATGTCTACGCACGCCATCGGAAAAACGATCGTATTTTAGTTGAAAGTCTGCAAAAAATGGGCTTAGAAATTTTCGGGAAGTTAGACACAAAAACACCAACAGTCATTCCTGTGGTCATTCCAGAAGGAATTGATGGTGAAAAAGTGCGGAGCTTATTACTGGATCATTTTAAAGTTGAAATTGCCTCTTCCTTCGGTGATTTAAAAGGAAAAATTTGGCGGGTCGGTAATATGGGTTACAGCAGTCGCGAAGACAATGTGTTGCATTTCTTAAGTGCCTTTGAGACTGTATTGAAACACCAAGGTTATCAATTTGAAGGCGGTAGCGGTAGTACTCATGCATTGGCTGAGTATTTAAACTAAAAAAGAAGGTAAGGCAAAGGTCACTACGTAAAAAAGCGTAGTGCTTTTGTTCCTTGTGAAACGTTAACCAAAAAAATGATTGGTGGAGGAAAAGAAAATGACAGACAAGACAAAAAGTTCGTTGGCTTATTGGAAAAAAATCGTTATTTTACTATGTATGGGCTGGGTAACAATCTGGATTTATCGTTCCGCGCTTTCTCCCGTTTATCCACAAATTCGCGCGTCTCTAAATGGTAACGCTTCCGATACGGCCCTAGGGTCCATTTCTAGCTTTTATTTTCTCGGTTACGTAGTCATGCAGATTCCTGCAGGCTTCTTGGTAGACAAAATTGGGAAAAAACGTGTATTAATTCCAGGATTTATCTTGTTTGCGCTGGCAGCATTACTGATTGCCCAAGCCCAAACGATTGGAACAATTTACTTAGGTAGCTTATTGGCAGGCTTAGGATGTGGTTCTTTCTATGGCTCGGCTTACTCGTTGACGTCGCAAAACATTCCTCAAGCCAAAAAAAGTTTTGCAACAGCTATTGTCAACAGTGGTTCAGCAGTTGGTTCAGGTTTAGGGATGATTTTATCTAGTTATTTAGTTGCCCAAAAAGGATTACCTTGGCAAGTGATGATGTACATTTCCGCCTTTATGATTATTTGTATGTTAGTGGCTTTTCAAGTGATTATTCGCAATCATAAAGAAGACATGGCCTTGATTCAGCCAACCGTTGTTGATGAAAAAGATAACGGAGCGGTAAAAGAAAAAGTGCCCTTTAAAAAACTGTTTGCGCCACATATGCTATTTGCGTACATTTTATATTTTGGCACTTGTTATGCATATTATATGATTGTGACTTGGTTACCTAATTTTTTAAGTACCGAACGTGGTTTCCAAGGAGCAGCAATAGGGTTGTCCTCTTCACTGGTCGCATTTGCCTCTATTCCAGGAGCGTTATTTTTTAGTCGGTTGGCGGATAAGTACATGCATAAAAAAGTTCAATTCATCGTTGTTTTAGAATTTTTAGCAACAGCCATGCTCTTGTTAACTGTACAAGTAAGTAATGCGACGTTGTTATTAATTGCTTTAATTATGTATGGGTTCTTAGGAAAATTAGCTGTAGAACCGATTATTATTTCTTGGCTAGGTGAAAATGCACCAAAAATTGGAATTGGCACTACTTTGGGCGTGTTTAACTTTTTCGGCATGATGTCATCTGTGATTGCCCCAGCTTTAACTGGGAAAATTTCAGACACAACGGGTTCGAAAGTCATGGGCTTTTATATCGCCGTCGTGATTTTACTAATTGGCACGATTCTTTTTATGCTTGTCAATTTAAAAAAACGCGGGGCAGATTCGTCTAATAAATAAAAAAACAACGCAAACTTATCTTTCGCTGAATAAGTTTGCGTTGTTTTACTTTTTGACAATCATATTAATCGCTTGTGCTAATCGCTCTTCTTGTTCTTTAGGATCTTTTTCAGGATTTTCAAAGCAATGCTTTAAATTTTCCGCAACAATCATCCCCATTACGCGATCAATACTAGAACGGACCGCACTCAACTGAGTGATAACATCGATACACTCTTTTTCTTCATCAATCATTTTTTGAATCCCGCGAATTTGACCTTCTGTGCGGCGTAAACGATTCAGCACTTTCTTTTTTTCTTCAGTCATTTTGCCCCTCCTTAAGAGTAGTGATTGGTTTAAAATATACCTACACGAGGTATTTTTGTCAACTATCTTTTCTTTGAATCTAAAAATGGCAGAAATCTCTTCAGTTGACAAGTCTAACTTTTTCATGTTAAATATACCCCGTAAGGTATATAAGAGAAGGAGAAAAAGATGTTATTTCAATTGTTTAAAAAAACGCCAAGTATTTCAACAAAGGAATTGCAGTCACGTTTATCTAAAGAGATAACGTTATTAGATGTCCGGACACCTAGCGAATACCGCGCAGGGCATATTCCACAAGCGATTAATGTCCCACTTAACAAAATTCCCGCCTACAACAAATCCGCTAACGAAGTCTATGTGATTTGCCAGTCCGGCATGCGCAGCAAAAATGCGGCCAAAATTTTAGCGAGAAAAAACTATCACGTGATTAACGTTCGTGGCGGGATGTCCCAATGGTTTGGTCAAATTAAAGGAGGAAAATAAATGAAAATTGTAATTATCGGAGGCGTGGCTGGTGGCATGTCAGCAGCGACACGTTTACGTCGCTTAATGGAAGATGCTGAAATTGTTGTCATGGAAAAAGGCCCTTTTGTTTCATTTGCAAACTGTGGTTTGCCTTACTACGTTTCTGGCGAAATCGCAGAAAGAGAGCAACTGCTTGTTCAAACACCCGAAGCGTTAAAGGCACGGTTTAATTTAGATGTTCGTCCTCACCATGAAGTCGTAGCGATTGATCCAATAGAAAAAGTGATCACAGTGAAACATGAAACAGAAATTTTAACAGAACACTATGACAAATTAATTTTATCACCAGGGGCGAAACCTTTTGTGCCACCAATTACAGGATTGGCAGAAGCCAAAAATGTTTTTTCATTAAGAAATGTTCCTGATTTAGATCAAATTATGACAGCCTTGACACCAGAAACAAAACGAGCCGTCGTGATTGGCGCAGGCTTCATTGGCTTGGAAATGGCAGAAAACTTACAAAAACGCGGATTAGAAGTCACTCTCGTGGAAAAAGCGCCTCATGTTTTACCGCCCTTAGACGAAGAAATGGCCGCTTTTGTCAAAGCTGAATTAAGTAAAAACAATGTTCAAGTAATTACGGGACAATCTGCGGTTGCTTTTGAAGAAGAAGGGCAAGTGATTCGCTTAGAAGACGGTCAAACATTAGCTTCTGATTTAACCATTTTGTCGGTGGGTGTCCAACCAGAAAATACCTTAGCAGTTGAAGCAGGTGTAGCAACTGGTTTACGTGGCGGTATTGTTGTTGATGAACACTATCAAACGAATCAACCCGATATTTATGCGGTTGGGGATGCTATTGTAGTGAAACAACAAATCACTCAAGAAGATGCGCTGATTTCTTTAGCTTCTCCCGCCAATCGCCAAGGACGTCAAGTAGCGGATGTGATTGCTGGGTTAGAGAGAAAAAATCAAGGAAGCATTGGGACCGCCATTGTGCGAGTCTTTGATTTAACCGCTGCTTCAACTGGTTTAAGCGAACGGGCTGCTAAAGCTGCTGGACTAACAACAGCTGTTGTGCATATCAGTGGAAAAGACCATGCGGGGTATTATCCTGGCGCAACAGATCTTCAGTTAAAATTAGTTTTCCATCCTACGACAGGGGAAATTTATGGCGCACAAGGAATTGGGGCAAAGGGCGTAGATAAGCGGATTGATATTCTTGCGACCGCTATTAAAGGACAGTTAACTATTTTTGATTTGCCTGAATTAGAGTTTACCTATGCTCCGCCGTTTGGTTCAGCGAAAGATCCTGTGAACATGTTAGGCTATGCAGCGATGAACCTTGCAGAAGGATTGAGTGAAAACGTTCAATGGTATGAGTTATCCAACGAATTAGCTAATGGGGCTGTTTTATTAGATGTCCGTAATCCCGCTGAACAAGCCAATGGTCAATTTAAAAATGCTGTCTCTATTCCTTTAAATGAGTTAAGAGAACGTTTGGAGGAATTAGACAAGTCAACGGAGTACATTGTTAGTTGTCACAGCGGTTTGCGTAGTTATATTGCAGAACGGATGCTAAAACAAGCAGGCATCTCAGCCAAAAATTTAGATGGTGCTTTTGCGCTATATCGAATGGTAAAACCGGAGGAACTAGAAAATGTATAACACGATTGGCATGCCTGAATTTTATCAGGAAGCAAAACGAAAAAAATTACCGATTATTGATGTACGAGAAGAAATGGAATACCAACTGGGGCATGTCCCTCAGGCCATCAACTTACCTTTAAGTACTTTAACCGAAAATTATCAGCAATTAGATAAAAACCAACCCTATTATCTGATTTGTCAAATGGGATCGCGCTCCGCACAAGCGTGTGCGTTTCTCAGTCAACAAGGGTATCAAGTAACCAATGTTCTAGGTGGTACATCTGGCTGGTTGGGTCAATTAGAACAATAAAATAACAAAAAACGTTTATCCTTTTACACAGGATAAACGTTTTTTTGTTAGATAAAGATGTGTCAAAACTGTAAGAGGAATGATAGGAAGATGAAGGGACCAGTTTTTTTATTCATTATATACTAAATAAAATGACAAACTCGTCAACAGAAATCAAGGAGGAACAAATAAATGAAAAAGTCAGGCCAGAAGAAGCGAAATAAAAAAGTGTGGTTCGGTATTGGTGCCGCAGTGGTCGTCGTCGGATTTATCGGAGCAAAAACAGTTTTTTCTTCAAAAGAAGTTGAACCTGAATACACAACGTATACCATTACAGAAATGGCCTCATTAAAATTAGATGGTCAAGTGAGTTTTCTAGATACTCGGGATATTTTCTTTGATCCTTCTCTAGGAAAAATTGCCGAAATAAATGTTGAAAATGGTAAAGAAGTCAAGAAAGATAGTCCATTGTTAACGTACAATAACTCAGACATCCAAGCCACAGAAACAGAACAAGCGAATGCCGTTAATCGGAACAATCTTCAAGTTCAACAAGCACAAGAGAACGTTAACTTAGCCACTCAAAAATACAATGAAGCGTTAAACAAAGTTGCTGCAGCCAAGCAAAAATTAAACACCGCAAAAGAGGCTGAAGAGAAAGAAACACTAAATGCGGAAATTCAGCAATTGAATGAAGCCGTTAGTGCTGCGAATAGTGAAGTCGCCCAAGCTAACCAAGCCCTTCAATTAGCCAACAGTGATGCCGTCGGAGCAGCAAACACGCTTGAACAAACACGTGGCAAAGTCAACACAGTTGTTACAGCACCAATTGATGGCCAAGTCACTGTTGATGCTAGTGCCATGAGTAGTACCGACAAACCAGTCATTAAAATTGCAACACAAAAGAAAAATATTCAAGGAAAAGTAACCGAATATGATTACGATAAATTACAGACAGGGGAAGAAGTAACAGTGACGACCGTTGGTTCAGGCAAATCAGCACCAGGCAAAATTGTTTCCATTGCGCAAACCCCAATAGCTAAAAATGAAGGCAATCCAGTAGTGAGTTATCAATTTACAGTAGAAGGTGATTTTCCTTGGGCAGAAGGCTTGTCTACTAGCATCGCTGTGCCGCAAAAGCAAATGATTATACCGACAGCAGCAATCCAAAAAGAAGGCCAAAAAGAATTTGTCTATGTTTACAAAGCGGGCAAAGCGAAAAAAACACCGATTGAAACAGAAACAAATTTAGGTCGTAAAGTTGTCAAAAGTGGCTTGAATTGGAAAGACCAAGTGATTGCCAATCCCAATAAAGAATTAAAAGATAATCAAGATGTTCAGGTAGCTGCCAATGATTAAGCTAGCCCATATTCATAAATATTATTATTCCGAAGAAGAAACACTGCATGTGTTAGATGATATTAACCTCCAAGTAGACGCTGGAGAATTTTTAGCGATTATGGGTCCTTCTGGTTCTGGGAAATCGACTTTGATTAATTTGCTAGGCTTTATTGATAAAAAGTTTGAAGGAACGTATTTATTTGAAGACCGTGAAATTGGCGACTTTTCTGATAAGGAACTATCCCGAATTAGAAATGAAGCAGTCGGCTTTGTCTTTCAGAATTTTAGTTTAATTGAAACACTAACAGTTGAAGAAAACATTGAATTACCTCTTTTATATAGTGGGTTAACCCCAAAAGAAGCCAAAGATCGTGTCCACGAAGTTCTGACAAAAGTCGGCTTGCCAGATAAAGGCAAGAAGCATCCAAAACAACTTTCGGGCGGACAACAACAACGTGTGGCCATTGCGCGTGCGATTGTCAATCGGCCAAGTTTTATTATTGCAGATGAACCAACTGGGGCTTTAGATAGTAAAACATCGGAAGAAATTTTAACGCTCTTTCAGCAATTAAACAATGAAGGTGTCACCATTATTTTAGTGACACATGATGAAGAAACAATTGAATACTGCAATCGTTTGATTAAAGTTCGTGATGGAAAGATTTTAGAGGAGGTGCTGACATGAAACGTTCAATTATTTGGAAAACCGCCTTCCGTTCCATTTTGAAAAATAAGCGACGCAGCTTGTTAACGATGCTAGGGATTGTCATCGGGATCGCTTCGGTGATTACCATCGTGGCTATCGGTAACGGATTTAAAGAAGACATGGTCGATAAATTATCTGCTGAAAAACAAAAAGAAAATGTGAAAAAGATTTCTTTTTCGGCCTACAACACTTCGGATATGTTTAGTGACCAAGCGATGTTTACCGACAATGATTTAGGGGTCGTGCGCATGGTTCCTGGCGTAGAAAAAATTGATTTTGATCAAAGAGAAGTTGATGGCGCCCAAAAAGGCACACTGAATTTTCAAGCAGGACCGAAAAATCTTTCCGTAACCTATGAACTTGCCAACAAAACCACCAAAGAATTGTTGGCGGGACGCCAACTGAATGATGGAGACAATGCAAAAATGGATAAAACAGTGGTGGTGGATGAACTGGTTGCCAAAGAACTCTACCAAGACCCGACTGCAGCAGTTAATCGAACTTTTCCATATAAAGAGCAACTTTTTACCATTGTTGGCGTGACAACCAATACCAGCGGTGCCATTGGTCCAGGTAATGATGACTCATTACTTTATTTTCCAAAAAAGACCTATGAACATTATTTCGGCAAGCTAAAAGATACATCTACGTTGAAGCTAACAGTGGCACCTGGCTACCAACCAGATCAAGTATTGAAAGAAACAATAAAAACTCTCTCTCAACAAGGAACCATGAAAAACAGCGGGACGTATCAAGAATATAATGTTAAAGATACCATCAAAGAAATGGGCTCTTTATTAAATAATTTAACCTTGTTTATTTCCGCAATTGCGGCTATTTCACTGGTAATTGCTGGGGTCGGCGTTATGAATATGATGTACATTTCGGTCTCAGAACGGATTAAGGAAATTGGTATCCGACGTGCATTGGGCGGGACAGCCAGTGATATTAAAAAGCAATTCTTAACAGAAGGGATTGCCTTGACCTTAATCGGCGGAATTACTGGTTATCTTTTAGGAATGATTATTGCCTACTTAGCCTCAATGGCACTACCGTTTTCTGTTCGACCAGATTTAATGACCGTTTCATTAGCCATTGGGATTTCTGTCTTTATCGGGGTTGTATTTAGCTATTTCCCTGCCTCGGCAGCTTCAAAAAAAGACTTAATCGATATTATGAAATAAATATAAATAGCAAAGAAACAGCCATTTTTGGCTGTTTTTTTTAGTGAAAGTAGAAAAAAATCCAAAGATTTCAAGAGAAAGTAGCTAACAAACGTCAAAAGGTTGATATTAGCTACCAACCTTTTGACGTTTGTCAGCTAAATAAAAAAGAAAAAAATTAAAAAAATAGCACGTTGAGGATTAAATAACAAACATTTTTTAAATAAGACTATTGGAAATCCTTTATAAATCGGGGATTACAGGAATGACTGTTAATGACTGATTTGCTTGTAAATTTCTAAATTTTAATTCGAAAAAATTCCAGTATACTAAATATATCAAAACAAAACACGAAAATTGAGAAAATTTTGAACCAAAAAAGAATTAAGGAGGAATCAAGAATGAAAATAATGGTCATCACAAAAAATATTTTATCAGAAACTGCTTTTCAAAACCGCTTACAGCATTTAGATCACCAAGTTTTTTGTACGACGTGTCTGATTGGTGAAATTAAGGAAAGTCATTTGTTTTATCGAAAATTTGATGCCATCATTCTCAGCGAAACGATTCCTCGCAAAGAACAATATTTATATCTAAAGGAATTAGCCAGAGTTAAAACGCCGTTGTTTCTTCGCTCGGAAGATATTCCTACCTCGGAAGAATTGAGCATTAGCTATCAATATGGCATTCTCAATTGGTTACGATTGGATGCGACTTTGGATACATTAAGAGAAAATCTCCTTTTGGCAGAATTAAATAAACCCATCCAACGAGAAGATGAAAAGTTAGATGTAGAGGGGATAAAGCTAACAGCCGCAGAACGTGCACTACTGGCTGTCTTGTATAGTACGCCAAAAGAACACTTACCAATGGAACGCCTTTGTAAATTAATATATGACACAGAAGAAACAGCCAATAATCGAAAAAAAATGACCAAACAGCTGACAAAATTAAATAAAAAAATTCAAGTAGGGGGCTTTAAAAAACAAGGTATCCAAAATACACGGTATAAAGGCTACAAACTGCATCCGCAGTTGCTTCCTTACATTGGCGAATTATTTACTTAAATTAGAGAAGCACTTGACGAATGAAAATCACCATCACAGGATGACCCCTAAAAACCATGCTATACTAATAAGGAATAGTATAGGAGGTGGGTCTGTATGAAAGACGGACTATATTGGGTACAACAATTAAAAGAACAGAAAGTAAGTCGCACAGAACTCTTAAAGGATATTGAGAAAAAAGTCCAAAAGTTAAATCCAAAGATCAATGGCTTTGTAACCTTTGACAGCCAAAAAGCAGAAGCAACTTATCAAAAAAATAAACAGCAGGACACACTATTTGCTGGTTTGCCATTTCCTTTGAAAATGTTAGGCCAAGAAAAAGCGGGGTGGTCGGCAACGGCCGGCTCGCAACTTTTTAAAAATAGTACTGCAACAACGACCTCTAACTTTGTCAAACAAGCAGAAACGATTGGCTTGATGCCTTTAGGACAAACCAACGCCCCAGAGTTTGGCTTTAAAAATATTACGGACCCTGCGCTTTACGGGCCAGCCCGCAATCCTTGGAACCTGGAACATTCGCCAGGCGGTTCCAGTGGCGGCGCTGCCGCAGTTGTCGCTAGCGGGATTGTTCCTATAGCCGGCGCTAGCGATGGCGGTGGCTCCATCCGAATTCCCGCCTCTTTTAGTGGCTTAATTGGCTTAAAACCTAGCCGTGGCTCCATGCCTGTCGGCCCAGAAGGCTGGCGAGGCTGGCAAGGTGCCTCGATTGACTTTGCGTTGACTATTTCTATGAGAGACACCAAAGCGTTATTCTATGGCCTACGTGGTAGCCACAGTGGCGCCCCCTACCAAGCGCCCTTGGCAGAATGGCAAACACACACTAAAAAACAACGGCTAAAAATTGCTCTGTGTACCGCTTCGCCTATCGGCTCAATGATTTCGCCAGAAGCAACACAAGCGGCGAAACAAGCGGCTGATTTTCTGGCAGCCGCTGGTCATGAAATCATTGAGATTCCTTATCCAGTCGATGGTGCAGCGCTGATTCGCTCCTATTATCAAATGAACGGCGCAGAAACTACAGCAATGATGAACAGCATTCAACAGGGGCTCGGGCGCCCAATTCGTAAAGAAGAAATCGAACCTTTTTCATGGACCATGCATCAATTCGGCCAAAAGATTCCAGCAGCCACCTATGTTCATTCATTACAGTTGTGGGATCAAGCAGCAGTAACGATGGAAGAACTTTTTCAAAAATTTGATCTGTTTTTATCACCAACAACGGCTTTTTCAGCACCAAAAATTAACGAAGATTTGCAAAGTGAGCACATTCGTCAACGAATGGAGCAAGCAGCAGAATTAACAGAAGCAGAGCTAGCTGAATTAATCTATGATTATTTTGATAAAAGTTTACAGCTAACACCGTATACTCAACTAGCTAACTTGACAGGACAACCAGCCATCAGCTTGCCCACACATGTTACGGCAACGGGGTTACCCTTAGGCATTCAATTGCTGGCTGCTCGTGGACGTGAAGATCTCTTATTCCAAGTAGGCGAACAGTTTGAGCAAGAAGGCAAATTTAAATTACCAGAAAGTTACCGCTAAATAGGGTGTTATTGTGACCAAATTTCAGATAAAATAGATACAAGACAAAAAACTGAGGTGGAAAAATGCTGTACGTAGTGAGACATGGTGAAACAGATTATAATGTGGCCCGTAGAATTTGTGGTCATGCGGAAGCGCAATTGACCGAAAAAGGCTATCAACAAGCGGAATTGGTAGCTGAAAAAATTGCCAAACAAGGAATTCAAATCGACCGTTTACTGGCGTCGCCTTTAAAACGGGCGCAAGAAACAGCCCGTAAAATTGCGGAACGAAATCAATTGACGATTGAAACAGAACCTCGTTTAATTGAGATGAATTTTGGCATTTATGATGGTGAACCGATTGAAACAACGGCTTTCCAAGAAAATCGTTCTGAGATTTCCTTGCCGTTTCCAGAAGGGGAATCAGTCCTAGATGTCGCGGGTCGAATTTATCCCCTGATTGAGGAAGCCTTGGCTTCAGAGGAAACTTACCTATTTGTTTGCCACAATGCGGTCATGCGAGTCATTGATAACTACTTCAATGGTAAAAAAATCCAAGATTTCTTGGACTTTCATTGTGAAAATACACAACTTGTACAATACGGAGAATAAAAATCAAGTCTTTAATCTTTTGGTTAAAGACTTGATTTTTTTTATGGTAGATAAGAAACCGCTTCCGTTTTAATGTATAATAAATTAACTTTTGGATAAAAAAAGAAATGGGGAAAAGACTATGAGAATTGATAATATTCATCAAGCGTTAAAACAGTTTCACGTACAAAATCCAAGTAGCAAAGCAACCTTGTTACCCGCAACGGCTTCGCAATTAAGTCAGGCCTCTGGCTATACCCGAACCGCTGTTAGTGAAGAGCTTTCAGAATTAGTGAGAAAAGACCAAGTCGTTAAAGTTAAATCTAGACCAGTGTTATTTTTTGATAAAGACTACTTAGAGGAACAGTTTCCTTTTTTTAAAAGTAGCACGTGCTATGATTCCCTCGCTTCGCTGCAAGAGGATATTTATCAACAGACAGAACAGATACATAAGAAAAAGCAGCTACTGAAAATGAATCCATTTGCGAACGTAATTGGTTTTGATGGGAGCTTAGCAGACGTCATCAAGAAGTTGAAAGCCGCTATTTTATATCCGCCTAATGGCTTGAATATTTTACTTACTGGAGAATCTGGGGTGGGGAAAACCTTAATTGCAGAACAATTACACCAATTTTATCAAGTTAAAATGAACCAAGAAGTTCCGTTTATTTATTTTAATTGTGCAGAATATTTCAACAATCCAGAATTATTAACTTCGCATCTGTTTGGCTATAAAAAAGGCAGTTTCACTGGTGCCGTCAATGACCAAAAAGGTTTAGTGGAGTTGTCAGATGGCGGTTTTTTATTTTTAGATGAAGTCCATCGATTAACGAGCGAAGGCCAAGAAAAATTGTTTACAGTTTTGGATAAAGGGTATTTTACACGGATGGGCGAAGCCGAAAAACAAAGAAATGTATCGATAAAATTTATTTTTGCAACAACCGAAGCCGTCAATCAACATTTTTTGAAAACGTTTTTAAGAAGGATCCCTGTGACATTAGCCATTCCAGCTTTAGCCGAGCGCTCTTTGAAAGAAAAAATTCAATTGATTTTGTCCTTTTTCTTAGAAGAAAGTCAACGGATTCAAAAGAATATCCATATTCGTTATGAGGCGTTGAAACAATTAACATTTACTCATTTTGAAGCCAACGTTGGCGAATTGAAAGCGGCGATTCAATTTATGAGCGCACAAGCCTATTTAGAAGTGTTCGATCAATTAACGGAAACTATTTGCATTGAAGCAAACGAGGGAACAGTCAAAGAGCAACCTGATGTAGAAAGTCTGCTGGCTTTTAATGAGTGGATACCTAACGATGGCCTCACGATTCAATACAACCATTTTTATTTAAGCAGTCAAGAGTTACTCAAATCGGAAAGTCTGAAAAATGATCGTTTTTATAATTTTCTATTGAAAGAATATGCGGATTTGAAAAAATTAACTCTTTCGACAGAGGATGCGCTAGCAATCATGCAAAACAAAGTCGAGCAACTTTATGATATGGATATTTTTGCTCAAGAACCGCTAGCCATAGAGGCCATTGACGAAACATTGCAGCCAAAAATTCAAGAAGCCATTGTCTTTTTTGAACAATTAATCCAAGAAAAATTGACAGAGGATTTCCAGAATATTTTAATTGTCCACCTTTATTCTGCTGTTTTTTATTCTGCACAAATGAATGAAACATTTTATTCAGATACCAAAAATATCTATTCTGGCAAAGTAACCCAGTATCAAGCTGCTAAGACCATGGTGGACTTTCTACAAACATTGTTTGGGATTTCTTTTGCTGATACGGAAATCCTCTTTTTTGATCTATTTATTCGTAAAGTCACAGCTAAAAAAAGAGCGCACTCAGTTGAAGAAAACTGTGGCGTTATCGTCGTTGCACATGGTGCCGCGACGGCCAGCAGCATGGTTGAGTACACCAACCTTCTGTTTTCAACAACGGTCATGCGTGCAGTTGATATGCCGATTAATCAATCAGTGGAAGAAACATTAGAAAAAGTCCGTGCAATTGTAAAGCAAAATCAGTATAAAAAAATTATTTTAATGGTGGACATCGGTTCCCTGGTTTACTTTGGTAATGCTATCAGTCAAACGTTTCAAATGGAAGTGCTGCTAATTAGCAATATCAATCTCTTAACATTGCTAGAAGTGGCCCGAGAAGTCATTTATGAATCGACGGCATTTGAGTATCTATTACCAGTCTTAAAAGAAAAAAATCATCGCGCCTTGATTTGCAGTAAAGGTCGCTTCAACGAGGCAAAAGTTCTCATTATTTCCTGTCTAACTGGCATGGGGACTGCTATTAAAATTGAACAGTTGTTACTAAAAACTTTTCCCAATGAATTACTAACGAATGTACGCATCATTACTTTAGAGAAAAGAGAAGTGGAAGACATTGATCGCTTGCATTCTTTTGTTCGGAAAGAAGAGAAAATCGTTGGTATCATTGGCACCGTAAAGACAGAAGTGCCAGATATTCCGTTTATTTCTTTACAAGATTTACTATCGAAGCGGGGCATTCAGCTAGTTTTCGAATTATTAGGCCATCATTTAGAAGAAAAACAAAACCAAGAGTTACTAAAAAAAGTTTCAGCTAAATATATTCAAGGATTATCAATCGAAGCTATTACAGACTTACTAACGGTTTTGAATCCTACAACCATTTCAATCGAATTAGCTAAGATTTATTCAGACATTTGCTTGCAAACTAAAATAAAAAGTGACGAAAAGATTTTACTTCGTTTTATCATTCATTGTGCTTGTATGTTAGAACGGCAATTGTTGAATCCAGAATATGACCCGACAGCTTATGAAGTGTCATATCGAGAGTTGCCAGAAGCTGTATCTGTCATAAAAATGGCGTTTCGACCGCTTGAAGTGTCCTATAATCTGTTGATTCCACCTTTGGAAGTGCGCTATATTTATGAATTGCTCTTTGAAAAGGCTTAATTCAAACGGAAATGAAAGTTGGCACACTTATTGCTTTTAATAAAATGATTAATTAGCAAAGGAGTTTGTTTATGGAAAATGAACCAATTTTACTTTTAACACACAATGGTTGGGGCTTGGAATTAGTCAAAAGCGTCCAGATGATTGTTGGAGAAGTCACAAATGTACATGAAGTTGCATTACAAGCAGAGGATTCACTGGGGGATTATTTAGAACGAGTCACAGAAAAAATTGACCAGTTAACGTGGCACAACCAACTGCTAATTTTAACAGATGTTAAAGGTGGCACACCTAGTAACGTTGCATTACGTTTATCAAAAGATTATGACCTCCTGATCGTGTCAGGATTATGCACATCGTTATTATTAGAATCCGTCATGAAACAAAGTGGTCCTGGGTTTCGTTTACAAGATGCAGAGATGATTCAACAAGCAGCAGTAGACAGTTGTCAAATTTTAGAAATTCCAAAATAAGAAAGTACAGGTGAACAGAATGTCAAAAATCGTATTAACAAGAGTTGATAGCCGTTTAATCCATGGACAAGTAGTGACTAAATGGTTACAACAATCAGGTGCAAATGAAATTTTGGTAGTGAGTGATGAACTAGAGCAAGATGAATTTTTACAAAGTATTTATTTAATGGCAGCGCCTCCAGGGGTTTCTGTAGTAATTAAAGGGATTGAAAGTGCCAAAGAATATTGGGAATCGCAAGAAAAGGAAGAGAAAAAGGTGTTATTTTTAGTGCCAGATTTAACGACCTTAAAAGCGATGGTGGACCAAGAAATTATTAAAGAGGAGATTCAAGTTGGTGGCTTAGGTGGCGGACCAAATCGGAAAAATGTTTTAAAAAATATCAATTTATCTGAAGAAGATGTTGCAATTTTGACTGAACTTTTAACGAAGGGCATCCATGTTTTCTTCCAAGCGATTCCCGAAGAAAATCCCCTACCAATTCAAAAATTAATTGAAAAATATCAATCACTATAATCAGAGAAAAAGGAGAGAATCATATGGGCGTTTTAGGTGTTTCAATTATTATGGGACTTTATTATTGGTTTGCACGTTTGCGTTTTGGGTACACATTTTCAGGCATGCTGTCTCAGCCATTAGGCGCAGCGTTGGTGGCTGGTTTAGCAACAGGAAAACTTAGTGAAGCAATGGTTGTGGGGGCGGGGATTCAACTTGTTTATCTCGGAGTCACCTCCACACCGGGCGGCAATGTGCCTAGTGATCCGGCTTTAGCTTCAGCAATCGCGATTCCGATTGCTTTAGGTGTGGGAATGAATGCCGAGGCGGCTGTTGCACTAGCTGTTCCTTTTGGTGTGTTAGGCGTCTTTATGGATCAATTACGGCGCACCATCAATGCGACGTGGGTGCATATGGCTGATAAATATGCGGAAGAGTTAAATTATGGGGGGATTTACCGAGCTGCGTTTGTTTATCCAGCTTTAGCGGGATTTTTAATTCGCTTTCCTTTGGTTTTTGCGGCGAACTTTTTTGGTCAATCCGTGGTGAATAAAGTCTTAGAAGTTATCCCAGCATGGTTGATGCACGGCTTTGAAGTAATGGGTGGTATTTTACCAGCGTTAGGCTTCGCCTTAACAATTATGGTAATTGGCAAGAAAAATTTGATTCCTTATTTTTTAATTGGTTTTGTTGCAGTAGTATATTTTGGCGCAGAAGTTATGGCCGTCGCTATTTTAGGAATCTGTATTGCCTTTTTAGTTAGAAACAAGGCATTGAGTGAGGAGGCAGCATAATGGAACAAATGACACAAGCAAATGAACAACAATTGGAACAGAAAAAAATTACTAAAAAAGAATTATCCAAAGCCTTTTGGATTTATCAACTAGGCTGTGAATTATCAAATTCTTATGAACGTCTTCAAAGTTTAGTTTTTTGTGCATCGATGATTCCTGCAATTAAAAAACTTTACGCAGACGATGAAGAACAACAAAAAGAAGCTCTGAAACGTCATTTGAATTTTTTTAATACTGAAGGAACAGTAGGGGCTTCCATTCAAGGGATTGCAATTGCTATGGAGGAAGAAAAATCCAATGGCGCAGCGATCTCTGATACGGCGATCACATCGATTAAAACTGGGCTGATGGGTCCGCTGGCTGGGATTGGCGATTCGATTATTTGGGCAGCATTAATGCCGTTAATCATTTCCATTTTTATTCCAATGGCTAAAGGAGGTAACGTGATTGGAAGTATCGGTCCGTTGGTTCTGTACACAGCCATTACATTATACATCAGTTGGACGTTAGTGAATAAGTCCTATACATTAGGGCGTAATTCAATCTTAAGTTTGTTAAAAGACGGCAAAATTAAGCAAGTCATTTATTCAGCAAATGTTTTAGGAATGATGATGATGGGCGCTTTAAGTGCGAGTTATGTTAAAATTGCTAGCCCGATGACGTTTAAAGTTACTGGCGGTGCCACGATTGTTTTACAAGATATTCTAGATCAAATTATGAAAGGGTTACTTCCTTTAGCAGCAGTCATGGCTATTTATTTCTTCATGGTAAAAAAAGGCCCACGTTACGGTATCATTATCGGCACGATTGTCTTAGTTAGTTTGGTCACTTCATTCTTTGGTTTGTTATAAAGGAGAAAATAATGAATAGTTACGAAAAATTTCACTTAAAAGAAGTCATCAATGCTTCTGGCAAAATGACCATTCTAGGTGTCTCCAAAGTTTCGGAGGCAGTCCTAGCAGCTCAACGATTCGGCGGCGAACATTTCTTTGAAATGAGTGAACTTAGTGTGCAAATAGGGGCCTTTTTAGCCAACTTGTTGAAGGTAGAAGATGCCCAAATCGTTTCCTCGGCTTCGGCGGGGATTGCCCAATCGGTGGCTGCATTGATTGGAAAAGGCAGCTTGTACCACGCGTATCATCCCTATACAGAAAAGATCGAACAACGGGAGATTGTTTTACCTAAAGGGCACAACGTGGACTACGGCACGCCTGTAGAAGTCATGGTAGCGCAAGGCGGCGGCCAAGTGGTGGAAGCTGGCTACGCCAACATGTGCAGTCCAGAACACGTGGAAATGATGATTTCCGAAAAAACAGCGGCCATTCTATACATCAAAAGCCACCATACCGTGCAAAAAAGTATGCTGACGGTGGCCGAAGCGGCCAAAGTGGCGCAACGCCACAAGGTGCCGCTAATTGTTGACGCGGCAGCAGAAGAAGATCTTTTCAAATACACCGAAGCAGGTGCTGATTTGGTGATTTACAGCGGCGCCAAAGCCATTGAAGGGCCAAGTGCTGGTTTAGTGGTCGGGAAAAAAGAATACATTGACTGGGTGCGCCTACAAGGCAAAGGCATTGGTCGAGCAATGAAAATTGGCAAAGACAATATCCTGGGCTTTACGCAAGCAGTGGAAGAATACTTGGCACATGGCAGTGAATCAGGGGCTTCGATGCAAGAGCGCTTAAAACCGTTTGTTGAAGCCATCAACAACCTGTCAGATTTAACCGCTAAAATCGTCCAAGATGGCGCCGGACGAGACATTTATCGCGCCAGTGTCAAAGTGGACGGCAGAAAAACCGCTAAGGAAGTCATCCAAGCATTAAAAGCAGAAAGTCCAGCCATTTATACGCGAGAATATCAAGCCAACAATGGCATCATTGAATTTGACATTCGTTCTGTCAATCAAGAAGAAATGAACAAAATCGTGCAACGATTACAAGAAATTATGGACACAAAGGAGAAATAAGTCATGTCATTAAAACCTAATTATTTAGAAGAACGCATTTGTTTAAATGTCTTAGCCAATTCAGTAGAAAATGCCCAAGCCTGTTATGAAGCAGCAGAAGGGCATGTTGTGTTAGGCGTCCTTTCAAAAAACTATGAAACCGATGAAGCAGCCATTGACGATATGAAAAAATACCAAGCAGCAACCAACAACGCTTTATCTGTCGGCTTAGGGGCTGGCGATCCTAATCAAAGTCAAATGGTGGCTCGCTTATCAGAAGTTCTACAACCGCAACACGTGAACCAAGTCTTCACAGGTGTCGGCGCTTCGCGGGCCTTACTGCGTCAAGACGAAACAGTGATTAATGGCTTGGTTTCACCCACAGGCAAAGTTGGCTATGTCAACATTGCGACAGGTCCGTTAAGCTCGGGTGCGCCAGCGGCGGAAGTGCCTATCGAAACCGCCATCAAATTGTTGAAAGACATGGGGGGCAGTTCCATTAAATATTTCCCAATGAAAGGCTTGGCTCACAAAGAAGAATATCAAGCAGTAGCAGCAGCTTGTGCCAAGTATGACTTTTATTTAGAACCAACAGGGGGCATTGATTTAGAAAACTTTGAAGAAATTGTTCAAATTGCGGTGGATGCCGGCGTTAAAAAAATCATTCCTCATGTTTACAGCTCAATTATCGATCAAGAAACAGGGGACACTAGAACAGAAGACGTGAAAACGTTACTAACCATGATGAAAAACACATTGAATAAGTAAAGGGCCAATCTTTAGTTGACTTTCTCCACCAGATTTGCTACTCTCAAGTGGAGAATAAATAAAAACCAACAAATGAATGTGGGGTATTTTGGTGAGTGTCGTAGGTATCTAATTGATAAGTTGAATAACCAGTGAACCAAGCAAGGTTTATTTGGTGTGCTTAGAAAGTGATACCTGTTAGTCATCTCATTTACTAAATACCTCCTTTAGAAGAGGTTTCTTTAGTAACCTTTATCCAATGATAAAGAGGACAGCGGTAGAACGCTGTCCTCTTTTTTCTGTAGAAACTGGTTTTTATTTAAAGGCGCCAGGTATTCTTTTCGTGATAGAAAGGAAGAAAAAACAAATGAATCATGAAACCATTCAAAAATTACAATTTACAACAATTCTTAAAGAAGTTCAAACACGTGCGATTGGCGAGTATAGTAAAGAACGGTTGGCGAAAATGGTCCCTGCAACACGTTTAGAAACAGTGCAGTCCCGCTTAACGGAAACAACCGAGGCCCGCTTAATTATTGATAGCGGACAACACGTCCCTTTCATGGGCTTGAGCCAAATTACCCGCTTGCTTCAACAAGTGAAAAAAGGCTTAATCCTTACACCAAACGAATTGATTGAGGTGGCTGACTTTTTAAGAAGTAGTCAGCGAATCCAGAAGTTTTTTGAAAAAAATCAATACCAAACACCACGCCTATTTAGTTACAGTCAGCACTTAGCTGATTTCAGAGCAATTGAAGAACAAATTTATACGAAAATCCATAATCAAAAAGTTGCCACCGATGCTTCTCGACAACTTCGGAAAATCCGGCGTCAAATCAATGAATGCCAACAAGACATTGAAACAAAAGTCACCAAATTTTTACGTAATAAAAATAATCAACTGTATATTCAAGAAAATATGATGGTGAAAAAAGGGGAACATTACACGGTACCAATCAAAGCTAGCTATAAAAATAAGGTTTCAGGCACAATCATTGAGCAATCCAATAAAGGACAAACGGTCTTTATTGAACCTGTAGCAATTAGTAAATTAAATGAACAATTGACACTCTTAAAAGCGGAAGAAACAGCGGAAGAATATCAAATTTTGGCGGAACTAACTGGGTTAATTAATGAGCAAGAACGACTTGTCGATCAAGCCGTCGATACAATGACCACCTTAGATATTATTTTTGCACGAGGAAAGTATAGTCGCGAAATTGGTGGGATTACGCCAAAAGTAAACAAAGAAGAACGCTTGCGCATTGTTCAAGGAAAACACCCTCTTTTATTAGAACACGCAGTACCATTGACGTTTTCTTTAGGAGCAGAGTATCGAGGACTTGTCATTACAGGTGCCAATGCTGGTGGTAAAACGGTTGTCTTGAAAACAGTTGGCTTATTGACTGTCATGACACAATTTGGGTTGCAAATTCCAGCACAAGCAGGCACAGAGATTCCAGTATTAGATGAAATTTTTGTCGATATTGGTGATCAGCAAAATCTGGAAAATGCGTTAAGCACTTTTTCTGGGCACATGAAAAATATTGCGGAAATGTTGCGTAATGTTAAGCGACACACGCTTGTTTTATTAGATGAAATTGGCAGTGGTACCGAGCCGAACGAAGGAGCTGGCTTAGCGATTGCTATCATGGAAACGATGTATCAAAAGGGAGCCTTGGTAGTTGCAACGACCCATTATGGTGAAATTAAACGTTTTGCCCAAGAGCATGACGATTTTGTGCCCGCCGCAATGGCCTTCGATCGTGAAACATTAACGCCCAAATATCAATTGAAAATTGGTGAAGTTGGCGATAGTCAGGCTCTTTGGATTGCACGTAAAATGAAGATGGAGCCACAGCTCATTGAAAAGGCGGCTCATTATATTCAGCGGAAAGAATACCCTACTAATCGAAGTCTATTTAAACCCCTGAAAGCAAAAGAAACGACCTTTGCCACGTTTGTAGAAGAAACAGACCGTTATCAAAAAGGTGATCGTGTCCTATTGACAGAAACACAACAAATTGGGTTGGTTTTTACAGATGAGGGTGAACAAGAAATCCAAGTATTTGTGAATGATAAAATTGAAAATGTACCACGAAGACGGTTGAAATTACAAGCGAAAGCACAAGATCTATATCCGCAAGACTATGATTTAGAAAGTTTATTTACAGATTTCCATGAACGAAAGAAACTCAAAGATATTGAACGCGGCTCAAAAAAAGCGCAGAAACAATTACGCAAAGAGGCCGAAAAAAGAGCAGCAAGACGCGACAAATAAGGAACTTAACAGAAGCAATACAACAACTTAACACTTTGTTTACTTGTTATTTATCAGAAATCAACTAAGACTTGTTATAGTCAATGTATGGGTAGATATGAAGGAGGAAACAAGGAAATGAAGAAAAGAGCTTTGCTAGGGGTTACCTTATTAACATTCACAACATTAGCGGGTTGTACAAATTTATCTGAACAAAAAAGCGGCGAAAAACAAACAGAGGTTGCTGAAGCGAAGGCAACTGAATCCGAAAAAGCACCAGTAAAAAATGTTATTTTTATGATTGGAGATGGCATGGGGAATCCGTATACAACGGGCTATCGCTATTTCAAAGCCAATCACTCAGACAAGCGTGTTCCCCAAACAGCTTTTGATACCTATTTAGTCGGACAGCAAGCCACTTATCCAGAAGATGAAGAAGAGAATGTCACCGATTCAGCTTCCGCAGCGACAGCGATGGCTGCCGGAGTAAAAACCTATAATAATGCTATAGCACTCGATAATGACAAGTCCAAAACAGAAACAGTGCTGGAGCGTGCGAAAAAAGTGGGGAAATCAACGGGGCTTGTAGCAACATCTGAAATAACACATGCAACCCCTGCTGCATATGGCGCACATAATGTTTCACGCAAAAACATGGCAGAAATCGCCGATGACTATTTTGATGATCAAATCGACGGACAACACAAAGTCGATGTGTTACTTGGCGGCGGCTCCGAATTATTTGCCCGGAAAGATCGTGATTTAGTCAAAGAATTTTCCCAAGCGGGTTATGGTCATGTCACAGACAAAAAGTCGTTAAATGAGAACCAAGACGACAAAATTTTAGGCTTGTTTGCACCAGGCGGGCTACCTAAAATGATTGACCGAACGGAAGAAGTCCCTTCATTAGCTGATATGACAGAAGCGGCTCTTCAACGGTTAGATAAAAATGAAAAAGGTTTCTTTTTAATGGTTGAAGGTAGTCAAATTGATTGGGCCGGGCATAGCAATGATATTGTTGGCGCGATGAGCGAAATGCAAGACTTCGAAGCGGCGTTTGAAAAGGCCATCGATTTTGCCAAAAAAGATGGTGAAACATTGGTGGTTACAACTGCAGATCATTCAACAGGTGGCTTGTCTTTAGGCAAAGGAGATCAATACAACTGGTTGACGGAGCCTTTACATGCGGCAAAACGCACGCCTGATTTCATGGCAGAAGAAATTATTAAAAATGGTAATGTGGAAAAAACAGTGACTGAGTATATTGATTTTCAATTAAGTGAGGCTGAATTGAAAGCAGTGAAAACAGCGGCGGAGTCAAAAGATGTTGAAAAAATCGCTCAGGCATTAAGAAAGATTTTTGATGAACGTTCGAATACTGGTTGGACTACTGGCGGACACACAGGAGAAGATGTAAATGTCTATGCTTATGGCCCACAAGCAGAAGCTTTTTCAGGACAAATTGATAATACAGACCAAGCGAAGATTATTTTTGGCTTAGTAGATGGCACCGGGCAAAAAGCTGAGATTAAAGATAAAGGTATTGGTAAATAACAAAATGAAGAAAAAGCAGAACGTATAGAAGTTCTGCTTTTTCTTCATTGAAGGCATAAAAATTTTATCTCTGTTATAATGAAGGTAACCAGATAAAAGTGAGGTCAAATAATGAAAAAAATGCATGTTGAAAGTGAATTTGCACCGTTGCGTTCAGTTGTTTTAGCACAATCGCAATTTTGTTTACCAGATAAATTTGATGAAGCGGATACGACTTTTTTAACAGAGGAAAATGCCCGTTTAACACAGAATAATGAAGGGCGTGATTTAGCAGACTTTGCACCAGAACAACAAGTGCGTTGGGAAAAAGAAAAAGAAGTCATGCAAGGAGTATTAGAATCTTATGGCGTAGAAGTATTTCGTCCACGTTTATTGACAACCTATGAAAAAGAACATGGCAAGGAATTGGGCGTAGGATATAGTAACTTCTTTTCACGGGACCCTTTTTTTACAATTGGCAATCTCTTAATAGAAGGAAACTTAAGATTTCAACACCGTCGACAAGAAATTTTACCAATTCGTCCGATTATTCAGCAGTGGACACAAGAAGCAGAAGGCTATTATTTTGCTGCGCCACAACCTGACATTTCTGAAGGGGCTTTAAGTGAAGCAGGTCCCTTTATTGAAGGCGGCGATGTTTTAGTTCTAGGAAAAACAATTTTTGTGGGCTACTCTGGCTTGGCAAGTAACCTAGCAGGAATTCAGTGGTTAGCCAATATGATTGGTCATTTTGGTTATGAAGTGGTGCCGGTTCGGTTACATCCGCATATTCTCCACTTAGATTGTGCGTTGAGCTTATTGAGAGAAGGCTTGATGATTGTTTGTGAAGAGGCCTTTTTGGATGGACTTCCTGCGCAATTAGCAAACTGGGAAAAAATTCACGTTACTTTGCAAGAAGCAGCGTATTTAGTGACAAATGGTCTACCGCTTAACGAAGAAACGTATATAACGGACCAATCGTTTACAACTTTAATTCCTCAAATAGAAGCAAAAGGTATCAAAGTTGAGGCAATTGATTACCATGTTTCTAGAATGTTAGGTGGTTCCTTCCGCTGTACAACGCAAGCTTTGATTAGAGAATAGTCAGCGAGTGATTATCAATTTTCGTAAGAAAAAATGTACGTTTTGTCTATGAAAACGATATAATTTTAGTTTTCACTATTTTTTTTAAAAATATTGAGGAAATTTTGATTTAATAAATGCGAGAAAACGTCAAAATGTTAGTGTTTGTTACTAATGTTTTGACGTTTTCTCGCTGTTTTTTTATAAAATTACCACTTTATATATGAAAAAAAACAATATCTTTTTTGAAAATTACGTTTTCAAAGACACAAAAAGTCGTTGGAACCTTGCTGTTATAGTAAATTCATTTTTTTTGCATGAGGTGTTTAAAATTTGAAATCACAAGCAGTCTTTTTTTCGCTATACTTAGTTTACGTTCTACTGAGATAGAAAAGTTTTTCACTTTTTTATTCATTAATTAACCAAGATATAAAGGAGAGAGTAAAATGAAGAAAAAAACATTGGTAACTTTATTTGCAGGAACGGCAATTTTAGGGGCAAGCATCGCTCCTGCAGCAGCACATGCAACAACGACTGGTACAACACCAGCAAACGTAGAGATGACAAGTGGTTCATTACCAGGCGGTACGGGTGATGGAGATGACGGAAGCACACAAGAACCAGAACCAGGCTCGAATACAAATTTTGATTTGTTATATGTTCCAACAGAATTCAAATTTGCTTCGACAGAAGTTAGTTCTGATTTATCAGCGATTTCGTTAGATGCGACAGGTACCCAAACAAAACGTTATGCCGTTGGGGATGTTCGTGGAACACAAGCGGGTTGGTCAGTTACTGCCGGCGTTGCTGAAATGAAAAATGGCACTGCTACTTTAGAAGGCTCAATTACCTTTGCACAAACAGGAGCAGTAGCGAAATACGATGAAACAGCAAAAACATACTCACGTGATGTAGCTGCCTTTGCAGCAGATCCAGGAAGTCCTGAATTTGCTGGAACAACTATTCCAGTAGGTGGAGCAGCTGTATCAATTGCTACAGCAGCAGTTGGTAAAGGTCAAGGTACATGGGATTCTGAATTATCAAATGTAAAATTAAACATTACAACACCTAGTTCACAAATTACAAATGGTGCGTATACAGGTAACGTAACTTGGACATTAGTGGCTGCGCCATAAAAAGTTACTAACGAGAATACTGCATTACTAGAAAAGGAGCTGCGCAGTGGTGCACGGCTCCTTTTCGATACATAGGAGGAACAAATAATGAAGACAATGCGCTGGCTAATCGTCACAGTTTTTATTTGTGTGATGGCATTAAGCATCCCTTCTGCTGTACAAGCAGAAGAAGCGGATGACAACATGAATACAAAATTTACAGTTAAACCCAATATTCCTGAGAATCAAGCGAAAAATACGCAATCCTACTACGATCTCATTGTAAAACCAGGACAGAAACAAGAAGTCGAATTATCTTTAATTAATAAAACAGATGAAGAATTGACGATTGATTTAAATTTGGCGAATGCTGTGACGAATGACAATGGTTTAATTGTGTACAATGATTTCGAGAAAAAACCAGATTCAAGTTTAAAAGTACCCTTGACAACATTAATTAAATTACCTGAGGAACATGTAAAAGTTCCCGCTAAGAAAACCGTAACAGCCAAAATGACTGTCGAAATTCCAGCGAATGGTTTCCAAGGATTAGTTTTGGGTGGTGTTTATGCTTCGCTTGCAGAAGATGAAAAGGAAGAAAAAGGAAAATCAACGGGTTTAACCAGTCGATATGGATTTAATGTAGCAATTGCTTTACGAATGTCAGAAGATACACCGATGTATCTAGCAGAGACTCTTCAATTAGTTAAATTAGTTCCGACCATTGCTTTAGGAAATAAATCGGTCCAAGCGGTTATTCAGAATCCGACATCCGCTATTTTTCCTGAAGTACGTTTAGAAGGAAAAGTAACGAAAAAAGGCGAAACGAAAGAATATGCCAAACGGATTTTACCAAGTGTTCGTTTTGCGCCAAATTCGACGATGAACTTCCATTTAGATTTCGGGAAAGAAGATGTTCGTCCAGGAACCTATATTTTTGAAGGAAAAGCGGTCTTGAAAGAAGATGAACAACAAGTGTGGCCGTTTAAGCAAGAATTTACCATCAGTAGTCAAGAAGCCAAAAAATTAAATAAAGAAGCAGTAGTGAAATTGGTCCTACCGACTTGGTGGAATCAAGCTTTTTATGGCTTGTTAGTTGCAACAATTGTGAGTCTAATTCTAGCTATTTGGCGTTTTACGCAACAGAAAGCAACACTGAAACAACAAGCCTATTTACAACAAGAAAAACAGGCAGCCTTGAAAAATAGACAAGGAGTACGCTATGATGACAATGAAAAGTAAAGGGTCACTTCTGGTGACGTTGGGAATACTTTTAACCGTTGGCATTGCGAGTCTAATTGTTTCTTCTGAGAGTTTTGCAGAAGAAGTAGGGCAAACGAATATCGGTGTAACGTTCTATGGAGGGAAAGAGCCACTAAAAACGGAAGGTGTCATTAAGCCAATAGAGCAACCAGTCACTGATAAAGATAAAAAAACGTCACAACAACAAGACAAAGTGAGCAGAAAAACCACTGCTAAAACGAATCCGACTAATGCACAGACGTCATTACCAAGGACAGGTGAACGAAATAGCACGTGGCTTTACAGCCTTGGTATTGCATGTTTACTCGTAGTACTAACAAGTTTCTATTATTTGAATAAAAAAAGGAAAAAGGAAAAATAATGTGCTGTTTTTATAAATAGAGTTAATGTAGAAGGAGGAATATAGATGGAGATTACGATGTGGATTTGGATTTGTGCTGGCTTGGCCGTCCTTTGTTTTGCTTTATTTTTACTGTTCTTAGTAAATAGCATGAATTTTGTACATCTGGCAAAGCCTAAGCAGTCTTTAGTAAAACAATCAATGTTTAGTTGGCTGCTTCTGGTGATGTGTGGCGGCTGGGTAGCGGTGGCTATCTTGCTGAATATCGCATTACAAACACAATTAACATAAAGAAAACCCGTTGTAAGTTTTTAAGAAACTTGCAACGGGTTTTTGTTAACTTTAAAATAAAGAACGGTACAATTTATCAAAAAAGTACAGTAGACATTTGTACCCAACTTAGATAGAAAATAAAGCGCTATCATTATATGATGATTACAGGAGGAGGACACAGCTGTGAATTATAAAATAAGTTATCTCCTTGACGAGTATGCAGGGCAAAAAATTGCGCTCTCTTTGGCTCAACAAATAACCGATCTTTCGCAACGAGAATTAGTGACACAACTTTCGACAATAGGCGGAGAAGTTCAACAGAATACCGTCAGCATTCCAAACCTTTCCGCAAATGAATGGGGAAAACAACTTTTTCAACAACATCAAGTGATTTATAGCGAAACAGAAAGACAAGCACTTATTTTTTTGCTCACTTATTCAGAAATCGAAGAACTATCGGTGTATCATTACCAAAATTTTTTAGACGTTTCGAAAGGCACTATTTTAGCGGACATCAAAAAAGTACGACACCAACTAGCAACTGAAAACATTGCTTTATCCTACGAACGAAAACGAGGGTTTTACCTAGAAGGAGATGAATTTCGGATTCGTCGTTTCGGGAAAAATTGGCTTGCCCGCCTCTTACAACAAAAGTCGGGCACCTTTGCTTTATTTTGCTGGCTCAGTCAGCATCAAATGAGCCAATACGCAAAAATGCGTGACGGCATTCAATTAGCCGTCCAGGAAGCACAGCTTCAACTGGTACCCAGCAGATTAGATGAAATTAGTTACTTTCTTGCTTTTTCTCAAAAAAGATTAGGCAAATATAAAACAGTCGTCTGGCCTGAGAACCAGTTAATTCAGTCCTTACGCGCTTATCCCGTCAGTCGTCGTATTTTAAGTGATTTAGTTGGGCCAGTGGCGAATGTAGAAACTGAGAGTCTTTTTTTCACGATTTGTTTAATGACAGCCTTGCAAGGAGAATTGCGAGATACGAAGTTAGAGTTTTTATTAGATATTTCTGGTGAAATTATTCGGAAAATGGAATTATTGGCCGTCGTTCAATTTGAGCAGCCTCGTGAATTGCTCATGAATGTGTATTATCATCTGGTTCCTGCCTATTTTCGAATTAACTATGGCTTTTACTTGCCGAATGTTTTAATCAAGGATATTCGACAATCGTATCGGTCGCTTTATCATCTTTGTGAACAAGCGTTAGCTCCTTTAGAAAAATTAACGAAACGGTCAATCCCGTCAGAGGAAATCGGTTTTTTTACCATATTATTTGGTGGAGAAATTTTCGGCCAAAAAAATGAGCAGCGGCAAGAAAAGCTAAAAGCGCTAATTGTTTGTCCCAGTGGTATCAGTTCTTCGTTGATTTTGCAATCGGAATTGCGTCGGCTATTTCCAATGATTGAATTTAAAGAAACGAATGCGGTGAGGGAAATAGAGAATGTATCTGAAAAAAGCTATGACATCATTTTCTCAACGGTCCCTATTGAAACAGCCAAAAAGGTTTATTTTACCAAGCCCATTATGAGCTCTTTGGAGAAAAATCAATTGATGCACCAAGTTCAATCAGATTGGCTATTGCCAGGTATTTCCATGCCAGATGTTAAAGATATTTTAGATGCGTTAAAACCTTACATTTCCTTAAAAAAAGGAGTCACAGAAGCGCAGTTATATCGTGTCTTGCATCGTAAAATGAACAAAATTTTAGAAAAAGAGGAGGATCTGCGTCCAATGTTATCGGAATTATTAACAACAGAAACAGTCCAAGTCCTGCCTGAAGTTGCAGACTGGCGAGCGGGAATTACAGAAGCTGCCAAGCCGTTATTAAAAAATGGCAGTATTACGGAAAAGTACATTGATGCAATGATTCAAAAAGTCGAATCGTTTGGGCCATTTATCCATATCTGTCCAGACGTAGCATTGCCTCATGCGCGACCAGAAGATGGCGTTAATCAGTTAGGCATGTCATTACTAAAAATCCAAAAAAGTGTCGATTTATTAGAAGATCCTAAGCATGAAATTCACCTTTTTATTTGTTTAGCTGCTTCAGATAACGAAACACATTTACGGGCCTTATCTAGTCTGACAAAAATTCTATCAAAAAAAGAATCATTACATCGCTTAGTGGCGGCTGAAACCGTCCCAGAAATACTATCAATTATCCAAGAAGGAGAGAAATAAGATGAAGATTTTTACAGTTTGTCAAAGTGGTTTAGGAACAAGTTTTATGGTGCAAATGAATATCCAACAAATTTTAGAGGAAGTCGGTGTTGATACAGATAATTTTCAAATTGATCACACAGATGTCGGGAGTGCCAGTGGCGATATGGCTGATTACTTCTTTGTCGAAAAAACATTGCAAGATGCTTTAGGGTCAATTCCTGATGAAAAAATCATTCCTTTAAATGCGATTATTGATTACGATGAAACGAAGGAGAAAGTCTTGAAAGTTTTAGATGACAATGGCATTGCACATCAATAAGAAGGAGGAAAAACATGGAAACTTTATTGAATTTATTTGTTTCAATTGTTAGCCAGCCAGCGATTCTGGTTTCATTAATTGCTTTGTTGGGATTAGTTTTACAGAAAAAGAAATTTTCTGATGTTGTTCAAGGAACGTTGAAAACATTCGTCGGCTTTTTAGTTTTAATTGGTGGCGCAGGGCTATTAGCGAATTCGTTAACGCCCTTTGCGGAGATGTTCCAAACCGCGTTAAATACACAAGGCGTGGTGCCTAGTAATGAAGCAGTTGTAGCGATTGCCTTGCAACAATATGGGACACCAACTGCTCTGATTATGTTGGTGGGCATGGTTGTTAATATTCTGTTGGCGCGTTTTACACGTTTTAAATATATCTTTTTGACAGGTCAAGCGATGATGTACGTTTCGTGTTTGACAGCCGTTATTTTAGTGGGGGCCGGTTTTAGCGTTAGTTTGCCAATGATTCTTTTAGGTGGTTTATTTGAAGGAACTTTATTAACAGTGACACCTGCTCTTTGTCAGCCCTTTATGAAACAAATTACTGGAAATGATAAAGTAGCAATGGGGCATACAGGGAATATTGGTTATGCGGCAAGTGGCTTTATTGGAAAAGTCTTTGGGAATAAAGAAAAGTCAACGGAAGATATTAAAATTCCTAAAAGTTTTGGTTTTTTAAGAGACTCAACCATCTCAATTATGATTTTGATGTCGATTGTCTATGTGATTTTGGCTTTGCTGGCTGGGACAGGTTATGTCGAGCATGAGTTAAGCAATGGCGAAAATGCGATTATCTTTTCATTAATTCAAGCAGGAACCTTTACGGCTGGTTTCGTTGTGGTTTTACAGGGTGTGCGGATGGTTTTAGGAGAAATTGTGCCAGCTTTCCAAGGAATTGCTAAAAAATTAGTGCCTAATTCTAAACCAGCACTTGATGTTCCCATTATCTTTCCTTATGCGCCAAATGCTGTCTTGATTGGGTTCTTTGTGAGCTTTATTGTGGGAACTATTTCAATGTTAGCGATGGTTGGTCTGAATACCACCGTGATTATACCAGGCGTTGTCGGGCACTTTTTCTGTGGTGCCGCGGCAGGCGTTTTTGGAAATTCCACAGGGGGACGTCGGGGAGCGATTTTAGGGGCTGCGTTTAATGGCTTATTAATTAGTTGGTTACCGTTATTCATTTTACCAGTCTTGGGTGATCTACAGTTAGCATCCTCAACGTTTGCGGATACGGATTATTTAATCCCAGGCCTATTTTTAGGCAAATTAGGTGAGGCAGGTCCGAGTCTTTTAGTAGGAGGAATCATTGCTTTTGTAGTGGTTGTTCTTTTGGCTAGCGCTGTTTTGACTATGCGGGAGAAAAAAGTCGCCGAAGAAAACTAAGTGTTTAGTTCTAAAAAGGCAAGTGGGACAGAAGTCGTTTTGACTTCTGTCCCATTTGCCTTTTACCATTGTTCTTGGATAAATTGTGCAATTTGTTTCCGCGCTTGTCGTCCTTCTGGCAAGTACTGTTTCATTGCGAAAACGTGTTGCATGCCAGGCACCAATCGGCAAGTATCTTGTGGTCGTGGCCCTAATTGTTTTAAAAATTGGTGATAGGAAGGGCAAAAAACTTCATGTGTGCCGCCCACGAAAAAAAGTGGCGGAAATTTTTGATAATCAAAGGACAAGCAATTTAAAGAAAGCGTGGAGTGATTGGCTGTGTCGTCAATCTCTTGGGCAATTAATTGTAAATAGTTCATGCCAATCATTTTGTCCTTTTTTTGATAACTTTTGGCAACGGGAATGTCTAAATGTCCATCTAACCAAGGAGAAATTAAAACAGCAGCTTTTGGTAAGCGTTCAGGGAAATCGATGGCTAAATTCTGCAATACGTTTAAAACCAATGTGCCACCAGCAGAATCACCTAATAAAATAACATCTTCGGGATCATAATGCTGTAAAATTTCTTGGTAAGCAGCATAGCAATGATTATAAATATCAGCAAAAGACTTATTTGGTGCTAATGGATATACAGGGATAAAATAATCTGTTGCAAAAGGGAGATCTTCAATTAGTTTATAACTAAAGTCTAATTGGCTATAGGCGAGATTCAATGTAAAGCCCCCACCATGCAGGTACAGTACAGCTTTCTTGGTAGGTGCAATAACGGAGTTTGACATGCGATACATCGTAGGAAATTGAGTCATTTCTTGAAGAGGAAAAAGATGACGTAAATGTTTTGGCAAAGTCACTTGTTCATTTAATGATCGTTGCCAATGATAAAAAGCCTTGGTGACTTTCGGATTTCGTTCAAGTCGAGCAATTTGGGAAAGACGTAAAGAATCTTCAAAAAGACAGGCTTTTAAGGATTTTTGACGAGAACGTGCGTGAAACAAATATGCGCTAGCTAACAACAAACCAATCGATTTCTTTTTCAATTAAGGCCCTCCATTCAGCAAAAAGTAAATCATTTTTTCTACAGTATAACATTTTAAAAGTAGAACAACGAAATTTGTTGAAGGGATGAAAGGACGGTTTAAACGAATGTACGTATTTATTTGTGGTTGCGTAAAGTAAATGATTGTAGTAAATTAAATGAGATTAAGAGGTCCGGTGAATGGGCGCGTTCACGGCAAGGAGAGAAGTAGGATGACAAATAAAAAGGTTACAATTAAAGATGTTGCCAATGACTCAGGTGTCTCCATTACTACCGTTTCACAAATTTTAAACGGGAATGGGGCACGGTTTAGTGGGAAAACGGTCGAAAAAGTATTGGCTGCAAAAGAGCGATTAAACTATCAGCCCGACTATTTTGCGCAACGTATGGTGATGAAAAAAAGTAAGACGATTGGCGTAATCGTACCTGATATTACTAATCCATTTTTCGCGCAATTGATTCGAGGAATTGAAAGTGTTTTATACAAAGAAAATTTTATACTGATGTTATGCAATGCGGACCAAGACGTTACAAGAGAACATGAATATTTAACAGAGTTGATTCGTCGTAGTGTCGATGGCTTTGTGATTGCAAGTTCTGAAATTTCCAATCAAACGATTAATGAAACGCTACGTGCGAAAAAGATTCCGTTTATTGTACTTGACCAAAAAAAAGCAGAAGGCTTTAGCGATGCTGTTTTGACAGACGATTATAGAGGTGGGCAACTAGCAGCAAAACATTTACAAGAGCAACGACATAAACAGGTCGTCGTGGTAATGCCACCACATGCGCCAGTCAATATTCAGCAACGGTTAAAAGGTTTTTGTTCTGTTTATACGGAAAAGGTCCAGTTGATCGAAACAGAATTATCAAAAACCGGCGGCTACCAAGCTGTCCCCGAAATTTTAAAAACAGAGAGCACCGGAATTTTTGCTATCAATGATGAAATTGCTTTTGGTTTATATCGAGGATTAGCAGAAGCGGGCAAAAAAATTCCTGAGGATTATAGTATTATTGGTTATGACAATGTTGATATGTGCGAGTATGTTTCGCCGCCGCTAACAACAATTGCTCAACCTGTTTTTCAATTGGGGCAAACTACGGCGACTTTATTATTGGAAAGAATCCATCAGCCTGCAAAAGATTGGGAGGAGCAAACCTTGCCTGTCCAACTGATTGAACGATTTTCGACAGCACCCTTGAAATAGCTTTCAAGGTGTGCTATATTTTTGTTGTGGAATTAAAACGTTTTACTAAAACGTTTTAATTAGAATGAAAAAATAAATTTTATTGAGGTGGATGAAAATGAACGCGGTTACAATTATCGGAAGTATCAATTTAGACACAACATTAAGAGTCAAAGAAATGCCAAAACCAGGCGAAACAATTCACGCCATTGAACATTTTACAGCAGGTGGTGGTAAAGGAGCAAACCAAGCAGTTGCAGCGAAACGTTCAGGCGCAGAAACATATTTTATTGGTGCTGTGGGAAATGATGGCGCTGGAGCTATGATGACTGATTTAATGAGTCAAGATGAAATTAATTTAACTGGGGTCACCACTTTAGAAAAAACAGCTACTGGCCAAGCCTTTATTATGGTAGATAACGCTGGTGAAAATAGCATTATGATTTACGCAGGAGCCAATAACGCCTTTACGCCAAAACAAGTCCAGGAACATCAAGAAATTATTGAAAAAAGTGATTTTGTGATTGCCCAATTTGAAAGTGCGATTGATAGTACGATTGCAGCGTTTAAAATTGCTAAAAAAGCAGGCGTCAAAACGATTTTAAATCCCGCACCTGCGTTAGAACAAGTTCCTGAAGAATTACTAAACGTGACAGATATGATTGTACCAAATGAAACAGAAACCGAAATTTTAACAGGCATTAAAATCACAGATGAAGCGAGTATGCGTAAAGCCGCAGAAGCACTTCATCAATTAGGGATTGAAGCAGTAATTATTACAGTAGGTAGTAAAGGAGCCTTTTATGACGTCAATGGACGAAGTGGTATTGTGCCTGCTTTTAAAGTGAAAGCGGTTGATACAACGGCTGCTGGCGATACTTTTATTGGCGCATTAAGTAGTATATTAGAAAAAGATTTTAGCAATTTGGAAGAAGCTATTCGTTATGGAAACAAGGCGTCTTCGTTGACTGTTCAACGTTTTGGAGCCCAACCTTCGATTCCTTATCAACACGAATTGGCAGACAAATAAAAAGGAGCGAGCGACATGAAAAAAACAAAAGTTATTAATTCAGATATTTCCCGCGTCATCGCACAAATGGGTCATTTTGATAAATTAAGTATTGGTGATGCAGGCATGCCAGTGCCTCGGACTACAGAAAAAATTGATTTAGCAGTTACTAATGGCATCCCTAGTTTTATGGAAGTTTTAAACAATGTCCTTGAGGAATTGGCAGTTCAACGAATTTATTTAGCAGAAGAAATTAAAACAGAAAATCCTGACATGTTGACAGCAATTAAAACTCGTTTACCAGAAACTCCCATCAGTTTTATTCCTCATACAGAAATGAAACAAGAATTAAACAACTGCCATGCATTTATTCGGACGGGGGAAATGACTCCTTACGCAAATATTTTATTAGAAAGTAACGTTGTCTTTTAAACGAGAGAGGGGAAATAAAGATGAATGCGACTGCATTATTAATCGGTTTAGGACCGCTTTTAGGTTGGGGGCTTTTCCCAACAATCGCTTCCAAAATTGGTGGTCGTCCAGTGAATCAAATTCTTGGTACCAGTTTAGGAACATTAATTTTTGCCGCTATTTTTTCAATGATTAATGGTTTGGCTTTTCCAGCGGGCATGGATTTATTCTTTTCAATTTTATCTGGTGTCGGTTGGGCCTGTGCGCAAATCATTACGTTTAAATGCTTCACGATGATTGGTTCATCACGTGCCATGCCAGTAACGACCGCGTTCCAACTTTTAGGTGCTTCTCTCTGGGGTGTCTTTTTCTTAGGAAACTGGCCAGGTGCGACAGCCAAATTGTTAGGCGCATTTGCCTTAGTGTTAATCATGATTGGTGCCAAAATGACGGTCTGGTCGGAAACGGAGTCCGCTGAGAGTGCTGGGATTATGAAAAAAGCAGTTCTTCTATTAGCCGTTGGTGAAATCGGCTATTGGGCGTACTCTGCAGCACCACAAGCGACGGCAATTGATGGCATGCATGCCTTTTTACCACAAGCAATAGGCATGGTAATTGTGGCAGTTATTTACTCAGCAGTTGTCACTATTAAGGGTGGGGAAACATCCCCATTTATAGAAGCTGTTTCTTACAAACAAATTTTTTCAGGCTTTTTCTTCGCCTTTGCAGCGTTAACTTATTTAATTTCAGCGCAGCCAGATATGAACGGCTTGGCAACTGGCTTTATTCTATCCCAAACATCAGTTGTGCTTGCAACGTTGACAGGTATTTGGTTCTTAGGTCAAAAGAAAACAGCCAAGGAAATGACCGTAACGATTATCGGCTTAGTTTTGATTTTGGCAGCAGCTACGATCACAGTGATGATTTAAAAAAGTATTCAACGACCTATTATTCAGGGCGTTGAATACTTTTTTTTATTTGTTCTAAAAATAATGCAGCAGCTGTGGAAAGAACCGTATTTTTGCGCCAAATTAAACTAATTTTGGCTGTTAAAGCAGGATATAGCGGGATAAAACGTAAATTTGTTTGCTTTGTTTCTAGAATACCATCAATGCTTAGGGCGCTACCTAGCCCAGCTTCTACCATCAGTGAAGCGTTGTAAAGTAAGTTGTAGGTCCCAACGATTCGGAACTGATCTAGACTTGCTTCGAGCCAATCAGAGAGTTGGCTCGGAACTTGTGCTTGTCGAGAAATAAATAAAGGTTCTTCTTTTAAATCGGCTGCAGTAATAACATTTTTAGTGGCTAAGGGATGGTCCTTTACAGTAATTAAGCCCCATGTATCTACAACTGGTAATGTTAAATAGCTATATTTTTGTTTAGGTGCAGGCTCAATAATTAAACCAAAATCTAATAATCCTTTGTCTAGCCGTTCTATTACATCATCTGCATTCCCACTGTATAAATGAAGGTGAATATCAGCTGAGTGCTGGCTTGTTATTTGTTGTAGTGCATTCGCTAAAAAAGACATAGCTTTTGTTTCGCCGCCACCAATCGTGATTTCGCCATTAATGAATTCATTTTGCGACAAGTTGGTGACTGTTTTATTCGCTAAGCTTAAAATATCTTGCCCTTGTTTAGCTAAATATTCTCCTTCAGGTGTTAGTTGTATTTGTCGATTTCCTCGTATAAATAATGTCACGCCTAATTCTTCCTCTAATTCTTTTAATTGCTTAGATAACGTTGGTTGTGATACATGCAATTGTTTGGCTGCGCCACTAATCGTTTTTTCTTGGACCACTGCTAAGAAATAGTGAATCACTCGTAATTCCATTACTTTCCCTCCTATAACTAAAACGCATACTTATCTATTTATTATAAGTATTAGACAGAGGAGTTGTCACGTATTACGATAAATTTAGCAAAAGGAGGCGATTAGGAATGCTTACAAAAAATCTCCAAGAACTAATTGCAACAGGTAGCATTGATAAAGATGAACCACTATTTCAACTTATTCATCAGATTCAAGAGGAAAATAGTCGCTATTTAATAGAATTAAATCAACAAGCCTATACACATAATGAAGTAAGGAATCTTCTTGCCACGATTATCCAAGACAAAATTGACGAAACCGTTACGATTTTATTGCCTTTTTATACAGATTTTGGACGCAATATACATTTTGGTAAAAATATTTTTATTAATCGGGCAGCTATGTTTGTTGATTTAGGGGGCATTATAATTGAAGACAATGTTTTAATTGGTCCGCGCGTTAATCTCTTAAGTGTCAATCATCCGGAACTGCCAATGAAACGGCGAGGCGTATTGCTAGCACCAATTACCATTAAAAAATTTGCGTGGTTAGGCGCGGGTGTTACTGTTTTACCAGGTATTACGATTGGTGAAAATGCTATCGTAGCAGCTAATGCGACTGTAACTAAAGATGTGCCAGCTAACGCTATTGTTGCAGGAACACCAGCTAAAATTATTCGTTGGATTCAGGAAGATAAGGAGGAAATATAATGAAATCATTATCAGAAAAAGTTATTGTTATCATGGGCGCTTCCAGTGGCATCGGTGAGGCAACAGCCCGTTTACTTGCCAGAAAAGGAGCGAAGTTAGTCATTGCAGCACGTCGACAAGAACGTTTAATTGCTATAAAAAAAGAACTTCCTGAAGCAACGATTCTCGTGCAACAAGCAGATGTAACGAAAGAAGAGGAAGTTCAGCGTGTAATCAAGCTTACAATGGAAAAATATGGACGAATTGATGTTCTTTTTAACAATGCAGGAGTTATGCCAACGGCGCCTCTTATTGAAGCACCAAAAGGAGAATGGCGTCAAATGCTAGATATTAATATTATGGGTGTTTTAAATGGCATTGCGGCAGTTCTTCCAATTATGGTTGAACAAAAATCAGGGCAGATTATTGCTACTGATTCTGTGGCAGGACATGTCGTTTATCCAGATTCGGCTGTCTACTGTGGAACAAAGTTTGCTGTTCGAGCAATTATGGAAGGATTGCGACAAGAACAAAGAGAGAATAACATTAAATCAACGATTATTTCACCAGGTGCTGTACAAACAGAACTTTATCAAACAATTTCTAATCGAGTAGTAGCTGAAACGTTACATCTAGAACAGTTAAGTTGGGGCTTAAAGGCGGAAGACATTGCGCAAGCAGTGGTCTTTGCCATAGACACGCCAGATCGTATGTCAATCAGTGAAATGGTTGTTCGCCCGACCACACAAACGATTTAATTTAAAAAGTATTCCTAGAAAGGAATACTTTTTTTAATCGTGATTGTTCGTTTTTTACAGAATTTAGAATTTGATATTTACTTATTTGTTGGTTTATTATATGATTAAACACGTTGTTTCATTAATAAATTGAATATTTTACGAACATTGTAAAATGTTTAGATTTTAGGAGGACGGAACATGAAAGAAAAAATAAGTTCATATTTTGAACTTGAACAATTGAATACGAATATGAAACGAGAAATGTTAGCTGGTTTCACCACATTTATCTCAATGGCGTATATTTTGTTCGTTAATCCAACCGTACTTGGTGCTTCTGGCATGGACGAAGGCGCTGTTTTTACTGCCACCGCTTTAGCGAGTGCCTTAGGTTGTATTTTAATGGGTGTGTTGGCGAAATATCCGATTGCGACAGCACCAGCTTTAGGAATTAATGCATTCTTTGCTTATTCAGTCTCTGTTGGTATGGGGATTCCTTGGCAAACGACATTAGCAGGCGTTTTTGTGGCTTCATTGATATTTATTTTAATTACAATTTTTAAATTACGCGAGCTAATTATTGATGCAATTCCTGCAGACTTGAAATTTGCCATTTCAGGTGGGATCGGGTTGTTTATTGCTTTTCTTGGTTTAAGCCAAGGTGGCTTAATTGTGGCTAATGATGCGACACTCGTTGGCTTAGGACCTTTGAATGTTGGTTCAACGTGGGTTACCATTGTCGGCTTAGTCGTAACTGCAATTTTGTTAGTTCGTCGAGTACCGGGTGGTATTTTTATTGGGATGGCGATTTCAACGATTGTTGGTTTAGCGACAGGCGTTATTCCAATGCCTGATAAGATTATTTCAAGCGCGCCAAGTTTAGAACCAACATTTTTAGTGGCGTTAGGACATGTGAAAGATATCAATACGATTCAAATGTGGGTCGTGGTTTTAACGTTCCTATTAGTAACATTCTTTGATACGGCTGGTACGTTGGTGGGCTTAGCCAATCAAGCAGGTTTTATGAAGGACAATAAAATGCCGCGTGTGGGGAAAGCTTTAGCCGCTGATTCAACAGCGATGTTAGCTGGTTCTCTACTAGGGACATCGCCAGTTGGTGCATATGTTGAATCATCTGCGGGGATTGCTGTGGGTGGTCGTTCAGGAATCACAGCTATTACAACCGGGATTTTATTTATTTTCAGTTTGCTATTTTCTCCTTTGTTAGCAGTTGTCACTTCGCAAGTTACAGCACCAGCGTTGATTATTGTTGGTGTTTTGATGGCACAATCCTTAAGCAAAATTAAATGGAACGAGATGGAAATTGCGATTCCTTCCTTCTTAATCTTGTTAGGAATGCCGTTGACATACAGCATTTCAGATGGGATTGCCTTAGGCTTTATCTTCTATCCAATTACAATGATTGCGGCAAAACGTGGGAAAGAAGTTTCGCCAATTATGTATGGCTTGTTCTTTGTTTTTGTCGGATTCATGTGGATCCTGAATGCGCAATAAGCAAGAGAGAAAGTTATCAAATAGTTGATTCATAAGACAATGAACTTATGAATCAACTATTTTTTTTCGACTAAGCACTAGAAAAACGCCCCTTATTTGATGTATAATTTGCAAAGACATTGACCTGTGAAGATACAGGAACAGAGAGGAATTAATTGAGTGAAGTATACAGAAATTATGGTTCGCTATGGCGAATTATCAACTAAAGGAAAAAATCGTAAAACGTTTATCATGCAGTTAGCACAAAATGTGAAACGTGCGTTAGCTGATTTTCCAGCATTGAAAATCCATGCAGATCGAGACAGAATGCATATTTTATTAAATGGGGAAGATAGTGAAGAAGTGATTCCGAAACTAAGTAAAGTGTTTGGAATTCAAAATTTTTCGCCAAGTATTCGTATTGAAAAAGAAATGCCAGCGATTCGTGCAATGGTTCAAGAGGTTGTTCGGGAAGTTTATACGCCAGGTAAGACGTTTAAAATTACTGCTAAACGCTCGGACCATTCATTTGAACTTGATTCAAATGGCTTGAATCAAGAATTAGGTGGGGCTGTTATTGAAGCCATTCCGGAAATTCAAGTACAAATGAAAAAGCCTGATATCAACTTAAGAATTGAAATTCGTAAAGATGCGGCGTATTTATCTTATGAAACGATTCGCGGTGCGGGTGGATTGCCAGTGGGCACCAGTGGTCGTGGTATGTTGATGTTGTCAGGAGGCATTGATTCACCAGTTGCTGGTTATTTAGCTATGAAACGTGGCGTGGAAGTGGAAGCTGTCCATTTTGCTAGTCCGCCTTATACAAGTGAACAAGCGTTACAAAAGGCTAAAGATTTAGCTGAAAAATTAGTCCCTTATGTAGGAACTATTCAATTTATTGAAGTGCCCTTTACAGAAATTCAAGAAGAAATTAAACGAGTCGTTCCCCAAGGCTACTTAATGACCATTACACGACGTTTAATGTTACGCTTAACAGATGCAATTCGTGAAATGCGGAAAGGTTTAGTCATTATTAACGGTGAATCGTTAGGACAAGTGGCTTCGCAAACACTTCAAAGTATGGTAGCAATTAATGAGGTTACCTCAACACCGATAATTCGACCCGTTGTTTCAATGGATAAGACAGAAATTATCGAAATTGCCGAAAAAATTGACACGTTTGAATTAGCCATCCAACCCTTCGAAGATTGTTGTACAATTTTTGCGCCACCGCAACCGAAAACACGACCTCGCTTGGATAAAGCGCAAGAGTATGAAGCGCGCTTAGACTTGGAAGGTTTAATGGCTCGGGCCTTAGAAGGACTCAAAATTACAGAGATTTCAGCAGAAACAGCGAAAGATAAACAAGAAGACGAATTTGCAGATTTCCTATAAGAAATAAATACAGTGACGGTCGCTTAGACGTCACTGTATTTATTTTGTACTTATTTCACAAACAAGTTGCTCGGAGAGGGGAACCGTGATAAACTGAATATGTGAAGTAGGTAACAAGGAGGACAGAGGATGGAGAAAAAAATGCCTAAAGCAACGGCAAAACGTTTGCCGGTTTATTTACGTTATTTAAAAATGTTAGGGGATTCTGGTGTTAAACGCATTAAATCACGAGAGTTTAGTGAAATGATCCAGATTCCTTCTGCAACGATTCGGCGTGATTTTTCCCACGTTGGTGAACTGGGCCGAAGCGGTTATGGTTACGATGTGCCATATTTAATTGAGGTATTTAGTAATATTTTAAATACGCAAGAAGAAAAAAGAATTGCTCTGATTGGTTGTGGCAATTTAGGCAAGGCATTATTAAAAAATAATTTTAGACGCAACGAGAATTTGAATATTGTCTGTGCTTTTGATAATGATTTGGCTTTAGTTGGCACCACGATTAATGGATTATTAGTTCATGATATGTCTGAGTTAGAAGCATTCGTTCGACAAGAAGGGGTCACGGTAGCCATTTCTACAGTACCAAGTCACCATGCCCAAAAAGCTATCGACAAAATTGTACAAGCGGGTGTGACTGCGATTTTAAATTTTGCGCCAGACCGTGTCAGTGTGCCAGCCAACGTTAGTGTGCAGTATATTGATTTAACAACGGAACTGCAAACACTGATTTATTTTAATGAAACTTTTTCACTAGCAAATAGCCCAAAGCAATAAAATTGTCTTCATAAAAATCCTCTACTATACTTATTATTGAAAGTGGAAAAGGAGGATTTCAGAATGAATGTTACAAGAAAAGGGCACGTATTAGAATTGACAGGTGAGCAGCCTAAAGTTGGCACAAAAGCCCCCGTCTTTTCTTTGAAAAATTTAAACAACCAAGAAATCAACTTGGCAGATTATAAAGGTAAAACGGTTTTAATTAGTGTGGTTCCTGATATCGACACACGTGTTTGTTCACTGCAAACGAAACGTTTCAATCAAGAAGCGGCGAAATTAGACGATGTTCAGATTATCACGATTTCCAATAACACAGTTGAAGAACAAGCAAATTGGTGTGCCGCTGAGGGTGTCGAAATGGAAATGCTTCATGATACTGAAGACTCATTTGGTGCAGCTTATGGTTTGTATATTCCAGAAATGGGCCGTTTAGCACGTGCTATTTTTGTGATTGACCCAGAAGGAACGTTAGTTTATGAAGAAATCGTCTCAGAAGTTTCGTCGGAACCCGATTATCAACAAGCGTTAGAAGCTGCAAAAAAAGTGTAATCCCTCTAGATTACAAATTGACTTTGCTTGCGCTTCATTGTAGAATGAAGCAAAGACAGCGAACAAGAGGAGTATCATTGGCGTCGTTTTAGAGAAAAAGTCGTTCAGGTGCAAGACTTTTACACAACCAGTGAGAAGGTAGCTTGTGAGTCAATGGTTTGAACACAGTACGTTAGTAGAACGATTCGTTTCGTGAACGTTATCTCACGAATGAGTGGCATTTGAATGAATTCAATTCAAATGCAATTTAGGTGGTACCGCGTAAATAAGATGAATCTACGCCCTAAAATACGAAAGTATTTTAGGGCGTATTTTAGTGTTTAGCCAAAAAAACTCATTTGTAAAATAATTACCGCTCCAAATCGCGTATTTTAAGAAAGAAGGGGAAAAAATGTCAGAAGAAAAAAACTTACCAACGAAATATCAACCGACAGAAATCGAAGCTGGCCGTTATCAAAAATGGCTAGATCAAGATTTATTTAAACCAAGTGGCGACAAAAAAGCGAAGCCCTATTCAATTGTTATTCCACCACCTAATGTAACAGGGAAGCTACACTTAGGGCATGCTTGGGATACAACATTACAAGATATGATTATCCGCCAAAAAAGAATGCAAGGCTTTGATACGTTATGGCTGCCAGGAATGGACCATGCTGGAATTGCCACGCAAGCAAAAGTAGAAGAGAAACTAGCACAACAAGGAATTTCACGTTACGACTTAGGTCGTGAAAAATTTGTTGATCAAGTGTGGGAATGGAAAGAAGAATATGCTTCTCACATTCGTGAACAGTGGGCAAAAATGGGCCTTTCTTTAGATTACAGCCGTGAACGTTTTACTTTAGATGAAGGGCTATCTGAGGCCGTTCGTAAAGTGTTTGTCTCTCTTTACGAGAAAGATTTGATTTACCGTGGTGAATATATCATTAACTGGGATCCAAAAGCGAAAACAGCATTGTCTGATATTGAAGTAATCCATAAAGATATTGAAGGAGCTTTTTACCACATGAGCTACCCATTATCAGATGGTTCTGGAGTTGTTGAAATTGCGACAACGCGTCCTGAAACAATGTTGGGAGATACGGCGATTGCGGTCCATCCAGAAGATGAACGGTATCAAGAACTTATTGGTAAGACAGTTGTCTTGCCATTAGTAGATAAAGAAATTCCAATTATTGCGGATGACTATGTAGATATGGAATTTGGAACAGGGGTTGTAAAAATCACACCTGCCCATGATCCAAATGACTTTGAAGTCGGTAATCGTCATGACTTACCTCGAGTAAATGTTATGAACGAAGACGGCACGATGAATGAACTGGCTGGAAAATACGAAGGAATGGATCGTTTTGCCGCACGTAAAGCGATTGTCTCTGACTTGAAAGAATTAGGTCGCTTAATTAAGATCGAAATAATGAATCACAGCGTGGGCCATTCAGAACGAACAGGCGTTGTCGTGGAACCTCGTTTATCGACCCAATGGTTTGTAAAAATGGGACCATTAGCTGAAAAAGCAATAGAAAATCAAGAAACAGAAGACGCTGTTGAATTTTATCCACCACGCTTCAATCAAACATTTTTACGTTGGATGGAAAATATTCATGACTGGGTTATTTCGCGACAATTATGGTGGGGCCATCAAATTCCTGCTTGGTATCACAAAGAAACGGGCGAGATGTATGTTGGGATGGAAGCACCAGCCGACAGTGAAAACTGGGTTCAAGATAGTGACGTCTTAGATACATGGTTTAGTTCTGCTTTATGGCCATTTTCAACGATGGGTTGGCCAGATGAAGCAAGCGAAGATTATCAACGTTACTTCCCAACAAGCACATTAGTTACTGGCTATGATATTATTGCCTTTTGGGTAAGTCGTATGATTTTCCAAAGCTTAGAGTTTACAGGCGAACGTCCCTTCCAAAATGTCTTAATTCACGGCTTAATTCGTGATGAGCAAGGACGCAAAATGAGTAAATCATTGGGGAATGGGATTGATCCAATGGATGTCATCGAAAAATATGGCGCAGATGCATTGCGTTGGTTCTTATCAAATGGTTCAGCTCCAGGTCAAGATGTTCGTTTTAGTTATGAAAAAATGGATGCTTCTTGGAACTTTATCAATAAGATTTGGAATGCAAGTCGTTTCGTTATTATGAATGTAGAAGGTATGACTGCTGCAGATATTGACTTTAGTGGTGAAAAGACTGTCGCTGATCGTTGGATTTTAACGCGCTTAAACGAAACAGTCGCCCGTGTGACAGAATTATTTGATCGCTTTGAATTCGGTGAAGCAGGTCGCCAATTATACAACTTCATCTGGGATGATTTCTGTGATTGGTATATTGAAATGAGTAAAGAAATTCTTTACGGAGAAAATGAAGCAGCTAAACAAACAACACGGAGCATCTTGGTGTACACATTGGATCAAATCTTACGCTTATTGCATCCAATTATGCCGTTTGTAACAGAAGAAATTTGGGAAAAAATTCCGCATCAAGGTGAGTCATTGGTTGTGGCGGAGTACCCAGTTGTTCATGAAGAATTTAACGATGAAGCAGCAGCTCGAGGAATGGAAGTTCTGAAAGAAGTTATTCGTTCGGTTCGGAATATTCGAGCAGAAGTGAATACACCACTTTCTAAACCAATTACTTTGTTAATTAAAACAAACGATACAGAAGTAGAAGAATTTTTAACAGCTAATACTAGCTACTTAGAACGCTTCTGTAACCCAGAGGAATTAGTCATCAGTCGTGAAATAGAAGCGCCAGAATTAGCCATGTCCGCTGTATTAACAGGCGCAGAACTATTCCTACCATTAGCTGGGTTGATTAATATCGAGGAAGAAATTGCTCGCTTAGAAAAAGAATTAGACAAATGGACAAAAGAAGTCAAACGTGTGCAAGGCAAACTTTCAAATGAACGTTTTGTGTCAAATGCACCAGATGAGGTCGTGGAAGCAGAACGTGCAAAAGAAAAGGACTACCTTGAAAAACAAGAGGCTGTCAAAGAACGGATTGCCCAATTACGTTCAATCTAAAAAAGAAAAGACAACAAAACCAACGTTGGTTTTGTTGTCTTTTTGTTATAATTTGCCAAATAATTGAAACAAATACAACATTAAGTAGCTGTAAGTAGCCACAGACCAGAATTTCAATAAAAGAACAATTTTCATGAATTCTTTTAAAGAAATATCTGTAATTCCCGCCACTAAACAAACAATATCATCTGGAGCGAAGGGGACTAACATAGTAAAGATTAAGAGCTTTTTGACATTGTGTTCATTTTTGTCTAAAATCTCTTCAAATTTTTTGTATTTATTGGGTGAAAGGATTATTTTTACAAAGCTACGTCCATAGTAACGAACCAGTAAAAAGCCAATAAACTCACCAATAATCAATCCAAGATAGCTATACAAAAGTCCTTGCAAATTGCCAAACATCAACATTCCTGCAACAGAAGAGATTCCTCCAGGTAGAATAGGAATAATCACTTGGACGATTTGTAAAAGAATAAAACACAGAACCGCATAGTTACCAAACTGTTTAATAAAAGCTTGCAAGGAAGCAACAGAATGAAAAATTCCTCTGGAATATCCCCATAAAATTAAGCCGAAGAAAAGCACCAGTCCAACTAGGGGTAACCACCGAATGAGTCCATTTAAAAATTTTTTCTGATTAGTCATGAGTGGCCTCCTGACGTTTTCGACGGTATTTTTTAAAGCCAAGATAACCAGCCGTTCCCAGTAAAATCGTTCCGCTGACGGCAGTGCCGAGATAAATCATTCTTGGATGATAGGCAAAGGTTAACTGCTGTTTGCCAGCTGGGACTTCAACAGCTAAAAAGCCACCTAGAATGCGTTGTGTTTTTAAGGGTTCTTTTTGTAGCGACGATTTGACTTGCCAATCTTGGTCATAAGGAATGGACGTATACAGTAACTGAGTGTCATTTCCAGGTACATTCAGTGCGCCATTTAAATGGCCTTTTTTAGTTGCATTCACGTGAAGAGCTTGTTGGCGTAATTTGTCAACCGCACGATTAAAGGCTGTTTGGTCTAAAGTTTGAAGTTGCCAATTAGTTAAATCAACCACTTGTTCAGCAGTTAGTGACAGGGTCACGGTAGTTCCTTTTTCAAAATGCCCTAAATTGAACAGTTGATTGGTTGCAATATAAATCGGCGTCGAGATAACTTGTTGGTTTACCTTCAATTGTGTAACTTTTTTCCATTTTAAATTCGGAATATAAAGATGCAAGTCGCCAGTGCTATTCACTTTAAAGGTTGCTTCAATTGTTTCATTGGTATGATGAGGTTCATTTATCAACGAAGCTGTTTTAAAGTAAGGTTTATCAGTCGGCACGAGCGTTTGCAGGAGTTCTTCTTGGGCATCTAAAGGATTATTTTTTGCTAATTTTAACTTGGTTAATGCGGTTGGCGCCAAAAAGCCCATACCAATCGCTTCATCATTTTCCATGATTTTCGTGGAACCAACTGTTTTTAGCAATTTTTCACTCGTAGGTTTTTCAATTGGTAAAAAGTCATATTTCACATTTAAAAGTAAATTGGTTAGTTGTGAATTATCCACATAGGCAATCCGGCGATCATTTTTTCGATATAAACCTAGCGCACTTAATGTGTCTTGGGTAGTGGCAGTTAAAGTCGAAGTATAGCTAGAAACGCCAGCATAGCCATAAAGTAAAGGATTATTGTAGCCGTTATTGATTTCACGGAACCCTGTTTCTTTGGAAGGAATGACTTGTTTCATGCGATAAAGTTCTGGTGCTGAGGCCATTTTTTCATCGATTAATTGGCTGTGTTTTCGGTAATCTTGGGCAAATGTTGCTTGGCTACCAAAGGGCATATGTTTAAAAGAAATCCAGAAATTCGTTGTTAATTCTGTGCTGACCAGTAAGAATAAAGCCACGACTACATAGTTTCTTAAGGCCTTTTTGTGTGCTAAACGCAAGCAAAAGAAAATCAACCAAATAAAAAATAAACTTAGCCATAAATAATTGATCGAAATTAAGAGATTCTTTTGTGGACCATAATACAAAGATCCGTAGCCAATGACTAACAGCAGACTAAAAATAATAGGTGCGGTCCAAGGAATGGTCACTTTTTTAAGCCAAACTTCATAGGCAAAGACAATCAATAAAAAGCTAAAAATAAAGACATTTCGGTAAGGGAAACCAGCTGGGCTTTGAAACATGTGCCAGACAGTATTAAAGGCTTCTAACCAAAAGCTTAAAAAGAGAATGAATAAAAGAATTGCTGAAGCTATTCTTTCTTTTAACGCAATTTGTTTCGTTTGAAAATAGGCAACACAGAGGAGTGTCACAAATAATCCAGCAAAAACGGTTGGTAAATGGTCTAAACGCAACTCATAATTAATAGAACCTAAGCCTAATTGCGAGAAAAACGAAGTGTTGAACTTAGGCGTTAAAAAGAACGTCGAGACATCAAAATCTGCTTTTTTTGTATAGAGCATCCCTTCTGCTGCAGGTAATAATAAAAAGCTAGTTGCAGTTCCTGTTAAAAAAGAAACGAGGATGAATAACGGACTTTGTTTAAAAAATTGCCGAATAGCATGGGCTTGGGTATTCTTTTTAAAGAACCAATAGATACTGTACAAAACAGCAAAGAGACAAATCATATAACCCGTGTAGTAATTCGTCACAATCGCTAAAAACAGGGTTATACTGTATAAGCCCCATTTGCGTTGATCCCATAAACGTTGGAGTCCCAATAAGATAAGCGGGAATAGAATCAGTGCATCCAACCACATAAAGTTTTGGCTATAGACGGTGACAAAGCCACAGAAACTATAGGACGTTGAAAAAAGTAACGTGGTGCCATCAACTTTTTGATAGGTGTATTTTAAATAGCTAAACATCGTCGTGCCCATCAAGGCAAGTTTTAAGGTAATAATCCATAAAATTGCTATAGGTAATTGTTCATAAGGAAAAAAGAAAGCCAACACATTAAAAGGGCTCAGTAAGTAATAGGCTGCCAAAGGAACAATCGACTCACCAATCTCATTGGAAAAAGAGTAGAATGTAGTTATTCCCTCGTGAAAAGAGCGTTTTAAAAAACTCAAGAAAGGCATGTATTGTGTGCCTAAATCACTAACTAATAAGTTGTTGTCACCAAAAGGCGCAAGTTGTAATGTCATCCATACAAGCAATAGAAGTAAAAACGGCAAGAAAAAACTTCCTAACCATAAAAGCTTCGATTTGTTTTTCATCAAAATAAGTCCACCTTTATAAAAAAATCATGAATAAGCGTGTTGAAAGCTCTAAAAATAGTTTTTAATTGGCTGGCTGGAATGAACCATCCAGAATGTTAGTTTACCATAAGTTCATTAATGTATCCGCTAATAACGCAAAATTATGAAAAATGCAAAAAGTTTTCAAGAAAAAGTTTCAATTGGTTATTAGTGAAAAAGTCACCTAACTTAGTTATAATGTAGAAGAAGACAAGGAGTTGGACAAGATGCAATTAACAATAGAAGAAGCCATTGAATGGATTCATAGCCGGTTACCCTTTGGTTCAAGACCTGGTTTGGATCGGATTAATGCGTTATTAGAAAAAATTGATCATCCAGAAAACAAAGTGCCAACGATTCATATCGCAGGAACCAATGGTAAAGGCTCAACCGTGACATATTTACGCTGTCTATTAGAAGAAATGGGCTTGAAAGTCGGAACCTTTACCTCTCCTTATATTGAATCATTTAATGAAAGAATTGCGATAAATGGTCAACCAATTTCAGACGAACAATTGATTACCTATGTGGAAAAGTATCAACCAATCATTAAAGAATTAGACCAGATCACTGAAGTGGCTGGAATTACAGAATTCGAAACATTGACAGGAATGGCCTTGGACTATTTCGTGAATGAACAAGTGGATATCGCCGTTGTTGAAGTTGGCTTAGGTGGATTACTTGATAGCACCAATGTCGTGAAGCCATTATTGACGGGAATTACGACAATTGGGAAGGATCACACAGAAATTTTAGGTGAAACAATTGCTGAAATTGCCTATCAAAAAGCGGGTATTATTAAAGAAAAAGTCCCAGTAGTAACAGGCAACATTTGTGCTGATGCGCTAGCAGTCATTGAAAAAGTCGCACAAGAAAAACAGAGTCCAATTTTTCGTTTTGGCAAAGAGTATCAAGTGGAATATCTACATCCTGATACACAATGGGGGGAAGTATTTAATTTCTATGGAGAAATGGGCAAACTGACAAAGATTAAAGTTCCCTTGTTGGGGCGTCACCAAGTAGAAAACGCGGCGGTAGCTATTCAATTATTTGACAAGTATTGCCAACTACAACATTTGCCGTTTAAAGAACGAGACATTACTCAAGGGTTAGCTAAAGCGCAATGGCCAGCTCGAATGGAACGTCTTAGTGATGAACCGTTGATTGTTTTAGATGGTGCCCACAATGATCATGCAGTAAAACGCTTAGTTGAAAACTTGCGCAAAGAGTTTCCACAACACACGATTCATATTTTATTTTCAGCTTTAGCAACTAAAGATGTAGATGAGATGATTCAGGACTTAAAGCAAGTACCGAATGCGCATCTTTACTTAACTAGCTTTGATTACCCTAAAGCTATTGCACTTACAGAAATGGAAAAATATGAAGACGATTTAACAGAAATTGTGTCTTTATGGCAATTTGGCTTAGGCGAAATTTTAGAAAAAATGTCGACAGATGATTTATTATTAGTAACAGGTTCATTATATTTTGTTTCTCAAGTAAGAGAATTACTTTTAACTATAGGAGGAAATGATGAAGAAATTTGATGGCGTAATTTTTGATATGGATGGGTTGCTTTTTGATACGGAGTTGATTTACTATACATCTACTCAAAAAGTAGCAGATGCAATGGGGTTACCATATAGTAAAGAAGTCTATTTAGACTATGTTGGGATTTCCGATGAAGAAGTACAAGAGAATTACCGACGTATTTATGCATCCTATGGTCACGACACAGTGGAAGAATTTATCCGCCGTTCTTATGATGATACCCTGCAAGAGTTTCGATCTGGTAACGTCCCTTTAAAACCAGGGGTGGTGGAATTTCTCGACTTTTTAGATGATCAAAAAATTCCTCGATTGGTTGCTTCAAGTAACGTCCGTCCAGCAATTGAAATGTTATTAAGCCATGCTGGGATTCAGGATCGTTTTGTAGGAATTGTTTCAGCAGAGGACGTTAAACGAGCAAAACCGGACCCAGAAATTTTTCAAAAAGCACGTCAACTTTTAGGAACAGAAGCCCCGAAAACCTTGATTTTCGAAGACTCATTTCATGGGGTAAGTGCGGCTCATAGTGCGGGCATTCCAGTGATCATGGTACCTGATTTATTGCAACCAACTGAAGTTATCCAAGAGAAAACATTACATGTCTTGGAGAGTTTACATCAAGCGCCACATTATTTAAAATAATAAAAACAACACTCCTTTGCGTAGTTTATTAATGACTAGCAAAGGAGGTTTTTTTATGCAAGTATCGGATCTGTTTATTCGTGAGATGCCGAGTGATTGTTTACCACGAGAACGGCTCTTAGCGATAGGAGAAAAAGCATTATCGAATCAAGAGTTGTTGGCGATTCTGTTACGTACTGGCTCAAAAGAAGCAGACGTGATGACTGTTGCCGCAACGCTGTTAAAACAGTTTAAGCAACTTTCTTATTTGCAGCAAGCCACGTTGAACGAGTTAATGGCTATTAAAGGCATTGGCCAAGTGAAAGCCATTGAATTACGTGCGGCCATTGAATTGGGGTGTCGAATTTATCAAAGTAGTCAAATCAAATTTGGCAAAGTTACGTCCAGTCAACAAGTCGCTCAACGATTACTCCAAGAGATGAAGGGGCTGCAACAAGAACATTTAATTTGTATTTACTTGAATACCAAGAATGACATTATCCAACAGAAAACGATTTTCAAAGGTTCTCTGAATCAAAGTATTGCTCATCCACGCGAAATTTTTCGGGAAGCGGTTAAATATTCTTCTGCTCGCATACTATTAGCTCATAATCATCCATCTGGCAATCCGACACCGTCTCCACAAGATATTCAATTTACCAAACGAATGGAAGAATGTGGCGAAATGATGGGGATTCAATTGTTGGATCATATTATTGTTGGTGATAGCGGATACATTAGTTTGAGAGAAGAGAATTTTTTTGCTTCAGAATGAGGACAATTCTTGCAAAAATATTTTATCACGTGTAAAATGAAAGGGTAATCTTGTTTGGAATTATGTAGACTTTTTAAATTTTTTTAAATATTCTATTGGAAGCGAGCAAAGTTACGACTATTTATGTGCAAATGCACGAGGAGGAACAAAAGAATGGAACAAGGAACAGTAAAATGGTTTAACGCAGAAAAAGGTTTTGGTTTTATCTCACGCGAAGACGGAAGCGACGTATTCGTACACTTCTCAGCTATCCAAGGTGATGGTTTCAAAACTTTAGAAGAAGGTCAAGCAGTGACTTTTGATGTTGAAGATTCAGACCGTGGCCCTCAAGCAGTTAACGTAGAAAAAAACTAATAAAAAATAATCCAAAAACACCTAACATGCGTTAGGTGTTTTTTTGTTAGAAAAAATAGAGAAGAAAAATGGACAAGCATTTTTCTTCTCTATTAAATGAGAGCTTTATTGATCACTAACTGTGGCAGTCATAATCATTGGTAGAATCATTGGATGACGTTCTGTTTGTTCAAACAAGAAAGGCTGTAAAGCGGTCGTCATGGCTTCGCCTAATTTTGCTTCGGTACAGTTTTTATCTTTCATTGCTTCACGTAGAGCATTGAATAAAAGACGTTGGCCTTCATGAATCATATCACCAGACTCACGCATGTAGACAAAACCACGGGAAAGAATGTCTGGACCAGCCATAATTTCTTTATTTTTAATATCAACTGTTGCTACCGCTAAAACTAAACCTTCTTCAGATAAGATACGACGATCCCGTAAAACAACATTCCCGATATCACCGACACCATTTCCATCAACGTACACGTCGTTAGCGTTGAAGTGACCAGCAGGACGTGCGCTATCAGCCGTTAAAGCTAAGACATCGCCGTTGCCCATGATAAAGCAATTTTCTTCAGGAACCCCTGTATCTTGAGCGAGCGAAGCATGGATTTTTAACATTCTAAATTCACCATGAACAGGCATGAAATATTTAGGCTTCATCAAACGAAGCATTAATTTTTGCTCTTCTTGTCCACCGTGACCAGAAGTATGGATATTATTGATTTTTCCGTGAATAACTTCTGCACCGGCTTCAGATAATAAGTTGATTAAACGGTTAACGCTTGTCGTATTCCCAGGAATTGGTGAACTTGAGAAAACAACCGTATCGCCTGGTTGAATACTAATTTGGCGATGTGTACCGTTAGCAATCCGACTAAGCGCGGCCATAGGTTCTCCTTGAGAGCCAGTACATAAAATCATTGTTTCATTTGCTGGCAATTGATTCAGTTCCGCCGCATCGACAAACGTTCCTTTTGGCACTTTGATGTAGCCTAAGCGTTCGCCATTGACAATGGCATTTTCCATGCTACGACCAAAAACAGCAATTTTGCGACCTGTTTTCACGGCTGCATCAGCAGCTTGTTGTAAACGGAAAATGTTTGAAGCAAAACTGGCAAAGATAATCCGACCATCAATTTTTTCAAAGATTTTTAAAATAGAGGTCCCAATTGTTTTTTCGGATTTTGTAAAGGTGGGTATTTCAGCATTGGTACTGTCTGAAAGAAGACAAAGGACGCCTTCTTCACCTAATTTCGCCATTCTGTGTAAGTTGGCTGGCTCACCAACGGGTGTAAAGTCAAACTTAAAGTCACCTGTTGCGACAATGTTACCAGAAGGCGTTTTAACCACAACGCCCAAGGCATCAGGAATACTGTGAGTCGTCCGGAAAAAGCTAATCGCTGTTTTTCTAAAACGAATCACCGTATCTTCATTAATTTCGTGTAATTCCGCTTCTCGCAATAAACCATGTTCATCTAGTTTGTTGGTAATTAAAGCCAAGGCTAGTGGTCCCGCATAGATTGGGATATTCGCTTGACGTAAAAGATAAGGAACGCCACCAATATGGTCTTCATGACCGTGGGTAATAACGAGTGCTTTGACTTTATGCAAATTTTGAACGATGTAGCTATAATCTGGAATCACGTAGTCAATCCCAAGTAAATCATCTTCTGGGAATTTGATCCCAGCATCAATAATGATAATTTCATCTTGGAATTGTACCCCATATGTGTTTTTTCCAATTTCGCCTAAACCACCGATTGCAAAAACGCCAGTTTCGTTATTTTTTATGTTTACTTTCATGTTAAAACTCCGTTAGAGTGAAGTCCGCATGTTCTTGCTCGTAAGCAAGATGTTTTTCGTCTAATAATTGAACGTATTCAATATTGTATGGGGTATTTTCTTCAACTAATTGGCGCACGATTACATCGCTATCGGCTTCCATGTAAAGAGATTTTGTGTCTTCTCTTTTTGGGTTTCTGATTTTTGTTTCTTGATAGTATACTTTGTAAATCATCGATTCATTTCTCCTTCAGCTACTAATAGTAGCAATTTATAGTTTTTTTCATTTTAAGACAGAAAATTAAACACAACAAAACGAGGTGCTGATCACCTAAAAAAGAATGCTCATCAAAAACATCTGTTAATGATGAAATGAAGCCTCGACTTTGCTTCATTCTGGGTATTTGATTTTATGTGTTCTTTTTCAACCGTCCCGTGTGTTGTGAATAACAACAATTAAGCTTATTTTATCATAGAATGATAAGGAAGTATAGAAACACTCACTGGACTTTTAAAAAAAACAAATTTCTTGTTTCGCCTTATTCTTGATCAAGTTCGAGTGCCTTTTTTTTAGGACGCCAATACCAACTTAAGCCAATCACGTGGGCTAAATAAACAATCGCTAAAGTCGTAGTCATCAACGTATTTCGGACAATTAAACACGGAATGGCAAATAAAAGAAACATGGAAATAAATAGTTTCCATTTACCTTTACGAGTAATTTTTTTCTCAAAGAAGGCTTCTTGGATATATTTTTGATAATAAGAAGAAGCTAAAAATTTGTTATAAAGTTTATCTGAACTACGCATCCAAAAAAAGGCCGTTAATAAATAAAAACCAGTGGTGGGTAAAAGCGGCAAAAAGATTCCTAACGTGCCTAAAGCAAACGTACAGGAACCGAGAAAAATGAAGAATAATTTTTTCATTCAAAGGGTCCTTTCAGTTTTTCCCAATTATGGCACAATCAAAAGGAAGTAGCAATTTTAATCGTATAAGTAAATCATTAAAATTATCTATTTTTTAGAAAATCAAAAAGAGAAAGGATAGAAAGAGAAAGGCTGTTTTTTCTAGCCAGACAGCTTGTATTACCGATTTCTTTTTGATACAGTGGGAGTACTAGAAAATTTAAAGTAAGATAAGAAGGAGATGATTAATTGAAGTTAATGTGGCGTTACACAATGCGTTATAAAAAATTACTTTTTGCTGATTTTATTTGTGTGTTTGGTTTTATTTTGATTGAATTAGGCTTGCCGACCATTTTAGCACGAATGATTGACAAAGGAATTATTCCTAGAGATATGGACTATATTTATCAGCAAGGGATTTGGATGGTTGTAATTACGATTATTGGTGTCGCAATGAATATTTTGCTAGGGTACTTTGGTGCCAGAATTACAACAAACATTGTTCGTGATATTCGTGATGATTTATTTGAAAAGATTCAAACTTTCTCACACAGTGAATATGAAAGTATTGGGGTTTCTTCCTTAATTACGCGAACGACCAATGATGCATACCAAATTATGCTCTTCATGGGAAATATTTTACGTCTTGGCTTTATGACGCCAGTGATGTTTATTGCCAGTCTTTACATGGTGATGCGAACGAGTCCGTCGTTAGGAATGTACGTTTTAGGTGCCTTGCCTTTTCTGCTGCTAGCAGTTGTCGGAATTGCTCGTTTGTCAGAACCGTTATCTAAAAAGCAACAAAAGAACTTAGATGGAATCAATGGGATTTTAAGAGAAAATCTTTCTGGATTGCGGGTAATACGCGCATTTGTTAATGAAAAATTTGAAGAATCTCGTTTTAATAAAGTCAATGAAACTTACACTAAAAGTTCAAAAAGTCTGTTTCGTTTAATGGCAGCAGCCCAACCAGGGTTCTTTTTCTTATTTAATATTGTGATGGTCTTAATCATTTGGAGCGGGACTGTTCAAATCAGCCATGGGGATTTAGAAGTTGGGAATTTAATTGCTTTTATTGAATATATTTTCCATGCGCTGTTCTCGTTTATGTTATTTGCCAGTGTCTTTATGATGTATCCGCGGGCTGCGGTTTCGGCTTCACGGATTCAAGAAGCCTTAGACATGGAACCAGCTATTCGTGAAGAAGAAGGCGTAACAGAAACAGCTACTAAAGGCTATCTAGAGTTTAAAAATGTAACCTTTGCCTATCCTGGACATGCGGAAAGCCCAGTTATCCGCAATGTAAGTTTTAAGGCGTCACCTGGTGAAACAGTGGCCTTTATTGGGAGCACAGGTAGTGGAAAATCAACATTAATTCAATTGATTCCACGGTTTTATGATGTATCAGAAGGTGAAATTTTAATCGATGGAGTGAACGTAAAAGATTACCAACTTAGTGCATTACGCAATAAGATTGGCTATATTCCACAAAAAGCGTTACTTTTTACTGGTACAATTGCTGATAATCTTCGCTACGGTAAGGAAGATGCGACGTTAGAAGAAATGGAACGAGCAATTGACATTGCTCAAGCTACAGAATTTGTTTCACAAAAACCGCAAGGCTATGATGAACCTCTTTCAGAAGGTGGCACGAACTTTTCTGGTGGTCAAAAACAACGTTTAGCTATCGCACGGGCGATTATTCGCAATCCGGAAATTTATATATTTGATGATAGTTTTTCTGCGTTAGATTATCAAACAGATGCAAATTTACGAGCGCGTCTGAAAAAAGAAACAACAGAATCCACTGTTTTAATTGTGGCACAACGTGTTGGAACAATTATGCATGCGGACCGCATTGTTGTTTTAAACGAAGGCGACGTGGTCGGAATTGGCACACATCGTGAATTACTTGAGACTTGTCCAATTTACTATGATATTGCGGCTTCTCAATTGTCAGAGGAGGAATTAGCATGAAACACGCCTTTTCTTCTATGAAACGAATCGGTCGCTATATTAAACCGTACCGAGTGACGTTTTATTTAGTTATTTTATTTACAATATTAACCGTGGCCTTTAATGCAGCGTTGCCTTATTTGACTGGATTACCAACGACAGAAATTAGCCGTAATATTGCGGCCGGTGAATCAATCAATTTTGATTATGTAATCCAATGTTTAATTTGGATTTTAGTTGTGGGAACAGGTTATTGTGTGGCACAATTTTTGTCAGGCTTTTTAATGACGAATGTCGTTCAACAATCCATGCGCGATTTACGTCGAGATATTGAAGAAAAAATCAATCGTTTGCCAGTTTCTTATTTTGATAAGAACCAACAAGGAAATATTTTGTCACGGGTGACGAACGATGTGGATGCTGTCAGCAATGCGATGCAACAAAGTTTTATTAATATTGTTTCGGCAGTCCTAGGTATTGTGATGGCGGTAGTGATGATGTTCTTAATCAATCCGCTGATGGCGATTTTTTCAGTAATTATGATTCCGTTGTCTCTGATTATTTCAAGAACAATTGTTAAAATCTCCCAGAAATATTTCCAAGGAATGCAAAATTCTTTAGGAGACTTAAATGGTTATGTTCAAGAAAATATGACTGGGTTCAGTGTTTTAAAACTATATGGTCGGGAAAAAGAAACCCTTGAAGGCTTTAAACAAGTCAATCATCGTTTAAATGGTTTTGGTTTCAAAGCATCCTTTATCTCAGGATTAATGTTGCCATTGGTTCAGATGACCGCTTATGGGACCTATATCGGGGTAGCTGTCCTTGGTAGTTACTATGTGGTTGCTGGTGTGATCGTAGTGGGGCAATTACAAGCGTTTATTCAATATATTTGGCAAATTAGCCAACCAATGGGGAATATTACGCAGTTGTCTGCAGCTTTACAAAGCGCTTCAGCTTCGACCATGCGGATTTTTGAAATCCTAGATGAGCCAGAAGAAGAACTTAACGAACAAGATGTTCCTTTGCCAGAACCTATTTTAGGCTCTGTTGAATTTGAAAATGTCAGCTTTAGTTATGACCCAGAAAAACCGTTAATTCGTAATTTGAACTTTAAAGTTGATGCGGGCCAAATGGTTGCGATTGTGGGACCAACTGGCGCTGGGAAAACAACCTTAATCAACTTACTGATGCGTTTTTATGATGTAACAGAAGGCGCCATTAAAATTGATGGTATTGACACGAAAAAAATGAACCGTAGTGATGTCCGATCTGTATTTGGAATGGTATTGCAAGATGCTTGGTTGTATAAAGGTACCATTGCAGATAACATTCGTTTTGGGAAGTTGGATGCCACGGATTATGAAGTTGTGGATGCAGCGAAAACGGCCAATGTGGATCACTTCATTCGGACAATGCCAGATGGGTATGAAATGGAAATCAATTCTGAGGGAGATAACGTTTCCCTTGGTCAAAAACAATTGTTGACCATTGCCCGAGCGGTAATTTCTGATCCAAAAATTTTGATTTTAGATGAGGCGACTAGTTCAGTCGATACACGCTTGGAAGCCTTAATTCAAAAAGCAATGGATCGTGTCATGGAAGGACGAACGAGTTTCGTTATTGCCCACCGCCTATCAACTATTCGTGAAGCTGATTTAATTCTTGTTATGAAACAAGGAGAAATCATTGAAAAAGGTACGCATCATGAGTTGCTGGAACAAGGTGGCTTCTATGAAAAACTATACAATAGTCAATTTGCTGAAGAAGGCGACTATGAGGAATAAAGAGAGGTCGGGACAGAAGCGTTTAACTCCGAGAAATAAGAAGGAATTTCCGAAAATTGTTCTGTAATTTTTGGAGAATTCCGGCTTATTTCCGAAGGAGTTGCTTTTGTTCCCGCCGTTTATCAGTTTTTGAGCGTGGAGCAAAAATCCAAAGTGATTTTTGTCCCACGCTCTTTTCTTGTCTTTTTTACTATGAAAGTGAGGAATTCTTGTCTATACTTAATGAAAAGAGGTGACAGCGTTTGAAAAAAGAATATTTTATTGCTGCTAGTGCAGATGTCTATGGAAACGTACAACTAGCGAAGGATAGTAATATTTGGTTTCAGTCGGTCTTAAGAGGTGACAGTAACACAATTACCATTGGTGAAGGTAGTAATATTCAAGATGGCACGATTATTCATGTTGATGAAGATGCCCCGACAATTGTAGGCAAGTATGTAACGGTGGGCCATCAATGCATGTTACACGGTTGTAAAATCGGTGATGGTGCTTTGATTGGCATGGGTTCAACGATTCTAAATAACGCTATTATTGGAGAAAACAGCCTGATTGGTGCGGGCTCTTTAGTGACAGAAGGCAAAATTATCCCGCCAAATGTTTTAGCATTTGGTCGACCAGCTAAGGTTATCCGTCCGTTAACGGCAGCAGAAATAGCCAGTAATCATATGAACGCCTTACATTATGTTCAACGAGCAGAAGAATTTCGCCAACAAAAATACCCGAAACTAACATAGAATTAGGAGGAAAATGATGAAGAAAATTAAAGTAATGACGGTTTTTGGAACACGACCAGAAGCAATCAAAATGGCCCCTTTAATCAAAGTTTTAGAAGAGCAAAGTCAAGGATTTGACTCTGTAGTAGTCGTAACAGCGCAACATCGCCAAATGTTGGATCAAGTGTTAGAAGATTTTCAAATTACACCGAATCATGATTTAAATATCATGAAAGATGGGCAAACCTTAACAGATATTACAAGTCGTGTTTTGAATTTATTAACTGAGGTTCTTGTGACAGAACAGCCGGATATTGTCTTGGTTCATGGCGATACAACCACGTCATTTGCGGCTGCATTGGCTGCTTTTTATCAACAGATTCCGGTGGGACATGTGGAAGCAGGATTACGGACCTGGCAAAAATATTCTCCGTTTCCGGAAGAAATGAATCGTCAACTGGTAGATGTGTTAACGGATATTTATTTTGCCCCAACCACTCAAAGTAAGGACAATTTAATCAAAGAAAATCATCCAGAAGAACATATTTATATAACTGGCAATACAGCGATTGACGCGATGGCGTACACCGTTGATGCCCACTATCAAAATGATTTATTGGGAAAAATCCCTACAGACCAACGCATCGTGCTAATTACAATGCATCGTCGTGAAAATTTAGGCCTGCCAATGGCAAATGTGTTTAAAGCTGTTCGTCGACTTGTAATGGAACATCCAGAAATTGAAGTCATTTTCCCTATGCACAAAAATCCCAAAGTCCGTGAAATAGTAGCGGAACACTTAGGTGAATTAGCTCGTGTGCATTTAATTGAACCATTGGATGTCAAAGATTTTCAAAATTTTGCAGCGAAAAGTGCTTTAATTTTAACTGATTCTGGCGGTGTGCAAGAAGAAGCTCCTTCCTTAGGTGTGCCAGTTTTAGTTTTACGAGATACAACGGAACGTCCAGAAGGCGTAGCGGCAGGAACATTGAAATTGGTTGGTACAGACGAACAAGTAGTCTATCAAGAGGCGAAAACATTATTGACTGATTCTGATGCTTACCACGCGATGGCGCATGCACAAAATCCGTATGGGGATGGTCAAGCTAGCCGCCGAATCGTTGAAGCCATTGCCTATGAAATGCAGCAATCAGATAAAAAACCAGATTCGTTTACAGCAAAATAAATAAAAAGGCAGAGAAGCGCTGAAAAATGTGCTTCTTTTGCGTATCTTATTTTGAAGAATCAATTAGACAAAAAATGCTAGAAAGTAGTGAAGTGAAGATGTATCAAACGATTTTATTTGATTTAGATGGCACAATTACGGATTCTGGTAGCGGCATTATGCGTTCTATTTTATATGCAACAGAACAATTAGGCTGGCCAGCTCCTAGCGAGGAGACGTTACGTTCTTTCATAGGGCCGCCTTTATATGAGTCGTTTTTGCACATGGCACCTTCAGCTGAAGCAGCGCAACAAGCCGTGGGTCATTATCGAGCGTATTATCAGAGAAAAGGTATGTTTGAAAACCATGTGTATCCAGGGATCCCAGAGGTACTAACAAGGTTAAAGGAAGCGGGAGCAAAGTTATACATTGCGACTTCCAAGCCAGAAGAATTTGCTAAAAAGATTATTACTCATTTTGATTTAGATCGTTATTTTACAGGCATCTATGGAGCGAGCATGGATGGTCATCGTTCTAAAAAAGCAGATGTGATTCAGTATGCATTAACGGAAGCTCAATTAGACCCAACCAAAGAAGCAATTATCATGGTTGGTGATCGTAATCATGACATTCTTGGTGCTCAACAAAATGGCTTAGATAGTATAGGTGTCTTGTATGGATTTGGTGAAGAAACAGAATTACAAGAGGCGGGAGCGACATTCCTAGTACAATCGCCTAAAGACTTAGGTGCTATTTTGCTACAAAATCCTTAATAGAAAATGGATTTCCGATAAATTTAGGAGGATTTTAAGATTTATTATCGTTTCAATAGAAAAGCGCCATCATAGGCTTTAAACGTTGTCAATGATGAATTTTTTATCGGGGAATGACGGTCTTTTTATTAAAAACATTTAATTTTAAAGAGGTTTCATGTATAATAGTTTCAGTCATAAACGATAGAATAGTAAGGAGGGTTAGTTTTGGCTAATGATAACCAAAATAACCAAGATCCCAAATCTTCGCTTAGAGATCAAGTAACTGGGTCTTTAAAAGGTAGAAATGATGGCGATCAACCTGATTCCTCTGAAAAAAATGATAGGTCTCCCCAACCTTCATCTGATGAATCACAAGAAACAGCGAGCCGCACAACACAAACACGTGCAGGTTCTAGAGCTGCTCGAAGACGTGGGAAAGACAAGACGACACAGACAGTCGAAGAGCCAACCCCGATTGAAACAGACGAAAAGCCAACAAATACAAAAAAACAAACACGTAAAAAAGAAGATCGTTTAGTCGGTCGTATCGTGTTAATTGTAGTTTCTGTATTGGTTTTAATGATGGCAATCTTTGGGTTTACTTTTTATAAATATGTAGATGCTGGGCTACAGCCACTAGACAAGAACAATAAGAAGCTTGTTCAAGTGCATATCCCAGAAGGATCTTCTAATAAGCAAATTGCTGCGGTTTTAGAAGAAAGCAACGTCATTAAAAGCGGAATGGTTTTTAACTACTACGTAAAATTTAAAAACTTAACAGATTTTCAAGCGGGCTATTATCAAATGTCTCCAAGCATGACACTCGATGAAATTGGTGAAATGCTAAAAGAAGGAGGCACGCCAGAACCAACTAAAATCGCAGATGGCAAAGTAACGATTCCTGAAGGCTACGATATAGATAAAATTGGCGAAGCCATTGAAAAAAATACGGATTTCAAGAAAGCAGATTTCATTGCATTAATGAAAAACGAAGACTTCTTCAATCAAATGAAGGCTAAGTATCCTGATTTACTTGAAAGTGCTGCAACCGCAGAAGGTGTTCGTTATCGCTTAGAAGGCTATTTATTCCCGGCAACTTATGATTACTACAAAAAAGCAACACTTCCTGAATTTGTCGAACAAATGATTGCTAAAATGAACACAGTAATGGAACAATATACGCCGACAATTCATGCAAAGAATTTAACCAATCAGCAAGTCTTGACGTTAGCTTCATTGGTTGAAAAAGAAGGAGTCAAAGAAGCAGACCGCAAACAAATTGCGCAAGTATTCTTTAACCGCTTGGCTGCCGATATGCCGATCCAATCAGATATTTCTATTTTGTATGCTCTAGGAGAACACAAAGAAACTGTAACGTATGCTGACTTGGAAGTGGACTCGTCTTATAACTTGTATAAAAATACTGGTTATGGACCAGGACCATTAGATAGCCCAAGTGAGGAGTCAATTAAAGCAGTCTTGAATCCGACACCAAGTGACTATTTATACTTTGTAGCAGATATTTCTACAGGAAAAGTATACTTCTCAAAAACATATGAAGAACATCAAGTATTAGTAGATCAGTATGTCAATAATTCAAGTAGTGAATAAAATGAAAACATAAAAGAGCTTGGTGAATCAATTTTGTATGATTCACCAAGCTTTTAGATACTCAAAAAGTAATCTGTTTAACAGAGGGAAAGAGTAGCAACTAGAAATTTATATAAATAAAATTTAGCAAAATCACAAAAATTCAATAATTATATTTACAATTTAGAAAAAGCGTGGTACTCTTTTGTGGATTGAAAGCGGAATTTTTTTCAATAACCAACCAAGAACTACGTATCGTTAAGCGAAAAAGGAGAATTAACATGGTAGAAAAAGTATATCCAATGACTCTTGAAGGAAAAGAAAAATTAGAACAAGAGCTAGAAGAATTAAAAACAATTAAACGTAAAGAAATCGTAGAGCGTATTAAAATCGCTCGTAGCTTTGGGGATCTTTCAGAGAACTCAGAGTATGAATCAGCTAAAGATGAACAAGCTTTCGTTGAAGGACGTATTACAACGTTAGAAAATATGATTCGTTTTGCAGAAATCATCGATAATGATGGCGTGGACCAAGACGAAGTTTCCATCGGTAAAACAGTTACTTTCCAAGAATTGCCTGATGGAGAAGAAGAGGAATACACAATCGTAGGAAGTGCCGAAGCCGATCCATTTTCTGGTAAAATTTCTAACGATTCACCGATTGCGCAAGCCTTAATTGGTAAACAATTAGGCGACCAAGTGATTATTGCAACACCTGGTGGCGACATGACAGTTAAAATTACAAAAGTTGAAGCAAACTAAATAATTGAGTAGGGCAGGCAGCTTCCAAGGCCTGTCCTTTCGCAATCTAGGACATTTAGGGCTAAAGTCCTATGGTAACCTGAGGCGCAAACCACTATGATTAAATAAAATAAACGAGTAAAATAAATGACAGAGGGAGGAGGCAAATCTATGAATAACCCTTGGCGCTTTTTTATCGTCGCAGAAGCATTACTTTTTATTCTGGCGTTATGGCAAATTGTACATAATCCTGGATTAGCTGTTTTATTAACAATTGGCGTTTTACTTGTGGCCTACGTTTCCAGGAAAGCATCTAAAACACATTTTAACAACTTTCAATTCGTCCTCGGCGTTGTTTTTATTGTCATTGGTGCAATGAACAGCACGGCTGTTTGGTTTATGTTGATTTTTGGCGTACTCTTTATCGGCTTAAAAGGCTTTGAGATTTCAGGCGTGGATATAGCTGAGCGAGCACCTTGGCGAAAAAAACAAATGATTATGGTGGAGACGGCGGCAAAAGAACCTAAAAATGGCAAACGATTTAAACGCCGCTGGTTTGCCAACGAACGCATTGGTAACAATATCTATGAATGGGACGATATCAATATTGATTTAATCTCTGGGGACACCATTATTGATTTAGGTAATACGCTACTACCGAAAGAAGACAATATTATTATTATTCGTAAAGGTTTTGGCCGCACGCGAATTCTAGTGCCGTTAGGTGTAGCTATTTTGTTAGAACATTCAACTTTTTACGGAACGGTACGTTTTGAAGAAGAAAAATATCAATTGAAAAACGAATCATTAAAAATTTACAGCAATGATTATGATACCAATCTTCGTCGTTTGAAAATTATGACGAACACTTTAGTAGGAGATGTTGAGGTGATCCGTGTATGACCGATCGGATTTCAAGACGCATGATTTCATTATATGCGTCCCTTAGCACCTTTATTGTTATCTTAATTACATTGTTTTCATATTTTCATTCGATTAAACAAAACCGGTGGTTATTAGAGCTTCTTCAGAGAAAAGTCTTTTATTTACCACTAATTGTGCACATTGTTCTCATATCCTTACTAATAGGCTTATTGACCTTTTTACTGATTTCATTGGTTCAAAAAGGGCAATATGGACGGATTGAAGAAAAACTTCGGTTATTGGCCAATGGTAATTATGAAAGTCCAGTCTTAAACAAACCAACGACCAGTGAAAATCAAGACCATTATCTAACCGAAGTCGAACAAGATATTTGGTCGATTAAAAATAAATTATTAGAGATGTCTAAAGAATTGCAATTATTAAACAGTCGACCGCAATTAATGGATGGGCAAACAAAAGAAGAAATTTTAGAGAACGAGCGGCATCGTTTGGCGCGGGAGTTGCATGATTCAGTCAGTCAACAACTTTTTGCAGCCATGATGATGTTGTCTGCCTTAAATGAACAAGCACAACGAACAGAAACCCCGGAACCATATCGTAAACAACTAGCCATGGTGGCAGAAATCATTAACGCCTCCCAATCGGAAATGCGCGCGTTACTATTGCACTTGCGTCCTATCAGTCTAGAAGGAAAAAGTTTGCGTAAAGGTATTGAACAATTACTGAAAGAACTACAAACAAAAATTAAAATTGAATTGATTTGGGATGTTGAAGATGTTCATTTAAATAGCAGCATTGAGGATCATCTTTTCCGAATTGTGCAGGAATTACTTTCAAATACCTTAAGACATGCCAAAGCAAAGGAATTAGAGGTATACTTACACCAAGTCGATAAAAACGTGTTATTGCGTATTGTTGATGATGGTGTCGGCTTTGATATGAAGGAACAAAGTAATAAAGCCGGTAGTTATGGCTTAAATAATATCCGAGAACGTGTTGTCGGCATGGGCGGTACAGTTAAAATTATTAGTTTTAAAGGGCAGGGAACCAGCGTTGAAATTAAAGTTCCTGTCATAAAGGAGGAAACTGCAAGTGATCAAAGTAATGCTAGTGGATGACCATGAAATGGTCCGTTTAGGCGTTTCATCATATTTATCTATTCAAGAGGATATAGAAGTCGTAGGCGAAGCAGAAAACGGTAAGATTGGCTATGAAAAAGCATTGGAACTACGTCCAGATGTTATTTTGATGGATTTGGTAATGGAAGAAATGGATGGCATTGATTCAACCAAAGCGATCTTGAAAGATTGGCCAGAAGCCAAGATTATTATTGTGACGAGTTTTATTGATGATGAAAAAGTGTATCCGGCGATTGAAGCTGGTGCAGCGGGCTACCTATTAAAAACATCAACAGCACATGAGATTGCTGATGCAATTCGGGCGACTTATCGCGGAGAGCGTGTGTTGGAACCTGAAGTGACGCATAAGATGATGGAACGGTTAACAAAAAAACAAGAGCCGGTGTTGCACGAAGATTTGACAAACCGGGAACACGAAATTTTAATGTTGATTGCACAAGGTAAAAGTAATCAGGAAATTGCTGATGAACTCTTTATCACTTTGAAAACAGTTAAAACACATGTTTCAAACATTTTAGCAAAACTAGATGTGGATGATCGGACCCAAGCGGCGATTTATGCTTTTCAACATGGTTTAGCCAAATAAATATCAGATAAATCCATAAATAAATTCTAGGAAATCCTTCTAGGAATTTATTTATGGATTTGTTATACTAATTTTAACGAACAGACAGGAGCGGTCAGAAGAAATGAAACAAAATTTTGCAATTATTGGTTTAGGACGTTTTGGCGGCAGCATATGCCAAACTTTGGTGGAAGCTGGTCAAGAAGTTTTGGCCATTGACAGCAGTGAAGACCGTGTCAATGAATATATGAATATTGCAACGCATGCAGTGGTGGCTAACGCCCAAGATGAAATGACGTTGCGTTCTTTAGGAATTCGGAATTTTGATCACGTAGTGGTGGCAATTGGTGAAGATATTCAAGCGAGTATTTTAGTGACACTAATGGTTAAAGAGATGGGGGTTCCCAATGTCTTAGCCAAAGCGGTCAATGAATATCATGCCCGTGTCTTAGATAAAATTGGGGCAGACATGGTCGTTCACCCAGAGCGGGATATGGGCATTCGAATTGCTCACAAACTTGTTTCACGCAATATTTTAGATTATATTGAATTATCTAGCGAATTTTCATTAGCTGAGGTTCGGGTCACCAATCCTAAATTTTACAATAAAACCTTAGCAGAATTAAATTTCCGTCAACGATTTGGTTTAACTGTGGTAGCGATTCGCCGCTCGAAAACAGAAGTAATTGCTTCGCCAGATGCTTCTGAAATTGTTCGAGAAAACGACAATTTATTAGTTATCGGTGATACCGCAGACGTTGATTTATTAGATGAAAAAATGAATGGCTAAGCACTTTATTCTCTAAAAGCACTGCGCTGTGCTACAATAAATGGCGACAGAGATGTGAAGGAGGAACAAAGAATGAAATTAGAAGTGACACCGAAAGCCCAACAATGGTTTAAAGAAGAAACCGGGGTTCAGCCTGAGACAGGCATTCGTTTTTTCGGAAAAATTTACGGAAAAACACCTGTTCATGATGGTTTTTCCATTGCGATGTCTGTAGAAGCGCCAGATGAGCCAATGATTAAAGAGAACCTAGATGGGATTACCTATTTTATTGAAGAAACAGATGATTGGTTCTTTAAAGGGTATGATTTGATTGTTGATTATGATGAAAAGAATGATGAACCGCGTTATCAATTTGAAGCAAACCAAGAAGATTTAACAAAATAATTTTAGTGCTAAACAAAAGAGGCTGAAGTAGTGCGTAGGACTATTTCTGTTGCTTTCGTTTAACCGCTAGTCAGCCTGAGAAAAAATCGTTTTGGATTTTTTCTCAGGTTCTTTCTATTTAAGTTATTTTTAGTTGGATATCGTTATTTAATAAGGCTATTATATGGTATAATGATAATTAACTGAAGTGTGGAGGAAATAAAATGTTATCAATTGTTGTCCCTTGTTATAATGAGGAAGCAGCGATTCCGCTGTTTTTTGAAGAAGTAGAAAAAATTAGCCAGCAACTGTCTCATTCAGTAGAATATATATTTGTGAATGATGGCTCAAAAGATAAGACGTTAGCTGTTTTAAGACAGCTTTATCGCGAACATCCAGAGAAGGTCCGTTATCTTTCTTTTTCACGAAATTTTGGGAAAGAAGCAGGCTTATACGCTGGTTTAAAAGAAGCAACAGGTGACTTAGTGACAGTCATGGACGTTGATTTACAAGACCCGCCTGAGTTATTACCTCAAATGATTGAGATGATTGAAACCAGTGCAGATTTAGATTGTGTTGGCACACGACGCATAACAAGAGACGGCGAACCGCCCATTCGTAGCTTTTTTGCACGGATGTTCTATAAACTCATTAATCGAATTGCTGAGACGGAAATGGTGGATGGTGCCCGTGACTTCCGTGTCATGACCCGACAAATGGTCGATGCGATTTTAGAGTTATCTGAGTATAATCGTTTTTCAAAAGGGATTTTTAGTTGGGTCGGCTTTAAAACAGAATATATTGAATTTAAAAATCGAGAACGAATTGCTGGAGAAACCTCTTGGTCTTTCTGGAGTCTATTAAGTTATTCAATTGACGGGATTGTCAATTTTTCAGAAACACCATTGAATATTGCTTCATACGTTGGCGCCTTTTCGTGTATTGGTTCTGCACTAGCAATGTTAGTGATTATCTTTCGAACATTAGTTAATGGTGATCCAACAAGCGGCTGGCCTTCAATGGTTTGTATTGTACTTTTTGTAGGTGGTTTGCAACTATTATGTTTAGGAATTATTGGCAAATATATCGGCAAAATTTTCTTAGAAACGAAAAAACGACCAATTTATATTGTAAAGGAATCAGAAAAAGATTCTAAAAAATAACCAAAAAAGCAGAGAAAAATTCTCTGTTTTTTTGTTGTGCATTAAAAAAAGTGTAAATAGGCTTTTCAGAAAAACAACATTTTTTACATAAAAAATACATTAACTTTACCTATTTTTATCTTAATGAAACAGCTTTGCTCTCGCGGTTGCAAGAAATAAATGTTAAAATCAAAAGGTATGCTATTAAATGTTTTTTTGGAGGTTGGGTCATGATAGAAGTTATCGACTTGAAAAAAGTATTCGATAATGGGTTTGAAGCGTTAAAATCGGTCAATTTTACGATTGAGCAAGGGGACTTGGTTTGTTTGTTAGGACCAAGTGGGTGTGGGAAATCCACAATTTTAAACTTAATTGCAGGTTTATTGCATCCAAGTGATGGAGATATTCAGTTTCGACAGCAATCGGTTGTCAAAACAGCACCAAAAGATCGGAACATCGGGTTCGTTTTTCAAAACTATGCCTTATATCCACATATGACTGTTCTAGAAAACGTAATGTTTCCTTTGACGGTAGGAAGTAAGAAAGTTCCCAAGGCAGAGGCACAAGCTATTGCCGAAGAATATATGAAACTAACGAATATTGAAGAGTTAAGCCATAAAAAGCCAGGCACACTTTCTGGTGGTCAACAACAGCGTGTTGCGATTACCCGGGCGTTAGTTCAAAAACCAGATGTTTTATTATTAGATGAGCCTTTAAGTAACTTGGATGCACGTTTGCGTTTGAAAATTCGTGAAGAAATCCGCCGCTTGGTGAAAGAAGTAGGCATTACAACAATCTTTGTAACGCACGACCAAGAGGAAGCGCTATCAATCAGTGATAAAATTATTTTATTAAACGAAGGGGTTATTCAACAAAATGATGAACCTCAAAACCTTTACTTAGAACCAAATAACTTATTTGTTGCTCAGTTCATAGGTAACCCAATTATTAATTTATTGTCTGTTGAAGTGAAAGACGGCAAAATGTACCACGAAAGTTTTGAAATTCCGCTTGAGCGTTTTGAGCAAGCACGCTTTAAAATGCCAATGACTGATGGGAAATATACGTTTGCTTCTCGTCCAGAAGATGTGGTACCAACTGAAACAGGTCTCTTTACCACAACGACAGATTTAGTGGAATTGATTGGTCGAGAACGTATTTTACGATTTACATTAGGAAATGAACAAGTGAAATCAATTGTAAGTGTAGAAGAAGCGATTGAAGAAGGAGACACTTTATCTTTTGATTTTTCATATAAAAAAGTATTTATCTTTAACGAAGCGGGAGACCGGGTTTACTAATGAAAAAATACAATCCAGAAAATCAACCAAAAGCATGGCTCTTCCTTCTGCCATCATTAGGAATCATTTTACTGTTTAGCGTTTATCCGCTGTTTCGTTCTTTGTGGATGAGCTTCCAAAAAGGTTCCTTAATTAACCAACGCTACGCTGGTTTAGAAAATTACCAACGTGTATTGAATGATCCAATCTTCTATAAAGCGTTAAAAAATACAGCGCTCTATGCATTTGCTGTGGTACCGATTGCCTTGATAATTTCCCTAGCAATTGCTTGGATTATCTTTGAAAAAGTTAAACATAAGAGTTTCTTTGAAACGATTTTCTTTATGCCTTATGTAACGAGTACGATTGCCATTGGGATTGTCTTCCGTTACTTCTTTAATGGCGATTATGGAATTGTCAATTACGTCTTAGGCTTTTTCGGCATTCCTTCTGTCAACTGGCTAGATAATGTTCAAATGAGTATGCCGACATTGATTATTTTTGGGGTTTGGACGAGTTTAGCATTTAATATTATTATTTTGTTGGCTGGGTTGAGAAATATTGATGAAGAACATTTTAAAATTGCAAAAATGTTTGGCGCCTCAGACGGCGAAATTTTCCGACGTATTACGTTTCCGCAGCTAGTCCCGACCATTGCCTTTTTATTAACGGTCAATTTAATTGGCGCCTTTAAAGTTTATACACAAGTTTATGCTTTATTCGGTGGTCGTGCGGGGATTGCCAACAGTGCCACAACCGCAGTGTACTATATTTATGACAAATTCCACATTGCAGGGCGTCCCGGAATTGCGATGGCCGCCACAGTGATTTTATTTGTGATTATTTTAGTGGTCACTTTCTTACAAAATAAACTCTTAAAGAAAGTGGGGCAATAAGCCAATGAAAAAAGTTTTAACGATTATCGCATTTGTTTTCTTAGGCATTTTAGCCGTTATTACGTTATTTCCATTTGTCTATATGATTTTAGCTGGTTTAATGAGTTACTCTGAAGCGACCAGCATGCCGCCAACCATGTTTCCAAAACAACCACAATGGCAAAACTACACAGAGGTCTTTCAAAAAGCACCCTTTCTTCGGTATTTCTTGAACACAGTCTTTGTTTCAGGCGTTACAACGATTGCTACGGTAGTCACCGCCGTGTTAGCTTCATTCGCATTAACGAGTTTGAAGTTCCGTTTTAAAAATGTGGTCATTGCTTTGATGATTTCGTTGTTAATGGTTCCGTATGAATCTATTATTTTTACCAATTATCAAACGATTGCGCAATTAGGTTTGTTAAATACTTACAGCGCCTTAATTATTCCATTTTTAACTAGTATTTTTTATATTTACTATTTAAACGGTTATTTAAAAGGTATTCCTGATACTTTTTACAAGGCTGCCAAGATTGATGGCGCTAGTGATTTAGAATATATTTGGCGTATTTTAGTACCAATGTCAAAACCAGCGTTGGTAACAGTAGGGATTTTAACATTCATTTCTAGTTGGAATTCTTTCTTGTGGCCATTGTTGGTGACGAACGAGAAAAAATACCGTCTATTGAATAATGGACTATCGGCCTTTGCGACAGAGAGCGGTAGTGACGTACATTTACAAATGGCTGCTGCAACATTAACCGTTATTCCAATTTTAATTATTTACTTGATTTTCAGAAAAGAAATTATCAGAGGAGTTGCAAAAAATGGAATCAAAGGCTAAAACAACTGTGACTTTTCACAGTGGCATTTTAACAATTGGAGGAACCGTGATTGAAGTGGCGTATAAAGATGCCCACATCTTCTTTGATTTTGGCACAGAATTTCGACCAGAATTAGATTTGCCCGATGATCACATTGAAACCTTAATTAATAATCGTTTAGTGCCAGAATTAAAAGACTTATATGATCCACGTTTAGGTTATGAATATCATGGTACAGAAGACAAAGACTATCAACACACAGCTGTTTTCTTATCTCATGCCCATTTAGATCATTCGCGCATGATTAATTATTTAGACCCAGCTGTTCCGTTGTACACATTAAAAGAAACGAAGATGATTCTAAATAGTTTAAATCGCAAAGGTGATTTTTTGATTCCATCACCGTTTGAAGAAAAGAATTTTACCCGAGAAATGATTGGTCTTAATAAAAACGATGTGATTAAAGTTGGCGAAATTTCAGTGGAAATCGTACCTGTTGATCATGACGCGTACGGTGCTTCGGCATTACTGATTCGCACGCCTGACCATTTCATCACATACACAGGTGATTTGCGCTTACATGGCCATAATCGTGAAGAGACTTTAGCTTTTTGTGAAAAAGCCAAACATACTGAATTATTAATGATGGAAGGCGTAAGCATTAGCTTCCCAGAACGTGAACCAGATCCAGCCCAAATAGCGGTTGTCAGTGAAGAAGATCTTGTTCAGCACTTGGTTCGTTTAGAACTAGAAAACCCGAATCGACAAATTACCTTTAATGGTTATCCAGCAAACGTGGAACGTTTTGCTAAGATTATTGAAAAGTCACCACGTACAGTCGTTTTAGAAGCAAATATGGCTGCGTTGTTACTTGAAGTATTTGGAATAGAAGTTCGTTATTATTATGCTGAATCTGGTAAAATACCAGAATTGAATCCAGCGTTAGAAATCCCGTATGACACGTTACTAAAGGACAAAACAGACTATTTGTGGCAAGTTGTGAACCAGTTTGACAACCTCCAAGAAGGTAGTTTATACATTCACAGTGATGCCCAACCGTTAGGGGACTTTGATCCACAGTATCGCGTGTTTTTAGATTTGTTGGCTAAAAAAGACATTACTTTTGTCCGCTTAGCTTGTTCAGGACATGCAATTCCAGAAGATCTGGATAAAATTATTGCATTGATTGAACCTCAAGTATTGGTTCCAATCCATACGTTAAAACCAGAAAAACTGGAAAACCCGTATGGTGAAAGAATATTGCCAGAACGTGGCGAGCAAATTGTTTTATAAATTTTTTTAAGGGAGAGAAAAAAATGAAGTTCAAAACTCTAGCAACAACAGTGTTAGCAACCGCAGCTATTTTCGCATTGGGGGCTTGTGGTAACGGTAATGGGGCCAAAGAATCAAACGATATTGTGAAAGAAGTGAAGGAAGATACGACAATCACTTTCTGGCATGCAATGAATGGGGTTCAAGAAGAAGCGTTAACAAAATTAACGAAAGACTTCATGAAAGAAAATCCAAAAATTAAAGTGGAATTACAAAATCAATCTGCTTACCCTGATTTACAAGCCAAAATCAATTCGACTTTAACTTCACCAAAAGATTTACCAACAATTACGCAAGCGTACCCAGGCTGGTTATGGAATGCTGCACAAGATGAAATGTTAGTGGACTTAAAACCATATATGGATGATGACACAATCGGCTGGAAAGATGCAGAGCCAATTCGTGAAGTATTGTTAGACGGCGCCAAAATCGACGGCAAACAATACGGCATTCCATTTAATAAATCGACAGAAATGTTATTCTATAATGCTGATTTGTTGAAAGAATATGGTGTTGAAGTACCGAAAACATTAGAGGAATTAAAAGAAGCTTCTAAAACAATTTACGAAAAATCCAACAAAGAAGTCGTTGGTGCTGGTTTTGACTCGTTAAATAACTATTACGCAATTGGAATGAAAAACAAAGGCGTTGATTTTAATAAAGACTTAGATTTAACAAGCAAAGATTCACAAGAAGTCGTGGACTATTACCGTGATGGTATCGAAGCAGGTTACTTCCGCACAGCTGGTTCAGATAAATATTTATCTGGCCCATTTGCAAACAAAAAGGTAGCAATGTTTGTCGGTAGTATTGCTGGTGCTGGTTTTGTTCAAAAAGATGCTGAAGCTGGTGGCTATGAATACGGTGTTGCACCACGTCCTGAAAAAATCAACTTACAACAAGGAACAGATATTTATATGTTCGATAGTGCTACGCCAGAACAACGGACAGCGGCATTTGAATTCATGAAATTCTTAGCTACTCCTGATTCACAATTGTACTGGGCACAACAAACAGGTTATATGCCAATTTTAGAATCTGTTTTACACAGTGATGAGTACAAAAATTCTAAGACAACCAAAGTACCTGCACAACTTGAAAACGCAGTAAAAGATTTATTCGCTATCCCAGTAGAAGAAAATGCTGATTCAGCCTATAATGAAATGCGGACAATTATGGAAAGTATTTTTGCTTCATCAAATAAAGACACGAAAAAATTATTGAAAGATGCAACATCACAATTTGAACAAGCATGGAACCAATAATCAATAAATAAACAGACGTGGGAGGTTGGGATCTGAGTCGTTATGGCTCGTGTTCTAACCTTCCTGTTCTTTTGGGCGGAAGAAGGAGAGAAACAAAATGCAAATAAAAATTTTAGCAACAAGTGATATGCATGGGTATATTATGCCGACAAGTTATAGTGAAAAAAAGATGGATTTGCCTTTTGGAACCGCAAAAGCAGCAACCATGCTGAAAAAGTTACGTGCGTCTGCCAAAGGACCAGTTTTTCAAATTGAAAATGGGGATTTTATTCAAGGTTCGCCGCTTAGTTACTACGTAAGAAAAGCAGAAACACATTCAGTGGAAGCCATCACTAAAATCATTAATCAAATGAATTATGATGTTAGCATTTTAGGCAACCATGAATTTAATTACGGTTTAGATTATTTAAAGGAAACGATTGCCAGTTATCAACAGCCAGTTTTAGCTGCCAATATTCTTGGTAAAGATGGACAACCTTATTTCGGTCAGCCGTATGTCATCATAGAAAAACAAGGGGTTAAAGTAGCCATCCTTGGCGTGACGACTCAATATATTCCTCATTGGGAACAGCCGGCAACAGTCAAAGATTTAACGTTTAAAAGTGTCGTTGAAACAGCGGCAGAATACGTGCCAAAATTACGGGAAGAAGCGGATCTAGTTGTTGTCGCTTACCATGGCGGTTTTGAAAAAGATTTAGAAACAGGGGAACCCACGGAATTACTAACAGGAGAAAATGAAGGCTACGATTTATTGGAAAAAGTTTCTGGGATTGATGCCTTAGTCACTGGTCACCAACATCGAGAAATTGCTACAAAACTGAATGGAATACCTGTGATTCAACCAGGTTTTCGAGGAGCTTTCGTTGGAGAAATTACTTTAGAAATTGAACCTATGGCTAAAGGCTATCGCGTTATTGGAAGTGACGCAGCTATTCATCCTGTTGGAAACGAACAACCAGATACAGAAGTTTTAGCTTTGACAACAGCGTTACATGACGAGGTAGAAGAGTGGCTTGACCAACCAGTGGGAAATGTGGAAGGGGATATGACGATTCAAAATCCGAATGCCGTACGCCTCAAAGAACATCCGTATATAGAATTTATTAATAACGTCCAAATGGCTTCAAGCGGAACGGATATTTCAGGGACTGCACTTTTTAACAATGAAGGCAAAGGGTTTAATAATCAAATTACGATGCGCGATATCATTACCAACTACATTTATCCAAATACCTTGGCTGTATTGCGTGTCACTGGACAAGACCTCCGTGAAGCGTTAGAACAAAGCGCTACTTATTTTGTGTTAGAAAAAGGCCAACCAATTTTCAACCCGAAATATGTCGATCCAAAACCACAATACTATAATTATGATATGTATGAAGGCATTGAGTATACGCTTGATTTAAGACAACCGTTTGGTGAAAGAGTGACGAAACTTAATTATCATGGCAAAGCAGTGCAAGCAGAAGATGTTTTGGAAATCGTGACAAATCAATACCGAGCAGTCGGTGGCGGAAACTATCAAATGTTCCAACCTGAAAAAATTATTCGAGAAATTCAAATTGATATGACGGAACTGATTGCAGAATATTTAAAAAAACATCCAATCATTCAAGCGTCGACAAATGATAACTTCAAGGTTATCTGGTAAAAAATAGCAAAAAAAGCCTTCAACCATGCAATTACTTGAAAGATGGTTGAAGGCCTTTTTTGAGTTAATAGCCTTTTTTTAAGGAAACTTGGTTTTTGACGAGGGTCTGATCCGTCACAAATTGATTTAAGTTTGGAATAAAAATCGCCAGTAATTTTGATTTGAACTTCGGTGTCATGCCAGAAATATGAGGTGTTAATAAAACATTCTGCATCTCCCATAAAGGGCTATCTTCGGGAAGAGGTTCTTCTTCAAAGACATCTAAGGCAGCAAAAGCAATGGTTTTATTGTTTAAGGCAGTTATCAAATCGTTCGTTGCTACTGAGGCGCCGCGACCAACGTTTACGAAAATTGTTTCAGGAGCCATTTTTTCAAAAAGTGCCTGATTGTATAAATGTTTTGTTGTTTCAGTCAAAGGAAGAATGTTCACAACAATGGACATTTCATGAATAATTTTACTCATATTCTTCTGTGAATAGCATTCAATGAAGCCTTCCGTCACATGTCCAGAGGTATTCACGCCATAAACTTGAAGATTTAAACCTTTAGCAAATTTAGCTAATTGTTGTCCGATTTGCCCAGTGCCTACGATTAACATTTTTTGCCCAGAAAGTTGTTGATAGGAAGGGGCTGTTTGATTCCATGTGTGTTGCATTTGTTGTTGGATACTTTCTTGCAGTCCGCGGGTATGTGCTAATAAAACGCCTAAAACATGTTCTGAGATAGAAACACTATGAATTCCGCTACCATTAGACAACAGAATGCCTTTTTCTCTTAATTTATCAAAATCCATATAATCAGCACCAGCAGAAATGAGCTGAATCCATTTTAGGTGACTAGTCTCAGAGGCTAATAAACGCGGACCAATTTCTTTATGCCAGCCTAACATAATTTCGATTGCCTCTTCTTCAGCAGATGATAAATGATCGGTAGATGTTTTAACTAGATAATTGGGCGCCACAGCTTTCACTTGTTCCAGTTGTTCTTCGTTGAATACTTCATTTAAATAAATAATTGGTTGGTTCATCTTTCTTCCTCCTAGCACTTTTTATTGTATCAAAAATAAATTTAAAAGAGAAAAAGAAAGGCTTTTCAGTAAAGCAGAAAGCCAAGGACAAAAATCCGATTTAGATTTTTGTCCTTGGCTTAAAAACTGCTAAAGTCCAGTGCTAACCTTATTTAGGTACGCCGTTTTCAAATAAACTTGTACTATGAACTGGTTGACGTCGAGCATCGGGCCGTAAGTAATGTAAAGCATTATTTACGGCAGTAGGTGCCTCACCAAATCCTGTAGCGATTAATTTCACTTTTCCCTCATAGGAACAGATATCCCCTACAGCGTATACACCAGGAATGTTAGTTGACATATCGGAATGAACATTAATAGCATTTCTAGAAACGTCTAATCCCCATTCTTTGAGGTGTGTTAAAGAAGAAGTGAAGCCATAATTGATAATTAAATCATCCAGAGGGAGATCCAATGTTTGGTCACCTTTTGTCTCCGTTAATTGGATGCCTGTGAACGTTTCATTTTCCTTTAAAATATCACTAATGATATAAGGAGTTCTGATAGAAACGCTAGATTTTTCTAGTTGTTCCACGCTATGTTCGTGGCCGCGAAATTGTGGGCGACGATGGATAATAGATACTTCTTCTGCAACGTTTTCTAGCATTAAAGCCCAATCAATTGCGGAATCGCCGCCACCAGCAATCGCAACTTTTTTGCCAGCGAATTTTTTCATGTCAGTCACATAATAATGGATTGACTCACCTTCAAAGGCTTCAACATTTTCGATAGCTAAACGTCGAGGTTGGAAAGCGCCGTTACCAATCGCAAAGATAACCGTTTTAGAATAATGTGTGCCTTTAGTTGTGTCTAAGCGCAAAAGTCCATCTGCTTCCTGTGCAAGGTGTGTGACCTCTTCTTCCAAACAAACATCGTGCTGAAATGGCTGCATCTGTTTTTCCAAATTGGCAATTAACTCACCGGCTTTAATAGCAGGGAATCCAGGAATATCATAAATATATTTTTCGGGATACAGCATTGTTAGCTGACCACCTAATTGCGGCAGGCTATCAATGATTTTCGTTTTCGCTTTACGAATTCCCGCATAAAAAGCGGCAAATAATCCAACAGGACCGCCGCCGATAATTGTTAAATCATAAATATCTTTTTCATCAGACATTTGAAAATTCCTCCTAATTCATTTAGGGTTGAGACAACTATTGATCGTTTTGCGAACACTTCACAAAATAGCACGGCTTTTCGAAAAAAGCAAGTTTGGCTAACGAATCAAAGCATTCTTTAATCATTGGAAAAAGATTATAGCAATTTTCAACATTTTTCGATATGATGGAACTATAAAATAATTATCTAGGAGGACATTCTCATGTCACAATTTCCACAATTAGATTTAGAAAATGCTAAAGGCCCAAAAGCGGTCATTAAAACAAACCGAGGCGACATCACTGTTCAATTATTCCCAGAACAAGCGCCTAAAACGGTTAAAAATTTTGTTGAATTAGCGAAAAAGGGCTACTATGATGGCGTTATTTTCCATCGTGTGATTCCTGATTTTATGATTCAAGGCGGTGACCCAACCGGAACAGGAATGGGCGGCGAAAGTATTTATGGAGAAGCATTTGAGGATGAATTTTCTCGGGATGTTTTCAATTTGCGCGGCGCATTGTCAATGGCAAATGCTGGTCCTAACACAAATGGCAGCCAATTCTTTGTTGTTACTAATCAAAATGTTCCAGCTCAAATGATGAGTCAGTTAGAAGACGCTGGTTTTCCAGAAGAAATTATTGAAGCTTACAAACAAGGCGGAACACCTTGGTTAGACTTCCGTCATACTGTTTTTGGTCATGTTGTTGATGGTATGGATGTAGTGGATGAAATTGGTGGAGTCCAACGGGATGCCCAAGACCGTCCAACATTTGACGTCGTGATGGACACAGTTGAAATCATTGGTGAATAAGTTTAACCAATTGAAAAAGAGAGTACCAACGAGGGACAAATTCGTTGGTACTCTTTATTTTTTTCTTAAAACGACTAACTTTTTTTTAAAAGCATCCAAATCGCTTCTTTTAATGAAGTCTTTATAGGATACTGAGTTAAAGAATAGAAGGAGAGGAAGCGAATTTGTTAGAAAAATACAGATATCCAATGGCCTTGGCATTGTTTGCAGTAATACTCCCATTTATAGGAACGTTTTTTACGTATGTAGATCAGCAAGGAATCGTTCATGAACCAGGATTTTATACAATAATAATTGGAGAAATTTTACTTATATTTTCAGGTATCTGGTTCGTCAGAGTTTATTTAGCTAAACGCAAAAGAAAGAATTAAAAACAGCTGTCCTAAAAACTAGGACAGCTGTTTTTAATTAAAGGCTTTTTTGATACGTAAAAGGCCTTCTTCGAGAGTTTCTTTTGAACAAGCTAAGTTTAAACGCATGTGTTGAGAACCTTGGGGACCGAAACTAATTCCTGGATTTAGAACCACTTTCCCCTTATGAATTAAGGTATCGCGAAGTTCCCGATCCGTTAGCGAATAAGAACTAAAGTCTAACCATAAAAGATAGGTTCCTTCAGGCTCCATTACACGAACGCTAGGCAGCTCTTCACGGAAAAAGGAAAGGGCAAAATCAATATTTTCTTTTAAATAATCAAGTAACGCCGTTAGCCATTCTTCCCCTGTTTGATAGGCAGCTGCCGTTCCAACGTAGCCAAAAGTATTGATACCGCCTTGATGATTTTTGTCTTGTAAAGATACGAAAGATTGCCGTAGTTTTTCATTAGGAATGAACAGCATTGAATTTTTAATACCCGCTAAATTAAAGGTTTTGGTTGCCGCGGTTAAGGTAACAGTGAATTCCTTAAATGCTTCATCAGCGACAGTGAAGGAAGTGAAGGTATGCGGTTTGAAAATCAAATCCTGATGAATTTCATCGCTAACCACAGTTACTTGGTGTTTTTGGCATAAACGGCCAATAGCTAGCAATTCTTCTTTTGTCCAAACACGCCCACCAGGATTATGGGGATTACAAAAAAGTAACAGTTTCACCTTTTCTTCGATTATCTGTTGTTCCATTTTAACCAAATCAACTTCATAATGTCCGTTAACTTCTAGTAAAGAATGTCGCACAAGTCTACGCTCATTTTGTTTTACCACATCTGCAAAAGGGGGGTAGACTGGATCACAAATCATGACAGAATCCGCAGGTACTGTATACGCTTGAACGGCTGTGGCCAAACTGGGAACCACGCCACTATTAAACAAAATTTCTTCTTTTTCAACAATCAATTGATGGTGTTGCCGTTGCCAATCTTGAATTGCTTGATACAGTTCATTAGGTGCAACTGCATATCCTAGAATGCCTTGTTCAATAACTTGTGACAAGGCATCAAGAATAGGCTGATGTACTTTGAAATCCATATCAGCAACCCATAAAGGTAGTAAATCTTTTTCGTGGTAACTCGTTTCAACGGTGTCCCATTTAACACAATTCGTGTGGCGACGATCAATGGTTTCATTAAAATTAAACATAAGATAACTCCTTTTCTTCTATATAAAGTCTTACTTCCTATAGTATAGTAGATTTTGCTTAAAAGATGAAACAATTGTTTTAACAACTAGGGAAGAAATAATGCACAAACGTTGAAAAAATGCTATTATTTTAAATGAGTAGAAACGGAAAAAGAAATTTATCGTATGAAAAGAGGAAATTTGATGAAGTACAAAATTGGTATGGTACTTTCTGGCACAATTACCGGACTTCAACCATATGGCGCATTTGTTTCTTTAGACGAAGAAACACAAGGACTGATTCATGTTTCGGAAGTACAAGCTGGCTTTACTAAAAATATCCATGGACTCTTAACCGTTGGACAAAAAGTAACCGTTCAAGTTATTGATGTTGATGAATATTCTCAAAAGATTAGCTTATCTTTACGGACCCTTGAAGACAAAGTTCATTCAGTGAACCATCGACGCAAAAAATATTTTACGGATAAGAATAAAAAAATTGGCTTTGCAACCTTAGACAAAGAACTTCCAGAATGGATTGATGAAGCAATGGATAAGTTGCTTGAAAAATAATTCTGTATTTTTTCAGAAAGTGTGTTACAATTTCTTTTGTTAGTGAATCTAAAAATTAATTGAGGTGGATGTCGTGTCTAACAAAAAAGTCGCTGGAACAATCATACTGAACTTAAACGATGGTAGTAAAAAATTTTTGATGCATCCAATAGGTGAAGCGATTGAGTTTGCGATGGTAAAAGTTTCTGATGAGATGACGGGTTTAGCTAGTATGCTACAATGGTTCAAAGAAGAGGTTCAATTGGACGTTACTTCAATTAGCTTAGTAGAATTAACTAACGCGCATATCAATAAAGAAAATGTTCCGCTGTTTGTCTTCGAGATGGATGAACAAGCACTTAAAAATGAAATGGATAAAGACTATACATGGGTAGCACCTGCAGAATTAAAAACGATTTGGTCAAAATATCATATTGAAGGTGTCCCAATGTTTTAAACAAAAAAGAAAGAATCTGTCGATAATCGAACAGATTCTTTCTTTTTTTATGTTGGACGTAAAAAAGTTAATCGAACTATTTCAAATATATGATTCAAATTGTTCGATTTTTAGTAAGGAATTAAACTGTTTTGATAGACAATTAGGATTTAAAAAGTTTAAAAACGAAATAATTAAAAAAAATGAAAACAGATTGAAAACTTCTTTTAATTTTTTTGAAAAAAAGTGTTGACCAAACATCAAAATCTTGATATATTATTACATGTCGCAAGGCGAGTCACACAGCTGAGCGATTCAGAAATCAATAATTAAATAACAATTCTTGATTTCAAATCTCTCGAAAAAAGTTTGAAAAAGCAACAAAAAAGTTGTTGACAAATAACAAACGAGATGATAAGATATAGAAGTTGTCACAACAGACAACAACAACCGAGCGAAACAACTTAAAAAAACTTTTTTAAAAAAGTTCTTGACATTCAAACGAAAGTTTGTTATGATGTAAAAGTTGCTGCAAGGTAACGTAGACCTTTGAAAACTGAACAAAGAATAGACGAACCAAATGTGTAGGGCGTCTTGATTCAATTCAAGACAACAAACATTTTTAACAAGCAAGCAATATGCTAGCAAACAAATTGAGCTTAACAATCGCAAGATTGTTCTAACTTTTATTATGAGAGTTTGATCCTGGCTCAGGACGAACGCTGGCGGCGTGCCTAATACATGCAAGTCGAACGCTTCTTTCCTCCCGAGTGCTTGCACTCAATTGGAAAGAGGAGTGGCGGACGGGTGAGTAACACGTGGGTAACCTACCCATCAGAGGGGGATAACACTTGGAAACAGGTGCTAATACCGCATAACAGTTTATGCCGCATGGCATAAGAGTGAAAGGCGCTTTCGGGTGTCGCTGATGGATGGACCCGCGGTGCATTAGCTAGTTGGTGAGGTAACGGCTCACCAAGGCCACGATGCATAGCCGACCTGAGAGGGTGATCGGCCACACTGGGACTGAGACACGGCCCAGACTCCTACGGGAGGCAGCAGTAGGGAATCTTCGGCAATGGACGAAAGTCTGACCGAGCAACGCCGCGTGAGTGAAGAAGGTTTTCGGATCGTAAAACTCTGTTGTTAGAGAAGAACAAGGACGTTAGTAACTGAACGTCCCCTGACGGTATCTAACCAGAAAGCCACGGCTAACTACGTGCCAGCAGCCGCGGTAATACGTAGGTGGCAAGCGTTGTCCGGATTTATTGGGCGTAAAGCGAGCGCAGGCGGTTTCTTAAGTCTGATGTGAAAGCCCCCGGCTCAACCGGGGAGGGTCATTGGAAACTGGGAGACTTGAGTGCAGAAGAGGAGAGTGGAATTCCATGTGTAGCGGTGAAATGCGTAGATATATGGAGGAACACCAGTGGCGAAGGCGGCTCTCTGGTCTGTAACTGACGCTGAGGCTCGAAAGCGTGGGGAGCAAACAGGATTAGATACCCTGGTAGTCCACGCCGTAAACGATGAGTGCTAAGTGTTGGAGGGTTTCCGCCCTTCAGTGCTGCAGCAAACGCATTAAGCACTCCGCCTGGGGAGTACGACCGCAAGGTTGAAACTCAAAGGAATTGACGGGGGCCCGCACAAGCGGTGGAGCATGTGGTTTAATTCGAAGCAACGCGAAGAACCTTACCAGGTCTTGACATCCTTTGACCACTCTAGAGATAGAGCTTTCCCTTCGGGGACAAAGTGACAGGTGGTGCATGGTTGTCGTCAGCTCGTGTCGTGAGATGTTGGGTTAAGTCCCGCAACGAGCGCAACCCTTATTGTTAGTTGCCATCATTTAGTTGGGCACTCTAGCGAGACTGCCGGTGACAAACCGGAGGAAGGTGGGGATGACGTCAAATCATCATGCCCCTTATGACCTGGGCTACACACGTGCTACAATGGGAAGTACAACGAGTCGCTAGACCGCGAGGTCATGCAAATCTCTTAAAGCTTCTCTCAGTTCGGATTGCAGGCTGCAACTCGCCTGCATGAAGCCGGAATCGCTAGTAATCGCGGATCAGCACGCCGCGGTGAATACGTTCCCGGGCCTTGTACACACCGCCCGTCACACCACGAGAGTTTGTAACACCCGAAGTCGGTGAGGTAACCTTTTTGGAGCCAGCCGCCTAAGGTGGGATAGATGATTGGGGTGAAGTCGTAACAAGGTAGCCGTATCGGAAGGTGCGGCTGGATCACCTCCTTTCTAAGGAATATTACGGAAATACACATTTCGTCTTTACTTTGTTCAGTTTTGAGAGGTCTACTCTCAATCAAATAAATTCGGGGCCTTAGCTCAGCTGGGAGAGCGCCTGCTTTGCACGCAGGAGGTCAGCGGTTCGATCCCGCTAGGCTCCATTGATAGCTTTTGCTATCAGATTCGTTCATTGAAAACTGGATATTGAAGTAAAAAGAATCAAAACAAACCGAGAACACCGCGTTGAATGAGTTTTTTAATAAGTTCAATTGCTTATTTATTGATTAACCTTCTATCGCTAGAAGAAGTGATCAAGACCCAACCGTAAGGTTGATAAGGTTAAGTGAATAAGGGCGCACGGTGGATGCCTTGGCACTAGGAGCCGATGAAGGACGGGACTAACACCGATATGCTTTGGGGAGCTGTAAGTAAGCTATGATCCAGAGATTTCCGAATGGGGGAACCCAATATCTTTTATAGGATATTACTTTTCAGTGAATACATAGCTGATTAGAGGTAGACGCAGAGAACTGAAACATCTTAGTACCTGCAGGAAGAGAAAGAAAATTCGATTCCCTGAGTAGCGGCGAGCGAAACGGGAAGAGCCCAAACCAACAAGCTTGCTTGTTGGGGTTGTAGGACTCCAATATGGTAGTCTGTTAGTATAGTTGAAGGATTTGGAAAATTCCGCTAAAGAGGGTGAAAGCCCCGTAGACGAAATGCTGACAACACCTAGGAGGATCCTGAGTACGGCGGAACACGAGAAATTCCGTCGGAATCCGCGGGGACCATCCCGCAAGGCTAAATACTCCCTAGTGACCGATAGTGAACCAGTACCGTGAGGGAAAGGTGAAAAGCACCCCGGAAGGGGAGTGAAATAGATCCTGAAACCGTGTGCCTACAACAAGTCAAAGCTCGTTAATGAGTGATGGCGTGCCTTTTGTAGAATGAACCGGCGAGTTACGATTGCATGCGAGGTTAAGTCGAAGAGACGGAGCCGCAGCGA
>NZ_CP172950.1:832500-2267500 GCF_050546165.1 Enterococcus sp. AZ120 | reverse complement strand
ATCATGATGTCGTAGGTTCGAGTCCTACTGCCGGAGTTGAGCAAAAGCAAAAACCAACTTGGTTTTTGCTTTTTTTGTTTTATTCACTATTTTTTGATAAGCTTGAAGAAGGGACTTTAAAAACATTTATAAGATTAAAAGGATCCTACCGAAGAATGAATACATCAAATTTTAGCTATGGTATAATGTGTTTATTATAGTTAGTAAAGCAGAAAAGGAGGAGCGGGTTTGAAAATATTGTTATATTTTGAAGGTGAGAAAATCTTAGCCAAATCAGGTATTGGTCGAGCATTAGATCACCAGAAACGAGCGCTCTCTGAAGTTGGAATAGAATATACATTAGATGCTGATTGCAGTGACTATGATATATTGCATATTAATACATATGGCGTAAATAGCCATCGTATGGTCAGAAAAGCACGCAAACTAGGAAAAAAAGTTATTTATCATGCCCATTCGACAGAAGAAGATTTTCGTAATTCCTTTATTGGGTCTAATCAACTGGCACCATTAGTAAAAAAATATCTTATCAGTTTGTATTCCAAAGCGGATCATTTAATTACACCAACACCGTATTCTAAAACATTGCTAGAAGGATATGGCATTAAAGTGCCTATTTCGGCAATCTCAAATGGTATTGATTTATCACGCTTTTATCCTTCAGAAGAAAAGGAACAAAAATTCCGAGAATATTTTAAAATAGATGAAGAGAAAAAAGTAATTATTTGTGTGGGATTATTTTTTGAACGTAAAGGAATCACTGATTTTATTGAAGTTGCGCGACAGTTACCAGAGTATCAATTTATTTGGTTTGGTGATACACCAATGTATTCTATCCCAAAAAATATTCGACAATTAGTTAAAGAAGATCATCCAGAAAATGTTATTTTCCCAGGTTATATTAAAGGAGATGTCATCGAAGGGGCCTATGCGGCAGCGAATCTCTTCTTTTTCCCTTCGCGTGAAGAAACGGAAGGAATTGTTGTCTTAGAAGCATTAGCTAGTCAGCAACAAGTTTTAGTGCGTGATATTCCAGTTTATCAAGGCTGGCTAGTAGCTAATGAAAATTGTTATATGGGTCATTCTATTGAAGAATTTAAAAAATATATTGAAGGCTTATTAGAAGGGAAAATACCTAGCACTAGAGAAGCAGGCTATCAAGTAGCAGAGCAAAGAAGTATCAAGCAAATTGGTTACGAGTTAAAAGAAGTCTACGAAACAGTCTTATCTTAACAAATATTGAAGGCAGTTATTGTTAGATGAAATGGAGGTAATGAGAGTGAAAATTGGTTTTTTTACTGATACGTATTTCCCGCAAGTGAGTGGGGTAGCGACTTCTATTAAGACCTTAAAAGATGAATTAGAAAAGCACGGCCATGAAGTGTATATTTTTACGACAACCGATCCTAACGCGACTGATTTTGAAGAAGATGTCATACGAATGCCTAGTGTGCCATTCGTATCTTTTAAAGATCGCCGAGTAGTGGTTCGCGGCATGTGGTACGCCTATTTAATTGCCAAAGAATTGGAATTAGATTTAATTCATACACATACTGAATTTGGTGCGGGTATTTTAGGGAAAATGGTTGGGAAAAAAATGAAAATTCCTGTCATCCATACGTATCATACGATGTATGAAGATTACTTACATTATATTGCTAAAGGAAAAGTTGTCCGTCCATCACATGTTAAATTCTTTTCAAGAGTGTTTACAAATCATACGACAGGTGTTGTTTGTCCCAGTGAACGTGTAATTGAAAAATTACGGGATTATGGAGTGACCGCACCAATGAGAATTATTCCAACAGGGATCGAAATTGATAAGTTTTTACGTCCCGATATTACTGAAGAAATGATCGCTGGAATGCGTCAACAACTAGGTATTGAAGAGCAACAGATTATGTTGTTATCGTTAAGTCGAATTTCTTATGAAAAAAATATTCAAGCAATTATTCAAGGATTACCACAAATTATTGAAAAATTACCACAAACTCGTTTAGTAATAGTTGGAAATGGTCCCTATTTAGAGGATTTAAAAGAATTAGCAGAAGAACTAGAAGTCAGTGAATACGTTCAATTTACGGGTGAAGTGCCAAATGAAGAAGTCGCCATTTATTATAAAGCTGCTGACTATTTTGTCAGCGCCTCAACGTCGGAAACACAAGGCTTAACTTATACAGAAGCGATGGCCGCTGGCGTTCAATGTGTTGCAGAAGGGAACGCCTATTTAAATAATTTATTTGATCATGAAAGCTTAGGCAAAACTTTTAAGACAGACAGTGATTTTGCCACAACATTGATTGACTATATACAAGCAAATATTAAAATGGACCAAACTATTTTAGATGAAAAATTATTTGAAATTTCTTCTACAAACTTTGGCAACAAAATGATTGAATTTTATCAAGATACATTGATTTACTTTGATCAACTTCAAATGGAAAAAGAAAATGCGGACTCAATTAAAAAAATTAAAGTAAAATTTACATCTTTAAGAAAATAAACTGCAAAACTTTCCTCCTTCGTTTATACTGAAGGAGGAAAGTTTTTTATTTTAAGAACGGAGGAAGCTACTATGTCTAAAATCGGCTTTATTGGAACGGGTGTCATGGGGAAATCAATTATTCGTAACATGATGAAAAACAATTTATCTGTCAATGTTTACAATCGAACAAAAAGTAAAACAGATGATTTAGTTGCTGAAGGAGCAGTCTGGTATGATACGCCAAAAGCAATTGCGGAAGCGAGTGATATCATTTTTACAATGGTTGGCTTTCCTTCAGATGTTGAAGGCGTGTATTTTAATGAAACAGGGATTTTTCAAGCAGATCTTACAGGTAAAATAGTAGTAGATTTAACCACAAGTACGCCGACCTTGGCTGAAAAGATTGCCAAAAAAGCAGCAGAAGTGGGTGCTCATGCGTTGGATGCGCCAGTTTCTGGTGGTGACTTAGGTGCTAAAAATGGTACTTTAACAATTATGGTTGGTGGCGATCAAGAAAGTTATGACACCGTCTTACCAATTTTCAAAACATTTGGTAAAACGTTTATGCTACACGGCTCAGCTGGAAAAGGGCAACACACTAAGATGGCGAATCAGTTAATGATTGCAGGCACAATGACCGGTTTGACTGAAATGCTCGTTTACGCAAATGCGACAGGATTAACTTTAGAAAAAGTTCTGGAAACAGTCGGTGGTGGCAGTGCTGCAAACTGGTCGTTAAGTAATTATGGACCACGTATTTTAAAAGAAGATTATACGCCAGGCTTTTTTGTTAAACATTTTATCAAAGATTTAAAGATTGCGTTAGATGAAGCAAAAAAACTTGACCTTCCATTGCCAGCGACGCAAAAAGCGACAGAATTATATGAAAGCCTTGCAGATAAAGGGTTTGAAAATGATGGCACACAGGCCTTAATTAAGCTTTGGTGGACAGATGGCAAGCAACCAACGAATAAAAATTAAAGAACAACAAAAAAATCAAAAAAAATGACGAAAAATCATGCAAGTTAGGCAATGTTTTGTTACAATGGTACAGAACTAGTTTGCAAAAGGAGGCCCACTGATGAAACATTCACAACTTGTGGCGATTATTAAGAGACTGGAAGCAATGATCGAAGCAGCAGATAATGAAGTACAAGTACGCCGCTTTGAACGTGAAGGCGTAGAGAAATGTATTGTAAGTTTTGATAAATCAACAGAAACATTTGAATTAACAGAATCTGATACGCACCAAAGCTATCAATTCGATAACATCGATATTGTAGCAATGGAAATTTACGACTTAATTCAATAATTAATCGTCCTACATTTTAATAAGGGAGTGGAGTAGAAGCACCAAAGCTTCTGGTTCACTCTCTTCTCGTATTATCCAGTCAAGTTGTAGCAATAGCTTAGTGGGAGTTTAAGAATTATATAACAAAAATCACTGGCACTTCTCAATCAGGGGAGTGCCAGTGATGCTTTTTAGTTGCACTTCTTTCCTTTTTCTGTGAAAATAGTTTGGGTATCAAAGTAATTGATCCTTTTTTTAAAAGCCTCGTCCCTTGAAAATGCGCCTTTTTTGAAATATTTGAAGAATATTTCATTAAAAATATAGAAAATTCTCTTGCATTCTTTGCTTATTTACGATATAGTTTGAACATCAAATGTTTTGATAATCAAAGTATATGGATGGTGCACAGAATGGAACCTAATTTAGAAACAGTCAACGATTACTTAGTCAGTGTCTTTAATGACATCTTAACGATTGAAGAATCTGAATTGAAAAAATCACAATTTAATGATTTATCCATTACGGAGATGCACACAATCGAAGCAATTGGTATGTACAAGAAAAAAACGTCTTCAGAAGTAGCCAAGGAACTTTCAATTACTGTCGGAACACTTACTGTAGCGATTAACAACTTAGTTAAAAAAGGCTATGTTGAACGTTTGCGTAGTGAAGATGATCGACGTGTAGTAAAGCTTGGCTTAACTAAAAAAGGAAAATTACTTTTTAGAGTCCATCAGCATTTTCATCGTGAAATGGTTAAAAACATTTTGAAAGGCATGGAGCAAGAAGAAGAACAAGCGCTGTTAAGAGCACTAAAAAATCTTCATGATTTCTTGCAAGAATACAAATAAAAAGTGAGGATCCCCATGAAGAATTATGCACGAATTAGTTGTACAAGCCGTTATGTTCCAGAGAATTGTGTCACGAATCACCAACTGAGTGAAATGATGGATACCTCTGATGAATGGATACATTCGCGAACAGGCATTAGTGAACGTCGCATCGTTACGCAAGAAAATACGTCTGATTTATGTCATCAGGTCGCAAAACAGTTATTGGAAAAATCTGGAAAGCAAGCAAGTGAGATTGACTTTATTTTAGTTGCAACAGTGACACCAGATTTCAATATGCCTTCTGTTGCTTGCCAAGTGCAAGGCGCAATTGGCGCCACTGAGGCCTTTGCTTTTGACATCAGTGCAGCGTGTTCTGGTTTTGTCTATGCCTTAAGCATGGCAGAAAAACTAGTCTTAAGTGGTCGTTATCAAACAGGTCTAGTAATTGGTGGCGAAACATTTTCCAAAATGTTGGATTGGACCGATCGCTCCACAGCGGTGCTTTTCGGTGATGGGGCTGCTGGCGTCTTGATTGAAGCGGCTGAGACACCGCATTTTCTAAATGAAAAATTACAAGCAGATGGACAACGGTGGGCGGCTTTAACGTCAGGCTACACGATCAACGAAAGTCCTTTTTATCAGGGGCATGAGCAGGCTAGTAAGACGCTACAGATGGAAGGACGTAGTATTTTTGATTTTGCGATTAAAGATGTTTCACAAAATATTTTATCACTCGTGACGGACGAAACCGTGGATTATCTTCTATTACATCAAGCAAATGTGCGCATTATCGATAAAATTGCACGTAAGACGAAGATTTCCCGCGAGAAGTTTTTAACGAATATGGATAAATATGGCAATACCTCAGCTGCTAGTATTCCTATTTTGTTGGATGAAGCAGTTGAAAATGGGACCTTAATTTTAGGTTCCCAACAACGCGTGGTGCTAACAGGATTTGGCGGCGGCTTAACATGGGGCTCACTGCTCCTAACGCTGTAAAAAACTGTTCACATATAAATGAAGAAAATGACTATTTTGGAGGAATATACACATGGTATTTGAAAAAATTCAAGCAATTATCGTAGAAGAATTAGGAAAAGATGCTGAAGAGGTACAATTAACTACAAACATTCAAGAAGAATTAGACGCGGATAGCTTAGATTTATTCCAAATCATTAACGAAATCGAAGATGAATTTGATGTGAAAATCGAAACAGAAGATGGCATCCAAACCGTTCAAGATTTAGTAACATATGTAGAAAAACAACAAGCAAACTAATACATGAAAATAGGGGGCTGGGACATTTAATTGCTAAATGACCCAGTCCCTAAAAAAACAAGTAAATAAGCCGGAAAAATCCTTTTTTACTTGAATGAAGTGTACTTATCTTAGAACTAAAGGACGTATAAAATCAATGAATCAACAGTTATGTGAGTTGCTTGGAATCAATTATCCCATTTTTCAAGGCGGTATGGCTTGGGTAGCCGATGCTTCATTAGCAAGTGCCGTGTCAAACGCTGGTGGATTAGGGATTATTGCTGGCGGCAATGCCCCAAAAGAAGTCGTAAAAAAAGAAATTAAAAAAGTTAAAGAATTAACGGAGCAACCCTTTGGTGTCAATATCATGTTACTTTCACCTTTTGCCGATGAAATTGTCGATTTGGTTTGTGAAGAACAGGTTCCTGTCGTAACGACAGGTGCAGGCAATCCAGCCAAATACATGGCTCGTTTTAAAGAACATAACATTAAAGTAATCCCAGTAGTTCCTTCTGTTGCTTTAGCAAAAAGAATGGAAAAAATTGGTGCCGATGCTGTCATTTTTGAAGGAATGGAAGCTGGTGGACATATTGGCAAGTTAACCACTATGAGTGGCTTACCGCAAATCGTTGACGCTGTGTCAATTCCTGTGATTGCAGCAGGTGGGATTGGTGATGGTCGTGGTATGGCTGCGGCCTTTATGTTAGGTGCTGAAGCAGTCCAGTTAGGCACACGTTTTTTAATTGCCAAAGAATGCAACGTTCATCCAGATTATAAACAGAAAGTTTTAAAGGCACGTGATTTAGATGCAGTAATTACCTGTCAACATTTTGGCCATCCAGTGCGTACTTTAAAAAATAAATTAACCGCTCAATATAATCAATTAGAAAAGCAAGAACTCCAAAAAGAAGTGCCTGATTTAGAAATGTTTGAAAAAATTGGTCAGGGCGCTTTGCGCAAAGCTGTCGTTGACGGGGATATGGATTACGGTTCCGTCATGGCGGGACAAATTGCCGGGTTAATAAAAAAAGAAGAAACAGCCCAAGAAATCATTGATTCACTCATGTCTGAATGCAAAGCGATTGTACATAAGATGAATCAGCGTTGGGGCTAAGTGAATAATTTTAACAAAAAATGAGGTGTCGTATGAAAACAGCGATTTTATTTAGTGGACAAGGAGCCCAGTATCAAGGGATGGGTGAAGAATTATATCACCAAGAAACGATTGTTCGGGAAACCTTCGATGAAGCAAGTCATATCTTAGGTTATGAGATGGCAGAACTTTGTTTTACTGAAAATGAACGTTTAAATGAAACAGAATATACGCAACCTGCTATTTTAACAGTCAGTGTCGCATTTTACCGTCTTTTGCAACAAAAAGGACTAACGCCTGATGTCGTAGCGGGTTTAAGCTTAGGGGAATATAGCGCTTTGGTTGCCAGCGGGGCTTTGCGCTTTTCAGAAGCAGTGGCCTTGGTCCAAAAGCGCGGTCAGTACATGACAGAAGCAGCACCACAAGGAACTGGCAAAATGGTTGCTGTCATGAATGCTGAGCGTGAAGTAATTGAGAAAGCCTGCCAAGAAGCCAGTGCTTTCGGAATTGTGGCTCCAGCAAATTATAATACACCACAACAAATCGTGATTGGTGGTGAGGTTGCTGCTGTTGATCAAGCGATGACACTTCTCAAAGAAGCTGGTGTGAAGCGAATGATTCCGTTAAATGTGAGTGGCCCTTTCCATACGGCGCTGTTACAACCAGCATCAAAAAAATTGGCTCAGGATTTAGCAAAATTGAACTTTCAAACGATGCAAATTCCTGTCATTAGTAATACGACTGCCGAAATTATGCCCCAAGAGGCAATTCAAGCGTTATTGGAAAAGCAAGTCATGTCTGCGGTACGTTTTGAAGACAGTATCGAAACGATGAAGGCTATGAACGTAGGAACGATGATTGAAGTTGGTCCAGGGAAAACATTAACTGGTTTTGTTAAAAAAATTGACAAAACAATTGAAATGCACCGTGTGGAAGATGTTGCAACATTAACAGAAACGTTAACAGCACTTACTGGGAGGTAAAAAATGGAATTAACAGGGAAAAACGTATTTATTACTGGAAGCACTCGTGGGATTGGCAAAGCAGTTGCATTGGCTTTTGCGAAAGAGGGCGCCAATATTGTTTTAAACGGTCGGAGTGAGATTACGCCAGAACAACGACAAGAAATTGAAGCCTTTGGGGTAAAATGTATTGGCCTTTCTGGAGATATTTCTGATTTTGATGCAGCAGGTGAGATGATTCAAGCAACCGTTGACCAATTAGGCTCGATTGATATTCTGGTGAATAACGCTGGGATTACGAATGATAAATTATTATTACGAATGACAAAAGAGGATTTTAATGCCTGTTTAGATATTAACTTGGTAGGAACTTTTAACATGACCCAACAAGCGGTTAAACGTATGATGAAACAACGAAGTGGTCGGATTATTAATATGGCTAGCGTTTCTGGTTTAATGGGAAATGTTGGTCAAGCAAACTACGCTGCGAGTAAAGCGGGTGTCGTTGGTTTTACTAAATCGGTGGCACGAGAAGTTGCGCCGCGCGGTATTACCTGCAATGCGATTGCACCAGGGTTTATCCAAACAGAAATGACGGATGTTTTATCGGAAAAAGTTAAAACACAAATGAATGCGCAAATTCCCTTACAAACGTTTGGGCAAGTCGAAGATGTCGCAGCTACAGCGATTTTCTTAGCTAAAAGTCCCTATATTACTGGGCAAGTCGTGAATGTTGATGGCGGCTTAGTCATGCACGGATAAACGAAAGGAGTCAAAAGGATGAATCGAGTAGTTATTACCGGTTACGGTGTCACCTCGCCGATTGGCAATGAACCTGAGACTTTTTTAGAAAGTTTGAAAACAGGGAAAAATGGTATCGGACCGATTAGTAAATTTGATGTTAGTGAAACAGGTGTCACCTTAGCAGCTGAAGTGAAAGACTTTCCAATGGAAAAATATTTTGTTAAAAAAGATGGCAAACGCATGGATAAGTTTTCGTTATTTGGCATTTATGCGGCCTTAGAAGCAATGGTTATGAGTGGCTTGGATACCAGTCAACTAGATGTGGATCGGTTTGGCGTCATGGTGGGTTCCGGGATTGGTGGTTTGGAAACAATTCAAAATCAAGTAATTCGGATGCACGACAAAGGACCTGAACGTGTGGCACCGTTATTTATTCCAATGGCGATTGGAAACATGGTGGCGGGAAATATTGCTTTACGTGTTGGTGCCAAAGGAATTTGTACTTCAACAGTGACAGCTTGTGCTAGTGCAACTCATTCAATTGGGGAAGCGTTCCGCAATATCAAACATGGCTACTCTGATGTCATTATTGCTGGTGGAGCAGAAGCGCCTATTACAGAAATTGGTATTTCAGGATTTGCTTCCTTGACCGCTTTAACAAAGGCGACTGATCCAGAAAAAGCCTCAATTCCCTTTGATAAAGAACGTAGTGGATTTGTGATGGGAGAAGGAGCGGGTGTCTTTATTTTAGAATCATTAGATCATGCTCTAGAACGAGGCGCAACTATTTTAGGTGAAGTGGTTGGCTATGGTGCTAATTGCGATGCCTATCATATGACATCACCAACACCAGATGGGAGCGGCGCAGCGAAAGCCATGGTACTAGCAATGGAAGAAGCGGGGATTTCTCCAGAAAAAATTGGCTATATTAACGCCCATGGAACAAGCACACAAGCCAATGACAGTGCAGAATCTAAAGCAATTGAATTGGCTTTAGGTGATGCCGCAAAAACGGCGTATGTAAGTAGTACAAAGAGTATGACGGGACATCTCTTAGGCGCCGCTGGTGGAATTGAAGGAATTGCTACCCTAAATGCTTTACAACATCAATTTATTCCGCCAACCATTAATGTGGAAAATCAAGATGAAGCAATTACGGTGAACGTTGTTTTAAACGAAAGCAAAGAGCATAAATTTGATTATGCTTTAAGTAACTCGCTAGGCTTTGGTGGCCACAATGCAGTTATTTGCTTAAAACGCTGGGAGGATTAACATGCAGTTAGAAGAAGTAAAAGCATTATTAACACAATTTGATCAATCAACTTTAACCGAATTTGATTTACGAGAAGGCTCGTTTGAATTATATATGAATAAAAATACAGTTTCTGGGCGAAGTGCCGTAGAACCAGTGGCGCAACCACAAGAAACACCAGTAGCCGCTAGTGGTGTGTCAGTGCCTGTTGAAACAGTTTCTGTCGTTGAAGAAACGCCAACTAATACACCGACAACCAATGAAAAGACAGAAGAAATTACGTCACCTATTGTAGGAATCGTTTATTTACAACCAGCACCAGATAAAGAGAACTTTGTCAAAGTAGGAGACACTGTTAAAACGGGTGACGTTGTGTGTATCGTTGAAGCGATGAAATTAATGAATGAAATTACGGCGACAGTTGACGGTGTGATTACTGAAATATTAGTCAACAATGAAGATGTGGTTGAATTTGGTCAGCCGCTATTCCGAGTTGCTAAAGGAGAATAAAACATGAAATTAACAATTACAGAAATTCAAGAAATTTTACCACATCGCTATCCCTTTTTATTATTAGATAGTGTTGAAGAAGTCATTCCCGGGGAACGCGTTGTAGCGAAAAAGAATGTAACGGTTAATGAGCAAGTTTTTCAAGGTCATTTTCCTGGGAATCCTGTTTTGCCAGGAGTTTTAATTATTGAATCGTTGGCTCAAGCAGGCGCCGTGGCATTACTTTCAATGCCTGAATTCAAAGGGAAAACGGCATACTTTGGTGGATTAGATAAAGCAAAATTTAGACAAAAGGTAACACCAGGCGACACATTAATTTTAGAGGTTGAACTTTTAAAAGTCCGCGCTTCTGCTGGAATGGGTAAAGGTGTGGCAAAAGTTAATGGAAAAAAAGTTGCCGAGGCTGAATTAACCTTTATGATTGGATAGGTGAAAAATGTTTTCGAAAGTATTAATCGCAAACCGCGGAGAAATCGCTGTTCGTATTATTCGTGCCTGTCGCGAATTAGGCGTTCAAACAGTTGCTGTTTACTCTGAAGCGGATCAAGAAGCGTTACACACACAGTTAGCAGATGAAGCCATTTGTATTGGACCGGCGAAAGCAACTGATTCTTATTTAAATGTTCAAGCTGTTTTAAGTGCAGCAATTGTTACCAATGCTGAAGCGATTCATCCAGGGTTTGGTTTCTTATCTGAAAATAGTCAATTTGCTTCAATGTGCGAAGAATGTAACATTACTTTTATCGGTCCTAAAGCAGAAACGATTGATGCAATGGGCAATAAAATAAACGCACGTCAACTGATGCAAAAAGCCAAGGTACCTGTTATTCCTGGGAGTGATGGCGTCATTGATTCTGTCGAAGAAGCGTTGACGATTGCTGAAGAAATTGGTTACCCAGTGATGTTAAAGGCAGCTGCTGGTGGTGGCGGAAAAGGAATCCGAAAAGTTCTTTCAAAAGAAGAGTTACCGAAACACTTTACTTCAGCGCAGCAAGAAGCCAAAGCCGCATTTGGTAATGATGATATGTATTTAGAAAAAATTATTTATCCAGCACGTCATATCGAAGTGCAAATTCTAGGTGATCAATATGGGCATGTGATTCACTTAGGGGAACGTGATTGCTCACTACAAAGAAATAATCAAAAAGTGTTAGAAGAATCACCATCGATTGCTATTTCTGAAGAAAAGCGTCAGATGTTAGGCGAAACGGCCGTTCGAGCGGCACAAGCTGTGCATTATGAAAATGCCGGAACCATTGAATTTTTGATGGATCCAGCTGGCGACTTTTATTTCATGGAAATGAATACCCGCATCCAAGTCGAACATCCAGTTACGGAAATGGTAACAGGGATTGATTTAGTCAAAGCACAATTAGAAATTGCTTCAGGTGAACCTTTAGGCTATACCCAAGAGGATGTTATCCTGACTGGGCATGCGATTGAGTGCCGAATTAACGCTGAAAATCCTGCCTTTAATTTTGCTCCTTCACCAGGTAAAATTCAAAATCTCTTGTTGCCTAGTGGTGGAATGGGCTTGCGTGTAGACAGCGCTATGTATTCAGGGTATTCAATTCCGCCTTATTATGATTCAATGATTGCAAAAGTCATCGTACATGGTGAAAATCGTTTTGATGCCTTGATGAAAATGCAAAGGGCTTTAAATGAAATTGTAACAGAAGGTATTATTACGAATGCCGAATTCCAATTAGATTTAATTACACATGACAATGTTTTGACAGGTGACTATGACACAAGCTTTTTACAAGAAACATTTCTACCAAATTGGGAGCCAGAAAGCAATCATTAAAGAAAGAACGCCGCAAGAGCTGTGCTCTTGCCGCTAAAATACGAGGAGTAAGCAAATGGCATTATTTAAAAAGAAAAATTACATTCGCATTAATCCAAATCGTGCTGATGCAAATGATGCATCAAAGAAGCCTTCTGTTCCAGATAATATGTGGGCAAAATGCCCTTCTTGTAAGCGAACACTGTATACAAAAGAAATGGGTGCAGAAAAAATCTGTCCGCATTGTGGCTATAGTTTTCGGATTGGTGCATGGGAACGATTAGCGATAACCGTTGATGAAAAAAGTTTCCACAATTGGGACAGTGAATTAGTGACAAAAGATCCACTAAATTTTCCTGGTTATCTTGAAAAAATTGAAAAAATGCAAGAAAAAACTGGGCTAGATGAAGCTGTCTTAACGGGAGAAGCAACAATTGAAGGACAAGCTGTTGCAATTGGAATCATGGACGCTAATTTTATCATGGGCAGTATGGGAACGATTGTTGGTGAAAAAATCACACGCTTGTTTGAGCGGGCGACAGAAAAGCATTTACCAGTAGTGATTTTCACTGCATCTGGTGGTGCCCGTATGCAAGAAGGAATTTTTTCATTGATGCAAATGGCGAAAATTTCGGCCGCTTTGCAACGGCATAACAAAGCAGGCTTGCTGTATCTTACGGTATTGACTGATCCAACGACTGGCGGTGTTACAGCAAGTTTTGCGATGGATGGCGATATTATTTTGGCAGAGCCTCAGAGTTTAATCGGTTTTGCTGGCCGCCGTGTAATTGAACAAACGATTCGTCAAGAGTTGCCAGATGATTTTCAAAAGGCCGAGTTTCTTTTAGAACATGGTTTTGTAGATCAGATTGTGCCAAGAAATCTTTTGCGTCAACGATTGAGCGACTTGTTACGTTTACATTCTTTGGAAGGGTGGCGCTAACATGGAAAAGAAAACAGCCAATGATGTTGTTACCTTGGCAAGAGCCCAAGATCGTTTGACAACTTTAGAATATATAGAAGCAATTTTTGAGGACTTTTTAGAATTTCATGGGGATCGTTACTTTGCCGATGATTTAGCTGTAGTCGGTGGTGTTGCTACTTTGCAAGGGAAACCAGTTACAGTGGTAGGTATCCAAAAAGGCCGAAATCTACCAGAAAATATTGAACGTAATTTTGGTTCACCTAATCCTGAAGGTTATCGCAAAGCGTTACGTTTAATGAAACAAGCGGAAAAATTTAATCGCCCAGTCATTACCTTTGTGAACACTGCTGGTGCCTATTGTGGGATTGGTGCCGAAGAGCGGGGAGAAGGGGAAGCCATTGCGCAAAACCTGTTAGAGATGTCTGATTTGAAAGTGCCAATCATTTCAGTCATCATTGGTGAGGGCGGTAGTGGCGGTGCTTTAGCTTTAGCAGTCGCAGATGAAGTTTGGATGTTGGAACACACGATTTATGCGGTTCTTTCGCCAGAAGGTTTCGCCTCTATTTTGTGGAAAGATGGCAGTCGTGCGAAAGAAGCAGCAGAATTGATGAAAATCACAGCGACAGAGCTGAAGGAATTAGCTATTGTAGATAAAGTAATTCCAGAAGTTATGAACGGTCAGCCTCTGGAACAAGCAAAAATTAATCGCATGTTACAAAAAGCGTTCATTTCAAAATTAACTGAATTAGCTAAATTAGATACGGAAACGTTACTAGAAAAAAGATACCAACGTTTTCGCAAATATTAGAAGTTACTACTCATCAACGAACTTTTCAGGGGTTGATGGGTGGCTTTTTTTATTTTTTCTTTTATTTTACTTGTTCTTTTACAAGGAACGACCGTCCTTTATAGAAATTTTCAGTAAAATGCAGTATAATACAATAGGTAGAGACTGAAGCATAATTGTTTAGTTATGTTTCAGTCTCTTAAAATCGAAGAAACTACATAGTGTCAGTGAGAGGAGTCACGATGTTTTCAAAATATAAACCGACATGGATGATTGATGCGATTTATAAAATTACCCCCGCACAATTAAAAAAACTGGGGATTAAGGCAGTACTAACTGACTTAGATAATACGTTAATTGCTTGGAATAATCCCGATGGAACAGAAGAATTAAAAACTTGGTTATTAGAAATGAAAAATGCAGGAATTACTGTCCTCGTTGTTTCAAACAACAAAGACAGCCGGATTAAACGCGTTGTTGAAAAGTTTGACTTAGATTATGTAGCACGTGCCTTGAAACCAACCGCACGTGGCTTCAAATTAGCAGAAAAAAAATTAGGCTTGAAGCCATCTGAAATGTTAATGGTCGGCGATCAGATTATGACAGATATTCGGGGAGCTAACGCAGCGGGTATACGCAATGTTTTAGTTCAACCGATTGTCGATACAGATGGCTGGAATACTAGAATCAATCGGTTCTTTGAACGGAAAATTATGAAATACTTATCAAAAAAACATCCAGAAATGACATGGAGAGGCGGATTAGAATGACAGAGGCAATTCATTGTATTGGCTGTGGTGCGATTATCCAAACGGAAAATCCTCATGAATTAGGCTATACACCAAAAACAGCTTTCGAAAAAGGAATGGAAACAGGGGAAGTTTATTGCCAACGTTGTTTTCGCTTAAGACATTATAATGACATTCAAGATGTCCAATTAACAGATGATGACTTTTTACGTTTATTGAATGGTTTAGGAACAGAAGATGCACTGATTGTGAACGTAGTGGATATTTTTGACTTTAATGGCTCTCTTATTCCAGGACTACATCGTTTTATCGGAGATAATCCTGTGTTGTTAGTTGGCAATAAAGTGGATATTTTGCCTAAATCATTAAAAAAACCTAAAATGGTTCAATGGATGAGAGAACGGGCCCATGAAGCAGGATTACGCCCTGTTGATGTTTTACTAACAAGTGGCAAGAAACCAGAAGAAATGCAAGAGTTATTAGATACGATCGAAAAATATCGTGAAGGCCGAGACGTTTATGTCGTAGGTGTGACCAATGTTGGAAAATCAACATTAATCAATCAAATCATTCAACAAACAGTGGGTGTTCAAGATGTGATTACGACATCACAATTTCCTGGAACAACGCTAGATAAAATTGAAATTCCATTAGACGATGGCCACTTCTTAATCGATACGCCCGGAATTATTCACCGTCATCAAATGGCACATTACCTAGGTAAAAAAGACTTGAAAATTATTGCACCGCAAAAAGAAATCAAACCGAAAGTTTACCAATTAAATGCTGAACAAACCTTGTTTTTAGGTGGCTTGGCTCGCTTTGATTATGTCCAAGGTGCTAAAAGTTCCTTCATTGCCTACGTTTCCAATGACTTAAATTTACACCGAACAAAAACAGCAACCGCCGATGCTTTTTATGAAAAACATGTTGGTGGCTTATTGCAGCCCCCACGTGCCGATGAAGTCGCTGAGTTTCCTGAATTAGTGCGCTTTGAATTTTCCGTGAAAGAAAAAACGGATATTGTGTTTGCTGGTCTAGGTTGGATTACTGTCACAGAACCTGGTGTAGTCGCTGGTTGGGCGCCTAAAGGTGTCGATGTTTTACGTAGAAAAGCATTAATTTAAATTTTAGAGAGAAGGCAAACAATTTGAAACTTAGAGGAAAACAAAAACGTTATTTACGTAGTCAGGCACACCATTTACAACCTATTTTTCAAGTAGGCAAAGGTGGTTTGAATGACGCAATGATTACACAAATTGATGAAGCGTTGGAAAAACGTGAATTGATTAAAATCACGTTATTACAAAATACAGATGAAGTAGCAGAAGAGGTTGCAGAAGAACTAACAGCAGCCATTCATTGCGATGTGGTACAAATTATTGGTCGCGTGTTGGTCTTATTCAAGCCATCAAGTAAAGAAAAATATCAAAAAATTTCAGCAGCAGTCAAAGAGATTTAATATTGGAGGGATGAACAATGGGAGAAAAAAGACAAGCGCGTCAAGGAGCGGACGTTCTCTTGCAAGAGGAACCGTTACGTTTTCAAACAAGAAAGCAAGTCGGCTTGTTAGGTGGTAATTTTAATCCCGTTCATTTAGCACATCTTGTCATGGCCGATCAAGTTCAAAATCAACTAGGTTTGGACAAAGTTTACTTAATGCCTACGTACTTACCACCACATGTAGACGAAAAGAAAACAATTAGCAGTGAACATCGGTTAGCGATGTTAGAACTAGCGGTGGCTGATAATCCCTGCTTAGATATTGAGCCAATTGAATTAATTCGCAAAGGCAAAAGTTACACGTATGATACGATGAAAGCTTTAAAAGAAGCCAATCCAGATACTGATTATTATTTTATAATTGGTGGAGATATGGTGGAATACTTGCCCAAATGGCATCGGATTGATGACTTACTCCATTTAGTTCAATTTGTCGGCATTCGGCGTCCTAATTATCCAACGGAATCTACCTATCCAATTATTTGGGTCGATGTTCCGCAGATGGCGATTAGTTCCACTTTGATTAGACAAAAAGTCAAAAGTGGTTGCTCAACACGCTATCTTCTTCCAGAGAATGTGATAAACTATATTCAAGAGAAGGGACTGTATCAAGATGAGCTGGATAACAAATTATGATGCTGCACAACGTGAATTATTAATGCAAAAAGTTCAAATGCAAATGAGTGAACGTCGTTTTCGCCATGTGTTAGGAGTCGAGGAAACAGCTGTGGCCTTGGCAGCGAAATATGGTGCCGATGAAGCGAAAGCCAGTATTGCTGCTTTGACGCATGATTACGCCAAAGAACGTCCAAACGATGAATTCGAGTTGATTATTCGCCGAGATGGTTTTGATTTGGCTTTATTAAACTATGGCAATGAAATTTGGCATGGCTTAGTTGGGGCGGATATTGTTCAACGGGAATTAGCCATTGATGACGAAGAAATCTTGCAGGCAATTCGTGTGCATACAACTGGGGCTGCTAAGATGAGCTTGCTAGATAAAATTATTTATGTCGCAGATTACATTGAACCAGGACGTGATTTTCCAGGTGTGAAAGAAGCCCGTGAAATTGCCCTTGTTGACTTAGATGCAGCGGTTGCTTATGAAACGAAACATACCTTGTTACATTTGATTGAACAAGAACATAAAATTTATCCAAAAACGTTAGAGACCTACAATCAATGGGTCGTTAATCAAAAATAAAAGAAGAAAGAATTACTAGGAGGGAACTATCATAGATAGCCAGAAAATTTTAGAAATTGCTGTCAAAGCAGCAGATTCAAAACGAGCAGAAGAAATTGTCGCATTAGACGTAAGAGAGATTTCATTATTAGCAGATTATTTTTTAATTTGCCAAGCCAATAGTGAACGTCAAATCAATGCGATTGTTGATGAAATTAACGAACAAGAAGCCAAAAATCAGGTAGAAGTCAAGCGTGTGGAAGGTAAAGAAGGCGGAAAATGGATTTTAATCGATTTAGGCGATGTTATTGTCCATGTATTCCAATCTTCAGAACGTGCCTTTTACAACTTAGAAAAATTATGGTCAGATGCCCCAATGGTTGATCTAAGCGCTTGGGTCGACTAAAATGGCCTATGAAACGTTTGCTTTCGTCTATGACGAAGTGATGGACGAAAGCCTATACCAAAAATGGTTGGATTTTTCCAATCGTCATCTCCCACAAGGAACCCAACAAATTCTTGAAATGGCTTGTGGTACAGGCGCTTTAGCAGTTGATTTCGCGAAAAGTGGTTACGATGTGACGGCCTTAGACTTATCAGAAGAAATGTTGATGATTGCTAGTGAACGGGCCTTTGAAGAAGAAGTGCCGGTTCAATTTGTTCAGGGAAATATGCTAGATTTATCTGAAGTGGGACAATACCAAGCCATCACTTGTTTTTCTGATTCACTGTGCTATATGGCTAATCGCCAAGAAGTACAACAAGTGTTCGATGAAGTTTATCAAGCGTTAGAAGAGGAAGGAACGTTCATTTTTGATGTTCATTCTACTTACAAAATTGATTCAGTTTTTCCAGAATATAGCTATCATTATCAAACAGAAGAATTTGCTTTTCTATGGGATAGTTACGCTGGTGAAAAAGAACACAGCATCGAACATTTCTTAACATTTTTTGTGAAAGAACAGGAAACAGATGAGCACTTTGTTCGGTATGATGAATTGCATCAAGAACGAACCTATTCGTTAGATAACTATTTACGAATGTTAGAAAGTGCTGGTTTCATGAATGTCAAAGTTTATGCAGACTTTACAGATGAAGCACCAACTGAAACAAGTGAACGCTGGTTCTTTGTTTGTCAAAGAGATTAATAAGATTTGGCTTATGAGCTTGGGACAGCGCTTAAAAACGTTTGTCTCTTTGCTGATAAGTCCATTTTTTTATAACGGAGGTGGCTAGAGTGAAAGCCTGTGGCATTATCGTGGAATATAATCCCTTTCATAATGGACATCGCTATCATGCCCAACAAGCTCGCCAACAAAGCGGAGCTGAAGTAGTGATTGCTATAATGAGTGGAAATTTTTTACAAAGAGGAGAACCAGCCTTACTAGATAAGTGGGCCAGAGCAGAAGAAGCTTTGCAAAATGGTGTGGATTTAGTCATTGAATTGCCGACAGCTTGGTCGGTACAGTCTGCGGATTACTTTGCCAAAGGCGGTATAAAGTTATTGCAGGCGTTGCAATGTGAGAGCTTATGTTTTGGAACAGATATTACAAGCGCAATTGATTATGCGGCTTTCGGCCAGTTTGTCCAAGAAAATCAATCCTTAATTGATCAAACGTTCCACGCATTGACAGACAAACAATTGAGTTATCCACAAAAAATGACTGCTGTTTTTCGTCAAGTATATCCTGAAAGCAGGTTCGATTTTTCTTCGCCTAATCATATTTTGGGGATGAGTTATGCAAAAGAGAATGCCACGTATCCAACCCCGATGACGCTCTACCCAATTGCTAGAAAACAAGCGGGCTTTCATGATGCAACGATTTCCGGGAAAGTTGCTAGCGCCACGGCGATTAGGCAAAGTGTTTTTCAACAAGAAATAACGCAAGTGCTGCCAACGGTGCCTTCTATAACCGCACAACATTTACAAACACAGGCAATGATTTCATGGGAAAACTACTGGCCCTTCCTAAAGTATAAAATTGTTCAATCCTCGTTAGAAGAATTACAAGCCATTTACCAAATGACGGAAGGACTTGAATATCGACTAAAAGATCAAATCCAAGCAGCAGGTTCTTTTCACGAATTAATGGAACGTATGAAGACGAAGCGTTATACTTGGACAAGATTGCAACGATTAGCAACCTATATATTGTTAAATATGACCAAAGAAGAAGTTGAAACTGTTTGGCAAAACAGTTATCTCCATGTGCTAGGATTTACGCCAAAGGGACAAGCTTATCTAAAAGAAACCAAAGCACAGATTCAATTGCCGGTAATTTCCAAAGTATCTAAAGAAAACCGCGCAATGCTTTCGTTAGATATTCGCGCCAATCAACTATACCAGATGGGAGATTCTTCTTTAAAAGAACAAAATTTTGGTCGGTTTCCCTTACGATTTTCGCCAGATACCTAAAAAATACTTAACAAAAATCAGTTTCCCCAGTATAATAAACAAGGGATAAGATACTAACAACAAATCAGAGAAAGCGAAGTGAGAATATGGGCCGTAAATGGGCAAATATTAAAGAGAAAAAAGCTGCCAAAGACGCAAACAATAGCCGTGTTTATGCAAAATTCGGGATTGAAATTTACGTAGCAGCGAAGTCAGGAGACCCTGATCCTCATGCAAACCAAAAATTACGGTTTGTAATCGAACGCGCCAAAACATATAATGTACCAAAACATATTATTGATCGCGCTATTGAAAAAGCAAAAGGTTCAGCAGATGAACAATATTCTGAATTACGCTATGAAGGATTTGGGCCAAATGGTTCAATGGTCATTGTTGATGCTTTAACAAACAACGTGAACCGAACAGCAGCAGATGTGCGGGCCGCATTTGGTAAAAACGGCGGAAACATGGGTGTCAGCGGTGCTGTTTCCTACATGTTTGATAATACAGGTATCATTGGCTTTGCTGGTGACGATGCGGATGAAATTTTAGAATACTTAATGGAAAAAGACATTGATGTTCGCGATGTTGTTGAAGAAGACGGTCAAATTATCGTTTACACAGAACCAGAAGATTTCCACCATGCACAAGAAGCGTTAAAAGAAAAAGGCATTGAAGAATTCACGGTTACTGAGTTAGAAATGGTTCCACAAAACGAAGTAACATTAGAAGGCGACGATTTAGCGAACTTTGAAAAAATGTTAGACGTTTTAGAAGATTTAGAAGATGTTCAGAAAGTCCATCATAATGTAGATTTACCTGAATAATCCATTTGTTCGTTTGTTTTAAGATTTAGAAAGTGAGCCATCGGTCATTTTGACTGATGGCTCACTTTTTTTCATATAATATATAGAAAAAAGAAAGTTGATTGATAAGTCCATGTGACACAAAGCATTCAATGACAGGTTCAACTTTTGTCTGTTCCATAAATATTTGTCTAAACAGTTGAATTAATAGTACAATAGTCTAGTAAGATAGATCATTGAACGGGGTGAATAGGCGTGAAAAAGGGAATGTTCGCGTTTTTTGTCGGGCTAGCGGTTTTATCATTAACTGCTTGTCGGGAACCAAAAGAAAAGAAAGTAACCGCTTCAACGGAGGCATCCTCTAAAGTTGAAGAGACGAATGAAAAAATGAGTGAAACAATTGATAAGACAAACGAACAAGCGAGCCACAGTGTCGAGTCTAACGAATCAGTGAAAAATGAAGAGTCCACAGCTGATGAAGACAACAGTCAGCTAACTGTAGCTGATTTAGATACTACAGCGATTAATGCTGGCGATTTTACTACTTTAGTTGGAACATGGAAAAATGGTAAAGGAGAGAGTTTGATCATTCATCCTGATGGTAGTACAAATACCGGAGGAATGATTACGAAGGATTCACCTACTGATGAGTCGCGACCAATTACAAGCTTAAGTATTAGGTGGGGGCCTACTGGTGCTGCGCTATTATTATATAGAATTGGTGTTGAAAATCCTAACGGCGACCAATCGGATAAGACGAAACCGCGATTGTTAATTACTCAAGATAGTGGAAATTATCCTGCGGAAGAGTATTACTATCGTTTTTCTGAAGAGGAAAATCAAGACCAAAATGAAGAGGCAAAAATCATCGATACACAAGAAAAAGCAGAGACATATATTAGAAAGACACTGACTGATGCAGAAAATAATGATACGAACCTTGGATTTTTGGGTATGAATGGAAATGACTTCTTTTTTAGAGCCCAATCGAAACAGATGGTTGCAAATGGAGGGACAGGGACTGTCGGTTTTTACAGAGTATCACCACAAGGAGCAGTCAGAATAACGGATGCACGAGGCAACTAAAGATAGTCTAGTGGCAATCTATTTAATTCCTATAAAAGTAGCAAAATAAGAATGAAATGATCACAAAATCTTCACATTTAGTTTGTAAGATATAAGCATATCAACAAACAACCTTAACAACACAAAACACTTTTTCATTTTTAACTCCTTTCCCGTCCTTACCCAAAGGGCGGGTCTTTTTTTGTGTAAAACTATTCGCTCAAGATACCAAAAAGCCAGCTTGTAGTAAGCTGGCTTTTAAATCTTTACATGTTGGCGCTTGTAGACACGAGATAATATTAAGGTGTTGGAACAGTTGGTGAATAGTTCGTTTTTCGACCATAAAGTTCTTGTGTCGCCGCCGAGATATACGCAGATGAATCTTTTCCTGGGAGGTTATACATTAGATAAATACCATATTGCTCCGCTTTTGTACGTTTAGCATATTGTGCAGCTAGATTTTGATTGACACCAACTTCAACGGCAGAAGCACCTAAACGAGAAGCAGGCATACCTGCAATTTGTGGTGGATTCCAGGTACTATAATAAGGGTTCCAAGCATAATCAATTAAAGAACTCATTTGAGGATTAGCTGAAGAGTTCGCAGCCGCTGGTCCAATATTATAAAAAGTAATTAATTTATCATTGCCTAAGCGATTTCTTAAGGCTTGAAGTAACCAAATGAACGAAGAATTATTTGGTTGAGGCGTCCCATTTTTTCCGTATTCAGCATACTCATCATCAAAATCAATACCATCTAAATGATACGTATTAACGACTTGTTCTAATTGAGCTGCAAAGGCATCCGCACTTTCGTAAGTTGGGAAATTAGCAAAGCCAGCACCTTCATGGTTGCCTAAAATAGACAATAGGACTTTAGTGCCGCGTGCTTGAACTGGACGAATTTGTGTTTCAGCTTCGTTTAAAGTTTGTTGGACCCGTTCATTTAGATATAAGTAAGGTTTTTTATTGACCGTATCATAATTAATATTGGCTGCAAAAATAATCCCCATATCAAAAGCAGGTTGATTGGTTCCAGCTAAAGTATATTTTCCCACATTGTTAAAATCGTGGTTGTTTACTTCTACATACATGACTGTTTTAGGTGTAACAGTTGATGCTGCTTGTACTTCAAATGCAGGTAGTGCAAACAATAACCCACCGACTAAAAGGATCAAACTTAAAAAAGTTGAAATAATCCCTGTTTTCTTGTTAAAAAAATGAGTGCTCAATTGATGCCCCATAACTTTCTCCTCCTATAAAATAAATATTGTTTGTAAGCGCTAACAAAGATATGTTATCATTTTTATAATTTAAACACAAGAAGAAGAGAACAAAAGTGAGCAAATCCACAGAATATAAAAGCGTCCTTCGCAAAATGGTCTTGCGAAGGACGCTCTTTTACCAATCAAAGAGTAAGGCATAGCCTAAAGAAAGCAGCTCTCGACCAAAATTTTTGATATCTTTTGGAAAAGAAGAAGCCGCAGTGATGCCTGAAACATTTGAGATGCCTGCTCGCTTGGCTAAAAGTTGCGAGCGGTACATGTGAAAGTCACTAGTAACAATCACTAGCCGTTTAAAAGAAAGGAGTTTTTGTGAATTGACAATATTTTCTTTGGTGCGTGTGGCACGATTTTCTAAGAGAATCTGTTTTTCTGGAACACCTTTATTTAGCAAGTATTGTTTCATAACCGCGGCTTCCGTAGCCGGCTCATCTGCTCCTTGCCCTCCGCTAACAATAACGGGTGTCTCGGGGTGTTGTTTAATATAGGGGATAGCCACATCTAACCGAGCTTGCAAAACACGGCTGGGCAGTGCGGTTTCTTTAGACGTCCCTAAAACACGGGCCCCTAAAATTAAAATAGCATCTGGTTTATCGGTGGGTTGCGTATTTTTGCCAGTAAAAATAAGTAGACCTAAAATCAAAAGAATACAAAAGCCAAAACTGACAATGGATAAACTTGTTATTTTTAACCAATGCATGAAACATCCCTCCTTGTAATGTTAGTGTATACGAAGTACCATAGAAAAAGCGATAGAAAACAAAAGACTTATAAAAAAATCTATGTTTTAATAGAAACTTTTGAAGAGAGGGAGCGAGTGAATGCGTACAGAAGAAGAAATGTTTCAACTTATTATGGATGTAGCAAAACAAGAAGAACACATTCGAGCTGTGGGAATGGTGGGTTCTCGCACGAATGTGAAAGCGCCAAAAGATAGTTTTCAAGATTTCGACATTGTTTATATTGTAGAACCATGTGCTGAGTTTTTTGAAACAGCAACGTGGATAGCAAAATTTGGTCAACCATTAATTATGCAACGTCCCAAGGAAATGACCTTATTTCCCACAGAACCGAAGACGCGGGAAACATTTTTAATGTTATTTGAAGATGGCCAACGTATCGATTTAACGTTGTGTCCTCTCGCAGAAAAAGACAATTGGCATGAAGGCGATTCTTTAGCAATTATCTTGTTAGACAAAGATGAAAATTTGCCGCCTTTACCTGTAGCATCTGATAAAAATTATACAGTAACAGTTCCGGATCAGCAGCAATTTAACGATTGTTGCAATGAATTTTGGTGGGTTAGTACGTATGTAGTTAAGGGGCTTTGTCGGAATGAACTATTTTACGCTGTCACACATCTCTATGAATATTGTCAGCAGGAACTGTTGCGCTTGCTTTCTTGGCAAGCGGCTTGGCAGGAACCGGAGCCAATTTCTGTTGGGAAACAATTTAAGTATCTGAAAAATTATGTCACTCCTGACACGATGGATCAATTAGCATCGTTGCTGGATTTTTCTAGTAAAGAAGCTTGTTGGAACAGCTTAATAAAGACACAAGCCTTTTTTGACGTCGTCGCTCAGGATTTTGCTAAAATGGCCCAGTTTACGTATCATTTACAAGAAGCAAAAAAAGTCACAGAGTATACAAATTCTTTAAGATTAAAGGATTTACAAGGAAAATAAGCTGAAAACAACATAAAAATAGTGTATAATTGAAAAAATTAATCTGCGAGAGAAAGGGAACCTTTTTTGATTGTAGATCACCGCAGTTGTTTGTTGCCTAGTCTCTAAGAAATAAACCTAAAATTATTGATATAAAGGATGAACAAATGAAAAAAGAAGAAATGCAAATGCGTAATACACGTCGTCAAAAATCAGGAAAAAATAATAAAAAGAAAGTAATTATTACTTCTTTGGTTGGACTAGCTCTGGTTGCTGGGGGCAGTTATGTTTATTTTCAAAGTCACTTTTTACCAACCACAAAAGTAAATGGAGTTTCTGTAGGCTGGTTAAATGTAAATGCTGCAGAAGAAAAATTAGCGCAAGTTAATCAAACCGAAGAAGTTGTGGTTCAAACGGGGACAAAAGAAGAAAAAATTCAACTTCCTAAAAAATACCAATTGGATCAAAAATTTTTAAAAGACCATTTACACAGTAGCAAGGTGAAGCTACCGTTAAACGAGGCATTCAAAAAAGAACTAGAAGCCAAATTAGCAACTTTGAGTTTTCCAGAGGGGAAACCAAGCAAAAATGCGAGTATCCGTCGAGGCAATGGCACTTTTGAAATTGTTCCCGAAGAACAAGGCACAGTAGTGGACACACAGCGCTTAAACCAGCAGATTATTGCGGATGTTGAAGCGGGAAAAGGCAACTATCAATATAATGCCAAAGATTTTTATAAAGCCCCTGAAATTACAAAAGAGGATCAAACGTTAAAGGCAACATTGACAACGCTCAATAACAAGTTAAATAAAACAATTACAGTTGATATTAATGGTGAAAAAGTAGCCTTTGATAAAACACAAATTCAAAACGTGCTGAATGATGATGGCACAATCAACAAAGAAAAACTAACTACTTGGGTGACACAATTAGAAACAACATATGGTTCTGCTAATCAACCAGTTTTATTTACAGATGTTCACGGCACGACACGTCGTTTTAAAAACAACGGAAGTTATGGCTGGTCGATTGATGGGGCCAAAACGCAAGAACTACTAGTAAACGCGCTGAATAGCCAAGAACAAAGGAATGCAATCACTGCTCCGTTGGTTGGCGATACCAAAGAAAATAGTAAAATTGCCAATAATTACATTGAAATTGATTTAAAAGATCAAAAAATGTATTGTTTCATTGATGGCAAAAAAATAGTCACCACAGATGTCATTACTGGCAGATATAACAAAGGAACCGCAACAGTACCAGGATTCCATACAATTTTATATCGGACAACCGATGTGAATTTAGAAGGTCAAATGCTTGATGGTTCTCGATACAGTGTGCCAGTAAAATATTGGATGCCGTTATTAAGTCAAGGGGGCGTTGTCACACAAATCGGGATTCATGACTCCGACCATAAATTGGATAAGTATGGCGATAAAGAAGCCTTTAAAACCGATGCTGGTAGTAATGGCTGTATCAATACGCCAGGAACAGAAGTTTCAAAAATCTTTGATGTATCCTATGACGGAATGCCGGTAATTATTTATGGACATATCTATGATGATGCACCAGGTGAATTTGATAAACCTGTAGATTACGGCGAAGAAGTATAAAAAGAGATATTAGGCAAGACCGTACTTTGGTCCAGCTGTGTATCTGAAAAGTAAAAATTGGAGACGTCAGCGTAACGACTGACGTCCCCAATTTTTTATTGACAAGCGTCATAACCCGCTCTATGATACAAACAGAACAAGCAATTTAAATTGGGGGAACGAAGATGCCATTTGTACATGTAGAATTAATTGAAGGCCGCACAGAAGAACAGTTAACTAATATGGTCAAAGATATTACAGAAGCTGTGTCAAAAAACGCTGGTGCACCAAAAGAGAATATCCATGTGATTGTCAATGAATTGAAAAAAGACCGCTATGCACAAGGCGGCGAATGGAAAAAATAAGTTTTCAGAGAATTTCTGTTGAATCACTTGCTTTTTCTGAAAATAAGTGGTTAAATAAGTGCATAAATGATTGATGAGAAAGACAACTGAACTTGCCCGCGATCTATTAGAGAGGAAAATCTTGGCTGAAAATTTTCCAGATTGGCACAAGGGATGACCACTTTCGAAACCTTTGTTGAAACAAAGGCGGTCGCACCGTTAACACGCTAGAGGAACACAGATTATTTGTGTTCAAAATTAGGTGGAACCACGATATTTTCGTCCTAGTATTCGTTAGAATACTAGGACTTTTTGTTTTTTAACAAGGGGAACAGGTGGCTGTTTCGTTTCATTGTGAAAAACAGGAACACAATGAAACGCTTCAAATCAAAAAAATTAAAAGGAGAGAATTTTATTATGTCTATTCACATTACTTTTCCAGATGGCGCTGTTAAACCGTTTGATTCTGGGGTTACAACATTTGATGTTGCTAAAAGTATTAGCAACAGTTTAGCCAAAAAAGCTTTAGCTGGTAAATTCAATGGTGTTTTAATCGATTTAGATCGTCCTATCGTAGAAGATGGTTCGCTTGAAATCGTGACACCTGATCATGAAGATGCTTTAGGAATTTTACGTCATTCATCAGCTCATTTAATGGCTAATGCCTTACGTCGTCTTTTCCCTAACATTAAATTTGGCGTAGGTCCTGCGATTGATTCTGGGTTCTATTATGATACAGATAATGGAGAATCCCCTGTGACAGCGGAAGATTTACCTGCAATTGAAGCCGAAATGATGAAAATTGTGAAGGAAAATAACCCAATCGTTCGTAAAGAAATCTCACGTGCAGAAGCGTTAGAATTATTTGCTGATGATCCTTACAAAGTTGAATTAATTACAGATTTACCAGAAGATGAAATCATCACTGTCTATGATCAAGGCGATTTTGTTGATTTATGTCGTGGTGTTCACGTCCCTTCAACAGGACGGATTCAAGTCTTTAAACTACTTTCAGTAGCTGGTGCTTATTGGCGCGGAAACTCTGACAATCATATGATGCAACGGATTTACGGCACTGCCTTTTTCGATAAAAAAGATTTAAAAGAATTTATCAAAATGCGCGAGGAAGCCAAAGAACGTGACCACCGTAAATTAGGAAAAGAATTAGATTTATTTATGGTTTCACAAGAAGTTGGTTCAGGGTTACCTTTCTGGTTACCAAAAGGCGCAACCATTCGTCGTACAATTGAACGTTATATTGTGGACAAAGAAATTAGCTTAGGTTACCAACATGTGTATACACCAATTATGGCAGATGTGGAATTATACAAAACATCTGGTCACTGGGATCATTACCATGAAGATATGTTCCCACCAATGGATATGGGCGATGGCGAAATGCTAGTATTACGTCCAATGAACTGTCCACACCATATGATGGTTTATAAAAATGACATTCATAGTTACCGCGAATTGCCAATTCGAATCGCTGAATTAGGGATGATGCACCGCTATGAAAAATCTGGCGCATTATCAGGGTTACAACGTGTTCGTGAAATGACTTTAAACGATGGCCATACTTTTGTTCGTCCTGACCAAATTAAAGACGAATTTAAACGTACTTTGGAGTTAATGGTGGCAGTCTATGCTGACTTTAACATTACGGATTATCGTTTCCGCTTAAGCTATCGTGATCCAAATAATACAGACAAATATTTTGATGATGATGCGATGTGGGAAAAAGCGCAAGCGATGTTAAAAGCTGCCATGGATGAATTAGAATTAGATTACTTTGAAGCAGAAGGCGAAGCTGCCTTTTACGGTCCGAAGTTAGATGTTCAAGTAAAAACAGCTTTAGGAATGGAAGAAACATTATCAACCATCCAATTAGACTTCTTATTACCAGAACGTTTTGACTTAACTTATGTTGGCGAAGATGGTGAAAATACACATCGCCCAGTTGTTATCCACCGTGGTATTGTCTCAACAATGGAACGATTTGTGGCTTACTTAACAGAAGTTTACAAAGGTGCTTTCCCTACTTGGTTAGCACCAATTCAAGCAACTATTATCCCAGTTTCTGTAGAAGCGCATTCTGAGTATGCTTATGAAATCAAAGAACGTTTACAAGCACAAGGCTTACGTGTTGAAGTCGATGATCGTAACGAAAAAATGGGCTACAAAATTCGGGCCTCTCAAACACAAAAAGTACCTTATCAATTAGTGGTCGGGGACAAAGAAATGGAAGACGCAACGGTGAACGTCCGTCGTTATGGAAGCAAAGAAACGTCTGTCGAAGATTTATCAATTTTCATTGACAGCATGGCTGCTGAAGTTCACAATTACAGCCGTTAAAAAAAGAGAAAAAGTCAAAAGGACTTCTGAATTCAGAAGTCCTTTTGACTTTTTTCAACAACAAAATAATTAAATATTTCCTTAGAGCTAGGAATAATCCTGATTTTTTGACTAATTTTTGTTACAATGAGAATGCGAAACTTTTTAGTGAAGGGACTAGAGGTATGAAGAAAAACTCATTTATAGATAAAATAAAAAAAACAGATGCCGCAGCAAAGAGTCAACGAGGTAGAAAGCCACATATTCCTTTTCGATTGAACTTATTATTTTTTGTGATATTCACTTTATTTGTTTCATTAATTGTCCGTTTAGGGTATTTACAGATTGTAGAAGGAGAAGAGTTTAACAAAAAAATCACTGCCAATTCTTCACTACAAATCACGACACCATCCCCTCGAGGACAAATTTATGATTCACAAGGAAAAGTCTTGGTTTCTAACAAAGCCAATTTAGCAATCACTTACACACGAGGAAAAAATATTGAAGGAAAAGATATTTTACCGATTGCGAATAAAGTTAACGAACTTATTAACGTTCCAGTTGATCCAAACTTAACGGATCGTGATAAAAAAGATTATTGGTTAGCGAATCCTGAAAATTTAAAAGCAGCCCAAGGCCGTTTAACCGATCAAGATAAAGAAGATGAAAAAGGCAACAAAATTACGGACGAAGGCACATTATATGCCAAAGCAGTTGAAAAAGTCACCCCTGAAGAAATTGCATTTGATGACCGAACCTTACAAGCAGTGACGATTTTTAAACGAATGAATGCAGCGTCACAAATGAACACGGTCTTCATCAAGAATGAAGGGGTAACAGAAGGTGAAATTGCGACAATTGGTGAACACACAGCGGAAATATCTGGTGTTTCAACAGGGACTGATTGGACGCGTGATTATTCTCAAAGTGGCGCATTACGTAGCCTGTTGGGCACCGTTTCAACTGAAAAACAAGGATTGCCAGCCGAAGAAGTCGATGAATATTTGAAAAAAGGCTATGCACGAAATGACCGTGTCGGGACTAGCTATTTAGAAAAACAATATGAAGACGTACTACAAGGTAAAAAAGCAAAATCAGAAGTCGTTTTAGACAATAACGGAAAGATTGTTTCACAAACCCCAATTTCCAAAGGGGAAAAAGGCTCCAACTTAAAATTAACGATTGATTCAAATTTCCAAAACAAAGTTGATGAAATTTTACAACGAAACTATTCACAAATAGTCAAAACCATTGGACCATACTCAGAAAATGCATATGTCGTTGCTATGAACCCTCAAACAGGTGCTATTTTAGCGATGTCCGGAGTTAGTCATGATTTACAGACAGGAGAAGTCACACCTAATCCTTTAGGGCCTATTTTAAACTTTGAGGTACCTGGATCTGTTGTGAAAGCAGGTACTTTAACAGCTGGTTATGAGGCGAAAGTATTACAAGGAAATGATACTCTATTAGATGAACCAATTATTTTAGCTGGTACAAATCCAAAAGCTTCTTGGTGGAATAGTGGTGGTCGTAATGCACAAATGCAATTAACTGCTGAGCAAGCATTAGAGTACTCTTCTAATGCTTACATGATGAAAGTTGTGTTTAAACTAATGGGTGTAAATTACTATCCTAATATGGTCTTTCCGTATGAAATTGGCGATGATAAAGTTTTCAAAGAGCTAAGAAATGCTTATGCTGAATATGGAATGGGGATTAAGACAGGCATCGATTTACCTGGTGAAAGTCCTGGATATGTAAATAAAGATTTCAAAGATCCTGCTGAAGCGCCTAAAGGCGGAAATCTATTAGATTTATCATTTGGACAATATGATAACTACACACCGTTACAATTAGCACAGTACGTTTCCACTGTCGCAAATAATGGCATCCGCGTGCAACCCCATGTAGTAGAAGGAATCTATGGCAATGATGAAAATGGAGCTTTAGGAAAAATTTTAAAAGAAATCGAACCGAAAGTTTTGAATAAAGTGAATATTTCTGAAGACCAGATAGGAATTCTTCAACAAGGTTTCTATAATGTGGTAAATGGAACTAGTCAATTTACTACGGCACCGGGTTTAAAATCAGACAAGTTTTCGATTGCTGCTAAAACAGGGACCGCCGAAACGCAAGCAACGGATGCTAACGGAGTTGTTCATACAACGGTTAATAGTAACTTGGTGGCTTATGCGCCGTACGAAAACCCTGAAATTGCAATTAGCGTTGTTTTACCACACTTAAATGATGAAGAATCCAAACCAAACCAAACGATTGCCAAAGAAGTTTTAGAAGCGTATATGGAAATGTACAAAAAATAAAATTTGTAAAGTAGAACTACTTTACAAATTTGCCCAAAAGGGTAGTCAAATGACAAAAAAAATGGTATGATATTCAAGTCTAAGAAATCTCTTGGAAAGATCAATTATTAGTAGGAGGGGAAAACATGCGCGTAAACATCACTTTAGAGTGTACTTCTTGTAAAGAACGTAACTACTTAACAAATAAAAATAAACGTAACAATCCTGATCGTTTAGAAAAACAAAAATATTGCCCACGTGAAAGAAAAGTTACTTTACACCGTGAAACTAAATAATTTATTTAGATAGAGCCTAGAATCCTTGTTGTGTAAGGGTCTAGGCTTTTTATCTTTTGATTCATTACATGTTCATTTGTAGATGGAATGTAGAGGGAGGATTACCCAAGTTTGGCTGAAGGGGACGGTCTCGAAAACCGTTAGGCGAGTAACATCGTGCAAGGGTTCGAATCCCTTATCCTCCGTACTGAGAAGCAGTTGAGTTATTAGTTGCAAATAAAACGACAGAGACGTACACTTAAAGTAGAAAAATACTTAAGAAGAGGTGTCTATTATGTCAAATTATGAAGAAAAAGAAGCGCAAGCATTAGTAAAAATTGCCGACGTTTTGAACAAATTGGATGCAAGTTTAGAAGAGTTGGCCTCGCTAGATGAGGATACAAAAAAACATAGTATGAAGAAATGGATTGTTGAAAAAAAAGCCATTCATGAGATTAAAAAAATTGCACACGAAGCTGGTAAGTATGACAAGTATGATGAAAAAGAATTAGAAAAAGAAATGGATCTGTTGGAAAAGTTTATGTAAAAAAGCGCTAGCTTTTGTTCAACAGTTATTTAAGTTTGAGTCTAGAATTAATCGTTTTGATTTTTTCTAGGCTTATTTTTTATGAAGTAAGCAAATCGTATCGGGAGAGGTATTGAATTAAGAAATAAAGCATGTATTGATTCAGAAAAAAAGTTGTAGTAAAATGTTCGTCACAACTACTTTTCTTCTGATTTCATAGAAGGAAAAGTTGGAATAATGAATTGAGAAGAGTCGATTTTTAGGAGATGATTTTAGGTGACTTTTTATCAATTATTGCAGTTAGATCCATTTATTTTAAAACAAAAAATTCATCAAGCGGATACTAAAAAACAGCGGAGATATTTTTGGCGCGCCTTGTTAATAAGGGATATCTTATTAGTTTCGTTTGCGATTTTATGGGTGTCGACGATTACTTTTTTCTTTGGAAAAGCTGTAGCGCCTTTTTCAATTGTATTATTTTGTTTGCTGTTGAGTATCCGTTTCGTCTCATATGGCTACAGGGAAAAACAGGCCTTGCTTAGTTTAGGAATCGTGTTAACAATTCTAGGTGTTAGTCCATTAATTTCACTGATTTCTGTATCATTTTTACAATTGGGCCTTCATTTTATCTGCTTGCTGGCATTGTTTTTCTTAACTGGTAAAAACCCTAAAATGGGTAATCCTGGCTTGTATACGTTCTCCTACTTATATTTAGTTGGCACGGTTCACTATCAATCGTTTCAGCAATTAGAACAAACTTTCTTTGTATTAGTGTTTGCTTATCTACTTTTAGCTTTTGTTTATCATGTGAAACATAAAAAATTGGATCAAGAGATTACTTTTATACAGATGGTTACAGAAAATGGTTTTTTTAATCAAAGAAATATTTGGTTTGGTTATTACGCTTTAGGCATTAGCTTATTACTTTTTATAGGAACGCACCTTCAGATTGACCGCTTTATGTGGGCAACATTTGCTAGTTCGTCATTATTTTCTGGGTATGAGACGTTTAAATTGTCTGAACGAGCAAAAGAACGAATAATAGGGGTCGTTATTGGTTCTCTAGTATCGGCTATCTTGTTATTTTATATACCAACGAACCTACTTGGTATTTTAGGAGGACTTTGTTTAGGCTTATGCACATCTTATAAAAGTAAAACGATTTTCAATTGTGTTGGTGCTATCATGGCAGCTTCTATGATATTTGGGCTAGAAACAAGTCTTTACTTAAGAATTTTGTTAAATATGTTGGGGCTAGCTTACGGTTTGCTTTATCATTTTGTCTTTGTAAAAACTATGTCCTATTGCAATCGCAAAGAGTGGCTGAAATTGTCTGAATAAAAGGAGCCTAACATTCTTTCTTGAAAGAATGTTAGGCTCCTTTTATTTTTAAATAGAATCATTGACTATATTTTTTGTAAATAAGAGTTTAAAAATGGCAGAAGCTGGTTACTAATTTGGCTACCAAATGGCTACACAGGATAGTATAGGTAAGGATAGTATAGGTGAGTATAAAGTAGGATATAAATAAATGAATTCAGTGAACACAAGTTACGTAGTAAAATTGTATTTTTGGAAGATAAGTAGAAGTAACTTCATATTGGGAATTTATTGGGAAATTTTAGTATAGTCAACATGATAAATTAGTAGTATGAAGAATCGCTAAAAATGAATTATCAATGCTATAGATGCTTGTTTATATAGCTAAGTTTTAAAAAATAGAATGTTCAATATCTTTAAATCAAGTTAAGTATATTTAAGTGGAAAAACAGAATCGCTTAAATCTAAGAAAAAGAATAAGTTTTGTCATTATAGATCGCTTAAGGAGTGGTCTATTTTTGTATATAAAATAATCTAGGAGGTGGACAGTTATTGATAAATGGGAAAAAAAGGAGGGGTAGAAACGAATAAGTTAGATTTTGAAAATGAATGTGATCAAAAATAAGAGTAGATGGATAAAAGGAATACATGGAGGATGAACATACTATTTCTATTATCTGTAAAAGTTATACAAATAAAATATTAAGTGGTTAGAGGAGAGGTACAATGAAAGCTGGAATAAAAAAACATATTCGACAATTATTATGGGATTATCAACATATTGAAAAAAAATTACAAGAGTACGAGGATGTTATGTTAATGAATCGTAATCCTTTTTTAGAATACCCTGTAGAGCAACCAACTGAAAAAATAACTATCAGTCAAATTGCATTTCATAAATTATTTTTACAAACGGTAGAAGATATCTTAGCTGATTCTACAAGGGATGTACAGGATATCTTTTTAGTGAAATATAAAAATGGTTATCTATATAAAAAGAATGAATTTGTTGCTTGTGAAACGTTTTTGAGCGAGTCTACAATTGCTCGACGAGATACAGAATTTATCCATGAAATTGCTTATCGACTAGGCTGGTACGAAATTTGACAAAACGAAACAGGTCAATTCAACTATACTAGGTTCATGAACATATGTTCTCCGTGGACGCACGGAATAACTTATAGGAGGAACAACAATGGCAACAGGTTTAACAAAAAATCAAGCAAAAACATTTATGCAGAAGTATTTAGATACTAATTTGCCGTCTTATCCAGGTGTCTATTATGGAACTTATGGTGGTTCGCCATCATCACATTCAAATTGTACTCTATTTACTACATGGTTCTTAAAGAATTGTACTAATTTAACTTTGCCAACACAAAGCGGGAATGGTTATCAAACGGTAGATTTTGTGTTAAATGCAAATAAAGGAAAATTAGTAAAGAGTAACATTCCAAAGGCATTTTCTTTATTTTCAATAACACCATGGAATAACAATTACTATACACAAGGTGCTGGACATACTGGTATCGTTCTAGGTATTGATGGAAATACAGTAATTACAGGTGAAGCTAATTTTGGTTCGACATTTGGCGGATTAGATGGAGTATATCCTAACAATGGAACTGTAGTAACTACTCATCCATTGAGTACGTTTAACAGTTTAACGGGTGTTACTTTCATTGACTTAAGTCGCTATTATACTGGATGGAATCCAAATCAAAATACAAAACCAGAGGGAGAAGAAGAAATGGTAGAGATTAATAAAAGAGTTATGGTGAAAAAAGATGTAAAATATACTGTGGATACATTACCTTGGGGAAAGAAAGGTTACATTAAAATCAATGGCATTGATAGTTTTGCTGGAAGAGTTATTGATTTGACACAGCAAATGGGAAGTTACTTATATAGTCCTCAAACAAAAGGCTGGACAGACTTTAAAGGGTTTGAAGAAGTTGAGACTATCAATAAAACAATGGTTGTTAAAAGAGCTGGTTTCACTGTTGACCAATTCCCTTGGTTTAAAGGGGTGACAAGATTTGGTGTCAGTGCTGATTATATCAATAAAGAAGTAAAAGTGACTGGGAAAAAGGGTGCATATTATTACATGGATAATATTGGTTGGATCGACGAAAAAGCATTTTTAGATGATGCACAAGCGACTGATATTAAAATTGGGGATAAAGTTATGTTATTGGAGACTGCTAGTGCATATCAGACTGGGGAAACAATTCCAAGTAGTCTTAAAGGAAAATCATATACAGTGATGGAAATTAAAAATGTCACACAAAGCAAATCTAAAAAAGCATTTTTATTAAAAGAATTAATGTCTTGGGTACTAGAACAGGATGTTAAAAAGTAGTAAAAAAGAACCTAGTGATATGTTAGAAAAAATAGAGCGGTAAATCCGCTCTATTTTTTTCTATTTATATAATACATAGTGACTACTTATTCTAATTCACAGATGGTTTTTGCATTGATTTTCTCTCTCAACCCCAGCCAACCACTCGCTGATAACAAGTACCAAAACGGCATAAACTGGATTAGATAGCGAGAGCGGCCGCCTTCAAAGAGCAATAAATACAGAATAGCTCCAATGAAAGCTAATTTTAAAATCGCGTAGTTATTTTTTGAATCTTTTAGAGGGATACTGAACAATAGACCTAGTAATGTGAGTAAATAGAAAAAATGCATATAAATTCGTAGATAGTTACTTTTGGGATTTTGCGGATAATACAGTGACCGCAAGTGTTCTTGCCAACGATTTTTAGAAGGTGTTTCTGGGATTAAATCACCGCCATCCCAACCCCAGTCAAAATCACCATTGGCAGTATTATGACGATTTTTTTGAGCCAGAAAACGGAGATAACCGAAGAATCCTTTATTTTTTAAACGGTCTTGAATCATTTTTATGGTATAAGCTTTTTTGGCTTCTTGTGTAGGCAACTGATTTACTGCTTGTGTATCTGCATCATTGTAACCGCCAGTTCCCGTCAAACCCATCATTACAAAAAGTGTCCAAGGTTTGGCTTGTTCTTTATCGATTTCCGTAATCGTTTGTTTTTCCACAAAAAATTGAAAACTATAATATGCGCTGGCGAAACCAGTCAGTAAAAAGAGAGCAACCACGGTTAATTTTACGATAGACTGTTTGTTCCGATTTACTAAAAGAAGTTGCAGCACTTTGATACAACTAAATGCAATAAAAAAGATAATAGACGAAGGTTTCATTAAAAAACACCAAGCTAGGCCAATCCCAATAAACAGTAATAAACAATATTTTACGAAGGGAGGGGAAACTTGGTCAAAAAGGCTATATGCAAAAAAGACTAGGTTGATGAACAATAAGACGGCCGTATCTGTATAAGGCGTGAGTAACCATGGAGACAATCCGAAAGAAAGAAAAAATAAACTGTAAGCAACGAAGGCCGTTAATGGATTAAAGACACGCTTAGAGGCATGATAAAAGAGAAATAAACTGCTATTAATAAACAAGCAATTAACCACTTGCCAACTAAACCAAGTATTGCTCCAGCTCCCTGTTACATCAATGAAACGCAAAAATTTATTAAGGTAATACATCATGAAAAAGAAAAATTCGTTATTGGGGTTTAAAGAAAGTACGATTTTTGAATAATCCTTATTTTCAGTGGTAATACTATGAAAGTTGTCAAAAACATCCCAGCCAATCGGCACAGTAATCTGCGTCAGGAGTAAAAGTTGTAGTAAAAATAAACTGATCAAACTACCAATAATAACCACACGATCATGGGTTTTTATTAAGTGCCAGAGCGCTTGAATCTTAGTGTAAAGAAATTTTTTGTTTTTATAAATAATCAACAATAGAATAATTAATAGAGGAAGTAAAACAAGCAAGTGCTTAGGCTTTTCCCAAAGAATTTTTACCAGCGAATAGGGAGAGTTAATTGCGCCGTAAAAGACAAATAAAATAAAAAAAGTAAAAATATAATTTTCTAGATTCAGAATCCGTTTAAAAGTAGCCATATTTTCTCCTTCCATTTTTTTAGCTAGACTAGTTCTTATTTTATCATAAAGATTTTAAAATAAGAAAAAAGCCCTTCTTTTAAAAGAAAGGCTTAAAACTTTTCCTTACTTCACTTCTTTGTAACGGAAGAAGAAGCGTAAGACGCTATTTTGGCTAGTTGTTGTTAGTTTATCTGTCGGTAAGACTGTTAGTAAGAAGAAAAACAGACTAATCACAAGAGTGAAAAATAAGAAGACGGGACTGCCACCTGTTATCACAGTATCTGTTTGAACATCATATTTCAGTGTTGACATAACAGAGAAAACTTGTGTATAGCTACAGGCAATAGAAAGTAGATATAAAACAAGCACGCCCCAACCTGTCATCCCAGCATCACGATAACGACGGACACACATTGCCCACGTTGGTAATAATAAAGCTAACCATAAAACAAGTGCAAAAAGCATCAACGGTAATAAGTTCCCAAAATCATAGGTTTCAAAATATTCAGCTGCTAAAATTGCTGACACAGCTTTGCCGACAATGGCAATATAAAAAATAAGTGCTAAAATGCTTAATACCAATGTCATCCACCAATAACCAGCACGTGTGGTCCGACCTTTAAAATCAACATATCCACGAAAATAATCTTTAAAAGCTTGTCCAAATGTTACTTTACCTTTTTCCTCAATTTTAACCATAAAAACACCCCTTTGTATTTAATAAAATGATTATAACGGAAAGTAATAAAATAGGAAAATGCGAATTCGCATATTTTGTGATTTTTTTGATAAATCATATAAAGAGCAGGTTTTATCAAAAAACGGTAAAATAAGAGAAGATATTTTATAATGGAGGAATCATGAATGAAAATCAGTATTAGACATCGCTACATAGCAAAAATTCCAGCATTAGAAGTGACAACAGAAGAGCAAAAAAACGAAGCATTACCTTTAATTGTTTACTATCATGGTTGGCAATCAGCTAAAGAATTATCTTTAACACAAGCAAGAAAATTAGCACACGAGGGGTTTCGGGTCATTTTACCAGATGCCATGAACCATGGAGAAAGAAAAACAGGACCTATTTCCACGATTCCTTCGATTACATTTTGGAGTAGCATTCAATATAATTTAATTGAATTTCCAGTAATTATCCATCATTTTCATAAATTAGGGTTGATTAAAGAAAATTGGATTGGCGTGGGTGGTGTATCCATGGGCGGTATTACTACCAGCGCTCTTATGACCCAACATCCTGAGATTCAAGCTGCTGCTTGCTTAATGGGAACACCCTATCCGGCGCGCTATATTCAGCGAGTGATTCAACGGGCGAAAGAATTTGCTATTTTTGTACCTAAAGACTTGCCACTGTTGCTAAGTTGGGTGCATCAATACGATTTATCACAAACGCCAGAAAGACTACAAGAACGACCGATGCTGTTTTGGCATGGAACGGAAGATGAAAAAATTCCCTATGAAGACATGGCTGATTTTGAACAATTAGTGTCTGGGAAAACGTATGCGAGAAATACGCAATTTATAACGGAAATCGGTGAGCGGCATTTAGTGAAAGGAGAAACAATGGATTTGGTTGTTGACTTTTTTAAAGAAGCGTCAAAAACGTTAGAAAAATAAAGGGATTTTTCAAAGAGAAAAGGGGAATCAGCTTGTTTTTTAAGAACACTTTCTATAAACTTAACAGAAAAGGGGTTGAAGGTGTACATGGAGAAAAACAAGTTGAGAAAAGTGGGCTTAACTGCCCTGGAATGGCTAAAACAACATCCAGAAATTAAACAACATAAAGAATCAAGTCTCTATGAACAGTTGTTTGCTAGTCAGCAATGGCAACAAGCACAAACGATCGGAATGATTCGGTCGTTACCGCTAGAATTATCAACACAGCCAATTTTCGAACGGGCCATGCAAGAGAGCAAGCAAGTGGCGGTGCCGCGAACATTTAAAGGAGGCAAAATGCACTTTTATCAAGTCTTTCCAGAGACGGTTTATGATACCAGTGCATTTGGCGTGGAAGAACCTCCGTTAACAGCGGCAGAAATAACAGCTACAGCGATTGATTTATTGATTGTGCCAGGGATTGTTTTCAATCGTGCTGGCTATCGAATAGGCTTCGGCGGTGGTTTTTATGATCGTTATTTGGAACATTTTTCGGGCCATTCATGTAGTTTAGTTTTTAGTGAACAACTCCATGAGCAATGGCAACCAGAAGCGTTTGATCAGCCAATCGAACAATTATTTATACAATAGGAGGAATGGAATGAATTATCAAACAGAAATGAAATTGAAACGGCTAAAAAATCAGCCGTTCATTACGTATGCCCTTTTAGGTATTTCAATCATTGTTTTCCTTGGATTGGAATTAACTGGAGGATCAGAAAATATTTTAAACTTAGTTAATTGGGGAGCAATGGTTCGTCCACTGGTAGCTCAAAATCATGAATACTGGCGGTTTATCACGCCAATGTTTCTTCACATTGGATTTATGCATATTATTTTGAATATGGTTACTCTTTATTATATCGGCGCACAGGTTGAGGCAATTTATGGGCATTGGCGCTATTTGGGAATTTATTTATTGAGTGGGATTGCTGGAAATATCGCCAGTTTTGCCTTTGGGACACCCAACAGTGTCTCAGCGGGTGCTAGTACAGCGCTTTTTGGTTTGTTCGGCGCATTTGTTATTTTAGGACGCCATTTTAGAGACAATCCAGCGATTATGTATATGGTGCAACGCTATTCAATGTTTATTGTGATTAATTTGTTATTTAACTTGTTTAGTAGCTCTGTAGATATGATGGGTCATGTTGGCGGTCTAATCGGTGGACTATTAGTCGCGACGGCTTTTGCTGTTCCAAATCGTGAAGAAGCATTTAATAAGCACGAGCGAATTATGGCCACGTTAATTTTTATTTTTCTTGTCGTAATTTGTCTGTTATTGGGTTTTAAAAAATACGGTTTACCTGTATAATAAGGAAGTGTTTTCGTATGGAAACGTTATATGATGTACAACAACTTTTTAAACAGTTTGGGATGTATATTTATGTCGGTGCACGGATTTATGATATTGAGTTAATGATGATTGAATTAAAAAAATTGTATGAAGGTCAATTGGTAGACCGAGATACGTATTTACAGGCCCGGCATATTTTGCAAAGAGAGCATCGAATAGAAGAATCTAGAGGGAAGCAGAAAGGAATCGACTAAATGGATAAGAAGATTATTGGGATTGATTTAGGTGGAACGACCATCAAATTTGCTATTTTAACAACCGATGGCGTTGTTCAACAAAAATGGAGTATTGAAACGAATATTTTAGAAGATGGCAAGCATATTGTGCCATCAATTATTGAAAGTATTCGTCACCGTATAGATCTTTATAATATGAAAAAAGAAGATTTTGTGGGAATTGGTATGGGAACACCAGGAAGTGTCGACATTGAAAAAGGAACTGTTGTAGGTGCCTATAATTTAAACTGGACGACTGTACAGCCTGTCAAAGAACAAATCGAATCTGCTTTAGGAATTCCGTTTGCCTTAGATAATGATGCCAATGTTGCCGCTTTAGGTGAGCGTTGGAAAGGCGCGGGGGAAAACAATCCCGACGTGATTTTTATTACTTTAGGAACAGGTGTCGGCGGAGGCATTGTTGCAGCGGGAGAATTGCTCCACGGTGTTGCTGGCTGCGCTGGTGAAGTTGGGCATGTGACGGTTGATCCTAACGGCTTTGACTGTACCTGTGGGAAACGTGGCTGTTTAGAAACTGTTTCTAGTGCCACTGGTGTCGTTCGTGTTGCACGTCATTTATCAGAAGAGTTTGCAGGTGACTCTGAACTGAAACAAGCGATTGATGATGGACAAGATGTTTCGAGTAAAGATGTTTTTGAATTTGCTGAAAAAGGCGATCATTTTGCTTTAATGGTTGTGGATCGTGTTTGTTTCTATTTAGGCTTAGCCACAGGAAACTTAGGTAACACGTTAAATCCAGATAGCGTGGTTATCGGTGGAGGTGTTTCTGCAGCAGGAGAATTTTTACGTAGTCGTGTCGAAAAATATTTCCAAGAATTTACCTTCCCGCAAGTTCGAAATAGTACAAAAATCAAATTAGCAGAGCTAGGTAATGAGGCCGGCGTGATTGGTGCCGCTTCACTAGCATTACAATTTTCAAAAGAGAAATAGAGAGGGCTTTTTAGAATGAGTATTTTATGGGTAATCAATGGCATTTTGCTAGTTATTGTACTAGCGATGGTATTCAATGAATTATATTTGAAAATTATGGTGAAACGTTCAGCAAAAATGCTGACGGAAGAAGAATTTAAAGAAACAATGCGTAAAGCACAAGTGATTGATGTTCGTGAGAAAGATACATTTGATGCTGGGCATATTTTAGGGGCGCGCAGCATGCCATACAGCATGTTAAAAACAACAATTGGTTCTCTTCGTAAGGATCAACCTGTTTATCTTTATGATCAGAAGAAAGCTTTAAGTATCCGAGCAGCTAATTTATTACGCAAAAATGGCTATACTGATATTTATATTTTAAAAGGCGGCTATGATGGCTGGACTGGGAAAGTGAAAAAGAGAAATAGTTAATAACAAAAAGAGTTGGTCTTCATTGAGACCAACTCTTTTTGTATAGGAAAGCTTAATAGAGATGTTGCTTTTTGTCAGTCCTCACTTTTTGAGCTACAATAAAGAGAAGAGGTGAAGGCAGATGATTCAAATCAAGCGAGCATATGAAGCACCGACAGAGCAAGATGGCTACCGTGTTTTAGTTGACCGTATTTGGCCACGAGGAAAATCCAAGGAATCTGAAAAGTTAGATGAATGGCTCAAAGAAGTGGCCCCAAGTACAGAGCTACGGAAATGGTTTAATCATGAAGCAAATAAATATCCCGAGTTTAAACAAAAATACCAAGAAGAATTGAAACATGAGCCAACTGCCACAGCGTTTAAGCAGTTACAGACGATTGTAAAAAATCAGCCAGTAGTCACGCTGGTCTATGGGGCGAAAGATACAGTGCATAATCAAGCGGTTGTCTTAAAAGAATTATTAGAAAAATAGAGTAGGTGATTGGATGAAAATTGCAATTGTAGGTGCTGGACCCAGAGGCTTATCAGCTGCAGAACGAGTCATTGAATGGGCTCGTAAAACGGAAATAAATGTTCAGCTCACGTTGTTTGATCCATACGGTCCAGGTGGGAAAATTTGGCGAGCAGAGCAACCTAATTATTTATTAATGAACACCGTGATTAGTCAAGTCACTTTATTTACAGATGAATCTTTTAGTGGCGAAGGACCAATTGTCAAGGGCCCCACTCTCTATGAATGGACCCAAACAGAAGCTGCGCAGTACATTCAACAGCAACAACCCTATAATTATCTTGAGTTGTTGAAAGAATGTCATCGCCTTGGACCGAATGATCACTGCTCGAGGGCTTTTTATGGCATGTACCAAAAATGGTTTTATACGTATTTAGCCACGAGGTGTAACGAACAAACATCGCTGACGTTTTTTAAAGAGCCAGTAACTGCTGTGCGGGCAGGAGAGGATAACTATTATGTGTATACTCAATCCATTGAGTTTACGGCAGACAAAGTAATTTTAGCTTTGGGTCACCAAGAAAATGAATTAACGACTGTTGAACAAGAGCTTGCGGACTACGCCAAGGAGCATCGTTTGTTTTATTCTTCTCCTAAAAATGCGGCGGATGCTTTATTGGCACTTGCCAATATACCTGCAAAACAACCCGTTGTGTTAAAAGGCTTAGGTTTGGCATTTTTTGACTATTTATCTGCCTTGACGATTGGCCGCGGGGGTGTTTTTTCTCGTCAAAATGGCCGCTTACGTTATGAACCTTCTGGAAGAGAGCCTATTATTATTGCTGGTTCTGGTCGCGGTTTTCCTTCTCATCCTCGAGGGATTAATCAAAAAGGCTACGGGGAAACCTATCAGCCTGTTTTTTTAACCGAAACGTATTTAGCTGAATGTCGTAAAAAAGGACAGGTTACAGGCGCAGAGTTTTTTGGGTATTTAAAAAAAGAAGTGGAATATGTGTATTACACTTGCTTAATCGAAGAAAAATATCCGCATCTTTCTAAAGAGGCCTTTCAACAGCTGTTTATTCAAACCAAGGGAGCGCCGGAAAGCTTAGCCCACTTTGAAAAACAAGATTGGTTTGATTGGCAAGCGTTAGAACATCCTGAAACAAAGAAAACCACTCATGAAAGTTTTCGTTCGTTTTTACTAGAGTATTTAAAATGGGATATTCAAGAAGCAGAGAAAGGCAATCTTAGCGGTCCTTTGACCACTGCTTTAGACAGTTTAAAAGATTTAAGAGATCAGATTCGCTTTGTTTTGGATGAGGGGTTATTAACGAATGACGAGAGTCAAAAGTGGTTGTGGCATTGGTTTACCCCGTTGAATACCTTTTTGTCAGTGGGACCTTCTGTTGAAAGAACAGAAGAGCTACAGGCGTTAGTTGAACTGGGATTAGTTACGATTCTGGGGCCAGAAATGCGTGTCGAAATGAAAGCGGGTCAATTTATTACTTATGCTAATTTGTTTCCGGAAAATCGGTATAATAGTCACTTTTTAATTGAAGCGCGCATTCCCAAAGTCAATAATGAAAAAAGTTTGAATCCTTTAACGAGGCAGTTGTTAGCCGATAAGCTAGCTACGCTCCATCAACTGGCATTAGCCGATGGTCAAATAGTCAAAACAGGTGCACTCTTGATTGTGCCTGCCACGAATCAAGTCATCACAAAAGATGGACAGGTGGCGACAGGCCTTTTTAGTTGTGGTATTCCAACAGAAGGTATTCATTGGTTAACAGCCGCTGCAGCTCGTCCTGGTGTGGATCCTTGGAATATGCGCGATATGGATCGGATTGCTGCTACTATTTTTAATAGTTAAGAAAAATAGTCAGCTCCTTTGGTAAAAAAGAAAGCATAACAAGTGGTCATCCATCAAAGCGATGGATGACCACTTGTTATGCTTAAGAGAATCAACCGAGCCAGAAGCGCTCCTGTTGATTTCTTGGCGTTAGATTTTTTATCTCAACGTCACAGCTATTTTTTAACGTGCAATACGTTTACGCATCGCTTTTTTACGGTTTTCTTCAATCATATCTTCTTTTTCTTCAATTGGATCAATGACTGTTTTTTTAATAGTTGTAGCCACACCGGCTAAAGCAGCAACTGTGATAGCAGTACCGACTAACATACCTGATACAAATTTTTTCATCGTTCATTCCTTCTTTCAAATTGTATTTGTTTCTATTATGACGGAAAAAAGCAAAAAAATCCAATAGTTACAATGATTTTTCATAAACTCTACGACTAATTTAGAGATTTGTTAAAATTTACCAAATCTTTTCTGTATTTTTATAGGAAAAATGAATAAGGAGAAATGGCCAAATTAAATCCTGTTTACAAAATGAAATAATTCAGAAGTAAACCTTATTTAATGGTACAATAGAAAAAGAAATTAGGGAGTAAAAGGAGCGTATTTATGTCTATTTTAGTATTAGGCGGCGCAGGCTACATCGGCTCACATGCCGTCGATCAATTAATTTCAAAAGGATATGCCGTTATTGTTGTTGATAATTTATTAACGGGGCATCGTTCAGCAGTTCATGAACAAGCGACTTTCTATGAAGGCGATATTCGTGATAAAGCTTTTTTACGTAGCGTCTTTGAAAAAGAATCAATTGAAGGGGTGTTGCACTTTGCGGCCAATTCTTTAGTAGGAGAATCCGTGGAGAAACCGTTAATGTATTTCAATAACAATGTTCACGGCACTCAAATTGCCTTGGAAGTCATGCAAGAATTCGGAGTGAAACATATTGTTTTTTCTTCCACAGCGGCCACTTATGGCGAACCAAAAGCAATGCCTATTACAGAAGAAATCCCAACGAATCCTAAAAATCCGTATGGGGAAAGTAAATTAATGATGGAAAAAATCATGAAATGGTGTGACAAAGCTTATGGAATGAAATATGTTGCTTTGCGTTATTTTAATGTTGCGGGAGCAAAAAAAGATGCCTCAATTGGTGAGGATCACACGCCAGAAACGCATATTGTGCCAATTATTTTACAAGTGGCATTGGGCCAACGAGCAGAGCTAAGTATTTTTGGGGATGATTATGATACACCAGATGGCACGTGCATTCGAGATTATGTTTACATTGAAGACTTGATTGCAGCACATATTTTGGCTTTAGAATATTTGAAAAATGGCGGCGAAAGTGACGTCTTTAACCTGGGTAGCAACAACGGTTATTCTGTTAAAGAAATGTTAGATGCTGCTCGCGAAGTGACAGGTCAAGAAATTCCTGCGACAATCGCGCCACGCCGAGCAGGGGATCCTAGTACGTTAATTGCTTCTAGTGAAAAAGCCAAACGAGTTTTAGGCTGGCAACCAGAAGTAACTGAGGTCAAGGACATTATCGCCACCGCTTGGCAATGGCATCAAGCTCATCCACATGGATATCAAGAAAAGTAATAGGAGGAATGAATCGATGACCACGAGTCAAATGATTGCCGATTTTACCACACTTGCTATTCAAGCAGGTGGTTGGATGGAATTGGATCGCTTATATCTTCAGAACCGTTTATTATCAATGATTGGTGAACAAGAATTAGGCGAAGTAGACATACGGCCTGTGGCAACACCCGCCGCCGATTTGGCGGAACAATTGTGTCAAGTTGCGAGTGCCAACCAACTTGTAAAAACAGAGCAACAAAAAGAACAGTTCATGGTGCAATTGATGGATTTGTTAACACCGCCACCTTCTGTGGTTAATGCTTTTTTTGCACAACATTATGCCAAAGAGCCACAAGAGGCTACCGAGTATTTTTACCAACTTTGTCAAAAAAACGGTACGGTCATTGAACAGGAAGAACCTGTTGTTTTTTCAACAGTCTATGGTGATTTTTTAGCAAATAAGGTCCACAGTGAGGCGTCAAAAGCAACGCTCTCTGCACAAAGCTATCCCCGCTGTGAATGGTGCATGGCAACAGAAGGCTACCAGGGAAGTCAGCAATTTCCTGCGACTACGAACCATCGAGTGATTCGAATGAACTTAGATGGCGAAAGCTGGGGGTTTTCCTTTGTAAAACAGGCACAATATCAGCAACAAGGTGTGATTGCGTTTGAAAAACATCAGTCAGCGAAACGTTCAATTAAGACTTTTCAGCAATTGTTGAAAATTGTTGAGGTCTTTCCTCATTATTTTGCTGGGATTGATGCTGACTTTGAACAAAATGAGCATGTCTATTATCAAACGGGTTTGCAACAATTTCCATTAGCCGAAGCGAGCATTTCAGAATATGTTGAGTTAGCTAACTATCCTTTAATCAACGCAGGAATGGTGAATTGGCCAGTTGCGACATTTCGCCTAGAGGGACCGAATGCGTCAGAAGTTGCCCAAGCCGCAAATGATATTTTTGAGCAATGGCAAATGCTAAAACTGCCAACGGATGAGATACAAATCGTTGCCCGACGAAAAGAACTTTTATATGTCATGGACTTAATTTTTAGTCGACCTCAAGCAAAGCCTTCGTTAACGTTAGCAGAAGTCCAAGGTTTAACGACTTGGAACAACCAGAAAACGCAGGCACTTGAAACTGTCGCTTCAGCGTATCAACAGCGATTAAAAGAAGCCAGTGCGTTTGCAGAAACAAGTGAAGGAAAAGCGGCTTTTTTAGCAATGGTTGCGCCAGTGACTCATTAAAAGAAAAAAGATGCCGAATGACTAAAAATCACGTATAATAGATAAGAATGAAAAATAAGGGAGGGTAAAAAATGGCTTATCAAGCACTTTATCGGGTCTGGCGTTCACAACGTTTCGATGACGTAGTAGGACAAAAAGCAATTACTCAGACACTGAAAAATGCGATAGTGCAAAAGAAAACATCTCATGCCTATTTATTTACTGGCCCTCGTGGTACAGGTAAAACCAGTGCCGCAAAAATTTTTGCTAAAGCGATTAACTGTAAACATAGTCAAGATGGTGAACCTTGTAATGTTTGTGAAACCTGTGTAGCCATTACGGAAGGTCGTTTAAATGATGTCATTGAAATTGATGCGGCGAGTAATAATGGCGTGGAAGAAATCCGTGATATTCGTGATAAAGCAAAGTATGCACCGACACAAGCCGAGTACAAAGTTTATATTATTGATGAAGTTCATATGCTATCAACAGGCGCGTTCAATGCACTTTTAAAAACCTTGGAAGAACCGCCACAAAATGTTATTTTTATCTTAGCAACGACTGAACCACACAAGATTCCGTTAACGATTATCTCACGGACGCAACGCTTTGATTTTAAGCGAATTAGTACGCAAGATATCGTCGATCATATGGCCCATATCATGCAGGAAATGGCTCTCGATTATGAGGAACAAGCCCTTTATGTGATTGGGCGTGCTGCGGAAGGTGGGATGCGAGATGCCTTGAGTATCTTGGATCAAACGATTTCCTTTAGTGATGAAAAAGTAACACTGGAAGATGCAATGCAAGTGACAGGCAGCCTAACCTATGAAATGATGGATCATTATATTCAGTGTTGTGTCGCTGGTGATGTTGAACGAGCATTAGAAGGCTTGGAAAGTATTTTAGGCGAAGGCAAAGAAGCGCGCCGTTTCTTAGAAGATTTGTTATTATATTGTCGAGATTTACTGATGTATCAGCAAGCACCGAAGTTATTAGCAGAAAAAGCAGGCACTTTGACAGAAGCATTTAAGGAACTAGCTACACAAACACCTGCTGAAAAAATCTACCAACTAATCCAAATTTTAAGTGACACACAAAATGAGATCCGCTTTACCAACAATGCGAATATCTATCTGGAAGTAGCCACTGTCAAATTAGCTAAAACGGTGCAACCCAATAAACACAACACGCCAGAAACAGCTAATCAAGATGGTAGTGCAGAGGGAAATCCAGAATTAGCAGATTTACAAAATCAAATCGGGCAACTGAAGAAAGAACTGGCTGAATTAAAGAAACACGGTGTAGCTGCCAAAGAAGCAGATGCGCCACGTCAACAAGCACGACCACAAGCGCCAAAAAGTTCGTTCCGTGTACCCACAGAACGCGTATATCAAGTCCTAAACGAAGCGACTAGAACACATTTAATGAATGTGAAAAATGTCTGGGAAGACTTACTGCAAACATTATCTGTGACTCAACGAGCGATGCTCAAGGCTAGTGAACCTGTCGCAGCGAGTCCTAAGGGCATCGTGGTGGCATTTGACTATGAGATTGTTTGTGCTCGTGCAACAGACGATGAAGAGATGCAGTTAGCTTTCAATAATAATTTAAGCCGTTTGATGGACTATACACCAGAGATGGTCTGCATTACTAGAGAAAGCTGGCCAAAACTAAGACAAAGTTTTATTAACCAAAATCAGGGCAGTTTGAATCATTCTGAACCTGAAAATGAAATGGCTCGTCTAGCGGACGAACCGCCTGTAACAAATGAACATTCACAAGAAAATCCAGTAGTAGATGAAGCAATCGCTATGTTTGGTGAAGAGCTTGTCGAAGTACTAGATGATTAATATGAAGGAGTCGAGGAATTATGATGCGAGGAATGGGCAACATGCAAGGCATGATGAAACAAGTACAAAAAATGCAAAAAGAAATGGCCAAAGCGCAAGAAGCACTAAATGAAAAAGAATTTATCGGTGAAGCCACCAATCAACTTGTGACAGCGACATTTACTGGTGATCGCACAATGAAAGATTTGATCATTAAAGAAGACGTGGTTGATCCTGAAGACGTTGATATGCTACAAGATTTAGTCATTATGGCTGTCAACGACGCGTTAGTAAAAATTGAAAAAGAAACCGAAGCAACTTTAGGCAAATACACCAAAGGAATGCCAGGATTCTAAAAAATAAGACAAACGAAAGTATGAAAAACGTCATGCCCAAAAAATCGAACTTTTTGGGCATGATGTTTTTTCTGTTTTTGTGGGAAAACTCTTTGGCAATTTTAGTAGTCGCTTCCAAAAAACTATGCTATACTAAAGCCAATTGAAGAGAAACATTTGGGGTGCTATTAGCTGAGATTATACCCATGGAACCTGAAACAGTTAGGACTGGCGCAGGGAAATGTCTTGAAATTTTGACCGATTATTGCACCCAACTACGTTTATTTGTGGTTGGGTTTTTCTGTCTTTTTCAGTCGCGCCTCCTTTTGCTTCTCGCAGAAAGGAGTTTTTTTACGTGGAAAAAAATCGAATCCACAGAGTTACGTTACTAGCTTTAATGATTGCGATGGACGTCGTATTATCGCCGTTAATGCGAATTGAGGGAATGGCCCCTATGTCCAGTGTCATGAACATTATTGCCGGAGTTTTATTAGGTCCTCTTTACGGAACGCTCATGGCACTTGTCTGCGGCTTAATCCGTATGACATTCTTAGGTATTCCGCCATTAGCGTTAACAGGTGCCGTTTTTGGCGCGTTTTTTGCTGGTTTATTTTATCAATGGGGACAAAAATTAGGCTGGTCGATGCTAGGAGAAATTTTTGGGACAGGCATCATTGGCTCGTTATTGTCCTATCCTGTAATGGTTTGGTTTACTGGCAGTAAGCAGAATTTTTATTGGTTCATTTATACACCACGATTTATTGGTGCCACACTGATTGGTTCAGTGATTGCTTGGCTTGTCTTAGTAAAACTGAAAGAAACTCGGGTATTTAAACAAACACAGGAATTATTTTTAGGAGGGTACTTTTATGAAAACAAGCGTTAAGTTTGAAACGATTTTTCCACTGACAACGGCACCATTAATTCAGTGCATTACGAATGAAATTACGTGTGAGTCTATGGCGAATGCATTACTTTATATTGATGCTAAGCCCATTATGGCAGATGATCCCCGGGAATTTCCGCAGTTGTTTCAGCAAACCAGTGCTTTGGTTTTGAATTTAGGCCATTTATCACAAGAACGAGAGCAAAGCTTGTTAGCAGCTAGTGATTATGCTCGGCAAGTGAATAAACCGACCGTAGTCGATTTAGTCGGTTATGGCGCCAGTGATATTCGGAGTGAAGTTGGGGAAAAGCTGGTGCACAATCAGCCAACCGTTGTGAAAGGGAATCTTTCAGAAATGCGGACTTTTTGCCAGTTGGTGAGTCACGGCCGAGGAGTGGATGGCAGCCCTTTGGATCAAAGTGAAGAAGCAATTGAGGAACTGATTCAGGCTTTACGTCAACAAACACAAAAGTTTCCCCAGACGGTATTTTTAGCAACAGGGATTCAAGATGTTTTGGTTAACCAAGAGCAAGTGATTGTCTTACAAAATGGCGTGCCTGAGTTGGATTGTTTCACTGGCACGGGCGATTTAGTCGGCGCATTAGTTGCCGCTTTATTAGGTGAAGGCAACGCGCCAATGACTGCGGCAGTAGCCGCAGTGAGCTATTTTAATCTTTGCGGAGAAAAAGCCAAGACTAAGAGCCAAGGGCTGGCCGATTTTCGCCAAAATACGTTAAATCAGTTATCTCTTTTAATGAAGGAGAAGGATTGGTTTGAGGCGGTGAAAGGACGAGTGCTATGAGAGAGCAATTGAAAGTTTATTTGGTGACAGGACGGTATGATTTTAGTGATACTGAATTTTTAAACCGAATTGAAACTGCTTGTCGCAGTGGAGTGACTTTGGTCCAATTGCGCGAAAAGGAAGTGTCAACACGGCGCTTTTACGAATTAGCAGTGAAAGTTAAAGCGGTAACAGATGCGTATCAGATTCCGTTGATTATTAATGATCGTGTCGATATTTGCTTGGCAGTGGATGCGGCAGGTGTGCATATAGGGGATGATGAATTACCGGTTGCTCTTGTGCGAAAACTGGTTGGGTCCACAAAAATCGTAGGTGTTTCAGCCAAAACGGTGGCACGAGGAGTTGAAGCGGAAAACGAGGGCGCCGATTATTTAGGCGTGGGCGCAATTTTCCCCACAACGACTAAGGACAGTCCGTTAACTTCTTTGCAGACACTTTCTGAAATTGCCGCAGCAGTCACGATTCCTGTTGTGGCGATTGGTGGGATCAAAGAAGAAAATATAGAACAACTTATGGGAACGGGAGTGGCTGGTGTTTCACTGGTCAGTGAAATTATGCTGGCTGAACAGATAACCGAGAAAGTCCAAGGGTTGATGCGTGTAACGGAGCGAATGTTGGAGGCGAGAAAATGACCGAATATAATTTGACCCCACAAGTAGTCACGATTGCTGGTTCTGATTCTGGTGGGGGAGCTGGCATGCAAGCAGATTTAAAAACATTTCAAGCACGGCAGGCATTTGGCTTAAATATTGTCATTGCATTGACGGCACAAAATACGTATGGCGTGCAAGATAGCTTACCGATTCCTAGTTCATTTATTGATGCACAATTTCAATCACTGGCGGCTGATTTTAAAATTGGGGCAGCGAAAACGGGGATGTTAGCAGATAGTGAGCGTGTCGAAGCTGTTGTTCGCAATTTGCAGAAAGTTGATTTTGGTCCGTTGATTGTCGATCCTGTAATGGTGGCTAAAGGTGGACATCATTTGTTAGAAGCCGAGGCAGTTCAAACGATTAAAGAGAAACTGTTGCCATTAGCAACGGTCGTGACACCTAATTTACCAGAAGCGGAAGTTTTACTAGAGACGACCATCAAGACAGAACAAGAAATGCAGACCGCAGCAAAAAAATTACAGCAATTGGGCACAAAAAATATTATTATGAAAGGCGGACATAGCACAAATCAACAAGCGGCTGATTATGTGTTAATGGAAGACGGTTCGAGCTTTTGGCTAAGTGCACCACGAATTGTAACGAAAAATACTCATGGAACAGGAGATACTTTTTCAGCGTGTATCGCAGCCGAATTAGCAAAAGGTACGCCGTTAGAAGCGGCGATTGTGATTGGCAAACAGTTTATACAAGGGGCCATTAGCCAAGCAATTTCTGTTGGACATGGTCACGGACCTACTAATCATTGGGCCCAATTAACGCAAGATATTCAAGTTATTAAAGCATAAGAAGAGCCTGGGGAAAAATCTAAAATGATTTTTCCCCAGGCTTTAAATAGCTTAAAGCTCCCTCTTAATATAGTTTATAAACGTTTTGTTCACTAATCTTCACATTTTAAATAAATTTCTTGGCCTTGTTCTTGCAAATGAGCCACGTGGGATTCTCCCCAATTACATAAGTTATCTAAGACAGCAGAGAGGCTTTGACCATAATCGCTTAAATAATATTCGACTTTTGGTGGAACTTGGTTGTAAACTTTCCGCTCGATAATGTTGTCTTCTTCGAGTTCCCGTAATTGTTGTGTCAGCATTTTTTGACTAATGCCAGTAATACCGCGTTTTAAATCGCTGGGGCGCATGGCGCCGTGCCGTAAATTACACAGAATAATTGGTTTCCATTTACCGCCAATAACATCCATCGTTGCTTCGACACCAATCGCATATGTACGAGTTTCCAAAAAACATTCCTCCTTAATAGGTTGATAATAACCAAAAGTTACTAAAAGGTACCTATGATACAAAAAAGTAGGTACTTATCAAAATTTCAATCTTAGTATATAGTAATTTTTGTTGAAATTCAAATGTTTTTTAGGAGGAAGAGAATGGAAAAGAAAATTTCACCAAATTTAACGCTCTTTGCATTAGCTATCAATGCTTTCGCAATCGGTTCAACAGAATTTATTAGTGTGGGTTTATTACCAATGATTGTTAAAAGTTTTCATATTAGTCTTTCCCAAGCAGGTTTGACTGTTTCTTTGTACGCTTTAGGTGTGACGATTGGGGCGCCGTTATTAACAATTTTGACAGGAAAATGGAATCGTCGCTCATTAATGCTGGGGATTATGCTTCTTTTCATTAGTGGGAATTTAATTGCTGCGTTTGCGCCAACGTTTATTATTTTATTGGTAGGGCGGATACTTTCTGCATTGGCGCATGGCATTTTCATGTCTGTTTCGACTGTCATCGCCGCAGATGTTGTGCCGCCATCACGTCGAGCCAGTGCCATTGCTATTATGTTTACGGGGTTAACGGTTGCAACAGTGACTGGCGTACCTTTAGGGACGTTTATTGGGCAACAAACAGCTTGGCATATGTCCTTTCTTTTTATAGCCAGTATTGGCTTGGTGGGACTGATTGCTAGTTATTTTTTAGTTCCCAAAAATTTACCGATACCAGGGAAGGTTGACTTAAAAGGAATCACGCGGATTTTTACGAACAAACCCCTCGTTTTCTCTTTTCTAATTACTGCTTTTGGTTATGGTGGAACGTTTGCTGCATATACGTACTTGTCACCGTTATTGGAAAATTTAGGCTTTTCAGCCAACGCGGTAGTGATTATTTTAGTTGTTTATGGCGTAATGGTCGCAATTGGCAATACAGTAGGTGGTCACTGGGCAAATAAAAAACCTTTAGATTCGTTAGTAAAAATGTTTAGCTTATTAATTCTGTCCTTAGTCTTTTTATTCATTACTGTTTTAATGGATAACAGTCTTCTAGGCTTATTAGCAAGTTTGATGTTGGGTCTATTTGCCTTTATGAATGTACCTGGGTTACAACTATATGTTGTAGAATTAGCGGAAAAGTATGTTCCAAAAGATATCACTTTGGCCTCAGCTTTTAATATTGCAGCCTTTAATATTGGGATTACCGTCGGCTCAATGACAGGTGGGGTGGTCACAGATCATTTATCAGTAACATATACACCGATTTTTGGTGGTTTTATCGTGTTAATTGCTGTCTTGTTCGTACTTTATATTCGGAAGCAAGAAGAACAAAAAAACAACTATCTTTAGAAAACTAAAAAAAGCAGCTGGTTACTATGGAACTGACCAGCTGCTTTTTTTAAGCTTTTTTGCGGAAATAATTCCAGCAAGCAATTAAAACAATTACTAATAAGGTTAACAAGAAAATCAGAGAAATGAGGGAGCCCATCGTTGTCCCCTGAGCAAAATTATCTGCGTGGTCTTGAGCGATATTAATAATCGTCGCTACAATGGCCGTCGCAATAGCGCCAGAAAATTGTTGAAGTGTATTAAATAACGTATTGCCGTCGCCAAAATCTTTCTCCTCTAACAAGCTCATACCAGTCGTCATCATATTACTGTATGCAAAACCTAGACCAATCATATAGGTAACATGTCCAGCGACGAATCCTAATAAAACAGGCATCTCTAGTAAAATTGTTAAAGCTAGCCAACCGATTGTCGCCAAACTTAAGCCAAATAATATAGGTTTTTTAGCGCCGTATTGATCCAACACTCGTCCAGAAAGTGGTGCCAAAATGGCCCCGACTGTAGCACCTGGCAGCATGACTAGCCCAGCTACAAACGCATTTTTTCCAAGGACGATTTGAACAAAGTTTGGTAAGACAAAGGAAATACCTAACAATAAGAATTGACAAACTAAAAAGCCACATAAAAATAAAACAAAGGCGGGATTTTTTAAAATTGTCAAACGTACTAGTGGCTGTTCAGCGGTCGTTGCTCGTTTATAAAAAATAACAAAGCCAATAACGGCTGCCAGAAGTGAAAGCCAGCCAAACAATGTGCCAATTTTACTTAAAAACATCAACAAACCACTAAATAACAGGGCAATACCAATTAAACTAACCAAATCAAGAGTGGTGGTTTTTTTAACAGGTATTTCTGGAATAGCAGATAATCCCATAAACAAAGAAAGTAGTAAAACAGGAATTAAGAATAAAAAGATGGCGTGCCAAGACAGGGAAGATGTTAAGATTCCACCATACGTTGGACCAATGGCTGGAGCAATTGAAGTGGTCAATGTGCCTACCCCCATCATCGTTCCTCGTTTTTCCAGCGGGGTAAAGTTCAAAATAATATGAAACATCAGTGGTAAAGCAATCCCAGTGCTAGCCCCTTGGAAGAGTCGGCCTAATAACAAGATACTGAAAGATGGCGAATAGACATCAATCGCTAAACCAATCAAAAAGAAAAGATTCGCAACAATAAATAAGCGTCTTAACGAATAGGTTTTTAATAAATAATTGGATAAGGGCACCATGATAGAAATAACTAATAAATAAATCGTTGTCACCCACTGCACGGTACCGGTGGAAACACCAAATTCCTTTGTTAATGTCGGAAAGGTTACATTCATTGCTGTTTCAATTAATACGCCAGCAAAAGACATAATTCCTGTCGCTAAAACGGCAGGGAATAATCGTACGTTTTTTTGTTCCATTTAATCACCTCTATAGTTTTCATTTTTTCGTAAAAAAATAGAAGCAGTTTCTATAAGAATAGAAACCGCCTCTCTCTCGACACGCAACTTGCGTGTTATCTGTACGATTTGTTTACATGTTGCATTGTAAACAGTTTTTAGGCAATCGTCAAGCAGAAAATAATTAACGTTGCATGAAGAAACTAATAATTGCAAAAATAGCAATGTGAGCTGGATAGAAAATATAAAAGAAATTCCGCATGCCACGGCCTTTTTCACCATTATAAAGAACAATTGGAATCGCTGCTAAAATCATCATCCATTGGTGGTTCACCCCGAATAGTTCTTGGAAATTATAGCTGGCTGCTGAAATCAACGCAACAACGCCAATTGCTGAAATTTGTAACCACTTTTTGCCATGGAATAAATAAAAAGCTACGGCCAAGAGAACAAATAAAAACCCACCTTCTGTCATCATTAGTGATGGCACAATCAGATTGAAAAGTTGGAAACCAATTAAGATAGCAGGGTTGCTTAATATGTCTGGAGAACTAAAAACAACGAGAGGTAGGGCACTGATTAATAAAGGCACAATAAACCAAAGAAGCCCTTTACCAATTTGTTTTTGTTTAAAATAGTCCATAGACTGCATGTAGACCGTACCTAAAAATAACGTCCCAAAAATATTATTGATAATTAAGCCACCTGTTGAAAAATACGCATTTAAAATGCCGTTCAGAATCCCCATAATCCAGAAGCCTAACAATAACCGGAACATGTATTTTCGCCGATTGCTTGTGTGAATGAAGCCTTCAGAACTTTCAAATAAGAAAATAGGTGCAGCAATTCGTCCAATCCATCCGAACCAACCAGGCACGCCTAAAAAACTAAAAAATTGCAATAGATGGTCAAAGACCATTGAAATAACCCCAATGACTTTCAAGTGAAAGCCAGTTAATGTTTTACCCATAGTATAAACGCCTCTCTTTCATAAAGAACAATATAACAAAGTCCAGAAAAACCAACCATTTATTTGCCTAACAGTTATCTTACAAAATTGTTTGATTTCTTCAGCTTTTGATGAAAGAAAAAAGTGCCAAGACTAGTTTTTATAATTATTCTATGCTATAGTAAAAGTACATTTTAATAAAAAACATTTGGGGTGCTGTTATGGCTGAGATGATACCCATTGAACCTGATGCAGTTAGTACTGTCGCAGGGAAATGCCGATTTACTTTGATTTTTCACGCACTCATTCTGTCCTAGGATGAGTGTGTTTTCTTTTATCAGGGTTTATTTAAGTCACTCCTTTTGCTTTTTGTTAAGAGAAAGGAGTTTTTTTATTGAAAAAATGGTCATTGCAACAAGTCGTCTTACTCGCTTTTTTAGCCTTTTTGTTTGGCGGTGTTTTTATGGGGGCAGGGTTCCTCTATGCGTTATTGAATGCTGCGCTGTTACCATTAGGACTGAGTCCATTTGCCAATGAGCTTTTATTTGGAATGTGGACCATGGTGGCACCAATTGCAGCGATGCTGATTCCACGAGCGGGAAGTGCTGTTTTGGCGGAAGTTTTAGCCGCTTTGGCAGAAATGCTTTATGGTTCGTATTTCGGACCTAGTGTATTAATTTCTGGTGTGATTCAAGGCCTAGGTAGTGAAAGTGGCTTTTTTGTGACACGCTACAAACGGTACGATACACTAACGTTATTTTATAGTGCGATTGGGACGACTATTTTTAGTTATGTGTATGAATACTTTAAGTTTGGTTATGGCAATTACGGTCTGGGGATGAACATTGCTTTAATTAGCGTTCGGTTCGTTTCTATTTGTTTCTTTGGTATTTTCTTAACGAAAGTTATTTTACGAATGTATCAGTCTGCGCAAGGGTTAGCTGTGAAGGCAAAATGAATAGTATCCAATTAAAAGCTGTGTCCTTTTCACGAGAACAACCCTTGTTTGAAAAGACAAATTTAGCAATTCCTCAAGGAACGTTTTCCTTATTAATTGGCGATAGTGGTAGTGGAAAATCAACGCTCTTACGATTGATTGCCGGATTTGCTCCGCTTGATTACCAAGGAGAAATTTTGATTGAAGGAATGGAACGCCGACAATTATCAACTCGTGAAAAGGCGCAAAAAATTGGCATGCTGTTTCAAAACCCCAGTCAACAATTTACAATGAAAACCTTGGAACGAGAACTGATTTTTGCTTTAGAAAATTTAGGAATCTCGCCTGAAGAAATGAACCGAAAAATCCAAACAGCGCTTCAACTTGTTCAGACTCAAACCTTATTCACACGAGAATTAGCGACGTTATCTGGTGGTGAAAAACAAAAAGCGGCGTTGACAGTTCTGCTAGCAATGAACCCAGATATTCTTTTATTAGATGAACCTTTTGCAAGTATTGATCCAACCTCTCGAAAACAATTTATTCAAATTTTAGCAAGACTCCATCAAGCAGGCAAAACGATTTTGGTGTGCGACCACGATTTCAACGATTACGCTGATGTTGTGGACCAAGTCGTCACGTTGAAAAACGGCCAGTTTGAAAAACAACCGTTGACGTTTATCAAAACAAAACCGCAGACATTTCAGCTTACAACTTCTGTGGTAAAACAACCAATGCTCCAATTGAAAAATTTTCGTTTGTCTCAGGGAAAACGAGTGCTACTTGAAGAAAAAGAAGCGCTTTTGTTTAAAGGAATTACCACGTTGACGGGGCCAAATGGGGCGGGAAAATCCACCTTATTAAAAGCCATCGTTCAGAGACAAAAATATCAAGGAAAAATGTTCTTGGCGGGCCGCCGCTTGCGGGCTTCAAAAAAATTGTATCAACACATGACATTAGCGGTGCAACAAGCCAATCGTCAGTTTGTCACGTTGACTTTACGAGAAGAGCTTTTGTTTGGTCAGAACATGACAGCAGAAAAAAGAAGAAAACAAGAGGAAGCCTTAACTTTTTTAGGTTTAAAAGAAAAACTAGAGCACAGTGTTTTTCAACTAAGTGAAGGGCAAAAAAAGATGGTGCAATTAATTAGTTTGCTGAGCTTAGATTTGGACTGTTTACTTTTAGATGAACCTTTTGCTGGATTAGATGAGCGAGCATGCAATTATTTTGTTGAATGGATCAAAGAAAAAAGTGCGCAACAAGATTTTCTAATCGTCACGCATCGGCTAGAACCTCTCTCTGGCGTGAGCAATTACCGAATAGAATTGCTGCAGCAACAACTGATTATCTGGCAGGAGGGAACCACATGCAAATAAAGCAAACAAATGCAGCAATTTATGCTTCTTTGATTCTTATTTTGACCTTTGAATTATCTTTTTCTCAGTCAATTTTGACAAATTTGGCGGTTTTTATGGGTTGTGTCATTTTTTTAATAGGCCAGCGAAAATCCCGCTTACTGCTTTGGTTATTTTTCTTGCCACTTTTACCAGCAATCGGGACGTTTTGGTCTATTTATTTGCATGGTACGAGTAGTCAACAAGCCTGGCTTTTGTTTAGTCGAACGTATGCCTTTGCCGGTTTAGGACTAGCTTTTGCTGTAGGCGTTGATTTTGAAGAATTATTGTTGTTATTGGAACAAAAGGGGCTAGCACCAAACTTTGTTTATGGAATTTTAGTGGTGGTTCACGCCTTACCGGAAGTGAAAAGAGAAATTAATGATTTAAAAGAAGCAAGCCTACTCCGTGGCAAAACGTTTCATTTTTGGTCGCCGATGCTTTATGTTAAAACACTGCTCGTTGCTGTTTCTTGGCGAGATAAATATACGGAAGCAATGTCTGCCCATGGCTATGAAGAAGGAGCCACTAGAAGTCGAAAAGAGCATTTTGTGTCAGCAAAAGTCAGTCTTGGGCTTGCTATTTTGATCATCATTTTTACCAATTTGTTTATTTTTCTAACGTAAAGGAGAAACCTATGACATTTACAGAACAAGCCAAAGAACAAGCGCAAGCTTCTTGGCAAGGGAGTTTTCAGCATCCTTTTATCACAGAGTTACATGAAGGAACCTTGAGTCCAATGATTTTTCGCTACTATTTAATTCAAGATCATTACTATTTAAAACATTTTAGTCAACTTTATCGCTTGATTGCGGCACAAACGCAACAACCTCGATTGAAAAAATTACTCTTAACAAATGCGGAAAATCTCGCGTTGGGCGAATTAGCTATTCGTGAAACTTTTTTTGAAGAACTAGCGATTACGGAAGAAGAAGTTGCAGCGACACCGATTGCACCAACCGCTTATCACTATGTTTCTCATATGTATCGCCAACTTATTGAAGGAACGCCTAAGACGGCCGCAGCAAGTATGTTGCCTTGTTCTTGGCTCTATCAAGAAATTGGTGCACAGTTAGTCAAACAACACTCACCAGAACCACTGTACCAACGTTGGATTGAAACCTATGCTGGGGAGGAAGCGTACCAACACGTCCAAGAGGAACGTCAACTGTTAGACCAATTATATGAAGAAAGTTCACCACAAGAACAAGCAGCTATGATCACCGCTTTTGTTATCAGCAGTGAGATGGAATACGCTTTTTGGGAAATGGCCTATACACACGAAACCTGGATTGGTTAATACAAAAACAAGTCGTTTAGTGCTCGTAACTAACGACTTGTTTTTGTATTAGAAAGCAGTAATTGTCAGTTGCTTTTTTGACAGGGCGTGATAAGATATTCAGTGACGCAAAATCTGTTGTAACTCGCTCAGTAATAACAGAAACGCCTTGCTAAGAAAGGACTGTAGAAGCCTCATGAATTATCCAGAACCGATTGCAAAATTGATTGAAAGTTATATGAAATTACCAGGAATTGGTCAAAAAACAGCGACACGGCTTGCTTTTTATACAATTGATATGAAAGAAGAAGATGCTAATGCTTTTGCAAAAGCGCTAATTAGTGTCAAGAGAGATCTCCATTTCTGTAGTATTTGCGGAAATATTACTGAAGAAGATCCTTGTGAAATTTGCCAAGATAAAAATCGTGACCGTAGTATTATTTTAGTAGTGGAAGAACCAAAAGACGTTATGGCAATGGAAAAAATGCGTGAATATCAAGGCTTGTATCACGTACTCCACGGGGTGCTTTCACCGATGGAAGGAACAGGACCAGAAGATATTAATATTGCCTCTTTGATCAAACGATTGCACGATGATGAAGTGAAAGAGGTCATTATAGCAACCAACGCTACCACTGAAGGAGAAGCGACGGCGATGTATTTATCACGGCTCATTAAACCAGCCGGAATCACCGTTACTCGTTTGGCACACGGCTTGTCTGTCGGCAGCGATATTGAATATGCAGACGAAATAACCTTGCTAAAAGCAGTCGAAGGACGTCGAGAAATTTAAAAGAAACATCGTTGGAAAAAGAAGTTGAAATCGAAGTAGGTCGTTTCTGTGAGAAAATGTCGCAGTTCAAGCTTTTCCGTACTTCTTTTTCAGTTTCTTTTTTTCAGCGGATGCATCACTTTAAATAGGACATAAGGATTTCAATTAGACTGATAGAGCAAGATGAAGTATAATAGATACAAGTAAAAATTGATTGGAGTTTTCGCACGTGCAGGGTATTTTTATCACATTTGAAGGTCCAGATGGTGCTGGTAAAACCAGTGTTTTGAAGGAAGTTTCTGAAAGATTAGCTAAAGAGTCAAAACGAAAAATTGTCACTACAAGAGAACCAGGCGGCATACCGATTGCCGAAAAGATTCGAACAGTTATTTTAGATCCAAGAAATGACAGAATGGATGAGCGAACAGAAGCTTTACTTTACGCAGCTGCTCGTCGTCAACATTTAGTGGAAAAAATCTTGCCAGCTTTGGAAGCGGGTCATTTAGTCCTATGTGATCGTTTTGTTGACAGCTCATTAGCCTACCAAGGCGCTGGGCGTAGAATTGGGATTGCCCCCATTGCTTCAATTAATGCGTTTGCGACAGAAGGTGTCTCACCAGATTTTACAATTTATTTAGACGTTGACTCAGATACTGGCTTACGGCGGATTCAAGAAAATCGAACACAGCAAATTGATCGCTTAGATTCAGAAGGATTAGAATTTCATCAACGTGTTCGTCATGAATATTTGAAATTAGCAGAAGAAAATCCACAACGTATCAAAAAGATTGATGCACGGATGAGTTTAGAACTTGTCGTAGAAGCAACGTATCAGGCGATTATTGAACGTTATCCAGAAAACTTTTAATTATAGGAAGGTGTAGACCATGAAGATTATTTTAGCCATTGTACAAGACAAAGATAGTAACCGATTAGCCAACGAATTTATTGATGCCAATATTCGTGCTACAAAATTATCCTCAACAGGTGGGTTCTTAAAAGCGGGAAACAGCACATTTATTATTGGGATTGATGATGAACGTGTCGACGAAACATTAGCTTTAATTAAAGAAACATGTCAATCAAGAAAACAATATGTTTCAACACCTGTGACTTTAGATATCACAATGGATGGCCAAATTCCTTATCCTGTGGAAGTTGAAGTAGGCGGCGCTACTTGCTTCGTCTTACCAGTTGAAGGATTCCATCAATATTAAGATGAATGAAGCACAACAGCTACAGCAAATGCAACCTTTGCTGTACAAGCAACTCCAAAAAAGTTTTGAGCATGGTCGTCTTGCCCATGCTTATCTTTTTGAAGGAGATACAGGAACTGGAAAACAAGAATTTGGCTTATGGATGGCGAAACATGTCTTTTGTACGAATTTAGTAAATCAACAGCCTTGTAACGAATGCCATAATTGTGTGCGGATTAATGAAAATGAACATCCAGATGTTTTAAGAATTGCGCCAGATGGGCAAACCATCAAAGTGAACCAAATCCGTGAATTAAAAGCGGAGTTTTCTAAAAGTGGGGTCGAGACTGCTAAAAAAGTTTTCTTAATTCAAGAAGCAGATAAAATGAGTACCGGCGCAGCCAATAGTCTCTTAAAATTTTTAGAAGAACCAGAAGGACAAATTTTAGCTATTTTAGAAACCACTTCGCTTTCTCGAATTTTACCAACGATTCAATCACGATGCCAAACCTTACATTTTCAACCATTAGTCAAAAAAACATTAATTGATCGCTTAATCAAACAGGGGATTGGTGAAAAGACTGCAACCCTTTTAGCTGAGCTGACAAATAGTTTTGAGAAAGCAGTTGAAATCTCTCAAGATGAATGGTTTAATGAAGCTAGGGAAATCATTTTGCAATGGTTTAATTATCTAAAAAGTAATGATTTACAGGCATTTATCTACGTTCAGAAGAAAATGGTCAAAGTATTTAAGGAAAAAGAACAACAAGCGCTTAGCTTTGACTTGCTCATGGTTTATTACCGTCAATTATTGGAAGAAAGTGTTGCGACACAGCAAGCCAAAAAAGTAACGGAAGAGCAGGCGGAACGGTTGGCGCTAATTTTGAAAGCACGCCAAAAATGGACTGCCAATGTTAGTTGGCAAAATGTTTGTGAACAATTAGTTATCCAAATGATTCACCCTAAATCATAAAGGAAAAAAGTGCCAAGTGGCATTCAGTTTCATAATATAGTAGGAACTTAGTTGTTTCAGCAAGTTCCTTAACCGATTGAAGCGACGTTCACTTGAACTAGATTAGGAGGAATAAAATGGTAGAAGTAGTAGGAGTTCGCTTCCGTGAAGCCGGTCATATCTATTATTTTGCTCCTGGAAAATCTGAGTATATTTATAATGAGAAAGTACTCGTTGAATCTCAACAGTCAAAACAATTAGCTACTGTTGCTATTCCTAAAAAAACAGTCGATTCAGACGATTTACCAGAGGACCTAAAACCCATTTTAAATAAAGCAACAGCCAATGATTTAGAAAAAGAACAAAAAAATTTGGCTGATGCAGAAGCTGCCAAAAGCATTGCCAATGAAAAAATTCGAGCTCATGACTTAAAAATGAAATTAGTGCGAGTAGAATATACCTTCGATCGTAGCAAAATGATTTTTTACTTTACGGCAGATGGGCGAATTGATTTTCGTGAATTAGTCAAAGACTTAGCGGCTATTTTCCGGACGCGAATTGAGTTACGTCAAATTGGTGTCCGAGATGAAGCGAAAATATTAGGTGGCATTGGCCCTTGTGGCAGACAACTATGTTGCTCAACATTTCTAGGAGATTTTATGCCAGTTTCAATCAAAATGGCTAAAGATCAAGGGTTATCTTTAAATCCTGTCAAAATTTCGGGATTATGTGGCCGCTTAATGTGTTGTTTGAAATACGAAAACGACGAATATGAAGCCGCTAAAAAAGAATTACCAGATTATGGAAAAGAAGTAATAACACCAGATGGCAAAGGCAAAGTCGTCGGGTTGAATCTATTAAGTCGGATTGTCAAAGTTCGTCTGCATGGTCGTGAAATCGCAGCGGATTATGATTACGAAGAAATCAAAGAAGCTACTGCGAAAGTTGCTGCTGAAAAAGGTGATCAAAATGGATAAACGTTCGCTCTATGATGGATTAAATTCGTTGGAAACTGATTTAGACAGTTCAGTGACACAATTAAGAGAAATTAAAGCAGCACTCCATGAGTTGGTAGAAAAAAATACCACGTTGGAAATCGAAAACCAACGCTTACGGGAGCATCTCCAAGAACTGAATAAGTTAGCAGGAAATACAACTGAAACTGAAAAACAAGAGCTATCAAAATCACGTATGAATTTGGAAAAACTTTATGAAGAGGGCTTCCATGTCTGCAATATTTTATATGGTTCAAGACGTGAAAATGATGAAGAATGTGCCTTTTGTCTTGATGTTATTTATGGGGAACGTACGCGTTAAGTCTAGTGGAACACTGCAAATAAAAAGGAAAGGTTTGGTTTGACAGTCAATCGATTGTCAAATCAAACCTTTATCTATTTATAGAACGAAAAAGGAAAATGAGGGATGCGCTATGCAAAAACAGAAAAGTTTTGATAAGCAAACAACAAAAGGAAAATTGTATCTTGTCCCAACACCGATCGGCAATTTAGAAGATATGAGTATTCGTTGTTTAAACATATTGAAAGAAGCAACGGTGATTGCTAGTGAGGACACAAGAAACACACAAAAATTGCTAAATCATTTTGAGATTACAACACCACAAATTAGTTTACACGAACATAATTACAAAGAGCGAATTCCTCAACTGATTACACGATTGCTGAATGGTGAAACGATTGCCCAAGTTAGCGATGCAGGTATGCCTTCAATTAGTGATCCTGGTCATGAATTGGTTACAGCATGTCTTGAAGAAGAACTGGCAGTGATTGCCTTGCCAGGACCTACGGCAGGAATGACCGCCTTGATTGCCTCGGGTCTTTTACCACAGCCATTTACGTTTTATGGTTTTTTACCAAGAAAGAAAAAAGAACAGAAAGACGTGTTATCAGCATTAAAAGAAGAACGGCCGACACAGATTTTTTATGAGTCCCCCTATCGGATTGCTAAAACGGTAGCAACGTTTGCTGAAGTCTATGGTCAAGAACGCCCCGCTGTGATTTGTCGAGAATTAACGAAACTTCACGAAGAGTATTTGCGTGGTACCTTAGGAGAACTAACAGAATATTTAGCAGAAAATACGCTAAAAGGCGAGTGTTGTTTATTAGTTAGCGGATTTACTGGTGAGAAAGAGACAATAGCAGCAATGCCAGCTATTTCCCTCAAAGAACATGTACAAGTTTTAATGGAGGAAGAGGGACGGAGTTCCAAAGAGGCGATCAAAGAAGTGGCCAAATTGAGAAATGTAAAAAAACAAGAAGTATATAAAGAATATCATTCCATTTAAAAAAGGAGAGAAACATGAGTAATTTATTGCGAGCAGAAGGCGTGTCTTATCAAGTAAATGGTCGTAGCATTCTTTCTGATATTGATTTGTCATTTGAAACAGGCAGCAATACAACAATTGTTGGTCCTTCAGGTAGCGGGAAAAGTACATTTTTAAAAATTTTATCTTCATTATTAAGTCCTACAGAAGGCGAAATTTTTTATCAAGAAGCGCCAATTACTACAATGCCAATCGAAACATACCGCCAAAAGGTTTCTTATTGTTTTCAGCAGCCAACTTTATTTGGTGAAACCGTGTATGATAATTTGTTATTTCCATTTACCGTCAGACAAGAAGCGTTTAATCAGGAAAAAGTCGTGGCATTACTCCAACAAGTGAAATTGCCCGCTGCTTATCTTGAAAAGAAAATAGCCGAACTCTCTGGTGGTGAGCGACAACGGGTTGCTTTGCTACGAAACATTATTTTTGTACCAGATGTTTTATTATTAGACGAAGTTACAACGGGATTAGATGAAGAAAGCAAACAGATTGTCAATCAATTGTTAAACCAATTAAACAAAGAGCAAGGAGTCACGCTGGTTCGTGTCACGCATGATACCGAAGAAATTCAGCAAGCACAGCAAGTGATTCGTATTGTAGCAGGAAAGGTGGCGCCGACAGATGGATTTAGCAGTTAATAATTTATCCTTATTTTTTTCAGCCATGCTAGTAGTGGTCGCATTAATTATTAGTACTAAAGAAAAATTAGGTTTTACCAAAGATATTATTATTAGTGTGATTCGAGCAGTCATTCAATTAGTCGCAGTCGGCTATTTATTAAAATATGTTTTTCAAGTCAATAACCTGATTTTAACGCTCATCATGGTTTTGGTGATTGTTTCCAACGCAGCCTTTAATGCAAAAAAACGCAGCCAGCAATTACAAAAGGGCTTTTTGATTTCTTTCATTGCAATTGGTTGTAGTACAGGAATTACCATTGGTATTTTGATTTTTTCTGGTTCTATCAAATTTGTTCCTTCTCAAATCATTCCTATCAGTGGGATGATTGCCAGCAATTCGATGGTGGCAATTGGTTTATGCTATCGCAATTTAGATACTCTTTTTCAAAACCAACGGCAAGCGGTAATGGAGAAACTAGCATTAGGTGCAACTATCAAACTCGCCTCTTTACCAATTATCCAACAAAGTGTGAAAACCGGGATGGCGCCGACGATTGATTCTGCCAAAACTGTCGGAATTGTTAGTTTGCCTGGGATGATGTCAGGCTTGATTTTTGCGGGCGTTGATCCTGTCCATGCGATAAAATATCAGATTATGGTGACTTTTATGTTGCTATCAGCAACAAGTATTGGTTCAGTGATTGCAACTTATCTTGCCTATAAAGGCTACTATAATCAACAAAAACAATTGGTTGTTTAATTAAAAAGCTGGAAATCTGTGTTTATAACTTCACGGATTTTTAGCTTTTTCTGGTTGAAATAAAGAAGTTTCAATTTGAAAAAGAACGGACGTTCGTATATAATGGAGGGAGGAGGCGAATCAAAATGATGAGCGAATTACGTTTTCCCTTAAAAAAAGATACGTCGAGAAAAATTATACATATAGATATGGATGCGTTTTTTGCTTCAGTTGAAGAACGAGATCATCCAGAGCTAGTAGGACATCCGTTAGTTATTGCGCGCCATCCAAGTGATACTGGGGGCAAAGGAGTGGTGACCACAGCGAATTATATTGCTCGACAGTACGGTATTCACTCGGCTATGAGTGCTCAAAAGGCGTATGAACTATGTCCAAGTGCCATTTTTAAGCCAGGTAATTATCAGAAATATAGTGAAATTTCTCAAGAAATCCGTGAAATTTTTCGCCGCTATACAGATGTGATTGAACCAGTATCTATTGACGAAGCGTATTTAGATGTAACTGAAAATAAGGTCAACAGTAAGTCGGCTATTAAAATTGCGAAAATGATCCAATATGATATTTGGCATGAATTGCAGTTAACTTGCTCGGCAGGTGTTAGTTACAATAAGTTTTTAGCCAAGTTAGCATCAGATTTTCAGAAACCAAAGGGCCTGACGGTTGTCTTACCAGAAGAGGCCGAAGATTTTTTGAAAGCATTACCGATTGAAGATTTCCACGGAATCGGGAAAAAAACAGTGCCTAAAATGCATGAACTAGGGATTTTTACTGGAGCAGATTTATACAAGCAAGATGAGATGACGTTGATTCGGTTATTCGGTAAAATGGGTTATTCATTGTATCGTAAAGTCCGTGGTATCCATGATGCGCCAGTTCAAGTGACTAGAGATCGTAAGTCGGTAGGCAAGGAACATACTTACGGCACCCCTTTAACGACGGAAGAGCAGGTTACGGCTCAATTGAGACAATTAGCAGCAGGTGTTGAGCGTGCATTGCAACGAGTGCAAAAGCATGGCAAAACAGTAGTCCTGAAAGTTCGTTATACTGACTATACGACGATTACGAAACGTGTGACATTACCTGAATATATTTTTAAAAAAGAAGAACTTTTCTATCAAGCGAATTTAATTTGGGAAGATATTTTAGGTTTAGAACAAGGAATCCGTTTATTAGGCATTACTTTAACGAATTTAGATCCACTAGCGTATGAAAACATTGTTTTACCTTTATGGGAAAAAAGTTAGCCCTTTAGACACATCCTCAAGAGATGGCTAAAGGGCTAACTTTTTTAAATTGATTTTTTGATTTGTTCATAAGACGTTTCGGCGTCATGACATTTTTCCCAAATAACAGCTTTGCCAGCAGCAAGTGATTTGGGTACATCAATAATCCGTTGATTACTACTGCCACGAAATTGTAAATTTAAATTACGTTTTGCCAGTTCAAAGCGCCCATCAACTAAAATGTCAATTGAATGGAGTAGTTCAAGCTTATCAGGCGTTTCTAAAAGTAGTTCTTCAAAGGTATACCCAGACCAAGACCAGATATCTTTGGCTGAGCCAAATGTTTCCCGCACACGTTTGACTACACTAAGACAAACATCTGTATTCAGAAAAGGTTCACCACCCAAAAGAGTCAAACCTTGGACATAGTCATGGGACAAATCTTCAATAATTTGATTCATTAAAGATTCTGTAAACGGCGTACCGTAATTGAAATTTTGGACAGCTTTGTTAAAACAACCTTCACAAGCAAAGAGACAGCCACTCACATATAAACTATTGCGTACACCTTCGCCATCAACAAAGTTGAACGCTTTGTAATCGGCAATCTTTTTTTGGCTGTAGTCTTCGGTTTTCCATTCTTGTGGTTTCGGATTACGCATCAGCAAAACTTCTTTCTATAGAATAATCGAGTTTAATTTTTTAAATGTTTCACACGAGAGGAAATTTCTTTGTGACGACCATGTACCATTGGGCGAGCTTGCGGGTTACCTAAATAACCACAAGTCCGTTTAACGACATCACAAGTCTTAGGATCATGATTGCCACATTCTGGACATTCAAAGCCACGTTCAGTTGGATGGAAGTCCCCTTCAAAACCACAGGCATAACAATGATCAATTGGCGTATTGGTTCCTAAATAGCCAACTTTGTCATAAGCGTAATCCCAGACAGCTTCAAGTGCTTTGGGATTTTGCTGTAACATGGGGTATTCACAGTAGTGGATAAAACCACCAGAACAGTATTTTGGATAATCCTTTTCAAAATCAAGTTTTTCAAAAGGCGTTGGATTTTTGCGTACATCATAATGGAAACTATTTGTGTAATATTCTTTATCTGTAATATTTTCGACGATGCCAAATTTTTCAGTATCTAAACGGCAAAAACGGTCAGTCAAGCTTTCGCTCGGTGTAGAGTAGACACTAAAATGATAGCCGTATTCATTGCCCCAGTTGTCGGCATTTTTTTTCAGTTCTTTTAAAATATCCAGTGTAAAGTTTTTGGCCTCTTTATTGTCCTCCCAAACACCGCCGTAAAAGGCAGAAGCCACTTCATACAAGCCAATATAGCCAAGTGAAACCGTGGCACGTTTGTTTTTAAACAGTTCATCTACCGCATCCTGTGTAGCTAAACGTTTTCCAAATGCACCATACATGTATAAAATCGGTGCATTCGCTGGTTTAGCTTCTTTAACACGTTCAACCCGATAAACCAAAGCATCTTTAACGATCGCTAAACGTTCATTTAAAATTTTCCAGAACTTTTCTTGGCTTCCTTGCGCTTCTAAAGCGATTCTTGGTAAGTTCAAGGTCACAACGCCTAAATTCATTCGGCCAACATTTACTTCTTCACCTTGTTCGTCTTTCCAGCCTTGTAAAAAGGAACGACAGCCCATTGGTACCTTAAAACTACCTGTTAGTTCAACGATTTTATCATAGTTTAAAACATCAGGATACATGCGTTTCGTTGCGCATTCCAGTGCCAGTTGTTTAATATCGTAGTTTGGATCAGTAGGTTGCGCATTGACGCCGCGTTTAATTGTGAAAATCAGTTTTGGGAAAATAGCTGTTCGTTTTTCAATCCCTAAACCATTAATTCGGATTTGTAAAATCGCCCGTTGAATTTCTCGCTCAAACCAGTTGGTACCTAAACCAAATCCCAGAGAAGTAAAAGGGGTTTGTCCATTGGAAGTAAATAAGGTATTAATTTCATACTCAAGACTTTGCATGGCATCAAAAATATCTTTTTTCGTTTTCTTCTGAGCGAATGCTTTTTGGCGTTCTTCTCCTTCAATCCATTCTTGCGCATCTGCTAAATGTTTTTCATAATTACGTTCCGCAAAAGGCGCTAATAATTCATCAATCCGATCGGCAGAGCAACCACCATATTGACTGGAAGCTACATTGGCAATAATTTGAGAAATTTGTGCAGTGGCCGTTTGAATTGATTTTGGTGATTCGACATCAGCGTTCCCAATTTTAAAGCCATTGTTTAGCATGCCTTTAAAATCAATTAAACAGCAGTTTGTCATGGGCGTATATGGATGATAATCTAAATCGTGGTAATGAATGTCGCCTTTTTGATGGGCATTAGCCACGTGTGAAGGCAACATCTTTAAACCAATTGATTTTCCAACAATCCCAGCGGTTAGATCACGTTGCGTATTAAAAACGTCACTGTCTTTGTTGGCATTTTCGTTCACGACAGTCTGATCTTTATTAATTAATTTGCCGATAGATACATTAATATCAGTTGCTTTACTACGCTCAAAATCACGTTGGGTTCTGTAATGAATGTATTCTTCGGCTAAGGCATATTCATTGTTGGATAGCAGAGTATGTTCCACAATATTTTGAATTTCATAAATTTTTACGTTATTGGTAAAACGTTCGGCAATTTCTCGATTGACATCGGCAACAATCGATTGGACTTTTTGATGTGTCAAAGGAGTGACTTGGTCATGTATTTTTTGTTCAGCTTTGATCAAAGCATCGTATATTTTTTGATCATCGAAAGTCACTAAACGACCATCTCGTTTGACGACTTTAATTGTTGAGAGATTAACATCCTCGGCTTTTTCATCAGTAATCTTCATCATTTTATCCAGCTCCTTATATCTCGTTAGTAACTATCCTAATACAAAGGTCGGCTAAATTCAATCGATATATTGCGTATTTTTAGTAAAATATCACTAGACAAACACTATATATTGTGCTTGCGCTGTTTTGAAAAAATATGAAAACAAATGAAGAAAAGGATTGAGCAAATTTTTTTGTGTGAAAAAAATTCTTTGTCCAAATTAAAAAACAGCAAAGAGTTTTTTGCCAAATTGCTAAAAGCAACACTAAAAAATAACAATTATTAAATAATAATTGTTTGCGGATTTATTCACGAAATGCCAATTATTCTTTGACTACCGAACGATATTGTAAGATAAAACGATGTTCATTCAGATTTTTTCTTGGTAAAATAAGAGTAATAACAAAACGTTGGAGCGAGAAAAATGAAAAAAATTGTAGAAGTAAACCATGTCAGCAAGACATATGGTCGTTTAAATAATAAAACAGAAGTATTAGATAATATTTCGTTTACCGTTGATGAAGGCGAATTTGTGGGGATTATGGGTCCCAGCGGTGCTGGGAAATCGACACTGTTGAATGTCTTATCCTCGATTATTTTGCCAACCGCAGGAATCGTGCGTATCGCCGGACAAGATATTTTAAAAATGCGAGATAATCAATTAAGTGATTTTCGGAGAAACGAAATGGGGTTTATTTTTCAATCGTTTAACCTAATTGATACGTTAAATGTGAAGGACAATATTCTGTTGCCTTTAGCTGTAGAAAAAGTTTCATTAGAAGAAATGGATAAACGTTTGTTACATGTGACTTCGATTTTGGGGATTCAGGAGCTTTTATCTGCTTATCCACCAGAGATATCTGTGGGACAAAAACAACGGGTAGCAGCTGCTCGTGCTTTGATTACGAACCCTAAAATTATTTTTGCAGATGAACCAACTGGCTCGCTGGATTCAAAATCAGCAACAGAATTGTTGAAATATTTAGCTGAAATTAATCTACATGATGATGCCACAATTTTGATGGTGACACATGACCCGTACACGGCCAGTTTTTGCAATCGCATCTTATTCATTAAAGACGGTGCGATTTTCTCAGAAGTTGTTCGTCAAGGATCACGTAAGGAATTTTTTAATCGTGTGATAGATATGCAAGCAACGATTGGTGGAGGCGGGCGCGCAAATGATTTTTAAACTATCATTAAAAAATTTAAAAGCTCATGTACCTAATTATCTGGTTTATTACATTAGTATGACTTTTGCAGCGGTCGTTTATTATTGTTTCCGTGCGATTGCTTACAACCAGCCTCTTGTCGCAGGTGCAGGCCGTGATATCGAAATTAAGCGATCTTTAGGACTCGGTAGTACCTTAGTCACCATTATTATTTTGGGCTTTATGTTGGCAGCAAATCGTTTTTTTATAGGAAAACGTAGCCAAGAAATTGGCTTGTATCGATTAATTGGCTTGAGAAAGAGCCAAGTTTCACTAATTTTTTTAGTGGAAAATTTAGTTTTAGGCTTTGTTTCACTAATTAATGGGATTATTTTAGGAGTGATTTTCACCAAGTTGTTTTCAATGATTTTAGCCAAAGTTATGTTTTTAGAAGTGCCCAGTTTCTTCTATATTTCTTGGCGTTCCGTTATTGAAACCGGTGTAGCTTTTGCATTTATGATTCTGATTGTCTGCTTAAGAAGTATTTGGATGATTTATCGTTATCCATTGTCGCAGCTTATGCACCAAGAAAAAATTGGTCAAATTAATTATAGTCGTTTAACGAAACGGCGGCAGTTTCTAGGTATTTTAGGTCCTATTTGTTTACTGGCCGGTTATTTTATCGCGTTTGATTTTCGTAATTTAGCGACAGGTATTGTGTATAAACAATTAAATGATTCATTGGATATCTCGATTCCGATGATTATTACATTGACGCCTTTTATCATTTTGGGTCTATGTGTGGTGGGAACTTATTTATTTTTCCGTTATACCATGTATTTTATCATTCGCTTATTTAATCATAGAAAAAAATGGTATTACCAAGATTTACGCATGATTACTTTAGGCAATGCCAAACGCTACTTATTTAAAAGTAGCAAAACACTCACTGGTTTGACCTTATTAATTGCGACAGCCTTGAGTGGGATTGGCGTGATGGTTTTTGTGTATACGATTAGTATGCACACGGTCAACAGTGATGGTCCCGTGGACTTTTTAGTTTCACAGGAAAGCTATCCTAAATTGAAGAAAGTTCTCGATGAAGCGAAGGACACCAAAATAAAAAATGAAGTGATACTTTCTTATAAAATTACTGGAATTGAACGCAGTTTGCGAATTGGTCAAGCGCAAGAGGAACAAGAAACGATTGAAGCAGTTAATGTTTTATCCTTCTCCAACTACCGCAACTATCAAAAAATTAATCCTTATTTAAACGATTTACATTTAAAAAATGACCAAAGTGTTATCTATATGGATAGCTTTACCAATATTTTAAGTGGTATGTCTCGTTATGAATCGAAACTGCAATTTGTTGAAGGAGAGAAGGCACAACTGCAACAAGTGCTGCCTAACTATCTAGGTAATTTTTTATTGCAATATTCCTTACCAACGATTGTCGTTTCCGATGCCCTTTATCAGAAAGTGACAAAAAATTCCATTCAGTATCAGATTAACGCCGTAAATGTTGACACGAAAAGCCGTGAAAAACTTTATGAAGCCGTAAATAAACAGATTGCCACAGAATGGCAAGCGCCAATTTTGTATAAGTATGAAAAAAATAACCAGCAGTTGAGTGGTTTTGCCAAACAAATGCCTAACGAAGAGGTAAAGAATACGCAAGATGATGTCACAGAAACTTGGCGGCTAAATATGAATGATCGCTACGCCTCTTTACGCTATGAACGAAAAATTAACGGCTTGACTTTATATGTCTCCATGTTTGTGGCAATTTTAGCGTTGTTTATTACGGGCAGTATTTTGATGTTACGACAACTCTTTTCAGCTGTAAGTGAGCGTCAAGATTACGTGACTTTAAAACGGATGGGTGTTTCTAGTAAAGCGATAACTAAGCAAATTTATCGACAGAATAGTTTGATTTTCTTTCCGCCGATGGTCATTGGGATTTTGCATACTACCTTTGCCATTTATTTGCTAAGCCAATTTATTAAGAGTCCAGGATATTTGTTAGTATATCTTTCTTGTGGAATCTTAATAATTGTTTATCTAATTTTTTATATTTTAACGTCTGCCATTTATGCGCGGATGATTCGACACATCCATTTTTAAAAAACTGTAAAAGCCGTTGTGAAGCGGTTTTTACAGTTTCTTTATGCGAAAAAATTATGAGAGTTCCGTTTATGAAAATCATGAAAATTTAAGAAGTGACGAAATTGTTAGTTTTTTTATTAAATTGTAAGAAATTTCAATGGACTTTGCTGAAATATAGCATAAAATAATGGATAGCGATTAACCTTAGGAGGTGAATGATAATGAAAACAACTTTTCAGAAAATTCTCAATAACGAAAGTCTTAAATTCATCGGTAAAACGTTATTTTATTCTTTCATTGTCATTGCATTAATTTATCTTTATCATTACAAGAATATCAATGGAGGAACCTTCATTTATAACGAGTTTTAAGGAGGCGGCTATACATGGAAAAAGTAATTAATATGATTCAAACGATTGATGAATGGGCACGTAAAGAACCCCAACGGCCTGTTTATTTAACCGAAGAAAAAGTCTCTACGTATGGAGAGTTAAAAGAAAAGTCAGACAATCTAGCCGCTTATTTAGCTGAGCTGAAAACGGATAAGTCAGCGATTGTCGTATACGGAGAATTAGATTTTGAAATGATTGTGAGTTTTCTAGGCGCATCGAAAGCTGGTTTTAGCTATATCCCCATTGATGCACATACACCAAAAGAACGCATTGAACTAATTCTAAACGTAGCCAAACCAACCGCAGTGATTGCTGTGCATGAATGGCCTGAGTTAGCCACCGAAGTGCCAGTAATTACGGCGGAAGAATTAACAGAAATGATGATGCATGCACCTCGACATGCGCCTGCGTTGACGCCTGTCACAGGAGCAAGTAATTACTATATCATTTTCACTTCAGGGACAACTGGCGTACCAAAGGGTGTGCAAATCAGCCATGATAATTTAGTTAGCTTTACGAATTGGTTGTTGCAAGATTTTGGTTTAGAAGAAGGGGCCCGCTTTTTAGCACAGGCACCTTATTCGTTTGATTTATCGGTGATGTCTATTTATCCCGCATTGGCGTTAGGCGGCTCATTAACTCCGTTACCCAATGAAATCATTAACGATTTTAAACAATTATTTACGCGTTTGCCACAATTAACAATCGACGTCTGGGTTTCAACACCGTCTTTTATTGAATTGTGTCTAATGGAACCAAGCTTCGATGGTGAACATCTACCAGCACTGCGCACGTTTTTATTCTGCGGAGAAGAATTACCAAAACCAACGGCTGAGAAATTAGCCGCTCGTTTCCCAACTGCGCATATTTATAATACCTATGGGCCGACAGAAGCGACTGTAGCGATTAGTGCCATTGAAATCACTCAAGAAGTTTTAAAAAGTGTCCAACGTTTACCAATCGGGTATGTGAAAGAAGATACGCAAATTTATATTATGGAAGGCATGTCAAAATTACCTGCAGGTGAAATTGGTGAAATCGTCATTGCTGGACCAAGTGTTTCCAAAGGCTATCTAAATAATCCTGCGAAAACAGCTGAAGCTTTTTTCCAATTAGATGGCGTACCAGCTTATCGCACAGGCGATGCTGGAAAGTTAGTCGATAACCTATTGCAGTATGAGGGACGCTTAGATTTTCAAATTAAATTGCATGGCTACCGCATTGAGTTAGAAGAAGTGGATCATCACTTAACGAATGTTTCCTACGTGAAACAAGCAGTCGTTGTGCCGAAATATCAAGGAAATAAAGTCCAACAATTAATTGCCTATGTCGTTCCGCAAGCACATGAATTTTCAAGTGATTTTCAATTAACTAAGGCAATTAAACAAGAATTAGCCACGTTGACAATGGACTATATGATTCCGCAAAAATTTGTATATGTTGAACAATTACCTTTGACAAGTAATGGCAAAATTGATCGGAAAGGGTTGATGAATGAGGTGAATGCCACATGATGAATTTTCCTCATATGATTCCCTATAATGCACCGTATTACTTTGTTCTGCTAATTGCGGCCTTGTTGCCGATGATTTTAACTTTAGCCATTAAAGGGACACGTTGGCCTTGGTACCAAACACTCGTGACACTGGTCTTTCTATATATCAGTTTTGGTGGCGAATTTTGGCAACAAGGAGTCGCTCTGATTGTATATGTTATTTATCAAACGTTACTAACGTGGGGCTATGCGGCTTATCGAAAAAATAAAAATGCAGGTTGGGTCTTTTATCTGGCTGTCTTTTTAGCTATATTACCGCTTGTTTGGGTGAAAGTTTCTCCATTCATGACAGGCAAAACAACCTTACTTGGCTTTTTAGGGATTTCTTATTTAACCTTTAAAGCGGTCCAAGTGGTCATGGATTTACGGGATGGTGTAATGAAAGAATATCATCCGTTCCGTTACATTCAGTTTCTCTTGTTTTTCCCGACTATTTCTTCAGGACCTATCGATCGTTATCGGCGCTTTGAAAAAGATTTGAAAAACCCGCCGAGTGCGGAGAAATATTTAGACTTTTTAGAAAAAGGAATTTTTTATTTATTTCTAGGATTTTTATATAAGTTTATTATCAGTCATTATCTTGGTGGTGTCTTTTTACCACATGTGGAAAAAATGGCCTTGGCACAAGGTGGTTTATCCTGGTGGACAGTCGGCTATATGTATAATTACAGTTTGTATCTATTCTTTGATTTCGCAGGCTATAGTTTACTGGCCGTTGGCACAAGTTATTTAATGGGCTATGATACACCAATGAACTTTAACAAACCGTTCCTAAGTTGGAATATTAAAGAATTCTGGAATCGTTGGCACATGACCTTATCTTTTTGGTTCCGTGATTACATTTACATGCGCTTAATGTTTTTCTTAATGAAAAAGAAAGTCTTTAAAAGTCGGATTGTGACTTCTAATATTGGTTACTTTGCGTTGTTCTTAATCATGGGCATTTGGCATGGATTAACGTGGTTCTACATCGCTTATGGGCTCTACCATGCAACACTAATTTGTGTAACAGATGCTTGGCTACGTTTTAAGAAAAAACATAAAGACAAGATACCATCAAACAAATTTACACATGCATTTGCAGTCTTTTTAACTTTCCAAGCGGTTTGTGTCAGCTTCCTGATTTTCTCAGGATTTTTAGACAAACTATGGTTTAAATAAATAAAAATATAAAGGGGCAATTTACAATGAACATTCAAGAAACAGTATTAAACATTTTAGAAGATATTACAGGAACAGACGAAGTTGTGAACAATCAAGACATTAAATTATTTGAAGAAGGATTATTGGACTCTTTAGCGACGGTTCAATTATTAGTAGAAATTGAAGGACAATTAGGAATCCAAGTTCCTGTATCAGACTTTGACCGTGAAGTATGGGGAACACCAAAACAAATCATTCAACAAGTGGAAGCTTTACAATAATGTCTAGAAAAAAACGACTAATCAGAATCTTAGGTCCAGTGCTTTGTTCAGCGGTCTTGGTTGCAGTGTTCTTTTTTGCACCGTTCAGAATCAATTTAACTTCCGAAAAAACGTTGAAGGAAGCATCAACGTCAATGGCACCGAACGTTTTAAAAGGCAATGTGATTAAAAACAAAGCAGTGGCTTCTGGTAAATATGTTCCTTTTTTTGGCTCTTCTGAATTAAGTCGATTTAGTGCTTTCCACCCTAGTGTGCTCTCTGAAAAGTATCAACGGAACTACCGACCGTTTTTACTAGGAGAAGCGGGCACACAGTCATTAACCCAAGCAATGGTCATTCATTCGATGGGCGATGCGATTGCCAATAAGAAAGCGGTCTTTATTTTATCTCCGCAATGGTTTGTCAAAAAGGGTGTACCTAATGATAGTTTTGGTGCACACTATTCACAATTACAAACCTATCAATGGTTAGCTAATTTAACCGAATTAACCAGCGGTGACCAATATCTAGCACAACGTTTGACCAAATTTCCAGTTGTTCAAAAAGACAAAGTCTTAATGGAAACCTTGGCAAATCTGCAGGCAGGGCAACTTCCCCAACGCTCTCAACGAGATTATTTTATAATGAATCTCCGTTTCTTGAATCGTGAAGATGAATTGTTTAGCCAAATTGGCATGGTTAGCAGAGAACCAATTGTTGAAAAAGATATGAAACAATTACCTGCTACTTATAATTTTAATGAATTAGATCAGCTAGCTGGAAAAATTGCGGCAAAAGCCATTAATAATAATAAATTTGAAATTAGTAACGGTTTTTATCGCCAACGGATTAAACCAGTTTTACCGAAATTAGCTCATTCACAAAAGAAATGGGATTATCGTTTTTCTCCAGAATATGGTGATTTCCAAGCTGCGTTAGAACAGTTAGCAGAAAAAAATGTCGATGTTTTATTTGTAATCCCACCTGTTAACAAACGTTGGTCGGACTATACGGGCTTGTCACAAGATATGTTGCAACAAGTAGCACGCAAGCTGAAATATCAACTTCAAGAGCAAGGGTTTACTAACATTGCTGACTTCTCAACATGTAGTAATGAACGCTACTTTATGGCGGACACGATTCATTTAGGTTGGCGTGGTTGGCTCGCTGTTGATCGTCAAGTAGATGAATTTATGAAACAACCTGCGTCTAAAAAGTTAGCGTATCAAATTGATGATCGTTTTTATCAGACAGATTGGCAACAACAAAATCCATTGGTCTTACCTCAATTTTAAGAAGGCAAGATGGATCAAGTACCAATTATCTGAAGCGGACTAGAAACGCTTCGTAACAATGAAAATAGCCTGTACCTGCCGTTGAATAACGAGCGTGCAGGCTGTTTTTTCGTTTACTTTTAGTGGAGAACGTTGCTCAATTTATTTTTTGTAAGTATTTTTTTAGTTCGTGGTATAATGGATAAAATTGGTTTTTGAGGGGAGTTATTTTTATGGATGCAAAAGAAGAAAAAATGTTAATTGATTTAACAAGTGCTAAAGGGATTGCTGGGAATGAAGACGAAGTACATTCGTTATTTAAAAAGTATGCAGCACCGTATGCGGATAAATTTTTATATGATGGTCTTGGCAGTATTATTGCAAAAAATGTTGGTGATAAAGAAGGACCAAAAGTCTACATTTCTGGGCATATGGATGAAGTCGGTTTCATGGTTACCCAAATCACAGAAAAAGGCTTTTTAAAATTTCAAACCGTTGGCGGTTGGTGGGGGCAAGTGATGTTGGCCCAACAAGTTCAGATTAAAACCACGACTGGTAAGGTTTACCATGGTGTCATTGGGTCTAAACCACCGCATGTGTTAACAGCGGAAGTTCGTAACAAACCCTATGAGATTGCAGATATGTTTATTGATATTGGTGCAAGTAGCGATCAACAAGTTGCAGAATGGGGGATTCATCCAGGGGATATGGTGACACCATATATTGACTATCGTCGCATGAATGATACAAAATTTTTATTGGCAAAAGCGTGGGATAACCGAATTGGTACGGCCGTTTCATTAAAAGTTTTAGAAAATTTAGCGACAGAAGGGCACCCCAATATTTTATTTGCAGGCAGTGATGTGCAAGAAGAAGTGGGGCTACGCGGTGCGCAAACAAGTACGCATCTTGTGAATCCAGACATAGCGTTTGCTTTAGACACAGGAACAGCTGGTGACACACCAGGAATGACACCTAAAGAAGCCGACTCTGTTTTAGGTGAAGGGCCACAAATTTTGATTTATGATGCATCAATGATTCCGCATAAAAAATTACGTGATTTTGTTATTCAAGTGGCGGAAGAAAATAACATTCCCTTCCAATATACAGTGATTACAGGGGGAGGTACGGATGCTGGCCGCATGCATTTAACGCGCAACGGGATTCCATCATTAGCCATCACGGTGCCTGTTAGATATCTGCATTCACATACCTCAGTTATTCATGAAGATGATTATTTCAACACAGTCAAATTAGTCACAGAAGTGGTGAAACGTCTAGATAAAGAAACAGTCGCTAAATTGACTAGTTATTAGTTTCAGAAAGGATGGAATGAATGAAAAGTTTAGTAACAAATTCGCAACATCGTGCCAATGCTCGCAGAGCCCTTGATGGGCAATGGGGAATCATGGCTTGGTTAACTTTCTTAGGAGTGGTTTTACAGAGCTTCTTAACATCGATTGTGCAAAATTTATTTTCTGGTGAAAATCAAGTTTTTCAAAGTAGTTTTGCCGCAGTATTACTGCAAATTTTTGTTTTATTCGCGTTAAGTTATGCGCTATATTACGCAGCCTTGAAGGTGTTGCGTGGTGAAAAGGTGCGGGTCAATATTTTAATGAGTGTTTTTCAAGGAAAATATTATGGTCCGCTATTTGTGGTCAACCTACTTCAAAAAGTACTTGAACGTGTAATTGGTTTGTTATTTTTGTTACCAATTCTATTTGGGGCAGGGACAACCTTGTATTTCAAATTGATGTTTAATACAGTTACACCAGAGGAAGTCCAAGCCTTTTTCTTAAATGATTTTTCCTTTTTCCTAGCGTTTGGCGTCGCCTCTATCTTAATCTTTTTAATTGGTTTATTTGTGAGTGGCGTTTTTCAATTTGCTGTGTGGCTACGTTTTGATAATCCAGAACTGCCAATTATGATGGCGTTAAAACAGGCGTTATATTTAATGAAAAATCGTTTTTGGCAATATTTATGTTTACAATTTTCTTTTATTGGTTGGTATATTGTGGGCTTTTTAGCTATTGGTATCGGTCTATTATGGGTGATTCCTTATAACTATGTAGCGTTAGCTAGTTTTTATCAAACTGCCTTAGAAGAAAAAGGTTTAGCCGAAGAATAAAATAGAAGCTTGAATCCTTCGTCATCTCGACAAAGGGTTCAGGTTTTTTCTTTGGTATTTTTGTGAAAATTTAAGCGTTTTAACCTCGTTTTTCCGTTATTTTATGGTAACATGGAAGTATCGTATTGAAGGAGGTTGTCCACACATGAAATTGACTGTCTTAGGCTGTTTAGGTGCTTATCCATACAAAGGAGAAGGAACGAGTTCCTATTTGTTAGAATCTGAAGGCTTTCATTTGCTTATTGATGCAGGCAGTACGACATTAGTGCGTTTAGAAAACTATCTAGATCCATTGAAATTAGATGCTGTCATTCTGTCGCATTATCATCATGACCATATCGCAGATTTAGGCGTTTTACAATATTATCGTCAGCTTTATCCAACGCTGGAACCGACTCCTATTTTGCCAATATATGGCCATACACAAGATCAAATGCATTTCAAAGAACTAACGCTTCCTAACGTTTCCGAAGGGAAAGAGTATTTTGAAGCAGAAGAGTTGGCAGTAGGACCATTTTTGATTACTTTCATGGAAACGATTCATCCTGTCACTTGTTACGCGATGCGGATTGTTGAAAAAGCGACCGGCAAAGTCTTTGTCTTTACAGGAGACTCTGGTTACTTAGCAAGTTTTGAAGACTTTGCAAAAGACGCGGATTTATTCTTAGCGGATACGTACTTATTTGAAGGTAATGAACGACATCATGCACACTTTACGTCAAGAGAAGCGGGTGAAATTGCCAAAGCAGCACAAGTCAAACAATTGATGTTGACCCATTTACCACAACATGGGTCATTGGAACAACTACGTGAAGAAGCGCAAAACTATGCTGGAACGGAAATTCCAGTGACATTAGCCCAACCAGATTTAACAGTTGAGATTTAAAAAAGTAACTATACCAAGGGAGAGAACCGATTGTGATTTTTGTACCGAATGAAAATAATGACCCACGAGTGAACTTAGCAATTGAAACATATTTGTTAACAGAAATGCCTTTAGATGAGCCCATTCTTTTATTTTACATTAACGAGCCGTCAATCATTATTGGCCGTAACCAAAATACAATTGAAGAAATTAACAAAGAATATGTAGATGAGCACGGCATTCATGTTGTTCGTCGCTTAAGTGGCGGCGGCGCCGTTTATCATGATCATGGTAATTTGAATTTTAGTTTTATTATGCCAGATGACGGCAACTCTTTCCGTGATTTTGCGAAAGTTACCCAACCAATTATTCAAGCATTGCACGACTTAGGCGTTGAAGGTGCCGAATTAAAAGGGCGCAATGACCTAGTGATTAATGATATGAAGTTTTCAGGAAATGCGATGTACGCTACCAACGGCCGCATGTTTGCACATGGAACCTTAATGTTTGATAGTGATATTGATGAAGTTGTAAATACATTGAAAGTACGGAAAGATAAAATCGAATCTAAAGGTATCAAGTCTGTTCGTTCACGGGTAACAAACATTAAACCATTTTTATCTGAAGATAAACAAGAGATGACAACGGAAGAATTCCGCCAAGAAATTCTTTTGAAAATTTTCGGCGTAGATTCGATCGACCAAGTTAAAACGTATGAATTAACTGATCAAGACTGGGCGGCTATTAACAAAATTTCAGAGCAATACTATCGCAATTGGGATTGGAATTATGGTAAATCACCAGCATTTAACTTAGAACGTCGCCATCGTTTTCCAATTGGTTCAATTGAAATGAAAATGAATGTGGCGGATGGTGCCATTCAAGAAATTAAAATCTTTGGGGACTTCTTTGGGCTTGGTGAAATTAAAGATGTTGAAGATATTTTAACCGGCGTGAAATATGATAAAGCTTCTTTAGAAGAAGCCATTGATCAAATTGACGTTAAAAAATACTTTGGCAACATCGAAAAAGAAGATTTGCTTGGGTTAATTTATTAAAAAAAAGACAGCCGTTTCAAACGGTTGTCTTTTTTCTAGCTAAAAAATAATATTTAGCTTTTAGAAAGGTAGTGCTATGTGCAAAATCGTCGAAACGATTTTTATCAGGGAACTATCAAATAGCTCGCCTGCATATGTACTTGAACCAAGTCAAGTTCGGGAATTTGGTTATGTGCTTCACTATAAATCACTATCTGTAAAGAGTATACAAGATTTCCTTTCTTTTGTGATATCAAATTTTTACAGACAAAGTAGTAAAATTTGACGTTTCTTATTTTAGCAAGGTTATAGGCTTGTTTTGGGGCTTGAATTAGCAAGAATTAATAGTGATTTAAGGGGAAATATTAACATATGTAGAAATATTTTTATAAGAAATAACGAGAAAAAATCAATAGGTATGTTCTTGAGGGCTATTTTTTGACGTTTTCTGAATAAAACTTAATAAAAAATAGCGGAAACAAAGAAAAAATGTGCTTACAAGGAGCAATCCGCACTTAGCTAGGAAGTTAAGCCTGTGTATGTTATTTTCAAACAAATAATAAGAATCCTATTTCAATCCTTTACAGAGGAACAAGGACTTCGTATAATAAAGGGACGAAAAGGAGCGAAAGTGATGAGAAACGAAATGATGCATCGACCAGTCGTTAAACCAGAATTGGTTGAGTATATGCGTACAAAACAAAAGAAACTTCCCGGAGAATTAGGTGTAGTGGAGGCGGAAGCTAATGAAGCAGGGGTGCCGATTATTCCACACGAAACAGTAGTTTTTCTACAATTTTTGCTAGGACAACTAAAGCCCAAAAATATTTTAGAAATCGGGGCAGCAATTGGTTTTTCTTCAAGCTTGATGGCCCAATTTGTCGGTGAAGATGGTCACGTGACCACGATTGATCGTTTTGACGTAATGATAAAAAAAGCGAAGAAAACTTACCAACGCCTGGACTTAGAAGAAAAGGTCACTCTTTTAGAAGGACAAGCAGCTGAGATTCTACCAACGTTGGAAGGACCTTATGACTTTATTTTTATGGATAGTGCCAAATCAAAATACATTGAATTTTTACCTGAATGTTTACGGTTGCTACCAGTTGGCGGCGTTTTGATGGTGGATGATGTATTTCAAGCTGGGACAATTTTAGACCCTGCTGAGGAAGTACCGAAAAAAAATCGAGCGATTCATCGTAAATTAAACCAATTTTTAGATGTAGTCATGGCGCACCCTGATTTAACTTCTACTTTAGTTCCTCTTGGTGATGGAGTTATTTTAATTACCAAAGAGAAAGAAACGATTATTTTAGATAGTTAAAGAATGTCTTCACAAAAAGAAAGCGAATCATTAAAAAGCAAGTTCTTTTAATGATTCGCTTTCTTTTTTATGTTATTTAAAAAGTTATCTCGCTATTTCTAATTGAGAATGATAATCAGAAAATTCTCAATAGGACAGTATTATGCGTTAATAAAACCTCGTTTGTTTATAATTATTCTATTGACGGAATAATTATAAACTGTTATCCTTAAAGAGTAAAAAAACAGAGGAGGAACGACAATGAATTTAATTAATCAAAAACTTTTTGACTTTGAATGTGATGCCTATCACGATGGTGAATTTACACGAGTATCAACAGAAGATATTTTAGGAAAATGGAGTATTTTCTTCTTTTATCCAGCTGATTTTTCTTTCGTGTGTCCTACGGAATTAGGGGATATGCAAGAGCATTATTCGCATTTACAGGAATTAAATTGTGAGGTTTACTCTGTTTCAGAAGATAGTCATTATGTGCATAAAGCATGGGCTGACGCTACAGAAACAATTGGAAAAATTAAATATCCAATGTTAGCCGATCCCAACGGTCAACTTGCTCGTTTCTTTGGCGTTTTAGACGAAGCTTCTGGAATGGCTTACCGTGCTTCATTTATTGTGAGTCCAGAAGGGGACATCAAATCTTATGAAATCAACGACATGGGTATTGGTCGTAATGCTGAAGAACTTGTTCGTAAATTAGAAGCTTCTCAATTTGTAGCAGAACATGGTGATAAAGTTTGTCCAGCCAATTGGCAACCAGGAGAAGAAACAATTGCGCCAAGCTTAGATTTAGTTGGTAAAATTTAAATTCACTTTGTAAATAGAGGTCAAAGAGTTGGATAAAACAGAGAAAATGTTTTGTTCAGCTCTTTTTCTGAAACACAGAAGAAAGAGGAGAAGCAAGTGACAGAAGAAATCTACGATTTGATTATTATTGGTGGCGGCTCAGCTGCTTTATCTGCAGGTATCTATGCAGGTCGCGCAATGATGGATACCTTAATTATTGAAAAAGACAAAATTGGCGGACAGGTAACGACGACTTCTGAAATTGTGAACTATCCAGCGATTCGTCACACAACAGGTCCAGAACTAATGGAAGAAATGCGCATTCAAGCACAAGACTTCGGTGTAGCTTTTACAAACGACGAGATTATTGATGTTGATTTTAGTCAAACGATAAAAATTGTTCAATCGGCGAGTCAAACCTACCAAGCATATGCAGTATTGATTGCGACAGGGGCTTCTGCTCGTAAAATTGGTTTCCCTGGTGAAAGTGAATTTACAGGACGCGGCGTGGCCTATTGTTCTACTTGTGATGGGGAGTTTTTCCAAGGCCTAGATATTTTTGTGATTGGTGGCGGTTATGCAGCAGCGGAAGAGGCCGTTTATTTGACACGTTACGGTAAATCAGTAACGATGATTATCCGAGAACCTGATTTTACATGTGCAAAATTAACTGCGGAGGCGGCCAAAAATCACCCGAAAATTAAGATTGTTTATAACACAGAAGTGAAAGAAATTACGGGAGATGATTTTGTCCGAAAAGCTGTGTTTGTCAATAACCAGACGGGAGAAGAAACGGTTTATGAAGCGCCAAAAGACAGTACATTTGGTCTGTTTGTTTTTGCTGGAAATAAACCAAGTACAGAAATTTTTGAAGGGAAAATTGCCTTAGACCGTGGGTATGTGCCAACAACTGAAAATATGGAAACCAATATTCCCGGAGTTTATGCAGCAGGAGATTTACGAATAAAAGAATTACGTCAAATTGTGACGGCGGTTGCAGACGGTGCAATTGCCGCCACTCATGCGCAACGTTACGTGACAGAACAAAAAACACAGGCGGGCCAACCGATTGTAACGAAGCGAATGACTGAACGATTAGCTAATCAATCTGCCCCTGAAACAAACAGTCAGCAACCAAAAGAAAAACAGCCAGCGAAAGTTACTGGTAAGCATCAGTGGTTCCCAGAAAGTATGCGCCAACAATTAAGCGGTATTTTCGCTAAACTAACCAAAAAAGTGACATTGCTTCAGTTTTTGGATGCAAGTGATGAAAAATCATTGGAACTTCAGTCATTCTTAACAGAATTTGCAAGTCTGGATCAGAAGATTACTTTAGAAACGATTTTGAAAGATACTGAGCCAGCCAAAGAATTGCTGTATGGGATTGAAAAAATGCCTAGCGTTGTGCTCTTAGATGCGGCAGGAAACTATACAGGAATTAAATTTAGTGGTATTCCTAGTGGCCATGAAGTAAACTCGTTGGTTTTGGCGGTTTATAATGTCGGCAGCGAGGGGCAGCCGTTAGAAGCAAGTCTGCAAAAGAACATACTTGCATTGCCAAAAAGAAAAATAGAAATCTTTGTTTCACTAACATGTCATTTCTGTCCCGATGTCGTGGCGGCTTGCCAACGGATTGCATCAATTAATCCTCATGTAGAAGCAGAAATGGTGGACATTAGTCTATTTCCAGAGTTGAAAAAAGAAAAGAAAATTATGAGCGTTCCAGCAATGCTAATTGATGGCGAACAAATGATTTTTGGTTCAAAAACAATGACCGAAATTATTGAAGCCTTGGCTTAAAAGAGGCGGAAAAAAGTAATTAACCTAAAGAACCTAAGTCATTCAAAAAAGTGAGAAATACGTCGAGATGACGTATTTCTCACTTTTTTCGCATAGTTAGTCAAGTACCTTTTTTGATTAAGCGATTGAGTTTCCTAAAAAGAATTAAAAAGACACAACAGCAAATGAACAACAGGCTTCCTGTTAGTGGTAAAAAGATACCTTGCATGTAGCTATCGATATGCATTAAACCAGGTACCTCGCTGAAAAAATCATGGATAAACTGTTGAATGAGCTTATTGGCTAGAAAAGCAGCTAAAGGCAAAACAAAAATCAAATAATAGAGGGGTTGTAAGGCATAGCTAATTAAAATTTGTAATTTTGTCGTACCTAAAAGAACTAAGATCAGTAAGTCGTTTTTTTGCTCTAAAAAAGTTAGGAAGAAAGTTCGGCAAATATAACTAATCAGGAAGAAAAAGAGTGTTCCAGCGCTGATTCCAGCCAAACCTCTGAAAATTTTCAAGGGAGGAATCACTGCATAATTATCAAGAAGAATCATTTGTGAAAGCCATCGAGAAAACAACAAAGTCAATAATAGAGCAGAAAAAGTCAGAAAACTAATAATAAAGATAAGAATCAACGTACTAAATTGGTTTTTTGAGCGCCACGCATTTTTGAGAGAGTCTGTGAATAAGTAAAGAATCGAATACATCATCGCGTCCTTTCTGAAAAATTTTTGGTCTAGAGGAAAAGTTATGTAAAAGAAAAGACGTTATCTCCTGCCAACTAGCCACTGAAAGAGATAACGCCCTTGCTGGAAACAAGAACTGGATTATTTCACCAATACTAATTTTTTTAAAGGTTCAACCCCAAATCGTTGTTCTTGCTGTAAAAGAATTTCGGCACAAGCTCGGCTATCTTCTAAAGCATCATGATGATTATTTAAAGTGATATTGAGGTTTTCACAAACGGTATTTAATTTATGATTAGGAAATTCAGGAAACAGTTTGCGACTCGTTTTGACTGTACATAAAGAAAGGTAATTAGGTTGTTCTAAGCCATAGTAATCTAAACAGCCAGCCAAAACACTACAATCAAAACTTGCATTGTGAGCGACCATTAACCGATTTGGTTGAAAACAATGCTGAATTTGTTGCCATACTTCAGGGAATTTGGGCGCATTGACAACATCTGATTCATGAATGCCGTGAATTTGCGTATTTCGCCAGAAAAAAGGTGTTTCTGGTTTGATTAACGTGTAAAATTCATCCACAATCCGACTATTTTCTACTTTAACAATTGCAATGGAACAGGCACTATGTTTATCATAACTAGCTGTTTCAAAGTCAAAAGCGTAAAAGTTCATTAAAAAAACTCCTTTCAACGCGTTGAGTAACACTTAAAAATCAAGTACAACTTCCACTGGACAATGATCACTACCAAGAATATCTGTATGGATTTTAGCACTGACTAAACGTTCATTCAAGGATTCTGACACAACGAAATAGTCAATCCGCCAACCTGCGTTATTTTTTCGTGCGTTAAAGCGATAACTCCACCATGAGTAGATGCCTTCAGCTTCTGGATAAAAATAACGGAATGTATCAGTGAAGCCACTGTCTAATAACTCAGTAAATTTTTGCCGTTCTTCAGGCGTGAACCCCGCATTTTTTTGATTGGTTTTCCAATTTTTTAAATCAATCTTTTGATGAGCTACGTTTAAATCACCGCAAAGAATTACGGGTTTTTCTTGATTTAATTCGTTTAAATAGGCACGAAAAGCATCTTCCCATGTCATTCGATAAGCTAAACGCTTTAGTTCAGCTTGTGAGTTTGGTGTGTAGCAAGTGACCATGAAAAATTCTGGATATTCTAAAGTGATCACGCGGCCTTCTTGATCGTGAGTCTCGATACCTAAGCCATAGCGAACACTTAACGCTTCTTCTTTAGCGAAAATTGCTGTGCCAGAATAGCCTTTTTTTTCGGCGTAATTCCAATACTGATGATAGCCAGGAAGTTCTAACTCAATTTGCCCAGCTTGTAATTTTGTTTCTTGTAAACAGAAAAAATCTGCATCTAATTCATTAAAAACATCCATAAAATTCTTTTTAACAACCGCTCGTAAGCCGTTGACATTCCAAGAAATACATTTCATTGTTGAAACTCCTTTCAAATAAGAAACGCTTCTGCTCGTTTCAGTGCAAACCAGAACCAAAGAAAAGGTCGCTTGGTGCTTTCTTCTATTCTAATACTTTTTAAAGAAGTTTTAAATACTTGAAAAGAAAAAGAGAAAATGACTGATTTTTGGAAAGAAGTAGTCTATGATAAAATAGTAAAAAGAGCAGAAATGAGGACAAACGAATGAAAATTGGAGTCATTGGTTTAGGAAACATTGCACAAAAAGCGTATTTGCCAACTTATAGTGAATGCCGCCACTTGGCAGAGTTTGTATTAGCAACTAGGAACCCAGAAACACGACAAAAAATCGCTGATCAGTATGGCTTTACAGAAACCGTTGAGACCGTAGAAGAATTGATTGAAGCGAAGATTGATGCTTGTTTTGTCCATGTAGCCACAAAAGTGCATGGTGCAGTCGTTCGCCAATTATTACAGGCTGGTATTCACGTCTTTGTGGACAAACCTTTAAGTGAAGAGCTTGCTGAAGTCAAAGAATTACAAGCATTGGCAGCAGCAAAAAATCTGCGCCTGATGGTTGGCTTCAATCGTCGTTTTGCCCCTTATACGGAAGTATTGAAAAATATTCCTGAAAAACAAACAATTTTTATTAAAAAGAACCGCATCAATACAACGAGAGAAACAAGTTTTATGATGTATGATTTATTTTTACATGTCGTTGATACCGCAGTTTATTTAGCGGAAGGACCGCTCCACGTGGTGCAGTCAAAATTAGTGGAAGAAAACGGTTATTTAAAACGAGCAATTTTACAATTAGAAACCGAACAGACAACGATTGTTTGTTCCATGGATTTACACTCTGGGGCCAATACTGAAACTTTTGAAGTCACCAGCCCCACAGGTACTTATCGCTTGGAAAATTTAACGCATTTGACCATCCAAACAGAAGAAGAATACCAAGTAAAAGAGATGGGAGATTGGACGCCAACATTGGAAAAAAGAGGTTTTTACCAAATGGTTACTGCTTTCATTCAGGCCATTCAAAAACCGCAAGAGCAAGAGTTAAAACAAGAAAAAGTCTATGAAAGTCATGCGTTATGTGAAGAAATGCTACGCCAACAACAACGGCATGTTCTTTAAAGAGGACTAGCAACTTTCTTTCTATCATGCTAGAATAAGACAGATATTTTGAAAAGAAAGGACTAACTTTCGTGAACACTAAAGCTATGTTAGAAACATTAAACGAAATTACTTTATTAGTAGATGAACCATTAAAAAACGTAACCTTTACCAAAACAGGCGGCCCAGCTGATGTGTTGGCCTTACCCAAAACAAAAAAAGAAGTTGAAGAGATTGTGGCGTATTGCCGAGAACAAGGACTTTCATGGTTAGTATTAGGCAATGCTAGCAACTTGATTGTTCGTGATGGCGGTATTCGCGATGTCGTGATTATGCTAACAGAAATGAAAGAAATCAAAGTAGCCGGTACCACCATGATTGTGGATGCTGGTGCCAAGCTGATTGATACAACCTACGAAGCCTTAGCAGCTGATTTAACTGGTTTTGAATTTGCTTGTGGCATTCCGGGAAGTGTCGGTGGTGCTGTTTATATGAATGCTGGAGCATACGGCGGGGAAATTAAAGATGTTTTCCAATCTGCAGAAGTGCTGTTGGCAGATGGAACTATCCAAACAATGACGAAAGAAGACCTGAATTTCCGTTATCGTCATAGTGAAATTCAAGAATTACATTGTATTGTCTTGCAAGCAACGTTTGCTTTAGAAAAAGGAAACCATGCAGAAATTAAAGCCCAAATGGATGAATTAACGGAACTTCGTGAACTGAAGCAACCGCTAGAGTATCCCTCTTGTGGCAGTGTCTTTAAACGCCCTGTTGGTCACTTTACAGGGAAATTAATCCAAGACGCTGGCTTACAAGGCTTAAAATGGGGCGGTGCTCAAATTTCCGAAAAGCATGCGGGATTTATTGTTAACATCGATCATGCAACCGCAACAGATTATGTGGAATTAATTGCACATATCCAAGAAGTGATTAAAGAAAAATTTGATGTTGAATTACAAACGGAAGTTCGAATTATTGGTGAAGAAGTCTAAAGACTCTTTAATTTTTCGAATGAAAATTAAGTATACTTGTATTATGATCATAGGGAGATTATAATGAATTTTATTTATAAAAAATGGCTACCTTCAGCCATAAATGGGCTTTTTTTATTTTTTATTTCGATAACATTAATAGGTGCTTTCCGCTCAGATAACTTAAAAATCAGTACTCTTACAAACCATTTTTTTTTGATACTGTTAATAGCAATACTTGCGATAGTAGTACTTCTTTTTAGTAAACATGCTAAAAAGTGGATTGATAAATATCTGTTTGGTGTAAAAAAAATATTTTTGGAAAATATAGGATTAATTACAGGCATTTATTTTATTTTTGGCTTTTGTTTACAAGTGTTTATCTTAACTAATATTTCCGCTCCTATTGGTTGGGATGTATCAGCTATTTTTAATGGTGTAAGTGCTTTGCCTGAAAATAAAGAAGTTATCAGTAATTACCTATCAATAAATCCTAATAATTCTTTTTTCTTTTTTTTGATGTATGGAATTTCTAAGGTGATGAATCTGTTTAATCATACTTGGGGATCGTCTTGGTTTGTCTGGCAGTTGTGGAATATAATTTTTATGGATATAGGATTTGTTATCTTATTTAAAGCAGCTAAGTATTTGTTTAATAAAAAAGTTGCATATTTAACTTTCTACTTGGCTTCTTTTTCATTGATGTTTTCACCATGGATTTTAGTACCATATACTGATGTAATAATGATTCCTGTTATATCAGCTGTGCTACTTTTATATGCTAAACAAATCGAGATAAAAAATAGTGGCGTATGGAATTTAATATTTATAGGTATTCTTCTAGGTATTTGTTATCTTTTAAAGCCCTCCTCTATTGTATTCTTAATAGCATGGACTATTATTATGGGAATTAAATTACTCACTACCGGAAAGCTTTATAAAAAAAATGTTTTATCATTTTTTGTAGCGATGTTTTTCTTTATAATAACTGTGGGATGTTTTTCAATTTTTCAGAAGCAGCAAACAATCGTTAATTATGATGCTGAGATGCAAAAACCGTGGACGCACTTTGTAATGATGGGTTTGACTGGATCTGGAGGATATAGTGAGAAAGATACAAGAAAAGTGAATAGCCTTCCTACATTAGAAAAGAAAAAGAAATATACAACTGAAACTATAAAGAAACGGTTGGAAGATTATGGGATGGTAGGTTACACTAAATTTCTTCTAGTAAAACATTTTAATAATACTGATCGTGGCGATTTTGGTTGGGGACGAGATGGTACACCACAAAATCCTACAAAACCTTCGAAAAGTGAATTTCAAACGAAGCTTAGAGATACCTACTATCAACAAGGAAAACGTACAAATAATCTTCGGTTTGTCATGCAAATACTGTGGATTGTAGTTTTACTAGGAATGTTGTTATCTTTTTTTGTTAAGGACATTCAAGGAGGTACACTATTAATAATAAAATTAACGATTATAGGAGCATTTCTATATTTGCTTTTATTTGAAGGTGGACGATCTAGATATTTAATTCAGTATTTACCATTCTTCTATCTTTTATCGGCAAATGGTTTGGCACGAATTAATGACATTGTTTCTATAAACGGAATAAAAAAATCATTTACATCAACGGACTATAGAGGCTCTTTGCCAATAAGGACTGATGAGTTGTAAAAAATCAATTTTAGATTCATCAGTTCTCTAAATTATAGAGATATTTTAGTAGAAAATAAAAAACAACGATACAGTTCCCATAAAAGGAACTATATTGTTGTTTTTTACTTATATTACTAATAGTTTTCGTTCGGTAATTCGTAAATTTTACTCGTCTTCTAAATTTTCCAATTCTACAACTTTAAAGTTTTTCCGCTCTAAATGTTCTACAATGGCTGTACACGTTTCGGCAGTTGTGCCGGCTGGTAAAGTAATAAGTGTGCGACGAACAAATTCTTCACTATCAACATCCAATGTAATACAGCTGGCGATGCTGCTATATTTAGCAATGATTTTTGAAATGGCTGCTAAGTCGCCTTGTTGACCAACTGAAGCAATTGTTAAAACATAGCTCCCTTGTTTTACATTCCAAGATTGCGCTAAAATATTTAATAAGGTGCTGTGTGTTAAAATGCCGTAAAAATAATTATTTTCATCTAAAACAGCAATGTAAGGCAGTTCTTTAATAGTAAAAAATACCTTGAAAAATGAAGTGTTGACATAAATAAATTTTGTAGCATTTTTTAACAAATAGGTAACAGGTAAACTCATATCACCACCGTTTGCTTTATGGCGGTAAATATGCATTTTATAAATATTTCCTCGGAAAATTTTTCCAGATTCGTCTAAAATTGGGACACAACGGTAACCTGAGTCTTCTAAAATAGAAAGAGCTTCTTCTAGAGTACAAGATTCATTGACGGTTGTTAAATTATCTTTTTTAATAACTACAGATTTTAATAACATAAACAGGCCTCCTAAGGGTTCATTTTTAATAAATTTATCATATCATAACTTAGCAGAAAACAATAGCTGAGACCTCAGAATAAAAGCAATTTTGTTAAAATAAATAGAAAATAAAGAAAAATCAGATATTTTATAAAAGAAATCAAGCACGTATTCGCGATAATGGTAAAAAATTACGTAAGAATCGGCACAGCGCTTCTTTAAAAAGTAAATTAAACTTTGACAACTTTTTCGAATAATGGTACTGTTAAGAAGTAAATTTGTGAATAGAGGAGGTCGAAGAACATGGCAACAAAGAAAGCAGCTCTTGCTTGTTCCGTTTGTGGCTCTCGCAACTATTCTAAATCCGTTAGTGAAGGTAAACGTGGCGAACGCTTAGAAATCAATAAATTCTGTAAATATTGTAATCAATACACGTTACATAAAGAAACGAAATAGATTTAGAGGAGGGTATCAACATGAAATTTTTCCGCAGCGTTGCTGATGAGATGAAGCAAGTAACTTGGCCAACAAAAAAACAATTGCGTAAAGATACATTAGTTGTAATTGAAACATCTATTTTATTTGCAGCATTGTTCTTTATCATGGATACTGTTATCCAAACGGCATTTGGCTGGATTTTAAAATAATTAATTCTAGTATTTCCCGACGAGGGGTGCTATAATAGTATTCGAGAAAAAGCTTCGGGAAACTGAGCTTTTTTTATTTGCTCGAAAAAAATAAACTAAAACATTTAAAGGAGCCGAATCAGTAATGGAAACTTTTGAAAGAAATTGGTACGTATTGCACACCTATTCAGGCTATGAAAATAAAGTAAAAGCAAACATTGAATCACGTGCACAAAGCATGGGGATGGGCGATTATATTTTTCGTGTCGTTGTACCAGAAGAAACAGAAAAAGAAGTCAAAAATGGTAAAGAAAAAGAAATCGTTCATAAAACTTTCCCTGGTTATGTGTTAGTGGAAATGATTATGACCGATGATTCTTGGTATATTGTTCGTAACACGCCAGGCGTAACTGGTTTTGTAGGCTCACATGGTGCTGGGAGTAAACCCGCTCCTTTATTACAAGAAGAAATTAACCACATTTTACGTTCAATTGGCATGAGCACCCGTCAATCAGACTTAGAAGTAGCGCTAGGCGATACAGTGAAAATTATCGAAGGTGCCTTTTCTGGTCTTGAAGGTGTTGTGACAGAAATCGATGAAGAAAAACAAAAATTAAAAGTAAACATCGATATGTTTGGTCGTGAAACAAGTACAGAATTAGACTTTGAACAAGTCGATAACATTGATTAATAAACAAGCTGACAAACTATTGTTCAGCTGATTGATACAGATTGTAGGGTCTGGAAAAGCAGTCAACTGACTTCTTTTCCAAGCCCTTTTTTAGTTCATCGCAGAAAGGAATGAAAAAAATGAAACATGCCCAAAAATATCGTTATTTTTCTTTGCTAATGGGTCTTGTTCTATTATTAAGTGCTTGCCAAATTGGGGCAACTACGAAGGATGACAACCAAGCCGCCACAAAAGAAGCAACTGTTGAGTTAAACGGCACAACAACACCAACGCTTTTTTTTCATGGTTACGCAGGAACTAAAAATTCGTTTGGCTCGTTACTGCATCGCTTGGAGAAACAAGGTGCCACAACTCAAGAATTAGTGCTACTCGTTAAACCTGATGGGACCGTGGTTAAAGAGCGAGGAGCTTTAAGTGGCAAAGCGACGAATCCCAGTGTTCAAGTTCTATTTGAAGATAATAAAAACAATGAATGGAATCAAACAGAATGGATAAAAAACACATTACTCTATTTACAAAAAAATTATCAAGTGAACAAAGCCAATATTGTCGGGCACTCTATGGGTGGTGTTAGTGGTTTACGTTATTTAGGAACCTATGGGCAAGACGCATCGTTACCTAAAATTGAAAAATTCGTCAGCATTGGAGCACCTTTCAATGATTTTATTGATACGAGTCAACAGCAAACCATCGAAACGGAACTAGAAAACGGCCCCACAGAAAAAAGTAGCCGCTATTTGGATTATCAAGAGATGATTAATGTTGTTCCAGAAAAACTGCCCATTTTATTAATTGGTGGTCAATTAAGTGCAACAGATTTAAGTGATGGAACGGTGCCGTTATCTAGTGCCTTAGCAGTCAACGCCTTGCTAAGACAGCGAGGAACTCAAGTCACTAGCCAGATTATTAAAGGAGAAAATGCACAACATAGTCAATTACATGAAAATCCTGAAATAGATCAATTGCTAATCGAATTTCTATGGCCGAGTAAAAAATAGCAAAAAGGCACATGTTCCATAAAAAATGGAACATGTGCCTTTTTCTATACTTTGGCTAGCGAAATAGCTTTTTTCAGCTATAATAAATAAAATTATTTATTTTTAGGAGATATTGGAATGGAATCCTCATGATTTAAATAAGCACAAATCAAGGCTTCAAAGGTGATTAATGTTTGGCCAAAAAACATTTGTGGCTGAGCGACACTTGTTGAAAACGGGCTGTAAGAGTCAGTTGAAAAAACGAGATCTGCCAGTCGACCAAGAGTTGAATTTTTGGCGCCAACAAAAGAAATGATAGGATGTTTTTTCTCTTTCGCAAGCAGAGCTGTTTCTTTTAGGTATTTTTCTTCACCAGAATGTGAAAGAATGATAAAAAGAAAATTCTGATTATTTTGACTATTTATCGAATGAGTATAGGCTGTTGTGATACTGGGGATGCCATGAAAATTGAAAACTTCACTAATGTAAGCCGCCAAATGTCGTGAAAAGTCATGACCTAAAATAACAAATAAATGACTCTTGTGTTTGGCAAGCAGTTGACAAAACTCGTTGGTTGTTTCAAATGAAGGCGCTGTTTCAAAAGGGATTGGCTGAGAAAAATGGGCTTCTTTTAATTTGTAAATAAGTTCATTATAACCTGATAAATTTAATTTTTTGGCTAAACGAATGATGGAACTAGGCGAAGAAAAGCAGTGTTTGGCAACTTCCCGAATACTCAAATCGGCCGCATTCGTACTTTGTTGATCCAAATAATACAAAATCTGACTTTCTGTTTTCGTTAAATGATACGTTTCTTTTAAGTAATCTAAGTTCATGAGCAAACCTCCTTTATCAGATTATAAATAATTTTGTGGGAAAAAGGTATCAAAAAATAAAAAAATGAGGTGTTTTTATGAAAAGGGCAACAAAGCAAAGGCTGTCTTTGACAGCAATCATGGTTTTACTTCTCTCGGGCTGTGGAAGTGTTGGGAAAGAAACCAAAAAGCAAGAACAACAGGTATTACGGGTCGGGATTGATTCGGAATTATCAACGGCAGACGTGTCGTTGGCAATGGATAATACAGCAGCAGATGTAATGAGCCAAGTAGGGGAGGGACTTTTCTCCTTTGACGAAAAAGGAGAAGCGAAACCAGCATTGGCAACTGAAAAAGTACAGCCCTCCAATGATGGTTTAAGCTATACTTTTACGATTCGAAAAGATGCAAAATGGAGTAACGGCGAGCCAATCACAGCCAATGATTTTGAATACTCTTGGAAGCGCACAGTGGACCCAAAAACAGCTTCCCCGCAAGCGTATTACTTTGAAGGGCTAAAAAATTATCGTGCTATTGTTGACGGTGGCAAATCTAAAGAAGAGTTAGGAGTAACAGCCATTGATGACCATACCTTGGAAGTAGAGCTAAGCTATCCTATGAGTTATTTTCAACAATTATTGGCGGTACCAGCTTTTTATCCTTTAAATGAAGCATTTGTCGAAAAAACGGGCAAAAACTATGGTACATCAGCTGAGTCAACACTTTACAATGGCGCCTTCACATTAGAAGGTTGGGATGGCACGAATAATACTTGGTCCTATGTGAAGAATAAAAATTATTGGGATCAAGCGAATGTTTCATTGGATAAGGTGGATGTCCAAGTAGTTAAAGAAGTCAATACTGGGAAAAATCTTTTCGAAGGGAAAGAATTAGATGTTGTAAAAATTTCTGGAGAAATTGTTGCACAAGAACAAGACAATGCAGCTTTGAAAATTCGTGAAATTCCTGGAACGTATTATATCCAATTAAATACGCAAAAAGATCTTTTGGCAAATAAGAATGCACGTCGAGCGATAGCATTATCATTGAATTCTGAACGTTTAGCTAAAAATGTTTTAAATGATGGCTCAAAAAAAGCACTTGGCTTCGTGCCAACAGGTTTCACTAATCAAGAAACGCAAAAAGATTTTGCAGAGGAATTAGGAGATTTAAATCCTAGTGAACCAGAAAAAGCGAAAGAGTTATGGCAAACGGCTAAAAAAGAATTAGGAATTGAAAAAGCGGAGCTAACCATTTTGAGTTCGGATACAGAAAATGCTAAAAAAATCAGTGAGTATGTTCAAGGAGCTTTAGCAGATAATTTAGAAAATTTAACAGTCAATGTTTCACCAGTTCCTTTTAATAATCGTTTAGAAAAAAGTCGCAGCGGAGATTTCGACATTGTGGTTGGTGGCTGGACGCCAGTATATGCTGATCCAATCGATTTCTTAAACTTACTGCAATCAAAAAATTCCAATAATTTTGGTAAATGGTCTAATAAGACCTTTGATCAGTTGCTTCAAGAAGCAAACGTAACTTATGCAAATAAATATGAAGAACGTTGGAAAACATTACAAAAAGCGGATCAATTGGTTGCGGAAGAAGCACCCCTAGTTCCTCTTTATCAATTAACAGAAGCACGCTTAGTGGACGATTCTGTCCAAAATTTAGTCTATGGTCCATTAGGTTCAGGCTATTACAAATCAGTCTCTATCAGTGACAAGTAAAGGTTGGGAAAAAATGAAAAAAAGTCAAGCTGTTCAATTAATTCAGGAACTTTCAAATGCTAATGGTGTTTCAGGTTTTGAAACAGAAGTCGTTAGAATCCTTCAACACGCAACTGCAGATTTTACTATTCAACGGCTAGATGCCATTAAAAATTTATATCTTGAGAAGAAAAATAATATAAGTGAAGGTCCAATAGTGCTTTTTGATGCTCATAGTGACGAAGTGGGTTTTATGATTCAAGCAATTAAAGAAAACGGCTTGTTGCGTTTTCTTCCGTTAGGTGGCTGGGTCCCTAATACGATTTCTGCACAAAAAGTTCGGATTCGTAACCGGGAAGGTACCTATCTGCCAGGCGTAGTTACTAGTCGGCCCCCTCATTTTATGACACCAGAGGAACGTCAGCGGCCATTAACCATTGCTGATTTGTCGATCGACATTGGCGCTACCTCAAAAGAAGAAGTAATTGAAACGTACAAAATCGATCTTGGTGCACCGGTCATTCCAGATGTGACGTGCTGTTACAACGAACAGACAGATCTTTTTTTAGGAAAAGCTTTTGATTGTCGCATTGGCTGTGCTTGCTTAGTGGATGTCATGGAGGAGTTGAAAGAAGAGACACTTCCATTCAAGTTAGTTGCGACAGTAACTGCACAAGAAGAAGTTGGCGAAAGAGGAGCACTTATTGCCGCAAAGCAAGTCAATCCTGATTTAGCTATTGTTTTCGAAGGCTGCCCGGCTGATGATACGGCAGAAACGCCAGAGATGATTCAATCAGCAATGGGAAAAGGACCGATGTTACGCTATTTTGATGTTTCTATGATTACGAATCCAGAATTTCAAGAGTATGCACTAGAGATTGCTAAAATACACAAAATTCCTGTTCAAGTTTCTGTTCGAAGTGGTGGTGGAACCAATGGCATGGCGATTACACAAGTTCAAGGAGCCCCGACGATTGTTGTAGGAATTCCTGTCCGTTACGCTCACACACCCCATTGCTATGTGGACTTTCAAGATTACCAAGCGGCGAAAGAATTAGTCATTCAATTAATCAAAAATTTAGATGCTGACAAAATTCAAGCACTGGTTCAGCCATTGTCAAAGGAGTGGAACAAATGAAGATTTATGTGTCATGCGATATTGAAGGATTAGCAGGTATTGCGACATTTGATATGGAAAAAGAAGACACCGTTTTATTCCGAGAATTATATCACCAACATGTGGCTTGGTTGATTGAAGGGATTCAACAGAGTGCCAAAAATGAACAAATTACAGAAATTACTATTGCCGATTCGCATAGCCGTGGATTGAATTTAGCTTATGCGCGCTTGGCAGAAATGGATGAACGAATTTCCTTAGTGAGCGGCTTTCCTCGCATGGATTATATGATGAGTGGCTTGGATAGTAGCTATGATGTGGTCTTTTTCTTAGGTTATCATGCCGGTATTGGTAAACAAAAAGGGAATATGGATCATGGGTATAGCGCTAGTGTTGCTTATGATTTAAAAATAAACGACTTAGCGATGAATGAAACGACAATTAATGCAGCTTACGCTAGCGAATTAGGTGTCCCTGTTGGTTTAATTATCGGTGAATCAGGCTTAGAGGAACAACTTTTTCAAGAAAAAATGATGTCCAAAGTTCCCTTTGTTTCCACCAAAGAATCTCTGGGACGTTATGCAATCAAAAATAGACCCATGCAACAAGTTCGGGAAGCTATCGTAGCGACTACAAGTCAAGTGTTAACTTCCTTTGCGTTGTCTGAATTACCCCGATATGCCTTGCAAACACCTGCAACTGTAAAATTGCAATGTGTGACGACAGCACAAGCAGATCGTATTGAAATGTTACCAATGATTAAACGCGTTGATGGTAGAACTGTTTCATTTGTAGGTGAAACGATGAAAGATGTCATGAATGGAATTGTCGCTGTGGTTGGTTTAGGCGGAACAAGTTATTAAAGAAGAAGCTTACGGAAAAAACGAATGGACGTTTTTTTCTGTAAGCTTCTTTCTATAGTTATTTCTATTTTTGTTTCTCTAGAATTTCTTTGCTTAAACGTTGTGCAGTTGGTGTCACCGCAAGACCGCCTTCAGCGGTTTCCTTGAAAATTTGTGGCATTTGGCGACCCACTTGGTACATTGCGTGGATGACTTCATCTGGTGGAATGACACTTCGAATCCCCGCTAAAGCCATGTCAGCTGAGATGAAGGCTTGAGAAGAACCTAATGCATTTCGCTTCACGCAAGGGACTTCAACAAGTCCCGCAACAGGATCACAAATGAGGCCCATCATATTTTTTATCGTAATAGCCACAGCTTGAGCAGATTGATCAGGCGTACCGCCAGAAGCCGCAACTAAAGCGGCACTTGCCATTGCACTAGCAGAACCGACTTCAGCTTGACAACCACCTTCGGCACCGCTGATTGAGGCATTGTTGGCAATCACTAAGCCAAAAGCCCCAGCTGTAAATAGAAAATCCAATTGTTGCTGATGCGTTAACTTTAAGCGATCAATAACTGCCAACAAGACGCCAGAAACTACTCCGGCACTGCCTGCGGTTGGTGTAGCACAAATCAAGCCCATTTTTGCATTAACTTCATTAACAGCAATCGCATTTCGCACGGCTTGTAAAATGGTCTCACCACTTAAAAAGTTGCCTGAATGTATGTAATCATTTAAGCGGGTTGCATCGCCACCAGTTAGCCCTGTTACTGAGGTAACACCAGCGATTCCTTCAGCGACGGATTGTTTCATAACGGCTAGATTTTTTTCCATTGTTTCAATAATTCGTTCACGAGAATACCCGCCATGAGCCATTTCTGTTGCAATCATTAATTCGCTCACAGAAGGGTAATCTTTCGCTTGAGCTACCAAATCTTCAATTGAATAAAACATCGTATTACTCCTTTACGTTCATTTAGTCAAAATAGTTAACGCTATATATATGAGGGATTTCAGCTAATTGCATGACAATGTCACCGACTTCGGCTTGATCAACTTCAATAATCATAATCGCTTTTTCCCCTTTAGATTCTCGGGTAACGGTCATTGTACTAATATTGATATCGCTAGCTGAAAGGATGTTGGTCACCTTAGCAATCATGCCAGGAACATCTTGATGGACAACGATAAATGTTGGCGTGCCCATACTTAAAGACAATTTGAAGCCATTTAATTCAGAAATTTGAATGTTTCCACCACCAATTGAAATTCCTGTCACAGATAGTTTTCGGTCGCCAGAAGAAACCACAATTTTAACGGAATTAGGGTGGTCTGCTTTTTCACTTTTAGGAATAAAACAAACTTCCATTCCTTGTTCATAGGCAATTTCCAAAGAATTGGCTAGTTGCTCATCATCTGGTTCCATGCCTAAAAGGCCGCCAACTAAGGCGATATCTGTTCCGTGACCACGATAAGTTTTAGCAAAAGACTCATATAAATAAATGTCAACGCTATCAGGTTGCTGTCCAAAAATACTGCGAACCACTTTTCCAATTCTTGCCGCTCCAGCTGTATGAGAACTGCTTGGACCAATCATAACGGGTCCGATAATATCAAAAACACTATTAAAGCGTAACTCTTCCATTTCAGCACCTTCTTCATTAGAATATGTTTTCATTGGAAGTCTAACACAAAAAATGGCGGGGAACTAGGCAATCGCTTGTGTTTTAGCGAATAATTTAAATTTTTATCAGAATGAAAGCAAGGGGCCTTCGTTGACAAATCAGTGAAGAGATGCTAAATTCTAGATAATAAAAGACGAAAAGAGGGATTCGTGCGTTGAAAATTTAAGTTAATTTTTTAGAGAAACTGTATAACTTTGCCTGATTATAACGGGTGGAGTGTGCGGATTTTCGGAAATTAGCTTAAAGAATTCAGCCACGGGTCTTTTTGTATACCTTGGATTGATGCCGCTGATTTCCGTAAAGCTGCATCAATTTTGCTTTATGGAGGTATATTTATGTCGAAAATTGAACTAAAACAACTATCTTTTGCCTATGATAATCAAGAAGTATTGCTTTTTGATCAGGCAAATATCACGATGGATACCAATTGGAAATTAGGATTGATTGGCCGCAATGGCCGTGGGAAAACAACCTTATTAAGATTGTTACAAAAGCAGTTGGATTACCAAGGAGAGATTCTTCATCAAGTCGATTTCGTCTATTTTCCACAAACAGTTGCAGAAGAACAACAGCTCACTTATTATGTCTTACAAGAGGTGACTTCTTTTGAACAGTGGGAATTAGAACGAGAATTAACGCTTTTAAACGTTGATCCTGAAGTTTTATGGCGGCCCTTTTCTTCTTTATCAGGCGGCGAAAAGACGAAAGTTTTATTAGGTCTTCTTTTTATTGAAGAAAATGCCTTTCCTTTAATTGACGAGCCAACAAATCACTTAGATCTAGCTGGCAGACAACAAGTGGCTGAATATTTGAAGAAAAAGAAACACGGGTTTATTTTAGTCAGCCACGATCGGGCATTTGTTGATGAAGTGGTTGATCATATTTTGGCGATTGAAAAAAGTCAATTGACGCTGTATCAAGGGAATTTTTCTATTTATGAAGAGCAAAAAAAATTAAGAGATGCTTTTGAACTAGCAGAAAATGAAAAAATCAAAAAAGAAGTCAATCGCTTGAAAGAAACCGCTCGTAAAAAAGCGGAATGGTCGATGAACCGTGAAGGTGATAAGTACGGCAACGCTAAGGAAAAAGGGAGCGGGGCGATTTTTGATACAGGAGCCATTGGTGCCCGGGCAGCGCGTGTAATGAAGCGCTCGAAACACATTCAACAACGCGCCGAAACACAATTAGCAGAAAAAGAAAAACTATTAAAAGATCTTGAGTATACTGATCCTTTGTCAATGGATTATCAGCCAACGCATCACAAAACATTATTGACGGTGGAAGAGCTTCGTCTAGGCTACGAGAAAAATTGGCTATTTGCGCCACTTTCTTTTTCAATAAACGCGGGAGAAATTGTTGGAATAACAGGAAAAAATGGCTCAGGAAAATCGAGCTTGATTCAGTATTTGTTGGGGAATTTTTCTGGAGATTCAGAAGGCGAAGCCACTTTGGCTCACCAATTAACCATTTCTTATGTGCGCCAAGATTATGAAGACAATCAAGGAACTTTATCCGAATTTGCAGAGAAAAATCAGTTAGATTACACTCAATTTTTAAATAACTTACGAAAACTTGGGATGGAGCGCGCCGTTTTCACTAATCGAATTGAACAAATGAGTATGGGGCAACGGAAAAAAGTCGAAGTAGCCAAATCATTGTCTCAATCAGCTGAACTTTATATTTGGGATGAACCCCTTAATTACTTGGATGTGTTTAATCATCAACAATTAGAAGCGCTAATCTTATCTGTGAAGCCTGCAATGCTAGTGATTGAGCATGATGCACATTTCATGAAGAAAATAACAGATAAAAAAATTGTCTTGAAATCATAAAAACATCTTGAAAAAGTAAAGGGAATCCTGTATAGTAATAGGGTATGTTTTAAATGTACGTTGAGTGGGAGGGGAAATCTCAACCCCATTAACCACGCACGAGAACTTAAGGAGGTATTTTCGTGGCTAAAAAAGTAGAAAAAATCGTTAAATTACAAATTCCTGCGGGGAAAGCAACACCAGCTCCACCAGTAGGTCCAGCGTTAGGTCAAGCAGGTATCAACATCATGGGATTCACTAAAGAATTCAATGCTCGTACAGCTGACCAAGCAGGCTTGATTATTCCAGTAGTAATCTCTGTATATGAAGATCGTTCATTTACATTCATTACTAAAACACCACCTGCTGCAGTCTTATTGAAAAAAGCTGCAAAAATCGAAAAAGGTTCAGGTGAACCAAACAAAACTAAAGTTGCAACAGTTTCAAGCGATCAAGTGAAAGAAATCGCTGAACTTAAAATGGCAGACCTAAACGCCGCTGACGTTGAAGCAGCAATGCGCATGGTTGCAGGAACTGCACGAAGCATGGGTATCATCGTAGAATAATTTTTATTCCACACTTACTCAAAGAAGTAGCTTCTCAGTTCGTTTCATATTTAAAGATATGAAAGACGTGGGAGGTACAACCGTTATAACCACAATCAAGGAGGAAACAAAATGGCTAAAAAGAGCAAAAAAATGCAAGAAGCATTGAAAAAAGTTGATGCTACAAAAGCTTACTCAGTTGAAGAAGCAGTAGCTTTAGCAAAAGATACAAACATCGCGAAATTTGACGCAACAGTTGAAGTTGCTTACAAATTGAACGTTGACCCTAAAAAAGCAGACCAACAAATCCGTGGAGCAGTTGTGCTTCCAAACGGAACTGGTAAAACACAAACTGTTTTAGTATTCGCTAAAGGCGAGAAAGCTAAAGAAGCTGAAGCTGCTGGTGCAGATTTCGTAGGCGACGACGACATGGTTGCAAAAATCCAAGGTGGATGGTTCGACTTTGACGTGGTTGTTGCGACTCCTGACATGATGGCTACAGTTGGTAAATTAGGCCGTGTCTTAGGACCAAAAGGTTTAATGCCAAACCCTAAAACTGGTACTGTAACAATGGACGTTACAAAAGCTGTTGAAGAAGTTAAAGCTGGTAAAGTAACTTACCGCGTTGACAAAGCTGGTAACATCCACGTACCAATCGGTAAAGTTTCATTTGATAACGAAAAATTGGTTGAAAACTTCAACACAATTAACGACGTATTATTGAAAGCTAAACCATCAACTGCTAAAGGTCAATACATCAAAAACATTTCAGTAACAACAACATTTGGACCTGGAATCCACGTTGACCAAGCTTCTTTCTAATTTGAAAGAAAATAATTAAAAAATTCTTGACTCACTCACTTACCCTATGGTAAAGTGAGTGAGGTTAATAATTAACTGTACCGAAGACAGTAGGTGACGCAAGTCTTAATTTCCTACCGAGGACAATTGTTGAGTTATATACAATTCGGTCCCTCTATGTCTACGGTGGCATGGAGTTTTGTTGTTTTACACGACTTTTTGAAAAAAAGCCGATGTAAAACAATACTTGGCGAACGAAGTGAGCGAAGTTTCATTTGATTCTTCTACTTTACATAACGTAAACCAAGTCCAACTCCACCATCAAAATCAGGAGGTGAAATAAATGAGTGAAGCAGCAATCGCTAAAAAAGAAACCCTAGTTCAAGCAGCCGCTGAGAAATTTGAATCAGCAGCATCAGTTGTAATCGTGGACTACCGTGGTTTAACAGTTGAAGAAGTCACTAACTTACGTAAACAATTACGTGATGCAGGCGTAGAAATGAAAGTCATCAAAAACTCAATCCTTTCTCGTGCAGCTAAAAAAGTTGGTTTAGACGGCTTAGACGAAGTCTTTACAGGCCCAACTGCTGTCGCATTCAGCAACGACGATGTAGTAGCACCAGCTAAAATCATCGACGAATTTGCTAAAGATGCAAAAGCATTAGAAATCAAAGGTGGCGTCATCGAAGGAAAAGTTTCTTCAGTGGAACAAATTACTGCGTTGGCAAAACTACCAAACCGCGAAGGTTTACTATCTATGCTATTATCTGTATTACAAGCGCCAGTCCGCAACGTGGCTTACGCTGTCAAAGCAGTGGCAGAGAAAAACGAAGAAGTTGCTTAATTGCAGTCTAATTCGAACAAATAAAAAACAAACAATTTTAATTTAAATGGAGGAAATTCAAAATGGCATTAAACATTGAAAACATCGTTGCTGAGTTAGAAACAGCAACTATCTTAGAACTAAGCGAATTAGTTAAAGCTATCGAAGAAAAATTTGACGTATCAGCAGCAGCTCCTGTAGCAGTAGCTGGACCAGCAGCAGGTGGAGCAGCAGAAGAACAAACTGAATTCACTGTTGAATTAACAGCAGCTGGCGATCAAAAAGTTAAAGTTATCAAAGCAGTTCGTGAAGCAACTGGCTTAGGCTTGAAAGAAGCTAAAGCTGTAGTTGATGGCGCTCCTGCACCAGTTAAAGAAGCCGTTTCTAAAGAAGAAGCAGAAGCTTTAAAAGCTGCTTTAGAAGAAGTTGGCGCTTCAGTAACAGTAAAATAATTCATTCAACTTTTGAATGTTCGAGAACCCTTGTGTTGCAAGGGTTCTTTTTTATTAAGCTTTTAAATGGTGGTAAAGTTAGTGAATTGATTGTCAAAATAATCTTTTCGTTTAATAAAGATAAGTATTCATAGCTAAAGAGAAAATCCAGAGGATCTTAACCTCTGGATTTGATAATTTCTATAAGTTCTCGTTACCAATATTATTTGATAAAAAGCAAATTATTTAAATAATGATTGAATAGTAGGTCTATTTCTTTTTATTTTTTATAATGAATATACTAACTAAAGATAGTAAGATGATTCCAATGATAGTAAATAAAACTGATTTTTTTTCGCCAGTACTGGGAAATATCCCCTTTTTGTGCTCGGTTGAACTTGATGTAGTAGCTTTCTTAGAACTGCTCGTAGTTGTTTGTAATGTAGATTCTGTATTAGTAGTATCCGAAGAAACACTTTCAGCACTTTGATTAATTGACGTATAATGGTTTGCTTTTATTTTATCTGCCATTGCTGCTAAACCATAATCACCACGGACATCAGATGGGTAATTTTGGTTAGCGTAGTCTACCTTGACTTGATTAATTAAATCGACGAGTGTTTGATCGCTTAAATTATTTACAACATCACTATTTAAATCATATACATAAATTAACGAAAGTCGAATTTGAGGTAAATAATTTTTTAAGTCATCAATCGTTAATGTTGAGTAATCTGTAGAGTAGGAGTCCTCCGGGATAGGTTTCTCACCATATAATTTAGTAATCATTCTCGCTGTTCCACTGATGTCTTGGTTTACAAAATGAAACGAAACTTTTTTTGCGTAGTCCAGTTCGTCATCAGATAAACGATTTATCAAGGTTTCTGTTAAACCATACATACCTACGTAATTAAGAAGTGTTTGACGAAGCGATGGAAGTTCCTCGCTTTCAGCTGTAAGTGCTGTTGAATCAGTTGAAGCATTAATTGTTGTTGCTGAAGTTTCTTGAGTTAAAGAAGTAACTGTTGACTTTTCCACAGAAGCTTCATTAGCCGAATCTTCTGCCCATACATTAGAAACTGATAGTGTGGTAATCGAAACAAAACAAAAGAGTCCTAAAAACATTTTTTTCATTTTAATCATTCCTTTCGTTACCTATTGTAACATTTTTGAAATATTTTTGTAACAATTAAATATTAAGAAAAGTTTAAGAATATATACTAGGTGATAAAAAATATAAATTTTAAACTATTAATCTATCAAAAATACGATCCGTAGAGACTATTACATTAGTGTCAAAATATTTCAAAGGTGTTGGTTAAAGAAGTACTGTATTCGCTTAATGGTAGTTTCGAGTAAATTAGTCATTATATAAAAGATTGACAAGTATGCTGCATAGCGAAAACTTCGTCAATCTTTTAAAAGGATAAAAATACAGATTTAAGAATAATGACAATTTATTTTAAGTCAAAAACTGTTGACGATATTGTCGAGGTGTCATCTCTTTTTTCTGGAAGAAAAATTTTGAAAAATAAGAAGGTGAAGAAAAACCTGCTTCAAAACTGATTTCCGTGATGGTTAAGGAACTTTTTCTTAACAGAGAACAGGCTTTTTGCAATTTTAAGTTTTGTACATAAATACTAGGATTTGTTTGTTCATAACGCTGAAATAGCTTAAATAAATAGCTACGATCAATGTTATACTCAGAAGCTAATTGACTAATTGAAAGATTGTTTGAAAAATTTTCGTGAATAGCCATTTTAATTTGGTTAAATAATTGTTGGCTTTGATTTTCGTGCTGTGTAACGGAATGATGCTCTAGATAATTCAACAATTGAAAGCTTTCACTTAAACTGCCAAAATGATTATGTTTCTTCGCTTCTTGGTAAATATTTTTAAATAAACTTTCTAATTTCTTATCAACAGTTCCTTTTAAAATACAATTTTCGGTAGTCAGGCCTATTTTTTCTAAATACTGAGACGAAAGATCTCCAACAAAACCGACCCAATGATAGGTCCAAGGATTTTGCCGATTAGGATAATAAATATTGCGACAATTGGCTGGAATCATAAACAAATCGCCAGCGGTAATGTGTTGTTTTTCCATAAAGGGTGTTGAAAAATAACCTTCACCATCGCTACAATAATGCAAAACCCAATAATTAATGGGGGCAAACTCAGTTGGTTTTGTCGGACGGCATTTTTCATAGCCAGCTTCATAAAGATGAAATTCTTGGCTAATAGGTTGATCATTAATCAGGATGCTGACATTATTTGTAAAAACATTTTGCATGCTATCACCTCTTTATAAGAGTATGTAAAGGCTTTCTAAAAGTCAACATCTTTACAAGAAATAGGCAACATTTTTTATTTTCAAAAAACTGTAAGCGTTTTACAATGTGTGAGTACTAATTAATTTGATAAAGAGAGGATGTAGTAAAATGGCAACACATTCACGGGAACGATTAGGTTCTGTCGCATTGATGCTCATGACTTTTTCAGCGGTTTTTGCCTTTCCCAGCATTGTTAACAACAGTATTCAGATTGGCCTAGCAACTATTCCAGGCTATTTATTCGGCTCTATTTTTTACTTTTTACCATTTATTCTAATGATTGCAGAATTTGCTTCTGCTAATTCTGAAAATGAATCAGGTGTTCACAGTTGGTTGGAATCTGTGCTAGGACCTAAATGGGCATTTTTAGGCGCTTGGTCGTATTTCTTTGTCAACTTGTTTTTCTTCTGTTCATTGCTACCGAATACATTGATTTATGGTTCATACGCTTTTTTAGGTCAAAACGTTTTTCAAGGAAACCATAGTACTAAAATAATTGCAGTGATTTCTATTCTGTTATTTTGGTTAATGACATGGGTTTGTATTAAAGGGGTTTCGTGGATTTCGAAAGTGACTAGCTTAGCGGGTGGTGCTCGTTTATTTATGGGCGTAGCTTTTGTGGTTTTAGCCTTTGTCGTCGTGTTTGGTTTTGGCAATGAGCCAGCACAAGAGTTTACCACGACGTCAATTATGCCAACTTTTAATTGGACTTTTTTCATGACGATGGCGTGGATTTTACAAGCTGTTGGCGGTGGTGAAAGTATCGGTGTATATATTAAGGATGTTAAAGGCGGCAATAAAACGTTTGTCCGCACGATGATTGGTGCAACGATTGCGGTCGGTATCATGTATATTCTTGGTGCCGTTGCTGTAGGTTTGGTAGTGCCAACGGACGTCTTAAAAGGAAATTTTTCAAATGGTATTTTTGATATTTTTAAAATTTTAGGTACGTATTTCCATATTCCCGCAGCAATGATGGTGCGCTTAGTAGGAATTATCTTATTTGTCGGAAGTCTTGGTTCTTTGGCTCTGTGGACGGCAGCACCAGTTAAAGTATTTTTCTCAGAAATTCCTGATGGGGTCTTCGGTAAGTGGCTAGTGAAAACCAACGAAGAGGGAAATCCAACCAATGCTTTGTTAGTTCAAGGAATTATTGTGACGATTTTAGTTGCCATTCCAGCATTAGGAATTGGAAATATGGATAGCTTTTTAGAAACGTTAATTAATATGACAGCTTCTACGTCATTAGTGCCTGTCTTGTTCTTGTTAATCGCCTATATTGGGCTTCGTTGGAAAAAAGAAACAATGCCGAGAAGTTTCCGCTTTGGTAATCGAACCTTTGGCTTAATTGCGGGAATTTTCTTATTAGCCATTTTTATCTTTGTATTCTTTATGTCAACTGTGCCGGATCCAAAATTAATCATGGAAGAAATCAATGGCACGTTACCGAAAGGAACCGCTAGTCCACTGGGCATGTTGGCGTATAACATTATTGGGTTAATTGTCTTTATGGGCTTTGCTTGGATTTGTTGGAAACGATATGAAACAAAAGAAAAAAATGAAGTTGGTAAAGGAGAAATGGATTATGAAGACTTGGGAAAATTATAAAGTAGATAGTATTAATCGGTTGCCTGGACGAGCACATTTTTCGAGCTTTCCTTCGAAAGAAACAGCGTTATTAAATGAAAATAAATATACACAAGCATACAAAAATTTAAACGGACGCTGGCATTTTCTCTTTTTAGAAGCGCCAGAATACAGCCCAGAAAACTTTTTTGCGACGGACTTTGATACAAGCCAAATGGATCAAATCACTGTTCCTGGAAATTGGCAAGTCCAAGGATATGGCAAAATGCATTACTCTGATTTATGGTACAATTTTCCCATTAATCCGCCGTATGTACCAACGGAAAACCCAACAGGTATTTACAAACGGACATTTGCTATAGATGAAACATTTCACGATAAAAAAATCATTTTACGTTTTTGTGGCGTAGATTCAGCTTATCATGTTTGGGTGAACGGCCATGAAGTTGGCTACAGTAAAGGTGCACGAAATGAAGCAGAATTTGACATTACGCCTTACGCTAAAATTGGTGAAACAAATGATTTAACGGTGCGAGTCTATCAATGGTCAGATGGTACGTATTTAGAGGATCAAGATATGTGGTGGTTAAGTGGTATTTTTCGTGATGTTGAATTACTCGGTGTACCAGAAAATGGGCTGGAAGATTTCTTTATTATTTCCGATTTAGATGATTCGTATCAAAATGGCCACTTGGCAATTACGGGTAAATTTTGGCAAGACAAAGGACAACAAGTTCAATTGGAGTTGATGGATCAGCAGGGAAAAACGGTTCTTAAAGAGACTGTCGCAGGAAATCAAGGTACAGTTGAATTTTCAGCAAGTTTACCGTCTGTCACTGCTTGGTCAGCTGAAAAACCATACTTGTATCAACTATTTATCACTGTTTTTTCTGAAGGGGAAGTCGTCGAAGTTATTCCGCAAAAAGTTGGTTTCAGAAATATTCATGTATCTGGTGAGACTTTCTTAGTCAATGGTGTGGCCATTAAACTAAAAGGAATGAATCGTCATGATTATAATCCGAAAAATGGTCGAGTGGTTAGTCGTGAAGAAATTGAAAAAGATATTCGTTTAATGAAACAATTTAATATTAATGCCATTCGAACCAGTCATTATCCAGCATCTGCTTATTTCTATGATTTATGCGATGAATATGGAATGTATGTGATTGATGAAACTGATTTGGAATGTCACGGCTTTGAATTAACCGGAGAATATGATTGGATTAGCAACGATCCAGAATGGGAAACGGCTTATGTTTCTCGGATGGTACGGATGATTCAACGGGATAAAAACCATCCATCAATTCTCTTTTGGTCGTTAGGGAATGAATCTGCGTTTGGTCATAACTTTATTGAAATGGCCCGCATTGCCAAAGAAATGGATCCAACACGTTTGGTCCATTATGAAGGTGATTTTGAGGCAGAGGTCACGGATGTCTATTCTACAATGTATACTTGGTTGGAACACCCAACTAGAGAATTACTGATGAATACGATTATTGAAAATTCAAAAAAACCGCATATTTTATGTGAATATTGTCATGCGATGGGGAATGGCCCTGGGAATTTAAAAGAATACCAAGAGCTATTTTATGCTCATGATAAATTACAAGGTGGCTTTATTTGGGAATGGTTTGACCATGGCATTGAATCGATAACAGATAACGGTGAAGTTTATTATCGTTATGGCGGCGATTTCGGCGATGATCCAAGTAACAAAGATTTTTGTATTGATGGGATGTTGATGCCTGACCGTACGCCATCTCCTAGCTTGTATGAATACAAAAAAGTCATTGAACCCATTACAACTAGCGCTATTGACGTTCTGTCAGGTGAATTCTCATTATTGAGTCGTTTTGACTTTGAAAACTTGGCTATCTTTAAGCTGGTTTATACAATTACTGAAGATCAAACAGTGATTCAATCAGGGACAGTAGCAGTGCCAGCAATTGCTGCTAGAGAAGAAGGAAGACTGCACTTACCTTATCATTTAGATTTTCCTAAAAAGGCAGGAGCCGCCTATTATTTAACTCTTTCATATCAATTGAAAGAAACGACCGCCTATGCATCTGCTGGTCATGAATTAGCTACCGCACAGTTTGAATTGCCAATTACAACACCAGGGATTGAGATCACACCAGTTGGCTTGCTAATGGCAAAGGAAATTGGCCCTCATTTATACATTGAAGGACCAAACTTTTCAATTAATTTTGATAAAGTGAAGGGTGCCTTAACGAATGTGACACGAGATGGTAAAAAATTATTGCATAAAGGGCCGAAATTTACATTTTGGCGGGCACCGATCAGTAATGATATGGAAATTATTGATGAAATGAAGAAGAAATATTTCTTACATTTAGAGCATGAAATTGTCCGTTCTTTTGAGTGGAAAAAAGTTGATGATTTTATCCAAGTCATCGTAAAAACAATTAACGGAACGACTAACAGTGCTTGGCATTATCAATGTACCTATCAGTATTTAATTGCACCAAATGGCGAAATTTTCTTCGACTTAAAAGGTAGTCCTGCTGGTAAAATTGAAAATGCGCCAGATATGTTACCACGTTTGGGTGTGACTCTCCATTTAGACAAGTCTCTATCAGAAGTAAAATATTTCGGTAAAGGGCCGAGAGAAAACTATGTAGATTCACAAGAAGCTGGTTTACTTGGCGTTTATGAGGCTACAGTGGCGGAAATGTTCACTAATTATGTTGTTCCACAAGCCAATGGTAACCACATGGCGACTAAATGGTCCGCATTCACGGATGATCGCGGCCAAGGGGTAGTAGCAACAGCGGCTGATTCATATAATTTTAGTGTTTCTTATTTTGAAGAACAAACGCTAGATGTTGCTAAGCATACCAATGAATTACAAGAAAGTGAGTATGTTGTTTTAAATATCGATTACAAACAAAACGCCCTAGGTAGCTACTCTTGTGGCCAGTGGCAATTAGAAAAATACCGGACTACGTTTGAAGAATTCCAATTGGCATTCCGCTTAACACCTTTTAATAATAAAGAGATTCAAGCAGCGGATGTCGCACATGAACGAGTAAAACGACCAACAATTTCTTAAATAAAAGCTCAGAACAGTGCACTTCTTTCTCCTGTTCTGAGCTTTTTTAATGAAATTATCAGAAATTATTGCTTTTTTTTCATGGAAACAAGCAAACTATTTTGTTATCTAATAAAAGTAGTCCATAATAGTAACATAGCGAATTATTCGCTAGATAAAGCATTTAGGAGGAATTATTTATGCATACTTTATGGGTTTTAATCGTTGGTGCTGTTATCGGTGCTATCGCTGGCGCGCTTACAAGCAAAGGTCAATCAATGGGTTGGATTGCGAATATCGTTGCCGGTTTAGTTGGTTCATTTATCGGAGAAAAAATCTTAGGTAGCTGGGGTCCTCACGTAGCAGGTATGGCAATTGTGCCATCAATTATTGGGGCAGTAATTTTAGTTGCTGTGGTTTCATTCTTCTTCGGACGAAAAAATAGCTAATTAAGTAAATAATTGTTTAATTAGTTAAAGGAGGTCGGGACAGAACCGTTTATTTCCGAAGGACCTTCAACTCTTAGAGCTTTAGCTCTTAGAAGTTGTTGAGATCGGAGCAACGCGTAGTGTTGGTTCTGTTCCCGCCGTTTATCAGTTTTTGAGCGTGGAGCAAAAATCCAAAGTGATTTTTGTCCCACGCTCCTTTTTTTATTTTCTCGTTAATTTTACGACAACTTCACAACGAGCGGTTTGTGGAAACATATCAACAGATTGTAAATAGTCTACTTGATATACTTTGGCTAATTGAACTAAATCACGTGCTAACGTGGATACATTACAAGAAATATACACCATTTTCTTAGGTGGTTGTTTCAAAAGGGCCGTTAATAATTTACGATCCAAACCAGTCCGTGGGGGATCAACTACAATGGCATCAGGTTTAAAGCCTTCTTTGAACCATTTAGGTAATAAGTCTTCAGCTGTTCCAACAGCATAATGTGTGTTCGTAACACCAAGTCGTTTTGCATTGAATCTAGCATCGTCAATTGCGGCGGGAATGGTATCCATACCACGAACTTGATGCGCTTGTTTCGCTAAACTTAAGCCAATGGTCCCGACGCCACAATAAGCATCAACAACAGTTTCGTTTGGTTGTAAATCTAAGGCCTTGATTCCTTCATTATATAAAACTTCCGTTTGTTCTGGATTCAATTGGAAAAATGCTCGCGGCGATAAATCAAAGACAACGTCGTTAATGTGTTCTTCAATGCTTTCTTTGCCCCATAAGTGAAGGGTATCATCACCCATTACTAGAGAGGTTTTTTTATTTTGGACATTTTGCATAATAGAAACAACTTCTGGTAATTGTTCATTAATTGCGCGAACCATTTTTTCTTTTTGTGGAAATTTCTGCGATTGTGTAATGAACACTACTTGGACTTCGCCAGTTTGGATGCCCACTCGAACCATTAATGTTCGAAAGATACCACTATTTTTACGTTCATCATAAATTGGCAATTGAAAGTTATTCAATAAATCAACTAATGTATTCATCACCTTGGTTGTCGCAGGCTGTTGGACCAAACAGTTATCAATCGGTACTAATTGATGTGAATCAGCTTGATAGAGACCAGCTTCTACTTGACCATCGATTTGGCGTAATTGGAATTGGGCTTTATTTCGATAATTCCAAGGATTCTCCATCCCAATTGTTTTTCGTAGTTCATAGTTTTGATAATTGGCTGGTTTAAATTTGTTAAGCGCCTGCTTTAATAAATCTTTTTTAAAGTCTAATTGTGCTTTGTAGGCTAAATGTTGTAGTTGGCAGCCGCCACATGTTTCATAGACAGGACAAGGAGGGACCACGCGATCTTTAGCAGCTTTTTTGACAGATTGAAGGGTTCCTTCAGCAAATTTGGGTGTAACATTTGTGATCGTGGCAGTCACTTCTTCTTTCGGTAGCGCCCCAGGAACGAAAATAATTAATTTTTTATAATAGCCGATACCTTCGCCATTAATTCCTAATCGTTTAATTTTTAAAGAAATTTGTTGGCCTTTTTTTACTAGTTGTTGGGTCATATTCTTTCATCCTTTAGTCATCTCACATTTTTCACTTCCTCCCATTTTAGCACATTTTTATTTATTTGGCTTCCAAGGATTCTATGGTATAGTAGAATATATGTTCTGATTTAGAGGGGCAGGAGAATAAGATGACAACAATCACACGAATTAGTAAAGATAAAGGTGAATTTTATCTACTTTGGCTATCTTCAGGCGAAAAACTGCGTGTCTCGGAAGATATTTTAGTACGGCAGCGTCTGCTAAAAGGCCAAGAGTTATCAGATACTTTAATAGAAGAAATAAAAAAAGCCAGTTCTTATGATGTCGGGTTACAAATGGCGATGAATTATTTAAGCTATCAATTACGTTCAAAGAAAGAGATTTTTACTTATTTAAAAGAGAAAGAAATTGAACCTGAAGATCGAGTAAAAATCGTTCAACGTTTAGAAGAGCTGCGGTTGTTGGATGATGCAATTTTTAGTGAAAGTTACGTACGGACAGCTATGCGAACCAGTGATAAAGGACCACGAAATGTGGCACAACAATTAAAGCAAAAAGGCATTAGTGAAGAAGATATTCAGCATGGCTTGACCTTTTATACGTTAGATGAACAACTTAATGTTGCCACAGCAACTGCAGAAAAAGCCATGAAACGCTATCGAACTAAAAGTTTTAAAGATGCACTTCAGAAAACGCGTCTGCATCTGATGCAAAAGGGCTTTACAAATGAAATCATTGATCTAGCTTTGGAATCTTTAGCTTTTGAAAAGGACGAAGAACAAGAACAACAAGCGTTAAACAAGGAAGGCGAACGTTTATGGCGTGCTAATCAGCGATTTGATTTTTCTAAAAAAGTCCAAAAAGTAAAACAAAGCTTATTCCAAAAAGGGTTTGACTATGATTTGATTCAGCAATTTATTAGCGAAAAGGAAGTAGAACATGACGAATAAAGAGCCTTGGGAGGCGTGGAGTCCCGAAAAAGTTAGTTCATTCCAGGAAGATTTTTTAGCTTGGTATGAACGAGAAAAACGCAATTTACCTTGGCGAGCGAATACAGATGCATATCGTATTTGGATTTCTGAAATTATGCTACAACAAACTCGCGTAGATACAGTCATTGATTATTTTTATCGATTTATGGAATGGTTTCCGACGATTCAAGATTTAGCGGAAGCGCCAGATGATAAGTTGTTGAAAGCTTGGGAAGGGTTAGGTTACTATTCACGAGCGCGTAATTTAAAAGTGGCAGCGCAACAGATTGTTTCAGAATTTGGTGGGAAAATGCCTGACACAATCGAAGATATTCGGAGTTTAAAAGGAATCGGCCCCTATACGGCTGGTGCGATTGGCAGTATTGCCTTTAATCTCCCCGAACCAGCAATTGACGGTAACGTCATGCGGGTAGTGAGCCGTTTATTTGAAATTGATGCAGATATTGCAAAAGCGAGTAGTCGTAAAGTATTTGAAGCGGCGATGCTTAAAATCATCGATCGTGAGCGTCCAGGGGATTTTAATCAAGCTTTAATGGATCTAGGCTCAGCCGTCTGCACCCCAACTTCCCCTAAGTGTGAAAGTTGTCCGCTTCAGCAATATTGTGCCGCCTATCAGGCAGATAAAATGACCGCTTATCCAGTCAAATCAAAAAAAGTTAAGCCGAAAGATGTGTATTATGTCGGCACTATTATTGAAAATAAAAAGCAAGAATTTTTATTAGAACAACGACCTGAAACCGGTTTGTTAGCTAATATGTGGCTGTTTCCGATTGAAGAAATTAGCAAAAAACAATTTCAACAATTGCAAAAACTGGCGCAACCAGTAGAAACGGAAAAACAATTAACTTTAGAGTTAGAGCCTGTAACAGAGCCTTTGGTCGCTGAAGAACCTGTCAACTTTTTTACGGACTATGAAACAGTTGTCTGGCAAAAACGTGCCTTAGGCGAAGTCGTTCATATTTTCAGTCATTTAAAATGGCATATCTTAGTCTTTTATGGCCGAAATACAGGCGAATTAGCCACACTAGAGTCGCAGCGATGGGTGGCAGCACAACAATTTTCAGACTATGTTTTTCCAAAACCACAGCAAAAAATGGTGGAATTGTTCAAAAAAGAACACGAAAAAAAATAACAAAAAAGAGAGGCTTTTTAACAAACAAGCCCCTCTTTTTTGTTTCCTCTAGGTTATACCCCTATATAAATTCTGCTATGTTTAGTTTTGAAAGGGACTGGTAAGATAGACTTGTCTCTTGTCTGCTTAGAGGAGTAGTAATGATGGTGGAGACTTTTTAAGAGAGAGGAAGTACAGCCAATGAGTAGGAAGCGAAAAATCAGCTTAATTAGTTTAGTCATCATTTTGGTTTTTGTCACAGTCGGCTCAGCATACTTTGCTGTAGCGGGTAGCTATTTAAAGAAAACAATTGATAAAGGCTATGTTCCCATAAAAAATGATTATAATGAAGCGCAAAATAAAGATAGTCAATCGTTTTTGATTATGGGGCTAGACAATACAATTGAACGGAAATTAGGCACAACTAGGACTGATGCTATGATGGTGATTACCGTGAATAACAAGACGAAGAAAATAACCTATTTAAGTTTGCCACGGGATAGTTTTGTGCAAATTGATGCGAAAAATTACCAAGGGATGCAGCGAATTGAAGCCGCCTATACCTACGATGGACCAACAGCTTCTGTTAACACAGTTGAGAAATTATTGAATATTCCAATCAATCATTACGTTGTGTTTAACTTTTTATCTTTTATTAAGTTAATTGATGCAGTTGGCGGCATAGATGTCAATGTCAAGCAGGCGTTTGATGGTGTCACCAAAGACGGGCCAGGATCCATTCATTTTGATGCAGGGAAACAGCATTTAGATGGTACGAAAGCTTTATCTTATGCCCGTGAAAGACATAGCGATAACGATATTATGCGTGGATTCCGACAACAAGAAATTATTCAAGCAGTTGAAGACAAGTTGAAATCTGGTCAATCAATCATGAAAATAATGGACATTATTGATTCGTTAAATGGAAACATTCAAACTGATGTGGATTCCAATGAATTGACTCATTTAGTCAAAGAAGGTTTGACTTGGACCAATTATGATAAACAACAGCTTTCTTTTGACTGGCGCACTTTTAGTAATGAAGGGCGCAGTATGGTTGAACTATATCCAGATAGTATTGAAAATGTCCGTCATCAATTACGTGTGTCTTTAAATTTAGAAAAGCCAGATGAACGAGATCAAGACGGCTATGTCTTCCATACGAACGGTGAATTTTTATATCAAAGTGATTATACCGTTCAAGATGAAGCAGCTGAGGAAAACGAAATGACTTCCATCAACGGCAATACGTATATTGGTGTTCCTGGTAATACACAGACCGGCCCGTTGCCATCAGTTAAAACGGAAAATGGCTTTATAAAATAATTTATTTTCCAAGTGTAGAAAATCCGAACATAACAGATTAAATAATCCGCTTACTTATTATTCTTCTAAGGAAAAAACGAAGGATTTTAGCAAGGAAACAGCGTATCATTTGATATAAACCCAACATTCCCTTTATAATGAAAGTAACAAGCAAATTTTTGTTACTTAGAAGGGGAAGGGAGCAAGGAGTTATGTTTAGTTATACAGATACCATTTTGTCAATTATGCAAAGAATTGAAGTATACAACGAAATTTTCAAAGCCATCTCTAAAGAAGTTCAAGAATACGGTTGTAATCAGGCTGCACATCGGAGAGGCCGTGACACTTATATGTTTTGCCGAAATAATGTGAATCGTTTTTTTACAGAAGAAATGATGTTTCGTAAAAATTTAGAGCCGTATTATGATAAAGAAGCAACGAAAATCTTGCTAGAAGGATTAGATACGTATAAAGAAGGAGTATTTTTCTGGTTAGAGGCATTAAGTGAATCTTGCCAAGTGACAGATGAATTGAAATATCAATTAGGAATCCGCCAAAAAGAATCCTCTTATTTATTAATTAATCAAGCTTGTAAAGAAGCCTGTGAGGGCATTCAAAGCGCTCATAGTGTTCATAAGATGTAAAAAGTTAGGGATAGCTGTCAATCTGGCAGTTATCCCTAACTTTTTTATTTCAATATCATCTGATAAGCATAACGTTCGCCATCGTTAACCTCTAAAATCACGTCACCTTGATAAACAAAGCCAGCTTTTTTAATCAGGTGCTGCATAGCGAGATTTTGTGGATGTGTATCAATTCGAATATCAGTAGCACCTTGCAAACGAGCGGCTGTAACCAGTGAGCGCAAAAGCACCAAGGCCAGTCCTTGACCTTGAAAGGAACTTTTTAAAGCAACACGATGAATTGCCGTATACGTAGTTTGAGAATGAGGTTGCCAAGAACCATTAAAAATCGCTTCATAAGCAGGATCAATCTCCGAACATAAAACACCAACGCCTGCCAAGGCATCCTCAACCATTAAAATATAGCAAGTTTGCTGGTCGATATCTTTTGCTAAAATTTCTTGATTCGGGCCATCGCCGTTTTGCCATTGGGGAATGCCACTTTTTTGTAAGGTGCGGCGTCCATCTTCAATGATAGCAAGGATGTCAGGCAAATCAGAAGGTTCTGCTTTTCTTAAGTAAACAGTCAAAAAATATTCCCTCCTCTTAGAAACCTGTTGTTGTTTTCAATTGGTAAATTTTTGAAGGGCGGCCAATGCCAACGGGACGTTCACCTAACTCTTCAAAATATTGTGTCATGGCTTTTTTAAAATTTGAATGGTCAATGCTGCGATAATCAACGCCGAGGAACTTCGCAAAAACTTTACGGGCTTCCGTAATGGTGAAATCTTTTCCTAAGACTTGAAGCACTTGCGGTTCATGTTCCATTTTATCAACAACACGATTAAACGCCTTAATTATAATTTCACTATGGTCGAAGGCTAATGTATCTTTACCAAGAGAGGACGCTGTTTTCAAGTCTAAAGTAATTTCCACATCTTCATGAGATAACGTGATGTGTTGACCATGCCGTTCAAGATTGAACCAATGGACTTCTTTGGCATCGTCGCCAGCAATTAAAGGTTCTTCACCAATAAAAGCTAAATAGCTGACTGTCACGACCCAGCCACGAGGATCTCGATCTGGGCGACTAAAGCTGTGTAATTGTTCAATATTTTCTTGAGAAATCACCACACCAGTTTCCTCTTTTGTTTCTCTTAAAACACTATCTTCAGTAGATTCGTTACGATTAACAAAACCGCCAGGAAGCGCCCATGAGTTTCTAAAGGGGTGACCTTTACGTTGAATCAGTAAGACTTTTAATTGATCAGCTTCCTTGTTGTAACAAAGAAGAACCATATCAACGGTTAAAGAGGGTTTTTCATATTCAGGTAATTCTTGTTGATGATACCAAGTTAAAAACTCTGCTAAGCTAGCTTGGCGTTCATAATAATTTTTTTCTTCGGCTTTAGAAGCAAATTGTGGCACAATTGCTCCTCCTTTCAAAAAGAAACATGGTTTTCTTTTATTGTATCATTAAGTGGCTGAAATACAATATTCAAGCGTAAAAAGAAAAGCAAGCCTGGGACAAAAATCCAAAGTGATTTTTGTCCCAGGCTTGTACTATAAGAAGTTTGTTCTAAACGTTGTTTATTGTGTTAATTCTAATAATTTATTTTTCAAATCTTCTTCCATATGGCCAAGTTCGATCTCGGCAGCTTGGCGTTTTTCTTTTCCTTCTTGTTGAATACGTAATGTTTCTTGGATAGTTTCAATTAAATCATTTTGTGTTTTTTGTAATGTTTCAATATCGACTAGGCCACGTTCGTTTTCTTTTGCTGTTTCAATTGCAGAAATTTTTAGCATTTCTGAATTTTTCTTCAGTAAGTCATTGGTGGTTTCAGAGACTTGACGTTGAGCAGTCACAGCATCTTTTTGACGGAGTAAGGTTAAGGCGATGACTACTTGGTTTTTCCATAACGGAATCGCCGTATTCACCGATGATTGAATTTTCTCAGCCAAAGCTTGGTTAGTATTTTGGATTAAACGAATTTGCGGGGCTTGTTGAATCGTAATTTGACGAGCCAAGCGTAAATCATGGGTTCTTTTTTCTAAACGGTCTAGGAATTGGTTATAATCATTAACAATTTGGACATCCATTTGATCTCCAGATTCTTCCGCTTTTTTCATGGCTTCAGGGATAATTTGCGTCCGTAGTTCTTCTGCTTTTAATTCCCCAGCGGCAATATAGATGTTTAAGGCATCAAAATAATCTTTATTTTTTTGATACAATTGATCTAACATGGCATTATCTTTTAAAAGACCATCTTTTTCATGGGTTAATTTGACAGCAATTTTGTCAATTTGCGCACCAATTTTTTGATATTTGGCGGTAATTTCGTAAACGGATTGTTTGACTTTACCTAACATTTTTTGAATAAAGTTGCCTTCGCCAGCACGTAATTCATTGGGATTGGCTTCATTTAAACGAAACATTAGATCGGTCAGTGAATCACCAACAGGACCAATGTCTTGTGCTTGAACGTGGTTTAACATCGCTTGCGAAAATTCGCCGAGTTTGATTTGGGCATTTGAACCATAGGTAATTACTGCTTGTGAATCTTGGACATCAATTTTTGAAGCTAATTCTTTTGCTTGGGCTTGACGTTCTTGTGGTAATTTATCAATTAAACGAGGAGCTGCTTGCTGTTCTTTTAACTCAGATAGTTCATTTTGTTGCGTTGGTGTTAGTTCATCCATTGATGAAAATGGATTACTTAATAAATCGTCCAATGTATTGGTTACAGATGTTGTTTCTTTGGGTTGTTGCTCAGTCATTTTTTTTCCTCCCTAATGATTATTGCTGGTCTTCGTTTACTTGAGGTGATTCCTCAGTTGCAGCTTTTTGCGACAAGCTGCTTTTAGCGATCGACATTTCGACATCTAAATCGTCTAAGTCATCGGAAACGATTTCCTCATAATCATTTTTAACTAATTTTGACAATTGGTCAATGATTTGTGCGCTTTCTTCTAATTTTTCATACGTTTGTTTGTTTTTTACTTCGTGTTGTTCGATTTCTAAATGTTTACTTGTTAAGTCAACGATATTTGGTAAATGTGTATAGAGAAAGTGATTGGCTAAGTGTAACTTTTTAGGTTCTTTCACTAACTCTTTAAACAGAGCTTTAGAAACCTTCGTTGTATCATTACGTAAGTCAATCGCCCGTAATTTAGTTGAACGATTCATGTTTTCTTGTAATTGTATGATTTGTTTTTTGGCTGTGCTCATTGTACTTCTGAAAAAATCAATTTCTTGTGGAGATAACCCCAACTCACGATAATGGGCTTCTTTATCTTTTGTTAAGTAAGGCATTTGATCGCTCTTGTCGGCGGCATTTTTCTTTTTTCGATAGAGAACGAATACTAAAAAGCCTACCAGAATCACAAAAGCGAAGAAGCCATATTCTCTAGCGACAGCAATGATTAAGGCTCCTAAAAGAATATAGCCAATCAGTAATTTTGTATTTAATTTGTTCATTTATATAGTTCCTCCTATCTATTTAATCCTCGAAAGAGTCAGCTCTCGTTACAATAGTTATTTTAGCATACTCTGTGAGAGAAAAGACATACAGCGGAAGATGTATTTTATGATTTAGTGAAATCCTAAGAAAAAAAGTATAAAACGCAAAAAAAGACCCGTCCTAATTGGGGGTAGGACGGGAAAGGAGTTAAAAATGAAAAAGTGTTTTGTTAGGGTTGTTTGTTGGTATGCTTAAATAATACAAGGAAGTTGTGAATTTTTTATGTCTATTTTTTTTCGAAAATGTAATTTTTTTCTAAAGCAATAAATTTTTTTCTTTGAAAAGGGTTTAACTAGAGAAGAAGGGGTGCGATTTTTATCATTTTAGGGTATGATAAACAAGAAAGGTTGGTGAAAGATATGTTAAATTATGAGGACTTCGAAGAAAAAACACTTCAACGTCGAGAAATTTTTAAAGGAAAGATTATTGATGTTTTTTTGGATGACGTGGCTTTACCGACAGGCGGCACTGCTAAACGCGAATTGGTTTTTCATTCAGGCGCAGTAGCTATGATTCCGTTAACCGCAGAAGGAAAAATCGTCTTAGTTAAACAATTTAGAAAACCCTTGGAACAAGTGATTTTAGAAATTCCAGCGGGAAAAATTGATCCTGGAGAAGAAAATCAACTGGAAACGACGGCTATGCGGGAATTGGAAGAAGAAACTGGGTATCGTGCGGGTCAGCTCACCTACATAAATTCAATGTATCTGTCACCAGGATTTGCTAATGAAAAATTGGCTCTCTATTTGGCAACGGATTTGCAGAAAGTCGAAAATCCGCGTCCTCAAGATGAAGATGAAATCTTGGAACTTTACGAGCTAACAATAGCTGAAGCCAAAGCAGAGGTGGCAAAAGGCACGATTTGTGATGCCAAAACACTTTTTGCTATACAATACTGGGAATTGTATTTACTGCAGAGACAGTTTAAGGAGGACACGCAATGAGCAAAGGTCCGTTAGTCACTCGGACAGAGCTTCGCAAACGCAGAGAAGCAGAAGAAAAAGAAGCGGAACGTCGTCAGCAAGAAGAGCAGAAGCTGGCGGAAAAAGCGTATAAGCGAAAAGAAAAAGAAATTTCGACGTTTTATCGTAAAGAAAAGAAAAAACAAAAACCGATCAACAAGTCACGAGTAGGAGAATACTCGAAGCGTCGAGAACGGAGTACTTGGTTAAACAAGGCAATTATTATTGTAGCGATTTTATTAGCCGTTGTGGCATATATCGTTTTGAATTTATAGAAAAGAGGAATCACTATGAAAATTGGAATTATTGGAGCAATGGATCAAGAGGTCAAAATTCTAAAAGAAAAATTGACAGACACGATGTCATGGGAACGAGCAGGCGCTTTATTTGTTTCTGGTTCGTTAGGAAGACATGAGGTGATTGTGGTTCGTTCAGGAATTGGTAAAGTGGCCTCAGCTGTGACCACGACTTTATTGATTCATCAATATGGCGTAAATATGGTGATTAATACAGGTTCTGCTGGTGGTATCGGTGAAGGACTAAAAGTCGGCGATTTAGTCATTGCAGACAAATTAGCTTACTTTGATGTTGATGTCACTGGTTTTGGTTATGCCTATGGACAATTGCCTGGTGGTGTGCCTTTGTATTTTGAAACAAGTGAATACTTGCGGATGGAAATTGCGAAAGCTGCTGAAAAAACAGGTTTAGCTATTCGTAAAGGATTGATTGTTACTGGAGATACTTTTGTGGATAGCGCTGAGAAAATCGCCAAAATTAAGAAAGAGTTTCCTGAAGCCTTAGCTTGCGAAATGGAAGGCGCAGCAATTGGCCAAGCGGCTTCACAGTTCAATATTCCATTCTTAGTTGTACGGGCAATGAGTGATACAGCAGATGGCGAAGCAACTCAAAGCTTTGACGAATTCATCGATGAAGCTGGGAAAAAATCAGCCGAAATGGTTATTCATTTTGTCGAGAACTTAGTTTAAAAAGAGAAAGAAACAGCCATCATTTCATTGATGAAATGATGGCTGTTTCTTTTTGCTTGTTGTCATTTAATGAAAGGTTTTTAAATACTGCTCTTTTTGTTTGCGCGTTAATTTTTTAAAGGCGGCTTCGGCTTTAGTGGCCGCGCTACGTGTTTCAAATTTCTCTGTATGAATCATTTTGACTGGCCGTCGTTTGGCTAATCGTGTATATTTTGCACCAGTTCCGCTATTATGTTCGGTTAATCGACGTTCTGGCTCAGTTGTATAGCCACCGTAAAAGGAACCATCTTGGCAAAGTAAAACATAAAAATAATGGGATTTCTTATTCTCCATACAGCATAGCCTTCATTTCAGCTTCGTATTCGTTCTTTTCATTGTATGTAAAAAGAGGTGGTAACACACGAAAACCGTCTTTTTTGCCTTGTTTAATGCCTTCAATTAGTAAAACATTGGCTTCTTTGCCTGGCTTCGGATAAACAAACCGAGCTTTTTTCGGCGCAATATTGGCGTTTTCCATGGCATGTAAAATATCAAGGAAACGATCAGGTCGATGAACCATTGCGAGGCGACCATTTGTTTTTAATAAATCCGCTGACACAGTGACCACTTCTTGAAGAGACGTGTGAATTTCATGACGGGCAATCGCTAAATGCGGGTTTGGATTTTTTTGGCTAGTTGGTCGTTCTTTAAAGTATGGGGGATTACATAGTACTAAATCCACAGAATCTTTTTTGATGACTTCTGTCGCTTGTTTTAAATCACGTTCATACATCGTTACTTGTTTTTCCAATTTATTTAATAGAATACTTCGTTGACCCATATCTGCCAAACGAGGTTGTAATTCGATTTGGTCGATCTTTGCAGCTGTTTTCCGACTAACGAAGAGGCCGACCGCGCCATTGCCAGCACACAAATCGACAATCTTGCCTTTTTTTGGTAGTTGCGGAAAATTAGCCAATAAGACTGCATCAATGGAAAAAGAAAAGACTTCTTTGCTTTGAATAATTTGAATATCATCCGCATATAATTGATCAATCCGTTCGCCGGATAATAACATAGATTAAGAACCTCCAACTTTTCATCTGATTGTTCATGTATTATACTACTTTTAAACCCGTATGACAAAATCTGTTCCCTAGATTAGTAGGAACATGTTATTTCTCTGATTGATAGACGTAAAAAAAGCTTGTCAAAAGGTAGAGCTTTCGGCATACTAGAAAGCGGAGAGAAGAAAGGAAGAAAATTATGTTTTTTACATTTATGCGTGGCGTGGTTCGCGTCATTTTATTTGTGATTAATGGAAATGCACATTATGAAAATAAAGAAAAATTACCAAAAGACCAAAACTATGTCTTAGTTGCGCCGCATCGAACATGGTGGGAACCGCTGTATTTAGCTGTTGCTGGCAGTCCTAAGAAGTTTAGCTTTATGGCAAAAAAAGAGTTGTTTAAAAATCCTGTTTTACGTTTCATTTTAAAACATGCGAATGCGTTTCCGGTGGATCGTGAGAAGCCCGGTCCCAGCGCGATTAAAACACCTGTCAAAATTTTAAAAAATTCTGATTTAAGTTTGATTATGTTCCCTAGTGGCACGCGTCATTCCTCAGAATTAAAAGGTGGGGTAGCCTTGATTGCTAAAATGGGGCGAGTACCTATCGTGCCATCTGTTTATCAAGGTCCGTTAACTTTAAAAGAGTTGTTTAAACGTAAAAAAGTAACGGTTCGTTTTGGGGAGCCAATCGATATTAGCGATATTAAAAAAATGGATAAAGACGGTTTAGCTGAAGTAGAACGTCGGATGCAAGAAGCATTTGATCAGTTAGATAAAGAAATTGATCCAACTTTTAAATATGAATCAACAGAAAAAGAATAAAACAAACCGCTATAGAATAGGAATGTTACTGGCAGGTAGTCTCATCAAAAGATGATGCTCCCTGTCTTTTTTCTTGCGTTAAGAAAAAAGTTTGTTAAAAATCTAATTCTTCTGTCCGATTTTCTTAAAAAATACCAGAAATTTGTTATAATAATAAGAAGGACTTTTTTAGGCGGTGAAAAAATGAAATTTTTACATACAGCAGATTGGCATATTGGCAAAAAATTACATGGTTTTGATTTATTGGCAGAACAAAGGGAAGCCTTTAAACAAATCTTAGCAATTGCGAAAGAAGAGCAAGTGGATGCTGTTGTGATCGCTGGAGATTTGTATGATCGCTCTGTTCCAGCAGTTGAAGCAGTCGAGATTTTTAATGAAATGATGATTCAAATGAATCTCAAAGAGCATTTCCCCGTGTTAGCTATTTCGGGAAACCATGATAGCAGCACTCGTTTAGAAACAGGAGGCCCTTGGTTTAACCAAACGCAATTTCATTTGAATACGCGTTTAGAACAAGCCTTTCAACCAATTGAAATCGACAATACCCAATTTTATTTGTTGCCTTATTTTGAACCGATTGCGGCTCGCTTATATTTTGAAGATGAAACGATTCGAACGATTCAGGCGGCGATGGAAAAAGTTGTCGCGAAAATGCAAGAATCTTTTCTCCCCAATAAAAAACAGGTGTTAGTTAGTCATTTTTTTGTCGCTGGCAGTGAAAAAACTGATTCTGAAACAAAATTAACAGTGGGTGGTTTGGATGTTGTTCCGACGGTTTTGTTAGAGCCTTTTGATTATGTCGCGTTGGGCCACTTACATGGAAAAAATGCGTTGCAGGCACCTAATGCTCGATACAGTGGCTCGCCTGTAAAATTTTCTTTATCAGAAATGACACAAGAAAAGGGTGTTTGGCTTGTTGAAACAGAAACTGAAGTTCATTTTCAATTCCGTACTTTGAAACCATTGCGAGACATTCAACAATTGACGGGCTCGTTTCAGCAGTTAACGGATCCCGCTTTTTATCAAGAAGTGAATCGGGAAAATTATTTACATGTCCAATTAACCGACCGAGCGATCATTCCCAACATGATGAATCAATTGCGAAAAATTTACCCCAAAATTATTGGGCTGGAACGTTTGAATGGTCGAGAAACAAGCAACGGAAATCAGAAAAAAGTGGTACAAATAGAACAACGTTCACCAGAAGAACATCTGCATGACTTTTTTAACGATGTGACAGGAGAGGCCTTGACAGAACAACAAGCACAATGGGTCCAAGAAGAACTGAGTACACTTAATCAATTAGAAAGAGGGAAGTAACAGGATGAAACCATTATCTTTAACATTGAAAAACTTCGGACCGTATATTAATGAAACCATTGATTTTACGAAGTTTGAAGATTCTTCACTTTTTCTAATTAGTGGAAAAACAGGGTCTGGGAAAACAACGATTTTTGATGGAATGAGCTATGCTTTGTTTGGTGAAAGTTCTGGAAAATTACGTTTAGGCAAAGAAATGCGTTCCACATTTGCTGACCCCTCAGAAGCCACTGAAGTTACTTTGCTTTTTAAACATAACGAGTATCTCTATGAACTGAACCGCCTTCCCGAACAAGAACTTTTTAAAAAACGTGGCACAGGAGTCCGTAAACAAAGTGCCAAAATTTCTTTAATTGTCAAAGATGCTCAAGGGAAAGAACTACGAGCCTATTCTAAAAGACGCGAAGTGGACGAACTCATTCAAGAATTATTGCATTTGAATGCCAATCAATTTGCTCAAATTGTATTGTTACCACAAGGAGAGTTTCGGACTTTTTTAATTGCTAAAAGTGATGAAAAAGAAAAGGTTTTGCGCAATTTATTCGGAACAGAATTGTATCAGTTGTTCAGCGAAAATTTAAAAGAACGCTTAAAAATTGCCAATCAAGAGATTCAAGAAACCCAGCAAAAAATTGAACTGAAAACAGAACAGTTGCATTGGTCAGAAGAACCTGAACCGACAATGACACTTTTTGAAAAACTTCAATTATTAGAAAGCCAACAACAAGAGGCTCAGCAACAACTATTAGTTGAAAGAGAACAAATTGCAACCTTAAAACAAGCCAAACAAGCAAAAGAGCAAGTTCGTTATGCTATTGAAGAACGACAAAACTTGCAACAGCAAAAAGAAGAATTACTGGAAAAGAAAGCAAAACAAGCTGAACAGGAAACCGTCATTGAGCGGTTAAAGGAACAGATTCAGCAATTAAAATGGAGCCAAAAACAGCAACCTTTAGCTGAAAAAGTCTTTGAAAAACGAAGCGAAAAACAACAAAAAGAGCAAGAAACAAAGTCCAAACAACAAGCTCTTATGGAAACGCAACAAGCATTGACAGATTGGCAAGCAATCATGAGTGAGTTGGAAGAACAACAACCATTGATTGCTGAAAAACAAGAACGTCTTCAAACGATTCAACGTCAATTACCACAATACCAAGAATATGAACAGTTAGCTCAACGAAAAATAGCAGAACAAGCCAATTATCAAGCCATTCAAAAAGAGTATGAATCTTGCCAACAGGAAAAAACAACATTAGCGGATAAAGTGGCGACAGCCAAACAATTTATTGAACAAGAAGGAACACTTGAAAAAGCAAATTTTGAATGTTCTAGTGTAGCAGATCATTGGCAAAATTTTGTAGAACGTTGGCAAAAAAATCAAAAAGCTTGGCAAAAAATTAGTCAAAACCAAGTGGAATTGCACGAGTTGACACAACGGTTTGCTGTTGAACAGCAACAAAAAAGCGCCGAAGAAGCGAAGTTGCAGACAAAGAAAAGTCAATGGGCCTCTTTACAAATCCAACGATTAAGCTTGTTACTTGAAGAGGGGGAACCTTGCCCAGTTTGTGGCTCTTTAGAACATCCAAAGCAACAAACTCATCAAGAAGTTTCCTTAGAAGAGATTGATCAAGCGGAACGGGAATTAACGGAAGTTGAAAAAACGGTTCAACGATTTACTGAAACGCTCTCTGCATTAGGGGCGGAAAAACAACAGAAAGAAAGCCAATTACAAGAACAGGAAGCTGCGTATACTGAGGAACAAGAACAATTAGCAGCGCAGTTTGCTGACTTGCAGTTGCCGTTAACAGGACTGACTTTTTCACAAGTAACACCTGCAGAAATTGCGGAAGTTGAGTCGCAATTAGCTAAAGAAAAACAACAAATAGCACAAAAACTAACGGAAATTTCAGTCGAAAAGGACCGTCTGGCGGAACTAGAAGAACAAGTAGCTGAAAATTCTCAACGCTTTGAAGTGCTCCGACAACAAGTAGAAACAATGCAACAAAGTCTGGAAAGAATCACTATCCAGCAGCAAATGATTGCTAGCCAATTATTGGATGCAACCGTCACATACGAAGAAATGACTAAACGACAAGCTTTGCTTCAAGAAGAACTCTCTGCATTTGAACGTCAAAAAGAAAACGTGACGACACAAGGAGAAACCTTGAAGAAAGAAGAAATGATCCTTGAAAGTACGTTGACGCATTTGGAGAAAGAACAACAAACACTTCAACAAACAGTCGCACAACTTGAGAGTCAGTTAAAGGCAGTTTTAACGGAACAAGGCGTGACAGAGGACCAATTGACGGAGTGGTTGAAAGAGGTACCGACACTAGAAAGTCAGCAAGAACAAATTGCTTTATTTGAACAAGAGCAAACCCAACTGACTATCCAACTCGCTGAAATTGAAAAAAAATTATCTAGTGATACGTTCCCAGAATTATCTTTAATCACCACAGAAATTGAACAAATAACACAACAAATTGAAGAACAAGAAAAAAAATACTATCAACTGCATGAAAAAATGCTGAACAACCAACAGTTGGTTCAAGAAATTAATGTGCAAAGAACAACAATTGAAGACAAGTTTGAGGAAGTTACTGCACTACAACAGTTGGCAGATACGGTGAATGGCAATAATCCTAAAAAAATTAGTTTTGAACGGTATATGTTACAAACGTATTTAGAAAGAGTGCTGACAGTCGCTAATCAGCGTTTAGACCGCCTGACCAATAGTCGTTATCAATTTGAATTGAATCACGAAGCAGGCAGTTATCGGAATCAAACGGGGCTAGAAATCAATATTTATGATGACAATTCAGGGACGGTACGCAGCGCTCACACGTTATCAGGCGGGGAAAGTTTTATAGCAGCGTTAGCTTTGGCACTTTCTTTAGCAGAAGTGATTCAAGAACAAGCAGGCGGAGTCTTAATTGATGCGTTGTTTATTGATGAAGGCTTTGGTTCCTTAGATGAAGAAGCATTGGAAATGGCAATGGAGGCGTTAGAAACGATTGAAAATGAAGGCCGCATGATTGGGATTATTAGTCATATTGGCGAATTAAAAGCACGAATTCCACAACAATTACAAATAAAAAGCAATGGGAATGGTCAAAGTACCGTTCACTATCAGCTAGCTTAGTAGAAGAGGAGGTGAGTCGATGAAATGGAGTATTCCAGAGCGAATCGTTGAACAAGGACGCGAATATATGCAAGAAGGCCGGGTCTTATCTATCGTTCAAAATCCAGAAAAAAGGATCTGGTTGTCTGAGGTTTTAGGGGAAGAACTTTATCTTGTTGAATTGGATGGTACCGCCAAAGAACAAGATGTTTGTGAATGTCAATATTGGATGGAACATGGCTATTGCAAACATACAGTGGCAGTTGAACTGGCACTGAAACAACGAGGCGTGTCAAGAATTATTCAAGCGAATCAAACAGTCAGTTTTGAGAAAACAAATCGATCAACAGCTGAAATGTTTACCAAAGGCTTTGCCAAATTAAGCAAAGCTTCTGCCGAAGTTCCCTTGCAGCCTTTACGTTTAGAATTTCATTTAGATGTGATCGAAACGAATAATTACTATCCAGAATTATCAACGATTGGTCTTTCTTTAAAAATTGGTTTGGAAGGCACCAAACCTAAAACATATATTGTGAAAAATATTGGTGATTTTTTACAAGCATATGAAAAAGAAATGACCTTTATGGTGAATAAACAACACCAATTTACCTTGCTACATGATTCTTTTTCAATGGAGATTCAAGAAATTTTAACAGAACTTGCGGCAATTTATCATACCAGCCAATTATTAGGTGCAAACGGTATTCAAGTTAAAGGGAAAATCGACAAACGTTATCTATTATTACCAATTGATCGCAGTCAATCGTTAGTTGAAAAAATGAATCGAACGGGTCAGTTTATATTGACCAATCAAACTCATAAGTATCGCTATCTAACGTTCAAAGAAACCAGTTTGCCACTTACGTTTACAGTGCAAAAAACCGAGGAACAAAGCTTCAAATTAACTATTCAGAATCCTATTACAACGTTTCTAGCCCACTATCACTGGGCGATTGCGGATCAAACGGTTTATTTACTAACAGAAGAGCAGGAAGCCATCTACACCACGTTACTTCAATTAATGAAACGCTTGGAAGAGCCGTCAATTATTTATGAAAAAGAAACAGTTTCTGATTTATTTAGTGAAGTGTTACCATTATTGGAAAAAATTGGTCGAGTGTCTGTTGAAGAATCAGTTGAAGAATTAGTCGTCCACCATCCTTTAAAAGCAGTCTTTATTTTTAAGAAAATTAAAGGTCGGATTAACGCTCGGATTGACTATCACTATGGAGAAGTCATTTTCTCGACAAACCCGAAATATGCTCAATTACCTGAAGTCAATCAAGAAATCGTTCGAGATAAAGCAAAAGAAACAGCAATTAAGCAGCAATTTCAACAGTTTGCCTATCAGCAAACAACCACAGGCTTTGAAAAAGTCTTACCTGCTGGAGAGTCCTTGTATTATTTCTTTAAAGCCGAGGTTCCAGCTTTCCGTCAATTAGGAGAAGTTCGGATGGGACGGAAATTACGGGAATTGTATTTAGATGCCCAGCATCATCAACCAACGATTGAAGTTGCGGAAGGGGATTCTTGGTTGGATATTCGGTTTGATGTCACTGGCATTGATGAAACCGAAATCGATGCAGTATTGACTAGTCTGCTACGTAATGATGCTTTTTATACGTTAAAAAGTGGTGAAATTCTTGCTTTTGACTCAGAGGAATTTTTCCATACAAGTGCAATTTTAACGAAGCTGCGAAAAAATATGCATCAAGAAGACAATGTCATTCATGTGCCCAAAAACCAAGGCCTCATGATCGAAAGTTTATTAGAAGACAACGAGCGAGCACATTTTTCAGATTCCTTTAAAAAAATGGTCACGGATTTAACGCATCCAGAAAACTTTGAAGCGCAAGTCCCCAAATCCTTACAAGCAACGTTACGCCATTACCAAGAAACAGGTTATAAATGGCTGAAAATGCTTAGCCATTATCAATTTGGCGGTATTTTAGCTGATGAAATGGGTTTAGGGAAGACACTGCAAACCATTACCTATTTACTTTCGGAAAAAGAAGAAGAGCGCTTGAAAGGGACAGCTTTGATTGTCGCACCTGCAAGTTTAACCTATAACTGGTTAGCCGAAGTCAAACGTTTTGCGCCAACCTTAAATGTTCAAGTGGTTTCTGGCAACCGCCAAGAACGAGCAGCGCTTTTACAAAATAGCACCGAAGATATTCTGATTACTTCTTATGCAAGTATGCGACAAGATGTTCAGCTTTATCAGGAAATGCGTGTCGGCTATTTGATTTTAGATGAGGCCCAAATGGTTAAAAATAGTGGGACTAAAACGGCGCAAGCCTTAAAAAGTTTAAAAGTACCACAACGTTTTGCATTAAGTGGCACACCAATTGAAAATAATTTAGATGAACTGTGGTCAATTTTTCAAATGATCTTACCGGGATTGTTCCCAGGCAAAAAAGCCTTTCGAGAAATTAAGCCGGAAGAAATTGCCAAAATGATTCAACCATTCATTTTACGACGAGACAAGAAAACGGTGCTCGCAGACTTACCAGAAAAAATTGAAAATAATATGTACAGTGTCTTAACAGAAGAACAAAAAACGGTTTATTTGGCCTATCTAAAACAAATGCAAGCAGATGTTAGTCAAATGGATCAGGCGACCTTCAAGAAAAATCGCATGAGTATTTTAGCAGGCTTGACCCGTTTACGACAAATCTGTTGCGATCCGCGTTTGTTTATTGAGGATTACACGGGAGGTTCTGGCAAAGTGGAACAAGTCAAAGACTTTTTAGTGGCTGCCAAAGAAAACAATCGTCGTGTCCTATTATTTTCTCAGTTCACAAGCATGCTTTCTATCTTAGAAAAAGAATTGAATGAATTAGGTTTAGAGACGTTCTATTTACGAGGAAGTACGAAGCCTCAAGATCGGTTAACGATGGCGAATGCCTTCAATGAAGGAGAAAAAGATGTTTTCTTAATTTCATTGAAAGCAGGGGGAACCGGACTAAATTTAACTGGTGCAGATACAGTTATTTTATACGATTTATGGTGGAATCCCGCAGTCGAAGAACAAGCGGCTGGTCGGGCACACCGCATGGGACAAAAAAAGGTTGTTGAAGTGTGGCGGATGATTGCAGAAGGAACGGTTGAAGAAAAAATGAATTCCTTACAGCAAGAAAAACGCGAGCTGTTCCAAAAAGTGATTCAAGGAAATGAAGAGCAATTAGCGAAAATGACGGAAGAAGATATTCGCACAATTTTAAGCATTGGAGAATAGCCGTTCAACTTAGTTGCTATCTTATTTAAAGAGAAATGGAATAATTCGTTTGAAACAAAAAGAATATATGGAATATCGGCCGCTAGGTGAAGAAATTGAACGGATTCGTAAAGGAAAAAATATTCCTCTGCGTGTCTTTGATGAAAATGGTGTTTCTAGTCGAAGTTATCAACGCTTTGTCCAAGGAAATAGTGAATTGCGTATTTCGGATTTAGCCATTATTGTCGAAATCTTGTCTATTTCGCCGATGGAAATGACAGAAAAATTAACGCCAATGTCCAAAACAGTTTTAGCTAAGGAGCAGTTTAATCAAGCAATCTTTAGTAAAAATTTTCAAGAAAGTAGTCGAATCGTTGCAGATTATCGGGCGTATTATGATAAATCGTCTTTTGCTTTAGGAAAGCAAGAAGTAATGTATTCGATGTTGGCGTTGGAATATCTTTTTAACCCTCAAACGGTTGTGACAAAAGAGGAAATTATTGCATTAGAAAATCAGATTCTGGAACGATTAATTAATGCCGATGTGTATACTATTTTTAATTTGAAATTTTTAGCATTACAAAAAAATGTTGGCTTGCAGCCGTTTCCAACTTCGTTACTTTTTCGTGTACTACAATCTGTCAATGAGCGGGAAATTATTGATATTCGCTCGCTAGAAATTATCGAGCAAGTAATTATTGATTTTTTATTTGCGGCGATTGTCAGCCAAAATGTTCCCCATATTCTTCATGTATTAAGCATGTTTAAAGAATATGAAGTGGGTGAAAATAACTGGCGAATGATCCTCTGGAAAAAAATAGCAGAAAAAATAGAAATGATTTTAACCAATGAAGAAATATTCGCAGATTGGTCAATCTTTAAAGAACAAATCCTCTTATCTATCACATTGTTTTTACCAAAAGCCAAACAAGAATTTTTTGCTGGGCAATTGGAAAAAATAGAGGATAGTTTAAAAGAAATAAAAGAAAACTAGGCATAATTGAGAATTTGTCATAATACATTCTGGTTGTGTTTAGCGACAAAGAGCGCCAAATAGGGGTATAAAACCCTATTTGGCGCTCTTTGTCTTGTCTATACAAATTAATTTGGACAGTTTGTCGTAATTGAACCCATTTTCAGTTGATATTCACTATAATTAAGAAAATATCAGGAGGTGAAGTTTATGAAAAAAATGTGCATCTCCGCAGTTAGTGCCTTACTTTTGGCTAATAGTTTGCTACTTCCTGTAACAACTTTCGCCGAAACGACCGAAACAATCGCATCCTCCAGTGAAGAAAATGTTTCATCTGTTTCAGAAGAAAAGATTCCAGAAACTTCATCGGCAGAAGAGCAAAATTCAGCAACCAGTAGTTCGGAGATTCCCCAATCAGAAGAGTTAACGACTGTTGAAACAAGTGAAGAGCCGCCAAATGAAGCACTAGCGATAACGGAAGCACAACTGATGATGCCCCAATTATACGCAGGTGCTGTCTTAGATAAAGCGACGCCTATCAGTACACTATTTCCTGATCCAGCCTTTGCGGAAAATATCAGAAAACAGTTAAGCAAATCTCGGACCTCTAATACTGTCACCCAAGCAGAATTGGATAAACTGAATAAAGTTATTTTAGAAAATGTCGTTGTTTCTAATGTGGAAGGAGTTCAATACCTAAGAAACTTAGAAGAATTATCTTTTCAAGATTCGCTCAATGTAACAGATTTGAGTCCTTTTGCTAAAGGTGAATTTAAGCTATTACGTTTTTTATATATGAGAAACAATAAAATAGCTGATCTTAGTCCGTTAGGTCAAGCAGGATTAATTAGTTTAGAAGGCTTGTATGTTGAGAACAATCAATTAACGACATTAAATGGACTTGAAGGAATGCCTGCTTTAAAAAATTTAAGTATCCAAAATACGACAGATCATCCGTCAAAAATTACGCCGAATAATCGAGTGACTTCTTTCGACCCGCTTCGTTCTCTTCGTAATTTAGAAACCATTTGGGCTGCCAATAATCAGATTGCTACTTTAGATGGGCTTACGGAAGCAAATAACCTACTCCGTCTTTATGTGGAAAATAATCAATTAAAAACAATTGCGCCCTTGGCGAATAAACCACGTCTAGAAGAGTTGAGTATTATGAATCAAACGATTACTAGTCTGGAAGCTTTAAGCACTGTTCCTAATCTGCGTATACTGTATGCAAGAAACAATCAAATTTCTTCCTTGGCATCGTTAGAGAAAACACTCAATCTAACAGTTTTAGATGTGGGAGAAAATCAAATTTCAGATATCAGTCCGTTAAAAGGCTTAACGGCCATTACAGGGCTAGATGTATCTAATCAAATGATTATCTTATCTTCTGTCGATTATATTGCTGGGAAACCACTGCAATTAAAAAATAAGGTGGTATCTCGTGATGGTCAACTATTTCCACCGCTGACGATTAGCCCTTATGGAAGTTACGATGCCACAAAAGGACTGTTTGAATGGAATTTACCCAAAGCTCATGAAGGCGTTTCTTATATCTGGGAATCAACAGATAAAGCATACTTAGGGAACTTTTCTGGAACAGTCGTCCAACCTGTCAAAGAAGTTTTCTTAAGTGAAACGAAACTATCTTGGTCAAAAGAGCGTATAGAAAAGTCGATGGAAAAAACAATCGATATTGATGACTTTCAAAAAACAGCCCTGTCTTTTTATTGGCAAGATGTCGATGCTGGGAATAGATTACAATTTATTGTCAAAAAAGAGGGCCAAGAAATCCAGAAATTAGCAGATGAAACAACCACTAATTCTAAAACATTTAAGGAAAAAGCCTTGTTATTACCAGAACTAACTTATGGAAAACAGCAGTTGGTCGTGGAAGTCTATGATAAAGGCTACAAGATTGATGAATTAGCGCTAACAGTCACTGTGGTTGGCTCTGTCAGGTTCAAAACGGTACCCACAGCGATTTCCTTTGGGAATGAGCTGCAAATCGCTAGTAGCACGACCCAATATCCAATTGTTTCCATGGATCAACCATTAGTGATACGGGATACTCGTCAAACAGGGAATAATTGGTCGCTTGCACTAACCGTTACTTCTGATTTCAAATCTGAATCAGGTGCTACGTTGCCGAATATTTTAAAATTTAGAACCAACCATCGCTTACAGGACATTCCAGAAGGCCAATCGATTCTTGTTCACAACCAAGTCAATGGACATCAAGAAACAAATATTTCTGATCAATGGAAAGAAAATGACCAAGAGTTGTTATTATCTGTTCCTGGAGGGACGGCCAAAGCAGAAGAATACGAAGCAAAACTAACTTGGCACTTGATGGACGTACCTGATGGCAGTGCAAAATAGGGGGTGAGTCTTATCAAAAAAATAGTTAGCGGTGTATTGCTATTAGGATTGATTTCATCAGTTGATGTATTTGCTGAAACAAATGCCTATCCGACAAATGCAGAAGTTTCTTTTTATGGCGAGTATGAACCACCAGCCAACAAAGAAAAACCAGATGGTAAGATACCACAGCGTTTCCCCAAGCAGTCGGAAGCAATACCAGCAGTGAGTGGAGAATCATTGAAGCATTCAACAAGTAAAACGGTTGATCAAAAAGGCTCAGGCTTCTTACCTCGAACTGGTACTAAACAGCAACAAATGTTTAATTATCTCGGAATAATAGTCATCTTTATGGCTAGTTTTATTTTAAAAAAAAAGAAAGAAGGAACAATAAAATGAAAAAAATTATCTTATCAACAATCCCCGCTATCACTTTAGGCGTGGCTATTGCACCAGAAGTGAATGCAGAAGAAAAAAACTATGAATCAAATGCCATCGTAGAATTTACGCCGGATACCTCTATCAACAAACCAGTCGATCCAGTGAATCCAGATACCGAAAAACCTGTTGAACCCTTTGACCCAACGACACCAGACACTGGTAATAAGCCAAATGAAGGAACAACTGGTCCACTAAGTATCGATTATGCTTCTAGTTTAGACTTTGGCAAAAATAAAATTTCAAATAAAGATGAAAAATATTATGCAAATCCACAATACTTTTTCTTGGCAGACGGTTCTGGTCCTGATTTGACTAATCCTAAACCAAATTATGTACAAATTTCCGACAAACGCGGAACGAATGCCGGTTGGGCCTTAACAGTTAAACAAGAAACACAATTAACAGCGACAAAAGAAACATTAAATAAAGTTTTAGACGGTTCAGAAATTAAATTAAGTCAAAACAAAGCAGTGTCTAATTCCAAAGCAGTCACACCAACTGCGCATGAAGTAACTTTAGTAGCTGGCGATTCATCAAATGTGATGTCTGCCGCTGAAGGTCAAGGTTCTGGAACTTGGCTTAGTGCGTTCGGTGGGATTGAAAAAGTGGAAGTTGACGGTGAAAGCGTAGATAAAAATACAGCAATCACATTAACTGTACCAGGAGCAACACCAAAAGATGCTGTTCAATACAAAACTGTTTTAACATGGACAATCGCTGATTTACCAAGCGTATAATTATTGAAACTATAACAATAGAAGAGAAGGAGCACTAACATGAAAAAAATGACCATCGCAAGCAGCTTAATTTTAGCAACCATCGCGGTAGGCACACTACCAGTTCAAGCAGAGGAAGTGGCTAATCGCGACACAGATGCTATTGTAAAATTTAAAGCACCAGATGAAAAAGATCCCAACAGCAAAAATCCTGTAGTGGATCCAGAAGACAAAGACGGCAAAGATCCTGTGACACCTATCGACCCAGTAAATCCTGACAAACCAGTTGATGAAGGTTCTACAGGTCCCTTAACCTTGGACTATGCTTCAAGTTTAAACTTTGGTGAAAATATCATCAGCACAAAAGATGAAATCTATTTTGCATCAGCACAAGTTTTAAAAGATAAAAATAATGTTGAAAAAACGGGCCCATTATTTGCTCAAATTACAGATAATCGTGGAACTTTAGAAGGCTGGACTTTATCTGCAAAACAAAATTCTGCATTTACTTCTGCTACAAAAGGTCAGACGCTTGAAGGAACTGAAATTGTCTTTCAGAATGCTTCAGCTGTGACAGCAGGACAAAGCGCTGCACCAACAAGTTTAGCGAGCGTAACTTTTGGTACAGTGGGTGAAAGTCATAACGTGATGGTAGCCGCAACAGATCAAGGTGCCGGAAAATGGTCATACTTATACGGCAATGCTAGTTCAATTGCTGAAGTTGACGGCCGTCAAGTAATGAAAGATGTTCAATTAAAAGTGCCAGGTAAATCAGTTAAATTAAACGATGCCTACAAAACAACAATTACTTGGACATTAGCTAATACGCCAGTATAAAAAGAACCTTTTTGGAGAAAGGAAGAGGGGAACTCAGCCTTTCTCCTTTACATAGAAATGGAGTGTAGAGCGAAATGAAAAATAGATATTTTATTCTGATGATCCTAAGTTTTTATTTCTTTGCTTTTGGGATTGAAACCTCAGCAGCAGAATTACGATTTAGTGTTGAAACAGAAATTCCAGAAAACCAAATAGATAAAACAAAAACATATTTTGATTTAATGATGAAACCAAACCAAGAACAAATTTTGAAAGTTCGAGCGGCCAATAGTACAGATGAAAATTTAGTGATTGATGTTAGTGTGAAGTCGGCCACAACAAACAGCAACGGAGTGATTGAATATGGCGAGTCGTTGACAGCTTTAGATAAATCTGCACCAGCAGATTTATCAGAAATCATTCAACTGAAAGACGGCGGTGAGAGTGTTGAATTGCCTGCTAAAAGTGAAAAAGTAGTTGAATTGCGAGTGAAGATGCCTAAAGAAGAGTTTTCAGGGCAACTAGCGGGCGGGATCACGTTTAGTGAAAAAGTCGATGAAACGAAAGACAAGCAAAAAGAAAATACAAACGGCTTAGCAATTGAAAATCGCTATGCCTATACAGTAGCTGTTTTACTTCGAGAAAATGAAACAGTTGTACAACCAGAATTGTCTTTAGAGAAAGTTGAACCGACGCAAAGAAATGCGCGCAGTGTTATTTCTGCAACACTGCTAAACCATGAAGCAGCCTATCTTCAATCAATGAAAGTAACGGCAAATGTTAAAAATAAGAAAACAAATAACGTTATTTTAGAGAAAGAACAAGAAGATATGCAAATGGCGCCCAATTCAATTTTTAATTTCCCTATTCCTTATGAAGAAAATGAAATGGAAGCTGGAACGTATGTATTGGCAATGACTGTGGAAGGCTCAGGAAAAAAATGGCAATTTACGAAAGAATTTACGATCTCAAAAGAGGAAGCAGAAACATTTAATGAGAAAGATGTAACCGTCAAAAAAACGGAATCTAAACTTATTTATCTCTTAATCGGTTTATTGATCCTTTTACTGATAATCTGCCTGTTCATCATTTTACGTCTGAAAAAACAAAAAAATAAATAAAAAAAAGCCGTTCTTCAATTTGAAGAGCGGCTTTTTTTAAAGATTAAATAATTTCTCCACAGTCGGACAAAGTTCGGTGAAACAAGTGACTTCTGCAAGGTGTGATGCAGGTTGGCAACTTGGTAGTTCACGAGAGCGGTGGTTAAACCAAAGAGAATGCCAGCCACCATTACGTGCGCCTACAATATCATTGTCATAACTATCACCAACATATAAAGTATGTTCAGGTTCCATACAAAATTGATTACAGGCTAAATCAAAAATTTCCTTTTCAGGTTTTTGAAAACCCGTACTTTGAGAAATAATGATATTTTGGCTTGGAACCCATTTTTCAAGATTCAATTGTTTAACTTTTTTAAATTGATGGTCTGTTGGACCATTTGTAATAATCCCCATCGGAATTTCTTTCTCTTGTAAAGTATCAAGAAGCTTAGTAACTTCTGGATGCATCGTAATATTATCCAATTCTTCTTCATAAACTTGTTGGAAAATTTTTCCTTCTTCTTGTGAAATTCCTGGATAGTTTAGATCCTTTAATGTTTCATTCATCCGGAAAAACCGCATGAAATCTAGGGACCATTCATTGGCTAAAACTTTCGGAAACGTTTCATCGCTGTGGTGTCTAAAACGAAGATACAATTCATGCATATCCTCTGTCGCAACGTTTGGGAAAATTTTAGTCATCGCATTTCGAAAGGGTTGTTGCTGATCGTACAGCGTGTCATCAACATCAAAAACAATGGTTCTCATTTAACAAGTGCACCTCTTAACTTTTTTACAAAACTTTTCATATGTTATATTGTAGCCGATATTTTCACAAATAAATAGAGTATTTTTCACTGTATTTCAAGGTTTTGTACAGAAATCAAAGCCTTGTGGGAAAAGACAATTATAGTTATTTTTACCGAAAAAATGGAAACGATAAATGAAAAAATATTCTGATAATGAAAAGTTTGTGAAAATGATTTTGAGTCAAAGTTACTTAAATAACACGTGTTCTGATAGAAGTTAGAATTTTGCAAGAGACAGTCTTTTTCCGTATAATGAATGAGAATGAAGGGGGAGAGTTAGGGAGTTATGTTAAAGCGTTTTTTTGGGTATTATCGGCCTTATCGTCGATTATTTATTTTGGATTTTGGGTGTGCCGTTTTTGCGGGGCTGTTAGAGTTGGCTTTTCCAGTAGCAGTCAACCAAGTAATTGATAAGATTATGCCAAAAGGAGATTTTCGCCTCATTGCATTAGCTAGTGCGGGCTTATTTGCATTTTATATAATCAATACGTTTTTACAATTTATTGTGGTTTATTTTGGTCATATGTTAGGCGTGAATATTGAAACAGATATGCGTGAAGAATTATATCAACATCTGCAAACACAACCGTTTGAGTATTATGATAATCAAAAAACAGGGAAATTAATGAGCCGTTTGACCACTGATCTTTTTGAAATTTCGGAAGTGGCGCATCATGGTCCAGAAGACGTCTTTATTACGATTATGACGTTAGCAGGTTCTTTTCTATTAATGTTAACCATTCACGTGAAATTAGCCATCGCTACGTTTATTTTATTGCCATTTATCACGATTGCGCTAGGTTATTTTAATAAGAAAATGACAAAAGCGAATACGGATATTTACGATAATTTAGGTGAATTTAATGCTGGGATTGAAGCGTCAGTAAGTGGGATACGTGTCACGCAATCTTTTGCAAATGAACCATTTGAACGAAAACAGTTTAATTATTTAAATCAAATGTATCGAAAATCGAAATTATATTTTTATAAAGTGATGGGTGTCAGTTCCGCCTATAATTACTTATTAATTCGTCTGATAAATTTATTTTCATTAATTTTTGGTGCGTATTATACAATTAAAGGAGAAATTACAGAAGGACAGTTTGTAGGATTTATTTTATTAGCCAATATTTTTATTCGGCCGATTGAAAAAGTCAACAATATGATTGAAAGCTATCCCAAAGGATTTGCTGGCTTTAAACGTTTTACGGAAGAAATGGACAAACAACCGTCCATCAAAGATTTGCCAGGAGCTGTTGCTGTTTCGCATTTAGAAGGAACGATTGCCTATAAAGATGTTTCATTTGCTTATGAAGATGGCACAAAAGTTTTAGACCATATCAATTTAAAAATTCAACCTGGTGAAACCGTTGCTTTCGTTGGACAAAGTGGTTCAGGAAAAACGACCTTGTGCAATCTGTTGCCTCGTTTTTATGAAGTCAGTAGTGGTGAAATTACGATTGACGGTAGAAATATCCAGCAAATGACCTTGGCTTCATTACGTAAGCAGATTGGAATTGTTCAACAAGATGTGTTTTTATTCCCTGGAACATTACGAGAAAATATTGCTTATGGGAATTTAAATGCTACAGAAATAGACATTCAACAAGCGGTGAAATTAGCACATTTAGAACATGTAATTCAGCTAATGCCAGATGGCTTGGACACAATTATTGGCGAACGTGGCGTGAAATTATCGGGCGGTCAAAAGCAGCGAGTGGCAATTGCGCGAATGTTCTTGAAGAACCCGCCGATTTTAATTCTAGATGAAGCGACTTCTGCATTAGATACAGAAACAGAGCAAGTGATTCAAGAGTCATTAAACTCGTTAGCTGACGGGCGAACAACATTAATTATTGCCCACAGACTGGCAACGATTAAACATGCTGATCGAATAATCGTAGTGAGTGACCAAGGAATTTTAGAAGATGGAACACATGAAACTTTGTACGCGCAAAGAGGTCACTATCGTCGGCTGTACGATGCTCAATTTAGAACATAAAAAAACCCGCGAATAAAACTTCGCGGGTTTTTATTATGTTTAGTTAGCGCCGAACTTTTCTTCCCAAACCAACAGCATTTTTCATTCGTTGAAGTGTTTTGTTGGCTACCAGGCGAGCGTTTTCTGCGCCCTCATCTAAAATCATATCTAATTCTTCTGAAGCTAGAAGCTCTTGGTAGCGCACTTGAATAGGTTCTAATAAGGCAACTACTGCTTCTGCTAAATCTGCTTTGAAGTCTCCATAGCCTTTGCCTTCGTATGCTTGAACAAGTTCCTCAACAGTTTGACCTGTCGCAGCAGAATAAATATTTAGTAAGTTAGTAATACCAGGCTTTTCTTCTTTATTATATTCAATTACACCAGTTGAATCAGTTACAGCAGAGCGGATTTTTTTGCGAATCACTGCTGGCTCATCAAGCATTGAAATAAAGCCCTTCACATTTGTATCAGACTTACTCATCTTTTTCGTTGGTTCCTGTAAGCTCATAATTCGACTACCTTGCTCAGCGATTTTTACTTCAGGCATCGTTAAAATTTCTTGATTTTTTTGGGCATAACGTTTATTGAAGCGTTCCACAAAATCACGTGTTAATTCTAAATGTTGTTTTTGATCATCTCCGACTGGCACTAAGTCAGCATTGTACAACACGATATCACCAACCATTAATGGAGGGTATGTTAAAAGACCAGCGCTTACGCCAGCACGACCATTTTTTTGCGATTTATCTTTAAATTGTGTCATTCGCTCTAACTCACCAATAGAAGTATTGCACTGAATGATCCAACCAGCTTCTGCATGGGCACTCACTTCAGACTGTATGAAAATTGTTGCTTTTTGTGGGTCTAAACCAACCGCTAGGTAAAGAGCTGCTAAGCTACGAATTTGTTGACGTAGCTTTTGCGGTTCTTGGGGAACGGTAATGGCATGTTCATCCACAATACAAAAATAACAATTGTATTCATTTTGTAATTCGATAAATTGTTTCATTGCACCAATGTAATTTCCGATTGTCGGAGTACCACTGGGCTGAATACCAGAAAAAATTGTTTTCATTAAATAACCACCTGACTTTAGACTTAAGATAGTGAATAGTTCTATTATACATTTTATTAGAAAAAAATACATGGGAACTTCTTGAAAAATCACCAAGAGAAGTAAATTATAACAGCAACCATAAAAATAGAAAACTGTATTACTTTTTTACAGAATCATAACGAATATCCATAAAATTTCATAAAAATTAACCCTAATTTTACACGGATGTAATGAAGGAAAAATAAACAAAGTTAATAAAAAATGTTTAAAAACCCCTAGTATTTTTATTAGAAATTAGGTATACTGGTTTTAAATAGAGGAACAGTACAGTTCCCTGTTTCAGAAACGCGATGATTCGCGAAAAGGAGTGATGCACAATGTTGACACTTTATACTTCCCCAAGTTGCACGTCATGTCGTAAGGCTAGAGCCTGGTTGCAAGAGCACGAAATTCCTTTTAAAGAAAGAAATATTTTTTCTGAACCTTTAAATATTGAGGAATTAAAAGCAATTTTAATCATGACAGAAGATGGAACAGAAGAGATTATCTCTACTCGCTCTAAAGTTTTCCAAAAATTAAATATGGATTTGGACGAGCTTCCACTTCAAGATTTATTAGAGTTGGTTCAAGAAAACCCTGGATTGTTGCGTCGGCCAATTATGATTGATGAGAAAAGATTACAAGTCGGTTTTAACGAAGATGAAATTCGCCGATTCTTACCAAGAGATGTTCGACAACTGGAATTGCGCCAAGCACAATTAATGGCAGGTTTATAAAAAATATAAAATTTTGTTCTTTATTTGTTAATTGTAATAAAGAACGATTCATATGAATTTAGGGCCAGGGATTTTTATCTCTGGCTTTTTAATACATATTTAGAACTTGTATTCATTTGATTTGGCAGAACGTGGTCAAGGAAAAATAGTATCTTTTTTGGAGAGACTGCGTTAAGATGAAGAGGTAGAAGGAGCGAAAAACCAATCGTTAAAAAAGTTCAAAGTTTATAAAACGTTCGCTAGTTTTCGAGGATTTATAGACTTTCCACTTTACTTTTGTGTAGTTTTCGCTACAATGAACGTAAGAAGTTTCCTGATTGAAGCAAAGAGAGGTGTAGCGCTATGGAAATGGAACATATTAATGAAAATACGATTCGTGTGTTAATTGGCAACGAAGACCTGGCGGATAGAGGGATTACTTTTCTTGACTTACTAGGAAACCACAAAGATGTTGAAAATTTCTTTTATAGTATTTTAGAAGAAGTTGATGTCGAAGATGAATTCCAAGGTAGTGAAGCAGTCACTTTCCAAGTCTTGCCTAAAAATGATGGTTTAGAACTGTTTATTAGTAAAAATGTCGCTATGGACGACTTGTCTTCCTTAGAAGGTCTGAGCGAAGTCAATGCAGATGTTAGCGAATTAATTCGCAAACAAATTGAAGCAGACAAATCAGCCGCCGATGAACTTGATGAGATGGAAGCCACAGATGAAACAAACAGAAATGTAATCTTTGAATTAGATAATTTTGAAGCGATGATCCAATTATCCAAAGAAGTCTTCATGCAATCTGTTTTGACTAACTTATACACGTACAACGATCGTTATTACTTACAAGTTTTGTTCTTAACCGATGAATTAGAAAAAACAAATGTTGACAATGAAATTGCACAGATTTTAGAATTTGCTCATAAAACAACTGTCACTCAGGATACTTTAGTCGAATATGGCACTTGTATTATGGAACGCAGTGCGTTGGAATTAACACGTTATTACTTTAATGATTAAGCAAAAAAGCAAAAACTTTCGAGTTTTTGCTTTTTTTTTGATGAAAATTAAGAAACTTTGCGTAGTTTATTTATGAGAGGTGAAAATCATGTTAACAGCTTTAACGGCAGACAACCAAGAATTATTTTCTTTAATCGATTGCTCGATTGATGAATTAACACAGATACGAAGCGAACAAGCTTTTGTGTGTCCAATGTGTCATCAATCGGTCATTTTGAAGGCAGGCCCCATTAAAATACCCCATTTTGCTCATCGCAAAAAGAATAGTTGTTGGTACGAAGCAGAAGCTGAAACAGAAGAACACCTCCGCTTGAAGCAGCTTTTTGCGGAAAAGTGTTTACGCGAAAAGCTGTCCTTTCAAGTTGAGGCATACTTACCCAACTTGAAGCAACGCCCAGATTTACTCATTGGGAAGATAGCCATTGAAATTCAATGTAGTCCATTGCCAATTAAACGTTTGGTGGAACGGACGGAGACTTATCAAACTCATGGCTATCAAGTTGTTTGGATTTTAGGTGAACGATTAGTACCTAAAGACAAGCTCACGCAATTAACGAAACAATTTCTTTACTTTTCGGAGTCCTTGGGATTTTATTTATGGACGGCCAATAAGAAACAAGAACGAATAGAGTTACTTTGTCATATTGAAGAGAGTCAATGTCAACAATTTTATAGAAGAAAACAATCATGGGATTTTTACGAAAAAAAATTACTAGAAATCTTCCGACTACCGACCGCTAATTTAAATTTACTGCCAGATAGACGGCACACTGGTCAATTGATGCATGATTATTATCAAAAATTGACGCAACAACTTGGTTACAGAAATGCTCAGTTGCTTAGAACACAGAGCTTTTTATACACGAAAGGTTGTCACCTTCTCCAGTTACCTCCTTGGTTTTACTATCCTGGATTGAAGCTATTACCTTCTTCTGAAGAAGATATTCATTTAAAAATGCTTGTTTGGGAAGCACTAAAAACCGAAGAAGAGCGTTTAGTGACCAAACAGGAACTATGGCGTATCTTGGAAGCTATTTTTTTTGAAGAAGGGAACTTTGTTTGGCAGCCACTGCCGAATATTGGCTTAAAAAAGCTTTTTAAAATCGTGGGGAATAGCTTATTGAGATGGTTACAAGAATGTTATGTGTTAATTAAAGTAAACAATAAGTACCTAATAACTAGTATTTTCCTAAGAGAAGATCCTGAAAAGCTCATTCATTGGCTAAAAAAAGTGAAAAAACAACATTTTTTTAGTCACACGTGTTAAATTATGATAGTATAATGAGTAAAACGTTTCTTAAAGGAGAGTAAACTATGAGCGAAATTAAACAATTACCAACACGTGATGAAGTTCCAACTCCATTGACTTGGGATTTAACCAAAATTTTTAAAGATGATGCTGCTTTTGATGTTGCGTATAATCAGTTGACAGAAGAGCTAAATCAAGCAGAATCATTTAAAGGAACCTTAGGGAATGGTGCAGAAGCTTTTCTAGCTGCGTTAGAATACGTTTTAGATGTCTATCGAAAAGTGGAAACATTATATGTCTATTCTCATTTAAAAAATGATCAAGACACTACAAATACAGCTTACCAAGCTTTATATGCCAGAGCTAGTTCTTTATATGCACAAGTTAGTGAAGCTGTTTCTTGGTTTGACCCAGAGGTTTTAACATTAAGTGATGAACAAATCTGGGGATATTTTGAAGAGCAGCCCAAATTAGCTGTTTATCGTCACTATATTCAAAATATTTTAGATGAACGTCCCCATGTTTTATCGATGGAACAAGAAGCTTTACTGGCGGGGGCTAGTGAAATTTTTGGTGCCTCAAGTAATACATTTTCAATTTTAAATAATGCAGACTTAGAATTTCCAACTGTGCAAAATGCTGAAGGCGAAACGATTCAACTTTCTCATGGCGTTTATGGTCAGTTAATGGAAAGTGTCGATCCATCTGTTCGTGAAGCAGCATTTAAAGGTTTGTACAAAGTGTACAAACAATTTAGAAATACCTTAGCCTCAACTTTAGGTGCACATGTTAAAACGCATAATTATAAAGCAAAAATTAGAAATTATGATTCTGCTCGGGCAGCATCTTTAGCAAGTAATCATATCCCTGAAAGTGTTCACGAAACATTAGTAGCTGTAGTAAATAAACATTTACCTTTGCTACATCGTTATGTAAAATTAAGAAAAAAATTATTAAACGTAGAAGAATTACACATGTACGACTTGTATGCGCCTTTGCTAGGTGAAGCACCAATTCGTTACAGCTATGAAGAAGCAAAAGAAAAAGCAATTGAGGCTTTAAAACCACTAGGTGAAGACTATTTATCTATTGTTAAAGAAGCTTTTTCAAGTCGCTGGATTGATGTGATTGAAAATCAAGGAAAACGAAGTGGCGCATATTCTTCAGGAGCTTATGACACAGCCCCATACATTTTAATGAATTGGCATGATAGTTTGGATCAACTATTTACATTAGTCCATGAGATGGGCCATAGTGTTCATAGTTACTATACAAGAAATAATCAGCCGTATGTTTATGGCGACTATTCAATTTTCTTAGCTGAGATTGCTTCAACCACAAATGAAAATATTTTAACAGAATATTTATTACAAACAGAAACAGATCCTAAAGTACGTGCGTATGTCTTAAATCACTATTTAGACGGCTTTAAGGGAACCATTTTCCGTCAAACCCAATTTGCGGAATTTGAACATTTTATTCACACGGAAGATGCTAAAGGCACGCCATTAACAAGTGAATATTTGAGTGAGTATTATGGCGAGCTCAATGCTAAATATTATGGACCAGAAGTAGTTAGAGACGAAGAAATCAGTTACGAATGGGCGAGAATTCCACATTTTTATTACAATTACTATGTTTATCAATATGCAACTGGCTTCTCAGCCGCTTCGGCATTGTCTAAACATATTTTAGCTGGAGAAGAAGGAGCTTTAGAGAAGTACCTTAACTACTTGAAAGCAGGAAGTAGTGACTTCCCAATTGAAGTGATGAAAAAAGCGGGCGTGGATATGACACAAGCCGCGTATATCGAAGATGCAATGAAAGTTTTTGAAGAACGTTTAACGGAATTAGAAGCTTTGGTTGAAAAATTATAGACAAAAAAAAAGTGGGCTATAAGTCGAAATGACTTATAGCCCACTTTTTAACTCTTAAGATAATCAGTTAACCGCTTTTCTCGCAGCATCTTTTTTATAATAAATGTAAATGTCCATTTGGAAAATGATAATTGGAGCGACGTTTAAATTCAAAGGTTGCGTCACCTTGGTCCAGCAACGGTTCGTTATGTGGATGGACACGACAAAGTTGTTTAATTTCATCCATGTTTTCAAAATTTTCGACTAAAATGCCGAAATCGTTCTCGCAAGTATAGTTGTAAACGACTGCGGTAGGATGTTGTTTAATCCCCATTTCTCGAGCAACTTTTTGGTCGGTTTGGAAAGATTCTTTGACAAAATCGGATTGTCGGTCTTTACGATACATATCAATATCCCCGCCAGCCGCTAGAAGTAGTTCTTCTGATAACTCAGGAGAGTAAGCTAGACCGTCTTCAGCTACTGCTTTTTGTAAGCCAATCAACAATTGTCGGCCTTTTTTTCGGCCTTGTAACTGTGCTGCTTTATAGTCAAGAGCGGCTGAGTATAAATCTTCAAAAATTCGATTCCGTCGTTTAATGTCATTAATCGGAATATGTTGACGACTCAAAAATTCATTGATCGTTTTCATATTTAATAAAGGAATAAAGCGCAATTGTATTTTCTTCTTGTCGTTAACAGACAATTGTATAATTTCTTTTTCAATTTCTAAACAGACGCCGCCTAAAGGATTGACGAACAAATAAATTTCAACCATTCATACTTCCTCCAATGCCATGCTTTTTCAAATACAGGTGCCAGAACGTCAGTGCTTCGAATACTAAGGGGCAGTGGTCCGCATCATGCGTTGAATCTTGTTAGGTGCAAGCGTAATGGGAATGTTCAAATCAGCCATTAATGTTTGAAACGCTTGCTTGCCGCTTTCAGCTTCAGTAACTTCTAACTCTAATTCAAAATCGTGCTGTTGGTTATACCAACTTTCGTCTAACGCAAGTAGTCCTTGAGGAATTTGTTTTTCTGCACGTGCTGTTTTTAATGAACCAATTAAATGGATCGAGGCGATTTCAATACCTAATTCTTGTAATTTCTTCGCCACAGCCCCCTCAGTAGGGAGGTGATTCCTTTTGATAAAGTGGTTCGCCGTCTCAAGCGATAAAGGGTCATTGATTTCTAATAATCCTTCTGGCGCAGGAACTTTTAAGGTTAACTCACCACGATCTGCTAATACGCGAATTCTTAAGCCCATTCGTTGTGCTTTTAATTGAAAATCGTCCGTATCAAAATAATGATTTGTTTGCGTAAAAAAGTCCGTTTTTTGAATAGCAAAATGGTCGATTAATCGTTTGAAATCTTGCGGACTAACTAATGTTTTAAATTCAATTTCTAAGTGCTCACTCATGGGGTTCTCTCTCTTTCTTAAATCACTCCAATTTTCACATATTATATAGGTTTCCGTCAAGAAAAGTGGTCTTCTCTGTGAAAAATTTTTCTAATGAAAGGCGTTTGGAAATCAAATAGCGAATAACACCCTATTTTAGGGAGGACTGTGGTAAAATAATCAGTGAATGAAATTCAAGGAAATTGAGGGATCTACCATGGAACGAGAGTGGGAGCTGTTTTTAGCGCCATATGAACAGGCGGTCAGCGAATTAAAAGTAAAACTACGAGGTATTCGTAAACAATTTCGGGAGCAAGATAAACACATACCAATTGAATTCGTTACAGGACGTGTGAAACCAGTAGATAGTATTTTGACAAAGACGGCTATTCGGCATATTCCTTTAAATCGGATTGAAGAAGAAATGCAAGACATTGCTGGTTTGCGGATTATGTGCCAATTTGTGGAAGACATTTACCAGGTAGTCGCACTTTTAAGAAATCGTAAAGACTTAAAAATTGTGGAAGAACGTGACTACATTGAAAATAAAAAAGAAAGTGGTTATCGTTCGTACCATGTGGTAGTGGAATATCCTGTGCAATTAGTCACCGGGGAAAAGATTATTTTGGCCGAAATACAAATTCGGACACTCTCCATGAATTTTTGGGCAACGATTGAACATTCTTTGAATTATAAATATCAAGGTGTCTTTCCTGAAGAAATGAAAGAACGCCTTCAGCGAGCGGCAGAGGCAGCCTATTTATTAGATGAAGAAATGTCATCTATTCGTGAAGAAATTCAAGAAGCACAACATTATTTCTCTCATGGCCGTGGATTGCTAGAAAACGAATACTATAAGCAAATTAAAAACGAAACACCAGAAAATCAGTAAAGGAGTCTGCTTATGAAAGTGGCGATTGTTCATAACTCGGAAGAAAAATCGAAACAAGTCACAAAACAACTGACAACACTATTAGAGCAAAACCAAATTCAAATAGACAATCGTCAACCTGAACTTGTGATTTCAGTCGGCGGAGATGGTACGCTTCTTTCCGCTTTTCATCGATTTAATCATCTGTTAAACGAAGTAAGTTTCTTAGGTGTACATACCGGACACTTGGGTTTCTATACAGATTGGCGTGATTATGAATTAAAAGAACTAGTTGAGAGTTTGTGTATTCATCGTGAAAAAAGTACGAGTTATCCATTATTAGATGTGCGGATTCGGTTTAGAGATGGGAAACCAGATAAACATTTTTTAGCATTAAATGAATCGACAATTAAACGAGGAAACCGGACGATGGTAGGCGATGTGTTTATTAAAGACGAACTGTTTGAACGATTTCGTGGTGACGGGTTGTCGATTTCGACCCCAACCGGCTCTACTGCGTATAATAAAAGTATTGGTGGGGCTGTTTTGCATCCTAGCATTAATGCGTTTCAGTTAACCGAAATCGCCTCCTTAAACAATCGTGTCTTTCGAACATTGGGGTCACCGATTGTAATCGCACATACGGAGTGGCTGGAGATTAAATTACAGGAAAGTGATGATTATTTTGTCACGGTGGACCAATTAGATATTTATCAAGAAAATATCGCTTCTGTCTGCTATCGAATTGCAGACGAACGGATTCATTTTGCCTCTTATCGGCACATGCATTTTTGGCATCGAGTGAAAGATGCCTTTATTGGTGAGGATTAATTAAACGATGGAATTTCAATGGACATATGACAAAGAAACAACACAACAAGTGAAATATTTTTTAAAGGAACAAGGTGTTTCAAAAGGGTTATTAGCAAAGGTGAAATTTCAGGGTGGTAAAATTCAAGTGAATGGGACCGTTCAAAATGCCATCTATCCTTTACAAACTGGCGATGTCGTTAAAATGACGATTCCAGATGAAGCGGAACATGAGACATTATTAACAGATGATGAACCGATTGAAATTGTGTTTGAAGATGATCATTTTTTAGTAGTTAATAAGCCTGCTGGCATTGCCTCGATACCTGCTCAGTATCATCCTTCAGGAACGATGGCGAATCGTGTTAAGGGCTATTACAAGCGTCAAAATTACGTGAATCAAGTTATTCATGTCGTGACTCGTTTAGATCGAGATACTTCTGGGCTGATGTTATTTGCGAAACACGGCTTTGCTCATGCTTTAATTGACCAAGAATTACGAGAAAAAAAGGTGACAAAAATTTATTATGCCCTTGTTGGTGGAGCGATTGAGCAGTTAAGCGAGCATCAATTGATTGAAAAGCCAATTGGGCGCGACTTGTCCTCTTTATTAAAACGCCAAGTTATCGAAACAGGTCAATTTGCTAGTACAGAATATTGGCTCGCAAAAAGAGGAGCCCAAGCAGCAGCTGTGCGCATTCAGCTCCATACAGGACGAACACATCAAATTCGGGTACATTTTGAAGCAATTGGCTGTTCATTGTTAGGGGATGAGATGTATCATGGAAAGATGGATCAAGGAATTGAGCGGCAAGCGTTGCATTGCATGGAACTAATTTTTACTCATCCTTTTACCAAAGAAACGGTTCATCTGATTTCCCCACTAGCGGAGGATATGAAAAGTGTAGATGATACGTTATAATAATAAAGAGGCAGGAGGGGAAAGTGTAAGATGAATGAAGGCCAAGAAATGGAAGAGCAATTTGCCCTTCTTTTAGAAACGCTAAAAAATCAACAAATGAACGAATTTCGTGAGCTATTTTTAGCGTTACACATTTATGAACAAGGACAATTTTACCAATCGTTAGATGAAAAAGACCGACAACATTTATACAATTACCTATCTCCGAAAGAACTAGCGGATATGTTTGATGTTATCGAAGAAGATAATGAGAATATGAAAGATTATTTAGCTGAAATGCGTCCAAGTTATGCAGCCGATATGTTAGCTGAGATGTATACCGATAATGCGGTGGATTTACTAAATATGTTAGATAAGAGTCAAAAGGCGAAATATCTTAGTTTGTTAAGTAGTGAAGAAGCAGGCGAAATTAAAGAGTTACTTCATTACGAAGATGAAACTGCTGGGGCGATTATGACCACCGAATTTGTTTCGATTGTGGCGAATCAAACAGTGCGTTCTGCGATGTACGTCTTAAAGAATCAAGCGGACATGGCGGAAACAATCTATTACGTTTACGTAGTCGACCAAGAAAATCATTTAGTCGGCGTTATTTCGTTGCGGGATTTAATTGTTAATGATGATGATACCTTGATTGCTGATATTTTGAATGAACGGGTTATTTCAGTTCATGTTGGCGATGACCAAGAAGATGTCGCGCAAACAATTCGTGACTATGACTTCTTAGCTGTGCCAGTTACAGATTATGATGATCATTTGTTGGGGATTGTAACAGTTGATGATATTATTGATGTTATCGATGATGAAGCCGCTAGCGACTACTCTGGTTTAGCCGGGGTCGACGTTGAAGAAGTTAGTGAGAACCCTTTAAAAGCCGCTTCTAAACGATTACCTTGGTTAATTACGCTGCTGTTTTTAGGGATGTCTACGGCCTCGTTAATCAGTAATTATGAGTCGTTAGTTAGCGAAGCGAGTATTTTAGCCGTTTTTATTTCTTTAATTACCGGAACAGCCGGCAATGCCGGGACACAATCATTGGCGGTCGCGGTACGCCGTTTGGCTATGAAAGATGAAAAGGATAGTAATTTTGGTCGCTTAATCTTAAGTGAAGTACTCACGGGACTAGTTACGGGGGCTGTGACAGGTTTAACCATTATGATTGTGGTTGGCGTGTGGCAACATAATCTTCCGCTTGGATTTGTGATTGGGATGGCAATGCTCTGTGCAATTACTGTGGCGAATTTGGCAGGGAGTTTAATCCCAATGTTAATGGATAAATTAGGGTTTGATCCCGCAGTTGCCAGTGGCCCGTTTATTACTACCTTAAGTGATTTAACCAGTGTATTAATTTATTTTAATATTGCCAGCATGTTTATGCGTTATTTTGTTTAAAAAATTGCACTTATTTATCATGAGACTGAGGTAAAAGGATTCGTTGGTTTGCTTGAAATCAAAAAAGTGAGATAGCCGTTAATACGACGGCTACCTCACTTTTTTAGATACAAGAAATTAAACAATTTTTGTGCCATGGACTTCTGTGACTTTTAAAGTGTCCATCACAGTTTGAACGTTTTCTGTGGAAATACCGCCACCTGGTAAAATAAGAATCCGTTGATCTGCGTAGGCAATTAATTCTTTTAAATGATCAAAGTTGTCTTCGATAGGGGTACCAGCTGGCCCGCCATGAGTTAAAATACGTGTCACACCACGCTCAGCTAACCAGTCGATCGCCTTAAATTGGTTTTCTTTCGACAAGGCATCAAAAGCCATATGGAAAGTGATTTGCAAGCCTTCAGCTGTTTCAATGAATAAGTCCAAAGCTTCTTCATCTAACCAACCGTCCTCAGTTAAACAGCCAATAACAATGCCGTCGGTTCCTAATTTCTTTGCTTCGATTAAATCGGTATGCATAATTTTTAATTCAATATCATTATAGACAAAATTGCCGCCACGAGGACGAATGATTGTCATCACTGGTACAGAATGTTCGCCAGCGTATGCTAAGACTTCTTCAATAACACCAGTACTTGGCGTCGTTCCACCCACGGCTAAGTTATCGCATAATTCGATGCGATTCGCACCTTTTTGAATGGCTTGGGGAATCTTAGTGAAATTTTCGGCACAGAATTCTTTAATCATTTCTTATCGCTCCTTGCTTTTTCTTCACAGGCATTGTACCATAATTCTGCTTACTACCATAGCCCTGAAAAAAAGAGTGCAACTTTTTATAAGAGAAAATGTTCATTTAATGAACGTAAGGAGTTTTAAATGTTAAAGAAAATTGAACGAGCACAACAATTATTGAAAAAAGAAGCAGCCGTTTTTCGCTGTCCAACTTGTCATGAACCAATGCATGTAGAAGGGGTTGGTCTGATTTGTCAACAGAGGCATCAATTTGATTTATCCAAGAAAGGTACGCTATACTTTCTAAATCATGGCGTTCAGACAGAATATAATAAAAAAATGTTTACTTCTCGAGGAAAAATGATTCAAAGTGGCATGTACGCGCCTGTTTTAAACAAAATTATGCACTATCTTCCTCAAAATAAAACAGTAGTCGATGTTGGTTGTGGTGAAGGGAGTTTTCTAGCTGAGTTAAGTCAAGCAGGCTTATCTGGACTGAAAATCGGGTTTGATTTATCAAAGGAAGGAATCTATTTAGCAAGTAATCAGCCAATTGATGCGTTTTGGTGTGTGGCGGATTTAACGAATTTGCCATTTGCGAATGAAGGGCTTGATACGATTTTGAATATTTTTTCTCCTTCACATTATCAAGAATTTCGGCGAGTACTAAAAGCTGATGGGACTGTGATTAAAATTATTCCTGAAGAGAATTACTTAAAGGAATTACGAGCGGCTTTTTATCCCAATGACGAAAAGAAACAAAGTTATTCCAATCAAAAAGTAGTCCAACGTTTTGCCGAGGAATTAGCTGTGGAAGTAGATGAACGAATAACTTATTGCTTTGACATTCCCGAGGAAAGACGGTTGGATTTATTAGAAATGTCGCCATTAGAGTGGCAAGTTTCTCAAGAAGTTAAAGCCGAGCTACAACAGCGACCATTGGAAAAAATCACGATTGACGTCCGCTTGTTAGTAGGTCGTAAAAGATAGACTTTTTTGTGAAGAAAATCCTAAAAAAGTCTTGCAATAAAGTGACATTGGTGTTATATTACTTACAAGTTGTTTTTTCATTGGTTTTTATCAGGGTCCTGTTCTGATAAAAGTTAGTGAAGAGACCTTCACTAACGTAACGACTCGCCGTGCTAGACACCGAGACGGTACGTTTTTTTTATTGGTTAGAATAGCTGCCGCCTGACATCATCGCGTCATGCGGTTTTTTTTGAAAATAAGTATTGTGGGCGCTATTTATTTTGAATTTATGCTAAAATGAACACGATTGATATTTGAGGAGCTGAAGATAGTTGACGAACCATATTGTTTTATTTGAACCACAAATTCCAGCAAATACTGGAAATATTGCACGGACATGTGCAGCGACGAATACACCGTTGCATTTAATTGAACCTTTAGGATTTTCAACAGATGATAAACACTTAAAACGTGCCGGATTAGATTATTGGAATGATGTAAATATTACGTATCATAAAGATTTGGCTGCCTTTTTAGCCCATGTGGCAGGCAAACACTTGCATTTAGTAACCAAATTTGCTCACCAAACGTACAGCGAGGTCAATTATAATGATGGCGAGGACCATTATTTCCTTTTTGGAAAAGAAACAACGGGCTTACCAGAAACGTTTATGCGAGAAAACGAAGAAAAGTGTATCCGAATTCCTATGAATGATGAACATGTGCGCTCATTGAATCTTTCTAACACTGCCGCACTAATTGTTTATGAAGCCTTACGTCAGCAAAATTTTCCGAACTTAGAACTGACGCATCATTATGAAAATGATAAATTGGATTAAAAAAAGTTAAGACAGTAGCGCTTTTTTCAAAAATGTCAGAAGAAAGTGGTTTTATTTTTACTGTTGGCCAATTTCCAAGCCTAGAACAAAAAACAATTTAGATTTTTGTTCTAGGCTTATTTTGCTTGGATTACTAGAAACTTCCATGGATATTTTCGCAGGGAAGTGATAAACTAGAAAGACATATGAAGAGATAAAGAAGTTTGGAGAAGTTACATGAAATTATATTTTACACGACATGGAAAAACTGAATGGAATCAACAGAAACGATTTCAAGGAATGACAGGAGATTCGCCGTTATTACCAACTAGTTATGATGAAATTAAACAATTAGGCCAATATTTACAAGATATTCCGTTTGAAAAAATTTATTCTAGTCCGCTGTTACGTGCTAAAAATACTGCGCGGGGAATTCAACAAGAATTGAATCGTCCAGTTGAAATTGTTTATACAGATAGCTTAAAAGAATTAGGTTTAGGTCGTTTAGAAGGACAATATATTGAAGAAATGCGTAATTTTTATGGAGAAGAATTAGATCATTTACGGCATCGTTTAGATTTGTATAATCCAACAATTTTTGATGGTGAACCAATCGAGCAAGCGATTCAACGGATTTCAGAAACAGTTGCTGAAGCGGCGAAACAGCACGAAGGTCCAGTTCTATTTGTCGGACACGGAGCAGCGCTGACGGCGGCAATCCAAGCGATGGCTGGTAAACCATTATCAGAATTACGGACAATGGGCGGGCTGTTAAACAATAGCCTCTCAATCCTTGAAACAAAAGAGGCATCAAGGAACATGCCGTACGACTTAACGTTATGGAATGATACGTCTTTTTTAGCTAAAGAAAAGGCACAATAAGCGCACAACAGAAAGGAGGGCTTGTAGTGGTAACACTTTTTGGTGAGGACGAAGAAAAAGCCTTTATTGTTGGGACTGTACAAGCAATCTTTTTTGAAAATCCCAGTAATTTTTATAAAGTCGTTCTTGTAAATGTGACCGATACAAATACAGATTATTTAGAAAAAGAAATTGTAGTAACTGGAAGTTTTGGCCAAGTTCAAGAAGAGGAACCCTATCGTTTCTTTGGTCATTTTGTGGACCATCCTCGTTATGGCAGACAGTTTCAGGTGGATAGTTATCAGCAAGAAAGACCGACTTCGGCTAGTGGGGTGGTTAACTATTTATCAAGTGATAAATTTCCTGGCATTGGTAAACGAACAGCTGAAAAAATTGTTGAAGTATTAGGGGAAAGTGCGATTGACCGAATTATTGATGACCCGAGTGTTTTGGAAGAAGTTACTGTTTTAAATGAAAAAAAACGTCAAGTAATCGTCGAAACAATTCGCTTGAATCACGGGATGGAGCAAGTGATTGTGGGACTAAATCGATACGGCTTCGGTAGTCAGTTAGCTTTTTCAATTTATCAAACCTATCAAGAAGAAACCCTTTCTGTGATTCAAGAAAATCCCTATCAGTTAGTTGAAGATATTGAGGGAGTCGGATTTAAACGAGCGGACAATATTGCTGAACAAATCGGCATTCAGGCGGATTCTGCTGTTCGAATTCGAGCGGCGATTTTACATGAAGTGTTTGAGCACTCCATTCGCTCAGGCAATACGTATGTTCAAGCAGATGTTTTATTAGAAGAAGCGATTCGGACCTTGGAAGCAAGTCGCCCAGTGGAAATCTCACCTGATCAAGTGGCCAATGAAATCATTACGTTAGTCGAACATGGAAAAATCCAACAAGAAGAGACTAAACTTTTTGAGAACAGTCTCTATTTTTCTGAATGGGGCATTGGTACTTCGATTCAGCGTTTACTTTCTCGTAAAAAAGAAATTCATTACGAGGAAGAAGAAGTCCAAAAAAATATCCGAATAATTGAGAAACGTTTAAATATCCAGTATGGAGACTCGCAACAAGCAGCGATTGAAGAAGCGATTAAATCACCGTTATTTATTTTAACTGGAGGGCCCGGAACAGGGAAAACAACTGTTATTAATGGGATTGTCTCGTTGTTTGCGGAACTAAATGGTCTTTCATTAGATCTCAAAGACTATACGCAGGAGATGTTTCCAATCTTGCTAGCGGCGCCAACTGGGCGAGCAGCGAAACGTATGAACGAAACGACAGGTTTACCTGCAAGTACCATCCATCGTTTGTTAGGCTTGACAGGTCGTGAAAAAAATCCGAGTTTAACCGCCAAAGAATTAGAAGGTGGTTTGCTAATTGTAGATGAAATGTCCATGGTGGATACTTGGTTAGCCAATACGTTATTAAAAGCTATTCCGACAAACATGCAAGTGATTTTTGTTGGTGATAAGGATCAGCTACCGTCTGTCGGTCCAGGTCAAGTCTTACATGACTTATTGCAAATTAACGAAATTCCCAAATGTGAGCTAAACGAAATTTATCGTCAAGGAGACGGTTCAAGTATTATTCCTCTTGCCCATGAAATTAAAGAAGGAAAGTTGCCTACTGATTTTCAAAAAAATCAAAAGGATCGCTCGTTCTTTGCAAGTGATATTGGTCATATTGAAGAATACATTCGACAAATCGTCACAAAGGCAAAAGCAAAAGGGTTTACGCCACAAGATATCCAAGTTTTAGCGCCAATGTATCGTGGCGCAGCTGGCATTGATGCCTTGAATAAGATGATGCAAGAAATCTTCAATCCAAATGATGGTAAGAAAAAAGAAGTCAAATGGAATGACACCGTCTATCGGATTGGGGACAAAGTTTTGCAACTAGTCAATACGCCAGAATTAAATGTGTTCAATGGAGATATGGGAGAAATCGTCGGAATTACTTTAGCCAAAGACTCAGAGGACAAAGTGGACGAGTTGGTTTTACAGTTTGATAATAATGAAGTAACGTATAAAAGAAATGAATGGAATAAAATTACGCTATCGTATTGTTGTTCGATTCATAAAGCGCAAGGTAGTGAATTCCGCATGGTGTTACTGCCAATGGTTCATCAGTATAGCCGAATGCTGCAACGAAATTTGCTGTATACAGCAGTGACACGTAGTAAAGAATTATTAATTCTACTAGGTGAGGTTTCTGCTTTTGAAACATGTGTCAAAAACGAATCGGCTAGTCGCATGACGATGCTAAAAGAACGAATCGTGAACGCAGAACAAATGACCTTAACGACTAGAACTCAGTTAGAAGCCTATGAAGAAGGTTTAACGGCAGACCATCCATTTACTGAAAAGGAAACAAAAGCTGTCTCTTATGAAACTGAACAGCAATCAACGAAAGCCAATCAGATCAAAGAAACAGACGAGCAATTAGTTGACACAACGGTACAAGAAGTTTCACTATTTGCTGATGAAGGGGAAGAGTCAACCCCAGAAACAGCAAATAAAGCGACAAAAGTTGTCGAAGAATCATTATCAAAAGAACCACGACTAACAGTCGAAATTATTCAAACAAATGCTGTTGATCCAATGATTGGAATGAAGGATACGACGCCTTATCAATTTATGTGAGAAAAGGAAAGAGTGCCATAAGTCGTTTTGACTTATGGCACTCTTTTTCAACCTTAAGGGACTCAGTTAAAACCAAAACAAACGTTTTTGTGTGGTATAAACCATATCAATACTTCGTTTGCCTAAAATCTCGCCATCTGCGTGAATGGTTTGTGGAATCGTCGAAACAATTCGAATTTTGCTTGATTGAAAATGATGAAAATGCTTAGATTTCCCTTGTTTTTGGCGAAGCAATAGGAAAATAAGCCACAAAATTTTAAAAATATTGATTCGTTCCACGACAACTAAGTCCACGACTGCTTTGCGAGGATTGGCCGTCGGCATAATTGATACGCCCCCGCCAAAATAAGGATGATTTGTGACCGTACATAGGAAAGCACGATTAAATGTGTATTGTTTACCATTCATTTCAACTAAAATTGGAAAGCCTTTTTGTTTAAAAAAGACATGAATGATTGAAGAAATATAGGAAAGCGAGCCAAGCTTAAATTTATTTAAGGCTTTTTTTGATGACGATTCGTTGGTTTTTTCCACGATTGCCGCATCTAACCCTAAGCCAACATTATTGGTGGCTAAGCCGATTTCTTCTTGGTTGGCTTCTACATAATGAATCGTTTGAATTTCTTTTGGTCGTCTGGTGCGCAGGATTTGATGCAATGCTTTATCAATATTTCTTGATAATCCCACCCCTCGTGCAAAATCATTTCCAGAGCCGCATGGAATATAGCTTAAAGGAATAGCTGAATCATATGGAAGTAATGAATTAATGACATTATGTAGTGTGCCATCGCCGCCTAGCACGACTAGGATTGGAAAAGTTGAAACGTCTAAGTCTTCAGACCAAGGAAGTAAAGTTGTTTCTGCAAGTTCCTTCGTCAATTCTTTTTCATGTCCAGCGTAATCAGTGTAAAGAGCCGTATATTTAAGTTCTTGTTGCTTGAGTTGTTGAATCACTTTTCTAGCGACTTTTCGGCCATTGCCGCTACTTGCCTGCTCGTTGATAATAAGATAGTAGTGAATGTTCATTGAGCTCCTCCTTTGAATCGCTATTGTCCATTATACCAGAGGGAGGAACTTCTGCGAATAAAGATTGCTTAAAAAAGTAAAAAATGACTAGAAAAAGGCACGAAATAATGCATGAGAGGTGAAAACTGCAAATAAGTGCAAAGTAAAACAGGGCTTTCATTGACTATTTTGACGTTCCATATTAGAATGTGAACTGTTGCAATTGTAACCAAGGTTCATCAACCATCCCTTGTAAAAAAACTCGGAGAAAGAAGGAAAAAGTATGCAAAATTCGTTTCAAGCCAATCGAAAGCTAAGAACAGTCTTAGCCAATGGTATCATTATGGGCTTATATATTGTCCTCTCTTTATTGGTTCGGCCAGTTTCTTCTGGTATGATTCAATTTAGAATTTCAGAAAGTTTGAATCACCTAGTCGTTTTCAATCGCAAATTGATGTGGGGTGTTTTAGGCGGCGTTATCTTTTTTAACTTATTTTTTGGTTTCGGTGTAATGGATGCTCTGTTTGGTGGAGCGCAAACATTATTTGCGTTGAGCTTAACAGCTTTTTTACAAAAAAAGGTACCAAGTATTCCTGTTAGAATGTGTCTAAATAGTCTATTTTTTACTGTAAGTATGTTTTTTATTGCCTTTATGCTAGTACCAAGTGGCGGTCAAGCATTTTGGACAACTTATGGTTGGTTAGCATTAAGTGAAGCGATTATTATGACGATTTCAGCACCAATCATGTATTTTATCAACAAGTCATTAAAATTTGAAACACGTATTTAATTGAAAAGATGTGGATAGAAATGATTCATCCTTTGAATGGCAGTGAAGAAAAGTGTCGTTGCTATTAGTGAGCTAAGTGATAGAATGAACTGTTTCTACCTCGTCTTTTTTACATAAAGAATAAGATCTACATTTTTTCTAAAAATTTTCATGTAAAACTTTACTAGTCTGTTGGAATACACTATGATAGTGTAAGATAAACGGACTATTGGAAAGTCACAGCAGAGGAGTTTGAACATGTACACATTTAAAATCGGTATTCCGGCAGAAGTACACGATACATTTGTTAAAAATCACCCATTATGTAATTTACTACAGTCATCTTCATGGGCAAAAGTCAAGGATAACTGGGGTTCTGAAATTGTTGGGGTTTATGAAAAGGATACATTAGTCGCATCAAGTTTAGTTTTAATCAAACCATTACCAGCCGGTTTTACGATGTTATATACACCAAGAGGTCCAGTAATGGACTATACAAATGAACGTTTGGTCAGCTACTTTATGGCTGAATTGAAAAAATTTGGCAAGAAAAAACGAGCTTTATTTATAAAAATGGATCCAGCGGTTCACTATCAAGATTTTCATTTGGGAGAAGAACATCAACCGCATGCTGAAGCGACAGCTATTATTGAGACCTTGAAAAAAGCAGGGGCCAAATATCAAGGACTGACAATGGATATGGGGGCCACCATCCAGCCCCGCTTCCAAGCGAATATTTATCGTGAAGATTTTAGTGAGGAACAATTGTCAAAAAGTACCAAGAAAATGATTAAAACAGCTGAAAAAAAAGGGGTCGTTGTGCAGCAAGGGCATGTTGACTTTGTTGATGAATTTGAAAAAGTCATTCAATCAACCATGGAACGCCAACATATTTCTTTGCGGAATAGTGATTACTTTAAGAAGCTGTTGAACATTTACCCAGAAGACTCCTTTATTATGCTGGCGCAAGTCAATTTAAAGGAACGCTTAGATAGCACGCGACAACGCTATGACAAAAATCAAAAAGACTTGAGTAATTTGAAAGAAAATCAAGTGAAAAAGCGCCATAATTTAGAAGAATTAGATGCTTCCTTGACTCGGGAACTAAAAGAATTAGAAGAAAATATCGCAGAAGCTGGTGAAATCGTCACGGTTGCTGGCGCTTTGGCTGTGACATTTGGTCCAACAAGTGAAATCCTTTATGCTGGCTTAGATGATCGTTATAAACGCTACATGCCAACATATGTGACTTGGCGAGATGCCATTCAAGAATGTTTTAACCGTGGCTGCGAAAGCTGTAATATGGGCGGCTTAGAAGGTAGTTTAAATGATGGCTTAATTAAGTTTAAAGCGAACTTCAACCCAACGATTAATGAATTTATTGGGGAATTCGATTTACCGGTTAATAAATTATTATTTAAAGCCAGTGAATATGCCTATAAATTACGAAAACAAAAAAAATAAATAAAAAACACAGGGACTAAAAATCAAACTTGATTTTTAGTCCCTGTGTTTTTTTCTATAGTTTTTGCGTTGCATTCCGTTTCATTAAGCGAAGCAAAACGCTAGCAATTGCTGAAGCAGCTACACCAGCAACAAGAGCTTCTGGCACACCAGAACTGAAAATCGTCGCAATAATAGCTAGGTAAACAGCAGTTCCAGCTTTACCAATAATTTCAGCATAAGCTGAATTAAAAAGAAAATAAATCATGTTCATGACTAAAATGGTATTCGTTGCTGAGCCTAAAACACCAGCCACAAATAAGGAGACAGGTTGCGCTTTTTCCTTCGTTAATTTATTTAGCCATTTGTAAGCGAAATAAGGAACGACCCCAATTAAAATCCGCGGAATTAGCACAATTAAAAGAGCCTTCCAACTACCGTGATCGGTACCGATCACGGGAATAAATGGAGAAAAAACAAACGACAAAGGTGTTGGTGCTGTCGTATTTTTAATTAAGCTAATGATCCCAAACGTGCCGCCCAACATACTACCGATTTTTGGCCCTAAAACAATGGAACCAATAATTACAGGAATATGCATCGTGGTCGAATTTAAAGGACCTAATGTGATAAATCCTAGCGGGGTTAAAGCCAGTAAAAGTAAGATAGCTAAGAACATTGCTGTTAACGTAAATTTTTTCGTGTTATTCATAAATTACTCCTTGTTATCAGATGCTAAAATTTTCATCACTGTTTGAAGGATATCTTCAACAGTGGCAAGTGCGCCACGACCATAATCGCCACAAGCTAATAGAGCTTCACGTGGGATTATTTCTTGATAGCCGACTTCTTTTAAAATGCCAATATTTCGTTGGACAATGGGGTTTTGGTACATATACGTATTCATCGCGGGCGCAATAATTTTTGGTGTTTCAGGATAAAGTGCCAAAGCAACTGTTGATAATAAGTCGTCGGCAATCCCATGGGCTAATTTCCCAATTGTATTGGCCGAAGCAGGTGCTACTAAAAATAAATCCGCTTTTTTAGCTAACTCAATGTGATTAATTTTACTGGGATCAATTTCCATCATGACATCCGTATGCACTGGATTCTTAGAAAGTGATTGTAACGTCAGCGGAGTGATGAACGCTGTGCTGCTTTTAGTCATTAAAATTTCCACATTGTAGCCAAGCTTAGCTAGTTGACTTGTAATATCTGCTGCTTTATATGCAGAAATGCTGCCAGAGACGCCTAATAAAATAGTTTTCATTGTTGTTCTCTCCATTTCTTTTCAACATTTTTAACGATCATTGAACCAATCCCTTGTTTTGAACAAGCTTCTTGGACAATGCCCGTTTCGTTAATTAATAATCCTTCGTGTTCTGTTTCATGAACGTTCATCAAGTCATTGGCTAAGACAAAGTCACACCGATTTTTAACCAAAGCGGCTTGTGCAACCTGGACAAGTTCTTCTTGTGAAACGTCGACAAGTAATTTAAAGCCCACTAAAACAGTTTGGGGTTGCTTGTCACGAATCATTTGGATGACTTTAGGATTTTTCTTTAGAAAAATTAATAATCGGTCCGTATCAGATGAAATTTTTGTTGCTGTTTGAGGAATATCAGCAATCTGATTCAATGTGTTTTGAACGATAGTTACCAAGGCTTCTTTGGTCTTTGGCAATGTTTGTTCGCTTAATTGTTGAGCAAAAGAATCAATAAATTGTTCTTCCGTTTGCGCGGTTTCCGTCGTAAAATCACTGACTGCCATTGCGTGAACAATCGCATCAAATTGCTTTTCAGCAAAGAGTTGTTCTAACGTAGTAGCTAATTCAACCGTTGTTTCTATTTCTTTAATTGATAAGTCCAATTGTTGGGTTGGACGTAATGCATGTTTGGTTGTTACGTAGGTTACGGTGTGTCCAGCAGCTAAAAAACTTTCAGCAATTGCTTTTCCTAGTCCGCCAGAAGAATGATTGGTAATCGAACGAACATTATCAATCGGTTCTGACGTTCCACCAGCAGTAACTAAAACATCCATAATCAAAACGCCTCCTTAAGAAATTCGGACAATGGTCCGTCCAATATGTTGGCCTGCTTGTAATGCTTCAAAAACAGGGGGAAGTTCTTCTAAAGTAATCTCTTGATACACAGCTTTTTCAGTGATGTCTAAATCAGTGGCAAGACGTTGCCAAACTATTTTTCGTTTGTCCATACCAACATTAACCGAATCAATGCCCAATAAATGAACGCCCCGTAAAATAAAGGGTAAAACGGTTGTCTCTAATGTAATTCCAGCAGCGCGGCCACAAATGGCTGAACGGCCATCATAACGAAGTTGTGGTAAAACAGCAGAAGTAATTTCCCCACCAGTGGTATCAATTGCAAAAGCAAAACGCTGTTTCATCAATGCTTTAACAGGAGTTGCTAAGAAATCTTCTACTAATAAGCATTCACTAACACCTAACTCTTTTAAAAGCTCAAAAGAATCTGGCTTTCTAGTTAATGCAGTGATTGAAGTGTAGCCTAATTGATGCAACATCGCAATAGACAATGTCGCAACACCGCCTGTCGCACCAGTTACAATAATGGGGGCTTCTTTGTCGTCGCGTAAGCCATCGTCTTCTAAAGCTGTGACAGATAATCCGGCTGTAAAGCCAGCAGTTCCGAAAATCATTGCTTCTTTGAGACTCATTTTTTCAGGAAGTGGAACTACCCAATCGCCAGGAACACGCACATATTCAGAATAACCACCAGTATGACTAACCCCTAATTGATAGCCTGTTACGATCACTTTATCGCCTTCTTTGAAACGAGGATCTTCCGATGTGACAACAGTGCCACTGACATCAATTCCTGGAATCATTGGATAATTGCGAATCACACCGCCGTCTTTTTTTGAAGCTAAAGAGTCTTTAAAGTTAACTGAGGAGTAGGCTGCTTTGATTACTACAGTGCCTTCTGATAAATCGTCTAAAGTAATGGTTTCTAGTTGACCAATAACAGATGTATCTTGTTCTCTTAACGTAAATGCTTGAAATGAATTCATATAAAAACTCTCCTTCCAATTATGTAAAAAAGCAACTCGTCTTATTTTATCATATTCTGATTTTTTCGTATCATTTTTCTTCTTATAAACAGTAAGTTATACAGAAAAGAAAGATTGTGTGACAATTAGACTAGAAAAATAAAGAAAAATGGTTGAAATTTTTCAAAAAGTTCGTATACTAAAAAAGGTAAAACTAAACTGTAAGTTTAGTATTACAAAACTTTTGTTGAAAAGATTAGCTGAAAATAGAAACGAGGTGTGCCATGGAAATTGGTGAGAAGTTGAGAAATTTACGCATTCAGAAAAATTTAACGCAAGAAGAATTAGGCGAAAGAACGGATTTATCCAAAGGCTATATTTCCCAATTGGAGCGGGATTTAAGCTCACCATCAATGGAAACATTTTTCTCAATTTTAGAAGTACTAGGCGTGACGCCAGAGCAGTTTTTTAGTCAGCAACCGCTTGAACAGAAAATTGTCTACAATGAAGAAGAAAGTACCCTCTATTATGATGAAGAACATGGCTATGAACTAAAATGGTTAATTCCAGCCTCAAATGAAAAAGAAATGGAACCTGTCATTATTACTTTTGATAAAAATGGCGAATACAAAACGTTTGAACCTTCTCTATCAGAAACATTTATTTATGTGATTGATGGCTCCATTCGTTTGACATTAGGGGAAGCCACGTATATTGCTAAAAAAGGTCAAACCATGTATTACCAAGCAACAGAACCTCACCAAATTAGCAACAATAGTCGAGGAAAAAGTCGTGCGTTAATTGTGGCGACAGAATCGTATTTATAAAGGACGAAATGGAGGAGTTTATCCAGTGAGAAACCATGTGATTTCATTTGAAAATGTTGTCAAACAATTTGACGATGAACCAGTATTAAAAAATGTCAGCTTTGAAATTGAAGAAGGAAAATTTTATACGTTATTAGGACCTTCAGGATGTGGCAAAACAACGATTTTGCGTATTATTGCGGGATTCAATGACGTGACTTCTGGCGATGTTTATTTTGATGGTAAAAGAATAAATGATGTACCTGCCAATAAACGCCAAGTCAATACCGTGTTTCAGGATTATGCTTTGTTTCCTCACATGAATGTTTTTGATAATGTTGCGTTTGGTTTAAAAATCAAAAAACTATCCAAAGCAGAAATTGAAAAAAAAGTGAAAGAGGCATTACGTTTGGTTCAATTACCGGGCTACGAAACACGTGAAATTAGTGAAATGTCTGGGGGCCAGCGTCAGCGGGTCGCAATTGCACGAGCGATTGTCAATGAGCCAAAAGTATTGCTTTTAGATGAGCCGTTATCCGCTTTAGATTTGAAATTACGCACAGCGATGCAATATGAACTACGTGATTTACAACAACGTTTAGGAATTACTTTTATTTTTGTGACCCATGATCAAGAAGAAGCATTAGCGATGAGTGATGAAATTTTTGTCATGAATAAAGGTCATATCGTGCAAAGTGGCACACCAGTCGATATTTATGATGAACCGATTAATCACTTTGTTGCTGACTTTGTGGGGGAAAGTAATATTGTGGACGGTGTGATGCTGGAAGATAATTTAGTTTCATTTGTGGGCAAAAAGTTTGAATGTGTCGATGGTGGCATGCGGAAAAATGAACCTGTAGAAGTCGTTTTACGTCCAGAAGATTTAACGATTACCACGCTTGAAAAAGGCAAGCTAACCGTAACGGTGGATACACAGTTATTCCGCGGCGTTCATTATGAAATTATTTGTTTTGATGAACAAGGAAACGAATGGATGGTGCATTCCACTCGAAAAGCCAAAGAAGGTGCTCAAGTAGGGCTCTCTTTTGAGCCAGAAGATATTCACGTGATGCGTTTCAATGAATCAGAAGAAGACTTTGATGCCCGTTTAGAAAGTTACGACGAGTAAACGAAAGGGGAAAATAAAATGAAAACAATGCGTCGAATTTATTCGATTCCCTATGTAATGTGGTTACTTTTATTCGTCATTGCGCCAGTGCTAATGATTATTTATCAATCATTTTTCGATATGAATGGCCAGTTTACTTTGGCGAATTACCAAACGTATTTTACATCAGGAACGTATTTAAGTATGACCATTAATTCGGTTTGGTATGCTTTTCTGATTACCATTTTTACGTTATTAGTAAGTTATCCTACGGCTTATTTTTTGACAAAGCTCAAGCATAAACAGTTGTGGTTAATGCTCGTTATTTTACCAACATGGGTGAATTTATTATTAAAAGCTTATGCCTTTATTGGGATTTTCAGTATTCATGGGAGTATCAATCAGTTTATGAGTTTTATGGGTTTGGGTACGCACCAAATTCTGTTTACAGATTTCAGTTTTTTATTTGTCGCAACGTATATTGAAATTCCATTTATGATTATGCCGATTTTTAATGCCTTAGAAGAGATGAATCCTTCATTGATTAGTGCTAGTCGGGACTTAGGAGCTAGCAGTGCGGAAACATTCCGCCGTGTCATTTTTCCTCTCTCCCTAAACGGTGTGAAAAGTGGCGTTCAAGCTGTCTTTATTCCTTCGCTCTCGCTCTTTATGTTAACGCGTTTAATTGGCGGCAATCGGGTGATTACGTTGGGAACGGCGATTGAGGAACACTTCTTAGTAACGCAAAACTGGGGCATGGGTTCAACAATAGGTGTGATTTTAATTGTTGCCATGTTTATTGTGATGTTGCTGACGGGTGAGAAGAAGAAAGGGCGTGGCAAATAATGCAAAAGAAAAAGTTTAAATGGTCTTATGTGTATTTATTCGTTGTCTTTGCGCTACTGTACGCACCAATCTTTTATTTGATTTTTTATTCGTTTAACGACACGCAAACGATGAATCAGTTTACTGGTTTTACGTTAGATAATTATCGGAACGTTTTCGAAGACACACGCTTGTTAACCATTGTTCTGAATACGTTTTTGCTAGCTTTCTTATCGGCTTTAATAGCAACCATCATTGGAACATTTGGCGCGATGGGGATTTATTATACAAAACGTCGTAAAAACCGGAACACGTTGCTTAGCTTTAATAACATTTTACTCGTTTCACCAGATGTTATTATTGGAGCCAGTTTCTTAATTTTCTTCACGGCAGTAGGGTTTATCAGTTTAGGTTTTACAAGTGTGTTATTGTCGCATATTGCCTTTAGTATTCCAATTGTTGTTTTAATGGTTTTACCAAAACTACAAGAGATGAACGATTCTATGGTAGATGCGGCACGGGATTTAGGGGCCAATAATGTTCAAGTGATTAAAAATATTATTTTGCCTTTTTTAGCGCCAGGAATTATTGCTGGCTACTTTATGGCCTTTACTTATTCGTTGGACGATTTTGCCGTAACATTCTTTGTGACAGGCAATGGTTTTTCAACATTATCTGTTGAAATTTATTCACGAGCACGTCAGGGAATTAGTTTAGAAATCAATGCCTTAAGTGCGTTAGTATTCCTATTCTCAATGATTCTAGTTGTCGGTTATTACTTTATCAGTAAAGACAATACGCCAAAACGTTTAAAGAAAATGCGTCGGGAACAAAGTGAGGTGGCCAAGTTAAAATGAAAAAATTACAGTCACTTTTTATTGGAATTATCGCTATTATTGTCATCTTGTTTTTTGGCGTGCGCCAATTGGAGAAAGCAAGTGGCATGGCAGGAGCAGATACCTTGACCATTTACAATTGGGGGGACTATATAGATCCAGCCTTGATTAAGAAATTTGAAAAAGAAACAGGCTATAAAGTCAATTACGAAACCTTTGATTCTAATGAAGCTATGTATACAAAAATTCAGCAAGGTGGCACAGCCTATGATATTGCCATTCCTTCTGAATATATGATTCAAAAAATGATGAAAGCGAAGATGCTTTTACCACTTGATCACAGCAAATTAAAAGGCTTAGAAAACATTGATGCACGCTTTTTAGATCAATCCTTCGATCCCAAAAATAAGTTTTCCGTTCCATACTTCTGGGGCACGTTGGGGATTATTTATAATGATAAATTTATTGACGGCCGTCAGATCCAACATTGGGATGATTTATGGCGCCCGGAATTAAAAAATAATGTCATGCTGATTGATGGCGCTCGCGAAGTGTTAGGATTATCTTTGAATAGTTTAGGCTTTTCGTTAAACAGTAAAAACGACCAACAATTACGTCAGGCTACCGATAAGTTAAACCGATTAACGAACAATGTCAAAGCAATTGTTGCCGATGAAATCAAAATGTACATGGCTAATGAAGAAAGTGCAGTTGCTGTAACTTTCTCTGGTGAAGCTGCTGAAATGCTAGAAAACAATGAACATCTACATTATGTGATTCCCAGTGAAGGCTCTAATCTCTGGTTTGATAACATTGTGATGCCTAAGACAGCCAAAAATAAAGACGGCGCCTATGCATTTATGAACTTTATGTTACGACCAGAAAATGCAGCACAAAACGCAGAATATATTGGTTATTCCACACCAAATAAAGAAGCTAAAAAACTATTACCAAAAGAAGTTGCTGAAGATAAACAATTTTATCCAGATGATGAAACCATCAAACATTTAGAAGTTTACCAAGATTTAGGTCAAGAATACTTAGGAATTTATAACGATCTGTTCTTGGAGTTTAAGATGTATCGGAAATAAAAAAAGTATCTTCGTAACTTTCGAATCGCCCCTAAAAGTTAGATTTTTAGTCTAACTTTTAGGGGCGGCTTTTATTCATACAAGCTTCTAATTGAGGCACAAAGAATCCTGTGCTACACTTTGTATAAAGCATAAAAGGAGCAAAGAAAATGAAGAGGAAAACAATCCGAATACTACTAATCAGTAGCGGGCTTATTTTAATCCTGCTGGTAGGTTACCGTTTGTATCTAGAATATCAAACAGATATTCAATTATTTTTGAATCCTAAAGCCAGTAAGACACAATTATTAGAGCGAATTCGTTCACATGGTTTTTCAGCAGCGCTATTGTTGGTTTTTTTGACCGCGATCATGTGTGCAGTACCAGGGATTCCGACCTCAGTAATTGGTGTGATTGCAGGATTGAGTTTTGGTCCCTTCAGCGGCACACTCATTAACGTTTTAGGGAATAGTATGGGAAATTTGGTTGCAATCTTTTTGATGCATCATATAAAATTTTTAGATAAAAAAACGGAGACCAATCATTGGGTCCAGTCCATTCGACGGATGAAGCATCCAAAAATTGGGATTATGGTGGGCTACATGATTCCAATTATTCCTTCTTCTGTGATTAATTTTGCTGCAGATACTATGCAGTTGCCATTAAAAAATTTAATAGCCGCTATATTCATTGGTGTAATTCCTTCCTCAATACTTTACGCATGTGGAGGCGAAGCGCTATTTCATGGATATAATAAAACGGCAGTATTGTTAATTGTGAGTGTTCTTTTGTTCGTTGGATTGGTGGTCATTATTGAGAAAGATAGAAAAAGATTTCAAAAAACTGTTCTTTAAGAACGGTTTTTTTGTGCATTTGAACAATAAATCCTGTTAAATTTACAATTTTAAAAAGAAAGGACTTTGATAGAATGAAAGCGTAAACAATTTAAGGAGCTGATTTTGAATGCCAGATATTACAATATCTTGGGTTGCTGCAATTTTAGGATTAGTTGTAGCGATAGTATTAATTTTGAAAAAATTTAATCCTGTGTATTCCTTGTTTTTTGGTGCAATTGTTGGTTGTCTTATTGGAGGCGCTTCCCTGTCAGATACAGTCGCTGTTCTATTAAACGGAACACAAAGTATTATGGGAACCGCAATCCGTGTCTTAGCAGCCGGCATGTTGGCGGGTGTGATGATGGAATCTGGTGCGGCAGAATCAATTGCCAACGCCATTGTACAAAAGCTTGGCGAGAAAAAAGCTATTTTATCTTTGGCATTATCTACAATGGTAATTACAGCTGTGGGCGTATTCATTCCTGTTGCAGTGTTGATTGTTGCCCCGATTGCTCTATCCGTTGGGAAAAGTACGGGTATCAGTAAGTTATCATTATTGATTGCCTTATCAGGTGGCGGCAAAGCGGGCAATATTATTTCGCCTAATCCAAATACTATTGCAGCGGCGAACGGCTTTAATTTACCTTTAAGTGACGTTATGATTGCTGGTTTTATTCCAGCCGTATTTGGCTTAATTACAGCTGTCGTTCTTGCAAATATCATGAGAAGCAAAGGATCAATGGTCAAAGAAACGGATCTTGTAGAGGAACAAACAAAAGAATTATTACCTTTGAAAAAGGCGTTAATTGCGCCAGTGTTAGCGATTGTCTTATTATTACTTAATCCGATTGGCGCCGTTTTAAATATTTCTTTCATCAAAAGTTTGAATATTGATGCTCTGTATATTTTGCCGTTCGCCTCAGTTGTTGGGACAATTGCGATTGGGCAAACAAAACAACTGGCCTTTTATGCGTCTTCTGGCTTGAAGAGAGTAACCGATACCGTTTTAATTTTAATTGGTGCGGGTGCAATTGCTGGATTAATTTCTGTTTCTGATTTATCAACACAAATTGTCCACTTAATTTCTGTTATGGGAATTTCTGGAACCTTCTTGGCACCGATTTCTGGTATTTTAATGGGCTTAGCAGTTGGTTCAACATCCACAGCGGTTATTTTAGCGACAGGTTCTTTTGGACCAGCGATTTTAGATATGGGCACATCTTCACTTTCAGCAGCAGTCATGGTGCATACTGGGGCAACTGTGATTGATAGTGTTCCTCAAGGCAATTATTTCCATATTACGGCACAAAGTATGAATATGACGATTAAAGAAAGAATTCGAGTGATTCCTTATGAAATGTGTGTCGGTGGGGTAATGACGATTGTTGCAACCATTTTATATGGCTTTATTTTAAACTAGTTGGAAAGTAGGCGCGAAAAGATGACGAAAAAATTTGTTTTGGCTCCAGACTCATTTAAAGAAAGTATGAGTGCAAAAGAAGCCTGTCTGGCAATGGAAAAAGGGATTTTAGCTGTATTTAAAGATGCAGACATTCAACACGTCCCGATGGCAGACGGCGGGGAAGGAACGGTGGATTCCTTAGTGGATGCAACAGGAGGCACAAGAGTACCAGTGCGTGTGGCAGGACCGCTTCCTGATCAAATCGTTGAAACCTATTACGGCTTATTAGGTGACCAAGAAACGGTGGTCATTGAAATGGCGAAAGCCAACGGAATTGAATTGGTCAAAGCAGCAGAACGTAATCCCTTGATCACTTCTACTTATGGTACAGGAGAAATGATTCAACATGCGCTCAATCATGGGGCAAAAAAAATCATTATCGGCATTGGTGGTAGCGTGACAAATGATGGGGGTGCAGGTATGATTCAGGCACTTGGTGCGCGTTTGTTAGACAAGGAAGGGCAAGAATTGACACGTGGCGGTGGTGCATTAGATAAACTGGCGCAGATCGATTTAACACAGTTTGATCAACGCATTTTTGCTACCGAAGTTCTAGTAGCAAGTGATGTGAATAACCCACTAACAGGGCCAACAGGGGCGTCTCATGTCTTTGGCCCGCAAAAAGGTGCGACAGAAGAAATGGTGGCTCAATTAGATAAAAACTTAGCCCATTATGCAGCGATTATCAAAAAAGAGGTCGGCATTGATGTTGAGATGATGCCAGGCGCAGGAGCTGCTGGTGGTTTGGGTGCAGGGTTACTAGCATTCACAAAAGCTCAGTTACGCCCAGGGATTGATATTGTCGTAGAAGTGAATCAATTAGAAGAAAAAATAAAAGCCGCTGATTATGTCTTTACTGGTGAAGGCGGGATGGATTTTCAAACAAAATTCGGCAAAGCCCCTTATGGCGTCTCGCGTTTGGCCAAGAAGTATCAAAAACCGGTTTTCGCTTGTGCTGGCTATATCGGCAAAGATGTGGATGTCCTCTATGAAGAAGGGATGACGGCTATTTTTGGAATTTTGGCCAAAGCCGAACCATTGGAAGCAGCATTGAAAAATGGACCAGTTAACTTAGAAAGAACCGTTGAAAATATTGCTCGTACATTACAGCTGGTGCCTTGTGACTAAGAACTAACCATGGTATCATCAGTAATGAAAGCTGAAATAAAAATGTTCAGTCGTTGATCTGAAGAATTAAGCGTTTGGGACATAAGTCATTGCGGCTTATGTCCCAAACGCTACTCGCTTTTTAGAAAGTTGGCGATAGCAATGTTAAAATTAGACAAAATCCAAGCAAATAAAATTGTTGAAAAGTTGATGGCAGATATTCCTTATAACATCAATATTATGGATGAACGAGGAAAAATTATTGCGAGTGGAGATTCTGCTCGAATTGGGGAGCGCCATCGTGGTGCAGAAAGAGCCATCAATGAACGAAAAAATATTGAAATTTATAAAGATACTTCTTTAGAGAAAAAAGGCACCAATGAACCGATTATTTTGAATAATCACATTTTAGGTGTCGTAGGCATTTCAGGAGAACCAGACGAGGTGCGCAAATTTACCAAGCTTGTGCGCTCGATTGTTCTTTTACTGACAGAAGAATTAAATACACAACAAGAACGCGAAAAAAAGAAGAAACAAAAAAATCAGTTTATCCAGCACTTAATGCATGTTGATTCTGCTTACTCAGAAGCCTTAAAACTTGAAGCGTTGGAACTATATAACCTTCAATTAGATGACCAGAATCATTGTGTACTGACCAAGGATAAGCGCTTATTATCCAGTTATTATCCTGGCCATGAAATATTTGAATGGGAAAATTGTTATCTGGTGATTACTTCTGAACCACCTCAGATAACAAAGCCAGTAACAGAATACCTTGTGATAAGTTCGGAAAAAGCCACGATTCAACAAATGGTCCAAGAGGCACAAAACACGTATTTACTTCTATCGTTTCTTCAATTAGAAAAGGCTAAGTTTTACCAAGCAGAAGATTTTTTCATTCAAGGAATTTTTAATTTTCCTTTTCATATTGAATTGGATTTTTTTGAAACCATCCAGACGATTTATGATGAATACTATGAAACCGTTATTTTTTTCGCCAATCATAACTTAAACATCAATGAAACCTCACAAGTATTACATATCCATCGAAATACATTGAATTACCGTTTGAAACGAATTCATGAATTGACGGGGATGGATCCAAAAGTTTGGCAAGATTTTTGGAAATTGTTCTATTATTTTGCCTATTGCTTTAAAGAACGTTTTGAAAAGTAGTGAGGAGCAGGAATGCTTGTTTGTTAAGCAAGTGTCAGCATATTTTTCGCCAGAATTAAAAATATCTTTTATAATAATTGTAAGGAATCAAACGATTTAGATATCAATGAGGAGTGGTGCCAGTGAAAAAAGCAGTTTTAATTGTTAACCCCAGTTCTGGTGGTGAAAAAGCCAAAGAATTTGAAACGTTAGCAGAAGAAAAATTAAAGCAGTTATTTGATGAAGTTGTAGTGAAACAAACAGAAAAAGGCGGCAATGCAGAACAATTTGCCCGTGAAGCTGCGGAAAGTCACTTCGACAGTGTTTTCGTAATGGGGGGAGATGGAACCGTTAATGAAGGAATTAGCGGGTTGGCAGAACAAGCTTACCGCCCAAAATTTGGCTTTTTTCCTTTAGGAACGGTGAACGATTTAGCGCGAGCCTTGAATTTACCGATGGACCCTGAAGAAGCGATTCAACAATTAGATTTAGAAAAAACCAGTGCTTTAGATGTGGGGAAAATCAATGACGACTACTTTATGAATGTCGTTGCGATTGGGACGATTCCAGAGTCAATTAACGACGTGGACGTTGAACAAAAAACGAAGTTAGGAAAACTCGCTTATTTTATTTCAGGTGCCAAACATTTAGCGAATGCTCAAACGTATCCTTTTCATTTAAGATTGGATCAAAAAGAACAAACCATTGAAAGTAGTACCGTTTTAGTTGGCTTAACGAATTCAATCGGTGGGTTTGAAACATTATTACCAGAAGCCCAAGTGGATGATGGCAAACTTCATTTAGTTTATTTAAAAGATCAATCATTGTGGGATGCAGTAAAAGCCGTTCCAGATTTGTTAAAAGGCGTCGACCAGTCCACTGATAATTTAGCTTATCTAACCTTTAAAGAAGGAACAATCTCCTTAGAAAACCAAGAAGAATTAACCACTAATGTGGATGGTGATGAAGGAGCTGCTTTACCAATTACGCTGAAGATTTTGCCTAAACACTTGACGGTTTATTGCGGTGAAGAACAAACAAAATAGCTGATTTTTTGAGAAAAGCTAGAACATTTCTATTTGTTTAAAAAACAGATAAGTTCTGGCTTTTCAAATCATCTAAAAGAGAATCAATCAGGGGCTATGCTATACTTTGTTTCTACATATTGATAGATAAAGGAGTTAATGAGATGAGAAGAAAAAAACATAAAAACAAAAAGAAACAAGAACTTTTTGAAGAGATTGAAAAACAAGAATTAGCAGAACAAGAAACTAAGCAATTGAATGAAGAAATCGAAGACCCAGAATTTCGTTCTTTTTTTCAAGATGTCTTGAAAAAATTTCCACAAAAAACGTCTACGGCCATAATGAATGCTTTCGCAACTTCTAAAGGTAAAGCAGAACAATTAGTGACGAACAGTCAAACACAACTCGACAAAGTATTTGATGAATTTTTGGCTGGTGTTTCACCTGAGGTGAAAAAGAAAAGTCATCAAACGATTCATTTTGCTGCATTGTCAGCAGCAATTATTGGGTTTTCACCAATTCCATTTTCGGATGCTTTTTTACTGGTACCTGTTCAATTAACTATGATGTCACGGCTGCATAAAATTTTTGGTCAGTCTTGGTCTGAAAGCTTAGGGAAAAGTTTAACCAAAGAATTAGTAGTGGTTAGTTTAGGTAAGAGCGCAGTCGGAAATATTCTAAAAGTGATTCCTGTTGTCGGAACTGTGACTGGTGGCATGGTCAATGCTTCAGTTGCAGTAGCAATTACGGAAGCGCTTGGCTGGGTTACCGTCAAAATGTTAAACGATGGTGTTGATATCTTTGATGATGTGATGTCTTTCAAAGGACAATTTTCAACATTATTTAAAGCCATCCAAAATGCTAAAAAGAAATAATCGCTGTATTGATTAACTAGGGTGAGACACATTTAAACTTTTTTAAGTAATTCGTAGCAAATTTCCAAGGTTTTCGTCACAAATTATTCACAGGTTCTCGTTAATATATAAGCATACCAACAAAACACCCAACATAAACACTTTTCATTTTTACTCCTCAAGTAAAAATAACTCCTTTCCACTCAGTCTACCCAACTGAGTGGTTTTTTTGGCGAAAAAAGAGGGCGTTGAACAATTTGTTCAACGTCCTCTTTTAATAGATGGGGAAGTCATTTGTTAAGAATTATTTTTTCCATTCTGCTACTTGGTCTTTATGTGAATCAACCCAATCACGTGCAGCTTCTTGTGGGTCTTTGCCTTCGTTAATTTCTAACATGACAGATTCCATATCCTTAGTTGTCCAATGGAAATTATCTAACACTTTGTAAGCTTCTGGTTGATCTTCTTTTAGGCCTTGGCGAGCCATTGTGTGAATCGCTTCTTCGCCGCCCATAGTGCCTTTTGGATCAGCTAAATATTTTAAATCATATTTTGCAAACATCCAGTGAGGAGACCAGCCAGTAATAACGATGTCTTCGTTGTTTTTAATTGCTTGTCCTAAGGCGACAGTCATGGCACCTGATGAAGAAGTTTCAACAGACCAATCTTTCAAATTAGGATAAGCTTCTTTAGTTTTCTCTGCTGCTGCAACAACACCAGCACCAGGTTCAATTCCAGTAATCTTTTTCCCAGCTTGATCAGATAAATCTTCGATAGAATCAACATCCATATAAGAAGGGACGACAATTCCTAGCTTCGCGCCTTTAAGGTTTTCACCAAGGTCGTCTAATTTATCTTTATATTGTTTATATTGCTCTGCGTGAGTTCCTGGCAGCCACGCACCAACCATGGCATCTGTTTCACCTTTAGCTACAGATTCCCACATGATTGCGTTATCTAAAGGAGTCGTTTTAACATCATACCCCATATCTTTTAAGACTTCGGCAACCACATGTGTGGAGGCTACTTCGGTATCCCATTCCACATAAGAAAGGGAAATTTGCTTATCATTTGTTGTTGTAAAAATTGAAGCACCAACTAAGCCAGCGACAATTACAACAACCGCTGCAATAATCCCATATTTTTTCTTTTTAGAGGTGGCACCAGCTGCTTTAGGGGCTGCTTTTTTATTATTTAAATGTTGAGTAAAACGGTCAATGATAATCGCTAAAATAACTAAAGCCACACCATTTACGAAACCGTTCCCGACTTGCGCACGTTGTAAAGCGGAAAGGACGCCACGTCCTAATCCAGGCGCACCAATCATTGAAGCAATAACTACCATTGATAGGGCTAGCATGGTTGTTTGGTTAACACCAGCCATAATCGTGTTTTTGGCTAAAGGTAATTCTAATTTGAATAATTTTTGCCAGCCAGTACTACCGTAAGAATCAGCTGCTTCAACAAGTTCATTTGGCACTTGTCGAATTCCTAAGTTCGTAAAGCGAACGGTTGGTGGTAAAGCGAAGATAACAGAGGCGAAGACCCCAGGAACCATACCAATTCCGAAGAATGCAACGGCTGGAATCAAGTAAACGAAACCAGGCATTGTTTGCATGAAGTCCAAAATCGGTGTAATAATACTCTTGGCTTTTTCGCTTTTCGCCATTAAAATCCCTAGTGGCACACCAATGATAATGGAAATAACACTAGAAAGTAAAACTAACGTAACGGTACTCATTAAATCGTTCCATAAGTTTTGATTATAGATAAACATTAAGCCGATAAACGTGAATAAACTTAAGCCGATTTTTTTATTAGAAATAAAGAAAGCAGCAATCGTTAATAGCACAATCAGCACAAGTGGTGGTACGGCTGTTAGTAAGGCAGTAATGTTGTCCATTACACTTTGACCAATTGTTTGTAAAAAGCTGAATAATCCAGCAAATGTTGAAGTTAACCAATCAGTAAAACTTTCAACCCAAGACGCGACAGGTAATTGATACTTATTCATGTTCGTTCACCTCTGTTTCTGCAAGTGCTTCAAGTACGCTACCACGGATGACCACGCCTAATAGTTTGCCGTTATCAGTCACGGCAAGAGGTGTTTGTGCATCATAAATCAGTGGAAAAATATCATTCACTAACATATCTTTGTCGATTGTTTGAATTTCTGGATCCACACATTCTACAAGAGAAGTCCCGTTTTTACGCGCTTCTAAAGCTTTTTCTGCGCGTACAACGCCTTTTAGTTGGCGTTTTTTATCCACGGCAAGTAACATACTCACTTCTTCTTGACGCATCCGTTTTAAAGCAACAGTTGGGCCATCAATTTCAATGTTAGTAGTTAAAGCAGGTACCATAATATTTTGGGCAGTTAAGACTTTTGAACGATCCACATCTTCCACGAAGGTTCGCACATATTCGTTGGCTGGGTTGGTTAAAATTTCTTCTCCAGTCCCAATTTGCATAATTTGACCATCTTTCATCAAAGCAATCCGGTCGCCGATTCGTAAAGCTTCATTCAAATCATGTGTGATAAAGATAATGGTTTTTTTGACATTTTCTTGTAAATCTAATAGTTCGTCTTGCATTTCACGACGAATTAACGGATCAAGAGCAGAGAACGCTTCGTCCATTAATAAAATTTCTGGATCGTTAGCCAAGGCACGAGCAAGGCCGACACGTTGTTGCATCCCACCAGATAATTGACTTGGTAATTGGTCTTTAAAAGCAATTAAGCTAGAATTTTCTAAGGCTTTTTCAGCTTTTGCTTGGCGTTCTTCTTTAGGAACACCACGAATTTCTAAACCATATTCCGTATTTTCTAAGATAGTTCGATGGGGGAAAAGACCAAAGTTTTGGAAAACCATGCTCATTTTATTTCGACGTACTTCACGTAATCCTTCTTTATCTAAAGAAGAAATATCTTGTCCATCAATATAAATATTTCCTGAAGTTGGTTCAATCAAACGATTTAATAAACGAATTAATGTTGATTTCCCACTTCCTGATAACCCCATAATAACGAAAATTTCGCCTTCTTCAACTTCGAAATTTACATCATAAACACCGACTGTGGCACCCGTTTTTTCTAAAATTTCTGTTTTGCTTTTGTTGGCACGAATCATTTCAAGTGCCGGTTTGGTTTTCTTACCAAAAATCTTGGTAAGGTGATTTACTTTTACTTTTGGCAAATCATTGTTCCTCCTCATTAAAAAAAGTGACTACATCAGACTACTATAAAGTTGTCACTTTGTCAAATTAGATGAAAATCTTTCTGAAAATGAAGAAAAACAGTATTTTAACTAGGTTTTATAGTGGTTTTTTATGAAAAATAGAAATAATAAATAAAAAAAGTGACTATTTACCGCAAGATAAGTAGTCACTTTTTTGTTTAAGGATAAAAGAAATTTTGGACACGTTGTAAGGTTGATTCGTCATGTCCAACAAAATAAAGTGTGTCGTTCAACGAAATCTTTGCATATGGACCAGGTGAGACCAAAAGCTCTTCTTTGTGTTTGATAGCGATAATCGTTGCCGAAGTGTTTTGCCAAAAATTCATTTCGCTAATCGTCGCCTCAAGATAAGCAGCTTCTTCTGTTAAAACTAATGAATAAGGATTCATTGGATTGAAAGAATCAAAACGCTTTGTTTGTTCAACAAGAGTATCTAGAATGCTAGAAAAATGAGTAAGTTCTTCTTTTTGTTTCGCTACGCTATCTAGCAATTCTTCTTTAATTTCAGCAATCGTTTGAACGTCTTGATATTGTGTCACAAAGTCCTGCGCTTTTTCTTTTGATGCCACATAGAAGCCGCTGCCGTGTTTGGCTTTAACGATTTCTAAATCGACTAAAACGATAATGGCTTTGCGAGCTGTTTCTGGCGACACTTGGTATTGGTTAGCTAGGGTGGAACGGGCATGGATTTTATCTCCAACATGTAATTTGCCTTCTGCAATTTTTTCCGCAACATCAACGGCGATTTGTTGATATTTGGGCTTCGTTAAACTGATTTTTTTGGAAGCCATAGTGAATCCCTCCGTTAATTGTTATTTTCCATTTCTTCTAATTCTAAACTGAAATTTTCCCATTGCTCAAGTAGTTCATCTTGTTGCTGACGAGCGTCATCTAATTGTTGGTTTAAAGCCAGCAATTCAACATGATTTTCTAGAATGTCTGGTTGACTCATTTGTGCTTCTAATTGTGCAATTGTCGTATCTAACTGAGCAAGATTTTCTTCGACTTGTGTTATTTTTCTCTGCAAAGTACGGAGTAATTTTTGTTGCTCCTTGTTTTGATAAAAGGTATTTTTGGCTGTAACTGGTTCGGGTTTTTTCGCCGCTTCTTCATTAGCTAAGAGGGCAGCGATTTCTTCTTCCTCTTGTTTCTTTTCTAAATAATAATCATAGTCGCCTAAATAAAGTTTGCTGCCTTTTTCAGAAAGCTCAACAACTTTTGTTGCAATTCGATTGATAAAGTAACGGTCATGGGAAACGAAGAGGATGGTTCCTTCATAATCAATCAGCGCATTTTCTAAAACTTCTTTATTATCGATATCCAAGTGGTTGGTTGGCTCATCGAGAATCAAGAAATTGTCACGATCCATCGCTAATTTTGCTAATGCCACACGGGCTTTTTCGCCACCGCTTAATAAAGGAATCGTTTTTTCAACATCATCTCCACTGAAGAGAAAGCCGCCTAAAATACTTCGAATCTCTTTTTCAGGTGTGGTTGGGTGTTCATCCCATAATTCCGCTAAGACCGTTTTATTGCCATGTAAATTGGCTTGCTCTTGGTCATAGTAACCTACAGAAACATTGGTGCCAAAAGTTTTACTTCCTTTAATGAAAGGAATGCGGTCAATAATTGATTTCAAGAGAGTGGATTTACCAATTCCGTTCGGTCCGACTAAGGCAATGGCTTCTTTGCGACGAATATCCAAGTGAATAGGTTCGGATAAAATATGTTCTTGGTCGTAACCAATGGCGGCATCTTCGACTTGTAAAACAACATTTCCCGAGACTTTTTCACTATCGAAAAGAAAATGCGCCGATTTTTCATCTCCTTGAGGTCGGTCTAAACGGTCCATTTTTTCTAATACTTTTCGGCGACTTTGTGCACGTTTCGTTGTAGATGCACGAACCAGATTTTTGGCAACGAAATCTTCTAACTTATTGATTTCTTCTTGTTGCTTTTCATACGCTTTCCATTCACTGGCTAATTGTTCTGCTTTTAACTCTAAGTATTTGGAATAGTTTCCTTTGTAGTGAGTCATTTTTTTGCGGCTCAGTTCATAAACTTCATTAACTACCTTATCTAAAAAATAACGATCGTGGGAAACAATCAATAGGGCGCCGGCATAGCTTGGCAAATAAGATTCCAGCCAAGAAAGCGTCTCGATATCTAAGTGGTTTGTAGGCTCGTCCAGAATTAAAATATCTGGTTTTTGTAAAAGCATTCTCGCTAATGCAAGCCGGGTTTTTTGACCACCAGATAAGGTTTGAATATCTTTCGTGTAAAAGGATTCATCAAAGCCAAAGCCGTGAAGGACTGAGCGAATTTCATTTTCATAGCCGTAGCCATTTTTTTCAGAAAACGTATGTTGCAATTGATCGTACTCTTTTAAAATTCCTTCATAAACGGAAGTGGTTGGCTCCATTTCACTAATTTTGGTTTCTAATTCTCGCATACGCTGTTCCATTTCTAGGATGTCAGCAAAGGCTTTTGTCATTTCTTCCCAAACGGTTTTATCTGATTCTAAGCCGGTATTTTGAGCTAAATAACCTAACGTAGCAGTTTTATTTTTGGCAATGGTTCCGCTATCGGGAGCATCAATGCCTGCAATGATTTTTAAAAAAGTCGATTTTCCAGCACCATTACGACCAACTAAGGCAATCCGACTTTTTGTTGCAATTTCTAAATGTATGTTTTCAAACAATGTTTCCGAGCCAAAATGCCGGGCAACTTGATTTGCTTGTAATAAAATCATCAGTAGTCCTCATTTCTAAATTCATTGCCCTTAGTGTAGCATAAAATCTGCTAAAATAGCACGTATCAAAAAATGCTTTGTGAAGGTTTATACCTTTTATCACAAACTTTTGAAGAAAAATGCTATTTTTGAGCCATAGAATTGCTTTTTATTGTGAAAAACTGCTATTATGTTAATGGATAAGATTTAAGTGAAAGTATTGGAGGTCCAATTGTGAAAGATCAAGTTATTCCAAAAGCAACGGCGCGACGCCTTCCTTTATATTATCGCTACTTAAGAATGTTACATGATACAGGAAAAAATAAAGTCTCATCAACTGAATTAAGTGAAGCGGTACAAGTAGACAGTGCGACTATTCGTCGTGACTTTTCATATTTTGGTGAATTAGGTAAACGTGGGTACGGCTATGATGTTGAAAACTTAATGAACTTTTTTGCAAAAACATTGAATGAAGATGAGTTAACCAATGTCGCATTAATCGGGGTTGGTAATTTAGGAAGTGCTTTATTAAAGTACAAATTCCATCAAAGCAACAGTATTCGTGTAAGTTGCGCATTTGATGTGAATGAAGATATTGTGGGACGCATTGTTGACGGTATTCCGGTTTATCCAATGGAAGATATGATGGAACAAATCCGTGTTCAACAAATCGAAGTAGCTATTTTAACTATTCCAGCTCGCAAAGCACAAGAAGTTGTGAACAAACTTGCCGAAGCAGGGGTTAAAGGAATTCTAAACTTTACGGCTGCGCGTTTAGTAGCGCCACCTGAAGTATTAATTCAAAATGTTGACTTAACCAACGAATTACAAACATTGATTTATTTCTTACATCATGACAACGAATTGATTGACGAAGAAGAATAAGCAAAAGAAAAGGGCCTAGTCGTTTAGACGAAGGCCCTTTTCTTATTGAATTGCACCATTATGCAAAAGTAGTTGAACAATAATCACAATCGTATTCATGCCACAATGGGCAATAATTGAGGTCCAAATTTTTCCAGTTTGCTTGTACAAAAGAGCAAAGAAAAATCCCATAAAGAAATAAACAAAAAAGTGACCATCGGCATGTGCGAGTGAAAAAATCGCCGAACTAACAGTAGCCGCAATCCAGAAATTTGTAAAAGGCTGGATTAAATGGATAAATGCATAACGAAAGACGAATTCTTCCATAATCGGACCACCGATAGTAGTTGCCAAAATAAATAAAGGATTTGCCAAAATCACCGCCACAATAGCTTGCGTATTTTGAGAAGTAGCTTGTTCTCCTGTGATGGCTACTTCAATGGCAAAAGTAACCCCTTGAATCAGCATGGCAATGAAAATCCCACTAACACCTAGTAAAAAAATAAAAATAGGTGATTTCAAGGTTGCTGTTTCCTCTAAAGGAGAAGGTTCTGTTGTTTTTAAAAAGATGCCAATCATTACAAGGGCGCCAATAATGTAGAGAGCAGTTGTCACATTAATCGCTGCATTGGGGGAAATACCCGAAAAAAGTAACGGCCCGAAGAAAGCGATAATGTATGTGACTAAAATAAATAAACTTGATTTTCTTAAGGTCATGGTTAATCCTTTCTATAATTATTTTTTACGATTATTGCGATATCCTAATAAAAGAAAAACGAATAAGAAAAAGAAAAGAGATTCCCAAAGTGTCGAAACAATTCCTTCTGTGACACTGAAAACAAGATTTCCTAAATTCGCTATCACAAAATAAACGAAGGTTGCTATTAGTGCTGTAAGTAAACGTTGTTTCATTTTATTCGCCTCCAATCGTAGTCAATTTATTTTACCATGAATTAAAGGATTGGAAAAACATTCCATGAAAAAAGAATACGCAATAAAAAATGCGTATCTTATAATTGACAAGAAAAAGAGAGAAAAGACTTGCATTTTTAGAGTGAAATGAGTATTATAAATAGTGTGAGTTAGCACTCTTGTGTATCGAGTGCTAAAATAAGCGAAAACTTTTTATTTGGAGGGATTTATTGTGTTAAAACCATTAGGCGATCGCGTCGTAATTAGAGTCGCGAAAGAAGAAGAAAAAACTGTTGGAGGAATTGTTCTTGCATCCGTTGCAAAAGAAAAACCACAAACAGGTGAAGTTATCGCAGTAGGTGAAGGTCGTGTGCTTGAAAATGGCACAAAAGTTCCGATGGAAGTAAAAATTGGTGACACAGTAATGTTTGAAAAATATTCAGGAACAGAAGTGAAATACGAAGGCGTAGAATACTTAATTGTATCAGCCAAAGACATTATTGCCACTGTTGAATAATAAACAACTTTTACAGAATAATATAATAGAAGAAAAAAATTATGAGGTGAAGAAATCATGGCAAAAGAGATTAAATTTGCAGAAGATGCACGTGCAGCAATGCTACGCGGAGTAGATGTATTAGCAGATACAGTGAAAGTGACATTAGGCCCTAAAGGTCGTAACGTTGTTTTAGAAAAATCATTTGGTTCACCATTGATTACTAACGATGGAGTAACAATTGCTAAGGAAATTGAATTAGAAGATCATTTTGAAAACATGGGCGCAAAATTAGTTTCAGAAGTTGCTTCTAAAACGAATGATATTGCTGGTGACGGAACAACAACAGCGACTGTTTTGACACAAGCCATTGTTCGTGAAGGCTTAAAAAACGTAACTGCTGGAGCTAACCCATTAGGTATTCGCCGTGGGATTGAATTAGCAACAAAAACAGCAGTAGAAGAATTACACAATATTTCATCTGTAGTTGATTCAAAAGAAGCGATTGCACAAGTCGCTGCTGTTTCATCAGGTTCTGAAAAAGTCGGCCAATTAATTGCTGATGCAATGGAAAAAGTTGGTAACGACGGCGTAATTACCATTGAAGAATCAAAAGGGATTGAAACAGAATTAGATGTGGTTGAAGGAATGCAATTCGACCGCGGTTATTTATCTCAATACATGGTTACTGACAACGATAAAATGGAAGCTGTTTTAGAAAATCCATATATCTTAATTACCGACAAAAAAATCTCAAATATTCAAGATATCTTACCTTTATTAGAACAAATTCTACAACAAAGCCGTCCACTATTGATCATTGCGGATGATGTTGATGGGGAAGCTCTACCAACATTAGTATTGAACAAAATCCGTGGTACATTTAATGTTGTCGCAGTAAAAGCGCCAGGATTTGGTGACCGCCGCAAAGCGATGCTTGAAGATATTGCTATTTTAACAGGTGGTACAGTAATCACTGACGACTTAGGGTTAGAGTTAAAAGACACAACCATTGAAAACTTAGGAAATGCTAGCAAAGTAGTTGTCGACAAAGATAACACAACAATTGTTGAAGGTGCTGGTTCAAAAGAAGCCATTGATGCCCGCGTTCATTTAATTAAAAACCAAATCGGCGAAACAACGTCTGATTTTGATCGTGAAAAATTACAAGAACGTTTAGCTAAATTAGCTGGCGGGGTTGCTGTCGTTAAAGTCGGTGCTGCAACTGAAACAGAATTAAAAGAATTAAAATTACGAATTGAAGATGCATTAAACGCAACACGTGCCGCTGTAGAAGAAGGCATGGTTTCTGGTGGTGGTACCGCACTTGTCAATGTAATTGGTAAAGTCGCTGCGCTAGAAGCTGAAGGCGATGTGGCAACAGGAATCAAGATTGTCGTTCGTGCATTAGAAGAACCAATCCGTCAAATCGCTGAAAATGCTGGTTATGAAGGTTCAGTGATTGTTGACAAACTAAAAAATGTTGACTTAGGTATCGGATTCAATGCAGCTAACGGTGAATGGGTAAACATGGTTGAAGCCGGTATTGTTGACCCAACAAAAGTAACTCGTTCTGCATTACAAAATGCAGCTTCTGTGTCAGCTTTATTATTAACAACTGAAGCAGTTGTTGCAGACAAACCAGAACCAGCTGCACCAGCTCCTATGATGGATCCATCAATGGGCATGGGCGGTATGATGTAAAAATAAAAAAAGTATTCTAAAAGCTTACGATTGAAAAATCGTAAGCTTTTTTTACATAAAGAATAAATAATCTAAATAATATCTTTGCTTATAGTATTTTCTCAAATATTTACTCATTTAACAAAAAAGATGATAATTTAAAGGCTTCGTTTTAGCTAGACAGCCTTGTTTTTATTCGATAAAATTTAGTAATAACAATCATTTTTTGAAAACTAGTAGTTGGTAATTTTTATTTATTAATAGAATATAAATAAAAATTATTATATTTTGAAGGGGAATATTAGGAAGATTGAGGTGGAAAAATGGAAAAATATACAATTGGTGTCGTTCCTTTGACAATTGAAACAAAAGAATACTGTCAAAATTGGTTTGTTAGTAATCAAGTAGAATGTCAGATCATCCAAGGAACAAATATACTTCTTCATTTGCACCATATTGATGGATTAGTGATTGAAGTTACTGACCACCAGCAAGTAAATACTTGTTGTGAGTTATTAATGACGATTCGCAAGCAGTCAGATTTACCGATTTGGTTATTTTCTCGGACAGAAGTAATTAGTAAAGTCAATCGAATTATTTATTTACAATTAGGTGCAGATGGCGTTTTTGATCATTCTTATGATCGTCAAGAATGCATGTTAAGCATGAGTAATTTATTGCAACGTGTAAAAAGACGTTTTTATCCTAAATTAGTTAGTGCAAACGAGGAACAAACAGTTACTAAGAATCTTTCTGAGAGATTGTATTTAATTGCGCCAAATTTGAGTGTTTGCTTGGGAAGTGGAGAAGAAATTCTTTTAACAAAATTGGAATTTTTCACAATAGAGTATTTATACAAACACGCAGGACAAACAATTACATATGAAGAACTCTACAAAAATGTCTGGAAAGATACTGCGAATGAACGAAAATATCGTGTCGCTAATGTGATTTTCCATTTGCGTAAAAAAATTGAACAAGATGTGAACAAACCACAATATATCAAAACAATTCGCTCAAAAGGCTATATGTTAACGGTGTAAAAGGTACGAAGGAGGAGAAACAGATGTGGCAATTTTTGACTAAAAACAATGAAGATGAGGAGTATGAGAAGATGCCGGATTTTGAAAATGAACAATCGATGAAAGCACAACCAACGGTAACAGAAGAAGCAATCTTTGATGACGAGGTTGTTTATGCAAAAGAGCAAGCTGCAAAAGTTAAGCAGGTCCAGCAACAAGTGCCGACTGAACTGTCAGAAGAATCATTTTCTTTTGTTGAAAAACTAGAAGAAGAAAATCAACTATATCAGCAATCCATTAAAAAGCTAACGGAGCAATTATTAATGCAAACCAATGAAGTGGAAGCATTACAAAAACAAGTAGTCGAAAAAGATGTTCAACTTAAACATGTTAAAGAAACATTAAGTGATAAAGAAACAACTATCACTTCTTTACAGAAACAATTGTCTGAAGCAAAGATGCAACAGAGACAGACCAGTGAAGAGAATTTAGACACAGCCGTTACGCTTTCTCAAAAAGAAATTGGTGAAGTGTTATTAGAAGCCAAACGTCAAGCAAAAGAAACAATTGCCCAAGCTAACCAACAAGTTGCAACAGTTCATGAAGAAATGGAACAACGTTTAGCAACTTTAACACGCATGAAGCAAGTGGCAAGAGAGTACCAAGCTTATTGTGAACAAATGCTGACCATCAAGAATGAATCAACAGGAATGTACCAACAGATAGAGCAATTATTAGCAGAAATAAAGAGGTAAATGAAGGAGAAATGCGATGAAAAAAAGAAAGGCAAGATATTTGAAGTTGGTATGTCTTGGAGTCTTAGGGGCTTATGCGGGCGCCAGTTACTACAATTCAGAACCATTAATCGCTCAAGAGGAGACCGAAACGAGGAACGAAAGTCGACAGCTATCGCTGGAAGAAAAAAGAGCGGACCAAGCCAATCAAGACCAAGGAACCCTTACTTCTTCAACGCTGAACGAAACAATAATAAGTTCGTCTGAACAACAAGAAAGTTCAACACAAAATGACAGCAGTGACCATCAGGAAAATAATGTGGAACCATTAGAATCTGAAAATAGTTTACCGCCACAAGAAAAGACAATTGCTAGTACTAAACCAACCGAATCGTTACAAAATGAGCAACCAGTATCTGAAGAGCATAAAGCGCTCACTGAGAAGTCACCTCATAATCAGGAACCACAAAATTCTACATTAACTGAAAAGACCAAAGAGCCGTTGGTACATTCAGAGGTAGACAATAGTCAAGAAAAGGAAAAGCAAGCAGGAATTCAACAACAAGCCGAGGCAAATTTTGTTGTCCAAGAGAATGCTTCTACTTCTGAGTTTATTAGAAAAATCGGTGAAGAAGCACGAGTTATTGGTCAGCGACATGATCTATACGCTTCTGTCATGATAGCTCAAGCTATTTTAGAGAGTGGCTCGGGCAATAGTGCGTTAGCCGCGCCGCCAAATTATAATTTGTTTGGCATTAAAGGCGCTTATCAAGGTCAAAGTGTCAGCTTTCCCACACAAGAAGATGATGGTAAAGGGAAGATGACCACCACTCATGCCGATTTTCGTCAGTATCCTTCCTATAAAGAGTCTTTAACAGACTATAGTAAATTAATCATCAATGGGCTGGCGGGTAATCCAACGTTTTATCACGGCGTTTTGAAAGCAAACACGACGAATTATCAGCAGGCAACAAAATTTTTAACAGGTGGTTATGCAACGGATACATATTACGATAAAAAATTAAACGCGTTGATTGAAACCTATCAATTAACTGAATACGATCAAGAAAAGAAGCAACCAGTAGTGACTAATTTGGCAGAAGAAAAGAAACCTTCGTTTGATAAGGAAGCAGTCAAGGCACAGCTAAAAAAAGAAGCAGTCGTCTATGAAGTAAGCAAAGGAGATTCTCTCGCCACCATTAGCCAGACGTTTGGTGTGTCAGCAACAGCCATTTTAAAACAAAATTCAAAGACTCAAGAAATGTTTTATATTGGCCAAAAAATCACGATTCCTCAGCATACAGCGGCGACTTCTCTAGAACCGAAAGAACAAGCGTTACTTCAATCACTAATAATCAGTAAATCGGTGACTAATGCTTTGAAGACAGCAGAGCAATCAAATGGTAAAGCGAATGACTCAAAAACAGAGTCTACTGAGTATTATGAAGTAAAAAGAGGAGAGACACTCGCAAAAATTGCTAAAAAAACGGGCTATTCCTTAACCGCCCTCAAGCAGACAAATGACTTAACGTATTCTGTATTAACCGAAGGACAAACGATAGCACTTCCTAAGCTAAAGGACTAATGCTGATTTAACTTATTGGTTGATGGAGTCATATATTATTAGACGAAGAGAAGAGGAGAAGTTCATCCATGGATGAACTTCTCCTCTTCTCTTACTATGTTTTTCATAAATACTTAATAAATAGTAAAATTAGCAAGAGAATTGTGTCTTTACACAAAATAGATAGGTTTTCTTGCCGAAGTTTGATAAAATGATTAGTTGAAAGGATGCGTGAAAATTGAAAGAATTATTTCGTAAATACCGAGAAGTACTGGCTTATTTATTTTTTGGTGGTGCAACGACTGTCGTCAACTTAGTTGTATTTTTTGTTTGTCAAAATGTGTTAGGGCTGGATTACAAGATAAGTAACACAATTAGTTGGTTTTTATCTGTTCTATTTGCCTTTTTCACGAATAAATATTGGGTATTCGCAAGTAAGCATGAAAGCATAGCTGGTTTTTTTAAAGAAATGGGCTTATTTTATTGGTACCGAATTTTATCTTTTGTGGCTGATATGGGTTTAATGATTCTCCTAATTGATGGCATTCATTTTTCATCGTTTTGGGCGAAAATGATTACACAAGTTGTAGTAGTGATTTTAAATTATTTCTTCAGTAAATTTTTCATTTTTAAAGAAAAAGAGGTCTAAGCAGATTTTAGGCTAAAAAAAATTTTTTTGTTATAATATAAACAAGTTTTTAATACAAAGAATAGAGGTAGAAAACGATGGACTATACATATGCAGATGATAGTTTGACATTGCATACAGATATGTATCAAATCAATATGATGCAAACATACTGGGAATTAGGGAGAGCAGATTTACATGCTGTTTTTGAATGTTACTTTAGAGAGATGCCCTTTAATCATGGCTACGCAATTTTTGCAGGCTTAGAACGTTTGGTCAATTATCTCGAAAATTTAACGTTCACAGAATCTGATATTGCATATCTCCGAGAAGTTGAAGAATATCCAGAAGATTTCTTGACGTATTTAGCAAATTTTGAATTTAAATGTACTGTACGCTCTGCTTTAGAAGGGGATTTGGTTTTTAATAACGAACCGTTAATTCAAATTGAAGGTCCTTTGGCACAATGTCAATTGGTAGAAACTGCCTTGCTAAATATGGTGAATTTCCAAACATTAATTGCGACAAAAGCGGCTCGAATTAAATCCGTGATAGGCGATGATCCTTTATTGGAATTTGGAACACGCCGGGCACAAGAATTAGATGCTGCCATTTGGGGCACAAGAGCCGCCTATATTGGTGGGGCGGACGCGACAAGTAATGTTCGTGCTGGTAAAATTTTTGGTATTCCGGTTAGTGGGACTCATGCCCATTCATTGGTTCAGTCGTATGGAAATGATTATGAAGCATTCATGGCGTATGCCAAAACACATCGGGATTGCGTTTTCCTTGTTGATACGTATGATACTTTGAAAGCGGGAGTGCCAAGCGCAATTCGAGTAGCTCGAGAAATGGGTGATAAAATTAATTTCCTAGGTGTGCGGATTGATAGTGGCGATATGGCTTATATTTCTAAACGAGTTCGTGAACAACTGGACGAAGCTGGCTTTACTGAAGCAAAAATTTATGCATCGAATGATTTAGATGAAAATACGATTTTGAATCTAAAAATGCAAAAATCAAAAATTGATGTATGGGGCGTGGGTACCAAGCTGATTACCGCCTATGATCAACCGGCTTTAGGAGCGGTGTTTAAATTAGTTTCAATTGAAGGTGAAGATGGTCAAATGAAAGATACCATTAAACTATCTAGCAATGCTGAAAAAGTGACAACACCAGGAAAAAAACAAGTCTGGCGCATTACACGTAAATCTGATAAAAAGTCAGAAGGGGACTATGTGACACTTTGGAACGAAGATCCTCGCCAAGAAGAAGAAATTTATATGTTCCATCCCGTTCATACCTTTATTAATAAGTATGTCCGTGATTTTGAAGCACGGCCAGTACTCCAAGATATTTTCGTTGAAGGAAAACGTGTGTATGAATTACCAACTTTAGATGAAATTAAACAATATGCAAAAGAAAATTTAGATTCACTTTGGGAAGAATACAAGCGGGACTTGAATCCGCAGAAATATCCAGTGGACCTTTCAACAGATTGTTGGAACCACAAAATGAATTTATTGGAAAAAGTGCGTAAAGACGTTAAACATTTAACGGAAACGGTGAATAAGGAGGCCTAGAAATGACAACACTTCAAGAAAAAATCATTCAAGAGTTAGGTGTTTTACCGACAATTGATCCAAAAGAAGAAGTTCGTAAAAGTATTGATTTTCTGAAAGCTTATTTAACTAAACATCCTTTTTTAAAAACCTTTGTCTTGGGAATTAGTGGCGGACAAGATTCAACATTAGCTGGGCGCTTAGCACAATTAGCGATGACTGAAATGCGCGAAGAAACAGGAGATATGTCGTATCAATTTATTGCGATTCGCCTTCCATACGGTGAGCAAGCAGATGAAGCTGATGCACAAGCCGCGCTAGCCTTTATCCAGCCAGATGTTTCTTTACGAGTGGATATTAAACCAGCAGTGGATGCAATGGTTGGTTCGCTAGAAAACGCTGGCGTTCAAATTAGCGATTTTAATAAAGGGAACATGAAAGCACGTCAACGTATGATTACACAATATGCAGTAGCTGGCGAAAATGCTGGCGCAGTAATTGGCACAGACCACGCAGCCGAAAATGTCACAGCTTTCTTCACCAAATATGGCGATGGCGGAGCGGATATTTTACCGTTATTTCGTTTAAATAAGCGCCAAGGAAAAGCTTTGCTGAAAGAACTTGGGGCACCAGAAGCCTTGTATCTAAAAATACCAACAGCTGATCTAGAAGATGACAAACCGTTAGTTGCAGATGAAGTTGCCTTAGGTGTCACGTATGATGCCATTGATGACTATTTGGAAGGCAAAAAAGTCTCGGAAACAGATCAACAAACAATTGAAAACTGGTATAAAAAAGGACAACATAAACGGCATTTACCCATTACAATTTTTGATGATTTTTGGAAATAAAAACACAGACCATCGGCGAATGAACGATGGTCTGTGTTTTTTTTACATAACTACTTTTCAGAAAGTAAACGTTGCTACAGCAACTATCCTATGATAATGAAAGTCGTTTTCATTTAGGCGTTTTCACTTTCTTTTTCAAAACAGAAAAGGTACGCTCAATAATGTAAAGTGAATGATGGGAGAGAAAAAGAGATGAAGCATGTAACAAAATTGGGGATTACAATTATAACAGGAGTTTTGGCATTATTATTTGAATTTATTTTACATCAGCCGAATTGGGCGTATGGCATTATTTTAATAACAGGTTCTGTAATGGCGTTAATGATGTTCTGGGAAATGATTCAAACCTTACGTGAAGGAAAATATGGTGTCGATATTTTAGCGATTACCGCTATCGTTGCAACCTTAGCTGTGGGAGAATACTGGGCCAGTTTGATGATTTTAATTATGTTGACTGGTGGTGATTCATTAGAAGACTATGCCGCTGGAAAAGCTAACCAAGAGCTGAAGTCATTATTGGATAACTCGCCACAAAAAGCTCATCGCTTGAATGGCGAAAATTTAGAAGATGTTTCTGTTGAGGAAATCAATGTTGGCGATGAATTAGTAGTAAAACCAGGGGAACTAGTTCCAGTTGATGGCTTGGTAAAAACCGGGACATCAACAGTCGATGAATCTTCATTAACAGGAGAATCAAAACCAATTGAAAAAAATCCTGGGGATGAATTAATGTCGGGTTCCGTGAATGGTGATGGCTCTTTGAAAATGGTTGCTGAAAAAACTGTAGCCGACAGTCAATATCAAACAATTGTGAACTTAGTGAAAGAATCTGCGGCACGACCAGCTCATTTTGTACGTTTAGCAGACCGCTATGCGGTACCTTTTACACTAGTTGCCTACCTAATTGCAGGTGTTGCTTGGTTTGTTTCAAAAAGTCCGACACGTTTTGCGGAAGTCTTAGTTGTTGCTTCGCCGTGTCCTTTAATTCTATCTGCCCCAATTGCTTTAGTGGCAGGGATGGGTCGTTCAAGTCGTCATGGGGTCGTTATTAAATCGGGAACGATGGTCGAAAAAATAGCTTCTGCAAAAACGATTGCGTTTGATAAAACAGGCACGATTACGCAAGGACAACTTTCTGTTGATCAAGTCCAACCAATCAATGCTGAAATAACTGCTGCTGAATTAGTGGGATTGGCAGCAAGCGTGGAACAAGAATCAAGTCACATTTTAGCTAGATCAATTGTTGCTTATGCCAGAAAGCAAGATGTCCCATTAAAAAATATTACAGATCTAGCGGAAGTTTCTGGTGCTGGCGTGAAGGCATTTGTGGATGGTGCTGAGATACGGGTAGGTAAAAAGAATTTTGTGACACAAGAGTCTCAAACAACTGAAAAAATTGATAAAACGACCATTCATATTTCACGTAATGGCACATATTTAGGCCGAATTACTTTTACAGACACAGTACGACCAGAAGCAAAAGAGACTATGGAAAAATTACACCAATTACATCTTCAACGAATTTTAATGCTGACGGGGGATCAAGAATCCGTCGCAGAAACGATTGCTGCAGAAGTAGGAATTACCGAAGTACATGGGGAATGTTTACCACAAGATAAGTTAACTATTCTAAAAGAATTGCCCAAAGAAAACCATCCAGTCATCATGGTAGGAGATGGTGTAAATGATGCACCTTCGCTTGCTGTTGCAGACGTAGGTATTGCTATGGGCGCTCATGGAGCTACTGCGGCTAGTGAAACTGCTGACGTTGTTATTTTAAAAGATGACTTAAGTAAAGTCAGCCAAGCGGTCGAAATTGCCCAAGATACCATGAAAGTTGCCAAACAATCTGTATTAATCGGAATTTTTATCTGCGTTTTACTAATGCTAATTGCTAGTACCGGGATCATTCCGGCGCTAATCGGGGCTATGCTACAAGAAGTCGTGGACACTGTGTCAATCTTATCTGCTTTGCGTGCTCGTCGAATTGGCAAGTAAGGTGGAACAATTAATTGCCTGAATGTCCAGCTTAGTGGTAAAATAAAGGTACGTTTTTAATATTAATAAGTTACAGGGGAGAGATTGTGCAATGAAAGGAAACCAAATAGATGGGCAACCAGTCACGGAAGAACAACTATTAAAAGAAGGCTACCGTAAATATACGGGGGAAGGAATTGATATCTTTTATAATAAAGATATTTGTGAACATATTGGTAATTGTGTTCGTGGAAATCCAGAAGTCTTTGAAGTTGGTCGGAAACCATGGATTATTCCAGATAACGGAAGTGTTGAAAATGACATGATTGTGGTAGATTCATGTCCAAGTGGTGCTCTAAAATATATTCGGAAAGCAGGGAACGAATATGCAAATTAAAGAAGAAAACGATCGTTTTGCTCTATATAACGATGAAAACCAAGAAATTGGTGAAATGACTTGGTCAGATGCTGGCGAAAGCATGATGATTATTGATCATACGTTTGTTGATCCAACTTATCGTGGACAAAAATTAGCTGAAAAACTTGTTTTAGCCGGTGTTGAAAAAGCGAGAAAAGAGCATAAAAAAATTATTCCGCTATGTCCATTTGCCAAAAAAGAATTTGATACTAAACCTGAATACGGAGACGTGTTGAGAAAATAAAGAAGAAACTAGCAACAGCCGCAAGTAGAAATCTGATTCCTACTTGCGGCTGTTGCTATTAGAGACAAATAGGGAAAGACATTAAATTTCACTGGTGTTTACAGATAAAATATGCTACATTAAAGTAGATGAATTTCGCATATTTGTATAAAAAGGAGAATTAACGCATGTATAATCTAATCTTAACGTTGGTCATCATTTTATCTGTTTTAATCGTCATTACTGTTATGATGCAACCAAGCAAACAAAACAGTGCAGCAAGTGCCTTCACTGGCGGTGCAGATAAATTATTTGGGAAGCAAAAAGCGCGCGGTTTTGAAGCTGTTATGCAACGCTCAACAGCAGTTCTTGGCGCAATTTGGATGATTTTATTATTTGTTTTGGCGTTCTTATCTTCAAAATAAGTACGTAATCTTTTAAAATGACAAGTTTAGAACAGAGAGATGAGTGCGGACACTTATTTTTCTGTTCTTTTTCTTTCTGAAAAAGTCTTTGAAACTTATCATTTCGGAAGGTTTTCTTTTGAGAATATGATAGAATGAAGCTGAGGTGAGCGAAGTGGCAAAAAAAATCAATTTACCGAAGCCGTTATTTTCAGAAAAAGGAAAACGGGCGGTCCTTTTATTACACGCTTATTCTGGCAGCAGTAATGATGTACGGATGTTAAGCAGACGTTTAGAAAAAGAAAATTATACTGTCTATTCGCCTAATTTTTCAGGACATGGCACGCTAGTTCCTGAAGATATTTTAGATCAAACAACGGAACAATGGTGGCAAGATACACAAGAAGCAGTCGCTTTTTTGAGAGAAAGAGGTTACCAAGAAATTGCCATTTTTGGTTTATCAATGGGCGGGATTTTCAGTATGCATGCATTAACGGAACAATTAACAGGATTAATTGGTGGTGGATTTTTCTGTTCACCTATCTACCCTGTCGAAAATAAAGTCCCAGAAAATTTCGTATTATACGCAGAAAATGTGATGAAAATCGCAGAAGTTCCTGCAGAGGAACAACAAAGCCGGTTGCAATCGATTGAGCAACGAGTCAAACAACAATTAGGAGCGATTGAAACGATTGCTAGTCAGACGGCTGACAAACTAAACAAAATCCACGCACCTCTTTTCTTAGCGCAAGCTGGCAAAGATGAAATGATTGAGCCAATGGGCGTCTATCAAACGGCCCAAGCGCTAACACAAGCACGTGTGACCTTACAATGGTACCCAAACAGCGGACATGTCATTACGGTGAGTGGAGAACACAAACAATTAGAGCAAGATGTGGTGCAATTTTTAGCAACACTACCTTGGAATGAGGAGAAATAATGACAAAACAAACAATTAAAGAGCAAATTTTACATTTCATGGAAAGCCAAAAAAAGAAAAGCTTTTCAATGGAAGAAATTGCACAAGGCTTGAATTTAGAAAAAAGTTCAGATTTTAAAATTTTAGTGCAAACCATTGCACAAATGGAACGAGAAAAGTCAGTTAGTTTCAACAAAAAAGGCAAAGTCCTGTTACCAATGAAAGACTTATTAATAGAAGGAACGTTTCGTGCAAATGAACGAGGCTTTGGTTTCGTGACCATCGATCCTGAAGAACCAGATGTTTATATTCCTAAAGAGGCAACGAACTTTGCAATGGATGGGGACACGGTTTTAATCGATGTGATCCAACATGCGGATCCTTTTTCAGATCGCGGCGCAGAAGGTAAAGTCAAAGAAATTAAAGAGCGAGCAGTGAGCCAAGTTGTCGGAGAATTTGTGGCATATAGTGAAGAAGAAATGGCAGAAATGGGACTGTATGGCTACATGATTCCCAAAGATAAGAAATTGAATCAGTATACTGTATCAATTGCACCTGAAGGGATTAAGCCAGTAGATGGTAGCATTGTCATTGCTGAAATTACCTATTATCCAGATCAAGAATATCCAACGAGTATGGAAGGACTAGTCAAACAAGTGATTGGTCATAAAAATGATCCAGGAATGGATATTTTATCAATCGTGGTGGCTCATGGAATTCCCACAGCATTTCCTGACGAAGTTTTAGCTGAAGCGGACCAAGTACCAGAAACTATTGCAGAAAGCGATTTAGTCGGTCGTCGGGATTTACGTGATCAGTTGATTGTGACGATTGATGGAGAAGATGCAAAAGATTTAGATGATGCGGTAACGGTACAAAAGTTAGCAAATGGCAATTTCTTTTTAGGGGTGCATATTGCAGATGTTTCTTATTATGTAACTGAAGGAAGCCAATTGGATATGGAAGCGTATGAACGTGGTACAAGTGTCTATTTGACAGACCGAGTTGTGCCAATGATTCCGCAGCGATTATCGAATGGGATTTGTTCGCTAAACCCACATGTTCCACGTTTAACCATGAGTTGTGAGATGGAAATTACACCAGAAGGAGAAGTTATTTCGCATGAAATTTTCCAAAGTGTAATCCAAACAACGGAGCGAATGACCTATACAGCAGTCAATGAAATTTTAGAAGAGCAAAAACCTGAAACGTTAGAACGCTACAAAGAGCTAGTTCCCATGTTTAAAGAGATGGGCGAGCTGCACCATATATTAGAAGAGATGCGTATGCGCCGTGGTGCGATTTCTTTTGAAGATCGTGAAGCCAAAGTCCTAGTTGATGAAAATGGTCATCCCCAAGATATTCTTTTACGCACGCGTGGCGTGGGTGAACGATTAATTGAATCCTTTATGTTGGCAGCGAATGAAACTGTGGCGCGTCATTATCATGACTTAAAACTGCCATTTATTTATCGGATTCATGAACAACCAAAAGAAGAAAAAATGCAACGTTTCTTTGATTTTGCTGCAGTACTTGGCATTCTTGTTAAAGGAACAAAAGAAAACATTTCACCGAAAGATTTACAAAAAGTTTTAGAGCAAGTTGAAAATAAGCCAGAAGAAGTGGTTATCAATACGATGTTGCTAAGAAGTATGCAACAAGCGAAATACTCAGAAGACAACTACGGACACTATGGGTTGGCTGCTGAATATTATACGCATTTCACTTCACCAATACGTCGTTATCCAGATTTAATTGTGCATCGTTTGATTCGCAGCTATAGCCAAGATCAATCTGAAAAAAATCAAGAAAAATGGAACGAAGCATTACCAGAAATTGCCAACCATAGTTCAAGTATGGAACGTCGCGCAGTTGATGCAGAGCGTGAAGTGGACGCCATGAAGAAAGCCGAATTTATGGTAGATAAAGTGGGAGAAACGTATGACGGGATTATCAGCTCAGTCACAAAATTTGGTATCTTTGTGGAACTGCCTAATACAATAGAAGGCTTGATTCACGTGAACAACTTAAAACAAGATTATTTCCACTTTATTGAAAATCATATGGCGTTAGTTGGTGAACGGACGGGAATGACTTTGAAAATTGGTCAGAAAGTTCAAATCCGTGTTGAAAAAGCTGATCCAGAAACAAGAGAAGTTGATTTTGAATTGATTTCAGCTGAGGAAGTCGCGCCAGTCGAAGGACCAAAAGGACGTAAAAAAGGTAAAGCCAATTCTTCAACTCGTTCAAATAATCAACGAAGAAATAAAAAAGATGAATCATTTGATGGTAAGAAAAAGAAAAATAAGAAAAAAGGCAAAGGTAAAAAACAACCTTTTTATAAAGAAGCAATGAAACAAAAAAATAAAAAAGGGAAAAAGAAGAAGTAGAGGAGGTCGCTTATGCCAAAAGGGGAAGGAAAATTAATCGCACAAAACCGCAAAGCTAGACATGATTATTCAATTATCGATACGGTTGAAGCTGGGCTTGTTTTACAAGGAACAGAAATCAAATCTATTCGAAATGGTCGTATCAATTTAAAAGATGGTTTTGCGCGAATTCGAAACGGAGAAGCCTTTTTGTATAACGTTCATATTAGTCCATATGAACAAGGCAATATTTTTAATCATGACCCATTACGTACCAGAAAATTATTATTACACAAAAAACAAATTAATAAGTTAATCGGCGAAACCAAAAATACAGGTATCACATTAGTACCTTTAAAGGTCTATATTAAAGACGGCTATGCCAAAGTTTTGATTGGTTTAGCTAAAGGGAAAAAGCAGTACGACAAGCGTGAAGACTTGAAACGTAAGGAAGTTGACCGACAAATCAGCCGAACATTAAAAAATAACCGACGTTAAAAATGTAAATTTATTCTTTTTCGCATATTTGCTTGCCTTTCTTCGGATTAGGTGTAAAATCTGGTAAGTGTTGAGTAAATGAATGTAAATGATTCATTTTTTAATCGCTTCGGAAAGCAGTACCACCCTGCATTAGATTGGTTTATGGAAAAGGTTTTCCAACCAATTTTCAACACATGAAATTTTAAAAGTAAACTATTTGTAAATTATCAACAAGTGGTGGTACGATAGCTTTGCCAGGGATTATCACTCAGGAGTAGGATGAAACTTCTGAAAGATTGTTGGAAAAGAGGTGAATTGATTTGGAAGAGAAGAAATTACTCTTCAATATCGGACCAATTTGGTTTGATGGAACCATTGTTTTGATGGTGCTGTTGACGTGTATCATTGTTTTCGCCTTTGTCTATGCTTGTACGAGAAATATGAAGCTACGACCTAAAGGCAAACAAACGGTCATCGAATGGTTAGTAGATTTTATTCGTGGAATCATTACAGACAATTTACCTCGTAAAGAAGTGAGCAATTTTCATTTAATGGCGTTTACCCTTTTCATGTTTGTGCTTGTTTCAAACATCTTGGGTCTCGTTACAAAAATCGTTGTGGGCGACGATCTCAGCGTTTGGAAAAGTCCAACCGCCGATCCAATCGTAACCTTAACGTTAGCGATGATGATGATTGTCTTAACACACTTCTTTGGTATGAAACGCTTTGGTTTTAAAGGCTATCTAGTTAATAGTTATTTAAGACCCGTTGGTTTCTTACTACCGGTAAAATTAATGGAAGAATTCACGAATCTATTAACATTAGGCTTGCGTTTGTACGGAAACATTTTTGCCGGCGAAGTTCTCTTGGGCTTGATTGCTGGAACCGTAGCAAGCGTCGGATTATGGGTTATCCCACTAGCAATTCCGCTAGAAATGATTTGGGTAGCATTCTCAATCTTTATTGGATGTATCCAAGCGTTTATCTTTGTGACACTTTCAATGGTTTATATGTCACACAAAATTGAAACAGAAGAATAATCAAGAAATACGAAGGACAAAAATTATCTTTTAGGAGGATTTTACACAATGGAAGGATTAAATTTTATCGCAGCAGCAATTGCAATTTTCGGTTCAGCTATCGGAGCCGCTATCGGTAACGGACAAGTTATTTCAAAAACAATCGAGTCAATGACTCGTCAACCAGAAATGTCTGGTCAATTAAGAACAACAATGTTTATCGGGGTCGCTTTAATCGAAGCTGTGCCAATTTTAGGTGTCGTTGTTTCTTTATTACTTTTATTCAGATAAGCAATAAAATGGAGGCAGGACGCTGATTATTATCGGGACCGTCACTGCTTTCTTCTATCTTTAGCCTTTTCAATAGCTGGTGATAAAGCAGTTGAAGAAGCTAAATCGATTTTTGCAGGAAAGGAAGTTGAGACTTCATGCTACTTACTACATTGGTAGTCGGTGAAACGGCTCCTAGTACCACACTAGGCACGATGATTGTTGTCAGTGGTGCATTTTTAATCTTGATGCTCTTATTAAAGAAATATGCATGGGGAGCAATCGTAGATATTTTGACACAACGTGAAGAAAAAATTGCCAACGATTTAGACTCTGCAGAACAATCTCGCGTAGCAGCAGCGAAAATGGAAAAAGAACGTCAACAACAATTACTTTCTTCCAGATCAGAAGCAGCTGAAATTATTAAAAACGCGAAAGAAAGTGGAGAACAGACTCGCCAAAAAACATTAAAAGAAACAACTGCGGAAGTTACTCGCTTACGCGAAAAAGCTCGGACAGATATTTCTCAAGAACGTGAAGAAGCATTGTCTTCAGTAAAAAATGAAGTGGCAGATCTTTCTCTTCAAATTGCAGCCAAAATTTTAAATAAAGAATTAACACCAGATGCACATGAAGCATTGATTGATTCTTATATTGAAAGTTTAGGTAAAGCAAATGAAACTAGATAAATATACAGTTGGTAAACGCTACGGCAAGGCTTTGTTTGAGTTGGCAGTTGAAAAGAACCAAGCTGAAGCAATTTATCAAGAATTATTGACGCTTCGCGAAGTCTATCACCAAGTACCTGGTATTGGCGATATTTTAAGTGATGATCGCTTAGAGCCTTATGAAAAAGACAGCATCATGGAAAAACTAGTAACAGGTTTTAGTGAAATGATGCAAAACTTTTTGCGAGTGGTTTACGAATATCGTCGCATGTACGATCTGCTCTTGATGATTGATGAATATGAACGACGTTATGATGAGCACCAAGGACTAATTTTGGGTTCAGTGACAACAGCCATTCCTTTATCAAAAGAACAACATCAAGCAATGGAAGAAAAAGCTGCCCAATTATTAGGGTATGAACAAGCGCATTTAGTCAATTTAATTGACCCGTCAATTGTCGGCGGAGTGGTTATTGAAGCAAACCATCAAGTAATCGATGGCAGCATCCGCAAACAATTAGAACATATGCAGCAGAAGTTATTAAAATAATCTTTAGGACTACAAAGAGGTGAATTGAATGGCTATCAAAGCAGAAGAAATCAGTGCCTTGATTAAAGAACAAATCGAAAACTATCAACAACAGCTTGCTGTTGAAGAAGTTGGAACAGTCACTTACGTCGGTGACGGAATTGCCCGCGCCCACGGTTTAGAAAATGCCATGAGTGGAGAACTTGTTGAGTTTTCAAACGGTTCATACGGAATGGCACAAAACTTAGAAACAAATGATGTAGGGATTATTATCCTTGGCGATTTTGAAACCATTCGTGAAGGAGATAAAGTACAACGCACAGGCAAAATCATGGAAGTACCCGTTGGGGAAGCTTTGATTGGCCGTGTTGTTAATCCATTAGGTCAACCATTAGATGGTTTAGGCGAAATTAAAACAGACAAAACACGTCCTGTGGAAGCAACAGCTCCCGGTGTTATGCAACGTCAATCTGTTGCTGAACCAATGCAAACTGGCTTAAAAGCCATTGATGCCCTCGTACCAATTGGTCGTGGACAACGGGAATTAGTTATTGGAGACCGTAAAACAGGGAAAACATCGATTGCAATTGATACAATTATTAACCAAAAAGGACAAGATGTAATTTGTATTTATGTAGCGATTGGTCAAAAAGAATCTACTGTTCGTAACCAAGTAGAAACACTTCGTAAATTTGGTGCCTTAGATTATACAATCGTTGTGACTGCAGGGGCTTCACAACCAGCACCATTACTTTACATTGCACCATATGCAGGAACTGCAATGGGTGAAGAATTCATGTATAACGGCAAACATGTCTTAATTATTTTTGATGACTTATCAAAACAAGCCGTGGCTTATCGTGAACTTTCTCTACTATTACGCCGTCCACCAGGTCGTGAAGCTTATCCAGGGGATGTCTTCTATTTACACTCACGTTTGTTAGAACGTGCAGCTAAATTAAGTGATGAATTAGGTGGCGGTTCAATGACAGCCTTACCATTCGTTGAAACACAAGCAGGCGATATTTCTGCTTATATTCCAACAAACGTTATTTCAATCACTGATGGACAAATTTTCTTAGAAAGCGACTTGTTCTATGCAGGCACTCGTCCAGCCGTTGATGCTGGGTTATCTGTTTCTCGTGTCGGAGGATCAGCGCAAATCAAAGCAATGAAAAAAGTTGCCGGAACGCTTCGTTTAGACTTAGCTAGTTACCGTGAGTTAGAAGCCTTTACACAATTTGGCTCTGATTTAGATGCGGCAACACAAGCTAAATTAAACCGTGGTCGTCGTACGGTAGAAATTTTAAAACAAAAACTACATGCGCCACTGCCTGTAGAAAAACAAGTCTTAATTTTATATGCGTTAACACACGGCTTTTTAGATAGCGTGAGCGTAGATAAAATTTTACACTTTGAACAAGATTTATTCGATTATTTTGATGGCAAACATGCAGACTTATTGGAAACCATTCGTACTACGAAAGACTTACCAGATACTGATGCATTAGATGCAGCGATTACAGAGTTTTCTGAAATGTTTGCAGCGGCAAACAATAGCGGAGATTCAGCCAAAGAAGCTTTAGAAAAAATCGATAACGCATAAGAGAGGTGAGCGACATTGGGTGCTTCATTAAATGAAATCAAACAACGCATTGCATCAACAAAAAAGACAAGCCAAATTACCAAAGCGATGCAAATGGTTTCTGCAGCCAAATTGACCAAGTCAGAAGGCGCCTCTAAAAGCTTTCAAGAATATTCTTCAAAAATTCGTAGCGTCGTTACGCATTTAGTAGCTGCTCAGTTAAGTGAATTACGTGAAACAGAACAATCTTCTCTTAGTGAAGGGAACTATCATGTGATGTTAGCACAACGACCTGTCAAAAAAACAGGCTATATCGTTATCACTTCTGACAAAGGGTTAGTTGGTGGCTACAATAGCTCAATCTTAAAACAAACCATGAGTATGATTCAAGAAGACCATGATTCTAATAAAGAATATGCCTTAATCGCCATTGGTGGTACAGGGGCGGATTTCTTTAAAGCACGCGGAATCGATGTTTCCTATGAGCTAAGAGGCTTAACGGATCAACCAACGTTTGAAGAAGTCCGTAAGATTGTGACAACGGCAACGACTATGTACCAAAACGAAGTGTTTGATGAATTGTATGTTTGTTATAATCACCACGTTAACTCACTAACGAGTCAGTTTCGTGTGGAAAAAATGTTGCCAATTACTGATTTAGATCCATCAGAGGCGACCTCTTACGAACAAGAATATCTTTTAGAGCCTTCACCTGAAGCAATCTTGGATCAATTATTACCACAATATGCAGAAAGCTTAATTTATGGGGCGATCATTGATGCGAAAACAGCAGAACATGCTGCTGGGATGACCGCCATGAAAACAGCCACTGACAATGCGCAAAATATTATTAGCGATTTAACAATTTCTTATAACCGTGCTCGTCAAGGGGCGATTACCCAAGAAATTACAGAAATTGTTGCTGGTGCAGCTGCACTAGAATAATCTAGTCTTACGTTTGAACGTTTATAAAAACGTTCAAAGCGTGTGACTTTATGAAGACTGGAGGAAAGAAATTATGAGTTCAGGAAAGATTGTTCAAGTAATCGGTCCCGTTGTTGACGTGGAATTTTCATTAGATCAATCCTTACCCGATATTAACAACGCTTTAGTCGTTTATAAAAATGGCGAAGCAAAACAAAAAGTAGTACTTGAAGTCGCTTTAGAACTAGGTGATGGAGTGATTCGTTCTATCGCCATGGAATCGACAGATGGTTTACAACGTGGAATGGAAGTTATCGATACAGGAAAATCAATTTCAGTTCCTGTTGGTAAAGATACATTGGGTCGTGTGTTTAACGTTTTAGGAGACACAATTGACTTAGAAGCGCCATTCCCTGCAGATGCTGAACGTAGTGGGATTCATAAAAAAGCGCCAGCATTTGATGAATTAAGTACCAGTAATGAAATTTTAGAAACAGGGATTAAAGTTATTGACTTATTAGCACCTTATCTAAAAGGTGGTAAAGTCGGACTTTTCGGTGGTGCCGGTGTTGGTAAAACCGTCTTAATTCAAGAATTAATTCATAATATTGCCCAAGAACATGGAGGGATTTCCGTCTTTACTGGTGTTGGTGAACGGACACGTGAAGGGAACGACCTGTACTATGAAATGAAAGATTCAGGCGTTATTGAAAAAACAGCCATGGTTTTTGGTCAAATGAACGAACCACCAGGTGCACGGATGCGTGTGGCCTTAACTGGGTTAACGATTGCTGAATATTTCCGTGATGTGGAAGGACAAGACGTGCTATTATTTATTGATAACATTTTCCGTTTCACCCAAGCCGGTTCAGAAGTTTCTGCCCTTTTAGGTCGGATGCCGTCAGCCGTTGGTTATCAACCAACCTTAGCGACTGAAATGGGACAATTACAAGAACGGATTACTTCAACGAAAAAAGGATCAATTACCTCTATTCAAGCAATCTATGTTCCAGCCGATGACTATACCGATCCAGCGCCAGCAACAGCGTTTGCCCATTTGGATGCAACAACTAACTTGGAACGTAAATTAACCGAACAAGGGATTTATCCAGCGGTAGATCCGTTAGCTTCATCTTCTAGTGCCTTGGCTCCTGAAATTGTTGGAGAAGAACACTACGAAGTGGCTACCGAAGTGCAACATATTTTACAACGTTACCGTGAATTACAAGATATCATCGCTATTTTAGGGATGGACGAATTATCAGATGACGAAAAAGTACTTGTTGGTCGCGCACGCCGTGTTCAATTCTTCTTATCTCAAAACTTTAACGTTGCTGAACAATTTACAGGTCAACCTGGTTCTTATGTACCAGTTGCGGAAACAGTTCGTGGCTTTAAAGAAATTCTTGAAGGTAAACATGATAATCTGCCAGAAGAAGCCTTCCGTAGTGTCGGTAAAATTGAAGATGCCATCGAAAAAGCGAAACAATTAAACTACTAGAAAGGCGGCAAACACAATGGATAGTCTTACTGTGAATGTAGTAACGCCAAATGGTCTAGTTTATGACCACCATGCAAAAATCGTTGTGGCGAAAACAACAGATGGTGAAATTGGTATTTTACCAAAACATGCGCCAATCATCGTTCCGCTAGCGATTGATGAAGTCCGCATCAAACGGACCGATTCAGATACACATGTTGACTGGGTAGCTGTAAATGGTGGTATCATGGAAGTCCGTGATAATGTCGTTTCTATTATTGCCGATAGTGCCGAACGTGAACGAGATATCGATGTGCCTCGTGCTGAACGAGCAAAACAACGTGCAGAACGTTTAATTGAAGAAGCCAAAGCAAAAGACGACCGCGATCAACTACGTCGTGCGACTGTTGCTTTGCATCGAGCAATCAACCGGATCAACGTATCGAAACATGGGTAAAAAAGGCTGAAGGATTCAGTCACTTTTGTAGAGTTTAAGGCGCTTGCTATTGAGTCAGTTGCCTTAAACTCTATTTCTTCGTATTTTTTAATAAATAGTGTCAAATTTTGGCATTTCAAGTGGATTAATTATCGGTTTTTATTATTTTGTGATAAAATGTTCCTACGTTAGAAAAAAGGAGGCTCCTTATGCAATACTATGGAGTAGATGCTATTGTTCGAATCGTTAGTCATCTTATGTTCATTTACATAAGTTTTTGGGCGTTGCAATCATTGCGTATTGAGCAATTTTTCAAAACCCAATTTACACCGCAAATTAGAATGCTGATGGTATTTTTCGCCATCGCTATCGGATACACAGTTAGCTCGTTTGCTTTAGAATTGATTGCGCTTTGTCGAAATCTTTTCATTGTGTATTTTCCTTAAAAATTGAAAAATAAAAAAAGGTACAATTTTTAGTTGAATAATGGTATAATAGTAAAGATTTTGAATAGGAATACCTATTCTCATTTTTTTGGGGGGAACAAAATGGAACAAATTATTGTTCATGGTGGTAATACAAAATTAGAAGGAACTGTAAAAATTGAAGGCGCCAAAAACGCTGTTTTACCAATTTTAGCAGCTACTCTTTTAGCTGAAGAAGGCGTTACTACTTTAAAAAATGTACCAATTTTATCTGATGTATTTACAATGAATCAAGTAATTAAGCATTTGAATGTAGCCATTGATTTTGATGAAGACGCGAATGAAGTAACAATAGACGCAACACAACCTTTAGGGATCGAAGCAAACTATGAGTACGTTAGTAAAATGCGTGCTTCTATCGTTGTAATGGGACCTTTATTGGCTCGTAATGGTCATGCCAAAGTGGCAATGCCAGGTGGCTGTGCCATTGGGAAACGACCAATTGATTTACACTTAAAAGGCTTCCAAGCATTAGGTGCAAAAATCATCCAAAAAAATGGTTATATTGAAGCAATTGCGGATGAACTAATCGGTAACACTATTTACTTAGACTTCCCAAGTGTCGGCGCTACGCAAAACATTATGATGGCTGCTGTTCGTGCGAAAGGAACAACCATCATTGAAAACGTTGCTCGTGAACCTGAAATCGTTGACTTAGCAAACATTTTAAACAAAATGGGTGCCAATGTTATCGGTGCTGGAACAGAAACGATGCGTATCGAAGGCGTCGATAAATTACATGCCGTAGAGCATTCAATCGTTCAAGATCGAATTGAAGCAGGTACGTTCATGGTAGCTGCAGCAATGACTGAGGGCAATGTTTTAATTGAAGAAGCAATTTCTGAACATAATCGTCCGCTAATTTCTAAATTAACTGAAATGGGTGCAATCATTGAAGAAGAAGAAAATGGCATCCGTGTAATTGGACCAAAACATCTAAAACCAACAGATGTTAAGACAATGCCGCATCCTGGTTTCCCAACAGACATGCAAGCACAAATGACAGCGATCCAAATGTTTGCTGAAGGAACAAGCATCGTGACAGAAACAGTCTTTGAAAATCGTTACCAACACTTAGAGGAAATGCGTCGAATGAACGCTGACTTAAAAATTGACGGCAACATTGCCGTTATTAATGGCGGCAACGAGTTACAAGGAGCAGCAGTGGAAGCCACTGATTTACGGGCAGCTGCCGCATTGATTTTAGTAGGGTTACGTGCAAATGGCATTACACGTGTCTCTAATTTGAAATATTTAGATCGTGGCTATTATGAGTTCCATAAAAAACTTCAAAAATTAGGCGCGAACGTTGAACGTGTCAATGATGAAAAAATTGAAGAAAAACAAGCAACGACAGTAATCTAAAGGAGTCAAACGTATGAGTTCATTTCGTTATATTTTAGTAACATTATTGAAAATTCTAGTGGTCATTTCGTTAGTCATTATCTTATTTGTTGTGGGAACAATGATTGGTTATGGTTTGATTGGAAATGGGAATCCAATGGATGTCTTTGATGAAAAAATTTGGACTCATATTATGAACTTCTTTAAATAAAAACTTATTTTAAGGCGGTGAACAAAAGTCAATTGACGATTGTTCACCGCCTTTTCTTTTTCCTGAATATCTATTTTATTCTATGCTATAATAATAGAAGTAAGATAATGAAGGAGTGGGATGGAAGATGCAAGCAACCGTAACAGAAATAGGCAAACATGCAATCGATGATTCAGAAAAAATGATTATTCTTTTTGGAGAAACTGCTACCGATACCTTGAAGCAACATGCAGTTATTCAATCATTCCCAGAAAAAGACCAAGTTACCTTGGCAGAAGGAGATCATCTGAAAATTGGCGATACAAACTATACAATCACAAAAGTGGGTTCTTTTGCCAATAGTAACTTGCAAAGTATCGCTCACAGCACTTTAATCTTTGCTGATGCACCAACCGATGAGGATGATGTTATCCGAAATGGTGTTTATTTAACGCCCCATCAGTTACCAAAGATAACCATTGGAACAACAATTGATTATTTAGTAAATGGAGCGTGAATCAATGGATAAAAAACAAACGACTGATAAACGCCTGTCTTGGTTTTGGCGTTGGTTTTTAAATAATCAAGTAGTAACAGCCTTACTGATTGTCTTATTGGTGCTGTTAATTATTCTAACTTTTACGAAAGTTTCTTATTTATTTAAGCCCGTCTGGCAGTTTTTCGGCGTTGTCGGCTTACCAGTAATTATGGCGGGGATTTTATATTATTTATTAAATCCAATTGTCGATTATTTAGAGAAAAAACAAATCTCACGTGTCTGGAGTATTATCGGCCTATTTATTTTAATTGTGGCACTACTCATTTGGGGTGGTATTGTAATCGTTCCTAAAATTCGTGAGCAATCTGTCAGCTTTGTGAATCATTTTCCTCAATATATTGATACAATTGATCAAAAATCGCAGGAAATATTAAGTGATCCACTTTTTGCGCAATTTAGAGAACAACTTGAAGCGGCAGGCGATAAAGTTGTCAGTTCGTTAGGTACCATCATTAAAAACGTCTCAACGTTCACAGTACAAGGAATTGGTAATTTCTTTGGGGCGGTGGCTACGATCTTTGTCGCCATCATTACGATGCCGTTTATTCTATTTTATTTACTGAAAGATGGCAAAAACTTAGCGCCATATTTAATGAAGTTTTTACCAGTGAAGATGCGTAAACCAACCTTAAAAGTTCTTGCAGAAGTCAATGATCAAGTCTCTTCTTATATTAGAGGACAATTAACTGTCGCTTTCGCAGTGGCAATTATGTTTATGATTGGTTTTTCTGTCATTGGCTTAGATTATGCAGTCACTTTAGGTATTGCAGCAGGCTTTTTAAATTTAATCCCTTATTTAGGGTCATTTTTAGCCATGATTCCAGCAGTCTTTTTAGGAATTGTCAGTGGGCCAGCTTTGTTAATTAAAGTCTTGATTGTTTTTGCCATTGAGCAAACGGTCGAAGGTCGGTTTATTTCACCACTTGTCCTAGGCAGTCAGTTATCCATTCATCCAGTCACCATTTTGGTTGTTTTATTAACGTCTGGTAAACTATTTGGGATTGTCGGGGTGATTTTAGGAATTCCTGTTTATGCCGCAGCTAAGGTGATAATTACACACATTTTTGAATGGTACCAAATCGTTTCCGGTTTGTATGATGAAGATAAGCCAGATCAACAAGAATCTACGTAACAAAAGAGACAAGCAGTGAACGAACTGCTTGTCTCTTTTTGATGTAAATCACTCGGAAAATTTAGAATGTTTTACCGTATTCAGTTGCTTTGGTCATGGCAGTATTTAAAAGTTCTTCCGCGCGATCAGGGAAATGATCGATTCCTTCGATGAATAATCCGTCGACTTGATCAACGCCAATAAAGTTTAGAATCGCTTTAATGTATTGAGAAGCAAAATCTTTTCCTTCGTAGAAGCCGCCATTTGATTGGATGTGTAAGGCTTTTTTACCACTTGTTAGAGGTTTTGGTCCTTCTGCAGTATATTGGAATGTTTTTCCAGCAACGTTGATTGTATCTACCCAAGCTTTTAAGCGTGTTGGTACGTTTAAGTTCCACATTGGATTAGCAATTACTACTTTGTCTGCAGATAAAAATTGATCAGTTAATTCATTAAAACGAGCCACTTTTTGTTGTTGGTTTTCGCTTAATGTTTCAAATGCTGCGCCAGCGCGAAGTGCACCCCAAGCAGATAATAATTCTTCATCGATTTCCGGCATGTTTGTTTCTGGGGCATAAACATCTAAAATTTCGATTTCGTCTGATGGATTTGTTTCACGGTATGAAGCTAAAAATGTTTCTAACGCACGAACTGAGCGTGATTCTTCTTTTGTTAATGGATGTGCTTTAACAACTAATAATTTTGACATTGTGTAATCTCCTTAAAATAAATAGTTTAAAAATTCAACATCTCTATTTTACTAATAAAAAGTAAGAGAAAGCAAGTCTTTTTTTTACTTTTAGTAAACTTTTTTTTAAAATGGATCAACAGAGTAAAAAATAAATAAAAATATTTTTTTGGAAAGGCTTGCATATTAAAAAAAAGCATGCTATTATTACTTTGTAAATAAGGATTGTTACTGCTTTGCAGGCAAAACCAGAGTCTTCCATTAACACAATCAGTGGAGGGATTCTGGGCTTTTTTTATAAAAAAGTGAGGTTGCATTCATCATGAGGATTGAAAAAGTTTTAAATAATAATGTCGTGCTTTCAAGAAATGAGCAAGGCGAAGAAATTGTTTATATGGGACGCGGCTTAGCCTTTCAAAAGAAGATTGGAGACACGATCAATCCAGATTATGTTGAAAAGGAATTCGTGTTAAAGGACTCCGCTATGGCAGGGCAATTCCAGCAGCTGTTTGAAGACGTCCCCACCAAAGAAGTAGAAGTCGTCAAACAAATCGTTGATTTAGCAGAAACAACGCTAGCGATTGAGCTTTCATCAAATATTTATTTAACTTTAACGGATCATATTCACTATGCGTTACTTCGAGCCAAAGAAGGAATTGATATTCCGAATCCTCTTGTATTCGAAACACGCAAATTTTATCCTAAAGAATTTGAAATCGCAAAGCAAGCATTAGCGATTATTGCTGAAAAGCTAGGGGTTCAATTTTCAGAAAATGAAGCGGGCTTCATTGCTTTTCATATTGTGAATGCTGAACAAGGAAATGGCAATATGGAAGTTACCATGGAAGCAACCAAGATGGTTCGTGATATTTTAACGATTATTAGTCGCTACTTTGGACAGGTGTTTGATGAAGATTCATTGAACTATCAACGAATTGTTACACATCTTCAATATTTTGCGCAACGTTATTTAAAACAAGAAGCGCATGATGAGGAGGACGAATTTCTTTTTGCATTGGTCCAAGGAAAGTATCCTAAGGCGTTTCAAGCGGTCCAACGTATTAATGAGTATTTATTAAAAAGCTATGATCGACCAATTGATCAAGCGGAAATGATTTATTTAACCATTCATATCCAAAGAGTGGTCAATGATAAAAAAGCATAACAACCAATAATCGCGGATTGTTACTGATAATGCAGGCAAAACCTAGATTGAAAAAACCGATAACGATTTTCGCAGACTGCGCAGCTGTGAAGAGAAGGATCTGGCTCTTTTTCAATGTAGGTTTTTTTGATATTAAAAATTAATGGAAATGAGGATCTAGAGATGAGTAAAAATCAAGAAATTGCAGCACGTGTGTTAAAAGCTGTTGGGGGCGAAGGCAACGTTAATAGTGTTGTTCACTGTGCTACACGCTTACGTTTTAAATTAAAAGATGAAAATAAAGCAGATACAGCTGCATTGAATGCTGACCCAGATGTTATTCAGGTAGTTCAAAGTGCAGGACAATATCAAGTGGTTATTGGCAGTCACGTTAGTGATGTCTATAAGGATTTGATGGCCAACAGTGGACTAGGTAATGATTCTGATAATAGAGAAAAAGAAAGTGGCGGAAATATCTTTAACCGTTTAATTGATATTATTTCTTCTATTTTTACACCGTTTTTAGGTGCAATGGCCGGCGCTGGGGTTCTAAAAGGCTTCTTAACATTGGCTGTAACTATGGGCTGGTTAGCTGACACTTCAGGCGTATATCTTGTTCTCTTTTCGATTGCAGATGGTTTATTTACTTTCTTACCAATTATGTTAGCGTTTACGGCTGCTAAAAAATTCAATACTAATCCCTTTTTAGCGGTTGCTTTGGCGATGGCCTTGGTTCATCCCAGCATTACTGCTTTAGCAGGCAAAACAATTAGCTTTGCTGGTCTTCCAGTGATTATTGGGCCAAGTGGCTATACTTCTTCGGTTTTACCAATTATTTTGGCTGTTTTTGCACAAAGTTATGTAGAACGTTTCTTCAAAAAAGTAATTCCGAGTTTTCTACAAATTATCTGCGTTCCGTTAGCTGTTTTCCTTATTATGGCACCTGTTACCTTCTTAGCTATTGGTCCTATCGGGACGGTCATCGGCGATTGGTTGGGACAAGGATACAACGCAATTTACGCTTTTAGTCCAATTATCGCAGGGTTATTAATGGGTTCGTTGTGGCAAGTCTTGGTAATGTTTGGTATGCATTGGGGCTTTGTACCAATTATGATGTTAAACTTAACACAAGGTGGCGATACGATGGTACCGATGTTATTACCAGCCGTTATTGCACAAGGCGGGGCTGCTTTAGCTGTCTTTTTCCTAACAAAAAATGTGAAACTAAAAGGTTTGGCTTTGTCTTCAAGTATTACGACTATTTTTGGAATTACTGAACCAACTGTATATGGCGTGACTTTACCATTGAAAAAACCATTTATTGCAGCTTGTATTGGTGGCGGTATCGGTGGTGCATTTGTGGCTATGAATCACGTGAAAAACTTTACGTTTGGCTTGGTTAGTATGTTGAGCTTGCCTGGCTTTATTCCTGCAGAGACAAAAGATACTGCACCGATGATTACTGGTGCAATTGGTGCCGGAATTGCCTTTATCATTGCGTTTGTCTTAACGTTTGTCTTACGTTTTGAAGATCAACCTAATCCAGAAACAGCAACTGAAAAAACAGCAACTGATAAGGTGGTGGCACCTGTAAAAACGAATCAAGAAGACAAAATTATTTTAGCAAGTCCACTTCAAGGTGAAATTTTACCGCTAGAAAAAGTACAAGACCCTGTTTTTGCTTCAGGTGCTTTAGGAAAAGGTGTTGCAATTGAGCCGACTGAAGGCAAACTGTATGCACCCGCAGATGGTGAAATCACCACATTATTTCCGACAGGACATGCTGTTGGCTTGACGACAACAGAGGGCGTTGAATTATTAATGCATATTGGCATGGATACGGTCGAATTAGATGGTAAAGGCTTTGAATTATCAGTGAAACAAGGTGATTCTGTTAAAAAAGGAGATTTGCTGGTTACTTTTGATATTGCTGCCATTAAAGAAGCTGGTTATCCAGTAGTTACACCGATTGTGGTAACGAATACGAATGATTATTTAGATGTTTTGGATATGAACCAAACAGACGTGTTACATGGTGAAGACTTTTTAGCCATTATTAAATAAAAGACAATTGGAGGAGGAACAAGTATGACAACAACGACAAAATTTCCAAAAGGATTTTTATGGGGCGGTGCGACCGCAGCCAATCAATTAGAAGGGGCTTACTTAGCCGATGGTAAAGGGTTATCTGTGGCAGATGCGATGCCGGGAGGAAAACAACGTTTCGCTATTTTAGGAGATGAAGCGTTTGATTGGACGATTGACGAAACGAAATATCGCTACCCTAATCATACAGGAATTGATCACTATGATCGCTTTAAAGAGGACATTGCGTTGTTTGCTAAAATGGGCTTCAAATGTTATCGATTTTCAATTGCGTGGTCGCGTATTTTTCCACAAGGAGATGAAACACAACCGAATGAAGCCGGCTTGAAATTTTATGATGCGGTTATCGATGAATGTTTAAGCTATAACATTGAACCAGTAATTACGATTTCTCATTATGAAATGCCACTGCATTTAGCGAAAGAATACGGCGGGTGGAAAAATCGCCAATTAGTTGACTTTTATGAACGTTTTGCGGAAACTGTTTTAACACGTTACCACCAAAAAGTTAACTATTGGATGACATTCAATGAAATTAATTCAGCGTTCCATTTCCCAGCACTTAGTCAAGGATTGGTGAAAAGCAATGGAGCCAATGATTATCAAAACATTTTCCAAGCATGGCATAATCAATTTGTTGCAAGTAGTAAAGCTGTAAAAATTGGCCATGAATTAAATCCAGAATTACAAATTGGATGTATGATTATTTATGCAACAACGTATGGCATTGATTCGAATCCAGTCAATCAAGTTGCTACAATGATTGAAAACCAAGAGTTTAATTATTATTGTACAGATGTTCAAGTTCGTGGTGAATATCCAGCATACGCAGAACGCATGTATCAAAAATATGCTGTGAAAGACTTAGTTATTGAAGAAGGAGATTTAGAATTATTAAAAGAATACCCAGTGGATTACATTGGCTTTAGTTATTATATGTCGACTGCTGTCGATGTTACTGGTACTACCAACGATACAGCAAATGGGAATCTTTTAGGCGGCGTTAAAAATCCCTTCTTAGAAGCAAGTGAATGGGGTTGGCAAATTGATCCCGAAGGGTTACGAATTGCCCTAAATGAATTATATAATCGTTATCAAAAACCTTTATTTATTGTGGAAAACGGCTTAGGTGCAATTGATAAAGTAGACGAAAATTTCTATGTGGAAGACGACTATCGGATTGATTATTTACGTCGTCATATTGAAGCAATGGCAGAAGCAGTTGCAGACGGCGTCGATTTAATGGGCTATACGCCGTGGGGCTGTATCGATTTAGTCAGTGCTTCCACAGGTGAAATGAGTAAACGGTATGGGTTTATTTACGTTGATTTAGACGATGAAGGAAATGGTACTAAAAACCGTTATGAAAAAAAATCGTTTAATTGGTACAAACAAGTTATTGAAACTAATGGACAAAACTTAGACTAGTTATTGTAATTAAACAAAACAAGATAAGCGTAGTAGGTTGTTGCTTCTGTTCCCGCCGTTTATTAATTTTTAAGCTTGGGCCAAAAATCCAAAGTGATTTTTGGCCCAAGCTCTTTTTTGTCAATTTTTCAAAATAGTGCACAATACGTTATAATAGAAACAACTGAGAGGAGCGTTTCTAATGATTAAGCAATTACAACATCCATTTTTTGTTATTATGGGTCCGAGTGGTTCTGGCAAGACCGCAATTACAAGTAAGGTTTTTCCGAAAAACTATAAAGTTATCTCGCATACTACGAGGAAAAAGCGATTGGATGAAGTGGATGGCGTGGATTACTATTTTGAAACAAAAGCAAGTTTTCAAGCCTTGATTGAAACCAATCAGTTAGTGGAGTATGATTTTTACCATGGAAACTATTACGGTGTCGGTGTAGCTGCCATCGTTGAAACAACGAAAGAGCATCCAGCCTATAATGCGTTAACTTTTCCAGGCTTTCAAGCGGTCTTTGAGCGTTTCGGCAAGTCCGTCATTCCAGTTTTTTTTGACGTTTCAAAAGAAAATATTTATCAACGTTTAAAACAACGAGAATCTGATCCTAAAATTATTGAAGAACGTTTAAACCTTTATGATCAAGAAATTCTTATCAAAAACCAATTGGAACAATATCCTAATTATCAACGAATAGATGCCAATGGACCTATAAAAGAGGTCGCTGGCTTGTTACAAGAATGCATCAAACACTATTATTAATCAAGCAACTGGTGAGACAGAATCTAACATCAATTTTGTCTTGCTAGGTGCTTGATTTTTTTTGTAAAAAACTTGCATTCTGAATAGAGAGTGCTATAATGACATGGTGTCATATGACAATGTGTCATAAAAGGGAGGAACACAAATATGCCTACGAATACGTTTTTTCATTTGCCAGAAGAAAAGCAACAACGCTTATTAGATGCTGCGCAAATTGAATTTTCGCGCCATTCTTTACAAGAAGCGTCAATTGCAAATATTGTTAAATTAGCGGAAATTCCTCGCGGTAGCTTTTATCAATATTTTGAGAACAAAGAAGATTTGTATTTTTATTACTTTGCGACATTAAGAAAAAATAGTGAACGAGATTTAGAGAAACAAATTATTGCGGAAGATGGCGATTTAATCGAAGCCATGGATGTCTATTTCTCCAAAATGATTGTCGAAGTGCTAACTGGAGAGAATGCTTCTTTCTATCGGAATTTATTTGTCAACATGGACTATCGTGCTTCACGTCGGGTGACAGATAATTTAGCGACTGGTGAAGAGGAAAAAAATAGGAAACAGCACTGTCATAAGCATAGAGGAAGAAAAGGCCATGCTGCCTATGCAGAACATCTTTATCAAATAATCGATCGTTCGAAATTAACCATTGAAACGCCAAAAGAATTCACATGGTTCATGCAGACGGCGATGCATGCCGTTTTCTCAACAATTGTTGACGGGTATCGTCAACAAAGAGAAAATCCCGCCTATGATTCAACTGAAGCAGTCAAACAATTAAAAATGAAATTAAATTGGTTGAAAAATGGCGCTTATAAGTAGCAAAAAGGAGGAGAAGTTAGTTGATTAAACTAGTCAAACGGATGTCGTTATGGTCGGTCTTTGCAGCGGTTTTATTTATGATCGTGCAAATTATCGCAGATTTATATCTGCCCACATTAACATCTAATATCATTAATGACGGTGTCGCTAAAGGAGATATTAACTATATTTGGAGTACAGGAGTTGTCATGTTAGGCTTTTCTTTGATTAGCATTGTCGCTTCTATTGGAAATACCTTTTTTGCCACCAAAGAATCACAAAGTTTAGGTAAAAAATTACGGACTGATATTTATCGAAAAGTTGAAAATTTTTCTAATAATGAATTTGACAAATTTGGGACAGCTTCGCTAATTACACGAACAACCAATGATGTCAATCAGATTCAAATGGTTATGCAAATGTTTTTACGTTTAATGATTAACGCACCTTTAACGTTAATTGGTGCAAGTTTTATGGCGTATAACAAGGACCCACAATTAACGAAAATTTTTCTATATGTTTTACCAATTATGGCTGTTTTAGTGGGAGGTATCATGTTTTTAGCGGTTCCGTTATTTAAGAGCATGCAAAAGAAAACCGACCGTTTAAATTTAGTTTTTCGTGAAGGACTGACAGGGGTTCGTGTGATTCGGGCCTTTGGCAAAGCAAACTATGAAGAACAACGTTTTGATGAAGCCAATAAGGATTATACACAAACGGCGATTAAAGTGAATACGATTGTCGCTTTGATGATTCCTTTAATGACACTCATTATGAGTGGTACCAATATTGCAATCACCTGGTTTGGCGGTCATTATATTGCGGAAATGCAACTAGAAGTAGGGAACTTAATCGCCTTTATGACTTATGCCATGCAAATTCTGATGAGTTTCATGATGCTATCCATGATTTTTGTCATGGTACCGCGGGCGCAAGCTTCTGCTGATCGGATTAATGAGGTGCTAAATACTGATTCAGAAATCAAAGATGTACCCAATCCAGAACTACTCTCTCTAAAAGGCGACAAAGCAACATTGGCGTTTGAACATGTTAATTATCGTTACCAGCATGCTGAAAACTTAGCACTGGAAGATATAGATTTTTCAGCAAAATCTGGGGAGACGGTCGCAATTATTGGTGGGACAGGTTCTGGGAAAACAACGCTGGTTAATCTTTTACCACGTTTTTATGATGTTGAATCTGGCAAGATTTTGCTAAATGGTAAAAACATTAAAGATACGTCACAGCATAATTTACGAGAAATGATTGGCTTTGTACCGCAAAAGGCTGTTTTATTTACAGGAACGATTCGTGAAAATATGCAATACGGCGCCCCAAATGCGACCGATGAAGAAATTTGGCAAGCCTTAGAAATCGCGCAGGCGAAGGCGTTTGTTTCAGAATTGGCAGAAGGTTTGGATAGTCATGTCGAACAAGGCGGCGGTAATTTCTCTGGCGGACAACGCCAGCGGTTGGCTATTGCTCGTGCTTTAGTAAAACCAGCAGATGTCTATGTTTTTGATGATTCCTTTTCTGCATTGGATTTCAAAACAGATGCTAATTTAAGAAAAGCCTTAAAAGAGCAGATGACGGATGCAATTGTCGTTTTAGTAGCCCAACGTGTAAGTACGGTTATGGAAGCATCGACAATTTTAGTATTAGACGAAGGGAAATTAGTTGGTAAAGGAACGCATGAAGAGTTATTAGCGAATAACCAAACGTATCAAGAAATTGTACATTCTCAATTGAGAGAGGAGGACCTTGCATGAGTAGTCGACCAAAAGGCGGACCAATGGGCGGTGGACCAGGACGCAACATTGGCGCAAAAGGGCCAAAACCAAAAAATTTCTGGAAAACAGTGAAACGTTTATTTCGGTACATGTCTAAACGAATGCTGTCAATTATTGCAGTCTTAGTATTAGCAATCGCAGCCGTCGTTTTCCAAATTCAAACACCAAAAGTATTAGGACAGGCAACAACTGAAATTTTTAAAGGCGTCATGAAAGGCGCTGCTGAAATGAAACAAGGCTTAAAAATAACATCTTTTCCAATTGATTTTGACAAAATCGGTCAAATTTTATTAATTGTTATTGCCATGTACCTTATTTCTGCTGTCTTTAATTTCTTGCAGCAAGTAATTATGACACGTGTTTCACAGCGAACAGTTTATGAATTACGTCAAGAATTAGAAGCGAAAATGAACAAAGTTCCAATTTCCTATTATGATACTCATAGTAACGGGGACATCATGTCGCGGGCAATTAACGACATGGATAATATTGCGAGTACTTTACAACAAAACTTAACCCAATTAATTACCAGTATCGTGACATTTGTGGGTGTACTTTGGATGATGCTGACCATTAGCTGGCAGTTAACACTAATTGCCTTAGCAACAGTGCCATTAAGTTTAATTGTTGTGATGGTTGTGGCGCCTCGCTCGCAAAAACATTTTGCGGCTCAACAAAAAAGCTTAGGATTATTGAATAACCAAGTCGAAGAAACCTACGGTGGTCACGTAGTAGTAAAAAGTTTCAACCACGAAGAAAGTGATCAAGAAGTATTTGAAAAAGAAAATGAAAAATTATATCATGCTGGTCGCAAAGCACAATTTATTTCAGCGATCATTATGCCTTTAATGAACTTTATCAAAAATCTAGGCTATGTGTTTGTTGCAGTCCTTGGTGGCGTAAAAGTAGCGAATGGTATGATGGATTTAGGGGATGTCCAAGCATTTCTTCAATATACCAATCAATTTTCACAACCGATTACTCAAATCGCTAATTTAATGAATACAATCCAAGCTACGGTGGCTTCGGCAGAACGTGTCTTTGAAGTATTAGATGAAGAAGAAATGGTGGATGAACCTTCTGGCGTACCAGTGGAAACAGATAGTCCTTATCGTGTTTCTTTTGAACATGTTGCTTTTGGCTATTCACCAGAGAAATTATTAATGAAAGATTTCAATTTAAATGTTAAACCTGGGGAAATGGTCGCAATCGTGGGCCCAACAGGTGCTGGGAAAACAACCCTAATTAACTTATTGGAACGCTTCTATGATATTAGTAGCGGCAGCATCAAATATGATGGCGTTGATACGCGCGATTTATCTCGCGAAGAGTTGCGAGCACACTTTTCAATGGTTCTTCAAGATACTTGGTTGTTCACTGGAAGTATCTATGACAATATTCATTATGGTAATGAGCAAGCGAGCGAAGAAGAAGTGATCCGTGCGGCGAAAGCAGCCCATGTGGATGATTTTGTCAGAAAATTACCAGAAGGCTATCAAACGATTCTAAATGAAGAAGCCAGCAATATTTCTCAAGGTCAACGACAATTAATTACAATTGCTCGAGCATTCTTAGCAAATCCAGACGTTTTAATTTTGGATGAAGCCACCTCAAGTGTGGACACTCGAACAGAAATACTGATTCAAGCAGCAATGAATCGTTTATTGGAAAATCGGACCAGCTTTGTAGTTGCTCATCGCTTGTCAACTATCCGTGATGCCGATACGATTATCGTTATGGCAGAAGGTTCAATTGTAGAAACAGGAACCCACGATGAATTAATGGCGAAAAACGGTTTTTATGCTGACTTATATAACAGTCAGTTTTCAGAAGAAGTAGCCTAAAAGGCGAAGCAAAAAAATAGTAATTCATAATGAGGCTTCAGGAACCATAGTCGTAAAGACTGGTTCCTAAAGCCTTATTTTTTTGACAAAAAGTTAGCGAAATTGAAAAATTTCTATTTTCTTTTGAGAAAAACAGGATATTACTTGATGAAATAGCAAGAGATGTATAAAATGGGAGAGAAGAAAATGGAGGTAACAGAAAAAATGACTGAATTTCAATTAGAAAAAGCTGCGACATTAAAAACAATTGCCATTCGTGCGAAAAAAGTTGGTGAAATGGTCGACTTTTATAAAAAAGTAATGGGTTTTGTTTTAAAGTCAGAAGAAAATAACCTGTCTATCTGGGGTACACGTGAAGCAGGAACGCAATTATTAATTTTAGAAGAAACTAGAAAAGCCGAAGATTTTCATAATGAAGAAAAGCAAATGGCTTATTTTTCAATTAAAGTTCCTACGGAAAAAGAATTTTTACAAATTGCTCAACGAGTGCTTGAGCAAGACTACCCAATTGATGAAAGTTTCCAAATTGGCACACGTCAAAGCATGTTCATTACTGATCTTGAAGGCAATCAATTTGAGATTTTCCACGATGAAGCAACAGCAAATTCGACTTCTGAAAAGCAACCAATTGTGCTTAAAGATCTTATCAGTGAGGACTTAGAGCCACATCAAGGGTTAGCCGCTGGCTCATATTTAGCGCATGTGCAATTAAAAACAAACAATCAAAAAGAAATAAAAGCATACTATGAGGAAGTTCTGGGTTTAAAACGCAATGAAAAAGATCAATTTGTTTTAGAAGATGGCAAAGCAACTATTGGATTCCAAAAACCTGAAACAAGTGAAGTGGATCAATTACCTGATCCACACTTAGGTTTAGATTTCTTTACCATTAAGCTCTCTGATCAAGACCATATTTTAGCAATAGAGCAACAATTAACGGCAAAAAATCAAGAGTTCTTTATTGACCAGAAAAAAGCAATTGTCACTGTGTTTGATCCAATTGGCTTGGAATGGTGGTTTGTCTTAAAATAAACGCTTAGACAGACAAAATAAGCTTGTTTTAGCAAGTCTGGAATAAAGTCGGAATAAAAGTTTAACGCTACTTTTGTTCGGAACTTATTCTAGACTTTTCCTTTAATATTAAAAATAGAAGGTGAAAAAATGTACGAAAAAACAAAGTGGAAAATTCAAAAAATGATGAAAAAAGGTGTTTTTTCGGGCGCTAGTTTTTGTTTCATTGAAGGTGAAAAAGAGGAGAGCAATTGTTGGGGACTCGCACAAATAAAACCCACCAAAGAACAATTAACCTCGGCCATGCTGTTTGATGTGGCTTCTTTAACCAAAGTAGTCGGCACCACCACCGTTATTTTGCAATTAGTGGAAGAAGGAAAAATTATTCTAGATCAATCATTACAAACTTATTATCCCTCTTTTCAAGATTCTAATATTACAATCCGGCATTTGTTGACACATACGGCAGATTTACAAGGCTATATTCCTAATCGTGATCAGCTGAATGCCCAAGAATTAAAAGACGCCTACAATCATTCATTTCACGCAGGCAAAGCAATAGGTAAAAAAGTCGTCTATACAGATGCAGGGACTATTTTATTAGGCTTTATGTTAGAAGAAATGTTCCAACAATCAATGATAGAAATTTTATCTGAGCGAGTATTGCTTCCTTTAGGGATGAACGAAAGTACGTTTCTACCAAAGAATCCTTTAAACTGTGTGCCAACAGAATTACATGAACAAAGAGGGTTGATTCGAGGTGCAACCCATGATCCTAAGGCATTCGTTTTACGGGAACATGCAGGGAATGCTGGCTTGTTTAGCAATGTCTATGATTTAACAAAATTTGTTCGAATGTATTTAAATCGAGGCAGTTATCACAATCACCAATTCTTGAAAAAAGAGACAATTGATTTGTTACTAGTTAACCAAGTGCCAGCTGCAGATAAACCACGTTCTCTAGGCTGGGATTTTAAATATGATGTAGCTACGCAACGGCCATTATTATTCCATACAGGCTATACAGGCACTTTTTTGCTAATTGATGTGCAACGACAATCAGCGTTTATCTTTTTATCTAATCGAGTCCATCCAGAGGACCACCGGAACACTTATATCGAAGAAAGAGATCAGTTGTTGGCAACCTATTTAAAAGAGAAATCATCAGTTTCAGATGAAATGACTAGTTTTTAGTGATATAATGAGAGCGAATTCAATTTGGGAGGTCACAGTCAATGCAAGAACCATTATTTTTACAACCTGTTTTTCAAGAAAAAATTTGGGGCGGCAATCGTCTACACACGCTATTTGGTTTCGATTTACCGAGCGATAAAATTGGTGAAGATTGGGCAATCAGTGCACATCCACATGGCGTTAGTACTGTTTTAAATGGCGAATTTAAAGGAAAAAAATTAGATGAATTGTGGGCAGACCATCAAGAGTTATTCGGCCATGCAGGTGGCGCTGTCTTTCCATTATTAACGAAAATTTTAGATGCTGAAGATGATTTATCCGTGCAAGTTCATCCTGATGATGCATATGGCCAAAAACATGAAGGCGAGCTAGGCAAAACTGAATGTTGGTACATTATTGATGCAGAACCTGGCGCTGAAATCATTTATGGACATCACGCGAAAACAAAAGAAGAACTTGCAGAAATGATTGAAGAAGGTCGTTGGGACGATCTTTTAAGAAAAGTACCAGTGAAAAAAGGCGATTTTTATTATGTACCAAGCGGCACTATTCATGCCATCGGCTCGGGTATTTTAATTTTAGAAACGCAACAAAGCAGTGATACTACGTATCGGGTTTATGATTATGATCGAACAGATGATCAAGGAAAGACCCGGGAATTGCATATTCAACAATCCATTGATGTGACAACCGTTCCGGCAAAGGATCCTGACCTCTCTATTCAACAAGAAAATCAAGGACAATCAAGCATTGTTACTTATGTAAAAACAGATTTCTTTAATGTTTATGAGTGGCGTGTCAGTGGGATTCTAAAAGTTAAAAAACAAGCACCTTATACATTAGCAACAGTTATTGAAGGTGTGGGTCGATTGATTACAGAAGATGCTACAAAAGCAGATGTGGCTACTTTTGATTTGAAAAAAGGCGATAGCTTTATCTTTCCAACAGATATTCCGAGCTGGCGTTTTGAAGGTGATTTAACGATTATAGCTTCAGAACCTGGCAGTCGCTAAAAAAATGAGGAGATCATCAACAGATGATTTCCTCATTTTTTGGCATTAAAACAGTTTATTTTGTTATAAAGGAACGTTTAGGTAAGGCAGCGATAACAGCTGTGACGATGATGACCGATAGCAGACGATCCCCGTAATCTGTTATCAATTGAACCAACAGGACGCTTGCTAGCTGATTTAAGCCTAAACCATATAAAAATTGGACAATTATGCTGGAGCCAGCAGAAGTAATTCCACCAAATAAACAAACTGTGATTAAGGAAGAAATCACTGTTCCTGGTATCGTTAACCACAACGTTTTAAATGGTAATTTGGTTACTTTTAACTGCTGATGAAGGAGCAAACCTGCTAAAATTCCTGTGCAGAGTTGGACAGGTGAATAATACAGAGAAAAGATATCCGTTGTCAATCCAGTTAGTAGACTTGTTAAAATACCTGTCAGTGCGCCAAAGAGTGGGCCTAATAACGCACCTGTAAAAATAGTTCCCACGCTATCAAGATAGATTGGTAAGCGAAGGAGCAACGCAACGGTACTGCCAAGGTAATTTAAAGCAACACTAAAAGCGATAATTGTAATGATTCGTGGTGTTATTTTTTTCATGGTTATCCCATCCTTAAATTTTTGAAATCTCTTTCGATCTCATCTATTTGTACATTTAAAAGAATGGATAGAAACTTCACGAAAAACTGTTGACTATCAACCGTAGTCAAGACATGACAATTAGCTGGTTGCTGCTGGAAATGATACTGATCGATCATTGATTGCCCCATAGCAATGCCGTCAGGAACAATTTGTCCGTAACTGGAAAAGCCTTGGCAGAGCGCAGGATCAATAAAATAAGCAACCGCTAAGGGATCGTTGATAACACACCCTAAAATACGTTCATATTTCCAATGAAAATCAAAATAAAATTGAGTAATCTCAGCGAGGTAATTCCCCATTTTGGGGTTGAGTCGTTGACAATAATTGAGAATTGTTGGTGTAAAAACAATTTCTCGTGTGACATCTAAGCCGACCATTTCGATTTTTGCACCTAATTTCTCAAAAACCCAAGCTGCTGCATCAGGATCACACCAATAATTAAATTCTGCAACAGGAGAGCAATTGCCGTGGCTTTTAAAGGTACCACCCATTGAGACAAAACGTTGAAGATTTCGCCCCAGAAGAGGTTCTTTTTTTAAAGCCAAAGCAATATTTGTTAAAGGACCAAGGGCAATGATTGAGCAATCGGTAGCTTGTTGAAAGGTTTGTGCTAAATAGTCAGCAGCGGAAAGTGCTTGTGCTTGGATTTTGCTAGTTCTGGGGAAATATGTTTCACCTAAACCATCCATGCCATGTGTATCTTGTGCACTAACAAATGGCCGTTTTAAAGGGCTAGCAGCCCCTTGGTAGACAGGAATATCTAAGCGATTAACTTTTTCCAAACATTTAAAAACATTTTCCACGCCAATCTCCACAGGGACATTTCCACAAACAACGGTAATCGCTTGGACATCTAGCTCTGGTGAAGCAAGTGCATACAAGAGTGCAAGCGTGTCATCGATTCCGGGATCACAATCAATAATTACTTTTTGCATTTTTTCCAATCCTCCTTTTTCGTTAACTGCAAATGATAACTCTTGTTAAAAAAGCTATGACTTGAGTTAGTATTGAGAGATACTTAGTTTTTTATTCTGGGAAGTTTCCGAACCAGTCCGAGAAATTCTCGATTTTAAATGCACCTCTTTATCTTACTATATTTTGTAAAGATGTAAATAGTTGTCGGAGAAATGAAAAAGAATCTAGTCCTATATGTAGGAACTAGATTCTTCTTTTATTTATAAAGCGTTTCAGGAATAGCGATCGGTTCACCATATTTTTTCTCTAAAGCGGTCCGAATTAACCGAATCCCTAGATTTTTGTTGCGTGCTAAGATTGGACCGTGGAAGTAGGAGCCAAACACATTTTTATAGACAACGCCTTCGCCATTATCTTGACCGTTATTGCCTTTGCCTTGTTTGACTGTTCCTAAAGGTCGTTCACCTTCGCCTAAAAAAGTCATGCCATTATGATTTTCAAAACCATAATACGTTTCATCAAATTCTTCATTATAAATTTCGATATCACCAATGAAACGATTGTTGTCTTGGCTCAAAGTGTAATGATCTAACGCACCGATTCCTTTAATTTTTTCGCCTTGTGCGCCGACATAGTAATGTCCTAGAAGTTGATAACCACCACAGATAGCTAACAAGACGCCGTCATTTTCAATATAAGAAGTCAAAGCTTCTTTTTTATTCTGAATGTCTTCTGAGATGATCAGTTGCTCAAAGTCTTGACCGCCACCAACAAAGACTAAATCATATTTTTCGGGATCAAACGGTTCGTAGATACTGATAATTTCTGATCGGAAGGTAACGCCCATTTTTTCGGTTAAATATTTAAGCATCAATAAATTTCCGTTATCTCCGTAAGTATTTAATAAGTTGCCATATAAATGACAAACGACTAATTCTTTAGACACCATTCATTCCCCCTTGAATATACCCTTGGGCTGTTAATGATTTTCTTAATTGCAAAACAGCAGTATAGGTTGCCAAAATATAGACATGATCTGTCGGCAACGTTTTAATTTCTGAAATTACTTGCTCCAAATCAGGAATTTCTAGTAATTTTTCTTCAGGAATACCCGCAACTTTTAAACGCAAGGCCATATCTTCATGGCGATCACCGCCAGCAATTACTTTTGGAATGTCCATATCAGCAAAGGCTTCATGATTACCATCCCAAATCCAACTGACATCAATTCCATCTGCATAATTGGCATTTAATAATGAAACCAGCGAGAAAGAGTAAGGGGCTAAGCCCATCATATCAATGACCTGATTTAAACCAACGGGATTTTTTACTAAAACTAACGTACATTCTTTATCGCCAACTTTAATAGTTTCTTGACGCCCAAAAACTTTTTCATCATAAGCTAAGCCTGCTCGGATTTTATCTGGTGCCACCTGATAATATTCTGCTACCGCTGTGGCTGCTAGCGCATTATAAACATTATACATCCCGCCAACAGCAATGCCATATTCTTCGCCATCAATCACAAAATCAGCAGATGTGTTATCCATCCGGACCATTTCCGTTAACTGTACATCCAATTCAGGGCGTTTGAAGCCACAATTTGGGCAATAGTAATCACCTAAATTAGCATACGTAATCATTTTATAATGAAGAATATGATTACATTTTGGACATAAAACCCCATCTGTATTGTAATGAGCCAATTGCTCTTTCGGTGGTAAATGATTAAATCCATAGTATTTGCGAGGATTTACAGTTTCTTTTGAATTAAAAATTGGCGAATCACCATTGCACAAAATAGTTGCTTCAGGAGCAGCAGCGGCGCCTTCCATAATTAAGCGATAGGTCGTATAAATTTCACCATAGCGATCCATTTGGTCGCGGAAAATATTCGTAAAAACAAATAATTTTGGTTGAATATATTTAGTGACACGGCTTAAACTTGCTTCATCAATTTCTAACACCGCAAATTTCTTTTGTCCTTTTTTCGCCTTGGCATTTAAAAAAGTAGAGACAATTCCTTGCTCCATGTTAGCACCCGTTGGATTTGTTAATACCTCATCAAATTCTTGGCGTAAAATGTTAACAGTTAAAGCAGTTGTCAATGTTTTACCGTTCGTTCCAGTGACTACGACAATTTCATAGTCTTTTGCCAATGTATCTAAAATTTTAGGATCGATTTTTAGGGCTAATTTCCCTGGGTAGCTACTGCCGCCTTTAAAAAATGTTTGTAAAACCCATTGCGAAGTTTTTCCTGCAGCAATTGCTAAATGACTTCGAATCCCCATTTGTTGTCCCCCAATTTCTATATCTTTAATTTTTCGTTATTTTAAATTAAACTCAATCTATCATACCATAACTAAAATAAAAAATTAATTCCTTTTACTTTTTCTTACTATTATTTAAAAAGTCTTTTAGAAAAAGTAGAATAGTGAAGGAAAAAAGAGAATAGACGACTTGTCTTAACAACAAATCGTCCATCGATTTCCATTTTTATTTCGCATCAATATAACTGTATAGCGTATATTTAGAAATATTGAAGAAGTTAGAAACTTTGTCTCCAGATTTAGTGACTAAGAAGGCGCCTTTATTGTTTAAAAATTGAATACACTTGATTTTATCGTCCTTCGTCATTAATGGGACCGGCTTGCCAACTAATTTGACTGATTCATGAATTAAATCGTCTAACAACTCATTAACATCCTGAGGAATGTAATCAGGGTCTTTATCTTCTTCAGGTTCTGCAGTGGAAATCAAAGATTTTAAGTTCGACTCTGCAGCAATCAATGTAGTGATGTCGTAGTTAATAGCAAAAATACCATCGAGTTGACCATTCTCATCTTTAAAATACATTGTACTAGATTTTAAAATACGACCATCATGGGTGCGGGTCAGATAGTTAATATGATCATTCAACTCACTAGGGTCTTTTTTTAAGGCTTCTAAGACTACTTGAGAAGGTCCATCGCCCAGATGACGAGAAGAGACATGACCATTTTCGATGGAAACAATAGAATTGTTAATATTGTCTTCATTGATTTGGTGGATAACGACTTCGCAGTTTTCCCCAAATTGACCAGCTAAACCTTTAGCAATTTGTGTTAAAAAAGTAAGTTTTTCGTCGGATAACATAAATAAGCTCCTTTCTAATGTGCCTGGCACAAACAGTTTTTATAAGATTGTGTCAAATTTAACATAATATTTTTAAATGGAATAGGCAGGGCTAAATCCTTTAATGTCGCGTACTACCTGTTCTGAAAAATAATGATAGCATGATAAAAATAATAATACAAGATAACGGCTGTCAAAATTCTAAAAAATATTTTTTAGGTAGCATTGTTTTTTTTAAGGTAAGGTGATATACTTTAATCAAGTTAATGAGTTCGTTAGTAAAAAAATGCAAGCGCTTCAAATGCTTTTCGTAGGAAATATAGATTAGAAAAGCTAGACAAGCTATATTCGTGAATGATTGAGCGATTGATTTGTAAGCGTTTGCTACATGTGGGGAATAGGTTGGAAAATAGGAGGAGAATACATGTTATTAATTGGAAATGGGCGTTTAATCACTCGGGATGCGCAGAATCATTTTTTTGAAAATGGGTGTGTGGCGATTGATGGTCAAGTTGTGAAACAAGTCGGAACGACAGAAGAATTAAAACAAGCTTATCCAGAAGCGACATTTATTGATGCTAAAGGTGGAGTGATTATGCCAGGCTTTATTAACATGCACAATCATATTTATAGTACCTTTGCACGTGGGTTAAGTTTAACGAATTATCATCCTAAAAATTTCATGGATATTTTGGTAGATCAATGGTGGCGAATTGATCGTGCCTTGACATTAGAAGACACTTATCAAAGTGGTAAGGTTGCTTATTTAGATAGTATTCGCAACGGCGTTACAACTGTCTTTGATCATCATGCTAGTTACGGAGAAATTACAGGGAGTTTAACCCAATTATCTAATGCAGCGGACGAGTTAGGGATTCGAACCTGCCTTTGTTATGAAGTTTCTGATCGCGATGGTGAGCAGAAAATGCGGGAAGCAGTTCAAGAAAATGCCGCCTTTATTAAAGCCAGTTCCTTAAGAAATGATGATATGCAAAAAGCGATGATGGGGATGCATGCAGCATTTACTTTATCAGATGCTTCTTTAGAATTATGTGCAGCCAATACGCCAGATGGGATTGGTTATCATATTCATATTGCAGAGGATTTAGCCGATGTTCATGATTCTTTGAAAAAATATGGGAAGCCGATTGTGAACCGATTATTTGATTTAGGAATTTTAGGAAAACAGACAATGGCAGGCCATTGCATCCATATTGGACCTCATGAGATGGAATTACTAAGAGATACAGACACAATGGTGGTCACGAATCCAGAGTCGAATATGGGGAATGCGGTCGGCTGCCCGCCTGCGATGCGCATGTTTAATGAGTATGGTATTTTGATGGGTCTTGGCACAGATGGTTATACGAATGATGTGACGGAATCTTATAAGGTAGGAAATGTTATCCACAAACATCATTTAGCTGATCCAAATGCGGGTTGGGCAGAAATTCCCACAATGCTGTTTGATAATAATCCGCAAATGGCTAATCGCTATTTTAAAACAAAGCTAGGCGTTTTAGAACCTGATGCAGCAGCAGACGTCATTATTGTTGATTATCATGGCCCGACACCAATGACAAAAGAGAATTATAACATGCACATTTTATTCGGCATGAATGGTGGGATGGTTACTGACACGGTGATTAATGGAGAAATTCGGATGCGTAATCGTGAAGTTCAAGGAATTGATGAAGAGAAAGTTTGGCATGATGCGCAAACGCAAGCACAATCTTTCTGGAAACGAGTAAATCAATAGCTTTCATTATAAATAAAAGGAGTGACGTTAATGAGTGATATTATGCATCCCATCTCAATTGAGGCTTTATTAAATTGGATTTTTAGTGAGTATCAACAAGATGGCACAATTTTTGGCATTCGTAAATTTTATCATGCGGATCCTACAAAAACGATTCCGTTATTTGGAGAAAAAATGGAAACCCCTTGTGGTCCAGCAGCAGGTCCTCATACACAATTAGCACAAAATATTATTGCGGCCTATTTAACAGGTTCTCGTTTTTTTGAAGTTAAGACAGTCCAGATACTGGATGGAGAAGATTTACCAGTGAGTAAACCATGTATCGCAGCAGCGGATGAATGTTACAACGTTGAGTGGTCCACAGAATTGCGCGTCCCCCAAGCTTATGATGAATACGTCAAAGCATGGTTCGTTTTGAAGTTACTGAGTAAAGAGTTGGAGCTAGGTGACCCGAATGGTTTCATTTTTAATATGAGTGTTGGCTATGATTTGGCAGGGATTCAATCACCAAAAATTGATCGTTATATTAACGAAATGCAGAACGTAGAAGGAACGCCGATTTGGGCGGAATGCCAAGCAGCTGCCAAAAAATATCTATCTTATTTTAAAAAAGTAGATGACTTATATATCGAAGCAATTAGTCCTAAAGTCTGTCATTCTATTACGCTGTCGACTTTACACGGCTGTCCATCAGATGAAATTGAACGAATTGCGGCCTATTTATTAAGTGAAAAAGGGCTCCATTCCTTTATTAAATGTAATCCAACCATGTTAGGTTATGAATATGCGCGTCAAACGATGGATGAGCTAGGGTTTGATTATATGGTTTTTGACGATCACCATTTTAAAGAAGATTTACAATTTGAAGAAGCAGTACCGATGTTACAACGTCTGCAATTATTAGCTAATAGTAAAAATCTAAGCTTCGGAGTTAAAATTACGAACACTTTCCCGGTAACGATTGCAGCAAATGAATTACCTGGTGATGAAATGTACATGTCAGGACGTTCGCTATTTCCTCTTAGTATTTCATTGGCACAAAAATTATCAGAAGCATTTGATGGGAAACTACAAATTTCTTATTCTGGCGGTGCAGATATTTTCAATAGTAAAGAAATATTTGATGCTGGGATTTGGCCAATCACTATGGCAACGACGCTATTGAAACCTGGTGGCTATCAACGAATGAATCAAGTTGCTAATGTATTAAGCGCAGCAGAATATCCTCAGATGGTTCATGTCAACTTGGATAAATTAGCCCAAGTTGTTGAGAAAGCTAAAACACAAGCGCGTTACCAAAAATCAATTAAATTACCAGAAAATACCAAACTAAGAAAAACAGTTCCGTTAACAGATTGTTATATTGCTCCTTGTCGAAGTGACGGTGGTTGTCCAATCAATCAGGATATTCCTGCTTACCTTCGTTATGTCAGTGAAGGCAATTATTTAAAGGCCTTGAAAGTAATTGTCGATAAAAATCCATTGCCTTTTATTACTGGAACCATTTGTGCACATCCTTGTATGACTAAATGTACACGTCAATTTTATGAAGAATCTATTCATATTCGGGAAGTGAAGTTAGAAGCAGCTGAACATGCTTATGATGAATTATTGACGACACTAGAAAAGCCACAGCCAAAAGAAAATGCACCTAAAACAGCTGTTGTGGGTGGAGGTCCTGCAGGGATCTCTGCTGGGTATTTATTAGCACGTGAAGGCATGCCTGTTACTGTGTTTGAAAAATCCAAGACAATTGGGGGCGTTTGTAGCCAGATTGTACCAGAATTTCGAATTTCTATGGAATCTGTTCAAAAAGACGTTCAGTTAGCGGAATTTATGGGAGCTGAATTCCTTACAGGACAAGAGGCGCCATCATTGGCGGAATTGAAAAACCAAGGCTATACGAATGTTATTTATGCCATTGGTGCATGGAAACATGGGGTCCTTCGTTTAGAATCTGGTCGGGCATTGAACTCGTTAGAATTTTTAAAAGCAAACCGAGAAAATCCAACGATTAATCCTTACGGAGAACAGATTGTCGTCGTTGGTGGCGGAAATACAGCTATGGACTGTGCTCGTGCAGCCACAACATTACCTGGTGTTAAAAAAGTCTCAGTGGTTTATCGTCGGAATAAACGCAATATGCCAGCAGATGAAGAAGAACTTTATTTAGCCTTAGAAGATGGCGTTGACTTTTTAGAATTACTTTCGCCAATTAAACATGAAAATCAACAATTAACTTGTGAAAAAATGGTCCTAGGTGAACGAGATGCTTCTGGACGCCGTCGTCCGATTGGTACAGGAGAAATGATTGATATTCCTGCTGATACAGTGATTGCCGCTGTTGGTGAAAAAGTAGATACAGAGTTTTACCAAGCATTAGGCATTCACACGGACAACTATGGGAAAGTCGTTTCAAATCAAGAAACATTGGAAACAAATATACCAGGCGTCTATGTCATTGGTGACGCTAATTTAGGACCAGCCACAATTGTTGAAGCAATCGCTGATGCAACCAAAGCGGCCAATAATATTTGTCTTGTCCACAATCATCACTATGAAAAAGATAATTTAAATAGTGATGTCGCATTTGTTAGAAACAAACGGGGTATCCTTGTGACAGACGAGATGTCTTGTAGTCAAGCTAGTCGTTGCTTAGAATGCTCCACAATTTGTGAATCTTGTATGGATGTCTGTCCAAACCGAGCAAATATTGTTGTGTATGTCGAAGGAAAACCACAAATTGTCCATGTTGATCGGATGTGTAACGAATGTGGTAACTGTGAAACATTTTGCCCTTATGCAAGTGCCCCTTACAAAGACAAATTTACCTTATTTAACAGTGAAGCTGATTTTTATGACAGTACTAATTCAGGTTTCTATGTTCAAAATCCTGTGGATAAAATTTGTTTACTGCGTCTATGGGGAACGGTGTCAACAATTCAATTAACAGATCAAGGATTAGATGTACCAGAAGATTTAATTGCATTAATGGTAACTATGATTGAAGAATATGCTTATTGTATGCAAGCATAAAAGGAAATTTACGACTGGGGGATAAATAAATGTCTATTCTGCTCAAAGGTGGAACCGTCGTATCTGCATATAATCGTCGTCAATTGGATATTCGAATTGACGGCGAGCAAATTGTAGAGATGGGGGCAAATTTACCAGTAGAAAATTCTCAGATTGAGGATGTTACGGGGTGTTATGTATTACCAGGCTTTATTGATGCGCATACGCATCTGGAATTAAATAATGGCAAAGGTTCGTTAAGTACGGCGGATAACTTTACCACTGGAAGCCAAGCGGCGGTGGCCAAAGGTACGACTACGGTTATTGATATGGCTACACCTAATAAAGGCGGCTCATTGAAAGACTGTTTAGCTACTTGGAATCAATTGGCTGAAGGCAAGAGTTCATGTGATTATACTTACCATATGTCCATGATTGAATGGAAACCAACGATAGCTGCTGAAATTCAGGAAATGATTGCTGCAGGTATTACTTCCTTCAAAATGTATATGGCTTATGATAATTTGCGGACCACAGATGCGGAAATTTTTGAAGCGATGAAGGAAATAAAAAAAGTTAATGGAATGTTAGGCGTTCATTGTGAAAATGGTGATTTAGTAGATGAATTAATCCAATCATATGTTTCTCAAGGAAAGCTAACCCCGCACTATCATCCGTTATCAAGACCGGCGGCTGTTGAAGCAGAAGCGGTAGCAAGATATTTGATGATAGCGGAAATGGCTGATTTGCCGGTTAATATTGTGCATTTAAGCACAAAACGATCATTAGAAGCGGTGGAACGGGCTCGTCAAAGAGGACAATCAGTCTATGTAGAAACTTGCCCTCAATATCTTTTACTAGATGATCACTTGTATGATGCGCCTAATTTTGAAGCAGCAAAATATGTCTGCTCACCGCCACTACGCAAACGAGAGGATCAACGGGCTTTGTGGCAAGGGATTAAAGAGGGGGCAATCAATACAATATCGACAGATCACTGCAGTTTTAATTTTTACGGACAAAAAACAGTTGGCAAAGATGATTTTAGTAAAATTCCCAATGGGATGCCAGGTGTTGAAACGAGACCAGAATTAATTTACACGGAAGGTGTGGCGAAGGGCCGAATCACCTTGGAAAAAATGGTTGCTCTGCTTTCTGAAAATATTGCTAAACAATTCTCGATGTATCCACAAAAAGGTGTGGTGCAAGAAGGCAGTGATGCCGATTTAGTTGTTTGGGATCCCAGAACAACCGGCGTGATTGCTGCGAGAACGCAGTTACAAAATGTCGATTATACGCCGTATGAAGGATTTGAAACACAAGGACAGGCTCGAATGGTTTATTTAAGAGGTCAAAAAGTTGCTGAAGCTGGGCAAGTCATCTTGGCAAATCAAGGAAAATTTGTTTTTCGTAAAGCAACTTAAAAATAGAAGGAGGAGAAGTATTTTTGGAAAAAATTAAATGGACAGCAAATGAAATGCCGAAGACGGAGGATAAGTACTTACCTCTGATGTCTAAAGAAAAAATTGAGAAAGCTTTGGCTTTTCACAAAAGTTTTCCACAGTATTCAGAAACACCATTAGCAGAATTGAATCATATGGCCGCGTATCTGGGGTTAAATGATTTCTTTGTTAAAGATGAATCTTATCGCTTTGGTTTAAATGCTTTTAAAGTATTAGGTGGTTCGTTTGCCATGGCTAACTATATTGCCGAAAAATTAAAGAAAGATGTTTCGGAACTAACATATGATGAATTAACTTCTGATCAATTACGATCAGCTTTTGGACAAGCTACGTTTTTTACAGCAACTGATGGTAACCATGGACGAGGAGTCGCTTGGGCTGCGAATAAATTAGGCCAAAAATCAGTTGTACTCATGCCGAAGGGTTCAACACAGACGAGAAAAGAAAATATTGAAAAAGAAGGCGCAACCGTCACAATCGAAGAAGTTAATTACGATGAATGTGTGCGAATGGCTAATAAAATGGCCGAAGAAACTGAAAACGGTGTCATGGTTCAAGACACCGCTTGGGACGGATATGAAAAAATTCCGACTTGGATTATGCAAGGATACGGAACGATGGCGTTAGAAGCCTCTCAACAATTAAGAAAATTTGGCTCTGAACGACCTAGTCATGTTTTTGTTCAAGCTGGTGTCGGCAGTTTAGCTGGGGCGGTGATTGGTTATTTTGCTAATGCTTTTCCAGAAAACCCACCGATTATGGTCGTAGTTGAGGCACAGGCGGCTGACTGTTTATATCAATCAGCAATTAAAAAAGACGGAGAAATTCGCTTTGTCGATGGTGATTTACAGACAATTATGGCTGGCCTAGCATGTGGAGAACCTAATACGATTTCTTTTGATATTCTAAAAAATCATACATCCTTCTTTGTTTCAGCACCAGATTGGGTTTCTGAAAAAGGAATGCGTATGTTGGGCGCGCCATTAAAAGGGGATCCGCAAGTTGTATCAGGCGAATCTGGGGCAGTAGCAATGGGCTTAGTAGCTACAGTGATGCAAGATCCCGACTATCAAGAATTACGTGAGGCATTGCAACTGGATGAGACGTCAAACGTTTTAATGTTTTCTACCGAAGGGGACACTGATCCAGACAATTATAAAAAAATTTTATGGAGGTAAAAGGAATGGATTTTAATGCAGTAAATGCAGCAGCAGAAGGTTACAGAGAAGATATGGTCAAATTTTTAAGAGACCTTGTCAAAATTCCAGGAGAAAGTGCAGAAGAAGGCAACAAAATTGCGCGAGCAAAAGCCGAAATGGAAAAATTAGGTTTCGATAAAATTGACATTGATCCTCAAGGAAATTTACTTGGTTATATGGGGTCTGGTGAAAAATTAATTGCTTTTGATGGGCACATGGATACTGTCGGAATTGGTGAAATGAGTAACTGGAAATTTGATCCTTACGATGGCTATGAAACAGAAACTGAGATCGGTGGTCGCGGTACGTCTGACCAAGAGGGCGGGATTGTTTCGGCTATTTATGGCGCTAAAATCATGAAAGATTTAGGTCTATTATCAGAAAAATACACTGCTTTAGTAACAGTTACTGTCCAAGAAGAAGACTGTGACGGCTTATGTTGGCAGTACATTATCAAAGAAGACGGTATCCGTCCAGAATTTGTTGTTTCAACAGAGCCAACAGATGGTGGGATTTATCGTGGTCAACGAGGCCGAATGGAAATTAAAGTTGATGTCAAAGGCGTTTCGTGTCATGGCTCAGCACCAGAACGTGGAGATAATGCCATTTACAAAATGGCGGATATCTTACAAGATGTTCGTGCCTTAAACAACAATGGAGATACAGAAAGCACAGCGATTCGTGGTTTAGTTCGTATGTTAGATCCTAAGTACAATCCAGAGTGGCAAGAAGCCCGTTTCTTAGGACGTGGTACGGTGACTGTTTCGCAAATTTTCCATTCTTCACCAAGTCGGTGTGCTGTTGCGGATGGCTGTACCGTTTCACTAGACCGTCGAATGACTGCTGGAGAAACTTGGGAAAGTTGTTTAGAAGAAATTCGCAATTTACCAGCTGTTAAAAAATATGGAGATGATGTGACGGTTTCAATGTACAACTATGATCGTCCTTCTTATACGGATTTAACTTATGAAATTGAATGTTATTTCCCAACGTGGGTAATTCCAGAAAATCATGATGTAACAAAAGCCTTGATGGAAACGCATAAAAATCTCTATGGAGAAACACGGAAAGGCTCTGTAGAAACAGTGGAAATGCGTGAAGAACGCCCATTGTTAGATAAGTGGACCTTCTCAACAAATGGCGTTTCAATTATGGGACGTAATGGTATTCCTTGTATTGGTTTCGGGCCAGGGGCCGAAGCACAAGCACATGCACCAAATGAAAAAACTTGGAAAGATGATTTGGTTCGTTGTGCAGCCGTTTATGCGGCATTACCAACGGTCTATTGTGGTTAAGTAAAGGATTATTAGACAAGAAAAAAGGAGCAGATGGAATGGAAACGTTTAAAGAATATATTGAGAAATTAGATAAATTAGAATTTGAAAAAATGTACGAAAATGACTTTTTCCTAACTTGGGAAAAAACAAGAGATGAATTAGAAGCTGTTTTCACAGTTGCCGATACATTACGCTATTTAAGAGAAAATAATATTTCAACTAAAATCTTTGATAGTGGCTTGGGGATTTCTTTATTCCGCGACAACTCTACAAGAACACGTTTTAGTTTCGCTTCAGCGTGTAATCTTTTGGGCTTAGAAGTTCAAGATTTAGACGAAGGAAAAAGTCAAATTTCTCACGGAGAAACTGTTCGTGAGACAGCAAACATGATTTCTTTTATGGCTGATATCATTGGTATTCGTGATGACATGTACATTGGTAAAGGCAATGCTTACATGCACGAAGTATCAGAATCTGTCCAAGAAGGATATAAAGATGGGGTATTAGAACAACGCCCAACGTTAGTGAATTTACAATGTGATATTGACCATCCGACGCAAGCAATGGCGGATGCGTTGCATTTAATTCATGAATTTGGTGGTATTGAAAACCTGAAAGGGAAAAAAGTTGCCATGACTTGGGCGTATTCACCATCTTATGGAAAACCATTATCTGTTCCTCAAGGAATTGTTGGTCTAATGACCCGTTTAGGAATGGATGTCGTCTTAGCACATCCAGAAGGTTATGAAATTATGCCAGAAGTAGAAGAAGTTGCGAAGAAAAATGCAGCAGAATTTGGTGGAAACTTTACTAAAACGAATAGTATGGCAGAAGCATTCAAAGATGCGGATGTTGTTTATCCGAAAAGCTGGGCACCTTTTGCAGCAATGGAAAAGCGAACTGAATTATATGGCAATGGTGACCAAGCAGGAATTGATCAATTAGAACAAGAATTACTTTCTCAAAATAAAAAGCACAAAGATTGGGAATGTACAGAAGAATTGATGAAAACAACAAAAGACGGCAAAGCTTTGTATATGCATTGTCTACCAGCTGATATTACTGGCGTTAGTTGTGAAGAAGGTGAAGTGGAAGCTTCTGTTTTCGATCGTTATCGGGTCGAACTTTACAAAGAAGCTAGCTACAAACCGTATGTTATTGCGGCTATGATTTTCTTAAGTAAAGTAAAAAATCCGCAAAAAACCTTAACAGACTTAGCGGATAAAGCGACACCAAGAGAAGTAAAATAATGAATTTGGCATGAAGACAGATGCTTTTTCTTTACACAATGAATCATTAGAAGTTGCCTCTTCAACATGAACAAATAAGACCTTCCCAAGTCTATTCATGAATGTGTGATTGTCTCGAGTCAAGAACGCTTAGTCATGTGCGTTGACTTCATGCAACGACAACAGACAGTTAATACGAAAACTCGTTGTGAAAAAGAAAAAGCATCGTCCTTTTTATAAAACAGAAAATGAGGTGAAGCAATGGGCAAACGCGTCGTAGTAGCTTTAGGTGGCAATGCTTTAGGAAATAATTTGACGGAGCAGATGACTGCCGTAAAACAGACCTCCAAAGCGATTGCAGATTTGATTGAAGCAGGATATGAAGTTATTTTATCTCATGGCAATGGTCCTCAAGTGGGGATGATTCAATTAGCTATGGAAGAATTTTCCTTTAATAATCCACAATATCCAGTTGTTCCGTTATCCATGTGCGTAGCCATGAGTCAAAGTTACATTGGCTATGATTTAGAGAATGCGCTACAAGAAGAGTTGCGTCAGCGAAATATAAGTAAAGCCGTCACCACCATAGTCACTCAAGTGGTCGTGGATGAAAATGATCCGGCGTTCAAAAAACCAACGAAACCAATTGGCCGCTTCATGACAAAAGAAGAAGCAGAACAATTAGTCAAAGAAAAAAATATACAAGTGATGGAAGATGCTGGCCGTGGTTATCGCCAAGTCGTCGCTTCTCCTAAACCAAAAAATATTGTCGAACTTCTCACGATTCAAACATTGGTTGATGCTGGCCAAACAGTCATTGCTGGCGGCGGTGGTGGCATCCCAGTCATTCAAGAAGGGAACCGACTAAAAGGTGTAAATGCAGTCATCGACAAAGATTTTTGTAGTGAACGACTGGCTGAACAAGTAGATGCTGATCTGCTCGTGATTTTAACAGCAGTTGAAAAAGTTTGTATTAATTTTGGTAAAGAAAATCAAGAAGCCTTAGGGAATGTTTCAACAGAAAAAATGAAACAATATGCGCAAGAAGGTCAGTTTGCTCCAGGTTCAATGTTACCAAAAGTTGAAGCAGCGATTAAGTTTGCTGAATCTAAGCCAGGTCGAAAAACATTGATTACGTTATTAGAAAAAGCCAAAGAAGGATTATCTGGAAAAACAGGGACTTTAATTGAAAATAAAGAATCATAGAATGGAGGAAAACGATGACAAACAAAATGATTAATTCTGCACAGGCACCAGCTGCTGTAGGGCCTTATTCACATTCTGTCTTAGCGGGAAATACGTTGTACATTTCTGGACAACTAGGATTAGATCCGCAATCGGGCGAAATGAAGACTACAGTGGAAGAACAAGCAAAACAAGCTTTTATCAATTTAGGTTCGATTTTAAAAGAGGTCGAGATGACCTATGATAATGTTGTGAAAACAACGGTGTTTTTACAACATATGTCTGATTTTAGCAAAATTAACGAAATCTATGGGAATTACTTTTCAGAAGTTTTGCCTGCACGTTCTTGTGTAGAAGTAGCCAAGTTGCCAAAAGATGGTTTATTTGAAATTGAAGCAGTTGCTGTCAAAGGATAATTTTTAAGATGTTTCTGAGGGAAAAAGGATTGCATTCTTTACTGATTAAGGGGAACAATCCTTTTAGAATAAAAAGAAGAAGGAAACGATCCTATGAATGAAAAAAAAGAGCAAGCATTATTTGAATATGATGCGAAACTATCAATTTCTGAAGCAATTCCGATGGGATTGCAACACGTTGTCGCAGCAGTAGTAGGGATTGTCACACCGGGAATTATGATTGCCAAAGTTTGCCAATTAAGTCCTAGTGATACGACTATTTTGATTCAAACATCATTGATTTTTTCAGCAGTTGCAACGTTAATTCAACTTTTCCCTATTTTTGGAAAAGTAGGTTCACGGTTACCAGTTATGATGGGGGCAAGTTTTGCGTATGTACCGATTTTGATGGCCATCGGAGCTGATTTTGGAATTGCAGCAATTTTTGGTTCCCAATTAGTTGGCAGTATTCTTGTTATTATTGTTGGTTTGTTCATTAAAAAAATCCGTGTGTTGTTTCCGCCTTTAGTAACGGGAACGGTTATTTTAAGTATTGGACTATCCCTGTTTCCAGTTGCGATTAAGTATATGGCAGGAGGAGCTGGTAGTGCTGATTTTGGTTCAGCCCGGAATTGGTTAGTTGCATTATTAACCTTTGCGATTGTCTTTTACTTCAATTATTTTGCAAAAGGATTTTTGAAGTTATCAGCAATTTTAAACGGAATGGTTATTGGCTATTTGATTTCTTTAGCTTTAGGGATGGTTAGTTTTGAGCCAGTTCAAAATGCTAAAATCGTTCAGGTAATTACCCCGTTTCATTTTGGACTGGATTTTCAACTGGTACCAATCTTTACGCTTGTGGTGATGTTTATTGTTGATGCTGTTCAAGCCATCGGTCAATTTACAGCAACAACGGTTGGGGCAATGGATCGGGATGCAACGGACGAAGAATTATCTGGCGGAATTATGGGGAGTGGATTCACTAACTTTATTGGCAGTTTATTTGGATCAATCCCAGTAGCAACTTTTGGACAAAATGTTGGTCTGGTTACGGTAACAAAAGTGATTAATAAGTATGTTCTGGTTTTCGCTTCAGTTATATTATTAATTGCTGGTTTTGTTCCGAAAGTAGCTGCGTTATTAACTACGATTCCTTACGCGGTAATTGGTGGTGCAACGATTTCAGTTTTTGCTTCTATTTCTATGACAGGTATTCGGATGATTGCTTCGCAGGAAATGACTCCTCGAAATACTGGGGTTGTCGGAACAGCTCTAGCATTTGGAATTGGTGTCACATTGTCTACTGGAAGCTTAGCTGGTTTTCCAACTTGGGTAACAACGATTTTCGGTAATTCGGAAGTTATCTTAACCACTTTGGTAGCAGTCCTTTTAAATGTCATTTTAAAACCAAAAAAGCGCGTAGCACTTGAGTGAAGATTGCTTTTTTTGATACGAAAGTGAGTAAGCTTTCGTATCCTTTTTCCCTTACGTTATCTATAAAAAAATGAACGAATAAAGGAGGAGAAGATGTTTACGTATTCCCTAAACTTAAAATTAAAAACAGATCGGAACTTTTTTGGTCCTGGCGTTGTCGAAGTTTTACAAAAAATTCAGCAAACTGGGTCACTAAACTTAGCGGCAAAAGAGATGAAAATGTCTTATAATAAGGCATGGCGGATTGTGCGGGTAGCTGAAGAAGAGCTATCTTTTCCATTAATTATCAAAAGTGTTGGTGGTTGTAATGGTGGCGGGTCAATTGTTACGGACCAAGGAAAAGAATTGATTGATCAATATCTTTTATTTGAGAAAAAAGTGTATCAACAGGTAGAGGCATGCTTTGAAGAAATCTTTAAAGAACAGGATGTAGTATCGGAGGAACTGAAATGAGAGAAGTATTTCAGCGTTTGAAACAGGCAATATTGGAAAAGCAAGACACGATGTTATTAACGATTGGTACAAGTTCAGGATCTACACCACGAAGTCAAGGGGCTAGAATGCTGGTTTCCGCCGAAGGTAGAATAGCCGGAACTGTTGGTGGTGGGGCGGTTGAATTTCAGGCTGAACAAGTGGCAAAAAAGCTACTTCTTGAGAAAGAAAATGCACAACGTCAATTTATTTTAGCCCCGAATAATATTGCTGATTTAGGTATGGTCTGTGGCGGGAATGTCACGATTTTTTTCCATTATCTTTCATGGGAAACGCCATTTTTAAAGGAGTTGTGTGAATCCATAGAAACGCATTTTCAAAATAACCAACAAGGTTGGTTAATGACTGAACTAGATCAAAACAATTTAGGAAAAGTATCCTTTTATAGTGAAACAGGCGAATTGATTGGTTCCACTTCTTGGGAGGGGGAATTAAGTTTGCTACCTAAAGGTATCCATTGTGTGCAAAAAGAGGAAACAACTTTTTTAACAGAAGCAATCCTCCAAGTAGGGAAAGTATATATTTTTGGAAGTGGACATGTCGCACGCGCATTGGTACCTATTTTAAACTATTTATCGTTTTATTGCGTTGTAGTGGACGATCGTCCAGAATTTTTGACGGCACAAGCTTTTCCACAAGCTGAGGAACTACGGGTGATTCCTTTAGAAAATTTAGCTGCGTTTATTGAAATAACGGCGGACGATTATGGTATAGTAATTACCAGAGGACACAATTTTGATTTCATCGTTGCCAAACAGTTATTGGAAACACCAGCCAAATATATTGGTGTGATGGGGAGCAAACACAAAATTGCTTCACAAGTTCGACGGTTAAAAGAGGTCGGTTATACAATGAATGAAATTGAAAGAATTTTCATGCCAATTGGCTTAGACATTGCAGCCGAAACACCAGAAGAGTTAGCGATTAGCATCGCGGGAGAATTAATTCAACAGCGCTATCAATAATGAGGACCTTTAAGTTAAATAAAAAACTTTTTTTGCTAAAAAATAATTTTTAGAACGAAGATTTGTGGTATAATCTAGGTGATTGAACACTAAACTATATCAGAAATCGAGGTGCAAGAAATGTATTCAATTATTGTAAATGGTCAAAGTGAAACCTGTGAAACAAACAAAAAATTAATGGACTTTTTGCGGGAGGATCTGGGTCTAACTGGAACAAAAGATGGCTGTAACCAAGGCTCTTGCGGTGCATGTACGGTGTTAGTAAATGGAAAGGCTTCCAAAGCATGTTTGTTTACTCTAGAAAAATTAGCTGGTAAAGAAGTCACGACAATCGAAGGTTTAAGCCAACGGCAAAAAGATGTCTATGCTTATGCGTTTGCAAAAACGGGTGCAGTTCAGTGCGGGTATTGCATCCCTGGGATGGTTATTTCGGCACAAGGATTATTGAACAAGAAACCCGAACCCGCAAAAGAAGACATTCAGAAAGCTATACGAGGAAACATTTGTCGTTGTACAGGATATGTGAAAATAATAGAAGCCATTCAGTTAGCTGCTAAAATGTTTTGTGAAGAAGCGAGCATTCCAGGAGAACATTCAAATGGTAAATTAGGGGAAGACTTCCAACGGGTCGATGCAGTGGAGAAAACCTTAGGAACAGGGATTTATGTAGATGACATTGACATAGAAGGAATGCTTCATGCATCTGCTTTGCGGAGTGCCTATCCTCGCGCAAAAGTTCTATCAATCGATAGTACCCAAGCATTGGCGCATCCTGACTGTGTGGCTGTGTTCACAGCTAAAGACGTTCCAGGAAATAATAAAATTGGTCATTTAGAATTTATTTCCGATTGGGATGTAATGATTCCAGAAGGTGAAATAACACGGTATGTTGGGGATGCAGTGGCACTCGTTGTTTCAAAAAGAAAAGAAACCTTACCAGAGATAAAAAATTTAGTGGAAGTTGATTACGAAGAAATGATACCGCTTACTTCTTGTGATGCTGCTTTAGCAGAAGGTGCACCAGCTATTCATGAAAAGGGCAATATCTTGTCTCATGAACACTTGGTACGTGGCAATGCAGAGGAAGTATTAGTAAATTCTGCGTTTGTAGTGACAGAACATTATTCCGTACCAATTAACGAACATGCCTTTATGGAACCCGAGTGTGCGATTGCACAGCCTGAAGGTGAGGGCATTTTACTCTTTAGTGCGGGTCAAAGTATCTATGATGAACAACGGGAAGTGGCTCGGATGTTAGGACTAGACAAGGAAAAAATTCATGTTCAATCAAAACTTGTTGGTGGTGGTTTTGGTGGAAAAGAAGACATGAGTGTTCAGCATCATGCATCCTTAGCCGCTTGGTTATTGAAGAAACCAGTAAAAGTACTGCTAAGCCGTGAAGAAAGTTTGATGGTTCATCCCAAACGCCATGGCATGGAAATGGACTTTACGACCGGCTGTGATGAAGAAGGCAATTTAACTGCAATGAAAGCAGTGATTTATGCGGATACTGGGGCCTATGCTTCTTTAGGAGGACCGGTATTGCAACGGGCTTGTACACATGCGGCAGGTCCCTACAAGTATCAAACGATTGATGTGGAAGGGTTTGCTGTATATACTAATAATCCGCCAGCAGGTGCATTTCGCGGATTTGGTGTTTGCCAAACGGCTTTTGCAATTGAAAGTAATTTAAACTTGTTAGCAGAAAAAGTCGGACTATCACCATGGGAAATACGCTTTAAAAATGCCGTCGCCCCAGGAGATACTTTACCGAATGGACAATTGGTCTCGAAAAATGCGGCGTTAAAAGAAGCCTTGTTAGCGGTTAAAGACGTCTATGAACAAGCGGAAGTTGCTGGAATTTCTAGTTTCTTTAAAAATAGTGGCGTGGGTGTGGGGCTACCTGATACAGGGCGTTGTATTATTTCTGTTGAAGAAGGAAAAATACATGTCCGCACAAGTGCTGCTTGTATCGGTCAAGGGATGGCAACCGTTACGACGCAAATTGCCTGTGAAACATTAAATTTACCACCAGAAATGATTGTTGCGGAAGCCCCTGATACAAGAAGAACACCGAATTCAGGAACGACAACGGCTTCGAGGCAGTCACTCTTCACAGGAGAAGCAACTAGAAGAGCGGCAATGCAATTACGGTATGAGCTTGATATGGGACGTGCTTTAAGCGATTTGGAAGGCGAAGAATTTTATGGGGAATATTCAGCGAAAACGGATCCATTAATTAATGATAAAAAAAGTCCAGTTAGTCATGCTGGTTATGGTTATGCTGCTGAAGTAGCTATTCTAGATGACAAAGGAAAAGTAGCTAAATTTGTGGCTGCGTATGATATGGGGCAAGTGGTGAATCCACGAGCTGCTGAAGGTCAAATTGAAGGTGGGATTGCAATGGGCATGGGGTATGCTTTAACTGAAAAATTTGCCTTAGAAGAAGGCTATGTTAAAGCAAAATATGCAACGCTAGGATTAGTGAATGCCACTCAAGTACCACCAATCGAAACAATTTTGGTTCATGCTGACAATCTTCACGAAGGTTTAGCCTATGGAATTAAAGGCGTAGGTGAGTTAGCAACGATCCCTACCGCACCAGCTGTAGCAGGCGCATATTTTGCCTTGGATGGTCAGCTCCGACCAAGTCTGCCTTTAGAAAATACCCCTTATCAAAAGAAAAAAAGATAAAAGGAGACAACTCATGTCACTCGTTAGTGTCATTATTCTAGCATCGGGCAATTCACAACGGATGGGCCAAAATAAATTGTTCTTAAAATATCAAGGAAAAACATTTTTAGAGCACACGTTAACCTTAGTGAATCAATTAGACGTATTAGAACGGATTTTAGTTGTTTCGCCTGAGAATCAGCCAGCGTTTCCTTTACCTAAGAACATTCAGTTGATTCTCAATCATCAATGGCAAGAAGGGCAAAGTAGCAGTATTCGTTTAGGAACCGAACAAGCTCGGGGAGCTGGCTATTTATACTTACCTAGTGATCAACCATTGTTAACACCTAAAATGCTACAACCCGTGTTAGATAAATGTCAGAGAAATAAAATTGTAGTGCCATTACAAAAAGATGGTTGTCCTAGTAGTCCAGTGTTATTCGGTAATCAATTTCGACAAGAACTATTAACATTGACTGGTGAAACAGGCGGACGCATGATTTATGAACGCTTTCCAGAAGCAGTTCAGATGTTGAGAATAGCGACTCCTGGCCGTTTAAAAGATATCGACACGCCAGAAGAGTACCAAAAATTAATTCAAGAAACCAATAGTTAGAGAGGAAAAACGTATGAAGGACTTGGTTTATTTAAATTATGCAGCGACTTCCTATAAAAAATTTCCAGCAACCATTGAGGCTTTGACTGCCTATTTAGCAGAAAATCAGTTCATGAATTACGGAAGAAATGCCCCTTTGCTTAGAGAGGGGCTTCCTCTTTTAGAGACACGTCAATTGTTAGCAGACTTTTTTCAGGCACCCAGTGCGGCTCAGATTACGTTTACGAATAACGCAACAACTTCCTTAAATCTTGCATTAGCGGGGATTTTACAACCTGGCGACCATGTGATTACGACTATGTTAGAACATCATGCAGTAGCTAGACCTCTTCACTTGCTTGAGAAAGAACGAGGCATTTCAGTGACGTATGTTGCTTGTCAAAAAACTGGCCTGTTAGATGTAGAAGATATTCAGCGAGCCTGGCGCACGAATACAAAAGCCTTGGTGATGACACACGCATCCAATGTCTTAGGCACCATTTTACCCATTGAAGAATGTTTTCAATGGGCTCAACAGAAAGGCTTACTAACTGTTTTGGATGCGGCTCAAACGGCGGGATTTTTACCAATAAAAATGACCCAGATGGCCATTGATGTGTTAGCCTTTACTGGACATAAAAGCTTATATGGATTAGCAGGTATTGGTGGGTTAGCTTTTAGTGAGCGAGGGGCTGAAGCGGTTAAGCCACTGATAACGGGCGGCACTGGTAGCCATTCTAATTCCTTTGATCAACCCTCTTTTTTACCAGATAAATTTGAAGCTGGTACGTTAAACAGTTTAGGTATTCTAAGCTTAAATAGTTCTGTTAAAGAGTTGAATAAAATTGGTTTAGCAGCGATTCAAAAGCACGAACGAACCTTAATGCAGAATTTTTTAAATGGTTTATCAGGGTTACCTGTCACAATTTTAGGAACCAAGGACGTGGCACAAACTGTCCCTGTTGTTTCTATCACACTGTGGAATCAGGAAGAAACAATAGTGGCACAGCAACTAGCAGAACAATATGGCATTATGACGCGCGCAGGTTTGCATTGTGCACCATTAGCCCATCAAACAGCTGGGACTTTAGCAACTGGCACCTTACGTTTTAGCTTTGGTTGGCAGACAACGCCTGAAGAAATTACTTGGACAATTCACGCTTTACAAGAACTACTAATTTGAGAAGGAGCGGACAGCATGGATTTTTTATCACAATGTACATCAGGTGGCTGTGGGGCAAAAATTGAATCCCGTGTACTGAACCAATTGTTGCAACACTTACCCGAAACACCGGCAAATGAGCGGCTACTCGTCGGATTTGAACATGCCGACGACGCCGCTGTTTACCAAATAACGTCTGAAAAAGCTTTGATTTCAACGGTAGATTTTTTTTCACCAATGGTCAATGATCCGTTATCATTTGGAAAAATTGCGGTCGCTAATGCTTTAAGTGATGTCTATGCCATGGGCGGTACAGTCCTCTATGCGTTAAATCTTGTTTGTTTTCCACAAAAGATGTCAAAAGAATGGTTGGAACAAATGCTCTTGGGTGGCAGCTTAAAATTAAAGGAAGCGGGTGCTTTACTGGCGGGAGGCCATTCGATTTATGATCATGAACCCAAGTATGGTCTAGCGGTAACCGGAGAAGTTCATCCAGAAAATTTGTGGCATAATAATGCGCCACAGGTGGGGGATGTCTTGATTTTAACTAAAGCATTAGGTGTAGGAATTATTCAAGCGGCTGTTCGGGGGCAATTGGCGAAGCAGACGGAACAAAAAATCGCACAAGATTCGATGGAACGTTTAAATAAATATGCCGCTGCGAATGCTCGATCCTACGCAGTACATGCTTGTACTGACGTGACTGGGTTTGGTCTATTAATTCATGCAAAAGAAATGGCTGATAATCAGGTAACATTACTGATTGATACAGAAACATTACCAACCATTACAGGAGCGTTGGCCTACGCCGCAGAATGTTTAGTTACTGCAGCTGGGCAAAGAAACCGCCAAACAATCGGAACGACAATCGATTATTCAAAAATTTCTATGGAAATGCAAGAACTTTTGTTTGATCCACAAACATCTGGCGGACTGTTAATTAGTGTCGCTGCTGATGAAGCGGCAGCCTGTTTAGCAGCTATTCAAAAAGAGGACCCTGTTGCCAAAATTATTGGCGAGGTTCTGCCAAAAGAACAACAAGCAGTAGTACTTTTATAGAGAGAAGGGCCAAATATGAAATTAGTAGATGCATTGGGAAAACCTTGCCCAATACCTGTGATTGAAACGAAAAAAGCCTTGGCGGAGCTAGGTTTGGCTGGAGGCACTATCGAGGTTTTAGTCGATAACGAAGTAGCCATTGAAAATTTAAAAAAATTAGCTACTAAAAAACAAGCCACTTTGACTGCGAAGCAGATAGAAGCCACGGTTTTCTCTGTCAAAATTACGGTACCTGAAGAAGCGACTCAACAAACAAGTCAGTCAGCAACAGATTTAGTAATTACGATTGGCTCCGATCAATTAGGTACTGGAGACGAGCAGCTAGGACGACTACTAATGAAAAGTTATCTTCAATCATTATCAGAAGCAGAAACTGTTCCTACACAGCTATTATTCTTTAATCGAGGGGCGTTTTTAACGAATCAAGCAGCGAACACCTTAGCTGATTTGCAACAATTAGCGGAGAAGGGAACCACGATTAAAACGTGTGGGGCCTGTTTAGATTTTTATCATTTAACAGACACCTTAGCTATCGGCTCTATTACTAATATGTATGAAATTGTTGAAACGATGAATCAAGCGGCTAAAGTAATTACGCTTTAACAAAAAAGAAGGTGAAAAGATGGAGTATTTGCTAACCTTTCCGAATACACATTATGCTGTTCAGGCAGAACAAGTACTGTTGACAAGAAAGGTGGCTGTTCGCGTCTTTACTTTGCCACCATCATTGACGGATGGCTGTGGGATCGGTTTACTCATTAATGAAGCGGAAATAACTCACAGTGTATGTTTTTTAGAAGAAGCAAAAGTACGCGTAGCCTCTATTTTTTCTGTGAAAAATGACCTTGGGGAAAGGAGGTACCAACTGTGGAGTCCTTAAAAAAGTGTTTTGATTTACAAGGAAAGGAGATTGTGTCAATTGTTGGTAGTGGTGGGAAAACAAGCTTAATGTGGGCGCTAGCAAAAACATATCGAAAAGAAGCTGTTCTGGTTAGTACAACCACAAAAATTGGGTTTCCCCAACGTCAATTGTATGATTATTTTTATACAAACCATTTTGAAAAAATAACGCCGAATATCTGCGGAATCACTTTAGCAGGAACCGCTATCAACAACCAAACAAAACTAACGATGCCTGCAATGACCTCGTTTCAAACATTGTTTCAGCACTTCACGAAAGTTTTTTTAGAAGCGGATGGGTCCAAACAACGACCTTTGAAAGGCTGGTCTTCTTATGAACCCGTGATATTAAAAGAAACAACCACCACAATTGGTGTGCTTCCGATTTCTGTGATTGGTCAAAAGATAGATGAAACGACCATTCATCGGTTGCCGCTTTTTTTGGAATTAACCGATGCGCAACAACAAGAACCAATCACAGAAACATTGTTAGCTCAACTCATTGCTCATCCAAAAGGATTGTTTAAAGAGAGCCAAGGCAAACGAATTTTGTGTTTAAATCAAACCCATACGCGAAGAGAGTTCGTTCAAGCGATGAATGTCTGTCTTCAGTTACCCAAAAGCTGTTTTGAAAAATTAGACAAAATTATTGCTTGCAATATGGAATTAGAGAAAGGACTTATTTTATGGGAGAAATCAGTCAAAACATCCAAGAAAAATTAGTGATTGTTCGCGGAGGGGGCGATCTAGCGACAGGTGTTATCCAAAAATTATGGCACGTTGGCTTTAAAATACTAGTATTAGAAACAGAATGTCCTCTGGCCATTCGGCGGACTGTTTCAGTTTGTGATGCTATTTTCCAGAAAGAACAAAGTGTGGAAGATTTGGTTGCTGTTCGAATTACTTCATTAAAGGATTGCGCGAAATGTTGGCAGCAAAATAAGCTGCCTGTTTTTGTCGATCAAACAGCAAGTGCTATTCAACAATTGAAACCACTGATTGTTATCGATGCGATTTTGGCTAAGAAAAATTTAGGTACGCATCGAGGAATGGCACCGATTACGATTGCTTTAGGACCAGGCTTTTCAGCACCGCAAGATGTCGATGTTGTGATTGAGACAATGCGTGGCCATAGGTTGGGACGTTTATACTTTGAAGGAACAGCTTTACCTAATACAGGTATTCCAGGTGAAATTGGCGGAAAAAGTGCGGAACGAGTTGTCCATGCCCCTGCTTCAGGACAAGTTACCCACCTTAAAAACATAGGGGATCTCGTGTTGAAAGGGGAAGCATTATTTTTAATCGATCAGGTTCCAGTTTATTCGCCTCTGACAGGGACTTTGAGAGGATTGATTTCAGAAAAGGTAACATGTTATCAAGGGTTGAAGTGTGCAGATGTAGATCCTCGACCAGTTGAGAAAGTCGATTGCTTGACGATCTCCGACAAAGCTCGTGCATTAGGGGGAGCGGTTTTAGAAGCAATTTTTATGATTGGAAGAAGGAAAAACGTTTTATAAAAAAGAACCTAAATAATATTTTTTTTACCTTAAAAATATTGTTAAAAAGGTTTGGAATGTGGTATAGTAAAGACGTAGTAAAAAATACTCTATCTCGAAAGGGGAAGAGTACATACTTAGTTAGATTAGTTTGTGAATAAAATCATTTGTAAAAGTTATTTTTTTAAGAATTAATGTAAGGGGTTACAATTGCATTTGAATGCATTGAAATATTTAGGAAAAAGAAAGGAAATGAATGAAGATGGCACTAGTAAAAATTGTTTATGCAAGTATGACTGGAAACACAGAAGAAATTTCCGAGATTTTGGAAGAACAGTTTCAAGAAGCTGGAGTTGAAGTAGAACGTGAAGAATGTTCAGAAGTTGATGTAGACTTCTTTGATGATGCAGATGCTTGTATTATCGCAACGTATACTTATGGTGATGGGGAACTGCCTTTTGAATTTGAAGATTTCTTTGATGAATTAACTGAGAAGGATTTAGCAGGTAAGCCATTTGGTGTTGTTGGCTCCGGTGATCGTGAATATGGTGAATTTTTCTGTAAATCAGCGCATGATTTTGTAGGAGCTTTTGAAAAAGCTGGTGCTAAAAAAGTAGCTGAAACAGTTGAAATTGAAAACAATGCAGAAGAAGAAGACATCGAAATGCTAAAAACATTTGTTAAAAGTGTCGCCACAACTTTATCTGATAGCGTTGCCTAAGGGTTTAAGAAAGTAGGAGTCAGAATGAAAAGGAACGATGAAGGTAGGTATTTCAATGTTTAATATTCTTCAATCGACTCAATTATCTAGTAATACATTTGATTTTTGGCTGGAAGCGCCAAGAATAGCGACACATGCTCAGGCTGGACAGTTTGTTATTTTAAGAATTGACGAAAAAGGAGAACGGATCCCCTTAACGATTGCGGAGACAAATCCACAAGCAGGCGGTATTCGAATTATTTTCCAAGTAATCGGTAAGACAACAGCTGCACTTTCCCAACTTAAAACTTCAGACTCTTTGTTGGATATCACTGGACCTTTAGGTATGCCCACAGAAGTGAAGCAATATGGAACGGTGATGGTTGTCGGTGGCGGGGTTGGTATCGCGGCTATTTATCCAATTATCAAGGCTTTAAAAGAAGCAGGCAACCGAGTGATTACGATTTTGGGAGCACGAACAGCTGAGTTAGTTCTGTTACAAGAAGAATGCCGTCGTTATTCAGATAATCTAATCATTACAACGGATGATGGTTCATTAGGTAAAAAGGGCTTAGTAACAGAAGCGATGGAAGAAGTTATTGCACGTGAATCTGTAGCGTGCAGTTGGGCGATTGGGCCCAGCATCATGATGAAATTTTGTACCTTGACAGCTGAAAAACATCAATTACCAATTTATGTTTCCTTGAATCCTATTATGATTGACGGAACAGGCATGTGTGGCGGTTGTCGGGTCACTGTTGATGGTACCATGAAATTTGCCTGTGTTGATGGACCTGAGTTTAAAGGCAATGAAGTAAATTGGGATGAATTCATTAATCGAATGAAGCAATATCAGGAAGAAGAAGCAGTTTGCTTTACAGATCGTTTGAAAGAGCAGGTGGAGAAAAATGGCTAGAAAAAGTCGTATAAAAACACCGATTGCGGAACAAGCACCTACTATCAGAAAGAATAATTTTGAAGAGGTTTGCTTAGGCTATACATTAGCAGAAGGGCAAGAAGAAGCGGTTCGTTGTTTACAATGTAAAAATGCACCTTGTATTGCTAAATGCCCCGTGATGATTGATATTCCTGGATTTATTTTAGCTATTCGTGAAGGAAACATGGAACAAGCAGCCGATATTTTAAGTAAATATACGAATTTACCTGCTATTTGTGGACGCGTTTGTCCGCAAGAGAAACAATGTGAACAAGTTTGTAAATTAGGGAAAGCCAAAAACTTTGAACCAGTGGCAATTGGCAAATTAGAACGTTTAGTTGCCGATTGGGCATTAGAAAATCACATGTTTCCTAAGAAAACAGCGGAACCAACAAAAGGGAAAGTCGCAGTGGTCGGTTCTGGTCCTTCTGGGTTAACAGTTGCGGGGGATTTGGCAAAGCTCGGCTACGAAGTAATTATTTTTGAAGCGCTTCACGAAGCTGGCGGTGTATTAACCTATGGCATACCTGAATTTCGCTTACCGAAAAAAATTGTTAAACAGGAAATTGCGAGTATTGAAGCCTTAGGTGTAACAATAGAAACCAATGTGGTAGTAGGTAAAACGATTACGATGGAAGAAATAATGTCAGAGTTTGATGCCTGTTATCTATCGGTTGGTGCAGGGGCACCAAACTTTATGGGAATCCCAGGAACTAGTTTAAATGGGGTTTATTCTTCTAGTGAATTTTTTACACGAATCAATTTAATGCATAGCTATGAGTTTCCAGAATATGATACACCGATTAAACGTGCTAAAAATGTTGTTGTGATTGGCGGCGGGAATGTTGCAATGGATGCCGCTCGTTCAGCCAAACGATTAGGCGCTGAAAATGTGAATATTGTGTATCGTCGTTCGTTAGAAGAATTACCAGCAAGAATTGAAGAATACCACCATTCCCTTGAAGAAGGAATTAACTATTATTGGTTAACGAATCCAATTGCTTATTTGGATGACCAACAAGGAAATCTAGCTGGTGTTGAATGTGTCAAAATGGTTTTAGGTGAACCAGATGTGTCTGGAAGACGACGGCCAGAACCGGTTCCAGACAGCACGTTTACCATTCCTGCTGATGCAGTAATCGAGGCAATTGGCCAAGGGGCAAATCGAGTCTTGTTATCAACATATCCAGAAATAGAACTAAACCAATGGGGTTACATTCAAGCTGATCCTAAAACAGGAGCAACCTCAATACCTGGCGTTTTTGCTGGGGGCGATATAGTCACAGGTGCTGCCACCGTTATTTTAGCGATGGGCGCTGGGAAAATCGCAGCTAATGCAATTGATCAGTATGTCAAAACACAAAAAACAACAGTCACAAGCAATGTTTAGGAAAGATAAAAGGTGAAAAAATGAAAAAAACAATGGATGGAAACACCGCAGCGGCTTATATTTCATATGCGTTTACAGAAGTTGCCGCTATTTATCCTATCACACCAAGTTCAACAATGGCTGAGTTGGTAGATGAATGGGCGGAAAGTGGTTTAAAAAATATTTATGGTCAAAAAGTTCAAGTTATTGAAATGCAATCAGAAGCTGGGGCAGCGGGAGTAGTTCATGGTTCGTTAAAAACAGGTGCGTTAACCACTACTTATACTGCTTCACAAGGTTTACTGTTGATGATTCCCAATATGTATAAAATCGCAGGAGAATTGCTGCCTTCTGTGTTCCACGTGGCGGCTCGGGCAGTAACGACAAGTGCGTTGAGTATTTTTGGTGATCATGGCGATGTGATGGCTACCCGCCAAACAGGTTTTTGTATGTTAGCAGAATCGAGTGTTCAAGAAGTGATGGATTTGTCGGCAGTTGCTCATTTAGCTAGCTTAGAAGGTAGTTTACCTTTTGTAAACTTTTTTGATGGTTTTAGAACGAGCCATGAACTACAAAAAATCGAAGTGATTGATTATGATGACCTGAAAGAAATGGTGAATCAGGAAGCTGTAACTCGTTTTAGAATGGGAGGCATGAATCCTAATCATCCCACTGTTTCAGGGACCGCTCAAAATCCTGACATTCATTTTCAACAAAGAGAAACAGTCAATAAAAATTACGAAGAAATGCCAAAAATTGTTCAAAAATACATGAAAAAAATTAACAATCTTCGTGGAACAACGTATGATTTAACCGATTATTACGGGGTTGAAGATGCAACAGAAGTCATTATTTCAATGGGGTCGGCTTCGCCAGTAATCAAACAAACAGTCGACTATCTCAATCAACAAGGACGCAAAGTTGGTTTTATCAATATTCATTTATATCGTCCATTTCCTACCGAAAACCTTCTTGAAAAATTACCAGCTACAGTAGAAAAGGTTGCGGTTTTAGATCGAACAAAAGAATCGGGAGCCGAAGGGGAACCGTTATTGCTAGATGTTCAAAGCGCTCTCTATCAACATGAAAATCGACCAATTGTGATTGGTGGACGTTATGGGTTAGGCTCTAAAGACGTAGCGCCTAATCAAATTAAAGCGATCTATGATCATTTGTTATTGCCATTTAAAGAATTAAAACAACGTTTTACGGTAGGGATCGTTGATGATGTAACCTATCAATCATTGCCAGAAGAACCTACTTTAGATTTAACGCCAGATACTACCTTCCAAGCAAAATTTTGGGGCTTTGGTTCTGACGGAACTGTGGGAGCAAACAAGCAAGCGATTAAAATTATCGGAGATCATACCGACCTTTATGCACAAGCTTACTTTAGTTATGATTCTAAAAAATCAGGCGGTTTAACCGTTTCGCATCTGCGTTTTGGTAAAGAGCCAATTACTTCCACGTATTTAATTGAACAAGCAGATTTCATCGCTTGTCATAATGCTTCCTATTTGCATAAATACGACCTGTTAAAAGGTTTAAAAGATGGCGGAACGTTTTTACTGAATACTATTTGGGATCAAGAAAAGATTCATCGTTTATTACCGGCTAAGTTAAAAAAATATATTGGGGAGCACCAAATCAAATTTTATATTATCAATGCGGTTGAGTTAGCTCGCAAAGTAGGCTTAGGCCGTCGGATCAATACAGTGATGTCTACTGCCTTTTTTGAAGTAACAGATATTTTAACGAAAGAGCAATATTTACCGTTACTTAAAGAAGAAGTGAAAAAGACTTATGGAAAAAAATCAATGGAAATTGTTGAAAAAAATTACCAAGCGATTGATGCTACCTTTGAATCGCTGCAAGAAATTGTAGTTCCAGAAGATTGGGCAACCATTGTTTTAGAGCCAGAAAATCAAGAGTCGGAAGCTCCAGCTTTTGTGACAAATATTTTAGAACCAATCAATCGTCAAGAAGGGGATCAGCTGACCGTTTCAGATTTGATTGAAAACGGAATGAAGGGCGGTGCCATTCCTATGGGCACTGCGGCTTATGAAAAACGTGGCATTGCGTTAGAAGTGCCTGAGTGGCAAATGGATAAGTGTACGATGTGTAATGAATGTGCCTTTGTTTGTCCACATGCGGCTATTCGACCGTTTTTAGCGGATGAAGAAGAACTGAAAGAAGCACCTGCAGGTTTTGCCATGCGCGAAATGCGTGGCACAGATGGGTTGATGTATCGTATCCAAGTTTCTTTAGAAGACTGTACAGGTTGTGGTCTTTGTGTTCAGGCATGTCCCGTGAAAGACAAGGCGATTTTAATGAAACCTTATGAAACTCAGAAAGAGCAAGCGATGAATTGGGCCTTTGCGATGACTCTTAAACAAAAAGCCAACCCAGTCAAAAAACTTTCTGTTAAAGGTTCCCAATTTAACCAGCCATTGATGGAATTTTCAGGTGCTTGTGAAGGCTGTGGCGAAACACCTTATATTAAGTTGTTGACGCAACTATTTGGTGATCGAATGATGATTGCTAACGCAACAGGCTGTTCATCAATTTGGGGTGGTTCGTCACCGGTGACGCCTTATACAACGAACGAATGTGGCCAAGGACCAGCTTGGAGTAATTCGCTGTTTGAAGATAATGCGGAATATGGTTATGGTATGTATATTGCCAATCGAACGAAACGTCAACATTTAGCTAGTCTGGTTGAAGAAAGTCTTGCTAAAAACGTCGGATCAGATTCACTTCAAGCCTTGTTAAACGATTGGTTGGAACACATGGCTGAAGGGGAAGGAACACAACAGCGAGCAACCAAACTAGCGGCAGCATTAAGTGAAGAAGCCGATGAAGATCCACTTTTAACAAAAATTTACGAACAAAAAGATTTACTAGTGAAAACGAGTCAATGGATTGTCGGCGGCGATGGCTGGGCCTATGATATCGGGTTTAGCGGCATTGATCATGTTCTTGCTAGTGGGGAAGATGTTAATATTTTTGTTATGGATAACGAAGTGTATGCCAATACAGGCGGACAAACATCTAAAGCTACACCAGCTTCAGCCATTGCCAAATTCTCAGCGGGTGGGAAACATACCTCTAAAAAAGATTTAGGGATGATGGCAATCACTTATGGGAATGTCTATGTTGCACAAGTGGCTTTAGGCGCAAACTCAATGCAAACGATTAAAGCAATTGACGAAGCGGAGCGGTACCCAGGCCCATCAATTATCATTGGTTATACCCCATGTATTAATCACGGGGTCAAAGGTGGAATGGTTCGGACGTTAGATCAAGCCAAAGAAGCCGTTGAATCTGGCTATTGGCCACTTTATCGCTATAATCCAGAGTTAGTTAAGAAAGGCAAAGATCCGATGGTCATTGACTACAAGAAAACAGATTTTGACAAAATGCGTGATTTCCTTGAAAAACAAACACGTTACTCTGCGTTGCATACAATTAAAGAGAATCAAGAAGTAGTCGAACATTTACTTGATAAAACTAAAGAAGATGCAATTGAACGCTCTGAAAGTTATAACAAACTAGTCACACATATGAAAAAATAAAAAAACAAAGCCTCTTACTTGAGAGGCTTTGTTTTTTTATCCAATAATAATTTTTTCTGAAGGGTATTCGTAGCCTAAGTCACGTGTTTCTTTTGGTACAAAAATCATTAAGGTATAAAGCATACCAATACGTCCAATAAACATTAATAAGGCAATCATTAATTTACCTACTGTTGTTAAATCGTCTGTAATGCCCAAAGAAAGACCGGTTGTCCCAAAGGCAGAAGCGACTTCCACAATGATTGAAATCAAGGGCAGATTTTCAGTGGCTGACAAAAAGACGACAGCGAAAAAGCACATAATCAAAGATAACATGAAGACGACAATCGATTTTTTGACATCATCGTCATCTATTTTACGGCTAAAGACGCTAATATCATCTTCACTTTTTAAAAAGGCTAACAAATACAAGCCAATAATCGCAACAGTCGTTGTTCGAACACCACCACCAACAGAGCTAGGACTACAACCAATAAACATTAACACAGAGAAAATAATCAACGTTGTAATTTGGAAGTCCCCTAAATCATTAATTTGGAGGCCAGCGTTTCGTGTAGTCATCGAATAAAACATCGAACTTACCCAACGGCCACTTTCATTCATTGTCAAAAATAGGTGATCTTTTTCTAATAAGTAAATCAAAATAGTCCCACCAATAAACAGAACAATAAACGCTAGCAAAGCAATTTTACTAAACAATGAGAAGCGGAAAGGCAAGCCTCGTTTCTTCTTACGAAAGTTCTTTTTCTTAAAATGTAACCACTCATGAATTTCCAGTAAAACGGGAAATCCAATCCCGCCGATAAAAATCAAGAACATAATTGCCAGTAAAAAGAGATAATCATGAGCAAAAGGAATAATTGAATCACCTGAAATATCAAAGCCGGAATTAGTCACTGCAGAAATAGCTTGATAAAATCCATAAAATATCGCATCTCGCCAGTTCGTATAATAACCACTTATATAAAAATAAAGCGAAAAGAGCGAGCCGAAGATTACTTGGAACCAAATTAAAATCAAAAAAGTGGTGCGGATCAGTCGAACAATTCCGCTCAGTCGCGGCTGATTCATGTCAGTCATAATTAACTGACGTTGCTTTAATGTGATTCGCCGTTTTGATAAAATAAAAAAGACCGTTGAAATCATCATAATCCCTAAGCCACCAACTTGGAAAAGAACTTCCAATAAGACGATCCCACGATCATTAAAAACCGAATTAATATCGACTGTGGTGAGTCCAGTAACACTGACTGTACTGATTGCTAAGAAAAATAAATCAATAAAAGGAACACGCGAGTCAGGTTCTCTGAAAATAGGGAGGCAAAACAATAAATAAGAAATAACCGTCATTAATATGTAATAAGCGACGATGATTTGAATAGATGAAAAATTTTTGCGAATAAATCGATCGCTTTTTCGCTGTGCCAGCCACAGCAAACGTGTATGGTTCACTAGATAACCTCCCAATTCTAATTAAACTAAGTATACCAAAACTTTTCGCCTCAAACGAATAATTCTGCCAGAAAATCCTTGAAATGACAAATAAAAATAAGAAATTCGTTAGAAATAATTGGAAAACATCCACAAACAAGCGAGAACATGATATTTTATGAAAGAATAGAAAAATAGGTTGTTCCCCAAACAACTTATTGCTAATTGGTCAGTTTGTCTAACGATACAACTTTAAAAAGTAGTGGTAGCTTTTTTATTTCGGTTGATATGTGAATGTGTTCACTTTATGTAACAAACTGTTATTTTTATTCAAATGAAAAATAAGAAATTGTGTTGGTAGAAATCAATAGTTTATAAGGTGGGAAAACAATGAAAAAAGTGTTAATGGGAGTTCTTTCCCTAGGGTTATTATTAGGTGCAGCAACAGGTTGTACAAGCGATCAAGAAAAAGCCGCTGGTAAAACAAAAGCGTCTTCTGAAAAAACAGAAGCAACATCTGGTGCCTCTGCTAATGGTTATACAGATCCAAGTGAACTAAAAGACAGTTATGATGTTGTTATTGTTGGTTCAGGTGGTGCGGGGATGACCGCTGCATTACAAGCCAAAGAAGCTGGCATGAATCCAGTTATTTTAGAAAAAATGCCTGTTGCAGGTGGGAATACAATTAAATCGTCTTCAGGAATGAATGCTTCACAAACAAAATTCCAAGAAAAAGAAGGCATTAAAGATAGCAACGATAAATTCTTTGAAGAAACACTAAAAGGCGGTAAAGGAACCAACGATCAAGAATTACTACGTTATTTTGTTGATCATTCAGCTGAAGCAATTGATTGGTTAGATACAAAAGGAATTACATTGAGCAATTTAACGATTACAGGTGGAATGAGCGAAAAACGCACACACCGACCTGCTGACGGATCAGCAATTGGGGGCTATCTAGTTGACGGTTTAGTACGTAACGTTCGCGAAGAAAAAATTCCATTGTTTGTTGATGCTGACGTGACAGACTTAGTTGAAGAAAACGGTCAAATTGATGGCGTAAAAGTGAAAATGAAAGATGATAAAGAAAAAACAGTTAAAGCAAAAGCAGTCGTTGTCACAACAGGTGGTTTCGGTGCCAACGAAAAATTAATTACACAATACAAACCAGAATTGAAAAACTATGTTACAACGAACCAAGAAGGCACAACAGGTGACGGTATCCAAATGATTCAAAAAGTTGGCGGTGCGTTAGTGGATATGAAAGAAATTCAAATTCACCCAACTGTTCAACAAAGCGATGCTTTCTTAATTGGTGAAGCAGTTCGTGGAGAAGGCGCAATCTTGGCTTCTCAAAAAGGAGAACGTTTTGTTAATGAGTTAGATACACGCGACAAAGTTTCTGCAGCAATCAATGCCTTACCAGAAAAATCAGCTTATTTAGTCTTTGACCAAGGCGTTCGCGACCGTGCAAAAGCCATTGATTTCTATGATCAAAAAGGTTTCGTGGAAAAAGGTGAAACGATTGAAGAATTAGCTGAAAAAATTGGCATGCCTGCCGATACATTGAAAGCAACGATTGATACTTGGAACCAAGATGTTAATGCCAAAGATGACAAACAATTTGGCCGGACAACTGGCATGGAAGCTGACTTAAGCACAGCGCCTTACTACGCAATTAAAATTGCACCAGGGATTCACCACACAATGGGTGGCGTGAAAATCAACACGAAAACAGAAGTTTTACGTGAAGATGGCACACCAATTAAAGGTCTATATGCTGCTGGTGAATTAACAGGTGGCTTACATGGTCAAAACCGTATCGGAGGCAATGCCATCGCCGATATTATCATTTATGGTCGTCAAGCAGGTACGCAATCAGCAGAATTTGCCTCTGCTCAAAAATAACTAGCATTAAAAAGTCTGAAATTGTAGTCAAATAACTACAATTTCGGGCTTTTTTATTGCATACTAGCAGGATCATTAGTTGGAGTATAAACAGCCCTGCTAAAATGACTTTGGCGTAGATTCTGTTTTTTTCAGAAAAATGCACGACCATTTTAGCTAAAAATACTGCTTTTTTGCTAAAAATATAGTAAAATACGTAAGGAACTAACGGAAAGGTGTAGTGAACATGGCTCAATTATTTTTCAAGTATGGCGCAATGAACAGTGGTAAAACCATTGAAATCTTAAAAGTAGCACACAATTACGAAGAACAAGACAAACCAGTTGTTTTGATGACCAGTGGACTAGATACACGTGATGGTGTCGGGAAAGTATCCAGTCGCATCGGATTACGCAGAGATGCTATTCCAATTTTTGAAGAAACCAATGTCTTTGACTTGATTAATGATTTGTCTTACAAACCTTTTTGCGTATTAGTCGATGAATGTCAATTTTTAAACAAGCATCATGTCATTGAATTTGCACGAATTGTTGACGAATTAGATATTCCAGTAATGGCATTTGGGCTAAAGAATGATTTTAGAAATGAATTATTTGAAGGCTCAAAGTATTTACTTTTATATGCAGACAAATTAGAAGAATTAAAAACGATTTGCTGGTTCTGTCATAAAAAAGCAACTATGAACTTGCACTATATTGATGGCAAACCCGTTTATGAAGGGGATCAAGTCCAAATTGGTGGGAATGAAGCCTACTATCCTGTTTGTCGCAAACATTATTTTCATCCAAAAACAGTGAATGAAGAACAGTAAGGAGAGACACTATGTACGATCAATTACAATCTATTGAAGATCGCTATGAGGAATTGGGCGAATTATTAAGTGACCCAGCAGTCATTAGTGATACAAAACGTTTCATGGAATTATCGAAGGAAGAAGCTAATACACGTGAGACGGTTGAGGTTTATCGCCGATATAAACAAGTTGTTGAAGGGATTAGCGATGCCGAAGAACTTTTAAGTGAAAACTTAGATGCGGAAATGGCCGAAATGGCGAAAGAAGAACTTTCTGATTTGAAAAAAGAAAAAGAAGTGTTAGAAGACCGCATTAAAATTTTATTATTACCAAAAGATCCAAATGATGATAAAAACATCATCATGGAAATCCGTGGTGCAGCCGGTGGCGATGAAGCCGCACTTTTTGCTGGCGACTTATTTAATATGTACCAAAAATATGCAGAAGCACAAGGGTGGAAAGCGGAAGTTTTAGAAGCGAACGTCACTGGAATCGGTGGATATAAAGAAGTAATTATGATGATTTCAGGAGATAACGTCTTTTCAAAATTAAAATATGAAAGTGGCGCTCACCGCGTGCAACGAGTTCCTTCAACAGAATCACAAGGACGGATTCATACATCGACAGCAACCGTTGTAGTTATGCCGGAAGCGGAAGAAGTCGAAATCGAATTAGCTGATAAAGATATCCGTGTCGATATTTATCATGCAAGTGGCGCTGGTGGACAGCACGTCAATAAAACCGCTTCGGCTGTTCGATTAACCCATTTACCAACAGGAATCGTAGTCGCAATGCAAGATGAACGTTCACAGCTAAAAAACCGTGAAAAAGCAATGAAAGTTTTGCGTGCTCGTGTGTATGACCAAATTCAACAAGAAGCACAAAGTGAATATGATGCTAACCGTAAATCGGCGGTGGGGACCGGAGATCGTTCAGAACGAATCAGAACGTATAACTTCCCGCAAAATCGAGTAACGGATCATCGTATCGGTTTAACCATCCAAAAACTAGACCAGATTCTTGCTGGCAAATTAGATGAAATCATTGATGCATTAGTCTTATATGATCAAACATCGAAATTAGAAGAGATGCAAAATGGCTAAACGTTACTTTGAAGTCCTTAACTGGGCTTCTTCTTTTTTAGAGGCGCAAGGCAAAGAAGGCTATGCTATTCGCTATGTTTTTTTAGAACGTAAAGGTTGGGATAAAACGCAGTGGCTCCTGCATATGCAAGAAGAAATGCCCAAAGAAGAAGAGAAACAATTAAAAACGGATTTAGCCCAATTATTGACAGATTACCCAGCACAATATTTACTAGGACAAGCTGAATTTTATGGACATTCCTTTATTGTTAATGAACATACTTTGATTCCTAGACCAGAAACAGAAGAATTAGTCGAGCGTTGCTTAAAAGCCAATCCAGATACTCCTTTGACGGTCGTGGATGTCGGAACAGGGACAGGTGCCATTGCGATTAGCTTGAAACTGGCACGGCCCAACTGGCGAGTTATTGCCATTGATCTTTCAGAGAAAGCGTTGACTGTCGCTAAACAAAACGCGCAAGCATTAGGTGCTGGCATCGAATTTTATCATGGGAATGGCTTACAGCCAGTTGCTTCTGAAAAAATTGATCTGCTTATTTCTAATCCGCCCTATATTAGTGAACAAGAATGGCATTTAATGGATGCAAGTGTCCGAACGTATGAACCTAAAACCGCTTTATTCGCTGAAAATAACGGTTTGGCTTTATACCAACAATTAATTCATGAAAGTCAAACGATGCTTAAAGCAGACGGTAAAATTTATTTTGAAATAGGGTTTCAACAAGGCGCGGCCCTCCAAGAATTATTGAGCGCCGCCTATCCACAAAAAACAATTAAAATTGAAAAAGATTTATCTGGCAACGATCGCCTCGCGATAGCCGAGTAACTAAGGTTCTTCGTCGCCACTTTTCTAGAAGGAGCGATTTGCAATGGAAACAAAAAAATTAACCAAACAAGAAATAGCCCAAGCAGCAGCAGCCATTCAAGCAGGCGAGCTAGTGGCTTTTCCAACAGAAACTGTTTATGGCTTAGGTGCCGATGCCTTAAATGAAGCGGCAGTAAAAAAAGTTTACCAAGTAAAAGGCCGCCCCAGTGATAATCCATTGATCGTTCATGTGAACAACGTTGAGATGGTCAAAAAATACGTAGCGACCTTACCAGAAGTCGCTACAAAATTGGTGTCTGCCTTTTGGCCGGGACCATTAACTTTAATTTTTAATGTGCCTAGCGATACATTTTCTAAAACAGTAACAGGTGGTTTAGAGACAGTCGCTTTTCGTATGCCAGATAACCAAGCGACCTTAGCTTTGATTGAACAAGCCAATGTTCCATTGGTCGGACCAAGTGCGAACACTTCTGGCAAGCCTAGTCCAACATCTGCAGAGCATGTTTATCATGATTTGCAGGGGAAAATTGCTGCCATATTAGATGATGGCCCAACGCAGATTGGGGTGGAATCAACGGTCTTGGATTTAACGGCGGAAGATGGTGTGCCAGTTATTTTACGACCAGGAGCAATTACCAAAGAGCAGTTGGAAAGCATTATTCCCCAAGTGAAAATCGATACACATTTGATTAGTGAAACTGCAGCACCCAAAGCGCCAGGGATGAAATACAAACACTATTCTCCTGATGCGGAAGTTTGGATTATAAGCGGTCAAACAGCAGAATGGCAAGCGGCGATTCAGCAAGCAAAAGAACAACAGGAAAAAATCGGCTTATTTTTAAGTGATGAACAGGCAGCACAACTAGATACAGAAAATGCGTTTGTTTATTCTTATGGTGCAGAAACGGTTGAAAATGCCACAAAAGAACTATTTGCAGGGTTAAGAGCGTTAGATGAGCAAGGAGCTACCACGATTTTTGCGCAAGGATTTGCAGAAACTGGTTTAGGCACTGCTTACATGAATCGCTTGAAAAAATCAGCTAATCAAAAATTTTTTGAAAAATAAGAGGTATTTGTAACGAAGCTGACACAGAAGTATGATACAATCAGACAAAAGAAAACAAAATGGAGTGTTGTTTGAATGGATTACAAAACGTATGACCCAGATTTATGGAATGCAATTGCAAGAGAAGAAGAGCGCCAAGAAAATAACTTGGAACTAATCGCATCTGAGAATGTCGTGTCAAAAGCAGTTATGGCTGCCCAAGGAAGTATTTTAACGAATAAATACGCAGAAGGTTACCCTGATAAACGGTACTATGGTGGTTGTGAATTTATCGATATCGTAGAAAATTTAGCTATCGATCGTGCCAAAGAATTATTTGGTGCAAAATTCGCGAATGTACAAGCCCATTCAGGTTCTCAAGCCAATACAGCGGCATACCTTTCATTGGTTGAACCAGGTGATACCATTTTGGGGATGGATTTATCAGCTGGTGGTCACTTAACACATGGTTCGCCCGTTAACTTTAGTGGCAAAACCTATAATTTTGTCAGTTATGGAGTGGATCCTTCAACAGAAGTAATCGATTACGATGTCGTGCGAATTTTAGCAAGAGAACATCGTCCAAAATTAATTGTTGCTGGCGCAAGTGCGTATTCACGAACGATTGATTTCAAACGTTTCCGTGAAATCGCTGATGAAGTAGATGCCAAGTTAATGGTTGATATGGCGCATATTGCAGGCTTGGTAGCTTCAGGGTTGCACCCAAATCCAGTTCCGTATGCTGATATCGTAACAAGTACGACCCATAAAACATTGCGTGGTCCTCGTGGCGGTTTAATTTTGACAAATAGCGAAGAATTGGCGAAAAAAGTAAATAGTAGTATTTTCCCAGGCATTCAAGGTGGCCCATTGGAACATGTGATTGCTGGAAAAGCCGCAGCTTTTAAAGAAGCTTTGGATCCAAGTTTTGCTGAATATAGTCAGCAAGTGATTGCAAATGCACAAGCGATGACGAAAGTTTTCAATCAAGCGCCAGAAGCTCGTTTAATTAGTGGGGCAACAGACAACCACTTATTACTGATTGAAGTGACAGGTTTTGGTTTAAATGGAAAAGAAGCAGAAGCTATTTTAGATAGTGTAAATATTACTGTCAATAAAAATTCAATTCCGTTTGAACAATTAAGTCCATTTAAAACAAGTGGTATCCGTATTGGAACGCCTGCGATTACTTCACGTGGTTTTAAAGAAGAAGATGCGGTAGAAGTTGCTAAATTAATCGTCCAAGTTTTAAAAGATCCAGAAAATACAGCAGTTCATGATGAAGTCAAAGCAGCTGTAGCAGCGCTAACTAAAAAATATCCATTATATAACTAACATCAGGGATAGCTGAAGCGCGATTCTCTGTACAAATAAGAGTCGGAGCTTAGGATTTAAGGAATTCAACTTGTGTCCTAGGCTCTTTTGTTTTACAATAAGAAAGAATAAAATAATGAAGGAGAATAGATATGGGAAAATTTCAAGTAATTGATCATCCGCTAATTCAACACAAACTAACAATGATTCGCGAAAAGAACTGTGGGACAAAGGTTTTCCGCGAAGTTGTCAACGAAATTGCTATGTTAATGGCTTATGAAGTATCACGGGATATGCCTTTAGAGGATGTTGTCATCGAAACACCGATGGGTAAATCAACACAAAAAACACTTTCAGGGAAAAAAGTAGCAATTATTCCTATTTTACGTGCCGGCATTGGCATGGTTGATGGGATTTTAGAATTAATTCCAGCAGCGAAAGTTGGACACGTTGGACTTTACCGTGATGAAGAAACATTGCAACCACATGAATACTTCGTGAAATTACCTGAAGACATTGCAAGTCGTCAATTATTTGTTGTTGACCCAATGCTAGCAACAGGTGGTTCCGCAATTATGGCCATCGATTCCTTAAAAGAACGTGGTGCTAGCAACATTAAATTTGTATGTCTAGTGGCCGTTCCAGAAGGTGTGAAAGCTTTACAAGAAGCGCACCCAGATGTAGATATTTATACAGCAGCTTTAGATGAGCGCTTAAACGAAGACGGCTATATCGTTCCTGGTTTAGGGGATGCTGGTGACCGTTTATTCGGAACAAAATAATAACAAAAAACCGTTAGGTAACCGATTATGGTTACTAACGGTTTTCTTTTGCTTAAAGAACTTTTCTAGGTGTATAATAAAAAATAAAAAAACAAAGGAGTAGCTATGAAAAAGAATAAAAAAGTCTTACACGCTATCGCTGTGATTGCTAGTGTGATGTCAGTTTTGATGTATGTTTCATATATTCCACAAATTTATGGAAATTTACATGGGGAAAAAGGCAATCCGACGCAACCATTAGTGGCAATGATTAATTGTATTTTTTGGACGATTCACGGGCTATATGGAGACGATGGAGAAACACGTGATAAGTCCATTATTTTTGCTAATGTTCCTGGAATTATTTTTGGTTTTTTTGCGTTTATTACAGCATTATAGTTTCCGACGAATTGGAAAGTATTCCAATTCTGTACATAAAAAAGAGCGGGGGAAATTTCCCACGCTTGAAGAATTAAATCTTTTTCAATTGTTTGTAATTAATAACAATCACACCATTGCTGTGCACCATTAAGTGATTGTTTTTTTGCGTTTCGTCAATTTCGACGACAGCGGCATTTTTTAATTGTTTCGTAACAACGCCTGTTTGTGGCTGTCCGTGAACAAGAAAAGTAACATGGGTGTCAACGGCGAAATCCTTACCAGCATCCGATGGAACAACAGGAGTAACCATACCATTAAAATTTGACATACAAAAAACCATCCTTTCTTGATATCTCTATTATACCACATTTTCAGAAAAAAGTTTGTAAAGTCGCTATTTGGCTTATTTTAAAGAGATTTTGCATAAATAAATAACAAGCAGACTTTACAAATAAAGTAGAAAGTCCTATAATAGATTTGTTTCAGGCCAGCTTAGCTCAGTTGGTAGAGCAACGCACTCGTAACGCGTAGGTCACAGGTTCGATCCCTGCAGCTGGCATCTAAAAAAACAGACAGGCACTACCATCTGGTAGTGCCTGTCTGTTTTTTTAGATAAAATTTTGGATTAGTGCAAATGAAGCAATGCCTACCAGTACAATAAGCAATAAGTTTTTAGTAAGTATTGCGGCTAAAATGGTAGGAAATGAAGCGAATAAATAAGGAAGATTGAGGCTTGGTAAATGCCCTATTCTTTGTTCAAATAAGCTACTAAACCATAAGGCGGACATAATCACAATGGGAACAAAACTTAGATATTCTAATAATTTCTGTGGCAGACTGATTTTTTTTAAAAGTAAAAATGGCAGTATTCTTGAAAGCCAGGTTGCAACGGTACAGCCTAAAATTGTTAAAAAGAGATACTCAGAAGAAGGCATGTTTTATCATCACTCCTATTCCACAACCGATTAACGTGACAACTAAGACAATTAAATTACTGGGAATAAAAATTAGACCAATAGACATCAACCCAAAAGTAATCAGGACCATGATGAGTTGTAAAGCGATTTTCATGGAACGATCACTAATTATCTGCAGATAGAGTAAACCAATGAACATAGCCACAACCGCAAACTCAAGACCTAATGCTTGAGGGTTTGCAATAAAGCGCCCTAGATAGGCACCGATGATCGTCGAAAAAACCCAAGTCGCATAGGAAATCAAATTGGCAGCATTAAACCACTCAAAACTTAAACGTCCTTTGGTGTGGTTTAATTTATTCATTCCTAGTGCAAAACTTTCATCCGTCAGTAAGGTTCCCAACCAGAGATTTTTACCGAGAGATTCGGCTTTAAAGTAAGGCGCAATGGTCATTCCCATAAGAATCATACGCGCATTTACTAAGAAAGTCGCTAACACAATAGATAAGATAGGGCTGCCGCCAGTCAACATACTAACTGTTACAAACTGAGCAGATCCTGCAAAAATAAAAAACGACATCGCACTAACAATAAGAGGGGAAAAACCTGCTGCTTGTCCTACGATACCAAAAGCAATGCCAATACCAATATAGCCAAAAACCGTTGGCAAGGCTTCACGAATGCCAGTGCGTGCATCTAATTGGTGGTTCATTCTCTTTTTTTCCTTCTTTCTGTATAAAATTTAAACACGTGTGTATGAAAATCTAGACCTTCGATAATGAGACACAACGAGCGAATGAGCGTTTTCATTATTAACCACTCCTTTTGAACAACTAAGATATATATTGTATAATACAATAAAGAATACTTTTGTTCAATATATTAAACTTTTGGATGATAAAAAGAAGCAGAAGGAGCAACTATTTTGGAGATTAATACAATTATTGGCAATAATTTAAAAAAAATTAGACAAGAAAAAAAACTTACGTTAGATGAACTAGCTGGGATAACCGGAGTGAGTAAAGGGATGCTTTCGCAGATTGAAAAAGGAACCACCAATCCTACCATAAATACAATTTGGAAAATAAGTAATGGACTCAATGTTCCATATACGTATTTATTAGAAGATGACTATGTTAAAGAAAATCCCGTGGTTAAAAAAACTGAGACGGTAACACAACATTCTGAAGATCACTCCTATCGAGTCTTTAATTACTACTCGGACAACCAGGAAAGAAACTTTGAACTCTTTCAGTTTGAATTAGATCCAGGGAAAAAGTATCAAGCTGTTGGGCATTCAAAACGTTCGACAGAATATGTCATGGTTATTCAAGGATCATTAGCTCTTGAAGTGGGCGGTCAGAGATATCTTCTTCCAAAAGACGCTGCTATGTATTTTGATGCTAATCAAGTACACACGTATATAAATGACGGAACAGAGAAAGTCCAAGCAGTCGTCATTAACTATTATACGTAACAGTGGAAAATAAACATTAGAAAATTGCTGCATCTGTTATTTTATGGACAAAAAAAGTAAACAATGCTACCCTAAAAATAATAGAAAATGAAAGATAAAAGAAGAGGTCAAAATGAATAAAAAAATTGAAAGTCTTGGTAATACAGCATTAAGTTTACTAAGTAATACGATTATTGTTGTGCCTTATTTACTTTACATTCAATTGAGTGATGGACACAACCTTCTAACAATTTTACCATTTGTCTTATTTTATACATTGCGTATGACAGGCATTTTTCTAGTTCGAGGAATTAATTTGTCTTTGACTAGTCTAGGTCTACTAAAGATTTCTCTATTGTTAGGTTTGGCAGGATCCTTAATTGGGATCGCCGGCGCTTATTCTTTCCCGCTTTATAGTATTTCAGGAATGTTGTTAGGACTTAGTGGGGCGTTGTTGCCACCAAGTAATCAATCAATTCGCTTTTTCTTAAAAGAAGAAGGTCAAAAAATCAGTCATAGCAATCTTTTAACGACAGTCTTATTGACCGCTGTTTTATTTGGCGCTTTATTTTTTAAAGCGACTGAGATTGGACTGCCGTTATTGGTGTACGCGCTCTATTTTCTGGTTGCTTTAGTAGCAATCAAGAGCTATCCTGTTTCATTAAACGAGCTAGAAGAAGAATCAGCAGAAGTTTCACGAAAAGAATTAATTCTGTTTGTTATCTTTTTTGTGTTATTACTTTTATTAAGAAGTGGTCGCTTATTAACGAATGCGGTGGAATTTGATTATGCGATTGTTGGCGCCTGCTGTTTCTTTGTGGTGGCTGTCCTTTTCGTTAGTCATTATGGCAAACGCGGTGCGTATAAAGTATCATTAGAAATGAATCTTGCGACCTTGATTAACGGGATTGTCGGGAACTATTTATTTTTATTTGGTTCCATTTATGTTGCAGGGGTTTATGGCAGAGCTCATATGGGCATCTATCTCTATTTACCTTATGTTTTAGGGATGATTTTTGCAATGATTGCAGCTAGTAAAACGAAACAATGGTCAAACAACATACCAATGATTGGTCTGGCGGGAAGTTTGGGAATATTACTTCTTACCTCGTGGACTATTTTAGGCCTGTTTCTCTTGAGTTTTTTCAAAAGCACATTGAACAGCTTTTTAGCTAGGCGATATTATCAAGAGACAGATTTGCCAAAAGATAGCCGCATCCTTATCAAATATACAACACAAACAAAAGGGAGTTTATTCCATCAATTTATTTTGATGGCGCTTATGTTAGTCACTGTAGTAGGCAAAGGTGGCACGACACAATTTTTATTAGAATTGACTGGCGGCAAAGGCATTTCAATGCAAACAAGTCAATTTTTAACTTTCATTAAAAATAGTAACTCGCTCTTAGTGTTATTGTTTATTGCAGTTTATTTCGTGGTCGTTTTTCGCCAAAAAAAACGATAATTTACAAATATTAATAAAAAAATACTTGGAAAAACAGTGATTGTGGCTGATTTTCCAAGTATTTTTTTATGAAAAGATGTTTTTTTTTTTCGAAGATTCAAAAAAAATTAATCAATTGTTTCATTTTTAACAAGCTATTATTAGGTTATATGAATTTTATTGAAAGGGGATTAGTATGAAGAAAAAAACTTTTTCTTTTGTGATGTTGAGTATACTTCTCGCACAAAATTTCGGGTTTGCCGCAAATGCCTATGCTGTAACAACGACAGAAGCACAAACAGAGACCACTGATACAGCAAAAAAAGAGGCAGAGTTATCGAACTCAACACCATCTTTACCTTTAGCAACAACGAATACTTCAGAAATGAATCAACCAACTGCAACAACTGAATCGCAAACCACAGAGGCGAGCACAACAGCTTCCAGTGATGCTGCTACACCATCTGAACAACAAACAACGGAGGACAAGGATACCTCACTTAATGAAAAAGCCCTACCAGATGTTCAAGCGCCAATTACAGATGAACTACTTGACAGTATGAGTCTTGCGCCGATTGGTGGAACAGAATACAGCCAAACAGAGGTTCACCGCGAATTAAATACAACACCGGTAACCGCTACGTTCCAATTTGCTGTTGGAAACACAGGTTATGCACCTGGATCAGTTTATACAGTTCAATTACCAGAACATTTAGGTTATTCAACTGTCAGCGGAGAAGTGACAGGCATTGGCGCAACTTGGGCAGTCGATGCGGCGACCAAAACATTAAGTATTACGTTTAATCAACGAGTTTCAGATACTTCCTTTAAAGTAGAACTAAAAAGTTATCTAACAACAGAGGCGGAACCATTAGTCAAAATTGAAACTCCAGGAAAAAATAAAAAAACCTACTCGTTTGATTTATATGAACAAGTGGAACCAATTCAATATAACGAACGAACCAGAACGACGGGGTTAGATGGCGAAATTTTTTATAATTTAGACCGGACATTAACTGGCAATCAAACATTAGAATTATTAACAACAGAGACGCCAGGCGCTGTCTTTGGAAAACAAGATAACTTGGAACCTCAAGTTTTCAGTTACGATGTCGATATTAATGGTCAAATTTTACCAGAAACGCAAACCTTGTTAACACCTGGCAAAGATTATACATTAAGCGATAATTCACTCGGGCGGATTGCTGTAACTGTTCCAAACATGAATCAACAAAAAGCCTATTCCTTATCGATTAATCGGACAATTTATTTAGAGAGTGCTTCGGACTATAACTACTTATATTCGCAGCAGTATCCAACAACAAAAATTGGGTCAATTTCTTTGAAAAGTACGACAGGAACTAAACAAACAACCGATTTTACTGCTAAGACGAGTCAAACAAGTAAAGTAATTGCTGATCGTGAAATGCGTAGTATGTCCTATATCAGTTTTCAAAGCAAAGGGAAATATTATGTAACAATTTATGGCACATTAACAGAAACAAAAGTGGGTCAACAAATCGTATTAGAGAGTACAAATGGTCAAGAAATTAAGAATCCTAAATTTACGGCGTATGGTCCTTTATATGAAAATGTAAAATTGGAAGACTATTTTGATATTAAAACTGAAGGTGGCAAGCTTACCTTAACGGCCACAAAAGATAGCTATTTAAGAATAAATATTTCTGATTTAACAATGGATTTTGACAAGAAGGACATTAATCTATCATTAAGTACACCTGTAATTGGTCCCAATAAAGCCATTCAATTAGTATCCGATCAATATATTGAACCAATTAGTGTTGTTAATCCTTTGAATGCTGAAACTGCTTGGGGTAATTATGATCAAAATGGTGCCTATTCATCAAGAACAACTGTCTCAGTTATGGGAAGCAAAGAGACACCGATTCAAAATTTAGAAATTAAAGTAAAGCATCCTAATTATCTTTCATTACGAGCTACAAAAGAAATTTATTTTTATTACAAGTTAGGAACGGATTATACAGTAACGCCAACGTCAGATGGTTCAGTTATTAAGTTCACTACGCCAATAACCAACGAAATCCAAATTCCAATTGGTTTTAATTATGTGCCCGATAGTTTGCCAAAAGATAAAAGTATCCCAGTCGATACGATACCGATAACAATGAGTGCTGAAGGTTTAACTCCAGTTGATACGACAGTAACTACTAATAGCAAGCGTGGTTCTGAACGAACACTTCAAAGTAGTAAAAATCAATTCCTTGTCAATGCACGAAATGATTCTTTTGACTCACTAAGCGTCCGTACAAAAATTCCAGCTGGCGCCGATGTTCTTTTTGACATTTATGATGTTTCAAACGATCAGGTAGATTCAATTTATCCACAATACTGGGATCGTGGCTATTATTTTGATAAACCAATGTCACCAGACAGTCCTGGATACCCAACGATTACTTTTGACGAAAATACCAATAGTTACACGTTTGATTTTGGAAAAACCAACAAACGTTACATTATTGAGTATAAAAACGCCAATGGCTGGATCGACGTGCCAACTCTTTATATAACAGGGACAGCTAAAGAACCACAATCGAATAATAATGAAGGGTCTGCTTCGGTTTCTGTTCAAAATGAAGCGTTAGACATTTTGAGTGCAACACAAGCGGCGAATCCAACATTAAAAAATGTAACAAAAACGACAGTAACAACAAAAAATATTGATAATAAAACACATCGTGTGAAAAATCCAACGATTGAATTAACACCAAAAGGCACAACCAATGCTCAAATCGATTTGAATTCTATTACCGTGAAAGGCGTGCCAGAAGACGCTTATTCATTAGAGAAGACTACAAACGGTGCGAAAGTCATTTTTAAAGACTATACATTGACAGAAAACATTACGATTGAATACAATACTGTCTCTGCAAACGCTGGCCAAATCTATACAGAAACAACAATCGACTCTGAAACATTGAACCAGATGTCTGCTAGCAAGAAAAAAGTCACCACTGCGCCAATCACATTGAAATTCTCAGAAGGTGATGCGGAAGGTATTGTTTATTTAGCAACTGCCACATTCTATACGCATAACATAGAGGATGAAAACCAAGCAATTGCGAAGGTTTCTTTTGAACTAATTGATAATGTCACGCATACAGCAACCGAATTTACAACAGATGAAAAAGGTCAATACTCCTTTGATGCCATCATGACAGGTGATTATACTTTGCGAGTAACGAATGTACCGCAGGAATATTCCGTGGATGAAGAGTATTTGACAGGAAAAGCCATTAAGCTGGTCAAAGGAGACAATCAACTAAAAATTCCATTAACTAAAACAATTGATCACAGTCGCTTACAAGTCAAAGATACAACGATTTATGTCGGCGATAAATGGAAACCTGAAGATAATTTCGTTTCAGCAACAGATAAAACAGGTCAAGACGTTCCCTTCGAAAAAATCACTGTTTCAGGTCAAGTTGATAACACCAAAGCAGGCGTTTATCCAATCGTATACAGTTACGAAGGTAAAGAAGAAACAGCCCATGTGACCGTCAAACCCGACCAATCTAAGTTAGAGGTTAAAGATACAACGATTTATGTCGGCGATAAATGGAAACCTGAAGATAATTTCGTTTCAGCAACAGACAAAACAGGTCAAGATGTCCCGTTTGAAAAAATTGACGTTCAGGGAACAGTGAATGTTGATAAAATAGGCGATTATGAAATTGTCTATAAAAATGGCACAAAAGAAGCGAAAGCAATCGTTCATGTCCGTGATGACAGTCAGTTAGAGGTCAAAGATACAACAATTTATGTGGGTGATAAATGGGAAGCAGAAGATAACTTCGTTTCCGCGACAGACAAAACAGGTCAAGACGTTCCCTTCGAAAAAATCACTGTTTCAGGTCAAGTTGATAACACCAAAGCGGGCATTTACCCAATCATTTACAGTTACGAAGGTAAAGAAGAAACAGCCCATGTGACCGTCAAAGCCGACCAGTCTAAGTTAGAGGTCAAAGATACAACAATTTATGTGGGTGATAAATGGAAACCAGAAGATAACTTCGTTTCCGCGACTGACAAAACAGGTCAAGACGTTCCGTTTAAAAAAATTGACGTTCAGGGAACAGTGAATGTTGATAAAATAGGCGATTATGAAATTGTCTATAAAAATGGCACAAAAGAAGCGAAAGCAATCGTTCATGTCCGTGATGATAGTCGTTTACAAGTCAAGGATACAACGATTTATGTCGGCGATTCATGGAAACCAGAAGAGAACTTTGTTTCAGCGACAGATAAAACAGGCCAAGATGTCCCATTCGAAAAAATCACTGTTTCAGGTCAAGTTGATACTAGCAAAGTAGGCGTTTATCCAATCGTATACAGTTACGAAGGTAAAGAAGAAACAGCTAATGTGACTGTCAAACCCGACCAATCTAAGTTAGAGGTTAAAGATACAACGATTTATGTTGGTGATAAATGGAAACCAGAAGATAATTTCGTTTCAGCGACAGATCGTGACGGTCATGCTATATCCTTTGATAAGGTTCAAGTAAAAGGGGAAGTTGATACAAAGAAAACAGGAGAGTACCAGATTTCCTATACCACTGAGCCAGTTAATGAAACCAAACCAGCTGTGCAGTCACGACTTTTCTCAATGTTTTCAAACGAAACACCTCGTCAATTGACGACAGTAGCAACTGTTCATGTGATTGATCGTAATCCTACATCACTACCAGATAAAAATGAGAACAACCAGACTAGTTCCTCAACGAATCAAACCACGATAAAAAGTAGTCAGTATGTCACACATATTGTGAAACCTGACAAGCAAGGACGTTATCCAAAAACGGGAGAACAAACTAATGGTCTATATCGTGTGCTAGGACTTGTTGTGTTACTTATTGTGATTATTAGTGGTATAGTCATCAAGAAGAAACGAAAATAATTAAATGAGCGTGGGGCAAAAGTTTAAAGTAACTTTTGTTCCACGCTTAAAAGATGAATAAGTGCATGAATGAGGGTAGCTGTTTCCTTGGAAAATAGGAAGTTTTACAAGTGACTTTTATTTTAAGAACACCTATTAGCAGGTTTTTCTGTTAAGATAGTTATTTTTATGAAATAGTTTGGAGGAATAATAAACGAGATGAACCAGCGAACTATTTATTATGGTAGTATCGGCACAGCCTTATTTCTTTCTTCAGGAATGTTGATTGCTTCAGTGAATAGCTATGCAAACGAAGCGACAACACCAGGCAAATACACCGTGACTTATGAAGTGGATGGCAAAATTGAAACAGCAACCATTACGGTCAAAGAAAATCAAACGGAACTTAAATTAAAAGACACGTTTTTAGGAGTTAATCAAGCATGGTCACCCTTAGACAATGTCGTTTTTCTAAAAGATAAAGAGGGTCGCCCTTTAAATTTAGAAAATGTAATTATAGAAAATAATGTAAATACTCAAAAAGTAGGCCTTTATTTTGTAACCTTCCGTTACGAGTCATACCTTTCTATTGCGAAGGTGTATGTCAACCCTACTAATTTTGCTGCAGAGGGGAATATGCTTGCAGAGCTTCCTTATAGTCAAGCAATGATTGGCCCAGAAAGACCAATTATTGCCTCGAGACAGGACAAGGAGCAACAAACAAAACAGGAGAAAAAGAAAAATAAAATTGAACAGGAACGAGTAAATAAAAAGGTGCTGTTAAATGATGAGTTGTTGAAAAAAATAGATACGATAGCCCCAGTGGAAATTACTGGAGGAGCGGCAAGTGGGTCCTCTCAATTTGGCACCACTTTAAGCTTCCTGTCAGGCTCACTTTTGTATGGAACAAGGAGAGTTTAAATGGAATTCTTGTTATTAGATGATCGGGAAAATTTAAAATTAGCGATTATTAGAAAGTTAGAGCAACAATATTCATTTTCTGAACGAAAAGATCGTTTATGTAAGCAATTAGCTATTTCTCCTTATTTGCTAGAACGGAACATAACAGAAATCAATGCAGATTTGCAACGCTTTGGTCTGATTAATGAGATGGAAATCAGTGAAAAAAATAATGAAATTTTGTTATCTCAAAGCCTTCGTATTTCTTCAAGTATTATTGAAGAATATTATTTAAAAGACTCGTTAGAATTTAATCTATTAAAAACGATTTTCTTTCATCAGTTTACCTCAATCAAAAAATACGGTGAAAAGCACGGGATGAGTCGAACGGTTGTATACAAAATTGTTGACCATATCCGGAAAGAATTAGGTCAATACGGTATTAAGTTATCCAAAAATTTACAACTTAGCGGCAATGAAATGGCGATTAGACAATATTTTACTATGCTCTATTACCGAATTTACAAAGATTCTGAAGAATTATATAATCAAACAGATCTTCGCGCAGTGAACCAATTATTGGCTCAATTGAAAGGCTCTTATGAAAATATCACTAATTTTCATTTATTTAAACATTATGTATTGGTGGCGTTAGAACGAACGCAAAGAAAAGCTAATTATTTTTTATCCCAAGAAGAAAATCCATTCGCTTTTGATGAAGAAAGTTCGATTTATCAAGAAATTCAAAGTTGGATCAACGAAGTGATGAAGGCGACTCATGCAGAGAAAAACGCAGAAATTCAAGGAATTATCGGCAATTTATCGGTCTATCAAAGTGAACTCATTTCGGAACATTTGCTGAGTTCTCACAATGAGGCAATTACGGCTACGAAAACATTATTCTTTTCTTATATGCCGTTTACAATTTCGGACGAAGAATTTTATCAAGAAATTGTTCCGATTATTTATCAACATCGTTTTATTACGCCGTTCATCGATATCACCTTACGAATTATGGATTTAGAATTTTTTCAGGAACGCTACCCAATTGTTTTTAATAGCTGTCGTCAGTTTTTATTTGCGTTGGATTGCTCGGCGTTTGAGTTTAGTAAGCTTTCTTTATTTTTTGATTTGCTATTAGTGTTATCCCGTCTTTATGACCAAAGGAATGAAAAAAGCACGATCAATCTTTATGTGAATTTTACGCAAGGAGAAAAATATACTCAGTTTATCAAAGAACAAATCAAAATATTCGAATCTTTCAGCATTCACTTTCATTCAGCGATTCGACCAGATACTGATTTAGTAGTTTCGGATTATTTACCAAAAACGTTATTTTCAGTAAAATGTTTAATTTGGTTAGCGCCCCCGCGAGCCAGTGACTGGCAAAATTTTGGCAACGAAATTGTCCGAATTAATAAAGAGCTACAACAAACGAAACAAAGAAAAAGCGAATAAAAACAGTCGCAACGTGTTTTAGTTGCGACTGTTTTTTGTTACTGAATGTTTATAGTAAACTTTCTCATTATCACTGATGTAAAAAATTTTAAATAAAAGCCAAATAGGATTGAAGAAAAAGAAAAAATTGCTAGTGAAGGACCAATTCTCTAAAGTTTTTCTCAAATATAGTAGAATTCCTTTCTTTTCTTCTGTGAGAAAGATATAATAAAAAACGTATGAACAAAGGAAAAGGGATGACGAATGAATAGAAAAGAGAAAACAAATTTAGATAGTCGAATTGATTACGGCGTGATATTACCAGTTTTTCTTTTATCACTAATTGGTATGCTATCGCTTTACGTAGCGCTTTACAATGATCCAAGCAAACCTAAAATTGGTAGCTTGTTAATGAAACAAGGACTGTGGTATTTAGTCGGAGGATTAAGTATTGTCATTATTATGCATTTTAGCTCAAAATTACTCTGGCGGTTAACGCCCGTTTTTTATGCACTTGGATTAGTATTAATGGGATTACTACTGAAATTCTATGACCCCGTGCTAGCAGAGCAAACAGGTTCTAAAAACTGGATTCGCTTTGGTGGCACCACATTCCAACCATCGGAATTGATGAAGATTGCGTTTATTTTGATGTTGGCCTATATAGTGACCATGCATAATGTTAAATATGTGGACCGAACACTCAAAAGCGACTTTTGGCTAATCGCTAAAATGCTATTAGTGGCGATTCCGGTAATTGTTTTAGTCCTTTTACAAAAAGACTTCGGGACGATGTTAGTTTTCTTAGCCATTTTTGGGGGAGTTTTCTTAATGTCTGGCATTACTTGGAAAATTATTGTGCCAGTTTTTATTTTAGCTGCTCTAGTGGGGGCTGGAACTATTTACTTGATTACAACAGAAACAGGTAGAGATTTATTGTCTAAGTTAGGGGTCGAAGCCTATAAATTTGATCGGATTGATTTATGGCTAAATCCTTTCCATACAGATCCAGATCGCTCATTCCAACCAGCGCTAGCATTAACAGCAATTGGTTCTGGAGGCCTTTTCGGAAAAGGCTTTAACGTGAGTGATGTGTATGTCCCTGTTCGTGAGTCAGATATGATTTTTACAGTTGTTGGTGAAAACTTTGGCTTTATTGGTGGCTGTTTCATTATTTTGTTGTATTTTATTTTAATCTACCGCATGATTCGCGTTTGTTTTGATACAAATAATGAATTCTATGCCTACATTGCCACAGGAATTATCATGATGATTTTGTTCCATGTTTTTGAAAACATTGGAGCGAATATTGGTTTACTACCATTAACTGGGATTCCATTACCGTTTATTAGTCAAGGTGGTTCTTCCATTTTAGGTAACATGATTGGGGTGGGCTTAATTATGTCCATGCGTTACCAACAAGAAACGGTTCGTACCAGAAGTGGTCGTTAAAGAAAGAAGAAAGAAGGGGTAGAAATGTACACACTTTATGAATATCCTAAATGCTCAACTTGTAAAAAAGCGAAAGCGTGGTTAGATCAACAAGGCGTTAAATACCAAGCAATTGATATTAAAGCAACACCGCCTAGTAGTGAACAATTAGCAAAATGGATGAAAGAGACCGGCTTGCCTGTTCGTCGTTTTTTTAACACAAGTGGGGTTTTATATAGAGAACAAGGCTTAAAAGATCTTGTTGACAGTTTTTCTATTGAAGAAGCAAGTCAGCGTTTAGCTGCGGATGGCATGTTGATTAAGCGTCCAATTCTCTTAAAAGACAATACATTTCTAACGAATGGTTTTAAAGAAGCAGATTACGAAGGAGTGCTTGGAAAATGAGTGAAATGAAACAAATTGATCAATTATGGATCTTACCAACAGAAGCAGGTTATAAAATTGGTTTAACCGCCGAAGCCCAAGAGGATTTAGGAAAGATTACTTTTGCAACGTTTCCAAAAGTCGGACAAACATTAGCTAAAGGTGACTCTTTAATTGAATTAGAAGCAGAAAAAGCAGTCAGTGAATTCAGTAGTCCATTATCTGGTAAGGTAGTTGCGATTAATGAAGCGGCTGATCAAGAGCCAAGTGCATTAGATGAAGAAAATGCCTGGATTGCTGTTTTAGCAGATGTTGAACCAACAGAATTTGAAAATCTTTAGTCTTACGTTGACAAGGCCAATGTTTATTGCTATAATTTTCTCAATCTAATCAAAAGAAAGCTTTGAAAAGAAGAGTACATGTTAAGGACGTTTGAAGAGAGCCCTGTTTGCTGAGAATGGGTAACAGATTTAAGATGGAAGATGGTCTTTGAGCAGAGTAAGTGAGCGAAGCAGTGAACTTACTACGGGGCGCCCGTTACAGCCAACGGTATGCGAAGAATCAAGTACCGTATGAGGTTATTATTGAGAAATAATAGCGAATTAAGGTGGTATCACGAAATGACAAACTTTCGTCCTTTTTGCTGTAATAGCAAAAGGATGGAAGTTTTTTTGTTTTTATTAAGCAAATTCGTTTCATAAAAAGTGCGAAACCTTCAAAATAAGAAAGTAGAACAGAAAGAAGAGGAGAACAAAATGGCATTAATTGAATTACGTCATGTAAAAAAAGAGTTTTCCGGTAAAGCGGGTAAAGTCACGGCTTTAAAAGATATTGATTTAACGGTTGAATCAGGTGATATTTATGGCATTATTGGCTATTCAGGTGCAGGAAAAAGTACGTTGGTTCGCCTATTGAATGGACTTGAAACACCTACAGAAGGTGAAGTAGAAATTCAAGGACAAGATATTGCATTGTTGCCAAATAAAGAACTACGAAACTTCCGTAAAAAAATTGGGATGATCTTTCAACATTTTAATTTATTATGGTCACGGACGGTCCTAGAAAATATCATGCTCCCATTGGAAATTGCTGGCGTTCCAAAACAAAATCGGAAAAGCCGCGCAGAAGAGTTAATCAAGTTGGTTGGATTAGAAGGACGGGAAAATGCCTACCCAAGTCAACTCTCTGGTGGGCAAAAGCAACGAGTGGGGATTGCCCGTGCCTTAGCTAACAATCCTGATATTTTGCTTTGTGATGAAGCAACGAGTGCTTTGGATCCGCAGACAACCGATGAAGTGCTAGAATTACTACTAAAAATCAACCAAGAATTAAATTTAACGGTTGTATTAATTACCCATGAAATGCACGTGATTCGTAAAATTTGTAATCGCGTAGCCGTGATGGAATATGGTGAAATTGTTGAAGAAGGTAAAGTAATCGATATTTTCAAAAAGCCTCAAACAGAAATTGCGAAACGCTTTATCCAACAAGAAGCGGATAAAAACATTGAAGAAACGGAACTGGTTGTTGAAGAAATGTTGGAACAATATCCGAATGGGAAAATTGTTCGCTTGCTTTTCCACGGTGAACAAGCGAAATTGCCAATTATCTCGCATATTGTCCAAGAATATCAAGTAGAAGTTAGTATTATTCAAGGGAACATTCAGCAAACAAAGCAGGGTGCAGTGGGTTCTCTTTATATTCAATTATTAGGCGAAGAGCAAAATATTCTAGCAGCCATTGAAGGATTACGTAAACTTCGTGTAGAAACAGAGGTGATTGGAAATGAATAATCGTGGCTTAGCAAGTTTCTTTGATTTTTCCCAAATTGATATAAGTAAACTACAAGAAAAAACGATTGAAACACTTTATATGACAGGGATTTCAATCATAGTGGTCGCCATTTTAGGGCTGATTTTAGGACTACTACTTTTTGAAACGTCAGGCAGAAAAGGGATTTTGAGCCGATTACTGTATTGGCTAGTGGCCATTTTTGTAAATATTTTCCGTTCGATTCCGTTTATTATCTTAATCGTTCTGTTAATTCCTTTTACAAAAATTATTTTAGGGAGTATGTCTGGTGTCAAAGGCTCCTTACCAGCATTGATTATTTCCGCAGCACCTTTTTATGCTCGCATGGTCGAAATTGCTTTTCGTGAAGTCGATAAAGGCGTGATTGAAGCAGCCAAAGCAATGGGGGCCAATCGTTTCCAAATAATTTGGAAAGTGCTATTACCAGAAAGTCTGCCAGCACTTGTTTCTGGCTTAACCGTTACAACCATTTCTTTAGTGGGCTACACTGCAATGGCGGCTGCTATTGGAGCGGGCGGTTTAGGAAGTTTGGCGTATCAAGATGGCTTCCAACGTGGTCAAAATACAGTTACCTTAGTAGCAACGATTTGTATCTTAATTATTGTCTTTGCGATTCAATGGCTTGGGGATACAGTCGCTAAAAAAATAGATAAACGATAAATGGAGGGAATAAGATGAAAAAACGTACATTATGGTCAGTAATTACTGTAGCAGTAGCTGTCTTAATTTTAGGGGCTTGCGGCAATAAAAAGAGTGATGACTCGGTCTTGAAAGTTGGGGCTTCACCAGTTCCGCATGCAGAGATTTTAGAACATGTAAAACCTTTATTAGAAAAAGAAGGCGTAAAATTAGAAGTGACGACTTATACAGATTACGTGCTACCTAACAAGGCGTTGGAAAGTGGTGATATCGATGCCAACTATTTCCAACATGTGCCGTTCTTTAATGAAGCGGTTAAAGAAAATGATTATGACTTTGTGAATGCAGGTGCGATTCATTTAGAACCAGTTGGGCTTTACTCGAAAAAATACAAATCGTTACAAGAAATTCCTGATGATTCAACGATTTACGTTAGCTCTTCCGTTTCAGATTGGCCACGTGTTTTAACGATTTTAGAAGATGCTGGTTTAATCACGCTGAAAGAAGGGGTAGACCGGACAACTGCTACTTTCGATGATATTGATAAAAATACTAAAAAGTTGAAATTCAATCATGAAAGTGATCCAGCAATCATGACCACTCTTTATGACAATGAAGAAGGGGCTGCGGTTTTAATTAACTCAAACTTTGCCGTGGATCAAGGATTAAATCCGAAAAAAGATGCGATTGCCTTAGAAAAAGAAAGTTCACCTTATGCCAATATTATTGCGGTTCGTAAAGAAGACGAAAACAACGAAAATGTAAAAAAATTAGTCAAAGTGTTACGTAGCAAAGAAGTCCAAGATTGGATTACGAAAAAATGGAACGGTGCCATTGTTCCAGTCAATGAATAAAAAGAAAAAGACAATAGAATAAAAACTTGAGGTCGGGACAGGCGTGTTAAGCTTCAAGAAATAAGAAGAAAGTTCTGAAAGATGCTTTTTGTCTCTCAAGGACGTTCAGCTTATTTCCGAAGAAGCTGCTCCTGTCCCGTTGTTTATTTAAAATTTTAAAGCTAGGCAGATACATCATGTTGATTTACTTGCCAAGTCTAAGTTTTTTTCTTTTAAAAAAGGACTATAAATGATAAAGTTACAAGGAATTTCTTAATTATCAGGAAAATTCAGGGACTATGCATAGGCATTTGCATTAGTTATTGTTATAATAATTAAGATAGATTTTTTGGAATGGAGGGAAAAAGATGTTACGTTTTTTTCCGCAAAAAAATAAATATGTAGAAGAAGCAAGCCAGTACGCTTTTGATAAAGAAGGCCAAATTCCGCAGCACATTGCCATTATTATGGACGGAAATGGCCGGTGGGCACAGAATCGAAGACTGCCGAGAATTGCTGGACATAAAGAAGGCATGGATACGGTTAAAAAAATAACGAAGCATGCTAGTCATTTAGGCGTTAAAGTTTTAACACTTTATGCATTTTCAACGGAAAATTGGAAGAGACCAACAGATGAAGTCAATTTCTTAATGCAATTGCCTGTTGATTTTTTTGATACATTCGTGCCTGAATTAATTAAGGAAAATGTTAAAGTCAATGTAATGGGCTACCAAGAGTTTCTACCAAGCCATACGCAAGATGCTGTTAAGCGCGCCATTGAGCAAACCAAGGACAATACGGGCATGGTTTTGAACTTTGCTTTAAATTATGGGGCGCGTGCGGAGCTACTAACTGCCATGAAACAGATTGCTGCAGAGGTTTCAGAAAAAACATATACGGCAGATGAGATTACAGAAGAAACAATCGCAGATCACTTAATGACTGGCTTTTTACCCACGGAACTTCGTGATCCAGAATTGTTGATTCGAACAAGTGGGGAAGAGAGAATTAGTAATTTCTTGCTATGGCAAATTGCTTATAGCGAGTTGTTTTTTACAAAAGCATTATGGCCTGATTTTTCAGGAGACACTTTAGAAACCGCGATTGCTTCTTTCCAAAATCGTAATCGTCGTTTTGGTGGTCTAAAAGAAACTACAGAAACAGAAGGGAGCGATCCGCAGTGAGACAACGTGTCATCACAGCTATCGTCGCATTAATCATCTTTATTCCAATTATCTGGTATGGTGGTTTTGCAATTGAGATTGCCGCTGTTGCTTTGGCAGTAGTCGGCGTGTACGAGTTATTCCGTATGAAAGGATTAACGTTATTAAGTTTTGAAGGTGTTTTATCAGCATTAGGGGCCGTTTTTTTAGTTATCCCGACAATTAAGTGGTTAAACTTTTTGCCGGAAATGCAAACAAATTTCATTTTATTTTATGTCACTGTAATGTTGTTGTTAGGTGCTTCGGTAATTTCTAAAAATACATATACGATTGAAGAAGCTGGCTTTCCAGTTATTGTCAGTTTATATGTAGGGATGGGGTTCCAGAACTTTATTAGTGCCCGTTCCGCAGGTTTTGAAGTCTTGTTATTTGCTTTATTCATTGTCTGGGCAACGGATATTGGTGCATATCTATTTGGACGCCGATTTGGTCGTCATAAATTGATGCCCGATGTTTCACCCAACAAGACAATAGAAGGTGCACTTGGTGGTATTTTATCAGCCGTCGTTGTAGCAGCGTTGTTTTTAGTTTTCACAGCTAATAAAGGGCTATTTCCTTATCCGATGCCGGTGATGCTCATATTGACGGTTCTATTTTCTATAGTAGGGCAATTCGGTGATTTGGTTGAATCTTCTATCAAACGTCATTATGGCGTGAAAGACTCTGGTAACATCTTGCCAGGACATGGTGGTATTTTAGATCGTTTTGATAGTTTATTATTTGTTTTCCCAATTATGCACTTATGTGGATTATTTTAAATTGATTAACAAAATTTAAAAAAGTATCGTCAAATAAGCAAAAATCCAGAAGAGTCTCTCTTCTGGATTTTTGCTGTTTATAGGGTTAGTTTAGGTAACTTGTGAGTTATTTAATTTCTAAGAGTAATTGTATAAAGGCGGCTAAAGTTTCTAAAAATTAAATAGGTGATCGGATGTTAAATATCTGAACATTTATAGGGAAATTCGATTGTTAAAAATTAAATTATAACAATCGAATAACACTGGAATGTTTATTTCAATAAAGCCATTGACGTTTAGCATAGATAAATTTATACTTAAAAGAAGAAAAACAAAATAATGTATTTTACATGCTTGTTCAATCGTGGTGAGAGTTATTCATAAATTTAAGCAAGTAAAGAGAAGATAATTTAGAGATTTGTGAACGCGTTCTTCATACAAAATTATAGATTAGGATTATATTTTTGATAATCTAATGTAAAGGATTAATTCAATGAAAAAATTTTTAGAGAATAGTATACATCAAGCCATAAAAGCTTGTTTTTTCTTTTTAGGTAAACTACCTAAAAAGAAGTTATTTATTTTTGAAAGTTTTCATGGAAAACAGTATAGTGATAATCCACGTGCAATTTTTGAGTACATAAGAGATAACTGTCCTGAATATCAATGTATTTGGGCAGTCAAAAAAGGATATGAGATACCTTTTGTGGAAGAGAATGTTCCTTTCGTCAAACGATTAAGTTGGAGATGGCTATGGTTGATGCCAAGAGCTCAGTATTGGGTTTTTAACACACGGATGCCAGCCTGGATGTATAAGAATCAAACAACAATCTATATACAGACGTGGCATGGGACCCCTCTAAAGAAACTGGGGTTAGATATTGAAACAGTCAAAATGCCAGAGCATGAAACAGAGAGCTATAAACTAGAAGTCATTCAAGAAGCAAAGCGTTGGGATTATCTCATCTCACCTAATGCATACAGTACAAGAGTGTTTCGACAAGCCTTTCATTATGAAGGGGAAATATTAGAAATAGGTTATCCAAGAAATGATTTGTTAGTTTGTGAAAATAAGGACAAAATAGCTTTTTCTGTTCGCAATCAGCTAGGTCTTGCAGCTAACAAAAAAATTATTCTCTATGCGCCAACCTGGCGCGATGATGAGTCTATCCGAAAAGGAGCCTATCGTTTTACCAATCATTTGCCAGTTGAACAACTTTTAGAAATTGATTCTTCTATTGTAATACTTACACGATTACATTATTTAATTGCAGAAAGTTTTGATATAAGTGCATTTGGTTCACGTGTAATCGATGTTTCTTCTTATCCAGATATCAATCAACTTTATTTAATCGCTGACTTATTAATTACAGATTATTCATCGGTTATGTTTGATTTTGCATTAACAAAAAAACCGATGCTATTTTTTATGTATGATAAGGAAAAGTATCAAAATAGTACAAGGGGATTCTATTTTGACCCAACAGCAATTTTGCCTGGGAAAATTGTGACAGATACGGATAGCCTAGTAACGTCTGTAAAAAACGTATTGTTTTCTAAAACGGAACAGGAACAACGTTTATATGTGCAGTTTTTTCGTGAATTTTGCCTTGAAAATCAGGATGCCACTAGACAGCTGATTTCAGAAATTTTAAAGAGATAAAAAGCCGGAGGGTGTAGGTTGGAAAAACAAAAAGAAGTCCAAAAAGAATATGAAGAGTATCAATATATGTTAGATACTGAAACGTGGAAAAAGGAGTTAAGTCAATTTAAGCTGTCCTCTTCAGAAAAAATATCAAAAAATCCTAAAGTCTCAATCATTATTGCTAATTACAATAATGCACCATATCTTAAAAAGATGATGGATTCTCTTGTTCAACAAACCATTGGGATTGAGCAATTGCAAGTGATGTTTATTGATGATTGTTCCACAGATCATTCGTTAAAAGTAATAGAGCCATATCTTGAAAGATATCCGAATATTGAAATTTATCAGCTGCTTGAAAACACTGGAGGAGCTCACGGACCAAGAAACGTAGGGATTGTAAATGCACGTGGTGAGTATAGTGTCTTCTTAGATGCAGATGATTGGTATGATTTAAATGCATTGAAATATTTATCAGACCTACTAGATGACTCTCACGATGATTTTGCTGTTTCTGGTCTAATACAGAGTACGGACGGCCACTTAATGTTAAAAAGTAAGCCATATTATGTGGATGGGTCATTTAAAAATCGGTCTATCCAAGAATTGCCAGCTGAATTTTATGGTTGGTTAGGACCGCAAGCTATCATGTTAAGAACTTCACTGATACACAATAATAATTTACACTTTGTTAATCAACGGGTGGCTGATGATGTGCTGTTCTTTTATGAAGCCATGCGATTTTCAAAAACCATTACACAAGGGGAAAGGTTAACGACTTATTTAAATCGAGATGCAGATAACGAAAGTTTAAGCAAATCAATTAATCGGACATTTATGCTTTCTTGGTTGCGTGCGTTAAGTTATATCAATCAACAGTTTCCAGATGATTTGTCTAAAGAACGGATGTTAGCACGCCGTTTAGAATGGCTAATTTATGACTTTTGTATTCGGAGGGATACTGGGTATCCATTCAGTAAAAGGCGATTACAAGATTTTAAAGTACAGATGGATCAGTATTTAGGTGAATTAAATTTTGATCCTAGCCCGTATTTTAGAAGTGATGTGCGCCAAATCATTTGGACATTTTTACAAACTAACGATATTGATGGTTTGTATTGGTTTATTCAATGTCAGTCCATTCGTTGGGTGTTAGTCAATCGCTTTGGTTATGTTTCAAAAACAGAGAGAAGTTATTATTATCCCAGATTATTGAAACGATTCCCAGCAGTTCGCATGAATGCTTATGCAGAAGCAACGCAACGTGAAGGCAATACGCTTTCTTTAAATGTGTATACACACCAAAAAATTACAGGATTTGAAATAAAAGAGCTGAAAAATCCTTTTGAAACAAGACAGAGGCTGGCGTTTAAAAAAATTAGTGAAACTAGTTATCAGGTAGAGTTGCCAGAAAAATTTTCAAATAAAGAAAGTAGATTTACGATAGTTTTTGATAATTATTTAGAAATTGGGGTTAAAGATTTTAGTAAGTTTTTTGCTTAAATTTTGTCCGTTTAAATCAGGATATTTTGAGTATACAACTATAAATGATAAGTGAGGGAAATTTGTTTTATGGAAAATGTGAAAGTGTCAGTCATTGTACCCGTCTATAACGTAGAAACCTATTTAGAAGAGGCATTAATGAGTTTGAAAAACCAAACATTGAAAGAAATTGAATTCTTAATTATTAATGATGGCTCTACTGATAATAGTCAAAAAATTATTGAAGAAATTGCACAAGATGATCCACGTTTTCGCGTTTTCAATGTTAAAAATGGGGGAATTGGAAAAGCCTTTAACTTGGGTGTTTCAGAAGCAAAAGGTGAGTATATTGCTGAATTTGAAAGTGACGATTATGTAGCATTGCATGCCTATGAGCGTTTATACAATACGGCTAAAAGTCATCATGCAGATGTTGTCCGTTGTAATTGGGTTGAATTTTCTTCTGAAGAAGAGGTTGAGCGAGATATATTATGGCAATATCCCGATAAATACAATCAATTGATTGACTTAAAAACGACGGATTTAATTGTACAAGTTTATCCATGGAATGCCATTTATAAAAAAAGTATGATTGAGAAAGAAAACGTAACTTGGGATGAGGAAATTAAAAGTTATGGGGACACTGGTCTATTTTGGAAAATCAATTCAGCATCTCAGAATGTTATTTTTATTAAAGATTGTTTGTATTTTTATAGACAAGACAACCCAAATTCGACAGTAAATAATGTGGCAACAAAGGTTCCTTTCTTGTTTCAACAATTTAAACTAATTCGTTCAAATTTAATTGAACAAAATAAATTTGAACGCTACAAAGGTTATTTTTATAAACAAATGTTCGAAAAATACTTTTGGGCGATTGAAAAATTAACCCATTTACGTGATGAGTCGGTTTATGAAGTGATTCAAAAGGTGGCAGTAGATTTTAGACAAGCTTTAGAAACAGACCAGCTGAATGATATCGATTTTGAATACATCAAACAATTTTATCAAATTGCAAATGATCCAGCAGCTTATTATGAGGACTACTTGAAAAATCTGTATAAAGTTAGTGTTGTCATGCCGATTCACAATGCTTCAAAATATTTAAGACAAACATTAGAAACTGTTTGTGAGCAGTCTTTACGTGAGATTGAAATCATTTTAGTAGAGAATGGCTCTACAGATAATACCATGGATATTATTAACGAATTTGCAGTAAAAGATCCGAGAATTACGGGGATTTCTATTGGCAAAAGTAATCCTGGACACGCAAGAAATGTGGGCATTTCGATGGCACGAGGACGGTATTTGCAATTTCTGGATGCAGATGATCATTTTGAAGCGAATTTATTACAAGACGCTTATTATCGTGCATATGATAGTGCAACAGATATTCTGTTATTTGGCATGAAAGAAAAGTTACCAAATGGAGAAGTGCACGTTGTTCACAATCCATTACTAACTAATGGCGGACGTATGTCTGGTGAAGAAATTTCATTGGATGAAGTAACCCCTTATTTATATGATAAATTATTTTTATTAGAATACATCAAAGAAAATAACTTGGTAAACTTAGAACAATTTGTTGGCGAGGATGCTTATTTCACTTATACAGCATTATTAGGTACCGAAAAAATTGTTGCACTAAACAAATATTTGCTGACACGAATCGTTAGACAAGATGGCTTGATGTCTACGTATGGAATGAATTATCGTGATGAGTTCAATTTACATGACAAAATGTTGGAGTACTTAAAACAACATGCTCCAAATCGAATTGAAGCATATCGGTTAAAAATTATTAATACATTAAACTGGTTTATTTTTGACATGAATCGTGTTGATCAAGCATTTAAAGAACGTTTCTATCAAGAATTAAAAGAGAAATACATCCAACAACTAGGGCTAGACTTAGTGAAAAAAGAAAAATATTCTAATGATCCAGAACAAGTAGAGCGTATCACACGAATCCAAAATATTTTACAATACAATCTAGAAATATATCAAAATATTTATAAAGATTTTGGGATGAAAAAAACCTTTATTATTCCGAATGTTCATATTCAAGAGCGTGGAGGTAAAGTAATTTTTGGACAAGAGAAGACCCAGGGGAATGGGACGGCAATTGAAATGTTTTCAATTATTATTGCAGATAACGATACAAGCAATGCCAGCGGAGTGATTGATTTCGTTTATATGGGTGACAATACAAAAATAATTCATGATAGTTTATTAGTATCTTTATTAATTAAAAAAGAAGGTACTACTTTAAAATCGATTGTTTTACAAGCCGAGTGGGAAAAAGGCTATACCTTACTACAAGAAAATATGTATTATACTTTCGTAGACAATGTTTTTACAATTTGGGCGGGCTATACTCAAAAATATGCAGCATTTGATTACAATGTTCGAATTTTGACTTCTCGAGAAGGGGAAACACATTTTAGTGTTGTTCGACAAAACCAAGGCTATATCCAAGATACAATGACAAGTATTGGTAACGAATTAACACCTATCAATAAAATTGAAGGAAATGAACCTACAACAATTAAAAAAGCTGTATCAAAAAGTCTTAAAAAAGCAAAAGGGTTGTTGAAATAGAAAGATTTTAAAGGAGATTAAAAATGAACGATTTATGGAATTTTTTAGATAATCATCCTGAAGAGAAAGAATTGATAAAGGCGAAAGCATTACAAGGTTATACAGTTGATGGAATTTTAAATGATCAACTTAATTTTGTTGCTCTAGATACTCTGTCTATTGGTCTGGAAAAATTTGGAAATATTCATTATAGTATCCAAATCCCAGAATTTAATGAATTACTAAGTAAGAAGATGGTAGTACTTTTTGTTCCTGCGGATGGAGTGGGACACTCTGGCGCCAAAGAAAGATATTTTGGATTGAGACAATGGAATACCCTGTCTCAATCTGTTCGAAAAAATACCATCATTCTTAGAATAGCTGATGTTGGCTTTGTGTCAGGATCCTATTACACATTATTTGAGCAAGAAATTTTGGATTTAATTGAAGCAAAGAAAACAGAATTTGGACTGAAGCATCAAGATATAATCTTCTATGGAAACTCTAGAGGCGGAACGGGAGCGTTATTATTAGGTATTACAGGTAATTACAAAACAGTTAGTGTAGATCCAGTAATTGATCGAGAGCCTTGGGTAAACAGCGCGGATGGTAGAATAGATCGCCAGTTAATGTTTGATTTCGTAGAAATGGATTTTTCAAACCGAATAAAAGATAAGATGGAACAGTCAAACTATGAATTAGAAAACATTACGGTGATTGCTTCTGAAGCAAATAAAAAAATGTATGAGAAAATTTACCCCTTATCTAATGGTTTTACCTTGAAAAAATTAGAATTAATGATTGATTCTGAAAATACAATTGGTATACACGGCCTTACGATAATGGAAAGTATTCATTTACAATTAGCGTTAATAAATAATTATTTATTTGATTAAGTAACAGAGAAAGTAGGAGCGGAAAAATGAAAAAAGCAGCAATTATGGGCTGGTGGTATAACCAAAATTATGGATCAATCTTAACATACTATGCTCTAAACAAATATGTACAGAATAAAGGGTACGAGACGGTTATGATTGATGGACCACTAGGTTATAAAAACAGAAGTAACTTTCGAGCATGGATGCCTTTAGCGTATAATTTTTTTAAGAAAAATAATATGCCCTATACTGAACAATTAACAAAAGAAACGTTACCGACATTGAACGATTTAGAAAATCTAGATACCTTTATTTTAGGCTCTGATCAAATGTGGAATCCCTGGAATGGTTGGGTAGACGACGATGATTTCTTAGATTTTGTTTATCCTCGTAATAAAACAATTGCTTATTCTGTTTCATTAGGAAAAGCAGATACAAGTAAATATGATCCTAAATGGGTTGCAAACCGCAAAAAAGATATTACACAGTTTAATCATGTTTCTATGAGAGAAGATTTTTCTGTACAAATTATGAAAGATATTTTTCAAGAAGAAGTTATTCAGGCTTTGGATCCAACCTATCTTGTTGAAAGAAGTGAATATGATTCTTTAGCTGATCAAGCTACGTTTAAACGACAAGAATCAGGAGATTATATGGCTGTCTTTTTCTTGGATATTAACAAGGAAAAAGTTCGTGTAGCACTAGCGATCGCAGAAAAATTGGGACTGAAATTAGTGGTCCTGCCTAATCCTTTAAAAGGACGTGAACTAGCGAAAAAAACGTTTCCTAATACAGTAGAATATGTTTCTGAAGATACACCAGAAAATTTCTTATCTGTTTATCGAGAAGCAAAATATATTATTACTGATTCGTTTCATGGCACTGTTTTTGCGACTATTTTCCAAAAACCGTTTTCAATTTTTTATAATGAACAACGTGGAATTGACCGCTTTAATAGCTTGATGAACCTGTTTGAGCTTGGCGAAACTAGACGTGTCTATGAGCAAAACACAAAACAAGAAATTGAAGAAAATAAAAATATTAGTTTAGCACTTGACTATCAAAAGACCGCTGGAAAGATTGCTAGAGAAAAAGAGATTTCAGATAAGTGGTTAACCGATGCGTTGACAAGTAAATTTAGCCCAGATGAAGACGAAGTATATGATGAATTTAGGCGATATATTATCAATAAACCTTTGGATTTTTATCGAGCTAAAACAACTGTTCCGATTTCCGCAGCAATTGTTTTATCGCCAAATGGTACGATAAAAAATTCCAATCCTAATGAAAGCTTTTGGAAGCTAACAGATAAAGAATTAATTTTTATGAATAATCATCGTGAAGTCACTACAAGATTTAATCGTGAAAAGTTTAAGGGAAAGGAAACGTTCAGTCCTTTTAGAATCGTCGGTAAATATGTGAAAGATGAAAAAATCGAACATGTTATGTATTTGCATCCGATACAAAAACCTAAGCCTAAACCGAAACAAGGCACAGAAAAAAAAGCATTAGCAATTCCCGAGAATCTTTTAACAAGAAAACAATTAATTATGAAAATTGTGCAAAATGAGAGAATTCGTTCGTGGAAACAAGATCTTTTAGAAGAATTACCAGATTTAGAGTTATTTGTAGGTCGTGAATTAAAAGAATATGCTTCGAATTTTGTTGGTGGTCCAGCAGACCTTTTAATTTTTCCAAAAACGATAGAAGAAGTTGCTTTAATTGTAAAATATGCTAAAAATAATCAGATTCCTTTAACTGTTATCGGTAAAGGTTCAAATATTTTAGTCCGTGATGGTGGTATCCGTGGGATTACTTTAAATATGACTGCCTTGAATTATCGTAAAATTACGGGGAATGTTTTAACAGTTTCGGCAGGTGCAAGCTTAATTGAAACATCTTATTATCTATTAGAACACTTGAAATGCGGTTTAGAATGGGCAGATAATATTCCAGGAACCATTGGTGGCGCAGTTTATATGAATGCTGGGACAGTTAAGGATATTAATAGTATGTTTCTTGAAGCTACGATCGTAGATGAAAATGGAGAAATTAAAGTTTTAAATAAAGAAGATGTTCAATTTAGTCATCGCTATAGTTCATTTATGGATCATCCTGAGTGGATTATTCTAGAAACTAAATTACAGATTTCAGAAGGTAATTTAGAAAATATGGTAAATGACATGGTAGGAACTGTCGAAATTAGAGAAAGGATGCACCCACTAACACATCCAAATCATGGGTCAACTTTTACTTGGGGACGGGCGCCTCGATTAATTCAACAAGCTGGCTTAGTTGGTACTAGAATTGGCGGAGTAAAAGTATCTGAAAAACATCCAGGTTTCTTTATCAATGTTGAACAAGCCTCTGCTCAAGACTATGAAGCATTAATTTATTTAATTATTGCAAAAGTTTATGAATTTTCTGGATTTTTATTAAAACCAGAAGTGAGAATTTTAGGTGCAAATATGTGGGAAGCAAGTTTAACTTTTAAATAAACAGGGGAGTGTGTGACATGAAGAAAATAATCACAATAATTGTGTCTTTAGCAATTGGTATCGGTTGTGGTTTTTGGTCAGGATATTACATCAGTAAAAAATATTCAGAAAACCAAGAGACAACTATTTCCAAAAGTACTAACTCAGAACAACCTTTGATTACAAATGGAGAGTATCAAGTAACAGCTAATTGGGATTGGAAAACATTAGTTGTTAAAGATAATGTGTGGACATTGGATGGCAAACGTATTTATGATGTTTCCACTACAAATGATAATATTGTGATTTTAAAGGGAAAAAATTTGAAATCACTTGTAGTTTATAAAATAGAAAAAGATAACGAAAAAATCAACTTATATTCTTACACAAAAGAAGGCGTTGGGAAAAAAGTATTAGCTACTCTAGTGAAAAAATAAATAATGCATTTGGTGTTTGAAATAAATTGAAAGTAACTTTGTTAGGAGAAGTTAGTAAATGAAATACAATACGAAAAATTATGACTATTTAATTGTTGGTTCGGGACCTTTTGGGGCAACGTTTGCTTGTGAAGCAGCTAAACGAGGAAAAAAAGTATTAGTTATTGAGAAACGTGCTCATATTGGTGGCAATATGTATACACATAAAGAAAACGGGATTAATGTCCATGACTATGGTGCCCATATTTTTCATACTGACAATAAAGAAGTATGGTCTTATGTCAATCAATTGACGGAATTCAATGGCTACATCAATCAAGTAGTTGCTAATTACAAAGGGGAGCTCTACAACCTACCATTCAATATGAACACGTTCTACCAAATGTGGGGGGTAAAAACACCAGCTGAAGCACAAGCAAAAATTTCAGAGCAGCGGGAGGCAGCTGGAATTAAAGGAGCTCCAAAAAATTTAGAAGAACAAGCGATTCGTTTGATAGGAACGGATATCTATGAAAAATTAATTAAAGGCTATACAGAAAAACAGTGGGGACGTAAGGCTACGGAATTACCAAGTTTTATTATTCGCCGTTTGCCAACTCGTTTTACTTTTGATAATAATTACTTTAACCATCGCTATCAAGGCGTACCTGTCGACGGTTACACAGCTATGTTTGATAAATTGTTAGAGAGTGAATTAATTGATATTCAATTGAATAAAGACTTTTTGGCAGAGAAAGAAACTTACTTATCAGAGTTTCCAAAAATTGTTTATACAGGGATGATTGATGCATTCTTTGATTATTCTTATGGCGAATTAGAATATCGTTCAGTACGTTTTGAAAATGAAACAGTAGATTCAAACAATGCACAAGGCAATGCCGTAATTAATTACACAGATGCGGAAACCCCCTATACACGGATAATGGAATGGCGACATTTTGATCAACAGGCCGATGAAAACAAAACGATTTTGACGAAAGAATACCCACAAGATTGGGATCGTTCAAAAGAAGCCTATTATCCTGTTAATGATGAGAAAAATTCACTTTTGTTTAGAAAATACAAAGAAAAAGCAAACGCTCAAGAAAAAGTTATTTTTGGTGGACGGTTAGCCAATTACCAATACTATGATATGGACCAAGTTTTCGGAGCAGCTTTGAAGGCAGTCGCTAAAGAATTTGGTGAAATGGCCAACTAGTGAACGGTTAGACTCGGAGGAACAAATGGAAAAAGAACTGAAAGTTAGAACAAAATTACTTACCAAAGAATACAGTTTAGCGCAAACACGTATTGACAAATTGAAGACACTTTTTAGTATTTTTCAAAACAAAGTTCCCACATTTTGGGCGTTAAAAGGTGTTAGCCTCGACGTATATTCTGGAGAAACAATTGGTATTATTGGTTTAAATGGTTCAGGCAAATCCACTTTATCAAATATTATTTCAGGCATCACTCCTCAAACGTCAGGAGAACTTGAAATAAATGGTGAAGTTTCAATTATTTCGATTGGTGCAGGACTAAATAATAATTTAACAGGACGAGAAAACATTCGAATGAAATGTTTAATGTTGGGGGAAAAGAATAAAGAAATTGATGCCAAAATCGATGATATTATTGAATTCTCAGAATTAGGCGTTTTTATCGACCAGCCTGTTAAAACTTATTCTAGCGGTATGCGTGCTAAGCTTGGTTTTTCAATTGCGGTTCATCAAAATCCAGATATTTTAGTGATCGATGAAGCGTTATCTGTAGGAGATCAAACCTTCTATAATAAAGGCTTAAAAAAAATGCTTGCATTTAAAGAGCAAGGCAAAACTATCTTTTTTGTCTCTCATTCTATTCAACAAGTAGAGCAAATTTGTGATCGTGTAGCTTGGATGCATTATGGTGACCTACGTGCATTTGGTGAAACTAAGCATATTTTAAAGGAATATCGTGCTTTCTTGCACCGTTATAATCATTTCACTGAACCGCAAAAAGAATCGTATCAGAGAGATGGCAAGGCCAAACAGAGAAATTTTTCTTTGGAACAACTTCAAGAAACAATTCTTGAAAAAGCCAATCAACAAGTAGGCAGTCGCCGGACGACTAAAGAAGTCATTAAATTTACTACTAAAAATAAAATTGGAGATAAAATGACTCTTGGTACGAAGAGCTTGTTAATTTTGCTACTTTGTATGATTTTTTATGTAAGTCTTACCTTTGTAAAAGGTATTTCATTAACAACAGCTTTCATTCATCCAGCGGAAACAATTCAACGTATATTTGTTCCTGAGAAAGTAGCAGGGAAGGATACAAACGCTGTGAAAACGACTAAAACTAAACCAGCTTCAACAAAAGAATCTAGGCAGCAGGAGGAAGTTCAGCCTAGCCCAACGAACGTACCAGAAAATAATAATAGCGAACAAGCTGTGTCAACGTATACTGTGGAAGTTGGAGATTCAGTCAGTTTGATTGCTGAAAATCACGGACTCACTATAGAACAACTTCAAACTTTGAATCCAGAAATCATTGAGGTACCTATTTATCCTGGACAAGTGTTGAAATTGAAAGAGGTGACTGAATAATGCGCGAGGTAAAATTAATTTTAGCTGAACAGTTTTCATACTTAGGCGTTGCACAACGAATTGCTAAATACAGTAATAAAGCATTATATCAAAGCCACATCTTAGGAAATTTATGGCAAATTTTAAGTCCTTTAATTCAGTTAGGTGTCTATTATTTTGCTTTTGGGATTGCCCTTGGTGGTGCTCGAACCGTAAAAGGAGGAGTATCCTATATCGCTTGGTTGATGGTAGGATTAAGTACATGGATTTTTTTAAGTACAGTAACAAAACAAGCTTCTAGTTCTGTTTATATGCAAGTTGGCATGGTCTCTAGAATGAAGTTTCCAATAAGTATTTTGCCAATGGTTAAAATATTTTCTGAGTTACCAAGTTATTTTGCATTCACTACGTTAGCAGCAATTGTGTCAATCTCGACAGGCGAAAAGATTTCTATTTATTGGATTCAGCTACCTTACTATATTGTAGCGATGATTATCTTTTTATATAGCTTTAGTCTGATTAATTCAACGATTGCTGCATTAATTAGGGATTATCAAATTTTCTTGAATTCTATTATCCAAGTATTAATGTATATGTCAGGGGTCTTTTGGGATTTGAGTACAAAGAATTTACCGTCTTGGTTATCAAAAATTCTTATGTTGAATCCTTACGCATATATTATTAATGGATTTCGAGATACATTTTTCTATAAAAGATGGTTTTTTGAAGATAAGCCCCAGCTTATTGTTTTTTGGCTAACAACATTAGTAATATTTATCATAGGGGCTCATTTACATGTTAAGTTCAGAAGCAAATTTGTTGATTATATGTAATATATGAAGAAGTAAAACCACCGTATACTGACAAGAATACGGTGGTTTTACTCTTTAATTGACAATAGCCTTCTCTTTAAAGAGAAGGCTATCTAACGAATCAATATTATTATTTTAAAGTTGGATCAGACTATTTCTAGTATTCAAGTATTTTTCATTTAAGCGATGTATTCCCTACCTCTAATACATCCTTGTATCTCTCTAGACACGCCAGTTTTGAATAAAATCATCAAAACAATTGAATGGTTCGTTTAAAAATATTTTTCGTGTTCTAATTATTATAACATAAAACTCGTCAACTGACCACTAGCTGACGAGTTCATAATTTTTCCAGATAAATAGACAGCCGTTTTCCGCCGACTGTCTAAGATTAAGATAGATTTGTAAAGAAGTGAATAAATGCTTCCTACTATCTCTTTATAACATGAGGAAAAGAAAACTGCAAAAGATAGCTGTGTTTTTTGAAAAAAAGATCAGCTGGTTTCCGCCAGCTGATCATCCGTTGAAAAGAGATATAAAGAAGTGAATAAAGCTTGCTTTACCTCTATTTTATACCATGTTTTGATTCAAATAACTATTCAGTATTAGTTATACTTAAATAATAAATATGTATACGGATGTATTGTTTTGAGGTATAGTCATAGAGAAAAGAGGGAACGTTTATGAAAAAATTTTGTTTAAGTTATAGCTCTGGTAAAGATTGTTTATTGGCGATGGATCGATTGGTACAAGCAGGAAATCAGCCAGTTGCGTTAGTGACAACATTAAGTGATGAAATTAATCGTTCTTGGTTTCACGGCATACCAATCTCCGTCTTAGAAGCAGCAGCCGAAGCGTTAGATTTACCACTTGTTATATCACATAACAATGAAACAAATTACACAGAAAAAGTGGTTGAGGCACTGCAGGAAACCAAAAAATTAGGTGCAGAAACGGTTTGTTTTGGCGATATAGATATTGAACAAAATGGTGCTTGGGATCGCCAAGTTGCATTAAGTGCTGGGCTTGAGCCACAATTACCTCTTTGGCAGGAGAATCGCGAAGCACTTGTGAAAGAATTCTTGGCAAAAGGGTACACAGCAATTATCAAAACGGTCAGCAAAGAGGCAGGTATTCCAATAAAATTTTTAGGAGAACCGTTAGATGAAACATTTATCACGTACCTTAAAGAGCATCAATTAGATATTTGCGGAGAAAACGGGGAGTACCATACGTTGGTAATTGACGGCCCGCTATTTAAAAAGAGGCTCAATTATTATGCTTCAGGAATTTATGAAAGTCCTTATGCTTATTCCTTGATTATTGATGCTTAAATGAAAGTAAAAGGACACAAGCTGCCACTTTTTCTAGGGATATGCTATAATTAACTTAAGAAAAGTAGAGAAAGTGAGTGGTTAATTATGGAAGAAACTGTCTTTTTTAATTTAGGAAATGCCCTTGCTTCAAAAAGAGATCAAAAAGAATTAATTAAAGAAGCCCAAATTGCGAAAGATACTCGAAAGATTCCAGGAAAACTGATTATCGTTGAAGATGAAGAAAATGGTACCCATATTTTATTTGAATTAGCTGATCAAACAGAACCATCTGCTGAAACAAAAGAATTCAAAGTGAAAAAAGTGATTGATTAATAAAAAAGCAACGAATTTTTCTAAATTCGTTGTTTTTTTATATTTTTTTACACAAATGATACAAAAAGAATATCAAAATCAAATAAATGATTAGTATACTTGAAGAAACAAATAGGAAGCAAAGCAAACGTTTTGAGGTGTTCTTTCATGGAAAATCGAGGAATTTTATTTGATAAAGATGGTACGTGTATTCGTTTTGACACTCTTTGGCAAGCAGGTTTGCAAGCTTGTTTTGAAACACTAAGTATGTTAGCCCCTCATCATTCAGCAGAAATAAAAAAGATATTAGCTATTCAGGAGCAACGTTTTTTGCAAAAACATTTACTTGATGAAGTCCTTTATCAGGAACTTTATCAGGAATTGGCGCAATTTGAGGAATTAGTCGAACAGGGAATCAGCAGTCGATGGCTGGAGCAATTTTTTTATGATTATTTACGAAAAAATCTGAAAAAGATTGAACCAATTGGTGATTTAAAACAGTTATTTCTTGAGCTGAAACGGAAGAACTATAAAATTGGATTAGCAACTTCAGATACTTTGCCAGCGACTATGTTGATTATGGAATATCTTGGTTTAACAGAAATGTTTGATTTTATTGCGACAGGAGATCGTTACTTACCGAAACCAGATGCGGACATGCTCCAAGCCTTTTGTCAGTCATGTCAATTGAAGGCGACAGAAGTAATTATGGTAGGTGATTCGCTCGTGGATGTTTTTATGGGAACGTGTCATGGCAAAGCAGGAATTGGTGTTTTAACAGGCAACTGCCAGTCAACTGATTTTGAAAATTTTGAAGTAGCTTATTTTCGTGATATCCATGAAATACCTTATCAAGAATTATGGGAAAATACCAAGAAGAAAAAAATATATTATTTTTGATATATGTATTGTGAAAAACGTTTCTTTTATTCGAGTATCTAAGCAAGCATACTAGTGTATTTCAATAAAATACCATGATGTTCATAGGTTTTATAATTTCAGCTCACAGATTTTTGTTCAATAAGAAAAAAATTACAACTAAAATAGAAAACGAGCGTGGGACAAAAATCACTTTGGATTTTTGTCCCACGCTCAAAAACTGATAAACGGCGGGAACAGAAGCAACACTTTCGGAAATAAGCCGAAAGTGGCTTTCTCACACAAGTGTTCGGGATATCTTAATCCTTACCTACGTGGTTCTCGGAGTTAAACACTTCTGTCCTGACTTCGTTGTTAATATTTTACAATGACAAGTTTTTCTTATTTTAATCCTGAACTTGATTTAGAAATTGCATTTCCATTAGAAAAAGAAACCGTAACAGTAGCACCTAAATCACCATCTAAGTTTTTCATCCAGATTAAAGTATCATTTTTTTCACCATTGATATTTGTAGAAGTAATCCCTGTTGGGTCTCCTAAATCTTTTCTAGCTTGTTCTTCAGAATATGAACCATCAGTAGCAATGTTATTTACTTGGTCTGCAGTAACTTTATCATGTTTTGCAACCTTCAAGCCACTTACAGATTTGCTCGCTGCTTTGCCATCAGAGAATGAAACAGTAATAGATGCAAGAAGATCACCACCCTTGACATTTGTCCAAGATAGAGTAGTGGTAGAGATGCCTTGGATATCTGTTGTAGAAGAAGAGGCTGGTTCACCTAAAATTGCTTTTACTTCATCTTCTGTAGAACCGCCTTCGCCGCTGTTCATAATATCACCGACATTAATTTTATCGTAAGTTGCTTTTAAATCAGAGTTATCTTTCGATTTATCTTCTGATTTCTTTTCAGAGCTTTCTTTTTTTGTATCATTTTTTGAACTATTCGTAGCTTTTGAAGAAGAGGCTTCTGTTTTCACTTCTTTGGTATCATTGCTTGCTTTTTTATCCTCTTTGCCAAGACCACTACCAGCAATCCCCAGCACAATAACTACTACAACCCAAAACCAAATTTTCTTATAAAATGGTTTTTTTACTTTTCCTTCATTTGAATCATTTTTTTTCATTTTCACTTTCCCTCCCATAGTTTAGTTAATGATTTGTAGCGCTTACTAAATAGTTGAAAACAATCCCCAATTAAATAACTTTGAACTACAAATCACTTAGTTTAAATGAAAATAAGTATACCGTCCTGTGTAAAAATAACACACCACAGTATACTTATTTTATCATTATTTGATAAAAATAACACCATTATTTTTATCAAATAATTAAAAAAGATAAAAAATCTAAAAACTTCGACCGCCGCCACCGAATGTGCCGCCGCCAGTTGAGTGGGTGGTGCTACCACCACCGCCCATTCCGCCACTGCCGCCATTGTTTTTAGGAATACGACGCGTAGTGATGAAAGAGTTGGTTAACTGATCTGTGCGGGAGGTTAAGTTTAAAGTTGTTTTTTCCCTAAAGGGATATTGATAACTTGAAAATTTTAATTGATATTTAGAAATATTAATGCCTAAGAAGACCAAACTGAGTATCAGAGCAGCAGCAAAAGCAATTACCATTTCCAGCGGGGTAATGACTTTATAACGGGTGATTTTACCTGTTTCGCTATCCACACGATAGTGCCCCCCAGGAACCCCTTTATCAACAAATGTTTGAGTTTCCTGAACAAAGGTTTGAGCAGCCGCGAAATAATTTCCTTGACTCATCCCATCCATTACTTTATCTAAGGTATCATCAATTCGTGCACCCGTCATATAATCAATCATGTTTCCAGAAGTAGAGATGTAGACTTTCCGTAAGTCCATATCAATGAGAAAAAGAATCGCATTTTGGTCCTTGCCAACTTTATTTAAAAGATAATGATCTGCATATTCTTGTTCATCGCCATAGGTATTATTATTTGTGGTCACAATAAAGACAGAGGCTTTTGTTTTTTCTTCTAAAGGTTGTATCTCTTGCTTTAGTTGGTTGATTTGATCAGGTGTCAGTAATTGTGCGCCATCATCAATTGAATTTTCAGCCGCCGAAACGGGTAGGGCAAGGCCAAAGGTAAGAAGTATTAGGAAAAAAATAGGTAAAAGTCGTTTTTTCATAGGAAATAACCTCCTAATAAAAAGAGTGCTAAGAGTCCAGCGAAAATGCCTAACGTTACTAGTCCTAAACGAGTGTAACTAATTGGAAGCACACCGCTTACTTTACCTGTTTGTCCATTCATGGCATAATAATAAACTTTTTTTGATTGTTCCTGACTTCGATAGGTGACTAACCAAATTGGTAAAAGCATATAATGATTATTTTCTTGGTTTAGAGAAATATCCGTGCTAACATTTGTCAACGTAGTATAACCAGAAGCAGAGTCCCGTAACAATGATTCCGAATAATCTTGTAATTCTTGTTGGACGTGTTTTTTGATTGCTTCATATTCAATATCGCGTTTTTCTGCTTGAAAACCTGCTAGGTATTGGCTTTTGAAAGGCACTGCTTGATCAATTAAAAATGGTTGAACGCCTTCCACCATTTTTTGTTGGACGTTTTTTGACAAGGCATTTTTAACTAATTCTTTAAACGATAATTTTCCTGAACGTCCCACATTGAAACGTTTTGTTTCGGTGTATTGAATATCACCTACGCGCCAAATGCGAATACTTGTGCCAGTAGCTTGCAGTTGTCCGTCGACTTCTGCATCAACGACCCAATAGGGGAAGTAAACCCCAGTTAATTTATCAATTTGATTTTTGCTGAAAAAATCTCGGGGAATGAACCATTTTTTCTTGGTCCAAGCGAGAAATTTTTCAATCGCTTCGTCTTTTTCAATTGTAAAGGGTAAGACGTTTTCTGGTAAAAATTCGCCACTTAATCGACCAGCCAAGACAACTGGATTATGGCAATAATAACAGTATGTGGCTGCCGTTGTTGCATCGGTGACAATTTGAGCGCCACAGCTTGGACAATTAAAAATTTCCATTGTGCCTGCATCTGCAGTTGCTTCATTCTCAGTGGTCTCTGTTTGTTGCGTAGCGGAGGATTCTTCTTCCGCAGTGAAAGTCAAATTTTCCTCGGCAGTCGTTGTTGAGGGATTCTCTAAATGCGCCTCATGTTGCTGTTGCTCATAACGAGTTACTTCTTCTTCCGTGTAAATATTTAAACAATATTCACAATGAAATTTTTGATCTTTGGGATTAAATAAGAGCGGGCCGCCACAGTTGGGGCATTTATGGGTAAATGTTGTTTCCATTGCAACCGTCCTTTCTAATAGAGTGAGTAAATAACAGGAATCTGATTCAAAGAAAAAGGGTAGACTTGTGCCTGCCCCTTTTCTTTAATTGTTCACTACTTGCTTATAAAGGAACCCCTTGGAATGGTTTACCACAATGTGGACAGAACTTAGGAATACCATTACTTAAGTCAACAATTTCGCTACATTCACTACATTTCATTTCTAATTTTGGTTTTTCGTTTGTTGGTTTTGGTGTACCACAGTTTGAACAAAACTTCCCAGTGTTTTCAGTCCCACATTGTGGGCAAGTCCAAGTGTCTGTAGCCCCTTGTGCATTTTGCTGGTTTTGTTTTTCTTGCATTTGTTGTTGGTTTGTTTGAGATGCTTGCGCAAAGTAGTTGCCATTCGCATTCATGCCCATACCAACGCCCATAAAGCCGCTCATTGAGCCACCTTCATTTTTACCAGCAGCCTCCATACCACGAGCCAAGGAACCTTGAACATAGCCTTCGCGAACACCTGGATCGCTGAGCATAGCACCTTCATTTCGCATGTTGATTAATTTTGTTGAATCATCTGTATAAGAAATGCTCGCAACTGCTACAGAAACAATTTCCATGCCGCGATTGGTGCGCCAATCCTCGTCAAGCGCAGTTTGCATATATTTACTTAATTCAACACTTTTTGAGGGAACATAAGAAATACGCTGCCCATCAGCAGACATTTGATTGATTGCTGCTTGCAATGCTGTAATGAACTCTGCCAAATATTGTTCATTAATATCATTAATATCTACTTGCGTTTGATTTTTAGGAATCGCATTAGTATAAAATAGCAAAGGATCTGTAATTTTAATTGAGTAATTTCCGTGTGCACGTAAGAAAAGTTCGGCATTATAAAAATTATCAAAATAGTTTAATGGCGCAGGTGTTCCAAATTTAATGCCTTTAATTTCTTGCAAATTAATATAAAAAACTTGTTGTTTTTGTGGAGTTACGCCACCAAATTTGAAACGACTGAAGGTCTCTGCAATCGCATCTTTTAAAGAACCGTTAAACATTGAAGGCGCAGAATCATTTTTGACTGTATAATAGCCTTCTTCAGCAGTGTAATCGATGATTTTGCCCCCATCGACAAGAAGCATCATCATGTTGGGATAGACATGTACAACAGAACCATCTGTTAAAACATCGTCCGTTCCTTTACGATTAGAACCACGTTTATCATCTTTACGTACAAAAACACCTTTTGTCATGACGGTTGTGTCCCCCATATTATCAGGTTCAATAACCTCTAGCCATTGATCGGCCAAGCCACCGCCAACTGAACTTGTTGCTGCTTTAATAAGTCCCATGTTCATTCCTCCTAATAAAAAACTAATTGTTAAAGCTAGTATACCACACAATGAATGCAGAGAAATCCAACGAAAGCCTGATGAAATGGAAAAAATTGATCAAACTTTATTAAGAAATTAAAAAAAGTATAGGTGAAACACAAGCATTTTAAAAAAAGTTACGTATAATAGAAGAAAAGACATATTATATAGTTAGGGGATTATTGAATGGAACGAAGCAATCGTAATAAAAAATCTTCAAAAAAACCACTTATTCTTGGTGTTTCTGCCTTGGTTCTAATCGCTGCTGCCGGTGGCGGGTATTATGCTTATAGTCAATGGCAAGCCAAACAAGAATTAGCCGAAGCGAAGAAAACAGCTACTACATTTTTAAACGTATTGTCAAAACAGGAATTTGATAAGTTACCGTCCGTTGTTCAAGAAGCTAGCTTAAAGAAAAATGGCTATGATACTAAATCTGTTGTTGAAAAATACCAAGCAATTTATTCAGGGATTCAAGCAGAAGGAGTCAAAGCTAGTGATGTTCAAGTCAAAAAGGCGAAAGACAATCAATACACATTTACCTATAAATTATCGATGAGCACGCCTTTAGGCGAAATGAAAGATTTGTCTTATCAATCAAGTATCGCCAAGAAAGGCGATACCTACCAAATCGCTTGGAAGCCGTCTTTAATTTTTCCAGATATGTCAGGAAATGATAAAATTTCGATTCAAGTAGATAATGCCAAACGTGGAGAAATTGTCGATCGTAATGGTAGTGGGCTAGCAATTAACAAAGTGTTTGACGAAGTGGGCGTAGTGCCTGGCAAACTCGGTTCTGGCGCAGAAAAAACAGCCAATATCAAAGCTTTTAGTGATAAGTTCGGCGTTTCTGTTGATGAAATCAATCAAAAGTTAAGCCAAGGGTGGGTCCAAGCAGACTCCTTTGTACCAATCACAGTCGCTTCTGAACCAGTGACAGAATTACCAACAGGGGCTGCGACAAAAGATACAGAGTCACGTTATTATCCGCTGGGGGAAGCAGCTGCGCAATTAATCGGGTATACGGGCACCATTACTGCAGAAGATATTGAAAAAAATCCAGAGTTAAGTAGTACGGGCGTAATTGGTAAAACTGGCTTAGAACGAGCGTTTGATAAAGAATTAAGAGGGCAAGATGGTGGCTCACTAGTTATTTTAGATGACAAAGAGAATGTCAAAAAAGCTTTACAAACCAAAGAGAAAAAAGATGGTCAAACGATTAAATTAACGATTGACAGTGGCGTACAACAACAAGCTTTTGCTATATTTGACAAACGCCCTGGTAGTGCGGTCATTACCGATCCTCAAAAAGGCGATTTATTAGCAACGGTTAGTTCACCTTCGTATGATCCTAATAAAATGGCCAATGGCATTTCTCAAAAAGAATATGATGCTTACAATAACAACAAAGATTTACCATTCACAGCACGTTTTGCGACAGGCTATGCACCAGGCTCTACCTTTAAAACAATTACCGGTGCCATTGGTTTAGATGCAGGGACATTGAAGCCAGATGAAGAGCTAGAAATTAATGGTTTGAAATGGCAAAAAGATAAATCTTGGGGCGGCTATTTTGCGACACGTGTAAAAGAAGCAAGTCCAGTCAATCTGCGTACCGCTTTAGTTAATTCAGATAATATTTATTTTGCCCAACAAACATTACGGATGGGAGAAGACAAATTTAGAGCGGGTCTTAATAAATTCATTTTCGGTGAGGAACTAGATTTACCAATTGCCATGACGCCTGCTCAAATTTCAAATGAAGATAAATTTAATTCTGAAATTCTTTTAGCAGATACGGGCTACGGTCAAGGTCAATTGTTAATTTCGCCAATCCAGCAAGCTACCATGTATAGTGTTTTCCAAAATAATGGAACATTAGTCTATCCAAAACTAGTTTTAGAAAAAGAAACGAAGAAAAAAGACAATGTAATCAGCGCCAACGCAGCGAATACAATTGCCACAGATCTTTTAGGTAGTGTGGAAGATCCTTCAGGTTATGTTTATAATATGTACAATCCGAACTTCTCATTGGCTGCTAAAACAGGAACAGCTGAAATAAAAGATAAACAAGATACAGATGGCAAAGAAAACAGTTTCCTTCTAACGTTAGATCGTAGTAACAATAAATTCTTAACAATGATTATGGTTGAAAATTCAGGAGAAAATGGTTCTGCAACAGATATCAGTAAACCATTAATTGATTACTTAGAAGCAACCATTAAATAAAAAGAGAAAATGAACGAAACGAGGTTTCTGTAAAAAGAAACCTCGTTTTCCCTTTTTAGAAAAAGGAAAGTGTGCTACAATGAAGCGACTAAATTGTAGAAGGAAAGGGATTCGTGTGCGAATTTTAGCAATAGATACATCTAACCAAACATTGAGTATTGCTGTGTGTGAAAATCAAAAAATTCTGGGAAGTTATACAGCAACGGTTAAAAGAAATCATAGCTTAACATTAATGCCGGCAATTGACTATTTGATGAGTCAATTGAACTTGGCGCCAACGGCAATTGATCGTTTTGTCGTAGCAGAAGGACCTGGATCATACACTGGCTTACGTTTAGGCGTGACGACTGCCAAAACATTGGCCTATACTTTAAAGAAAGAGCTAGTAGGCATTTCCAGTCTACAAACGTTAGCTGCCAATTGTGTTGGACAAACCGGTTTAATTGTGCCTCTTTTTGATGCGCGTCGTAAAAACGTCTATGCTGGTGCTTATCGGTTTGTCAATGGCGTGTGGCAAAATGAGTTACCGGACCAACATATTTCCCTGCGGGAGTTATTAGAACAACTAAAAAATGAACCAAATCTTTTTTTTGTTGGTGAAGATGTTGAAAAATTCACTGAAGAAATAGCTCAAATCATTCCTCATGGAGAAATTTGTGATGTCCCGCAATGGCAAATTCCTAATGCTGCAGTTTTGGCTGCGTTAGGTAGTGTGGCTGAACCTGTTGAAAATGTTCATGGGTTCTTACCTGCGTATTTGAAAAAAGTAGAAGCGGAAGAAAATTGGTTGAAGACACACACGCCTAATGGAGAAAGCTATGTGGAAAAACTTTAATTTTGTGACAAAATACTTTACAAAAAGACGGCAACGGTATATAACTAAAACCATTGCAATGAACCAGCAAGAATTTCAATTGCGTGAAATCACCTACCAAGATATTAAGGATTTACTAGCAATTGAACGTGAAGTTTATGCTGGGGAACTTCCTTGGACGATGTCTGCTTTCATGGCAGAACTTGGCTCAAAAGCGCCGCATCTCTATTTGTTAGCGGCAATTAACGGAAAAACAGTTGGCTTTATTGGTTGTCGGATTCAAGGAACGGATGCACACATTACGAATGTCGCTGTCCATACAGCATACCAAGGCTTAGGTTTAGGTCGTTCTTTAATAGAAGAAACGCGAATTTTTGCCAAGAAAAATCGTTGTGAAACCTTATCGCTAGAAGTACGAATGAGTAATGTTAAAGCCCAACGTTTATATCGAAAAATTGGCTTTGCCTCACAAACGGTGAAAAAAGGCTATTATGACGAAAATAATGAAGACGCACTAGAAATGATAATTGATTTAAAAGAAGAGTGAAGAAAAAATGTTAGTAACAAAAAAAGAAATATCTGTAGCAAATATTGGTGAAGAATTATGGCGTTTTAGTAATTCTTCTTATACAACTGGCTCCCCTTGGACAGAAACACAATTCGCGGAAGATTTTGCTCAGGAAAATAGCGAATATCTTTTTTTAGTTGAAAATGGCCAGTGGTTAGGTTATATTGCCTATCATTTTATTTTAGATGAAGCAGAAATTAGTCACGTTGTTGTGAATGGTCAGAAACAACACCAAGGAATTGGTTGTCAGTTAATGAAAGCTTTTAAAGAATATGTTAAAAGTCGTGACATTACACAAATTTTCTTAGAGGTCAGAGAATCGAATACATTAGCTCAAAAACTTTATGAGAAAACAGGTTTTCGGAAAGTAGCTGTTCGAAAAAATTATTATAAAGAACCGCAAGAAAATGCCTTTGTAATGTGTGCGAAATTAAGGAAGGAAGCCCAATGACAATTTTTACAAAAGAACGTAAATTATTATTAGCTGTGGAAAGTAGCTGTGATGAAACAAGTGTGGCTGTCATTGAAGATGGCGACAAAATTCTTTCCAATATCGTAGCTTCGCAAATTAAGAGCCATCAACGTTTTGGCGGAGTCGTTCCGGAAGTTGCGAGTCGTCATCATGTTGAACAAGTGACGATCTGTATTGAAGAAGCATTAACAGAAGCAAAAGTCACACCAGAAGAACTCAGTGGCGTTGCTGTGACCTATGGGCCTGGGTTAGTCGGTGCTTTATTAATAGGACTTTCTGCAGCAAAAGCATTTGCTTGGGCGCACCAATTACCACTTATTCCAGTCAATCATATGGCTGGGCACATTTATGCTGCCCGTTTTGTGGCACCGCTCGAATTTCCATTGATGGCCTTACTCGTTAGTGGAGGACATACGGAATTGGTCTACATGAAAGAAGATGGCTCTTTCAAAATTGTTGGTGAAACACGTGATGATGCAGCTGGTGAAGCGTATGATAAAGTCGGACGTGTGTTAGGGTTGCCTTATCCTAGTGGCAAAGAGATTGATGCTTTGGCCCATGAAGGCACAGATACCTACCAATTTCCACGGGCGATGCTAAAAGAGGATAACTATGACTTTAGCTTTAGTGGTTTGAAAAGTGCGTTTATTAACACGGTTCATAATGCAGAGCAACGTGGTGAAGTACTGTCTACAAAGGATTTAGCCGCAAGTTTTCAGGCGAGTGTGGTAGAAGTATTAGTGACTAAAACCATTCGTGCTTGTCAAGAATATCCTGTTAAGCAATTGCTAATCGCTGGGGGCGTTGCTGCGAATCAAGGATTACGAGAAGCAATGAGACATGCAATCAGTGAACAATTACCAGAAGTGACATTACTTATTCCGCCATTAAAACTTTGTGGGGATAACGCGGCGATGATTGGCGCTGCCGCCTTTATCGAAGCTGAAAAGAATCACTTTGCTTCGTATAACTTAAATGCAGAACCTGGCGTTAGTTTTATGACAATTAGTGAAGAAGGCTAGCCAGCTAGACAAAAATTTGCTATAATGAAGCCAGTTTAACAATGACATTCGATGATAAAGAGAGTACTTATTTCAACGTCAGCTTAGCGATCTTGGGAAGGTGGGAGCCAAGAGTGATCGGAATGAGGAAGCGCACTTTTAGAATTCTGCTGAAAGCAGACGGCAATCACCGTTATCGATGAAGCAGGTCTATCCAAGTAGTATAGACAATTAGAGTGGTACCGCGGGTAAATTCTCGTCTCTGACAAAACAAATTATTTTGTTTTGTCAGAGACGTTTTTGTTTTTTATACTTACAAATTAATCAGGAGGGTTCTTATGAACAACAAAGAAATCGTAGCAAAAGCGTTACATGATGTTTTAAATGAAGAATTAACGATGGATCAAATCGAACAATTATTGGAAAATCCTAAATCTGTTGATCATGGAGATGTTGCTTTTCCAGCCTTTTCATTAGCTAAGATTTATCGTAAAGCACCACAACAAATTGCAGCAGAATTAGCAGAAAAAATTGATGGCACAAATTTTGAAAAAATTGAAGTGGTGGGACCTTATTTAAACTTCTTCATGAATAAAGAAGCAGTCAGTCAAGCTGTTATTGGCGAAGTAGTCAAAGAAAAAAACAACTACGGAAACAGTACCTTTGGCAATAATGGCAATGTTCCTATTGATATGTCTTCACCAAACATTGCTAAACCAATTTCTATGGGGCACTTACGTTCTACGGTAATCGGGAATTCAATTGCCTTTATTTTAGAAAAAATTGGGTATCAGCCAATTCGGATTAACCACTTAGGTGACTGGGGTACACAGTTTGGTAAGTTAATTGTAGCTTATAAAAAATGGGGTTCTGAAGAAGCAGTCCGCCAACAACCAATTAATGAATTATTGCGCTTATATGTGCAATTTCATGAAGAAGCAGAAGAAAAACCAGAATTAGAAGACGAAGCACGTGCATGGTTTAAAAAATTAGAAGAAGGAGACCAAGAAGCTAATGAATTATGGAAATGGTTCCGTAGCGAGTCTCTAAAAGAATTTGATAAAATCTATTCCATGTTAGAAGTTGAATTTGATTCTTATAATGGCGAAGCCTTTTATAATGATAAAATGGATGAAATTGTTACTTTATTAGAAGAAAAACATTTATTAACAGAAAATCAAGGTGCAGAAATTGTTGATTTGACAGAATATAATTTAAATCCAGCACTTATTCGTAAATCAGATGGTGCGACGTTATATATCACACGGGATTTAGCTGCTGCGCTTTACCGTAAACGGACGTATGATTTTGCCAAATCACTTTATGTAGTCGGCAACGAACAAAGCAATCACTTCAAACAATTAAAAGCAGTCTTGAAAGAACTAGGATTTGAATGGTCAGATGATATGGAACACATTCCGTTTGGTTTAATTACTCAAGGCGGTAAAAAATTATCCACACGTAAAGGGAAAATCGTTTTATTAGAAGAAGTATTGAATGAAGCAGTTACTTTAGCAGGAAATCAAATTAACGAGAAAAACCCAGACTTAGCAAATCGTGAAGAAGTGGCGAAACAAGTAGGTGTAGGTGCAGTTATTTTCCATGACCTTAAAAATGATCGTCTAAATAATTTCGATTTTGTATTAGATGAAGTTGTTCGTTTTGAAGGCGAAACTGGGCCATATGTTCAATATACACATGCTCGTGCGATGAGTATTTTACGTAAAGCAAACTTTACACCAGACGCTACACAACGTTATGCACTAAATGACAAGGATAGCTGGGAAGTCGTGAAGTTGTTACAAAAATTCCCTGAAACTGTGATGCAAGCTGCTGAAAAATATGAACCATCTGTTATTGCGAAACATAGCATTCATTTAGCACAAGCGTTCAATAAATATTATGCCCATGTTCGGATTTTGGATGAAGATGCTCAAAAAGAGGCACGCTTAGCGTTAGTTTATGCAGTAGCTACTGTTCTAAAAGAAGATTTACGTTTACTAGGGTTACATGCACCAGAAGAAATGTAGAAGTTTTTGTGAAAATTTTACTGCGTTGAACGCTAAACTTATTAAGCAAATATTAAAGTTAAGTTACAGATTGAGAAATTCATAGTAATTAAATAGCTGGGGTGCTATACTCGAGTCAAGTTATAAAAGGATTAGAAAAGGTGGCACCCAATTATATGACAGAAAAATGGCGTGAAGACGAAGAATATCTTTCTTATGTAGAAGATTTATTAGCAACCGAAGAAGTCCAAAAATTAGCAGAATACACACAACATATGCATTCAACTCGTTTAGAACATTCAATTAGTGTTTCCTATCATAGCTATAAATTAGCAAAGCGTTGGAACGGCAATGCTCGTGCAACAGCTCGTGCTGGTTTATTACATGATTTGTTTTACTATGATTGGCGCACAACAAAGTTTGACGAAGGCTCTCATGCCTATGTTCATCCACGAATTGCAGCCAAAAATGCTGAAAAAATTACAGAGTTGTCTGATTTAGAACGAGACATTATTATTAAACATATGTGGGGCGCAACTATTGCACCACCAAAATACAAAGAAAGTTACATTGTAACCTTTGTTGACAAATATTGTGCTGTCAAAGAAGCGGCGTTGCCGATGACGACAGCCATGAAAACCAAATGGCGTCAGTATTTTGGTCAACAGTCAATCTAAAAAAAGCTTATCCGTAAGGATAAGCTTTTTTTGTTTGACGTTGACTAAAAAGTCTAGCATTCATCTATTTAAAATAAATATTAAAAGTAATTTTGTTCTGTTAATTTCTTTTGAGCGTATCGAAAGACTGCTTCTTGATTTTCAGTTGTTAACTGTTTGTAAATGTTCATAATATTGGTTGGGACAACAAATGGCGTTTCTTCCGTTTCAGGAATACCTAAGATTTCAAGAGGTGATACATCTAAAATTTTAGATAAGGCGACAATTTTATCCCTCCCCATATTTTCAATCATTCCAGTTTCCCATTTCCTGACGGTACTTTTTCCAACACCAACAAAATTTCCAACTTGTTCTAATGTAAGATTTTTCTCCATCCTTTTTTGCTTCAAAAAATTTTCTTTCAAAAAAACCACCTCCGTAAAAACATTCTAGCACAAAAAGTGTCGCAAAAGAAACATGTTTTTTTCAAAATGAAAGTAACGAATATAATAGAAAAATCAGCGTTTTTTAATGATATTGACGTTTTTTTCACAAAATGATATAATTTTCAGTGTCTTATTAGACACTGAAAAGGGGGAGAGTAAAATGGAATCAAATTTAATTCACTCAAAATTGAAAATGAAAGGAAAAAATGTTGAGTGGTTGGCAAATGAAATGACTGCATACGGGCAACCAATATCCGCTTCAACGATTTACAAAAAATTAAAAGGAGAAGTTGTTTTCAAAGCATCGGATATTAAATTGATTTCACAATTGTTGGATTTGAATAATGAAGAAATTATGACTATTTTTTTTAGTGAGCTAGTGTCTAAAAAGACACATATTAGTGTTGAAAGGATTGTGATGAATGAAAAAAAGTATTAATAAGTTATTTTCGATTTGTTTAATTATCTTTACTATTATAGGATCTAATACAAGTATTATTTCTTATGCAATGGATAATGAAAGTGGCACACAAATCCGGTCTATAGCTGTTGAATATCCGGGGGAAAAAACGGAAATTGTTGCTACAAAAGATTGGGCGACAGTTTCTTTGTCATTAGGAATCTCTGAATTAGCAAGCGGAGAGACGATGACATTAAGGATGGCTAGCGAAAAATATTCCTATTCAATGACACCTTTTGAAATTGGAGACGCACTTCAAGTGATTCCAAACGATGATGGTACTTGGACGATTAAAGCCTTACAAACGCTTACAGATTACTCAGCAGATTTGCAACTGAAGCTACGATATAATCAAAATTTATCAGAAGATTTTGAAGATCAAGTCGTTTTTACTTTTGGTGATTCACAAAAAATTGTCAAAATTAATATCGGGCAATACGTGGAGAAAGTTCCGCCAACTGAACTGGTTCGAAAAGTCCCGTTAGGATTTACCTCAGAGGGAAGAATTGCCTGGGTCATTTATTTTAACTATAATCAAGCAGGTCTTTCAGGTTCAGAAAAAACAACCTTTAAATTTTTAGATAATGTAGGTCCAAACCAAACATTAGCTATTGACAGTATTGCTGCATATCTCACCAAGCAGCCTATTTTAGAAACAAATGGTGAAATGATTCGGAATTTGGAACATGACGAATATAGTTATGATGCCAGTCAATTTTTCCAAAAAAATGCCTCTGAATCTGGATTTAATTATGAAGCAGAAAAATTTGAAGGAATACCAACGACCACGGGCAGTTATCTTTCCAATAAAAATGCCTATTATATTTATTTAGAAACGATTCCAAATGAAAATATTCCAAGTGATGCCGTGCTATCAAATTACACGTATATGCGTATTTCTAGTGAGGGATTCGATGCTTGGGAAGATGATGATATTGCCTACATCACAGCAGACGAGAGTAGTGATGGAACAGGTCGAGGGGGTGTCGTTTTAGAAAAAATTGATGCAGTAACTGCTAAAGTTTTAGAAGGTGCTGTTTTCAAAGTCGTGAACACAAAAACACAACAAGTTGTTCAAGAAACATTAACCACCAATCAAGCAGGTCAAATTCGTTTAGCTGGTTTGGAAGCTGGTCAGTATGCATTCATTGAAACAAAAGCACCAACTGGTTACAAGTTAGATGCAACGCCAGTTCCATTTGAAATTAAGTTAGAACAAACACAGACGATTCGCTTGAAAAAAGAAAATACGCGTTTAGAAAACCAGTTAAAAGTAGAAAAAGTAGATGAAAATAATGAGGTGAAACGTTTAGCAGGTGCTGAATTTTCGTTGTATGACCAAAAAAATAATCTAATAGAAAAAGGTGTCACGAATGAAAATGGCGAGCTGTTATTTTCAAATTTATCACCTGATGGAGAATATTATTTAGTTGAAACGAAGGCGCCTAATGGCTATGAATTAGACGAAACTAAACATCCTATTTCATTTGCTGGAAAAGCCGACTACACTTTAACATATCGGGTGAAGAATAAGCAGCAAGTACAAATTGGGTCCATCAAAATTGTTAAACAAGATAAAGAAAGCAAAAAACGTTTAACAGGCGCAGAATTTCAGTGGAAAGATACAGTGACAGGAAAGACAGGAACAGTGACAGTTGGAACCGATGGAACCATCACAATTCCCAACTTATCCGTCAATCGTACGTACGAAATCACAGAAACGAAAGCACCAGTGGGGTATGTACTAGATAAAACCGTGCATAAAGTCACTTTAACAACTGCACAAGCCAATAAAGTAGTGACTGTAACTGTTGACAATGTAGCGCAAAAAGGCTCCATCAAAATTGTCAAACAAGACAAAGACAGTAAAAAACGTTTAACAGGCGCAGAATTTCAGTGGAAAGATACAGTGACAGGAAAGACAGGAACAGTGACAGTTGGAACCGATGGAACCATCACAATTCCCAACTTATCCGTCAATCGTACGTATGAAATCACAGAAACGAAAGCACCCACAGGTTATGTACTAGACAAAACCGTGCATAAAGTCACTCTAACAAGTGCACAAGCCAATAAAGTAGTGACAGTAATCATTGAAAATACAGCGCAAAAAGGCTCCATCAAAATTGTCAAACAAGACAAAGAAAGCAAAAAACGTTTAACAGGCGCAGAATTTCAGTGGAAGGATACAGTGACAGGAAAAACAGGAACAGTGACAGTTGGAACCGACGGAACGGTCACAATTCCCAATTTAGCAGTTAATCGTACGTATGAACTTACAGAAACAAAAGCCCCCACAGGTTATGTACTAGACAAAACCGTGCATAAAGTCACTTTAACAACTGCACAGGCAAATAAAGTAGTGACAGTAACTGTTGACAATGTAGCGCAAAAAGGCACCATCAAAATTGTTAAACAAGACAAAGAAAGCAAAAAACGTTTAACAGGCGCAGAATTTCAGTGGAAAGATACAGTGACAGGAAAAACAGGAACAGTGACAGTTGGAACCGATGGAACCATCACAATTCCCAACTTATCCGTCAATCGTACGTATGAAATCACAGAAACGAAAGCACCCACAGGTTATGTACTAGACAAAACCGTGCATAAAGTCACTTTAACAACTGCACAGGCAAATAAAGTAGTGACAGTAATCATTGAAAATACAGCGCAAAAAGGTAGTCTAGCAATAATCAAAGTAGACAAAGATTCAAGAAAACGTCTAGCAGGTGCAGAGTTCAAATGGCGTGATACGGTGACGGGAAAAGAAGGAACAGTTGTAGCCGACAAAAATGGACAAGCACTGATAACAGATTTGCCAGTCAATCGTGTATACGAAATTACGGAAATTAAAGCACCAAATGGCTATATCTTAAATAACAAGACTTACCGAGTTATCTTAACGACTAATTTTGCAGATAAAATTGGTTATTATACCATTGAAAATACAGCGCAAAAAGGTAGTCTAGCAATAATCAAAGTAGACAAAGATTCAAGAAAACGTCTAGCAGGTGCAGAGTTCAAATGGCGTGATACGGTGACAGGAAAAGAAGGAACAGTTGTAGCTGACAAAAACGGACAAGCCCTGATAACGAATTTGCCAGTCAATCGTGTATACGAAATTACAGAAATTAAAGCACCAAACGGCTATATCTTAAATAACAAGACTTACCGAGTTATCTTAACGACTAATTTTGCTGATAAAATTGGTTATTATACCATTGAAAATACAGCGCAAAAAGGTAGTCTAGCAATAATCAAAGTAGACAAAGATTCAAGAAAACGTCTAGCAGGTGCAGAGTTCAAATGGCGTGATACGGTGACAGGAAAAGAAGGAACAGTTGTAGCTGACAAAAACGGACAAGCCCTGATAACGAATTTGCCAGTCAATCGTGTATACGAAATTACGGAAATTAAAGCATCAAATGGCTATATCTTAAATAACAAGACTTACCGAGTTATCTTAACGACTAATTTTGCAGATAAAATTGGTTATTATACCATTGAAAATACAGCGCAAGAAGGTAGTCTAGCAATAATCAAAGTAGACAAAGATTCAAGAAAACGTCTAGCAGGTGCAGAGTTCAAATGGCGTGATACGGTGACAGGAAAAGAAGGAACAGTTGTAGCTGACAAAAACGGACAAGCCCTGATAACGAATTTGCCAGTCAATCGTGTATACGAAATTACAGAAATTAAAGCACCAAACGGCTATATCTTAAATAACAAGACTTACCGAGTTATCTTAACGACTAATTTTGCTGACAAGATTGGTTATTATACCATTGAAAATGTTGCGCTACGTGGCAATTTAAAATTAATTAAACAAGATGGTTACTCAAAACAACGTTTAGCAGGCGCACAATTTAGATGGCGTGACACAGTGAATGGGAATACAGGCGTAGTAACTGCTAATGCTAATGGTGAAGCAACTTTGTATAATTTTTCCGTCAACCGGATTTATGAAATTACAGAAATAAAAGCACCAAATGGTTATATACTTGACAGAACGGTGCATAAAATTCTTTTACCTGCGAATTATGCTGGCAAAACCTACACGTTCACCAAAAATAATCAAGCTCAAAAAGGCGCCATCAAAATTGTTAAGCAAGATGGATATACGAAACAACGTTTAGCAGGCGCACAATTTAAATTCCGAGATACAACCAATAATTATACTGCAACGTTTACAGCGAATAGGAACGGTGAAGTACTGATTACTGGATTAGCCGGTGATCGTATCTATGAGGTCACAGAAATCAAAGCACCGAATGGCTATATCATAGATAGACGTGTTCATAAAGTTGATTTACGTGGACAAGGTGGTAAAACCTATACATTAGTCTTAAATAATCAAGCACAAAAAGGCGCCATCAAAATTATTAAGCAAGATACGGATACAAGAAAACGTTTAGCAGGAGCGAAATTCAGATTTCGCGATACTACCAATAACTATACGGCAACATTTACAGCAAATGGAAATGGTGAAGTACTGATTCCAGGATTATCGTCGGATCGTATTTATGAAATCACCGAGATACAAGCGCCAACTGGGTATGCGTTGGATAGTAGGGTCCATCGGATTGATTTACGAGGTCAAGGCACAAAAACGTATACGTTAGTGTTAAACAATAAAGCAAACTATGGTGCTATCAGAATTATTAAACAAGATGTTGAAACAAAAGCACGTTTAGCGGGCGCTGTTTTTGAATGGAAAGATACAACTAATGGCTATACACAAAGAGTAACAACAGGTTGGGATGGTACAGTCACTATTAGTGGGCTATCTGTCAACCGGGTATATGAAATTAGAGAAGTTCAAGCGCCGGCTGGTTATTCACGAAATACTACGCCAACACGCGTCAGTCTGACGCAAAATCATGCGGGTCAAACAATTGCAATTGTTCGAGAAAACCGAAAAATACCGGTTTATAATCCGCCACCACCAACATATTGGCCAGGATATATTCCACCAGTTACGTACTATAATCCACCTGTGTACTATAATCCTCCAAAGTATTATTATAGGGGGTGTGTGATGGTCATCGTGGTGGTGTGTTGGTAAAAAACAAATAGAGAGAAAGGGGTATTTAATGAGCCAATCAGCTTTACCAAAACTTGGGGTAATTTCAACAGGCGCCTTTTTTGTGGTTGATTTAATTGGCGTTATTCTAGTTTCGATTGTCACTGCCTACATTCTATACCGTTATTTTTTTAAAAGAGGTCAAATTACATGATTTATTTGTATCAGTTATACAAAGTAATTATGTTCATCTTCTTAACCTATTTATTTACAAGTTTATTTCTCAGTTTTCGAACAAGAAAAAAAACAAGAAGAGAAGTCGAAGTAGCAGAAGAATTTTTCTGCTACTTTCTTGTACCGTGTGTAAACGAGGAGAAAGTCATCGGAGAAACATTAAAAAAACTGGTTGCTTTACCAATTAAGAAAAAAATAATTGCGATTGATGATGGATCAACGGACCAAACCAAAGCAATGATGGACAGTATTGCTGGTCCAATCCAAGTTCTGTCTCGTCAATTTCCCAATGCGCAAAAAGGCAAAGGAGCCGCTTTGAACCACGCTTTCCAAATTGTATTAACAGATGCAGAAAAAGGACACTATTCTTGGGATCAAGTTTTAGTGGGTGTGGTAGATGCAGATGGTTTTTTTAGTGAAAATATTGTCAATGAGCTAACTGCTGTTTTCACAGATAAAACAGTCTGTGCTGCGCAAACAAGAATCAAAATGAAAGATGTCACAAATTTTATGTTTATTGCACAAGATGTTGAGTTTTTTACGATTAATAATTTTATTCAAAAGGCGCGTCGAGCAACAAAAACCATCGGACTTGGTGGCAATGGTCAGTTTTTTCGATTATCAATGATTACCGAACACTTAGGCTATCAGCCTTGGGGAAATGCTTTATTGGATGACTATGAGTTAACCATTAAATTAATGCTGAAAGAGTTATCGATTGCTTATATTGACGAGGCCTTTATGGCTCAAGAAGCACTGAGAGATGTGAAACGTTTTATTCGTCAACGAAGTCGTTGGGTTCAAGGAAATTTAGATTGTTTAGCGTATTTACCCAGGGTGATTAAATCAAAGTCATTAACGCTAAGGCAGAAGTGTGGAATCTATTATTTTTTAGCGCAACCCTTTATTAATCTCGTAGCGGGGATGCTCGTTTTTGTTTTAACTGGGCTTCAACTGCAACACTTGTATAGGTTAGGCTTTTCGTTATCGCTTGTCATTAGTTTTGTTTTGGCCGTCAGTATTTCGTTAGTTTTCGGCATTTTTTTTACAATCAACTATTATCGCGAGTTGAAAAATTTTCAACTAAAAGTACCTGCAAAACTGGGGATGATTATTTTGCCTTTTACTATTTCCTACATGTACTTAATTTTATTCGTTAGTGTGGTGATGGCTTATTATCGGTTTATCAAAGGTAATAGCACGTGGATAAAAACGGAACGCAATTGATTTTTTATTGCACTTTCCAGAGTTGCGTGGTATTATTTTTAATAGTTTAATAGCAACATGGTGATGGTGTTCACCACGAACTATTTATTGGACGAATAAATTAATGACGCCTACCAAACGGGAGAAGTGTACCCTTTGGTAGGCTTTTTCTGTACGCTAGGATTGGCGATAAGAAAATTGTAAAGGAGCATGTAAAGTGAAAAAAGAAACAAAGCAACTACTATCAATCGGCGGTTATATGGCAAAATGGTTGCTCATTACCGCAATTATTGGTTTATTTATGGGGGCGTTATCCGCCTTTTTCTTAAAGAGTCTCACCTATGTAACAGATGTTCGTTTAGCAAATCCTTGGTTACTCTTTATCCTCCCCATTAGCGGTGTCGTTTTTACGTATTTCTATACGCGTTTTGGGAAAAATGCTAGCCGAGGAAATAACTTAGTGATTGAACAAGGCAATGGCGGGGAAGAAGATATTCCCTTGCGCTTAATTCCTTTAACATTGTTTGGCACGATTACTACGCACTTATTTGGTGGTTCTGTTGGTCGTGAAGGGACGGCGGTGCAAATGGGGGGCGCAATCGCGAATGCTGTAGGAAAAGTCTTTAAACTGTCCGCTTTGGAACGACAAGTAATTATTATTAGCGGAATTAGTGCAGGTTTTAGTTCTGTTTTTGGCACACCATTAGCGGGAACGGTTTTCGGATTAGAAGTTTTGGCGATTGGAAAAGTTCGTGCAGAGGCACTTTTCCCAAGTTTTTTTGCAGGCTTATTTGCTAATTTTGTGACTGAAAGTTTTGGTGTAACACATACGCATTATCCGATGGGCAAAATTCCGACTTGGTCGGTTGAACTATTTGTAAAATTATTTTTGGCATCGATTTGTTTTGGTTTGGCAGGTTGGGTTTTTAGTCGTTCCATTGTCTTTTTAAAAAAGACCTACGCAAATTGGTTTGCTAATGTCTACCTTCGTGCGTTTCTTGGCGCTGCCATTGTCGTTCTGTTTGTGCTCGTCTTAAACAACCAACGTTATTTAGGCTTGAGTTTACCTTTACTAGAAGATGCTTTTGCAGGCAATGCGCAGCCTTTTGATTTTGTTGGGAAATTATTCTTTACGGTGTTATCCTTGGGTGCCGGATTCCAAGGAGGAGAAGTGACGCCATTGTTTGAAATTGGGGCTACGTTAGGGAGTTCTTTGGCCCCTTTGTTACATCTGTCAATTCCTTTTTTAGCAGGTTTAGGATTTATTGGTGTTTTTTCTGGCGCCACGAATACGCCGATTGCTTGTTTCATTATGGGCATTGAACTATTTGGTAGTGAAGCGGCAGTCTATTTTTTCATGGTCTGCTTAATCAGTTTTATGTGTTCAGGAAATAGCGGTATTTATGCTTCGCAACAAAGTTTGTATCGCAAAGGAACAGCAGAGTATCCTCTCTTTAATGCATTAAAAAATCGACGTAAATAAGATGTTTTTTTATGAAAATATGCTAAACTAGAGAAGATGAGGTGAAGACATGAAAGACTATCAATATCCATTAGATTTAGATTGGACGACAGAGGAAATGGTGATTGTCACTAATATGTGGACAGCAGTTGAGCAAGCCAACGAAACAGGCTTGCCTGTTGACAAATTTTTAACAACTTATCAACAATTTAAAACGGTCGTTAAAAGTATCGGCGAAGAAAAACGCTTAGGTCGTGAATTTGAAAATGCTTCAGGATATTCGTTATATCGTACGCTTCAACAAGCTAAAAAACAGGGAAGCGGTAAATTAAAGCTGGGGGATGATTAGATGACTGAAACGCAAAAATTTGTTCAAACAATTCAAAGTTGGCTTTTTGAAGCAGCCGATGTGATTCGAATGAACTTGGAATCAGAGTTAACCGTTCAACAGAAAAATGGCCGCACTGATTTAGTGACAAATATGGATGAACAAACCCAAGAATTTTTAATGAATAAAATTCAAACAAATTTTCCCGAAGATCAAATTTTAGGGGAAGAAAAAGGCTACAATACTTTAAAAAGTTTTGCTGGTCGCGTGTGGATCATCGATCCGATTGATGGCACAATGAATTTCGTGATGGAAAGAGAAAATTTTTGTATTATGTTAGCTGTTTATGAAGACGGCATTGGTAAATTAGGTTTTATCTATGATGTGATGCGAGAAGAACTTTATTGGGGCGGCAAAGGGCTTGGCGTTTATCGGAATAATCAATTATTAAAAGCGCCTACTATGAAAGCCTTGGCAGATGGATTATGGGGCATGAATGCTTACATGCATGGAAAAAATATTCATCACGCAACGGAAATCGGACAAGCAAGTATGGGCGTGCGTATTAGCGGTTGTGCAGGTTTGGAAATTATTGCCATGTTAAAAGGCAACCATCATGGCTATTTATCTAATCTAAGTCCTTGGGATTATGCAGCAGGCTTAGTACTTTTGGAAGAATTTGGGTTTAAATACTCTGGTATTACAGGAAAACCATTAACTTTTGCGGGTCGTGAATACTTTATTGCAGCAACTCCTGAAACCTATGATGAAGTATTTACCCGGTATTTAAATGAATCGGAATAATCAAAGAAGAGCGTTGCTGAAAGGTAAGGCTCTTCCTCTTTTAAAAGAGAAAGATTTGTAAAAAAATGTCCTTGTTTTCAGAAAAAGCCGAATAATTTCTAAAACTTTCATTATTTTTGCAGGCGAAAGCCTTTTTTTAATGAAAAAAGTTTGCTATAATAAGCAGTCGGCTTTTATGGACTTAAGTAACATAAGCGTATATAGATAAGGAGCAATTAAATTGAAATACAGAGATGATATTCGTAACGTGGCAATTATCGCCCACGTTGACCATGGTAAAACAACCTTAGTAGATGAACTTTTAAAACAATCTGACACTTTAGATGGACACACACAATTACAAGAACGTGCAATGGATTCCAATGCACTTGAAAGTGAACGTGGAATTACTATCTTAGCAAAAAATACAGCCGTAGATTATAACGGTACACGTATCAACATTCTAGATACACCAGGACACGCGGACTTCGGTGGTGAAGTAGAACGTATCATGAAAATGGTAGATGGTGTTGTTTTAGTTGTCGATGCGTATGAAGGAACAATGCCTCAAACACGTTTCGTATTGAAAAAAGCATTAGAACAAAAAGTAACACCAATCGTGGTTGTTAACAAAATTGACAAACCTTCTGCTCGTCCTGAACACGTAGTAGATGAAGTTTTAGAGTTATTCATCGAATTAGGCGCAGACGACGATCAATTAGATTTCCCAGTTGTTTATGCTTCTGCTTTAAACGGAACTTCAAGTGAATCAGATGATCCAGCAGATCAAGAGCCAACAATGGCCCCAATTTTTGATAAAATTATTGAACATGTGCCAGCTCCAGTTGACAATTCAGACGAACCACTTCAATTCCAAGTCTCATTACTAGACTACAACGATTACGTTGGACGTATTGGGATTGGCCGTGTGTTCCGTGGCACAATGAAAGTCGGCGACCAAGTTGCGTTGATGAAATTAGATGGCAGCGTGAAAAATTTCCGTGTAACGAAAATTTTAGGTTTCTTTGGCTTACAACGTGTGGAAATTGATGAAGCAAAAGCGGGCGATTTAATTGCCGTTTCTGGAATGGAAGACATTTTCGTTGGGGAAACAGTTGTAGATGTTCACAATCAAGAAGCATTACCAATTCTACACATTGATGAGCCAACCTTACAAATGACTTTCTTAGTTAACAATTCTCCATTTGCGGGACGTGAAGGAAAATACATCACCGCTCGTAAAATCGAAGAACGTTTAATGGCTGAATTACAAACAGACGTATCTTTACGTGTTGATCCAATTGGCCCAGATTCTTGGACTGTATCAGGCCGTGGCGAATTGCATTTATCAATTTTAATTGAAAACATGCGTCGTGAAGGCTATGAATTACAAGTTTCTCGTCCAGAAGTTATTGAGCGTGAAATTGACGGGGTTAAATGTGAACCATTTGAACGTGTTCAAATTGACACACCTGAAGAATACATGGGTAGCGTGATTGAATCACTAAGTTTACGTAAAGGCGAAATGCAAGATATGATTAATGCCGGTAACGGACAAATGCGTTTAATCTTCTTAGCACCAGCTCGTGGCTTAATTGGTTATTCAACAGAATTCTTATCAATGACTCGTGGTTATGGTATTATGAACCACACCTTCGATCAATACTTACCAATGATTCAAGGAACGATTGGTGGCCGTCATCAAGGTGCATTAGTTTCAATCGATACTGGTAAAGCAACGACTTACTCAATTATGAGTATTGAAGAACGTGGTACAGTTTTCGTTGAACCAACGACAGAAGTTTACGAAGGAATGATTGTTGGGGAAAACAACCGCGACAACGATTTAACTGTGAACATCACAAAAGCTAAACAAATGACTAACGTTCGTTCGGCAACGAAAGACCAAACATCAGTCATCAAAAAACCGAAAAAATTAACGTTAGAAGAATCATTAGAATTCTTGAATGAAGATGAATACTGTGAAGTAACACCAGAAAGCATCCGTTTAAGAAAACAAATTCTTAACAAAAACGAACGCGAAAAAGCAAGCAAGAAAAAGAAAAAAGCTGAATAATTTTTCGACAAATAAACATTTAAACCAACTATGCTCGTTTTACTACGAAAATAGTTGGTTTTTTTGATGGCAAAAACGAATTAATGCGTATTTTAAGATAAGGTTATTTTTTTATGTGTGGATAACTACTCGTTATCCACAACAAGCAAATGCCGCTATTTTTGAAAGCTTTTGATAGCAAGCTTTCACAATTTTTCATTCTTTTTGATGTTTCACGTTAACTGGTGTTTCACGATTGTGTCTTGTTTTAACACACCTTGTTCCTGTTAGATTAGCGTGTTAAAATGACTTGTAGAACAAAGATTGGAGCGCAATAAATGAGTGCATTACAAGAATTATTAAAAGATACATTTGGCTATGATGATTTTCGGCCAGGACAAGAAACGATTATTCGTCATGTATTGCGACAAGAAAATGTCTTAGGCATTATGCCAACAGGTGGAGGCAAATCGATTTGTTATCAGTTGCCAGCCTTACTTCTGGATAATTTAACATTGGTGATTTCACCATTAATTTCTTTAATGAAAGATCAAGTAGATGCCCTGAATTTAATGGGGATTCCAGCTACATATATCAATAGTACCATTTCCTATCAAGAAATGAATCATCGTATTCAATTAGCGGTTAACAAAGAAGTCAAGCTATTGTATGTTGCGCCAGAGCGATTAGAATCTTATGATTTTCAACAGATGCTGACACATGTACCGATTGATTTATTGGCAGTAGATGAGGCACACTGTATTTCACAATGGGGGCATGATTTTCGTCCAAGCTATTTGCGTTTAGCAGAGATTATCGATCAATTTCAACAGCAACCAACTGTGATTGCACTAACAGCAACAGCAACGCCACAAGTAGCGGAGGATATTGTCAAGCAATTAAGAATTCCATCAGAAAATGAAATCAAAACAGGATTCGCTCGAGAAAATTTATCTTTTCAAGTCGTGAAAGATCAAAATAGAGACGTTTTTCTTTTGGAATATTTAAAGATGAATACTGGACAATCAGGTATTATTTATGCAAGCACGCGGAAGGAAGTTGAACGAATTTATCATTTATTAGAAAGTAAAAAAATTGCAGCTGGGATGTATCATGGGGGCATGAGTGAACAGTTACGTAGTGAAAATCAAGAAGCATTCTTGTATGATCAAGTGCAAGTGATGGTAGCAACAAATGCCTTTGGTATGGGGATTAATAAGAGTAATGTTCGTTTTGTCATTCACGCACAAGTACCAGGGAATATTGAATCTTATTACCAAGAAGCCGGCCGAGCTGGTCGTGACGGTCTGCCTAGTGATGCTGTATTAATGTTTGCTCCACAAGACTTGCAAATTCAACAATACTTTATTGAACAATCTGAAATGACCATTGATTATAAGCAGAAAGAGTACTTGAAATTACGGGAAATGTCACAATATGCGAATGCACAAATGTGTTTACAAAAATATATTTTACGCTATTTTGGTGAAGAAGGGACGGACTGCGGTCGCTGCTCGAATTGTCTGGATAATCGAGAATTAGTCGATATTACGGTCGATGCCCAAAAAGTCTTGTCTTGTGTAAAACGTATGGGAGAACGTTTCGGTAAGGGCTTAGTTGGTAAAGTCTTGACTGGCTCAAAAGATCAAAAAATTGATCAATGGCATTTTGATCGTTTGCCAACATACGGACTAATGAAAGGTCGCACGCAAAAAGAAGTCACACAGCTGATTGATTATTTGACAGCAGAACGTTATTTAATTCCTTCTGATGGGCAATTTCCGTTGTTATCAGTCTCGACAGAAGGTGTTCAGGTGCTTTTAGGGGAACGGAAAGTCTTCCGAAAAGAAGACCAAAAAGTTCGAAAAGTAGCAGTGGATGATGCCTTGTTTGAACGATTACGCGAATTACGTATGGACATGGCTCAAGAGGCAGGCGTGCCGCCATATGTAGTCTTTTCCGATAGTACACTTAAAGAAATGTGTGAAAAATTACCGCAAACAACGATTCAATTATTGCAAATAAAAGGGGTCGGCCAAAATAAATTAGATAAATATGGCACCGCCTTTTTAGAAGTAATTAAAGAATATCAAGAGACAAAAAAATGATATAGTTTGTTATTTTATTTAAAATTAAAAGCAGAAAATAAGAAAAAAGTCTTTTAATGTATTTGTTGTTGTATTGATAAAATAAGCTTGTTATATAAAGAGATTTCTTACTTAATATATCGCTTGGTTTTAGAAAATTTCTTAAAGGAAATTTTCTGAAATCATCATGTATCTAACTGAGAATTATGTTATAATTATTTAATTAAGATAGGGAGGTTCTGTACAAATGGACGAAGGAATTTCAAAGAAATTTGCCATTCAATTATTAGAAGACGATGCAGAACGCATTAAAATGCTTATTCGTAATCAAAAAAACAGTTTGTGCATTTCTCAATGTAAAGCATTTGAAGAAGTGGTGGATACACAAATGTATGGTTTTTCAAGACAAGTGACCTATGCGACCCGTTTGGGGATTTTAACTAATGATGAAGGACATCGCTTACTAAGTGATTTAGAACGCGAATTGAATCAATTATATACAGATGTTTATGAAGAAACACAAGAAAAAAACGAGATTGGCAAGGAGGGTTAAGCTTTGCCAAACAAAGTAAAGAAACGGCATTTGCTAGACTATAGTATTTTTATTCCATATTTAATTTTAAGCATCGTGGGATTGATTATGGTATATAGTTCCACATCCGCATTACAAGTAATGAAAGGTTTTTCACCTACCTCATTCGTTATTAACCAGGTTGCCTTTTGGGTAGTAGGGTTAGTTGCAATGTTTTTTATTTATAAGATGAAAACATCCGTTTTTCAGAATCGAAGTTTTATCATGTTTGCCATTGCAGTAATTACGGTTATGGTTTTAGCCGTTCGGATTCCTGGTATCGGGAAAGAAATTAACGGCGCACGTGGTTGGATTGAGATTGGTGGATTTTCGATGCAACCAGCTGAGTATTTAAAAATCATGGTTGTCTGGTACTTGTCTTATATTTTAGCACGGCGACAAAAGACAATTAATGGAGGCATGGATCAATTTAAACAAGCTGCCGGGCGCCCGTTGATGCTCGTTTTTGTATTAATTGCTCTAGTTGCAATCCAGCCTGACTTCGGGAATGCGGCCATTCTAACATTAATTACCATCGTGATGGTTTTAGCAAGTGGGATTAATTATATGTATACCTACTTGGTCGGTGGCTTGGGCATTTTAGGTAGTATCACGGCTATTCAGTTATTAATTATGTCTAAAGGAAAAATTTTCCCAGCGCGTTATCAATATATTTATAATCGTTTTGCTGTTTTTAAAAATCCATTTTTAGATGAACGGAACTTAGGCCATCAGTTAGCTAATTCTTATTATGCAATCAGTAATGGCGGCTGGTTTGGCAAAGGTCTAGGGAATAGTGTTCAGAAAAAAGGCTTTTTACCAGAAGCACATACGGACTTTATCTTTGCGATTACTTTAGAAGAGTTAGGCATTATCGGCGGTCTAGCGATTTTAGGATTGTTGATGTTTATGATTGCGCGAATTATTTTAGTCGGTGTACGCTCGAAGAAACCTTTTAATTCACTAATGTGTATTGGAATTGGTACAATGTTATTAATTCAAGTCTTTATTAATGTTGGTGGGATTACTGGGATTATTCCATTAACAGGAATTACTTTCCCGTTCTTGAGTCAAGGTGGGAATAGTTTGCTGATTATTTCGATTGCTGTGGCCTTTGTCCTGAATATCAGTGCAGATGAAACACGTCAGAAATTAGAAAATGAGTACTATTTATCTTTAGAACAGAACCAATAAATTTGAAGGAAATTGATGGTAGGAGTGACGTTATGAAAAAGGTATTAGTTGCCAATCGTGGTGAAATTGCGATTCGAATTTTTAGAGCTTGTACAGAATTAGATATCCAGACAGTAGCGATTTATGCTGCAGAAGATGAGTATTCTGTTCATCGTTTCAAAGCAGATGAAGCGTATTTAGTTGGTAAAGGGAAAAAACCAATTGAAGCCTATTTAGACATTGAAAATATTATCCAAATTGCCAAAAAATCGGGAGCAGATGCCATTCATCCTGGTTATGGCTTTTTATCAGAGAACTTACGCTTCGCCGAACGTTGTGAAGAAGAAGGAATCATTTTTGTTGGACCTAAAACACATCATTTAGATATTTTTGGCGATAAAATTAAAGCGAAAGAAGCAGCTGTAGCTGCGGGGATTGCTTCGATTCCAGGCTCAGATGGGCCAGTAGCAACGGTGGAAGAGGTCGTAGCTTTTGGTGAAACGCATGGCTTTCCTATCATGATTAAAGCTGCTTTAGGTGGCGGCGGTCGCGGGATGCGCGTTGCCCACGATGCCAAGGAAGCACGAGAAGGTTACGAAAGAGCCAAAAGCGAAGCGAAAGCAGCCTTTGGTTCTGACGAGGTTTATGTTGAAAAGTATATTTCTAATCCTAAACATATCGAAGTACAAATTTTAGGCGATCATCATGGGAATGTCTTGCATTTATTTGAACGTGATTGTTCCGTTCAACGGCGCCACCAAAAAGTGGTAGAAGTCGCACCATGTGTATCAATGAATGAAGAACAACGAGCAGCCATTTGTTCGGCTGCTGTGCAGTTAATGGCGCATGTCGGCTACGTGAATGCGGGAACGGTTGAGTTTTTAGTAGAAGGGGATCAGTTTTATTTTATTGAAGTGAATCCTCGTGTTCAGGTAGAACATACTATCACAGAAATGATTACAGATATTGATATTGTGATCTCTCAATTACAAATTGCGCAAGGGCTTGATTTGCATAAAGATATGCATTTGCCAAAACAAAACGAATTGACATTAAAAGGCGCGGCTATTCAATGTCGGATTACGACTGAAGATCCACTGAACCAGTTTATGCCAGATACAGGGAAAATCGATACGTATCGTTCACCAGGTGGTTTTGGTGTGCGTTTAGATGTAGGGAATGCTTATTCTGGCTACGCTGTGACGCCCTACTTTGATTCTTTATTGGTTAAAGTCTGTACGCATGGTTTCTCTTTTGAACAGGCAATCAGTAAAATGCAACGCTGCTTAAAAGAATTTCGGATTCGTGGCGTGAAAACAAATATTCCGTTTTTACAAAATGTTGTGAGCTATCCATCGTTTCAATCTGGCGAAGCCAAAACAACCTTTATTGATAATACACCTGAATTATTTGAATTTCCTCGTATGCGCGATCGTGGCAATAAAACGATGAAATACATTGGAGAAGTAACGGTCAATGGGTTCCCTGGCATTGAACGAACGGAGAAAAAATATTTTGAAGCCCCGCGCGTGCCGACAGATATTGAAGTTCCAGAAAAAGTGATCACAGCTAAAAATATTCTAGACGCTCAAGGAGCAACCGCCGTCATCGATTGGGTTAAGAATCAAGAAAGTGTGTTAATGACAGATACCACGTTCCGTGATGCGCACCAAAGTTTATTAGCGACTCGTGTGAGAACACAAGATTTTAAAGCAATTGCTGGTCTAACTGATGCAGCCCTGCCTGAGCTGTTTTCTAGTGAAATGTGGGGTGGCGCTACGTTCGATGTTGCCTATCGCTTCTTAACCGAAGACCCATGGCAACGTTTAAGAAAAATTCGTCAGTTGATGCCAAACACACTTTTACAAATGCTGTTCAGAGGATCTAATGCGGTAGGCTATCAAAATTATCCTGATAATGTTATTGAAGAATTTATTAAAGAATCCGCTCGCCAAGGAGTCGATGTTTTCCGAATTTTTGATAGCTTAAACTGGATTCCTCAAATGGAAAAAAGTATTCAAGTCGTTCGGGATACCGGAAAAATTGCGGAAGCAGCAATTTGTTATACTGGGGACATCAATGATCCAGCCCGAGCAAAATATAATGTTCAATATTACCTTGATATGGCTAAAGAATTGGAAAATTTAGGTGCACAAATCATTGCGATTAAAGATATGGCTGGCTTATTGAAGCCACAAGCTGCTTATCGTTTAATTAGTGAATTAAAGGCAGCCACGGATTTACCAATTCATCTCCACACTCACGACACTAGTGGCAATGGGATCATCACTTATTCAGCGGCTACTAAAGCAGGCGTTGATATTGTTGACGTCGCAATGAGTGCGATGAGTGGCGCAACTAGCCAGCCAAGTATGAACAGTCTATATTATGCTTTAGTCAATGGTGAACGGACGCCAACTATTAACATTGATAATGCACAGAAAATCAATCATTATTGGGAAGATGTGCGCATGTATTATCAACCATTTGAAAATGGGTTAAATGCCCCGCAAACAGAAGTCTATATGCATGAAATGCCTGGTGGTCAATACTCTAATCTACAGCAGCAAGCAAAAGCGGTAGGCTTAGGGCACCGTTGGGATGAAATCAAAAAAATGTATCACACAGTGAATTTGATGTTTGGTGATATTGTAAAAGTGACGCCATCTTCAAAAGTCGTGGGAGACATGGCACTCTTCATGGTTCAAAATAATCTGACAGAACAAGATGTTTATGCGCGTGGTGAAGAACTAAGTTTTCCTGAATCAGTTGTGACTTTTTTCCAAGGTGATTTAGGTCAACCAGTTGGTGGGTTCCCGAAAGAGCTCCAACGAATTATTCTAAAAGGTCGACCAGCCTTCACAGAGCGGCCAGGTGACTTAGCAGCACCTGTTGATTTTGCGAAAGTACAAGAAGAATTAGCCGAAAAAATTGGGTATCAACCTAAATTGGAAGAAGTTTTAAGTTATTTAATGTATCCACAAGTATTTTTAGAGTATCGTCAAAAATACGAAACCTTTGGAGATATAACCTTATTAGATACGCCAACATTCTTTAATGGTATTCGTCAAGGAGAGACATTGGAAGTTCAAATTGAACGAGGAAAAACGTTAATTATTCGTTTAGATGAAATTGGCGAACCTGATATTGACGGAAACCGTGTCTTGTTCTTCAATTTGAATGGGCAACGTCGTGAGGTTTTAGTTAAAGATGCCTCCATTAAGTCTGCTGTTCAAGTAAAACAAAAGGCGGAACCAACTAATAAAGAACAAATCGGCGCAACGATGTCTGGTTCTGTTCTACAAGTATTGGTCAAACGTGGCGATAAAGTAGAAAAAGGTCAGCCGTTGCTGATTACAGAAGCCATGAAAATGGAAACGACTATCGAAGCACGTTTTGCGGGCACGGTAGATCACATTTATGTTGAAGAAGGCGAAGCAATCAGCTCAGGTGATTTGTTATTAGAAGTGAAAGAAAAATAAGATGAGAGGGGAAAAAATGAAGCGATTTTGGGCCTTTACTGCTGTTTTTTTAACAGTTCTACTCATTGGATATTTAGAGCCAGTTTTTTTCCCTGCTGAAAAACCAACCGAAACAGCTCAAAGTGGGCGCTTATCCAGCGCTCACACCGCTGTTCCTCATGAAGAATTGCCAGCTTCTGGCTACGCAGCATACATAGGGAAAGATGTGGAAACCTTTATCCGCCAGTTTGGCAATCCTAAAGAAAAAATTAAAACAGGTCGTACGTATGAATTATGGACGTTCGGTTTGACGATGAATGATTACTTAGAAGTCAACGTTCGAGAAAATAAAGTCATCGCAATTAAGGCCTTTAACAATGACAAAATGATAGAACCGTTTAAGATAGATATGAAGCTTGCTGACTTGTCTGATTTAATGACGATTTATTCGAATTTTGCATTTAATTTTCATCATGAAGCTTACGATGTCGAGCTGATGGAAGAAGATATGAACTATCGACCATTGGTTGCTTTTGATAATGGCAGTTTTGCAGTGTTATTTTTTAATCAGCGGACAGGTGGTTTGATGGCAGTTAATTATGTCAATAAAGAAACGTTGCTCACGGAAATGCCGTATCAATTAAATGAAGGTTCTCCTTTGCCAGTTGATATAACGCAGTCAATGACCTTCGATCCTGTTCAAAGTAACCAAGCGATTTATGTCATGAATCTGGTTAAACAGCAAGAAAAGCAAGCTGCTTTTTCAGTTTCCACACAAAGTCAAAAAGATGCCCAAACATTGTATCAAACGCTGGCTCATCATACACCAACAATTTTGTCGGCAAATCGACAAGCAGAATTGTTACAAACGAGAGAGGAACATACAGCCATTCATCCCTTTCATTTGACTAAGGACGAATTTTCTTTTTTAGTTAAAACGAGCAAACTTTCGTTGAGAGAACCGACAGGTATTTTCCAAGAACCTGTTTATGATAGTACCTTTACTATTTTGTCATGGTTTTCGGACCCGCAATATGATAGCTATTTTGCTGAGTCAGAAACGACAGAATTGGGCGTTGCCTTTTCCAATGAAGGTGTGTTAGTCTTATTAGAGAAACGACCAGAAAATAGGCAAATCACGGAGAGTAGTGAAAAGTTATGATTGTGACAGAACATTTATTTGCAATTGAAGATCAAACAGAATGCTTAATTTCAGCACTTTTAGAAAGTGATGCTGTTCAAAACTATAAAGAAACAAAAAAAGCTATGTATGCTTCGACGGAAGTTGCTCAGTTACAAAAAGCATTTTTAGAAGCTAAGTCAGCTTTTGAGCGAGTAGAGGCTTATGGAATTCATGCACCCGATTTTCGGGAGAAACAACGAGCCCTACGTAAAGCAAAGCGGGCGCTTGATTTAAATGAAATCGTTGCAAACTATCGTTTTGCTGAGACAAACGTTCAAACGTTGCTAGATACAATTGGTTTAAAGATTGCGCAACTAATTTCTGAAGATATTAAAGTAGATGCTGGAAATCCTTTCTTTGAACGAGGAAAGAAACATTCAGGTTGTGGAGGAAGCTGCCATGCAAGCTAAAGAAGAAAAAGAATTTACGCTTCAAGAGCGTCGTTGCCTAATTGTTTGGGTATACACATTAAAACCGTTAAAACAGTTACGCCGATATGGACTGATTCACTATGTTTCACGAAAAATGAAATATGTGGTGATTTACATGAATGAAGAAAATATTGAAAGTAACATGGAAAAAATTAATCAGTTACATTTTGTTCGTAGTGTCGATAAATCGTATCGACCAGATGTCGAAATGAATTTTGCTGAAAAAATTGGTACCAAAGCGGCTTATCAAGAACAAGAAGACGACGGCTATGTAGTAGAGGAATTATCTACAGAGATTCGCTTAGCAGAGAATGTCTAATGCAAAAGAGTGAGAAATGTTATGAGAAATTTCAAACATTTTTCACTCTTTTTGTTATAATGAATTATAAAAGAATGATTGATAAAGGAGTCGAAACAATGCGTGTTATTTCTGGAGAATATGGTGGCCGGCGCCTGAAAGCGTTAGATGGCGACAATACTAGGCCCACAACAGATAAAGTAAAAGAATCTATTTTTAATATGATTGGTCCATATTTCGAAGGTGGAATGGCGCTGGATTTATATTCAGGAAGTGGCGGGTTAGCGATTGAAGCCGTTTCTCGTGGAATGGACAAAAGTATTTGTATTGAAAAGAATTTTGCTGCACTAAAAGTAATTAAAGAAAATATTGCGATTACAAAAGAACCAGAAAAATTTGAAGTTAGAAAAATGGATGCTAATCGTGCCTTAGAACAGTTTTATGAAGAGAAGCTACAATTTGATTTGGTCTTATTGGATCCGCCCTATGCCAAACAAGAAATTGTTTCACAATTAGAAAAGATGTTAGAACGGCAGTTATTAACAAACGAAGCCGTTATCGTTTGTGAAACAGATAAAACTGTCAAATTACCGGAAACGATTGGTACACTAGAAAAAACAAGAGAAACCGTTTACGGAATCACTCAAGTAACGATTTATCGTCAGGAGGCGTAAGATGCGTAAAATTGCTCTATTTCCCGGAAGTTTTGATCCGATGACAAATGGTCATTTAAATTTGATTGAACGCAGTGCGAAGTTATTTGACGAAGTCATCATTGGCGTTTTTATAAATACAAGTAAGCAAACATTATTTACGCCAGAAGAGAAAAAATATTTAATTGAAGAAGCAACTAAAGAAATGCCAAATGTGCGTGTTATCATGCAAGAAACCCAGTTAACTGTGGAAAGTGCAAAATCATTAGGGGCTAATTTTTTGATTCGTGGCATTAGAAACGTCAAAGACTACGAGTACGAGAAAGACATTGCTAAAATGAATCAACATCTGGCGCCAGAAATTGAAACGGTTTTTCTATTAGCAGAAGAACCATATGCACATGTAAGTTCCAGTTTACTAAAAGAAGTTTTACGTTTTGGGGGCGATGTGTCTGACTATCTTCCTCCCAATATTTATCATGCGTTAAAACAAAAGAAGAATGACTGGAGCTAAAATTATGAATAAAAAAACAGAAAAATTTTCGTTTAAATCACTCATTCCAATGGTATTGGCATTGCTGCTAATTGGTTTGTTTATCGTCCCAATTCCTTATTATATTGAAGGACCAGGAACGACAGAAAATTTAAAAGAGTTTGTAACTGTTGATGGAAAAAAAGATACGCAGTCTGGTGCTTTTTATTTAACAACGGTGGGCATTCGTTCGGCCACTATTTTTTCTGCCATAAAAGCAAACTTTTCGGATTTTCAAGAAGTTATGTCTAAAAAAGAATTAATGGGAGATAGTAGTAATAGCGAATATAATCGAATTCAACAATACTATATGGATTCCTCAAAAAACGCCGCAATTGAGCAAGCCTTAAAATTAGCGAAGGTTCCATATGAGATGAAATTTAAAGGCGTCTATGTGTTAGCGATGGAAGACAACTCAAGTTTTAAAGGAAAAATTGAAGTTGGCGATACCGTGACAGGCGTGGATGGTAAATCTTTTAAAAGCAGTGAAGAATTAATGAATTACATTAAAGCACAAAAAGTGAATCAAAAAGTCACTGTTCAATTTATTCAAGATGGCAAAACAAAAGAAGCGACCGGCAAATTAATTGAATTGCCAACAGATAAAAAAGCGGGGATTGGTATTGGTTTGACTGATCATACAGAAATTGATTCTTCTATCCCAGTATCTATTGAAGCGGGTGATATTGGTGGGCCATCGGCTGGGTTAATGTTTACTTTGCAGACCTATGAACAATTAAGTCATAAAGATTTACGTAAAGGTCATGAAATTGCTGGAACAGGTACGATGAACAGTCAAGGAATCGTTGGTAGAATCGGAGGCATTGATAAAAAAGTTGTAACTGCCAGTGAGAACGGTGCAGAAATTTTCTTTGCACCCGATGATGAAATAACTTCAGAAATGAAAAAAGTTGAACCGAAAATCAAATCGAATTATCAAGAAGCACAAGAAGCTGCGAAAAAAATTGGGACAAAAATGAAAATTGTCCCAGTAAAAACGGTTCAAGATACCTTGAACTATCTAGAGAAATTAAAATAAAAGTACGCCTGGACCAAAAATTACTAGTGATTTTTGGTCCAGGCGCATTTTTTTGTTAAAAAATGCGTAATTATATTTTGAAGGGAGGGCAAACGATGGATTGGTTGAAACAGTTACCCAAAAAGTGGCTATTGCTAGGTAGTGGCGTGTTCATGGTCATTTTGATAACTCTATTAGTGGGCATTTATTTGATGGTTAATAAGGAGCCACAAGTAGACACCACAATGTGGGAAGAAACAAGTTTGACCACTACGACAGAGGTCGCCACAGATGCCACAAAAGAAAGGGCAGAAACAATGATCTATGTTGATATTAAAGGCGCAGTGAAAGTACCAGGAATCTATCAACTAAAAAATCAGCAGCGGATTTGGGATGCTTTAGCTTTAGCTGGAGGCATGAGCGAGGAAGCTGATACTGCCCAGGTCAATTACGCTCAAAAAGTAAAAGATCAAATGATTATTTACGTGCCCAAAAAAGGAGAATCAGTGGCACAGTCATTAGAAACGCTGCAGGAATCAGCACCTGCTCAGCAAAATCAGGAGGAAAAGATCAACCTTAATACGGCAACAGAAGCAGAGCTACAAACGATTTCAGGAATCGGTGCGAAAAAAGCACAAGAGATTATTCGATTTCGTGACGAACAAGGACCGTTTAAAACCGTCGAGGAACTGAAAAATGTTCCCGGTATTGGAGAGAAAACAGTAGATCGTTTAAAAGACATGTTGACAGTGACTGGCTAACTTTTAACAGAAAATTCCTGAGAATTCTTGACTATGGGATGCGGATAACATACTATTTGTAATAAGATTAAATGATTTGGCAAATCGAACACAGGAGTCATTAAAAATAAAGGAGGTTTATTATGGAACGAATTCCATGGGACCAATATTTTATGGGACAAAGCGTCTTATTATCATTAAGAAGTACTTGCACACGTTTAACTGTCGGAGCAACCATTGTTCGCGACAAACGAATTATTGCAGGAGGTTACAATGGTTCAGTCAGTGGCGGAACGCATTGTATTGATGAAGGATGCTATGTTGTTGATAATCATTGCGTTCGAACAATCCACGCAGAAATGAATGCAATTTTACAATGTGCGAAGTTTGGCGTCCCTACAGAAGGGGCAGAAATTTATGTGACACATTTCCCTTGCTTGCAATGTACAAAGATGATTTTACAAGCAGGGATTAAAAAGATTTATTATTTAAAGGATTACCGTAATGATGCGTACGCCCTAAATTTAATTGAACAAGTAGGAGCCACGGTTGAAAAAGTGATTTTAGTACCAAAATATTTTGCCGAATTACAATGGGGAGAAGAATTTGCCACACTTGAGGACAATCCTTCCTCAGCTGAGGAATAATTGGTTCTTCATAGCTCTGCTGACTAGTTGTGGGCTGTGGTGTTTTTTCGCACCTAGTCTATTAGGAGCTCTTCTTTTTTCTATCACTGTTATCCGTATTGTCTGTACAAAAAGTTTTCCTGTTATATTGGGAGGTTTTTTGTGCAGTTTTTTAATAGTAGGGGGCATATTGATTTTCCAGTGGTTAAAGCCAGTCTCTTTGTTGCCTAAAGAAGTCCGCTTGTCAGGACAGCTAACGATATTACCAGATGAAATACAAGTCGATGGTGATCAAGTAAAATTTCCTGCCAATTGTATCGTAAAAGGCAAAAGGCAGAAAGTGATGGCATTTTATCAATTAAAAAGTGTGAAAGAAAAACAGCAATGGCAACAACTAACCACAACCATTCAGGCAACCGCTGTAGGTATTTTAGACTCGCCCCAAGGTCAAACCAACAAAAATGGCTTCAATTATCAACTATTTTTAAAGAATCAAGGAATCGAAGCTATTTTATTCATTGAGGAGATAGGACAACCGCGTCCTTTTTTTTCTTGGCGGTTTAAAGAAATCATTAGCGGCTGGCGGAAGTGGGCGATGGTACATATTCAGAAAAATTTTGCTGAGACTAGTGCAATGTATATGAATGCGTTGCTCTTAGGTTTTCGTAATGAAGAATTTGCTGAAATAAGCGATAAATTTTCAGCATTAGGCATTTTGCATCTTTTTAGTTTGTCAGGGATGCATGTTTCTTTTTTCCTTCGTTTATTTCGCTTGCTAATGCTAAGAATTGCTCGCCGAACGCAAGAAAGTTATTTTTTGTGGCAATGCGGTTTTTCACTGATATATGCTGGTTTAACAGGATTCTCAGTCAGTGTCATGCGGGCGCTTTTACAAACAAACCTCAATACGTTCAATCGACGGTTTAATTGGCAGGTTCCGGCCCTCGATTGTTGGAGTTTAACTCTCTTAGTGCACTTGATTGTTCAGCCAACCCTCTTTTTTTCAGTCGCCGGTCAATTTAGTTACTTACTTTCTTTTGTTCTGCTGTTTTTAGAGCAAACATTGGTTGGTTATTCTTCGCCTTTCATTAAAAATTGTTTAGGCTCTTTCCTATTGGCTGTGGCTTCCTTACCTATTTTAGTCCAATCATTTTATGAATGGCCCTTGTTAGGAAGTTTCTTAACATTTCTCTTGTTACCAATTTTTGAACGGTTCTTGTTACCGCTTTTGACGTTGAGCTTTTTTCTAGTGATTATTATGCCAGCACGTTATTTAGCAGCCTTGCTCGAACCACTATTTTTAACAATGAATGGCTTATTTGAGTGGGTGCTAGTTCACTTAAATCCGAAGCTGACCATCGGCTATTTAAATTCTTGGATACAAATTAGTTTGTTATTACTAATCGGACTTTCAATGATTTATTTAGCAGACAAGTCTAAAAAAATTCTTTTCTCAATCGGACTACTAATTGTTTTGATAAATAGTAAATACCTTTCGCCAATTGGCATTGTTGCAATGATCGATGTAGGCCAAGGGGATAGTTTGTTTATCCAAGCGCCTTTTCACAGAAAAAATACACTAATCGATACAGGTGGTCGGTTGTCTTTTGACAAAGAAGCTTGGCGGCAACGGAAAAATAGTCGATCAGGAGCGGAATATTCAGTGATTCCTTTTCTCAAAAGTCAAGGAGTCAAACGTTTAGATGAAGTGATCATCACACACGCACATGAAGACCATTTTGGCGATTTATTAGCCATTGCGCAGAAGGTTCCAATTTCTGTTCTTTATTTCCCTAAAGGAGCAGCTGAAGCCAATTTTTCGTTTCGCCAAGTCTTGAAACAACTCCAAAAAAGCGGGACAGACTGTCGGCCGATTTTAGCGCCCAAGCGAATTAATGGGCCCGTTTCTTTTCAAATTTTATCACCAAATAAGAGCAGTATTGGGGGCAATAATGACTCGATAGTGTTTTCCACACAATTAGGCGGACGGCATTTTTTATTTACTGGTGACTTGGAAGCCGAAGGAGAAGAACAAGTGTTGGCTCGCTATCCCCAGTTGAAAATCGACATCTTGAAAGTCGGTCATCATGGTAGTAAAACGTCGTCTACTAAAAGATTTATCAAACAGCTTAATCCGCGAGAAGCATTGATTTCAGCTGGACTGAATAATCGTTTTAAACATCCTCATCAGGAGACATTAGCGACGCTGGAGGAGCAAAAAATAAATTATTATCGGACCGATCTTCAAGGAATGATTTATTATCAATGGTTACCTTGGCAAGGGCTTTCTAAAGCCAAATTTGTTAAAGAACAAGACTAGTATTTCCAGAAGTAACATGATAGGATAAACAAGAGAAACGAGAAAAGGAGCGAGCCAATGGAGTTACAAAAAGCTTTGAAAGAAGTGCGAGAGCAAAAAATCGCTCCAGTGTATTTATTAATAGGAACAGAACTTTATTTAACTGAATTATTTAAAACAACATTGATGAAAGAATTGTTGACGGAAGAGGATGATCAATTTAACTTTTTCTCATTTGATATGGAGGAAACACCTTTAAGTGCAGCGATTGCTGAAGCGGAAACAATTCCGTTTTTTGGTGATTATCGCCTTGTCTTTGTGGAAAATCCTTACTTTTTAACTGCCGAAAGAAAAACAAACGGTGTGGAACATGATGTCAATCTTTTATTGAATTATTTGGAAAGTCCATCACCAACAACTGTTCTTGTTTTTATGGCCTCTTATGAAAAATTAGATGAACGCAAAAAAATTACCAAAGCATTGAAAAAAAATGCCACAGTAGTTGACGTCAATCCAATGGATGAAAAGGCTATTCGTCAGTACATTTCTCAAACGATTGAGAGTGAAGGGTACACTATTCGCTCCGATGCTTTTGATTTATTACTTCAATTGACAGACTTGAACTTATCAAAAATTATGGGAGAATTACAGAAGCTGTATTTATATGCCCTTGAAACGAAGATAATTACACGAGGTGCGGTTCAAGAATTAGTCCCTAAGTCTTTGGAACATAATGTTTTTGACTTAACCAACGAAGTACTTTCTGGAAACAGTGAAAAAGCTGTTCAATTGTATGAAGATTTACTTTTACAAGGAGAAGAAACCATTAAGTTAAATGCAATCTTATTGAATCAGATTCGCCTTTTTCTACAAACAAAAATTTTGGCTAAGATGGGCTATCAACAAGCGAATATTGCTGATACATTAAAGGTTCATCCTTATCGAGTCAAGTTAGCGTTACAACAAGTCCGACGATTTGAATTGTCTCGATTAGAAAGACTTTATGATGAATTAGTTGAAAATGATTACCGCATGAAAACGGGCCAAATGGATAAAGAATTACTATTCCAATTATTTATTTTAAAATTGACTGCACAAGCAAAATAAGAAAGTACCAGAGACAATCGTCATACAACGATTGTCTCTGGTACTTTCTTATTATTTAGCTCCTAATAGTTCTTCTTTTCCGTGAACAAGCTGTGTCAACATGGCACAGAAAGGTGTTGCTACGTTGTATTTTTGTCCTTTGCGCCAAACGGCACCATTGATGTAATCAATTTCTGTGAGACGATGATTTTTAATTAAATCTTGATACATAGACGGATAGTGCAAGCCAATACCGTTTGGATCATAAGTTTGAGCAATATGTGTATAGACTTCTGCTTGATCTAAATGAATGGCTTCTTTTTCTGCGACTGCTGCAAATTCACTGATTAATGTTTTAACAAGGGATTCACTAACAGGTAGTGCACCAAATTCGGCAATATTACAATCAAGGATTGTACACAAACCGTTTAGCGTGCCATTGACACAGGCTTTCCGCCAAATAGAGTAGCGAACATTGCTACTATAGCTTGGATTTAAACCAGCTTTTTGGAAGACATCAACGACTTCTAAAGCAAATTCTTTACCAGAAGGATCAATATTTTCTAATTCAATTTCGCCATCACCTAAAAGTTTAACACGTCCCGGTCCTTCTAAACCAGCTGTCCACATGGTAATGCCAACCAATATGTTTTCTTTTGGCACATATTTTTCTAGTACATCTTCATGACCTAAGCCATTTAATAAACATAGTACATACGTTTTTTCAGTAATCATTGGTTGAATCGCTTTAAACATTGCATCTAATTGTTGTGCTTTAGTTAAAGCGATAATTAAATCTACTTGTTCATTTTGATGGTCAATTTCTTCTGGTGAGAAGATTGGTAGGTTCGCGACAACTTCTTCTCCATTAAAATCAGCGATTAAACCATTTTTACGAATAGCTTCAATGTGCGCGGGCCATTGATCGATTAAAGTTACATCATTTCCGCCTTGATGCAACATAATTCCTAAACGGCTGCCCATAGCGCCAGCACCAGCAATTGCAATTTTCATGTGTATCCATCTCCTTAAAAGTTCTTTAACCGTTATTATTATACAGCAACTTTCCTAAAAATGAATAAATGGGACTTGCAAATTTGTTATTTTTTAAATGTTTCCTAAAAAGTAAGGATTGCATCAAATGGTAAAGTAAGCTAAAGTAAAGCGTGGAAAAGTTTATAAATGAAAGTAGAGGAATCGTTAATGACGAAAGAAAAATTTTGTCGAGAATCACGAGTGATTCAAACACATCGTGTATTTCCCTTTGATTTAAATCCCTTTGGTGCACTATTTGGTGGGAAATTAATGTCTTTAATTGATGATGCCGCATCCATTTCCGTTTCACGACATTGTCGGAGAGGGGCAGTTACAGCATCTTTAGATAACTTAAATTTTTTAAAACCTTTAAAAGAAAATCACTCAGTGTGTGTTGAAACGTTTGTTTCTGGCGTGCATCATAAATCGATGGAAGTATTTGTTAAAGTTGTAGGAGAAGATTTAACAACTGGAGAGCGTTATTTAGCGGCGACTTGTTTTACAACTTTTGTAGCCATTCCGTCTCATATGAATCCCGAAAGTGACTTCCAATTAGCGGCAGTCGTCCCAGAAACTGCAGAAGAAAAGTTGATTTGTTCCAATTATGAAACGAGACGACAACAACGTTTAGCTTTGCGAGAAGAGACTAAATTATTTAGTCAACATCTCACAACGGATTTACCGTGGATTGATTCACCTTTATAAAAAAATGTCCAAGTCTTTGTGAAAACAGACTTGGACATTTTTTGATGAAAAAAGAAGCTAACATGAATGCTAACTTCTATCTCACATTATTTAGCTAATTTGCTTAAACGAATTTTATCGCGGTTAGCTTTGTTTTTATGGATTAAACCTTTAGTTGCAGCCATATCAACAGCTTTAACAGCTTCGTTGTATAAAGCATCGACGTTATCAGCTCCAGCAGCTACAGCTTCTTCAAATTTCTTGATTGCTGTACGCATTGCGTTTGTTTGAGATGAATTTTTCGCATTCGCGTTAGCACTTGTACGTACGCGTTTGATTGCAGATTCGATATTTGGCATTTGTTTCACCTCCGATGATTTAGGTTTTACACTGGTCAGCCAATGTAATTCAACAGTAATCATTATACCTAATCCATTGTTCCATTGCAATAAAAGACGACAAGTTTTTTTCCTTAACAGACAATTTCAAGAAAAAAATAAGAAAATTTGCCAGAGCCTTAAGAAAAAAGCATACATTTTTTTTAAAACATGCTATGATAAAATAGATAAATGAAAAATGGTGGTGTCTTTGTGAGTATTGCATTATTGGTAACGATTACTTTGGTAATGGGTGTAATTTTTGTTAACGGTTGGACGGATGCGCCGAACGCAATTGCAACCGCTGTCTCGACTCGGGTGTTAAAACCGAATGTCGCAATTTGGATGGCTGTTGTGATGAACTTTTTAGGTGCATTAGTCATGACCTTTTTTAATGCCCAAGTAGCTGAAACGATTAGCAACATTGTTAGTTTTGACGCAAATGGAAACGCTTCACAGGTGGCTTTGGCTGCTTCGCTTTTTTCAATTGTGGTTTGGGCAGTTGCTGCGTGGTATTTTGGTATTCCCACAAGTGAAAGCCATGCGTTAATTGCCGGCTTGACTGGTTCGGCAATGGCATTAGGTGGTTTGGGTGCAGTCAATGGCTCGGAATGGATCAAAGTGCTTGTTGGTCTAGTTGTTTCTACCGTTATGGGCTTTGGCGGCGGTTATTTAATTGCCAAACTTGTTGTGAAAGCTTTCTCGGCTGTGCCTAGAAGAAAAGCCAACAAATTTTTTACAGTTGGGCAAGCCTTTGGTGCGGGAGCTAATGCTTTTTTACATGGTGCGCAAGATGGGCAAAAATTTATGGGCGTGTTCATGTTAGTGCTTTTTTATAATAATTTAGTCGAAAAAACAGGTGGCGGTTTTGTGATTCCGTTATGGGTTATGGTTCTGTGTTCCATTACAATGGGCATCGGAACTTCTGTGGGCGGCATGAGAATCATTAAATCAGTCGGGATGGATATGGTAAAACTCGAACGCTATCAAGGCTTCACTGCAGATTTAAGCACGGCTATTTGTTTATTTTTAGCATCGGCTTTTGGGATTCCAGTTTCAACTACTCATACAAAAACGACAGCGATTATGGGAGTAGGTGCTTCTAAGCGAATCTCAAGTGTTGACTGGCGTATCGTGAAAGAAATGCTGATAGCATGGATTTTAACTTTCCCAGGATGTGGGCTGATCGCTTATGTGATGTCAAAATTATTTATTGCAATTTTTTAAGGAGAGAAAAACATGGCACGTAAAAAACAATTTGATTATTTTGGAGAATTAAACCAGTTAGCAACAAATGCTTATGAAGCGGCAAAGGTTTTGCAAGAAATTGTAGACAATTATTCATTAGAAAACTTAGTAAAAAAATCAGAAGCGATTCATCAATTGGAAAAAGAGAATGATGAAATTGTTCGCAAAATTTTAAATGAACTCTATATTTCCTTTATTACGCCGATTGATCGAGAAGATATTGTCGATATTACGGATCACTTAGATAACATTATCGATAGCATTAATAGTTTGTCTTATTTACTTGATCATTTAGTTGTCGAAGAAATGATTGCGCCCGCGCTAGAATTAACTGCTTATATTGTTAAAGCGACAGAAGGCGTTAAATCAGCAACGAAGGAATTTGCAAAATTTAAAAATTCTAAAACGTTAGTTTCATTTATTGATGAAGTGAATACGATTGAATCTCAAGGCGATAAATTATACAGTAGCGCCATGAAAGATTTGATGACTAACGAAAAAGATTTATTAAAAGTTATCAAGTGGAAAGATGTTTATGATCAGCTTGAGCGCACGATTAATGATTGTGAATCAGCTGTTAATATTATTGTCGGAATTGTCATCAAAAATACGTAAAGAAAAGAGGGGGGAGCTGTTGGTTAAAGTAATTATTGATGCTGATGATTTTGGGATGTCAGAAGCGATTAATCATGGCATTATCAAAAGTTATGTCGATGGTTTAACGACGTCGACACTTTTGATGCCCAATTTACCAACAGCAGAACATGCCGTTGCGTTAGCAAAAAATTATCCAGGATTATTTGTAGGTCAGCATACGAATTTTTTATTAGGGAAACCTTGTGCGGACCCATGTATGATTCCTTCACTGGTAGATGAACAAGGCAATTTTCATCGCTCTTCTTATTATCGTCAACAAAAGCAAGTAACCTTCGTATATGAAGAAGTACGACTTGAAACGATTGCGCAATTGACGCGCTTTAAGGAACTAACTGGACATTATCCTGAACATTTTGATTGCCATTCGATTGGTGATGAAGTGGTTGATCAAGTATTTTTAGAATTAGCAGAAGAGTACGGACTTCATACAACCCTGAAATATAGTGGGGAAAAAGAATATCCACCGCAACAAGGTTATTTCCAGGTGACACATTTGTTAGAGTCTGGGGCGTTATCTTATATTCACGAAGGCGTATCAGTGGAGAATTTTTTAAAAGATGACTTTGGTTTATTACGGATGCCGGAATCGGCAATTGCTGAGATGCATTTTGATGTTGGGTATTTGGATCAATTTGTGTTAGACAATTCTTCTTATACCACTTTACGCTGCAAAGAATTAGCAACGATTTGTGATCCTCGTGTTCGTCAGTGGTTTGAAGAACAGGGGATTGAGCGAATAACGTTTGGCGATTTAAAAAAATAAAACCGTTGCTTTCAACAGTGAAAGCAACGGTTTTATTTTTATGAGAATAACCAGTAGCCAATTAAAATCGCACCTAAAATTACACGATACCAACCGAAAACTGTAAAATCGTTTTTCTTCAAGTAATTCAATAAGAATTTAATCGCAATGATGGAAACAACGAAGGCAACAATAGAGCCAGTTAATAAAATAATGATTTCTTCTGACCCAAACGTATTTCCTTTGGCCAAGAATTTAAAGATTTTTAAAAAACTTGCTCCAAACATTACTGGAATTCCTAAGAAAAATGAAAACTCTGTTGCAACAAAACGTGAGGCCCCAATTAAGATTGCCCCTAAAATGGTCGCTCCTGAACGTGAAGTTCCTGGAATTAATGCCAGTACTTGGAAAGCACCAACGATTAAAGCGGCTTTATAAGTGAAGTCTTTTAGATTAGTACACTTCGGTGCAACATTTTTATTTCGTTTTTCAATGATAATAAAAGCAATCCCATAAACAATTAACATAATCGATACTGTTAAAAAGTTATAAAAATGTGCATCTAAATAATCATCAAATTTTAGACCAATAACTGCCGCTGGTAAACAAGCGACTAAGACTTTAGACCAAAGAATCCAAGTATCTTTTTTCTCTTCGCCATTTTTCTTTGGTGAGAAAGGATTCAATTTGTGGAAGTATAAAATAACAACCGCCATAATCGCTCCCAATTGGATAACGACGTTGAACATTTCCATAAAATCTTTACTTAGATCGAGTTTAATAAACTCATCCACTAAAATTAAATGTCCGGTACTACTAATTGGAAGCCACTCGGTAATTCCTTCGATAATACCAAGAATAATTGCTTTCCATAGGTTAGCAAAAAGCATGTCACCATTCCTTTCTGAAATAAATGCAAAATACATCAAGTATAAGTATACCCGCTGACAAAGTAAATGCCAATGCAAATTCTTATTTTAAAATAAATTTTAGAATTATACAAAGGTGCCACTTGTAATTCATGAAACTTTTTTCTATACTAGTGATACTTTAAAAAATGGGGGAAGAGAAATGTTTGGATTTTTGAAGAAAAAGAATGAAGTTGTCGAAAATAATACAATGTATGCCGTTGCCAATGGAACCATTATCCCAATCAGTGAAGTGAATGATCCTGTTTTTTCACAAAAAATGATGGGAGATGGCTATGCAGTAGTTCCAGAAAATGGTGAAATTTATGCACCTATTGAAGGAGAAGTTTTAAGCGTTTTCCAAACAAAACATGCCATTGGTTTAAAAATGACAAACGGTCTTGAAATTTTATTACACATGGGTATCGATACGGTGGAGTTAAACGGGGCACCGTTCACTATTAAAGTGAAAGAAGGCGACCAAGTGACTGCAGATACGGTGGTCGCAATTGCTGATTTAGAAGCAATTAAAGCAGCTGGTAAAGGAACTGAAATGGTTGTCATTATTACCAACATGGATAAAGTAGCACAATTTTCGTTAGAGAAAACTGGCGTGGTTACAGCTGGTACACCAGTTGGCTCTGCCACAGCCAATTAATGCATTAGACGAGGTCGGGACAGAACCGTTTAGCTCCGAGAAATAAGAAGAAATTTCCGAAAATTGATCTTTGATTTTTGGAGAATTTCGGCTTATTTCCGAAGGAGTTGGTTCTGTTCCCGCCGTTTATCAGTTTTTGAGCGTGGAGCAAAAATCCAAGGTGATTTTTGTTCCACGCTCGTTTTTTTTTGAACAGAAATAAAATTTTATTTTGGAATTAAAAAATATTTAGAAAAATAGTTGAAATTTTATTTCAAACAAGTTATAATGAAAGCGTATTAGAGAGGAGCTAAAAAGATGTATGGTATTTCAGTTTTTCTTGGTGAAGAGATTACAAACGATACAATTATTTATATCAAAAAGATGAAAGCGCTTGGATTTGATGGTATTTTCACTTCTTTACACATTCCAGAAGATGATACTTCCCTTTACCGCCAACGCTTGACTGATTTAGGGGCAATTGCTAAGGCAGAAAAAATGAAAATTATGGTAGATATTTCAGGTGAAGCGTTAAAAAGAGCGGGTTTTTCTTTCGATGAATTAGAGCCTTTAATCGAGTTGGGCGTAACTGGCCTTCGGATGGACTATGGCATTACGATAGAACAAATGGCTCATGCTTCACATAAGATTGATATAGGATTGAATGCTAGTACCATTACACTGGAAGAAGTGGCTGAGTTAAAGGCTCACCAAGCGGACTTTTCTCGCTTAGAAGCTTGGCATAATTATTATCCAAGACCTGAAACCGGCATTGGAACAACATTTTTTAATGAAAAGAACCGCTGGCTTAAAGAATTAGGCTTACAAGTTTTTACTTTTGTGCCAGGAGATGGGCAAACAAGAGGCCCAATTTTTGCTGGTTTACCAACATTAGAAAAACATCGTGGGCAAAATCCTTTCGCCGCTGCCGTCGGTTTGATGGCTGATCCTTATGTCGATGCTGTTTATATTGGTGATCCTACAATTAGTGAGCGAACCATGGCTCAATTTGGTTATTATTACCAAACCAATCAATTTCTGTTAGAAGTAGCACCTAGCAAGAGCCGCTATTTGAAGCGAATACTTGGGACTCATACCAATCGTTTAGATGCTGCAAGAGATGTTTTGCGAAGTGAATTATCAAGAACGAGTGAAATGTTCAGAAAAGATGAAATTGCAACGATTGAGTCAGAGCAGACTGAAGCCCGTCCAGTGGGAACCGTAACGATTGATAATGAAAAATATGGTCGCTATATGGGAGAAATTCAAGTCACACTTGTGGACTTGCCGAAAGATGAAAAAGTCAATACGATTACACGAATTATTGAAAAAGATCAAACGATATTGCCGTTAATCAAGGCAGGCAATCAATTTACGCTAGTCACGGAAGGAACGATAGAGAATGAATTTAGAAAACTTAACAACTGAACGTAGAAATGAAAATACAATGGGCTTAGATGAGATGAGTGTCAAAGAAGCTTTACAAAAAATGAATCAAGAAGACCAAAAAGTTGCAATTGCAGTGGGTCAAGAATTAGCAGCCATTGAACCAGTGGTAGAAGCCATCATCAAAAGCTTCAATCAAGGCGGCCGCTTGATCTACATGGGCGCTGGTACGAGTGGTCGGTTAGGTGTCTTAGATGCAGCCGAATGCGTACCAACTTTTGGCGTCGAGCCAGAGATGGTTCAAGGCCTCATCGCTGGTGGTCAAAAAGCAATGACTGTCGCAGTAGAAGGTGCTGAAGATTCAAAAGAACTAGGTCGTCAAGATTTAGTTGATCTAAAATTATCAGCAAATGACATTGTTGTTGGGATTGCAGCCAGTGGTCGGACGCCTTATGTAATTGGCGGTTTAGAATATGCTACAACGGTGGGAGCAGCTACCGCAACTGTGGCATGTAATAAAAATGCCGAAATTAGTAAATATGCGCAAATGCCGATTGAAGTAGATGCAGGACCTGAATTTTTAACAGGTTCGACTCGCTTGAAATCTGGGACAGCTCAAAAATTAATTTTAAATATGTTATCAACTATTTCCATGATTGGTATTGGGAAAGTCTACAATAACTTAATGGTTGATGTAAAACCAACCAATGAAAAATTAGTGGAGCGTTCCAAACGGATTATTATGGAAGCAACGGGTTGTAGTTATGAAGTTGCCGAACTAAAATTTGTAGAAGCAGAAGAAAATGTGAAGTTAGCAATTGTAATGATTTTAACTGATAGTACTAAAGAAGAAGCAACACAAAAATTAATTGACGGGAATCAATTTATCAAGAATACATTAAATTAAGGAATTAGGAGGGTGTTTTAACATGGCAGAAGAAAGAATTAAACGCATTGCTGATGGGATTTATAAAGAAGTTGGTGGTCAAGAAAACGTGGACAAAGTCATTCATTGTATGACTCGTGTTCGTATGGATATCCGCGATTATGACAAAGTGGATATTGAAGGATTGAAAAAAATTGATGGCGTTATGGGCGTCGTAGAAGATGATACGTTGCAAGTAGTTGTTGGTCCAGGGACTGTTAACAAGGTTGCACAAGAAATGGTAGATCAAGCAGGTGTCAAATTGGGAGAACCATTTAATCATGACACCGCAACTGATGCTTCAGCAGGCAAATCTGGAAAAGATTTAGTAGAAGAAAAAGCCGCTCAAATGAAAGCACAACAAAAAGCGAAACAAAATAACACTTCACCATTTAAAAAAGTGTTAAAAGCCATTTCTAGTATCTTTGTTCCGATGATTCCTGCCTTTGTTGGGGCTGGTATTATTGGCGGGATTGCAGCTGTTATGTCTAACTTAGTTGTTGCTGGTGATATTTCAGCTTCATGGCAACAATATATTGATGTCTTAAATATCATTAAAAATGGGATTTTTGCTTATTTAGCTCTTTACACTGGGATTAACAGTGCCAGCGTTTTTGGTGCAACGCCAGCGTTGGGTGGTGTTATTGGGGCAGTCACAATGTTGACAGGAATGAATCCGGATGCTCCAATCAGTAATATTTTCACTGGGGGAACATTATCTGCAGGACAAGGCGGAATTATCGGTGTTATTTTTGCCGTATGGTTATTATCATTGTTAGAAAAACAATTGCATAAAATTGTCCCAGAATCAATTGATATTATCGTAACGCCAACCATTTCACTTTTAGTGATTGGCTTAGCAACTATTTTCTTAATCATGCCTGTAGCCGGAGCTATTTCTAATGGCTTAGTTGGTATTATCAATGTTGTCTTAGAAAAAGGTGGCATGGTTGCTGGCTTTACTCTTGGTTTAACCTTCTTGCCAATGGTAATGTTTGGTTTACACCAAATTTTGACGCCAATCCACATTGAAATGATTAATCAAACAGGGATGACTTTGTTATTACCAATTCTGGCCATGGCTGGTGCGGGACAAGTTGGTGCAGCTTTAGCATTATGGATTCGTTGTAAATCAGATAAAAAATTAGTTGAAATGATTAAAGGTGCCTTGCCAGTTGGAATTTTAGGTATTGGTGAACCATTAATCTACGGAGTTACTTTACCATTAGGACGTCCATTCATTACTGCTTGTATCGGCGGTGGTATTGGTGGTGCAGTAATCGGTGCCTTCGGTAATGTTGGTGCGATTGCTATTGGACCAAGTGGGGTGGCTTTAATTCCATTAATTGCCAACAACCAATGGCTTGCTTATGTATTAGGTTTATTGGCCGCTTACGCAGGTGGGTTTGTAGCAACGTTATTCTTTGGGATTCCTAAAGATATGCAAACAACTAAATAATAAATAGAAAAAGGAGAACTTGGCTTCTCCCTTTTTCTTTGTTAAAATTTAATTGCGTAGGAAATGGTGTATCAGGAGGGATGTTTATGCAACAAAATATTGTTTTATCTATCCAAGATCGTCTACAACAATTACCAAAATCAGAACGAAAAATCGCAGAATATATTTTAAAAAATACAGAAACAGTTATTTCAATGAATGCGCAAGAGCTAGCGAAACAAGCAGGATCAAGTCCAGCGGCAATTATTCGCTTTTGTCATTCTATGGATGTGAATGGCTTCACAGAGTTGAAACTTTTATTATCTGCAAATCTTGGCCAAATGAAGCAGCAAATGTACACTGAAGTTACTAAAGGGGAATCAACAGCTGATATTAAACAAAAGTTACAGGCGCGCTTTGTTCATGTGGTTGAGCGAAGCGGTCAGACATTAGAGGATGTCGCAGTGAATGAAGCCGTTGATTTGTTGGAAAAAACAGAAGTAATTTTTGTCTATGGGTTGGGCGCCTCTTCGTTGGTTGCTCAAGATATTTATCAAAAGTTTACGCGATTAGGCCGAACGGTATTTACAACATTGGATCATCATTTATTTGCTTCCATGTTAGGCTCAACAGAAAAGCCTAGTGTTTTTATTGTTATTTCTAATTCTGGAACGAATAAAGAAGCAAGTACTTTAGCTGATTTAGCGAAGCAGCAAGGGATTCCTATTGTTAGTATCACACAAGATGAAAAATCAGTGATTGGTGAAAAAAGTGATATCGTCCTTCAAACCTCTAGTGGGGAAGACGTGCCATTGAGAAGTGCGGCTACTGTTTCCTTGGTGGCACAATTGTATGTAGTTGATGTTTTATTTTTTGCTTATGCAGCAAAAAACTATAAGGAAACCTTAGAAAAAATTCAAATCTCAAGAAAAAATGTAGAACGTTTAAAAGAATAAATAAAAAGAGAAGGTTATCTGTCATTTTGACAGATAACCTTCTCTTTTTTTACAACAAACGGCGCTTTTCAGCGATCTTTTTTCCCTTTTCAATATAAGAAATATCATTAATTCCTTGAATGGTAAATGTTCCTTTTTCGTAAGTTAAGGTCGTCACGCTACCATTCTCCAGCGCCATCTGCATAGGCAAACTTGCATCAATTAAGGAAAGTAAAAAGGAAATTGTTAGTCCATGGGAAACCACCATGACTTTGCCGCCACCATTTTTTTCTCGATGATGAGCGATATCTTCGAAACCAGACCAAACACGATCACGGATAACTTCATAAGGCTCCGCCCAGTCAGCGGTATCGGCTTCAATAATAGCATTTGCTAGGTCACGATAGGTAATCTTCGTGGTCATCATGTCCTCATAACTTTTAAAAGCTAAAATGCGTGGCACCACACCCCAAAGTTCACCATCATAGCCACCATCTAAAGAACCAAAACACCACTCACGAATTCGTTTATCGGTTAGGTAAGGAATCTTTTGGTGGTTTTGATGTTCTTGTAAAATAATCTGAGCGGTTTGCATGGCACGACCACTATCACTACTATAGGCTTCCTTAAAGTCTATGTCCCTAAGACCTAAGCCTAAATGATAAATGCCTTCTTCTCCTTGTTTGGTTAAGGGGGTATCTGACCAGCCTTGGGTACGGCCAATCGTATTAAACATCGTTTTTCCGTGACGAATAATATAAAGTGTCGTTGCTTCAGTCATTGCTACTCCTCCTAAGTTTCTTTAAATAGTGAATAAATCTCTAATTAAAAAATGGGTTTGTGGCTTTTTCATGTTGAATGGTCGTGGCATCACCATGGCCTGGATAAACAGGAAATTCTTCTGGTAAAGTGAATAGATAGGTCGTAATGCTGTGTAATAATTGTTGCATATCACCAGTGTGTAAATCAGTACGACCAATACTACCTTTAAACAATGCATCCCCAACAACAACAAAATCATCAAAGACAAAGCTGACGCTACCAATTGAATGACCAGGTGTTGGGACTACGGAAAATTTCATGCCGCCAATTTCATAATCGGTTAGTTTAAATTCATGTTCGGCGGGTTGAACAATAATATTTGCTATATCATCATGTCTGCCTAATCCTGAAAGATTCAAAATAGGATTGGAAAGCCACGCTTGTTCTAATGGACTAACATAAACAGGGATTTGATAATGATGGCGCAATTCTTCTACCGCACCAATATGATCATAGTGAGTATGTGTTAATAAAATAGCGGCTGGTTTCTTCCCTAAACGGGTAATTTTTTGAATTAGTTTTGCTCCTTCTGCACCTGGATCAATAATTAATAATGCTTCTTCATTATAAACAAGATAACAGTTTTCTTGAATAACACCTGTTCTAATTTGTTCGATCTGTATCATCTCAGGACCTCCTAAAGTTCTAACGATTCTCTTCAAGTATACCGAAGAATCTTAAGAATAGAAAGTTTTCTTGTTTATTCAAAGAAAAAATAAATCATTCTTAGAATGTTCGGTTTTTGCTTGTTTTAACACGTATTTTTTTTAAAAAAATCACATTTTTATAGTTATTAAGCGAAAGTTTATGTATAATCTTCATGTGATAGTAAGGAGGAGTATTAAATGTTTCATTTTGTAATAAAAGGAACAGGTTTTTCTAGTAAAAATTTGCAAGAGATTAAAGTTTATGAAGAAACACTTTTTTGTATAGATGAGGCCGGAGTAATTCAGGAAATAATTGAACCAGATGCTGAAGCGTATGAAACTGTGCTAGCAGAACAAAAAGAGGCGCAACGTTTTCAAGAATTGCCCCAAGATTCTTATCTTTTACCCGGCTTTGTTGATTTACATGTCCATGCACCTCAGTGGGCACAATCAGGGACCGCCTTGGATATTCCATTGTATGAATGGCTGAATACGTACACGTTTCCTTTGGAGTCCAAATTTGCAGATTTAACATTTGCCCAACAAGTCTATGATGAATTGGTAACCCAATTGTTAGCTAATGGGACAACAACAGCCCTTTATTTTGCAACCATTCATTATGAAGCTAGCCGTCGTTTGGCAGAGATTTGTGCGGAAAAAGGGCAGCGTGGCTTAATTGGTAAAGTTGTAATGGATGATCTTAATGAGAATCCAGAATACTATCGTGATCAAACAACGCAACAAGCATTAGAAGAAACGGAACGGTTTATTCAAGAAATTCAAACATTAGCGCAGCAAACAAAACAAGGCGTGTATCCCGTTGTAACTCCGCGTTTCATTCCAAGTTGTACAGAGGAAGCACTTAAAGGATTAGGAGAATTAGCAGCGAAATATCAAGTCCATGTTCAAAGTCATTGTAGTGAGAGTGATTGGGAACATCAATTTGTTCAAGAACGTTTTGGAAAAAATGATGCTCAAGCATTGAATGATTTTGGTTTATTGACAGAAAAAGCAGTGATGGCACATGCAGGCTTTTTAGAAGAAGCAGATATGAATTTATTCCATGAAACAGGGACGGCTGTGGCGCACTGCCCAATCTCTAATGCTTATTTTGGCAATGCAGTAACACCGATTGCAAAATTAGTACATCAACATCAAGTAGAAGTTGGTTTAGGTAGTGATCTTTCAGGTGGTTTTTCACCAAGTCTTTTTGACAATTTAAAGCAAGCGGTTATTTCTTCTAGAATGTTAGAAGATGGCGTCGATGCTACAAAAAAACCAGAAGTACGAGGTGTTAAAACAGCACGTATTACCGTAAATGAAGCGTTTTATTTAGCTACTGTTGGTGGTGGTCAAGCGCTAAGTTTGCCAATTGGAAAATTAGAAAAAGGGTATGCTTGGGATGTTCAAATTATTAATACAAGCTTGTCACAAGCACGAATCCCTAAAAATCCAGGGGAATCATTGCTTGATATTTTCCAAAAAATCTTATATTTAGCACGACCAGAAAATATTCGAGAAGTCTGGGTACAAGGTGAAAAAGTACATGATAAAAATTTAATGTCAGCAACTAAAGGAGTATAAAAAATGAGTGAAAAGAAACAAAATAATCTTCATTTAACAGTGGGGCCAGAAGATTCAGTATCTTTTGGGCAGGCCACTATGTTAGGGATTCAGCATGTCTTAGCAATGGACGTGTACGTCGTACCTGTGATCATTGCTTCAATTATTGGGATTAGCACAGCACAAACGTCTTCTTTAATCCAAGCAACATTCATAGCAGCAGGACTTGCCACGATTATTCAATCTCATTTTTGTATGAGATTACCAGTTGCGCAAGGCCCTTCATTTATTCCAATCGGGGCAATTGCAGGAATTTATTTTGCCAATAACCAACAAGGAAATGGCTGGGGCGCAGTTTTAGGTGCTAGTTTAGTGGGGGCAATTGTTGTTATTATATTAGGATTTACTGGTATCTTTAATCGTTTAATCACTAAATTTGTTCCACCAATTGTGGGAGGAACAATTATTTTTGTGGTGGGGCTTTCGTTAATGCCAGTCGCTTTATCGGATAATATTTACCACGCAAAAGGGGAATTAGGACAAAATATTTTATTAGCATTTATAGCAGCGGGTACGTTGATCTTCTTTGCGCTCTTAGGTTCTGCTTTGAAAAAAGGGCGGATTTTCCGCGTTTCTTCTGTCATTTTGGCATTATTATTTGGGAGCATCGCGGCACAATTATTAGGGGTACTTGATTTATCAGCCGTTAGTGAAGCGGCTTGGTTTAGTTTGCCTCAGTTACCATTAGTTAACTTTTCTTTCCAATTTGATTGGTCAGCTATTGCCACGATGTTAGTTATTTATCTGGTTTTAATGGCGGAAACAACAGGCACTTGGTTTGCTGTGAGTCATGTTGTCGCTGAACCTTTGACCGAAGAAAAAATTAATCGCGGCGTAATTGGTGAAGGCTTAGGTTGCTTAGTTTCTTCATTTATTGGCGGCACGCCAGTAACTAGTTACTCTACAAATGCTGGGATTATTTCAATCACTGGAGTTGCTAGTCGCAAGGTTTTTGTGGCTGCAGGTGCGTGGTTTGTCTTATTTGGCTTATCTGGAAAACTTTCCACCTTGATTTCGGCCATTCCGGCACCAGTTATCGGCGGTGTTTTTGTGGTTGTTTGCGGCATCATTTCTGTAAGCGGAATGAAAGTCATGAGTGATGTAACAATTCATGAAAAAGAGATGTATGTAATTGCCGTTCCGATTATTATGACGTTAGCGTTGACATTGTTACCAAAAGAGTTTTTGGAAACTCTACCACAATTTTTACAATATTTATTTAGTTCACCCGTGGCAACTGCCTCAATTGTTGCTATTTTATTGCAGGCCATTTTACCAAACGTTCAAGAAGGGTAAAAAGATTAATTTTCGTTAAAACGCCTTTGACAAGTGGCGGTAAATAGTGTAAATTAACAATGGTGTTTGTAAACACGAACGTTAAATGACCGAATGTTCGGTTTTTACGTTATTTTTGTAAATAACTAGGAGGCAGTAAGTATGAAAGTTTTTGATTATGAAGATGTCCAATTAATTCCCAATAAATGTATCGTGAATAGTCGTTCTGAATGTGATACTACAGTAACTTTAGGAAAACATTCGTTTAAAATGCCTGTCGTTCCAGCGAACATGCAAACAATTATTGATGAAACGATTGCGGAAACCCTTGCTGAAAATGGTTATTTTTATATCATGCATCGGTTTGATGAAGAGGCGCGAGTGCCATTTATTAAAAAAATGCAACAAAAGGGCTTAATCACGTCAATTAGTGTGGGTGTGAAAGAAGGGGAATACGCTTTTGTTGAAACGTTAGCCCGAGAAGGTTTAGTTCCTGACTACGTGACAATTGATATCGCCCATGGTCATTCAAATGCGGTGATTAATATGATTCAACACTTAAAAAAATTTTTACCAGAAACGTTCGTTATTGCGGGCAATGTTGGAACGCCAGAAGCCGTTCGCGAATTAGAAAACGCTGGAGCCGATGCCACCAAAGTGGGGATTGGACCAGGAAAAGTATGTATTACTAAAATTAAGACTGGCTTTGGGACAGGTGGCTGGCAGTTAGCGGCTTTACGTTGGTGTGCCAAAGCTGCTCGGAAACCAATTATTGCAGATGGTGGGATTCGGACCCATGGAGACATTGCAAAATCTGTGCGTTTTGGGGCAACTATGGTCATGATTGGTTCACTATTTGCTGGACATGAAGAATCACCAGGTGAAACAAAAGTGGAAGATGGTGTTGTTTACAAAGAATACTTTGGTAGCGCCTCTGAATTCCAAAAAGGCGAAAAGAAAAACGTTGAAGGCAAAAAAATCTGGTTACGCCATAAAGGGAAGTTGGCAGATACTTTAGTCGAAATGCAACAAGATTTACAATCTTCCATTTCATACGCGGGAGGTCGTGATTTAGAAGCGATTCGTAAAGTTGATTATGTGATTGTAAAAAATTCTATTTTTAATGGTGATACCATTTAACATTCAACTATAGACTGAAAAGAAGACAGCACGTAGTGCAGAAATTAAAATGATTTCTGCATTACGTGCTTTTTTTACTTTACCTATCGTAGTAATCGTGTTAAGATAATTACAACGACAGACGTAGTACGATAGTTGAAGTACTTGAGGGAGGAATTTATGTGATTGGTAGTGATGCAATTCGAGGATACAACGATACCTTTATTCTCTCAATCTTACAATCCGGCGCTTCATATGGTTATGCGATTTCTAAACGCATTCGTGAAATTTCTAAAGAACAATATTCGATTAAAGAAACGACACTTTATTCTGCTTTTACACGTTTAGAGAAAAATGGCTACATTGAATCATTTCCAGGAGAAGTAACGCATGGCAAAAAGCGGACCTATTATCAAATAACCCATGCAGGAGAGCGTTATTTAGAGGAAAAGTTACTAGAATGGGAAGTAACAAAAGACGTCGTCGAAGCATTTGTAAAGGAGATGGGAAAATGAAAATTATAGAAGAATTTATTGATAGCTTATTTTCAGGCGTTGTTGAAACAACTGAAACAAAACAATTAAAGGCGGACTTATTAGCAAATGCTGAGGATCGTTATGAAGATTTGCTCAGCCAAGGAAAATCGGAAAATGAAGCAATTGGTACAATTATTTCTGAATTTGGTACTATTGATGAATTAATGGAAGAATTGAATTTAGAAAATAAACAAGTGGATGAAACAAACGATTCAATGAACGGTTTGCCAGAAATTTCAGTGGAGGAAGGACTTGACTATTTAGCTGTCCAACGTAAAGGTGCGATTCAAATTGGTCTTGGCGTTGTTGCAATCATGGTGGGTGTTGGCTTGCTGGTTGGTATGCGTGGTGTTCTTTCTAACGGTCTTGGTTTAGTTTGTCTTTTCATAGGTGTGGCAATCGGCGTTCCATTATTTATTGTTGCTGGTAATCGGTTTGTTGCAATGGACAAACAACTGGGGCAACGATTGATTCCGATTAAGTTAAAAAAAGAAGTTGCACAAAGAGAACAAAGTTTTCAACGATCATTTATTTTTTGTATGGCAGCGGGCGTCGTTTTTTGTATTTTGGGTTTAATCCCAGTTGTTGTCTTTAGTAGTGGCCTTCATCTGATGATGCGCCGTTCCATGCATCAAATGATGGGCGGACAATATTATAATGGAACGATGGGGATTAGTTGGCTCTTCTTTTTAGTATCGGTTGGTGTCTTCTTGTTTATATTTGGTGGAGTAATTAAAGGAAGTTTTAATAAATTGTTGAATGAAACTTATTTTTATTCAGAACATGTTGGTCATCCTGATTTTGCCCCTCAACAAACAAAAACAGAGGAAGGACCTGTGGGAAATCCTGTCGGTGCAATTATTGCATCCGTTTATTGGCCCTTAGTTGTGGCACTCTATCTATTTATTAGTTTTGTTTTAGGGGATTGGCGGTTTAGTTGGTTAATCTTTATGTTCGCAGGAATCTTTTATAACACCATCCAAGCATTTTTACACAAACATTGAGACAAACCTGTTAATAGTAAAACAGAAAAGTGGGACATTCGTCAAAACGGCTGTCTCACTTTTCTTGTATTTTCGATTGACAAAAGCATTAAACTGGATTACTTTTAACTCATCCAATTGTTGAGGTGATTGCTATGTGGCAACTTAAAAAAGAACAAAATGTTCCCATTTATCGCAGTATTATGGAAGTGATTGTTCAAAAGATTCAAACAGGCGAATTATTACCAGGCGAAAAAATCCCTTCGGAACGTAAACTGGCAGAGTACTTGTCTGTCAATCGTTCAACCGTTGTTCATGCATTAGACGAACTGGTGGACTTAGGCTGGATTGTGCGAAAAAGAGGGAGTGGAACGATTGTCAACGAAGGAAAATGGGGGGTAATGATGACGCCACGAACGGATTGGCATCGTTATTTAGAACAAAATGTGTTCAAACAAGTTCATCCCTTGGTGGCAGAGATTGAGTTACGAGCTAAACAAAATTTGCCGACTGACTTAGATATGTATACAGGCGAGTTGCCGTTAGATTTAATTCCCAGTTTCGATTTTCCAGCATTAAATTGGAAACAATTTTTAAAAGAGGAAGCACAAGATGAATTAGGTTATTTGCCGTTAAGAAAAGAAATCCAAGCCATTACAGCAACGGAATATCAGCTTCATTTACCAAGTGAAAGTTTATTGCTTACTTCAGGTGCGCAACAAGCACTTTTTTTAGTTTTGCAAGTTTTATTGAGACAAGGAGATAGTGTTGCCGTAGAAGATCCATCTTTCTTCTATGCCTTACCAATTTTCCAAGCTGCTGGTGTGCGCTTATTTGGTGTGCCCATGACAGAGGAAGGGATTGATCTTGAAGCGCTAGAACAAACAATCCGACAACATCGCATCAAAATGGTTATGGTTAATCCTTCCTTTCAAAATCCCACTGGGACAGTGATGCCTTTGAGAAAAAGAGAACAGCTCGTGAAAGTTTGTCAAACGTATCAAGTTCCTATTTTAGAAGATGATGTTTTTGGGCAGCTAAGTTTTATCCCGAAAACAGAAATTCCTCCTTTAAAAAAATTAGATCCAGATAATGTCTTGTATATCGGTTCGTTGTCAAAAATTTTAGGTTCGACCACGAAAATTGGTTGGTTGAGTGCGCCCGCCTCCGTGACGAAACAAATTGCAGAAGCCAGAAAAATGATGGATGTTTCGTTGAGTATTTTTCCGCAGATGCTCGCTAAAATGGCGATTGAAGATCCTTCTTTTTCTGAAAAAATTACGTTATTAAATAAACAAGTGGAACAACGAGCAACAGCTGTATATCAAGTATTTAAATCGTTGCCAGAATGGGAAGTTTCGCCAGTAAAGGGCGGCTTTTATTTATGGGCACATTGGCGTCAAGGGGCACTTAAGCCAGAAGATTGGCAAGTGTTTTTACGAGAAGGTGTTTTGGTAGCACCAAGTGTCGCTTTTAGTGAAAAACGTGGAAGTATTCGCTTGAACTGTTCCCGAATTTCACCAGAAGAAATGCCTCTTTTTTGTGAGCGAATGGTACGGATTACACGACAGCTTTCTGAAAATAGACAAACAAAAATAGAACAGTAAGTAAGATTTTTCTTATAAAAATCATTTGCTGAGAGAAAACGCTACAACTTCCCTTTTCTAAACGAATATCCAATGCTATACTTAAAAAGTAAAAACAAAAAAACAAATGAGGTGTTTTCCATGTCTTGGGAACAAGTTTACCAACAATGGTTAAATGAAGAAAATATTCCAGAAAATTTAAAAAATGAATTAAAGGACTTAAATACAGACCCTGAAAAATGTGAAGATGCATTTTACGCACCATTAGAATTTGGGACTGCCGGGATGCGCGGGATTTTAGGCGCCGGTATTAATCGGATGAATATCTTTACGGTTCGTCAAGCAACAGAAGGACTTGCACGTTTTATGGATACGCAAGATCCTGAAACAAAACGTCGCGGTGTAGCTATTGCCTATGATTCACGTCATATGTCTCCAGAATTTGCAATGGAAGCAGCTAAAACATTAGCTAAACATGATATTCCTTCTTTTGTGTTTGAAAGCTTACGACCAACACCAGAATTATCTTTTGCGGTCCGCTACTTTAAAGCTTTTGCGGGAATCATGATTACGGCTTCTCACAATCCAGCTGCCTATAATGGCTACAAAGTCTATGGTGAAGACGGTGGTCAAATGCCGCCAGCTGATGCAGATGCATTAACTAAATATGTTCGTAGTATCGAAAATCCTTTGAAAATTGATGTCTTATCAGATGAAGAAGTTGCCCACAGCGGTTTAATTAACATTGTTGGTGAAGAAGTCGATAACGCGTATTTGAAAGAAATTAAAACAGTTACGATTAATCAAGAATTAATTAACGAAATGGGTAAAGAATTAAAATTAGTTTACACTCCCTTACATGGAACTGGGAAAATGTTAGGAGAAAAGGCATTAAAACAAGCCGGTTTTGAAAAATTTGTTTTAGTACCTGAGCAAGCCGTTGCTGATCCTGACTTTACTACAGTTAAGTCACCAAACCCTGAAGAACATTCAGCTTTTGAATACGCGATTCGTTTAGGGGAAAAAGAAGGCGCTGATTTATTGATTGCAACAGATCCAGATGCTGATCGTTTAGGTGCCGCTGTGCGGATGCCAAACGGAGACTACCAAGTATTAACAGGAAATCAATTAGGTTCAATTATGATTCATTATATTTTAGAAGCCCATCAACAAGCAGGCACGTTGCCTCAAAATGCTGCGGTTCTAAAATCAATCGTTTCTAGTGAACTTGCTACAGCGATTGCTGAGAAATATAATACGAAGATGTTTAATGTTTTAACAGGTTTCAAATTTATTGCTGAAAAAATTCAACAATACGAAGAAGACCACAGTCAAACGTTTATGTTTGGTTTTGAAGAAAGTTATGGTTACTTAGTGAAACCTTTTGTTCGTGATAAAGATGCAATTCAAGCGTTAGTTTTATTAGCAGAAGTAGCGGCTTTCTATAAAAAACAAGGAAAAACATTATACGATGGCTTACAAGATATCTTTGAAGAATTTGGTTACTTTGAAGAAAAAACTATTTCCGTAACAATGAGCGGAATTGAAGGAAGCGGTAAAATCAAAGCTTTAATGGCAAAATGTCGTGAACAAGCGCCAACTGAGTTTGCCGGGATTCAAGTTGCTCAAACGGAAGATTTTAAAGAATTAACACGCACTTTTGCAGATGGTCAAACAGAACAATTACAAACGCCTCCTTCTGATGTGTTGAAATATCATTTAGAAGATGGCAGTTGGATTGCTATCCGACCATCAGGAACAGAACCAAAAATTAAATTCTATCTAGCAACAAAAGCAACAAGTAGTTCAGAAGCTTCTGAAAAAATTGCTGCGTTTGAAGCAGTCGTTAATGAATTAACAAAATAAAATAAACGAAACAGGCTGTACGGAAAAAAGTACGAATGTTAGTGTTTGTGTCAAAAGCTAATTGACTTTTGACACAAACACTTTATTTAACTAAGGAGGGAATGCTATGAAAATTGGCTTTATCGGTGCTGGCAGTATGGGCGGTGCCATGATTAAAGGGTTACTGAAAGCTGAGGCAGTCAAGAAGGAACATTTATATGTGAAAGGCGGATCAAGTGGAACAGCAGAAGCACTTCAAAAAGAGTGGGGCTTTCAACTTGTCACAGATTATGCACTTTTCCAAGAATGTAAGGTTATTTTTATTGCGACAGGAGCAAAGGTCGTGTTACCTGTCCTTCAGGAATTAGCCCCTCATTTTTCCAACGAAAGTCTATTGATTTCTGTTGCAACAGGTCATACCATAGAAGAAGCACAAATGGCCCTTGGCAATAAAGAAGCCAAAGTTGTTCATGCCATTCCTAATACACCAGTTAGCGTGAATCAAGGCGTGATTGGCGTAGCCTTGGCACCAACAATTGAAGGCCAAACGAAGGAACTGGTAATGGAACTTCTTGCTACTTTAGGGTTAGTCAAAGAAATTCGTGAAGCGCAACTGGAAACTTTTGGTACTGTGGCTGGTTGCAGTCCAGCTTTTGTTGATATCTTTATGGAAGCATTGGGAGATGCAGCAGTCTTAGAAGGGTTACCAAGAGACTTATCTTATGAAATTGTCGCTCAAATGATAAAAGGAACGGCGACCTTAGCCTTAGACACGAAAAAACACCCAGGAGCATTGAAAGATGAAGTGACTTCTCCAGGAGGAAGTACGATTCGCGGTGTCGTAGCTCTAGAAAAAAATGGCTTCCGTTATGCCGTGATGGATGCAGTTCAGCAAGCCAACCACGAATAGATGAAGAAAGTTGGAAAATCGACAAGTTTGTCATTTTTCCAACTTTCTTTGTGCCATATTTTTCGTAGGAAAGAACAATCGCAGTTCTTATTTTAAAAAACTCTGTGTTATAATGAGTGCAAAGTGAGGCGACTATAATGAAACAAATGGAAGAAATCAAACAAGTAAGTCAATTATATAAAGTATTAAGTGATCCAACACGTTTAAGAATTTTGCTACTTTTAAAAGAAGGCGAGCATAATGTAACGGCGATTAGTGAACAATTGGGAATGGAACAGTCCGCCGTTTCTCATCAACTAAAATTATTAAGAGATAGCCGGGTTGTCAAGGCACGTCGCGAAGGAAAAACGATTTTTTATACATTAGATGATCATCATGTAATAGATATTTTAAATCAGACCTTTGAGCATATTGAACACCGATAAAAAGTAGGAAAAAATAGCGTAACTAGAATAGCGCTGTTGATGGAGGTAAAAATGAAGGATACCTTAAAGATCGGGTTACTAGGATTAGGGACTGTAGGCACTGGCGTTTTAACTCTCTTGAAAGAACATCAAGAGAAAATTTCACAAGTGACAGGAATGAATGTAGTCATTGAAAAAGCATTTGTCCGAAATCTTGAAACGAAACAAGCGCAAGCGGAAGAATACGGTCTTTCTTTAACAACTTCAATTGATGATATTTTAGAAGATAAAGAGATTCAAATCGTTGTGGAATTAATGGGAACCATTGAACCAGCCAAAACGTATATCATGAAAGCTTTAGAAAATGGTAAACATATTGTGACTGCTAATAAAGATTTGCTGGCGCAACATGGGAGTGAATTAGTAGCGTTAGCCCAAAAACATCATTGTGATTTATATTATGAAGCAAGTGTTGCTGGCGGGATTCCTATTTTAAGAACAATTGCTAATAGCTTAGCGGCAGACAATATTCAAAAAGTTTTAGGAATTGTGAACGGTACGACGAATTATATGCTTACGCAAATGGTTTCTGCTGATAAAAGTTATGAAGAAGCTTTAGCAGAAGCGCAAGCGTTGGGATTTGCTGAAGCGGATCCGACAAATGATGTCGATGGAATCGATGCAGCCTATAAAATGGTTATTTTAAGTCAATTTGCTTTTGGGATGAATGTTTCATTACCACAAGTTGATATTCGTGGAATTCGCGGATTGTCTTTAGATGATGTCGCTATGGCTAAACAACTGGGGTATGAAATCAAATTGATTGGCTCTGCTGAACAAAATGAGAATAGTATCTCGGTGGAAGTGGCGCCTATGCTAGTCAATCAAAAGCACCCTATTGCATCTGTTCGGAATGAGTACAATGCAGTATTTATAAAAAGTGCAGGCGTGGGGGAATCAATGTATTACGGTCCAGGAGCTGGCGCTAAACCGACAGCAACCAGTGTGGTCAGTGATTTAATTACGATTGCTAAAAACATTCGCTTGGCAACGACTGGCCATATGTTCAATTCGTATCAACATAAAACCCAATTGACGAGTTCCGAAAATGTATTTGGGCAGTACTATTTTTCATTAGATGTTCCAGATACACCAGGACAATTTTTGCAGTTGACGCAATTAATGACTAAAGCAGAAGTCAGCTTTGATCAATTAGTTCAACAGAAATCAGATGGACAGCGAGCAAGAATTGTTGCCATTACACACCAGATATCAAAAGCACAAATGCAACAAGTTGTGACAGCTATTCAAAATACGGAAGCCTTTCAGTTATTGAATGTAATGAAGGTTATAGGAGATGAGTAAACATGTATGAAGGTTTGTTAAAACAGTATCAAGCGTATTTGCCCGTAACAGAAAAAACACCAATGATTTCTTTAGCCGAAGGAAATACGCCACTGATTCCTTTACCTAATTTATCCAAAGAATTAGGTATTCAATTATATGGAAAATACGAAGGCTTAAATCCCACTGGCTCATTCAAAGATCGCGGGATGGTGATGGCTGTAGCAAAAGCGGTAGAAGAAGGTGCCAAAGCGATTGTTTGTGCTTCTACAGGAAATACTAGTGCCGCCGCTGCTGCGTATGCCACAAGAGCAGGTATTAAAGCGTATGTAGTGATTCCAGAAGGGAAAATCGCACTGGGAAAATTGGCGCAAGCTATTATGTATGGGGCAGACATTATTTCGATTCCAGGTAACTTTGATGAAGCATTAAAAGCGGTGCGAGAGATTGCGAAAACTGAGGCAGTTGCGCTAGTTAATTCAGTGAATCCTTATCGCTTAGAAGGGCAAAAGACAGCAGCTTTTGAAGTTTGTGAACAATTAGGTCAAGCGCCCGATGTCTTAGCGATTCCAGTTGGAAATGCCGGCAATATTTCCGCTTACTGGAAAGGCTTTAAAGAATGGCATGAAAAACAAGGAACAACTTTACCAAGAATGCATGGTTTTGAAGCAGAAGGTGCCGCAGCGATCGTGAAAGGCCAAGTGATTGAGCAACCTGAAACCGTGGCAACAGCGATCCGGATTGGAAATCCTGCTAGTTGGCAACTAGCAGAACAGGCACGGGATGAATCCGGTGGTTTCATTGATGCCGTGACAGATCAAGAAATTTTAACGGCTTACCGAAAAATTGCTGCTCAAGATGGGGTTTTCATTGAACCTGGTTCGGCTGCTTCATTAGCTGGAGTTATTCAACATGTTAAAAGCGGTAAAATCAAAGCAGGTGAAACCGTCGTGGCAGTCTTTACTGGTAACGGACTGAAAGATCCTGATACAGCAATGGAGACAGAAGTAGCTATTTCAAAAATGAGTGACGTGGAAGAAATGCGTCTGCACTTACGAAAAGGAGTCGCAACACTATGAAAATAAGAGTACCTGCCACTAGTGCCAACTTAGGACCTGGCTTTGATTCATGTGGCATTGCATTATCCGCTTATTTAACAATCAACGTTTTAGGTGAAAGTGAATTTTGGGAAATTCAACATACTTTGGGAGAAGAGATTCCTACTAATGAAGAGAATTTATTAATTCAAACGGCATTGAAAATTGCACCAGAATTAACACCAAAAGTTATTCGGATGGTTTCTGACATTCCCCTTGCAAGAGGACTAGGCAGTAGCTCAAGTGTGATTGTAGCAGGCATTGAATTAGCTAACCGACTAGCACATTTAAATTTGTCCCCTAAAGAAAAAGTTCGTTTGGCCACAGAGATGGAAGGACATCCGGATAATGTGGCCCCAGCTATTTTAGGAGATTTCGTGGTGGCTAGCCATGTAGAAAACCAAGTCTACCATGTCAAACATCACTTTCCAATGTGTGATGTCATTGCATTTATTCCAGAGGAACCGTTATTTACCGAAAAAAGTCGCGCTGTTTTGCCCGAAAAATTGACTTATAAAGAAGCGGTCGCGGCCAGCTCAATTGCCAATGTTATGATTGCCGCAATTTTAAACGGGGATTTACCTTTAGCAGGCAAAATGATGGAACAAGATAAATGGCATGAAACGTATCGTCGTTCATTGGTTCCTCACTTAAAAGAAATTCGTCGTTTAACTCAGCAAAAAGGTGCTTATGGCTCTTTCTTAAGCGGTGCTGGTCCAACTGTGCTAATCTTGTCGCCAGAAGAACGAACCAACGAAATTGTTCAAAGTTTGGAGAAATTATCTACCAAAGCGAGCATCCAAATTTTCAATATTGATCAAGAAGGCGTTCAAGTCTTTTAAAAAAACGAGAAAAAATCACTAGTGATTTTTTCTCGTTTTTTTTAATCCTCGGATGTTTCCGTGGAATAATAACTATGATCTTCTAAGTTCAAAGCATTAAGAATCATTGAGGCAGTTTCTTCAATTGAAAGAGAAGCGACATCAATAACGATACAACCTAATTTTTGATAAAGATCATTAGCAAAAGCCAGTTCTCGCCGAATTTTTTCAATATCTGAATAAGAAGTATTTTCAGGCAATCCATATGCGCGCATTCGTTCTTTACGAATCCCGTTTAAAACATTGGGATCGTTGGTTAAGCCAACAATTTTTTTAGGGTCCATTTCGAATAATTGTTTCGGTAAATGTGCTTCAGGAATTAGTGGCAAATTAGCAACTTTTAAGTTCTTGTTGGCTAAAAAGAGACTTAGCGGTGTTTTAGAAGTTCGGGAAACGCCAAGAAGTAACACATCCGCTTCTAAAAAGCCTCGTGGGTCCTTGCCATCGTCATATTTGACAGCAAATTCCATTGCTTCAATTCGTTTAAAATAATTTTCATTCAGATGGTGTAAGGCACCTGGTTCCCGCATAGGTGCGACACCTGTTAATCGTTCGATTTCCGCAACTGGTGGTGTCAAAATGTCAAAATGGAACAATTGATGCTCATTGAAAAATTGATTAGCAATCGCCACGAGATGATCATTAATGATAGTATGAAGTACCATGGCTTCTGCTTTTTTGGCATCTTCTAACGCTTGCACCAGTTTATCTTCGTCTTTAACGAATGTTCGTCTAATCAAAGTAAAATCAACAGTGGGGTACTGGGCCATTGAAGCAGCCGCCAATTTTGAAGCGGTCTCGCCAGCAGAATCTGAGATGACAAAAATCGTCACACATTTTTTTTCTTCAGAAATAGTCATAGAGGGTAAGTCCTTTCTTGCATTTTTAATAATTTTATTATACCATAAGTCCAGAATCTATTTCGTAATGATTCTGATTTAGGTTGGTGAGGGAGGAAATGGCGATGGCACCAGTAAAAACCAATATTGAACAAGCCTTAGAAACCATGAAAGCCAGTGGATTAAAATATACTAAAAAACGAGAATTACTGATGAGCTATTTGATTAAGCGAAATCGGTATGTTTCTGCACGTGAAGTGTATGAATTTATGAATGAAACCTTTAAAGGAGTCAGTTATGATACGGTTTATCGTAACTTGCATGACTTTGAGCGCTTAGAATTGCTAGAAAAAACAGAATTAAATGGCGAGCAAAAGTTTCGCTTCCGTTGTTGCCAAGAGGTGGAACATCATCATCACTTTATTTGTACGGTTTGTGGCAAAACGGAAGAAATTCACATGTGTCCGATGAATTTTTTCGAAGAACAGTTAAAAGGTTGTTCAATTGAAGGACATCGCTTTGAAATACTTGGTCGTTGTGCCGATTGTTGCGAAAAATAGCGAATAAGACGAAAAATCAAACAAAAATTTCGTATTTTATCAGTAGAGTGGTTGACGGTTATTTATGCTTTAGCTATAATATAACAAGGACAGTATTTTAATTTGTGGGTTTTTCCCACAAATAAGAAAAACGGTTACTTTTTAAGCTCGGAGGGAGGGAATAACATGTCAAAAACAGTCGTTCGTAAAAACGAATCTCTTGATGATGCTCTTCGTCGCTTCAAACGTTCCGTTTCAAAAGCGGGTACTTTACAAGAATCACGTAAACGTGAATTCTACGAAAAACCAAGTGTAAAGCGTAAGAAAAAATCTGAAGCAGCTAGAAAACGTAAAAAATTCTAGTTTTGAATGAATTGGAGTTGGTGGTATGTCATTGCTAACCACATTGAATGACGACATTAAAACAGCGATGAAAGCTAAAGACAAAGAAACTTTAGCCGTACTTCGTATGTTAAAGACTGCCATTCAAAATGATCAGATTAAAGCGGGCCGTGAATTGAACGGAGAAGAAGAACTCACTGTATTGTCTCGTGAGATGAAACAGAGAAAAGATTCTTTATCAGAGTTTGAAAAGGCGGGACGCGACGATCTTGTTGAAAAAGTAAAAGTTGAAATAGCAATTGTTGAAAAATATATGCCTCAACAACTAACGGAGGAAGAAATTCGTCAACTAGTTCAAGAGGTAATGACGCAAACTGGCGCCACTTCACCAAAAGATTTTGGTAAAGTGATGGGCGCTATGATGCCGAAAGTCAAAGGCAAAGCCGATGGCAACCAAGTTAACGCAATTGTGAAAGAATTATTACAAGAAAACTAAGAGCGTTATCGAAACTAGGACAGTATACTGTCCTAGTTTTTTTATGTAAAGAGAAAACCGGTAGCTTTTTACGGTTTTCTCTTTTTTGACTTTCAAAGTCAAATCAGGTACGACTTCTTTTTAAACAGATAAGAATGTGGTATCATTGTAAAGGACTATATAATAAAGGAGATGGACGTTTTTTGACAGATAATCAGTCAAAATCTTTGGAATTAATACTTACTGATTCTGATGATGCACACATGCTTTTAGGAACACATGATAAACATATCAAATTTTTAGAAGAGAATACTCACGTAACGATTAATAGTCGTGGCGAAGTTATTCAGTTAATTGGCGAATCATCAGAGGTAGAGTTAGTCGCTTCCGTGTTAAGAGCGCTACAAACATTAATTCAACGAGGCATCAAAGTGCATACGCCAGATGTCGTTTCTGCTTTAAAAATGGCCAAAGCTGGAAATTTAGAGGCGTTTATTGCCATGTATGAAGAAGAAATTATGAAGGACCATCATGGTCGGGCCATCCGAATTAAGAATGTTGGTCAAAAAAAATATATCGATGCAGTTAAAACTCATGACGTCATTTTCGGGGTGGGACCTGCGGGGACAGGAAAAACCTTTTTAGCCGTGGTGATGGCAGTAGCAGCCTTAAAAAAAGGCGAAGTACAAAAAATTATTTTAACTCGTCCAGCGGTGGAAGCTGGCGAAAGCTTGGGCTTTTTACCAGGTGACTTAAAAGAAAAAGTCGATCCTTATTTACGTCCAGTTTACGATGCCTTGTATCAAATTTTTGGTATGGATCATACAAATCGTTTAATGGAACGCGGCGTTATTGAAATTGCCCCGCTTGCTTATATGCGTGGTCGTACATTGGATGATGCTTTTGTCATTCTAGATGAAGCACAAAATACCACGGTTGCCCAAATGAAAATGTTTTTAACTCGTTTAGGGTTTAGTTCAAAAATGATTGTTAATGGAGATACTAGTCAGATTGACTTGCCACGTGGTGTAACAAGTGGTTTAGTTAACGCCGAGCGTACGTTAAAAGACATTGAAAAAATTGCCTTTGTAAATTTTGAAGCCAGTGACGTTGTGCGTCATCCGGTTGTAGCACAAATTATTCAAGCCTATGAAAAAGAACAACAAAAGCATTCCTAAGCAGTTAGGGAAGGAGTGAAAGTACCTTTTGAAAAAAGTACTTACAAAGTTAGGGGATCGTTTAGGTAAAGCCTATTTACCTATTTTATTAGCCGTTTTTTCTCTTCTTTTATTTATGATTATGTTTGGCAGTGTCCATCAGAAAAGAGTAGAAATTAAAGAAGGTCAACTGGCCGAGAAAACCATTCGTGCAAATAAAAATATCGAGAATACCTACGAAACAGAACAAAGAAAAAAATTGGCAGCAGAAGCTGTCACACCCGAATATATTTATCAAGAAGATACGGCATCTGTCCAACATAATCGTATTGATAAATTATTTAAATTGATTGATTCTGCGAATGAAAAAGTAGACAAAGAGTACAGCAACAAGCAAGCGAAGGCCAAAAAGGAAGAAACGATTCCTGCGCCGACCGTGGAAGAACGAGTAGCTAGCTTAAAATCATTGTTTGAATCTTTACCGCAAGATGAAGTTACGTTTTATCAAAGTTTTCCTAATGTTTTTTATCAAACAATCTTTACATTAACCTCTGAGCAATTGGATAAGGTTCGTTCAGAAAGTTTGATGTTGGTGGACGACGCAATGCAAAATCACGTTCGAGAATCTGATTTAGATAAAATTCGCCAAGAAGCTAACGGTAAAATTCAATACTTAGATATTACGAGTACCATGCAACAAGTTATTCGTTACATTGTTAACCAAGGGATTGTGGTAAACGATATTGCCAATGAAAAACGAACAGAAGAGCTACGCCAAAAAGCGATGAATGCTGTTCAACCCGCAATGATTTATCAAGGCGAAATTATTGTTCGTGAAGGTACTCAAATTGATGCAAAAGCGGTCGAAAAACTTGAGCTACTAGGAATGACTAGTCAAAATACCTCTATTTTTCCGATGGTGGCATTAGCATTAGCTATTTTACTTCAAGTTGAAGTGTTGATTTTCTTTACAAAACAAGTGACTGAGCCTTCGCGACAACGCTCGTTTATTATCTTTTACACGGGTGCTATGCTAATCAGTGTTATTTTAATGAAATTCTTCCAGATTTTCCAAACAGAGCAGTTGATGTATATTCCCTTGTTCTATCCAGCAGCCTTTGCACCGCTGATTCTAAATCATTTTGTGAATCGTCGTTCAGGGATAATCGCTGCCATTTTCCAAGTCGTTTTTGCGTTATTTATCTTTTATAATTCTATTGGCACAAACTCGTTGACGGTTATTCTGATTATGTACTTATTCTCAGGATTTCTAGCAACAGTTGTTAAACGGAAACGGATGAGTGAGCAAGTTTTCCCAGCTTTAATGTGGGTAGTGGTCTTTCCTGTTTTCATGGCGGTTGTCTTAATGATTTATCAAGGGATGAGTTTAACAGATGGTAAAACGTGGACAGCTTTAATTTGTGCAAGTGCAGGAACGGTACTTTCATTTTTAGCAACAATGGGCTTGCATCCATATATCGAATTATTAGTGACCGATGATAGTATGATTGTCTTGAATGAATTAAGTAATCCGAACCATCCGTTGTTAAAACAACTGTTAGAAGAAGCGCCAGGTACCTATCATCATAGCATGATGGTGGCTAGTTTGAGCGCTAACGCTGTTGCTGAGATTGGCGGGCGGTCGCTATTAACACGAGTTGCTTGTTATTACCATGACATTGGCAAAATTAAACACGCCAATTTCTTTGTGGAAAACTTACCTGCTGGAGCAGAAAATCCACATAACTTTTTATTACCAGAAGATAGTAAACAAATTATTTTTGGCCACGTAATTGATGGCGCCAAAATTTTAGAAGAGTACAATATGCCGCAAATGGTGATTGACATTTGTCGTCAACATCATGGCACAACATTGATGAAATTTTTCTATGTGAAAGCAAAAGAACGCAATCCTGAAATTAAAGAATCCGACTTCCGTTATCCTGGACCACGTCCACAAACACGAGAAGCAGGGATTGTGAGTATTGCTGATACTTGTGAGGCTGCTGTGCGGGCGATGGATCATCCCACCAACGAAAAAATTCAAGCCTTTGTGCATAATGTGATTCAAGACAGAATTTCAGATGGCCAATTAGATGAATGTGGGTTAACGATGAAAGAGATTCGCATCATTGAAAAATCATTAATTAATGGATTATGCAGTACCTTCCATTCACGGATTAAGTATCCAAAAATGAAAGCTGAAGCAGAAGAAATGAAAGATGAACAAGAAAAGAGAGATGACTAATGGATATTACTTTCATTGATGAAACCGAGAAAGTACCAACAGAAGAAATCAAAGAAATCGAAAACTTGCTGCAATTTGCAGCGGGTTTTCTAGAAATTGCCGAAGATACGGAGATGTCGGTGACTTTTACAGATAACGCAGGTATCCAAGTGATTAATCGTGACTATCGGGGCAAAGATATGCCTACAGATGTCATCAGTTTTGCTTTAGAGGATGAAGGGGAAGACGAATTGCCAATTATTTTTGATGATGAAGAGTTGGCAGAGCTACCACGTAATCTAGGTGATTTAATTATTTCAACAGAGCGAGCAGCAGAACAAGCAGTTGAATATGGGCACACATTGGAGCGAGAAATGGGCTTTTTGGCAGTACATGGCTTTTTACATTTGAATGGGTACGATCATATGGAACCTGAAGATGAAAAAGAAATGTTTGGTTTACAGAAAGAGATTTTAGATGCGTATGGCCTTAAAAGATGAGCAAACAGGAAAAAATAAACATTTTATTAATTCATTAGAATTTGCCTGGCAAGGAATCAAAACAGTTTTTCGAGAAGAACGTAATATGCGCAAACATGTGGCGTTTGGTGTCACGGCCATTGTGTTTGGTTTCTTGTTTTCCTTAACACTTGCTGAATGGCTGTGGTTGTTATTGGCTGTTTTTCTTGTCTGGTTGGCAGAAATTATCAACACAATTTTTGAAAATGTCGTAGATATGTTTACGGATTTTCACTTTCATCCAATCGGAAAAAAAGTTAAAGACATGGCCGCAGGAGCTGTTTTATTAACAGCCGGTTTCGCAGTGCTAGTAGGACTAATTCTATTTGTACCAAAAATTTTACAAATCATTCAAATGTGGAAATAAGAGGAGAAATACAATGACAACTGAACATAAATCTGGTTTCGTAGCCATTGTCGGCAGACCAAATGTTGGAAAATCAACATTGTTAAATCGAATTGTCGGCCAAAAAATTGCAATTATGAGTGACAAAGCACAAACAACTCGTAATAAGATTCAAGGAATTTATACAATTCCTGAAGCACAAATTGTTTTTATCGATACTCCAGGGATTCACAAACCTAAACACCGCTTAGGCGATTTCATGGTGGAAAGTGCCTATAATGCGATGCGTGAAGTAGATGCTACTTTATTTATGGTAAGTGCTGATCAAAAACGCGGGAAAGGTGACGACTTTATTATTGAACGATTGAAAAATAATAATAGTCCAGTCTACTTGATTATTAATAAAATTGACAAAGTCCATCCAGATGATTTATTGAGTATCATTGAAGACTATTCGAAACAAATGGACTTTAAAGAAATTATTCCCATTTCTGCCACTGAAGGAAATAATTTTGAGCATTTGATGGATGTTCTCGTTGAGCAAATGCCAGAAGGACCACAATATTTCCCTGATGACCAAATTACGGATCATCCAGAATATTTTATCGTTTCCGAATTAATTCGTGAAAAAGTGTTACTTTTAACAAGAGATGAGATTCCTCATTCTGTCGCTGTCGTTGTGGACTCAATGAAACGGGATGAAAACGATAAAGTCCATGTCCAAGCAACCATTATTGTGGAACGGGACAGTCAAAAAGGTATCATTATTGGCAAAGGCGGAAAAATGCTGAAACAAATTGGTACCAAGGCGCGTCAAGATATTGAATATTTATTAGATGACAAAGTGTATTTGGAGCTGTGGGTAAAAGTCCAAAAAGACTGGCGTGACAAAAAAATCTATTTACAAGATTTTGGTTATCGCAAAGAAGAATATTAAGAAAGTAGTGTTTGGGAAGTGAGTGTATAAACGAACTTTCCAAACACTACACTAATTTACATAAGAAATGGAAGTGAATTGAATGGCATTAGGGGAGACCAAAGGCATTATTTTATTTACGAAGGATTTTAAAGAGAAGGATAAACTCGTCAAAATTTTTACAGAATCCTATGGGAAATTGATGTTTTTTGTGAAAGGCGCGCATCGAAAAAATAATCCTCTTTTGCCAGCGATTCTGCCATTTACAGAAGCCGTCTACATCGGGAACTTTAGAGAAGAAGGCTTATCTTTTCTCAATAGCAGCAAAGAAGTTCAACCTTTTCGAAACATTCAACAAGACATATTTATTAACGCATATGGAACATATATTTTAAACTTAGTCGATGCAGCAATTGAAGATCAGCACTATGATCCGAACTTATTTCAATTTACCCACATGGCATTATCCGCTTTAAATGAGCAAAAAGATCCGGAAATCATTACAAATATTTTTGAAATTCAATTGTTAGAACGGTTTGGTGTACGACCAGAATGGCATCATTGTGTGGCTTGTGGCGAAACACAAGGGAAATTTGACTACTCTTCAAAGTATAGCGGTGTGCTTTGTGAAAAACATTGGCATTTAGATGAACAGCGCTACCATGCAGATCCTAGAGCGATTCATTTTATTCGCTTATTTGCGCAAGTCTCCTATGAAAAAGTCCAAAACATTCAAGTAAAAGAAGAAACTAAGAAAAGTATTCGAGAAACGATTGATATGTTATACGATGAATATGTTGGTTTGCACTTAAAAAGTAAAAAATTTATTGATCAAATGAAAACGTGGGAAAATACGTTAAAAATTCCGCCACGAAAGAAGGAAGAAAAATAAACGTAAACAAGCAGACGTTTTTCTAAAAAAAATTTGACAACTTCCCTCAGACACCGTATTATGATAGAGAAGTTAAATACGTACGAAGAAAAAGAGAAGTAAAAAGAACCCTCTGTTAAGCGAATCTGGGAGAGTGGGAGCCAGAAGCACGGAACTTTTGAAAGGCACTTTGGAGTACGACAAACGAAGCTGCCGATGAACACATCGGAAGTAGGGTGGAACCGCGATAATTATTCGTCCCTATGTCTATTAATAGGCATGGGGACTTTTTGCATGTTCCTCACTGCGACTGACACAAAGTGTCAGAGCAGATGTGGAACAGCACAAGGTGACCAAAGGGAACGTTGTCTCCTCTGTGCTAAAACAAACTGTTTAGCCAAAAACATGGAGCAGATGTGGAACGTTATAACAGCATAAAAATTATCCCATTCTACAAAATTGTTTCTCTGTATCCCTTTTTAAATTTACATTCCCGAAGCAAAGCCAATCCCTATGTCTATAAAAAATATTCCAAGGAGGAAAACAATGAAAAACAAGTTAACCGTACAAGAAATGATTTTAACCTTGCAAAAATTTTGGTCATCTAATGGCTGTATGTTAATGCAAGCCTATGATACAGAAAAGGGAGCCGGCACCATGAGTCCTTACACGTTTTTACGTGCCATTGGACCTGAACCATGGAATGCTGCCTACGTAGAACCTTCTCGTCGTCCAGCTGATGGACGCTATGGTGAAAATCCGAACCGTCTATACCAACATCATCAATTCCAAGTTGTAATGAAGCCTTCTCCTGAAAATATCCAAGAACTTTATCTAGAAAGTTTGAAATTATTAGGAATTGATCCATTAGAACATGACATTCGTTTTGTAGAAGATAACTGGGAAAATCCCTCAATGGGTTGTGCTGGTTTAGGTTGGGAAGTTTGGTTAGATGGCATGGAAATTACCCAATTTACGTATTTCCAACAAGTCGGGGGCTTACAATGTCATCCTGTCACTTCTGAAATTACTTACGGGTTAGAACGCTTGGCATCATATATCCAAGAAGTCGAAAGTGTCTATGATTTAGAATGGACACAAGGCGTTAAATATGGTGAAATTTTTGTTCAACCTGAATATGAACATTCAAAATATTCCTTTGAAATTAGTAACCAAGAAATGCTTTTAGAAAACTTTGACAAATTTGAAAAAGAAGCTAAACGCTGTATTGAAGAAAGTTTAGTTCATCCAGCCTATGATTATATTTTAAAATGTAGCCATACATTCAATTTATTAGATGCTCGCGGTGCTGTCTCTGTAACGGAACGTGCAGGATATTTAGCCCGCATTCGGAATATGGCTCGTTCCGTAGCGAAAATTTTTGTGGCTGAACGTGAAAAATTAGGGTTCCCATTATTAAATAAAGATCAAAGTGTATCCAAGGAGGCAGAATAACATGGCAAAAGATTTATTATTAGAAATTGGCTTAGAAGAAATGCCCGCACATGTTGTCACACCAAGCCGTATCCAACTTGAAGAAAAAGTAATCAAATTTTTAGATGAACATCATTTAGACTATGAAACAGTGCAATCCTTTGCCACACCTCGTCGCTTAGCCGTGAAAGTAACTGCGATTCCTGAAAAACAAGCAGATGTTGAAGAAGAAGTAAAGGGTCCAGCGAAAAAGATTGCTTTAGATGCTGAAGGAAATTGGTCAAAAGCTGCACAAGGTTTTGTACGCGGCCAAGGAGTCACAACTGAGGACATTGTTTTCAAAGAATTAAATGGTGTCGAATATGTCTATGTGACGAAGTTTACCAAAGGCCAAAGTGCCAAAGAGGTATTAACAAAATTAAATGACGTGATTACAAGTCTAACTTTCCCGGTAACAATGCACTGGGCAAACTATGATTTCGAATATATTCGTCCAATTCACTGGATTGTGGCACTACTTGATGATGAAGTAATTCCTTTCAAAGTGTTAGACGTGACAACAGGGCAAACTTCTCGTGGCCACCGTTTCTTGGGAGACGATGTGACGTTCCAACATGCTAATGAATATGAAGCAAAATTAAAAGAACAATTTGTAGTGGTTCAACCGAATGAACGGAAACAAATGATTGTTGATCAAGCGAACGCTCTCGCTGCAGAAAAAAATTGGCAGTTAGCTTTAGATGAAGAGTTATTGGAAGAAGTTACGAATTTAGTGGAATATCCAACTGCATTTGTAGGCAGTTTTGATGAAAAATATTTATCTGTTCCAGATGAAGTATTAGTGACTTCTATGAAAGAACACCAACGTTACTTTGAAGTTCGTAACGACCAAGGCTTATTAATGCCGCATTTTATCGCTGTTCGCAATGGGGATAATGTTCACCTTGAAAACGTGATTAAAGGAAATGAAAAAGTGTTAATTGCTCGTTTAGAAGATGCAGAATTCTTTTACAATGAAGATAAAAAATTAACGATTGAAGCATGTGTTGAAAAACTAAAAAATGTGACTTTCCATGAAAAGATTGGCTCAATTTATGAAAAAATGCAACGGGTTGCTTTAATTGCACAAATCATTGGTCGAAAAGTTGGCTTATCTGAGGAGGAATTGGAAGATTTAAAACGTGCCTCTGAAATTTATAAATTTGACTTAGTAACAAATATGGTTGGTGAATTCCCAGAATTACAAGGAATTATGGGAGAAAAATATGCCTTATTACAAGGCGAAAAACCAGCCGTAGCAACGGCGATTCGAGAACATTATCTACCAACTTCCAGTGAAGGTGAATTGCCAGAAACAGCAATCGGGGCTGTTTTAGCCTTAGCCGATAAGCTTGACAGCGTCTTTTCATTCTTCTCAGTTGGTATGATTCCAACAGGTTCTAACGATCCTTATGCACTTCGTCGTCAAACCTATGGCGTTATCCGAATTATTGAAGATAAAGGCTGGACCTTCCCATTAGTTCAATTACAAACAGAAGTTGATGAAGCAGTGAATCAAGATGTTGAGAAATATGGCGTTTTACTAAACGAAGGACAAGCAGAAGTCGTTGAATTTGTGAAAGCTCGCTTACGTCAATTATTAATGACGAAAAATGTTCGCCATGACATTATCGATGCAGTGGTGTCTGCTGAGCAAGCCGATTTATCGAAATTATTTGCTTCAGCGAATATTTTAAAAAGCCGTTTTGAAGATCAAGATTTTAAACCATCAATGGAAGCCTTAACGCGTGTTATTAATTTAGCGAAAAAAGGTCAAGAACTTTTAGGTGATACTGAAGAAGGGATTGATCCAAGTCTGTTTGAAAATAAGGCAGAAAAAGAACTGTATCAAGCAGTTAACGATTTATCTGAAGCATTTGCGACACGCACGATTGCAGAAAACTATGAAGCACTAGTAAATCTACGTCCGTTAATTGATGCGTACTTCAATGAAACGATGGTTATGGTTGAGGATGAAAAAGTCAAACAAAACCGATTAAAACAATTAATGCAAATTGCTAAAATGGCGTTATCAATTGCTAGCTTAGATTTATTAATTGTAAAATAAAAAGCGCTGTTTTTCGACCGCTAAGGAGGAACCGACAGCATGCTAGAAACAACGTTTGAACAAATTTTAACACAATTATCAAAGCCAGCTGTTCGTGCGCTAACGAATGAAAAAATCGACAGTGTGGATGAACTCTACGCACGAGGCCGAAAAGCGTTACTTTCGTTGCATGGCTTTGGTCCAAAGTCTATTCGAACTATTGAAGAGATGACTGGGAAAGAATTGAAGTAAAAAAAGGATCGCCGTTTAGAGGCGATCCTTTTTTTATTTACGTTTTTGTTTTCCAGCATTACGACCTTTATTGCCGTTTGCTTTTGGTTGGTTCGTTTTTTGCGTTACTTTGTTTGTTTCTTTTGGTGTCACATCCTTAATAGGAGTAACCACTTGTTTTGGTGGGTTATTTTTCAATTCTTCTTGTACTTGTTTTTTAATTCTTGGACGTAAGAGGATATTTGTGATGGCAGATTGAATACATGTGAAAATACCACCAACTACCCAGTAAAGCGCTACGCCTGCAGGTGAGCTAAAGGACATGAAAACAATCATTAATGGTGAAACAATCAGCATTGATTTCATTGTTTTCTTTTGTTCTTCAGGAATACCAATCATTGAAATATAACCTTGAGCTAAATAGGCTAAACCAGCTAATGCCACTAAAATCATATTTGGTTGCCCTAAATTCATTCCTAAGAAGCTTGCCGTGGCAATACCTTTTGTATAACGAGCAGCAAAGAACAGAGAAGAGAAAATAGGCATTTGAATTAATAAAGGCAAACAACCAATTCCGCCAACCATACTCACATTGTTTTCTTTATAAATCTTTTGTAGTTCTGCTTGTGCGGCCATTTGTTCTTCACGCGTACTTGCTTGTTTCATTTTTGCTTGTGCAACATCCACTTGGGGTTTGATTGCTTGCATTTTTTCCGTTTGGATAAAGCTTTTTTTCGATTGATGTAAGCCTAACGGTAAAATAATGATCCGTACAATAATGGTGATAAAAATAATCGCCCAACCATAGTTCCAATTAAAGTTATCGACAAGATAAGTAATTGCATTACTCATCGGTAAAACAAGGAAGTTATAGACAAAACCTTCACCAGTTGGTTGTCCATCTGCTCCTGTTTTCACACAGCCTGATAAAAACATTACTAAAAATAGTAAGCCAGAGCCGTAAAGCCATCGGTTTAATTTACGCATGTAATTCGGTCCTTTTCTAAAAAATTTTTACATGGTTAACTATACTTGAAACAGCGCTCTTTTTCAATCAAAATCGAAAAGAAGCTCTTACAAAAATCAATAAAAAGCAGGAACTACTTGCTGTTCAAGGCTTCTTCCCAAAGAAATCAATCGTTAGAAAGTAAGTTTATTGAATCACTTTAAATTGTTCCGTTTCTTCTAACAAAGGGTCTTCTTGAATATCAACATACGTTACACGTCCCGCTGGACTGGGGGAATCTTTGATTTTTTTGATAAATGTTTCCATTATGTCTTCAGGTGCAATTGCTGTGATTGAAACGGACCCGTCGTCTTCGTTCTTCACCGAACCAGTGACACCTAATTGATCTGCCACCATTTTTGTCATGTAGCGGAAGCCAACACCTTGGACACGTCCTTGTACATTCATTCTTAGTTTTTCCATGAGAGACACTTCCTTTGCTTTTTTCTTTATGATAGCGATTTTTCTTGGTTCTAGCAAGTATCCAAGCAAGCTAGAAGCATGCTATAATACAAAGGCGAGGTGACTTATGAAAGAAATTACATCAACGAAAAATAACCAATTAAAAGAATGGAAAAAATTACACAAAAAGAAGTACCGAGAAGAACTGAACCAATATATAATAGAAGGATTTCATTTAGTTGAAGAAGCTGTGAAGGCCAATGCCGATGTCCAGTGGATTTTGTTTAACCAAAGAGGTCAACAAGAATGGGGAACTTGGTTAGCTGAACAAGAAACAGAAAAATTAATTTTTGTTAGTGATGAGGTTTTAAATAGCTTGTCGGAGCTGCCAACTTCACAAGGAATTTTGGCAATTGTCACCTTGGAAACGCAACAAGAGCAGTCGCTTTCTTTTAAAGGTGGTTGGTTACTTTTAGATAATATCCAAGACCCTGGTAATGTTGGTACGATGATTCGCACAGCTGATGCAGCAGGTTTAGCAGGCGTGATTTTAGGTAAGGGCACAGCAGATATTTACAATACAAAAGTGTTGCGCTCAATGCAGGGAAGCCACTATCATTTGCCGGTTCTCCAACGAGAGTTGACTGAAGTGGTTCAGGCATTCAAGAAGCAAGGACTACCAGTTTTCGGTACAGAATTAAATGAAGCTGCGATTGCTTATTATGAACAAGAGGCAGTGGAAAATTATGCGTTGATTTTAGGCAATGAAGGTAGCGGGGTTTCGCCAGAATTGTTAGCAGAAACCACGAAAAATCTTTATATTCCAATGAAAGGTCAAGCAGAATCATTGAATGTCGCTATCGCAGCGGGCGTGTTAATGTTTTATTTTGAAAATAATCAATAACAGAAACGAGTGTCAAAAAATGCTGACTATCAAAAAGACAACCCAGTTAACAGAAAAAGAATTAGAAACCATTATGACTATTTGGCTGCAAACGAACCTAGAAGCTCATCCATTTGTCGCACCAACTTATTGGCAAGAAAATAAGGCATTTGTCCGCGCTGCGTTACCAAAAGCAACACTGATCTTAGCAGAAGAAGAGGGTCAGATAATTGGGTTTTTAGGCTTAATGGATAACTATATCGCAGGAATTTTTATAAAAAAAGTGTTTCAAGGGAAGGGCATCGGTCAGAAATTACTGCAAGTAGCAAAAGAAGAACAGGACATCTTATCTTTGGCTGTTTACAGGGAAAATCAAGCAGCGTACGCCTTTTATCAAAAACAAGGCTTTGTCCAACAAAAGCGAACCATCGATGAAACAGGAAACGAAGAATGTCATCTTGTTTGGCAAGCGCAGTAGGAGCGACATTTCTAGTTTTAAGGCTTGCTATTTTTCTGAAAATATCTTATACTGTTAAAGGTGTGATTTTCACACACGAAATCCACATTCTTTTCCATCTGCGAAGTGGTGCTACTACGGTAGTTCTTCAAGGAGTTGACGAAAAGAAGAGGAAAATAAAAACCAAACTGGAGGAAACACAACATGGCAGTAATTTCTATGAAACAATTACTAGAAGCCGGCGTACACTTTGGTCACCAAACTCGTCGCTGGAACCCAAAAATGAAGAAATATATCTTCACAGAAAGAAACGGTATCTACATCATTGATTTACAAAAAACAGTGAAATTAGTAGATGCAGCTTACGATTACATGAAAAACGTTGCAGAAGAAGGCGGCGTTGCTTTATTCGTAGGAACTAAAAAACAAGCACAAGAAGCAATCAAAGATGAAGCAATCCGCGCTGGTCAATACTATGTAAACCATCGTTGGTTAGGTGGTACGTTAACTAACTGGGATACAATCCAAAAACGTATTGCTCGCTTGAAAAAAATCAATGCAATGGAAGAAGACGGCACTTTCGAAGTTTTACCTAAGAAAGAAGTTGCTGGTTTAAACAAAGAACGTGAACGTTTAGAAAAATTCTTAGGTGGTATCGCTGATATGCCAAGAATTCCAGATGTAATGTACATCGTTGACCCACGTAAAGAACGCATTGCTGTTCAAGAAGCACACAAATTAAACATTCCAATCGTTGCAATGGTTGATACAAACTGTGATCCTGATGAGATCGATGTTGTAATCCCTTCAAATGATGATGCAATCCGCGCTGTGAAATTAATCACTGCTAAAATGGCTGACGCTTTCATCGAAGGTAACCAAGGGGAAGACCAAGCAACTGAAGAGTTATTCGTTGAAGAAACACCAGAAGCAACTTCAATCGAAGAAATCGTTGATGTTGTTGAAGGAAATAACGAATCAGCTGAATAATAATGATTACGGAGCTGTCTCAAAGGCTAGGCGACAAAAAGCCTGATTCTCCTTTGAGATAGCTTTTTTAAAAAGAATTGATAATATCCGAGGAGGACACAAATAATGGCAGACGTTACAGCTAAAATGGTAAAAGAATTACGCGATATGACTGGCGTTGGAATGATGGACGCTAAAAAAGCATTAGTAAAAGTAGAAGGCGACATGGAAAAAGCCGTAGACTTTTTACGTGAAAATGGTATGGCTAAAGCAGCGAAGAAAAATGACCGCATTGCGGCTGAAGGTTTAGCAAACGTAGCAACTGTAGGTAACGTTGCAGCAATCGTTGAAGTAAACTCAGAAACTGACTTCGTTTCTAAAAACGAAATGTTCCAAGATTTAGTTAAAGATATTGCGACTAAAGTTGCTGAAAACAAACCAGCTACGATGGAAGAAGCAATGGCTATTAAAACTGAAAAAGGCACAATCGAATCTGATTTAATCGAAGCAACAACTGTTATCGGTGAAAAAATCAGCTTCCGTCGTTTTGAAGTTGTCGAAAAAGCTGACAATGCTGCATTTGGCGCTTACTTACACATGGGTGGCCGTATTGCTGTATTAACAGTTATCGATGGCACAACTGACGAAGAAGTAGCGAAAGATGTTGCTATGCACATCGCGGCAATCAACCCTCGCTATGTCAACGAATCTCAAATTCCTCAAGAAGAATTAGAACACGAAAAAGCTGTGTTAACTGAACAAGCATTAAACGAAGGTAAACCAGCAAATATCGTTGAAAAAATGGTTGTTGGTCGTCTACAAAAATTCAAAGCAGAAATCGCTTTGGTTGACCAACCATTTGTTAAAGATCCAGATATGACTGTCGAAAAATTTGTTGCTTCTAAAGGCGGCGAAGTAAAATCATTCGTACGTTTTGAAGTTGGCGAAGGTATCGAAAAACGTGAAGATAACTTTGCGGATGAAGTAATGAGCCAAATGAAAAACTAAGAGCATCAAACGCTCGGTTGAAAAGCCGTGAATCATAAGTATCTAAACAGACAGCGATCCCCAAAGGAAGCTGCATAAATTGATTACTGCTTGATTCAAGGCAGTCTTTCAGCCATTTGGGAACGCATAACTTTGATATGCGCTCCCTTTTTTTAGGCAAAACCAGTGGATCGCACTGCTTGGTCTAAAAAATCATTTTGGTGAAAAGTCATCTAAATGAGGAATTGAATGATTTTTAGAGAATCTTGGAGGGAATTATGATGGTTAAACCTAAGTATCAACGTGTCGTATTAAAGTTAAGTGGAGAAGCGCTAGCCGGAGAAGACGGTTTTGGCATTAAACCACCAGTCATTAAAGAAATCGTCCAAGAAATTAAAGAGGTCCATGAATTAGGTATCGAAATGGCCATCGTGGTTGGCGGCGGAAACATTTGGCGTGGACAAATTGGTGCTCAAATGGGCATGGAACGTGCACAAGCTGATTATATGGGCATGTTAGCTACTGTGATGAATGCCTTAGCATTGCAAGATACATTAGAAAATCTTGGTGTGCCTACACGTGTTCAAACATCAATTGAAATGCGTCAAATTGCAGAACCATACATTCGTCGTCGTGCAGAACGTCATTTAGAAAAAGGCCGCGTTGTTATTTTTGCCGGAGGAACAGGAAATCCTTACTTCTCGACAGATACAACGGCTGCGTTACGAGCTGCAGAAGTAGATGCGGACGTCATCTTAATGGCGAAGAACAATGTTGATGGTGTTTATTCTGCGGATCCACGTGTGGATGAAACAGCGACAAAATTTGAAGAACTAACACATTTAGATGTTATTTCTAAAGGGCTACAAGTAATGGATTCAACAGCAAGCTCATTAAGTATGGATAACGATATTCCTTTAGTTGTCTTTAACCTAAATGAAGCAGGAAATATCCGTCGTGCCATCCTTGGTGAAAATATCGGAACAACTGTAAGGGGGAAATAAAGAATGTCTAAAGAAGTTTTAGCAACAGCCAAAGAAAAAATGACAAAAGCGGAAGAAAGCTTACGCCGTGAATTAGGTCAAATTCGTGCTGGTCGTGCGAACGCAAGTCTATTAGACCGTATTCAAGTAGAATATTATGGTGCACCAACACCAGTTAACCAATTAGCAAGTATCAATATCCCAGAAGCACGTGTATTAATGATTACACCGTTTGACAAAAATTCTATCGCTGACATTGAAAAAGCTATTCAAATGAGTGATATCGGCATTAGCCCAACCAATGATGGAAATGTCATCCGTTTAGTGATTCCACAATTAACGGAAGAACGTCGGAAAGAATTAGCCAAAGACGTGAAAAAAGAAGCGGAAAACTCAAAAGTTGCTGTCCGTAACGTTCGTCGTGATGCAATGGATGAGTTGAAAAAAGCTCAAAAAAATGGCGACATCACCGAAGATGAATTACGTTCATTTGAAAAAGATGTTCAAAAATTAACAGATGATAGCATCAAAAATATCGATGCGATTACTGCTGAAAAAGAACAAGAACTTTTAGAAGTATAAAACCAATCACTAATAAAAATTATTGAATCCAGAGAAGCAAATGCTCTGGATTTTTTTGTATAGATGAGGAAGGCGTATCTCAAGGCTCTCTTTGCGAAAGTCATTCTAAAGTAATTATTTAAGAAAACGCTTTCTTGAATAAATTTTTTTATTCTACCAGAATATTTTTCTTTGTGTAGGGACGATCACTTAAAAATATAGAGAAACTTTGAAATATCAGCCTTTTAAAATTTTCCTTCACAAATTGAATCCTAAAATTTGATGATAAGAGTTGTTATTTTTAGCAATTGTAATTTGCGATTCATTCTCAATTAGGCTAAAATGAGTGAGAACGGAAAAACGATTAAAACAAGTTGGAGGGAATTGTACATGTCTGTGTTAGAAATCAAAAATTTACACGTATCAATTGAAGATAAAAAGATTCTAAAAGGGGTCGATTTAACAATTAATACTGGAGAAATCCATGCAATTATGGGACCTAATGGAACTGGTAAATCTACTTTATCAGCAGCAATTATGGGAAATCCTAACTACGAAGTCACAGAAGGAGAAATTCTGTTTGACGGCGTCAACGTTTTAGATTTAGAAGTAGACGAACGCGCTCGCTTAGGCTTATTCTTAGCAATGCAATACCCAAGTGAAATTCCAGGGATTACCAATGCTGAATTCATGCGTGCAGCAATCAATGCAAAACGTGACGAAGACAACAAAATGTCAGTTATGCAGTTCTTAAAAAAATTAGATAGCAAAATGGAATTATTAAATATGCCTGAAGAAATGGCTGAGCGTTACTTAAACGAAGGTTTTTCTGGCGGCGAGAAAAAACGAAATGAAATTTTACAATTATTGATGTTAGAGCCAACGTTTGCCATTTTAGATGAAATTGATTCAGGCTTAGATATCGATGCGTTAAAAGTAGTTTCTAAAGGGGTTAATGAAATGCGCGGCGAGAACTTTGGTGCGTTAATTATTACCCATTATCAACGCTTATTGAACTATATCACGCCAGATGTTGTTCATATCATGATGGAAGGCCGCGTTGTGAAAACCGGTGGGGCTGATTTGGCAAAACGTTTAGAAACAGAAGGCTATGCTGGTATCAGCCAAGAATTAGGTATTGATTACAAAGAAGAAGCGTAAGGAGGACAAGATAAATGAAAAAAGTAAATCTAATGGATTATCTTGACGAAGTCACCGCTTTTTCACTAGAACATGAAGAACCAGCTTGGATGACTGAATTGCGAACAACGGCTTTAAGAAACGCTGACGAAAGTGAGTTACCACATATTGATCGTGTGAAATTTCATCGTTGGCCTTTATTAAATGTTCACATGGAAAGTTATGTGCCTTCTGAAGGAAATGTCGCAAGTTTTGATCAAATGAAAGACAATCCTTTAATTGTTCAACAAGGATCTTTTCATGCTTTTGAGCAATTGCCAGCCTCATTAGCGGAACAAGGGGTAATTTTTACAGACATTTTTACTGCTTTACAAGAGCACCCAGAATTAGTTAAAGAATACTATATGACTAAAGCTGTATTACCAGAAGAAGATAAGCTGACAGCAGCTCATGCAGCTTTCATGAATAGTGGCGTTTTCTTATACGTTCCTAAAAACGTAGTGATTGAAGAGCCCATTGAATCTTTGTTTATTCAGGATTCAGATAGCAACCAACCTTTCTTTAAACATGTTTTAATCGTTGCAGATAATCATAGTGAATTCAGTTATTTAGAACGTTTTCAATCAACTGGTCATCACGCAGAGAAAGCTTCTGGAAATATCGTTGTGGAAGTGATTGCGAAAGATGGCGCAAAAGTTAAATACTCAGCCGTGGATCAATTAGGGCAAACTGTAACGACTTATATGAATCGTCGTGGCTATATTATGCGGGATGCCTCTGTTGATTGGGCTCTAGGCGTCATGAATGATGGCGATGTTGTGGCTGATTTTGATTCTGATTTAGTTGGCGAAGGCGCTCATTCAGAAGTTAAAGTTGTTGCAATTAGTGCAGGTAAACAAACACAAGGCATCGACACACGAGTGACAAACAAAGCGCCACATTCAATTGGTCATATTTTACAACATGGAGTTATTCGTGAACGTGGTACTTTAACGTTTAACGGAATTGGCCACATTTTAAAAGGAGCAAAAGGAGCCGACGCACAGCAAGAAAGTCGTGTTTTAATGCTGTCTGATAAAGCTCGTGGTGATGCCAATCCAATTCTTTTAATTGATGAAAATGAAGTGACTGCCGGACACGCAGCCAGCGTTGGTCGAGTAGATCCAGAAGAAATGTATTATTTAATGAGCCGCGGCTTGCGTAAAGAAGAAGCGGAACGTTTGGTGATTCGTGGCTTCCTAGGTTCTGTCATTACAGCAATTCCAGTTAAAGAAGTACAAAATGAATTTGTAGAAGTAATTGAAGGGAAGTTAAACGCATGATGGATGCAGCAACCATTCGTCAATCGTTTCCTATTTTGTTTCAAGAAGTTAATGATGAACCGCTAGTTTATTTAGACAATGCTGCGACAACCCAAAAACCAACGGCGGTGTTAGATGTTTTACGACATTATTATGAAACCGATAATGCCAATGTTCATCGTGGGGTGCACACGTTAGCCGAACGAGCAACGAAGGACTATGAGGCCTCCCGCGAAAAGGTTCGCCAATTTATCCATGCCAAAGAAACAGCGGAAGTTTTATTTACACGAGGAACAACAACCAGTTTGAATTGGATTGCCAAAAGTTATGGTGACTTGGCAGTTACAGCCGGGGATGAAATCGTCATATCTTACATGGAACATCATTCAAACATTATTCCCTGGCAACAATTAGCCCAACGTACAGGAGCCATTTTGAAGTATATAGACGTCACTGAAGACGGCTTTTTAGACATGGCAAGTGCACGTCAACAAATTACAGAAAAAACGAAAATTGTTTCGATTGCTCATGTTTCAAATGTGTTAGGGGTCATTAATCCAATCGAAGAATTAACACAATTAGCTCATCAAAATGGCGCTGTGATGGTGGTAGACGGCGCGCAAGCAGTTCCTCATATGCCTGTGGACGTTCAAGCCATCGATGCTGATTTTTATGCATTTAGTGGTCACAAAATGTGTGGACCAACTGGAATTGGTATCCTTTATGGCAAACGTCATTTATTGGAACAAATGGAACCTGTGGAATTTGGTGGCGAAATGATTGACTTTGTTCATCTTCAAGAAAGTACTTGGAAAGAGCTTCCATGGAAATTTGAAGCTGGCACACCTAATATTGCTGGGGCAATTGCCTTAGGTGCCGCCATTGATTATTTAACAGAAATTGGTTTAGAGGCCATTCATCAACATGAAGCAGCCCTTGTTCACTATGTTTTGCCGAAGTTGCAAGCTATCGAGGGCTTGACGATTTATGGTCCACAGAATCCAAAAGACCACACAGGTGTGATTGCTTTTAATATTGAAGGTTTACATCCACATGATGTGGCTACGGCGTTAGATATGGAAGGGGTCGCTGTCAGAGCGGGTCACCATTGCGCGCAACCGTTATTAAACTATTTGAGCGTGCCAGCAACCGCACGGGCAAGTTTTTATTTATACAATACCAAAGAAGACGCAGATCGCTTAGTTGAAGCGATTAAAGCGACAAAGGAGTTTTTCCAGCATGGCACTTTCTAAATTAGATAACTTATATCGCCAAGTCATTTTGGACCATTCTAGCCACCCACATCACCACGGAACGCTAGATGCGTCTAGCCAAACAATTGAACTGAATAATCCTACTTGTGGAGATGTGATTGAACTGGATGTGGCCATTGAAGACGGTGTGATTAAAGATATCGCCTTTCAAGGAAGTGGCTGTTCAATCAGTACAGCAAGTGCTAGTATGATGACTGATGCGGTCTTAGGAAAAACAATCGCCGAAGCAACGGCCTTAGCAGAGGATTTCTCTCAACTTGTTCAAGGAAATGAAGTGGCCGAAGATGAAAAATTAGGCGATGCAGCAATGTTAAGCGGCGTAGCTAAATTTCCAGCTCGGATTAAATGTGCAACCCTGGCTTGGAAAGCCTTAGAGCAGGCTGTTGCTAATAACGGCCAAGGCGAAGCCGGTCATTTACATTGTGAAAAATAAAGAAAGGGTGACGACGAATTGAGTACAGTACCTGAATTAGAAGAATATAAATTTGGCTTTCACGACGATGTGGAACCAGTCTTTAGTACCGGAGACGGCCTAACCGAAGACGTCGTTCGCGAAATTTCTCGCGTGAAAGGCGAACCAGAATGGATGCTTGACTTCCGTTTAAAATCGTTAGAACAATTCAATAAAATGCCCATGCAAGAATGGGGTCCAGACCTGTCAGATATTGACTTTAGTAAAATTAAATATTACCAAAAACCGAGTGACAAACCCGCACGCGATTGGGATGATGTACCTGATAAAATCAAAGAAACCTTTGAAAAAATTGGGATTCCCGAAGCTGAGCGTGCTTATCTAGCTGGGGCTTCTGCTCAATATGAATCAGAAGTTGTTTACCACAACATGAAAGAAGAATTTGAAAAATTAGGCATCATTTTTACAGATACTGACTCTGCTTTAAAAGAATATCCTGACCTATTCAAAGAGTATTTTTCAAAACTTGTGCCGCCAACAGATAATAAACTGGCCGCTTTAAACTCAGCTGTTTGGTCAGGTGGAACCTTTATTTATGTACCAAAAGGCGTTCGAGTTGATGTACCATTACAAACATATTTCCGAATCAACGCTGAAAATACCGGCCAATTTGAACGGACCTTGATTATTGTCGATGAAGGGGCCAGCGTTCACTATGTTGAAGGATGTACGGCACCCACGTATTCAAGTAACAGCTTGCATGCGGCCATCGTAGAAATTTTTACAAGAAAAGATGCTTATTGTCGTTATACCACTATTCAAAACTGGTCAGATAACGTCTACAACTTAGTAACCAAACGTGCTAAAGCTTACGAAGGTGCCACTGTCGAATGGATTGATGGGAACCTAGGAGCTAAAACAACCATGAAATACCCAAGCGTTTACTTAGATGGCAAAGGTGCCCGTGGCACGATGTTATCGATTGCCTTTGCTGGCGCTAACCAAATCCAAGATACTGGGGCCAAAATGATTCACAATGCGCCGAATACCTCTAGCTCAATTGTTTCAAAATCAATTGCTAAAGACGGCGGCGAGGTTAACTACCGTGGCCAAGTTACTTTTGGCAAAGACAGCGCAGGCTCGATTTCCCACATCGAATGCGACACGATTATCATGGACGAAAAATCAAAATCAGATACGATTCCGTTTAACGAAATCCATAACAGCCAAGTGTCCTTAGAACACGAAGCCAAAGTTTCAAAAATTTCTGAAGAACAATTATATTATCTAATGAGTCGCGGCTTATCTGAAGCCGAAGCGACAGAAATGATTGTTATGGGCTTTGTTGAACCATTTACGAAAGAATTACCGATGGAATATGCGGTTGAGTTGAATCGGTTGATTAGTTATGAGATGGAAGGCTCTGTCGGCTAGTTTTTCACTCTACCAACAAATAATCAACTAAAACAACAACGGAAAGCCAAACAAGAAACATACTAATCATGCTTCTTCAAAGAAGCACAAATAAAAAAGCGATGACTCGAGAAGAAAATCTCTATGGAGTCATCGCTTTTTCTTATATTTTAGTTAAAAAATTATTTTACTAAAGGTTGAAGTAACTTGTTCCAGAAACTAATGAGTGGGCCAGCACCAAATGCACAAATAATTGTACCAATCCCAATTGGACCACCAGCAATAAAGCCAATTAATAGGACCAACAAATCTTGTGCTTTTCGAACAGAAGCGTAAGGTTTGTTGATTTGTTGACAGATGGTTGGCGCAATCGCATCATAGGGGGACTCGCCCTGATCTGTAGCCATGTATAAGGCGCAGCCAAATGTAAAAATCAGGACTCCGACGAATAAAGAAAGTAGTTTGCCAATTGTTGAGCCTCCTAAACTATCGGCGTAAGGTTGAAGCCAAGTAGAAATCTGTTGAATCAAAATCCCTACTAAAAGCATATTTAAAATAGTTCCCAGACCAATGGCTTTTTTGTTTTTTAAATAGACATAGAATAGAATAAACGCATTGACAATAATTTGAAAAATACCTAATTGCATACCAAACATCGAAGAAAGTCCGATATTCATAGCAGTGAAAGGATCAACTCCTAAACCTGCCACTCTTAAAGTGGATGCGCCAATCCCGATAATAACTAAACCAATTAAAATTAAAAGAACATTTTTGACTAGTTTCATGGTAAGCCTCCTGAATAGATTTTGTGTGTGATAGTACAAAATCTGCAACAAAAATTCTCTATGAATTTTTGTTGCAGATTACTTTTTAACCAGCTCCGTGTTGGAACGAAGGGTATAGAGACATCCCGCCATCTACAAAGAGTGTTGTTCCAGTTACGTATGAGGATTCATCAGAAGCTAACCAAGCGGCCGCAGCAGCTACTTGATTTGGTTTACCAATAATGCCCATAGGAACCATGCTCGTTGTTTGTTTTAACTGTTCGGGATCGGAAAATTTTTCAGCATTAATAGGTGTGTTAATCGCTCCAGGTGCAATACAGTTGGCACGAATACCATATTCCGCATATTCCAAAGCGATTGTTTTCGTGAACATTTCGGTTGCGCCTTTACTTGCCGCATAGTGGGCGAACGTTGGCCAAGGAATTCTTTGGTGTACGGAGGACATATTAATGATTGAACCTTTGATTTTTTGATCTCTAAATATTCGGAGTGCCTCTCTAGAACCCAAAAAGACACCGTTTAAATTGACATCAATGACACGTTGCCATTCTTTTAATGGCATATCAATTGTCGGAAAAGAAGCCTCCACACCGGCGTTATTTACCCAAATGTCAACATGACCAAACTCTTTTAAAGCGGTTTCAGCTAACGCTTTAATATCTTCTTCATTAGAGACATCAGCCTTCACGAATTTTACGCGATCTGCGTGCTTGGCTTGGACATCTTCAAATTCTTTAGGCAGCTCACCGACATAGTCAGCAACAACATTCATGCCCTCTAAGATATAACGCAGAGTAATAAATAATCCTAAACCCGTAGCTGCACCAGTGACAACGGCTACTTTACCATGTAATTCTCCATACATTGATTCATTCCCCCTAAAATTACTATTAATACTTTCATGGTAGCACATGTCAATCAGCGTGTTGATAAAATACGACAAACTGTCGGAAAAGTTTATGGTCTAAAGTTAGCTACTATTGTTGAAGGTCTTTAAAATAAATACTGGTCGTAGTAATCAATTCCTCTCATTTATAGAGTTTTCTAAAAAAACACAAAATATCTAGGCGAAGTGGTCAAGTCCAATGGTTATTTATGAGTGAATATGCTAAAATAAAACTTGTCTTACATAAGGAAAGATTTGTTCACTAACAGTGGCGACTGTTCTCAGTAAACAGTTGCACTGGTTTATCGGGAAGGGAACAGAGCAAGTTTTACGAGACTTTCCCATGTAATAATAAAAAGCACTGAACGTCAGTGAATGAAGGAAGAAGGACATCTATGAAAACAATTATCACATTCATTATTGTCTTCGGTATTCTTGTCCTCGTACATGAATTTGGCCACTTTTATTTTGCAAAACGAGCGGGTATTTTAGTTCGTGAGTTTGCAATCGGAATGGGACCAAAGATTTTTGCGCATCGTGGAAAAGATGGCACCACTTATACGATTCGCTTATTGCCAATTGGTGGCTATGTGCGAATGGCTGGGATGGGCGAAGACATGACAGAAATCACACCAGGTATGCCTCTATCTGTTGAGTTAAATGCCGTGGGTAATGTGGTTAAAATTAATACAAGTAAAAAAGTACAATTACCTCATAGTATTCCGATGGAAGTCGTTGATTTTGATCTTGAAAAAGAATTATTCATCAAGGGCTATGTCAATGGAAACGAGGAAGAAGAAACCGTTTATAAAGTTGACCATGATGCAACGATTATTGAAAGTGATGGAACCGAGGTGCGGATTGCGCCACTTGACGTTCAATTTCAATCAGCGAAATTATCGCAACGCATTTTAACGAACTTTGCGGGACCCATGAATAACTTTATCTTAGGGTTTATTCTGTTTACGTTAGCGGTCTTTCTACAAGGAGGCGTTACTGATTTAAACACGAATCAAATTGGACAAGTGATTCCTAATGGCCCAGCCGCAGAAGCTGGGTTGAAAGAAAACGATAAAGTCTTATCGATTAATAATCAAAAAATCAAAAAATACGAAGATTTTACAACCATTGTGCAGAAGAACCCCGAAAAGCCGTTAACGTTCGTAGTTGAGCGTAACGGCAAAGAAGAGCAACTAACAGTGACACCAGAAAAACAAAAAGTGGAAAAACAAACAATTGGTAAAGTCGGCGTTTATCCTTATATGAAAACCGATTTACCGTCAAAATTGATGGGCGGTATTCAGGATACTTTAAATAGTACGACACAGATTTTTAAAGCACTCGGCTCACTATTCACAGGCTTTAGTTTAAACAAACTAGGTGGGCCAGTCATGATGTTTAAATTATCGGAAGAAGCATCCAATGCTGGAGTAAGTACAGTTGTATTCTTAATGGCCATGTTGTCAATGAACTTAGGGATTATTAATTTGTTGCCGATCCCAGCTTTAGATGGCGGGAAAATTGTCTTAAACATTATTGAAGGTGTACGTGGAAAACCAATTAGTCCTGAAAAAGAAGGCATCATTACGTTAATTGGCTTTGGGTTTGTCATGGTGTTAATGGTGTTAGTTACTTGGAACGATATTCAACGCTTTTTCTTTTAAGGAGAAAGCTTAAGTAAAAAAGTGTGTAAAGAAATCAAAAATAGTTGATTTTAAAATAGAGGAGAGTTTTAATGAAACAGTCAAAAATGTTAATTCCAACGTTAAGAGAAGTACCAAATGATGCAGAAGTCTTAAGTCATCAAATTCTGTTGCGCGCAGGCTATATTCGTCAAGTCGCTGCAGGGATCTATTCTTATTTACCTTTAGCCAATCGTGTTTTAGAAAAATTAAAAACGATTATGCGAGAAGAATTTGAGAAAATTGATGCAGTTGAAATGTTAATGCCTGCGTTATTACCAGCAGAACTTTGGAAAGAATCAGGCCGTTATGAAACTTATGGACCTAACTTGTATCGCTTAAAAGATCGCAATGACCGTGACTATATCTTAGGCCCAACGCATGAAGAAACCTTCACAGAATTAATTCGTGATGAAATCAATTCTTACAAACGATTACCTTTGAATTTATACCAAATTCAAACAAAATATCGTGATGAAAAACGCCCTCGTTCTGGCTTATTAAGAGGCCGTGAATTTATCATGAAAGATGGCTATTCTTTCCATGCCGATGAAGCTAGTTTAGATCAATCATACCGTGATTACGAAAAAGCTTACTCACGCATTTTTGAACGCTGTGGACTAGAATTCCGTGCCATTATTGGGGACGGTGGTGCCATGGGTGGTAAAGATTCTAAAGAATTTATGGCGATTTCTGAAATTGGGGAAGATACTATTTGTTATTCAACAGAAAGTGATTATGCTGCCAATTTAGAAATGGCAACAAGTCTTTATACGCCGAAAAAATCACATGAAACACAATTAGATTTAGAAAAAATTGCAACACCAGAAGTGGGTACAATTGCCGAAGTGGCAAACTTCTTTGAAGTTGAGCCACAACGAATTATTAAATCAGTACTATTTATTGCCGATGAAGAGCCAGTAATGGTCTTGGTTCGTGGCGATCATGATGTCAATGATGTCAAATTGAAAAACTTCTTAGGCGCTGATTTCCTAGATGAAGCAACAGAAGAAGATGCTCGCCGTGTCTTAGGAGCTGGCTTTGGTTCAATTGGTCCAGTCAATGTTTCCGAAGATGTTAAAATTTATGCAGATTTAGCTGTTCAAGATTTAGCCAACGCCATTGTTGGAGCTAACGAAGATGGCTATCATTTGACAAATGTAAATCCAGATCGTGATTTCCAACCAATTAGTTACGAAGATTTACGCTTTGTTCAAGAAGGCGATCCTTCTCCTGATGGCAATGGTGTCTTAGCCTTTACCAAAGGAATCGAAATTGGTCACATCTTTAAATTAGGAACGCGTTACAGTGATGCTATGGGCGCAACAGTTTTAGATGAAAACGGTCGTGAAAAATCAGTGATCATGGGTTGCTATGGCATCGGCGTTAGTCGTTTACTTTCAGCAATCGTTGAACAAAATGCAGACGAGCGTGGTATTAATTGGCCAACAGGAATTGCGCCATTTGATTTACACGTGGTCCAAATGAATGTGAAAGATGAGTACCAAACAAAACTATCACAAGAAGTTGAAGCAATGATGACCGAAGCGGGCTACGAAGTATTAGTTGATGACCGCAACGAGCGCGCAGGCGTAAAATTTGCTGATGCTGATTTAATTGGTTGTCCAATCCGTATCACAGTCGGGAAAAAAGCAGTCGATGGTGTGGTAGAAGTCAAAATCAAACGTACTGGTGAAATGTTGGAAGTACGCAAAGAAGAATTAGAAAGTACACTTTCTATTTTGATGAACACAACATCAGAAGTGGAATAATAATGAAAAGGGCGGACAGAATGATTAGGATAAACTGTTTCCGCCACTTATCAGCGTTTAAGCTTGAAGCAAAAATCTAAAGTGATTTTTGCTTCAAGCTCTTCTTAGCTCTTTTTAGAAAAGAAACAAGATTGTTTTTTTACAAAAAACGAGTATACTTAATAGAGAAGCGAATGCAGAGAAACCGAAAAAAGGCACTTGACAGATTTGTCTGAGGGCCTTTTTTCAATGATAGAAGGAGGTTCATTTTGTGACAGAAAAAGCACGCGATTTATTTGATAAACTGATGACGCAAATTCAGTTAGATGACACTGCGAAAGAACATCCCTTAATTCAAAATGGCCGGATTGACAAGGTCATTGTTCACCAACAAAGTCGCTTATGGGAATTTCATTTAAGTTTTGATGAATTGATGCCAGTGATGCTATATCAAACATTTATGCAACAATTGGAACTAGCTTTTCAACAAATTGCGCAGGTTTCCGTTCAAATAACCACAAATCAGACAACATTTACAGAGGAACAATTAACGGATTATTGGCAATTGGCCTTGTTAAATAGTCAATGCAATACGCCGTTAGTTCAGAAAGTCTTAAAAACACAGACACCACAATTTGAAGATCGGAAAATTATCTTACCTGTTGATAATGAAGCAGTTATTCCTTATTTGAAGCAACAATATTTACCAATTATTGAGGAACTTTATTTCTCTTACGGGTTTCCTAAATTTCATATTGAACCAAAAATGGATCAACAGCAAGCTGCAGAAGTGCTGAAAAAGTTTGAAGAGCAAAAATTAGAACAAGCCGCAGCCTTTCAACAACAAGCTGCTGAATCGCTTGTTAAACATGAACAAATGAAAAAAGAAAAACAACAACAAGCGCCTGCGTTTGATGGTCCAATTCGTTTAGGTCGGAATATTCCCAATGATGAACCCATTATGCCAATGGGAAATATACTGGAAGAAGAACGTCGGATAACGATTGAAGGCTTTATTTTTGATAAAGAAGTGCGTGAATTGCGTTCTAAACGAAAAATTTTAATTTTGAAAATAACTGATTATACTTCCTCTTTCGTGGTGAAGAAATTTTCGAATGGGGAAAAAGATGAACAAGTTTTTGATGCGATTCAACCACAAAGTTGGATTCGTGTTCGTGGTAGTGTACAAGAAGATACCTTCATGCGTGATTTAGTCATGAATGCTCAAGATTTGATGGAAGTCGCCCATGCGCCAAGAAAAGACTACGCGCCAGAAGGTGAAAAACGTGTAGAATTACACATGCATAGTAACATGAGTACAATGGATGCGACCAATAAAGTCGGTGACTTGGTGGCGCAAGCGGGGAAATGGGGGCACAAGGCCATCGCAATTACGGATCATGGCGGCGCCCAAGCGTTTCCTGATGCCCATGCTGCAGGTAAAAAAGCAGGCGTTAAAATTTTATACGGCGTGGAAGCCAATATTGTTGATGATGGTGTACCTATTGCTTACAACGAAGAACATATTGAATTAACAGATGCTACCTATGTGGTCTTTGACGTGGAAACAACGGGGCTTTCCGCTGTTTATGATACCATTATTGAATTGGCCGCAGTCAAAATGCACAAAGGAAATGTCATTGAGACTTTTGAGCAGTTTATTGATCCTGGCCATCCATTATCTCAAACGACGATCAATTTAACTGGGATTACAGATGAAATGGTGCGCGGCTCAAAGTCCGAAGAAGAAGTTTTACGCATGTTTAAAGAGTTTTCAGAAGGAACTATTTTAGTGGCCCACAACGCTTCTTTTGATATGGGGTTCTTAAATACAAGTTATGGCAAACATGGAATACCTGAAGCGGCTAATCCCGTCATCGATACATTAGAATTATCCAGATTCTTGTATCCACATTTCAAAAGCCATCGTCTAAATACCTTATCGAAAAAATTTGGCGTCAACTTAGAACAACATCACCGCGCCATCTATGACTCGGAATCAACAGGTCATTTGTGCTGGATTTTCTTAAAAGAAGCGAAAGAGAATCATGATATGCATTTCCATGATGATTTGAATCGTCATATTGGCGAAGGTGATTCATACAAACGAGCTCGACCTTTCCATGCAACGATTTTAGCAACAACTCAAGCAGGATTAAAAAATCTTTTTAAATTGATTTCGATGTCCAATGTAGATTATTTTTTCCGAGTACCACGGATTCCTCGTTCGCAATTATCGAAGTTAAGAGAAGGACTTTTAATCGGTTCCGCATGTTCAAACGGCGAAATTTTTGAAGCAATGATGCAAAAAGGTGTCGAAGAAGCAAAAAATCGTGCCAAATTCTACGATTATATTGAAGTTATGCCCAAACCAGTTTACGCGCCATTAATTGAACAAGAATTGGTGAAAAATGAAGCAGATTTAGAAGAAATTATTAGTAATCTAGTGAAAATCGGTGACGAACTTGGCAAGCTGGTTGTCGCCACTGGAAATGTTCATTATTTAAATGAAGAAGATGCCATCTATCGGAAAATTTTAGTCGGGTCTATGGGTGGCGCTAATCCGTTAAATCGCCATAGTTTACCAAAGGTTCATTTCCGAACCACCGATGAAATGTTAACGGAATTTCAATTTTTAGGACAAGACGTCGCTAAGCGAATTGTAGTAGAAAATCCCAACAAAGTCGCTGATTTATGTGAAGAAGTTATTCCAGTAAAAGACGATTTGTATACGCCAAAAATTCCTGGGTCTGAACAAGAGATCACTGATTTAAGCTACAATCGTGCGCGCGAATTGTATGGCGATCCTTTACCAGAAATTGTCGAAAAACGGTTAGAAAAGGAACTGAATTCGATTAACGGGAATGGTTTCTCGGTTATTTATTTAATTTCTCAAAAACTGGTGCATAAAAGTAATGAAGACGGCTATTTAGTCGGTTCACGGGGCTCTGTCGGTTCTAGTTTTGTTGCGACAATGACAGGGATTACTGAAGTAAATCCTTTAGCGCCACATTATTATTGTCCTGAGTGTCAATATTCTGAGTTCTATGAAGATGGTTCCTATGGTTCAGGGTTTGATATGCCTGAAAAAGCCTGTCCAAAATGTGGCGCTCGATTGTTTAAAGATGGTCACGACATTCCTTTTGAAACGTTCTTAGGATTCCATGGCGACAAAGTTCCCGATATCGATTTGAACTTTTCTGGCGATTATCAAGCCGAAGCCCATAACTACACGAAAGTTCTTTTTGGTGAAGAATATGTTTACCGGGCAGGAACCATTGGTACAGTAGCCGACAAAACAGCGTATGGCTTTGTTAAAGGATATGAAAGAGATCATAATTTACATTTGCGTGGTGCTGAAATTGATCGCTTAGCCAAAGGTTCAACAGGGGTTAAACGGACGACTGGGCAGCATCCCGGCGGTATTATTGTAATTCCTGATTACATGGATGTTTATGACTTTACGCCAATCCAATACCCTGCAGATGATCAAGAGGCAGAATGGAAAACGACGCACTTTGATTTCCATTCCATTCACGATAATATTTTAAAACTTGATATTCTAGGACATGATGATCCGACCGTGATTCGGATGTTACAAGATTTATCTGGGATTGAGCCAAAAACCATCCCAACAGACGATCCAGAAGTGATGCGTATTTTTGAAGGACCTGATGTTCTAGGTGTGGATGCAGAGCAAATTTATTCTAAAACAGGAACTTTAGGAATTCCTGAATTTGGGACACGTTTCGTTCGAGGTATGTTAGAACAGACCCATCCATCAACTTTTGCAGAATTACTTCAAATTTCTGGACTGTCTCACGGAACCGATGTGTGGCTAGGGAATGCAGAAGAATTGATTCGTCGTGGCGAAGCCAATCTTGCTGAAGTAATTGGTTGTCGGGATGATATCATGGTTTATTTAATTCATGCTGGTTTGGACAGTGGGATGGCCTTTAAGATTATGGAAACGGTACGTAAAGGACAATGGAATAAGATTCCTGATGAACTACGGGATACGTATTTAAATGCGATGAAAGAAAACAACGTCCCTGACTGGTATATTGATTCTTGTTCTAAAATTAAATATATGTTCCCGAAAGCCCATGCGGCAGCATACGTATTAATGGCGTTGCGGGTCGCTTACTTTAAAGTTTATTTCCCAATCTTATATTACTGTGCGTTTTTCTCCGTTCGGGCGGATGACTTCGACTTAGTGGCAATGTCACAAGGGAAAGAAGCTGTGAAAGCACGAATGAAAGAAATTACGGACAAAGGGATGGACGCCTCCACTAAAGAGAAAAACTTATTAACGGTTTTAGAATTATGTAATGAAATGTTGGAACGGGGCTATAAATTTGGCATGATTGATTTGTACAAATCAGATGCTGAAAATTTTGTGATTGAAGGGGATACCTTGATTGCACCTTTCCGAGCAGTGCCAAGTTTAGGCCTCAACGTAGCGAAAGCCATTGTTGCTGCGCGAGAAGAGCAACCGTTCTTATCGAAAGAAGATTTGGCAACACGAGGCAAAGTTTCTAAAACGTTAATTGAATACATGAATGAAAATGGTGTCTTAAAAGACTTGCCAGATGAAAACCAATTATCATTATTTGATATGTTATAAAAGAAAAATCTCTTAGAAAAAGGCTGGTGAAGCAACTTATTCACCGGCCTTTTTTAGTCATCAAATAAATTAGAAAATCATTGCTAGAAGCGTTTTAATTACTTATTAAAAAGCCATCTTTATTTAATTATGTTGAGCTTGTGCATAAAAAGTAAAATGCTTATGATAAATGAAGAGCTTTATTTTTTTAATAAGAAAGGAATTGGTTATATGGACAAAAAGCAATTACGATGGTTCACCGTCGGGTTAATTGCCTTTAACATGGTCTGGGGTCTTGGAAATGTTGTGAATAATTATGCACAACAAGGGATTTCAGTGGTCACTTCATGGCTTTTGATTTTAGTTTTATATTTTATTCCCTATGCGTTAATCGTAGGACAGTTAGGTTCAACATTTAAAGACAGTAATGGTGGGGTTAGTTCGTGGGTGCAAAATACCAGTACTAAACGTCTAGCCTATTATGCAGCATGGACTTATTGGGTAGTGCACATTCCTTACTTGGCACAAAAACCACAAGCAATTTTAATTGCCTTAGGTTGGGCAGTTCAAGGGAATGGAAACTTAGTCAATACGATGCCAATTGTAACGGTATCATTTATTTCATTAATAATTTTCTTGGTTTTCTTGTTATTATCAACAAAAGGGTTAACCACCTTAAAAGTTATTGGTGGTTTAGCTGGAACCGCCATGTTTGTGATGTCTATTTTATTCATTTTATTAGCGGTAGGCGCACCATTTATTAATTCAACGGTTGAATTTGCGACGCCAAACATGTCACAAGTCAGCACCTATATTCCTAAATTTGACTTTAGTTATTTTACAACCGTATCAATGTTAGTTTTTGCGGTAGGTGGCGCTGAAAAAATTTCTCCTTACGTAAATGCAACTAAAAATCCAGCCAAAGAGTTCCCTAAAGGAATGATTTTCCTAGCAGCAATGGTTGGTTTATCGGCTGTTTTAGGTTCATTTGCAATGGGAATGTTATTCTCAAGTGACAATATTCCTAAAGATTTAATGGCAAATGGTGCCTATAGTGCCTTCCAAAAATTAGGCGCGTATTATGGTGTCGGTAATCTCTTAATGATTGTTTATGCGTTAACGAATACAGTGGGTCAAGTGGCTGCGTTAGCCTTTTCAATTGATGCTCCACTGAAAATTCTTTTAGCTGAAGCAGATCCAGAATTTGTTCCAAGTTGGTTACGTAAACGTACGAAAAAAGGTACGTTAATTAATGGTTACTTATTAACAGGTATTTTAGTAAGTATTATTATCGCTTTACCAATGTTTGGGTTGAAGGACATGAACGAAGTGGTTAAATGGCTAACTAACTTAAATTCTGTAGTTATGCCAATGCGTTACTTGTGGGTCTTCTTTGCCTATATGCTTCTAAACAAAGCATACAAACAATTTAATTCAGAATATAAATTTGTTAAAAATCCTAAAATTGGTTTTGTGTTTGGTCTTTGGTGTTTCCTATTTACAGCCTTTGCTTGTATCCTAGGAATGGTGCCTAAATTTGAGTATGCTTCAGACCCTCAAGGCTGGTTGTTCCAATTAGCTTCTAACATTGTGACACCAATCGTCTTAATTCTATTAGGAATGATTTTACCAGCAATTGCACGTCGCGAGAAAAAAGACACGATTTTGCCAATTGATTCAGCAGAATAATTGGTTGCATGTTTCAAGGACAAAATAGTCAGTTTAAGTATTTTGCGTGAGATAAATGGTCAATAGGACTGTTTGTCTCACGTTTTTTTCTGTCGATTTTTCTCTAAAATTTCTATGGTCTCTTAAAAATATGAGAAAATCAGAAGAATTTCTCCTGTATACTAAAAGTATCTATCATTAAAAAATGGTTATTAACGGAGAAAAAGGAAGTGAATCTCATGACTAAAACACTTGAAACACAACCAGAAGAGAAAACGGTCTTTCTTTGTAAAGAAACGAATCCAGATTTTTTAGGACGAGAAATTTATGCAGATAATGTTGAAACACCGTATAATTTTTACTTAATTCGCAAGCTTTATTTAGCGAAAGAGTATCAAAATTTAGCAGAAGGGGAACAATTTTTTGAGGCTTTATGTGAAAGTTGGGATGAATCAGAACAGTTTGAAGAGTTAATTGTTAAAAAGATTTATGTTTATGTTGAAACGGAGTTAATGTACTACACTGTTTATTTTGGAAGTTTTGAGCCGACCACTCGTGACTTACGATCCGCACTGAAGCAATGGATGTATGAAATACCAACAACTAAAAATAAAAAAACAGTCCGTATGAATGAAACCAATGTGCAAGTAGTGCCGCAAGAAAATCAATTAACGGAATTAGCTGGTGAAATTGCTGTCTTACGTGAAATGTTGACACTTTTAAAAGAAAATTTAGCCTCCTTAAATGAAGCCGTTAATCAAACGAGAAATCCCGTCATTTCTAGACAAATAAAAACGATCCATTTGAAAAGAGCTTCTCCTGTAATAGCCGCAGAACAGGCATCGCTGAAAGTATCAGAGGATACTAATCTGGAACAACCAGACGTCAATCTATCGCCTGATAATCTGGAAAATCAAGAAGGTGAAACAACTGTAGCAACAAGTGAAGCAGTGCTTCCCGTTAACAAACTAGTACTTGAAGAACCAGCGAAAGAACCAGTGTTATCTGAACCAGCGCCAATTAAAGAAGCACAGCCAGAAAAAAAACAAGAAAACCAGCAGAGCACCGCGGCAAAACCTTTATTTACTTTTCTACAAGAAACAGAAAAAAGCTCGCTAAATTCAATGAATGAGTCTGCCGAAAAAGAAGAGGAGCAGAAGCCAGAAAAAGAAGCTGCCTCTATGGAAAGTGAGAAAGAAAATTCATCAAGTCGGACAATTCCTGCAGACTTTCAACGACAATTGGACGAATTAGAAGAGGAAATTTATCGTCGCTTTATGAGTCGCCAGTTAGAGGATACTGATGGAAATCAAGCAGTACCGAAAATAACGATTGAAAAAAGACAGTTAGAAGCACAAATGTTTGAAGCAAAAGCATTCTCACTATCATTTAAACAAGTTCAAAAGAAAAAGGCAGGAGACGTGCGAATTTGCAATCAGTTAAGTTGTATGAAATTAGAAAAAGGATTAGATAAATTTTTAGACGAAGTTACAGAATATGTTGAAAAGCGGACGCTATTTAATAAAAAGGTTCGTTGTCCGCTCCCAGTAATCAGAGAATTGGAAGGCTATGGGCAATTAAACCAGTATATGCAGAAAATCCTTGACTGTTATTAATCGTTTATTTAGGAGAAGGTAAGACAAAACCGTTCAGTTTATCAGCTTTTAAGCCTGAAACAAAAATCACTTTGGATTTTTGTTTCAGGCTCTTTCTTATTATTTCTGGAAAAGATTTCAAGAGAATTTTTGAAATACTAGTGAAAATCCTATAAATTGTAGTATAATTTTCAAAGATGAATGAAAGGCGTGAAGTCATTGAAAGACAAACAAGTGTATGCAGTAGTTGACCTTGAAACGACTGGAACAGATCCTACAAGTGATCGGATCATTCAGTTTGGATGCGTTCTCGTTCAAGATGGAAAGATTATTGCGAACTTTGCGACAGATGTGAATCCCAATCAAGTAGTACCAAAACAAATTCAAAGTTTAACGGGGATTAGTAATACGCAAGTTCAAAAAGCGCCTTATTTTGAAGATGTAGCACATACAATTTATCATTATCTGGAAGATACTATTTTTGTGGCACATAACGTCCACTTTGATTATAATTTTTTAGCTCGTGAACTGGTGCGGTGTGGCACGCCGCCACTTACCATTCCAGCCATTGATACAGTGGAATTGGCACAGATTTTTTTACCGACAGAAAAAAGTTTCCGTTTAAGTGATTTGTCGGAAAGCTTAGGTTTGTCTCATGAGAATCCCCATCAAGCAGATAGTGATGCGCAGGTTACAGCCGAACTTTTGTTATTAATTCAAGAAAAAATGAAATCTTTACCATTAGTCACTATGGAAAAAATTGCGGAATTAAGTCAACAGACAGCGCGGGAAACCAGTACTTTTATTCAACAAACGTATGAACAAATGAAAAAACAAGTCACACCATTAAATCCAGCTTATCAAGTGGTCAGTGGCATTGCTTTACGCAAAAAAGAAGTTCCTCTTTTTGAAGAAACGTTCTATCAGACTAGCACGTATCCCAAAACTAAAAAAGCCAAAGAAAAACTGTTTGGCGAACGTTTCGCTTATCGTGCGGAACAGAGTCGGATGATGAATTTAGTCTATGATCATTTTACAGAAGGAACGACAAAAGATTTATTTATTGAAGCAGCGACTGGAACGGGAAAAACATTAGGCTATCTGTTGCCGATGAGCTATTTAGCAACGCCAGAAAAACCAGTCATCATTTCAACAGTTTCGATTGTTTTACAAAATCAATTAGTGGAAAAAGATTTACCGTTAGCCAATCAAATCTGCCAAGGGAAATTACGAGGCATTGTTATTAAAAGCCATCGACACTATCTTGATTTACAACGCTTTAAGGCAACGTTGAATCAGCCAACTCCGCAAAAACAATACGCTCTTTATCAAATGGGCGTTCTCGTCTGGTTGCTAGAAACAGAAACGGGCGATTTAGATGAACTACAATTGACGAATTTAAATCATTTATTCTGGAAAGAAGTTACACATCGCGGATTGGATTTTCTTTCAAAAAAAGATGAACTTTATGAAGTTGACTTTTTAAGACATCTGTATAAAAAAGTCGCTCAAAGTAACGTGTTGATTGTTAATCATGCATTTTTGGCGCAAGAGTCGCTAAGAAAACAACCGTTATTACCTGAAAGTCCGTGGCTAATTATTGATGAAGCACATCATTTACCAGACATCGCTAGTCGGATGGCAAGCGAACGAGTAAACAGTGTGATACTAAAAAAACAAGTCACGCATTTTATTGAAAAAGAACAACTTTTTGTTGCTTTACAGCAAATTTTTCAACAGTTTTCTGAAGAGCAGCGGCTTGTAAAAATTTATCAGCAAGGTTTATTGGATTTTGTGGATGAATGGCAAGATTTTCTTTTTGAATTGCATCGTTTATTTAGTAAAACGCAGAAGCGAATAGACCATCAGGAGTTGCTTTTAACCAAAGAACGTATTGATTATTTATCTGCTGCGGGAGAAAAACATAGTCAAACGCTCCAGCTTTTACTGCAGGAGCTGTTAACTATTCAAAGTAAGTTACAGCAAACAATTATGAGTCAGTTGGAAACCTTTAGTTTGGCTGATCGCATCGTTTTTGTTCGCTTGTTTCAATTTTTTGATGAAATTGAACGTATTCACCACTGTTTTACCATTTATCTTGATGATTGGCGTCCACGTTGGGTAAAAGAATATTTACCACAAAATGAAGACCATGGCTTGATTGAAATTCATGACTTAGAAGCTAGTTTACTTCCTGAAACAAAGTGGTATCCGCGGTATGAACGAATTATTTATACAAGCGGCACATTGAAGTTTGGCAACAATAAAAAGTATTTACCGCAACGCTTAGGTTTAACAGAGGTGACGTTCAAAACCCTGCCAACGCCATATAACTATGCAGAAAATGCGCGAGTCTATGTACCGGAAGAAGCAGTAGCCATTCAAAATGCCTCTTCCTATGAAATGGGTCAATACATTTCAGATACCATTGAAAAATTGATGGCGCAAGAGGAACGTTCGATGTTGGTTCTTTTTACTTCGCATGAATTATTGTCCACCGTGTATCATCAAGTCCAGCCGAGATTATTGGAAAAAGGACAAGAGGTCCTCGCCCAAGGGATTAGCGGCAGTCGTGAAAAAATTCTTAAACGGTTTTCTAATGGAAAACCGAATGTCTTGCTAGGAGCCGATAGCTTTTGGGAAGGTGTGGACTTACCAGGAACAGCTTTACAGTTATTGATAGTCACGCGTTTACCTTTTGAAAACCCGAAACGACCACTTGTGCAAGCAAAATATGCGTATTTAGAAGCAGAAGGGATACAACCATTTGCTCAAGAAGCGGTACCGAAAGCAGCCTTACGTTTGCGACAAGCACTGGGCCGTTTAATCCGTTCTGAAGAAGACAGAGGGGCATTGCTGATTCTGGATCGTCGTTTAGTCACTGCAAAATATGGCAAACGATTAATCAAAGCGTTTCCCAAGGGACTCTCAGTAAAAGAAGCGCCCATGCCTGAAATTTTAGAAGAATTAAAGGAATTTTTAAACAAATAATCGATTATTTTTAGGTCATATTTGTGAAAGGCCGCTATTTTTCTGCTATAATAAGACCCAGTAAGTTTAGAGAGGATGGAAGGATTTTTGGAGGAATTAGAAGAAAAGAAAGAGAAGAAACGGATTACTGTCCTTTTAACCCTATTGGCAATCCTTTTAGCAATTCTTGTAACAATAATTATCTTTTTTGTACGAACCAATCAACCAATGGCCCAAGCCAAAAAAGAAGCAACCGCAATTGCCAAAACTTCTGCTAATTTAGAAACAGTTGATAAATTTTACTGGTTTACACGCAAAAATACGTATTTTACTTTAACCGGCAAAAATGATAAAGGCACAGAGATTATCGTGATTGTCCCTAAATCGGGAGAAAAAGTCACGGTCTTAAATCAAAAAGATGGTCAAACTGAACAACAAATAACAGACATTGTTGCTAAAGCACATCCCGATGAATCGGTGATGAAAGCTACGTTAGGGCTTTATGATAAGCGCCCTGCATGGGAAGTGGTCACCGAAAATGATCAAGGAGTACTAACATATTATCTTATGAGCTTTGATAAAGGCGAAGAGATCAACGTTGTCAAAGATATTTAATTTAGATAGGTTTTGATGAAAGTGGGAGTGAAAGGTGTATGAACGTATCAAATCGAGCACAGCAATTGACTCCTTCTGTTACATTAGCAGCTGCCGCCAAGGCGAAAGCATTAAAAGCAAAAGGTGTAGATGTTTTAAGCTTAACGGTTGGGGAACCAGATTTTGTAACCCCGAAAAATATTCAAAAAGCAGCAATTGCTTCAATTGAGGATGGAAGAGCAAGTTATTACACACCTTCTGGCGGCATTCCTGAATTAAAGCAAGCAATTGTCTCTTATGTGGAACGAGAATATCAACTTCGTTATCAACCCAAGCAAGTTATTGTGACAGATGGTGCCAAATATGCGCTGTATCTATTATTTCAAGCCATTTTGAACGTTGGGGACGAAGTGATTATCCCTGTTCCTTATTGGGTAAGTTATGGTGAACAAGTCAAATTAGCAGAAGGCAAGCCAGTATTTGTATCAAGCACGCAAGAGCAATCATTTAAAGTGTCAGTCGCACAATTAGAAGCTGTACGAACGGACAAAACAAAAGCAATCATTTTAAATTCACCATCTAACCCAACTGGTGTTATTTATACGGAAGAAGAATTACGCCAAATTGGTGAATGGGCAGTTGCTCATAATATCCTCATTATTGCAGATGATATTTATGGTCGTTTGGTGTACAATGGACATCGGTTCACACCAATTGCAACCATCTCAGAAGCAATTCGTCAACAGACAATCATTATTAATGGTGTTTCCAAAACATATGCAATGACAGGCTGGCGCATTGGTTTTGCGGTCGGTGATGAAAAAATTATTCAAGCAATGACACAACTCGCTTCACAATCCACCAGTAATCCAGTCGCAGTTAGCCAATATGCGGCAATTGAGGCTTTAACAGGTGAACAGTCGACAGTTGAAGACATGCGTCAGGCCTTTGAAAAACGCCTGAATCATATCTATCCAAAAGTAGCAGCTTTGCCAGGTGTTTCGCTAATAAAACCTGAAGGCGCCTTTTATCTATTCCCGAATGTCAAAAAAACGTTAGAAATTTGTGGGTATGATAACGTGACTAACTGGGTGGAAGATTTATTACAAGAAGCGCATGTTGCTCTGGTAACGGGAGAGGGCTTTGGTGCACCAGAACATGTGCGGATGAGCTATGCGACAGATTTAATGACGTTAGAAAAAGCGATTGAGCGAATGAATGACTTTATAGAAAAGAAACGAATTCAGCACAACGCCTAAAAGAATAAACTAAGAAATGAACGGAGAGACAAACGTGGAACAAATTCAAATTATTGATTCAAACAAACATGTTGGAGAAACAGTAAAAATTGGCGCTTGGATTGCTAACAAACGCTCAAGCGGGAAAATTGCCTTTTTACAATTACGTGACGGGACAGCCTTTTTCCAAGGTGTCGTGTTCAAACCAAACTTCATTGAAGCCTTTGGTGAAGAAGCTGGTACAGAAAAATTCCAAGAAATTAAACATTTATCACAAGAAACAGCAGTCATGGTTACTGGTGTTATCAAAGAAGATAGCCGTTCTAAATTCGGCTATGAAATGGATATCACTGATTTAGAAGTCGTTGGCGCTTCAGAAGATTACCCAATTACGCCGAAAGAACACGGCACAGATTTCTTAATGGATCATCGTCATTTATGGTTACGTTCAAGCAAACAACATGCGATCATGTTAGTTCGTAACGAAATTATTCGTGCTACTTACGAGTTCTTTAACGAACAAGGATTCATTAAAATTGATAGCCCAATTTTAACAGGCTCAGCACCAGAAGGCACAACAGAATTATTTGAAACAGATTACTTCGGACAACCAGCATTCTTATCACAAACAGGTCAATTATATGCAGAAGCTGGTGCGATGGCATTTGGAAAAGTCTTTACTTTTGGACCAACTTTCCGTGCGGAAAAATCCAAAACTCGTCGTCACTTAACGGAATTCTGGATGATTGAACCAGAAATGGCATACACAACTCATGAAGAATCACTAGATATTCAAGAAGCCTACGTAAAACATTTAATTAAATCGGTATTGAAAAATCAACAATATCCATTGGATGTTTTAGAACGTGATACAGCGTTACTGGAAAAATATGTTTCGGAGCCATTCAAACGTATTACTTACGATGATGCGATTGAGTTATTACAAAAAGAAGAAGCAAACAATGATTATGATCACATTGAATGGGGCGAAGACTTTGGTAGCCCACATGAAACCTTTATTTCAAATTACTATGGCGTTCCAACATTCATTTTAAATTATCCAAAAGCAATTAAAGCCTTCTATATGAAACCACATCCAACACGTGAAGATGTTGTAATTTGTGCCGATTTAATTGCACCAGAAGGTTATGGTGAAATTATCGGTGGTTCAGAGCGTGCAACTGATTATGATTATTTGAAAGAAAAAGTAGCTGAGTTTGGCTTATCAGAAGAAGAGTACAGCTGGTATTTAGATTTACGTAAATACGGTTCTGTGCCACATTCTGGCTTCGGATTAGGTTTAGAACGTGCTGTTACGTTCATTACTGGTAATGAACACATTCGTGAAGCGATTCCGTTCCCACGTATGTTAAACCGTATTTATCCATAGAGAACAAATAAAAAAGAGAACTTCAGCAAAAGCCGAAGTTCTTTTTTTAATTCTGCCATAATTTTTGCATCTGGTCCAAAATATCAATGACTTCTGTCGTGAAAAATAAGGAGCGGTTGGGTTGTGTACCTTTGATTGCTTCAACCATATTGTAGATTTCATAATTCATGGCTTCAGCTGAGTACCCAGAAACGATGGTCTCAACCGTACCGTCATTGTAGTGAACAATCGCTTCATCTGCACGTGGATAATCTGTAATGGTAATATAGGCATCTTCAAAAGCAACAATTCCTTGCTTTGGCATTTTTGCTTGGAATGTTAATGAAATAGTAGCCAACTCATTTTCTTTATTCCGAAGCAATGTCACCGATTGTTCATCAACGCCAGTAGAGAAAGGAACCATGCTAGAAGCTAAAACGTCTGGCTGTGAGCTGAGAAACCAACGAGCAAACGAAACCGCATAAGTACCAATATCTAACAATGCGCCGCCTGCTAAGTCAGGATTAAAAAAGCGATTTTTAGGATCGGGTTCTTTGTAACTTCCAAATGGTGCTTGAATCATTTTTAACTGACCAAATTTGCCAGCATCCATCAAGCGACGTAATTCGTCGTATAGTGGCATGTTAAAAATAGTCATGGCTTCTGCTAAAATAAGGTCATTTTTTTCTGCAACTGCCAAGGCTTGTTTTAATTCTGCCGCGTTCATCGTAATAGCTTTTTCACACAACACATGTTTTCCGGCCTGGAGCGCTTTTAAAATGTGTTCAGCATGTTGTTTATTTGGCACTGCTATATAGACAACATCGATTGTTTCATCTGCTAGCAATTCTTCATAAGAACCATAGGCTTTAGGGATTGAATAATCAGCGGCAAATTGTTCTGCTTTAGACAATGTCCGTGAAGCAACAGCTGCAAGTTGGCTAGTTTCTTGTTTAAACGTTGAAGCAAATTCGTGGGCAATCCCACCTAATCCTACGATGCCCCATTGATATAATTTTTTTGTCAAAAGAAGTCCTCCTAATCTATGCAATTTCTTCAAATCTTCTTCATTATTTATTATACTGTAAACAAGAGAAATTAGAAAACAAGGACAATTTTGTAAATATGATAAAATCCAGAGATAAAAAGATGCTTTTTTTAGAGAATTTCAGTAAAATAGAAAATGGAGGCGAATGATTATGCATCAAGTTTATGTAGATATTATTGTTGACGCAATTATTGAACAGTACCAAACAGAAGAAAATTTTTACTCCGCTTATCAAATTCAAGCAGCCGATTGGCAAGCTTGGAAAGAAGGCCAATTTGGTTTGGACAATGAAGTCATGCAAAAAATTAAGAATTTGTTTACGGATTATGAGTGGATGCTGACTCAAAAAATACTCCGCCAAACCATCTTATTTCCGGAAAAACGTAACCTAGCTGTTTCGGAATATAAACGGTTAAAAACAACAATTGCCAAAAAATGGCTACAATCTGATTTGGGCGTTGTAGAATTGATTCCTAACAATAAACAGGAACAAGAAATTGCTGCTGGTTATATTGATTTGAAAGTGACGCTGGCCTATGGCGAATGGGGTTTTGATGACATTATTACATTCCGGTTACCAGCTACGATTCAACGACAATTGGAAGGTTCAAAAGTTGAATTATTAGATTGGGTCAATGAAAATCTGATGGATACTTACGTAGGTGAATAACGAATAGGAAGGATGGTCTTTTGAAATACACAATTGCTGGGATTTTATCTGTGATTATTATGTTTGGTGCGGTAATTTTTGTCTTTTTTGGCAAAAAGCCAGTTGAAGAATCTGTTCACACATCAACTGAAACAACAGTGAAATCATCCACTAAAATTTCTGAAAGTAGTACAGTTTCTTCAACTGCTACCACTGAATCAAGTACTGAAATCACGAGCGTAAGCAGTGATGAAAGTTGATAATTTTCTGTGAAAATGATACAATTATTCGGTTATAGTAACAAATGAAATCAATCACGAAAGTGAAAGATAGTGAAACATTTTATCGGAAAATAAAAGATGAAGTGGGGAATTAATGAAGTGAGCAACTATCAGAAAAAAAGAAAAAAGCAGCTGAATTTGCCAAAGTTATTCTTAGGCGTAGTTGTCGTCGGTTTGGCCTTTGTCTTTTCGTTATCTGTCCTTTCTGATTCAGATAAGGGACAAAGCGAGTCAGTCAATCGCCAAAATGAAAACATCTCAAAAGAAGAATTTGTTGCTGAAATCACACCGTATGCACGTGAATTACAAGAATCTTACGGGGTATTACCAAGTATTATTATGGGGCAAGCAGTTTTAGAATCAAATTTTGGACAAAGTCAATTAGCATCGAAATATAACAATCTTTTTGGGATTAAAGCATATGGCAATCAACCAAAAGTCAATTTAGAAACAAAAGAGTATGTCAATGAGGTCTGGATTACGATTCAGGGTGATTTTCGAGTTTATGACAATTGGGAAGAATCCATGCGAGATCATACCAAGTTATTTGTTGATGGGGTCGATTGGGATCCAAATTTATATGAAAAAGTCTTGTTAGCCAAAAATTATAAAGAGGCTGCACAAGCGCTTCAAGATGCTGGATACGCAACGGATCCTACATACGCTGATAAGATCATTCATGTAATTGAAGAATACAATTTAAATAAATACGACCGTTAAGCATGGAGGAACGATGACAATGAGCGAAAAGTGGATTCCAGAAATTATGACGCCGCTGAAACAAGATATTGTAAAAATGCCAGAGATTATTCGGCAAGCCAGTGGCATTAAAATTTTTGGCCGTAAAATAAAATCAATTATTTTTACGACAGATATTGCGATTATCCGCAATACGGATGCACAGGCAGTGATTGCTGTATATCCTTTTACACCGCATCCAGCGATTACAAAAGGCATTATTGAAGCAGCGGATATTCCTGTCTTTTCAGGAGTCGGCGGCGGTTTAACGCAAGGCATGCGTTCTGCTTATATGAGTTTATTTGCAGAAGCACAAGGCTCAATGGGTGTCGTTTTGAATGGTCCTACACCAATTGAAACAATTAAAATGGTGGATGAAGCAATCGATATTCCTATTATCAGCACAGTAACTTCTATTCATACACCAATTGATGAAAAACTTGCGGCTGGCGTGGATATGATTAATATCAGTGCAGGAAAAGACACTGCAGCCACCGTACGCTATTTCCGTGGTAAGTATCCAGAATTACCGATTATTGCAACAGGAGGACCAACTGAATCGAGTATCCATGAAACCATTATCGCCGGAGCGAATGCTATTACATATACGCCCCCTAGTAACGGTGAATTATTCAGCAAAAAAATGAAAAAATATCGTGAACAAGAAAAAGCAACCGATGAAGAATAAAAAACGCTTTGGCAGCCGATCCTGCCAAAGCGTTTTTGGCTATTTAATGTTCGCTTTTACGGAACAATGGAAGAATGAACCAATTATTTGAAAATTCTAATGAAAAAAAGTTGTTAAACCATTGAAAGTTAGAGATTTTTGTACTATCCTAGAGAAACATAGAAGCTTGTATAAGGTCAAAATACGGTTGACCGTCTCTACCCAGCACCGTAAATGCTGGTCTATAAGTGAAGAAGAGCGGATAGCCCTTTTTTGCTTTGGCAAAATGGGCTTTTTTCTTTTGTTAGAACACGAATATAAATAGCACTTTGTTTTATTTCGTTCGTTTTTAACGAACCGTCCTTTCCTCAGGATGAGAACAAAGCATCTATCGAAAAATAAGTAAAGGAGTTCATATTGTGAAGGAATTAGTCGAACGTATTAAAAATGATGGCCGTGTATTAGGTGAAGGTGTTTTAAAAGTAGATAGTTTTATTACGCACCAAGTGGATCCAGAATTAATGGAGGCTATGGGTAATCGTTTTGCTGAGGTTTTCGCAGAAGCAGGCATTACCAAAGTAATTACAATTGAAGCATCAGGAATCGCTCCTGCCTTATACGCAGCGCAAAAATTAGGCGTGCCAATGATCTTCGCTCGTAAGGCAAAAAGTTTAACCATGGATGAAGAGCTTTTAACGGCTTCAGTTTATTCATTTACAAAACAAGTGACAAGTCAAATTTCCATTTCAAGAAAATTTTTATCTGATGCTGATAAAGTGTTGATTATTGATGACTTTTTAGCTAACGGACAAGCTGCCAAAGGATTGGTAGAATTATGCCAACAGGCTGGTGCAAAGGTTGAAGGAATTGGTATCGTAATTGAAAAATCATTCCAAGATGGTCGTCAGTTATTAGAAGACATGGGCTTAAATGTAGTCTCTTTAGCACGTATTGCTTCATTAAGTGAAGGAACGGTGACGTTTTTAGAGGAGGATGCATAATCTTGGAAACAAAACAATTGAATACACCACAACAGACGGAAACACCAAATGGGAAAGCCGCCGTTTTAGGATTGCAACATTTATTAGCGATGTATGCTGGAGCAGTTGCCGTACCTTTATTAATCGGAACCGGCTTGAATTTTGATTCGCAACAAATGACGTATTTGATTTCAATCGATATTTTTATGTGCGGCGTTGCGACACTTTTACAATTAACGGTGAATAAGTTTTTTGGGATTGGCTTGCCAGTCGTTTTAGGTTGTGCCATTCAAGCAGTTGCGCCTTTAATCATGATTGGTACGAACAAAGGGGTTGGTGCAATTTACGGTTCAATTATTGCTTCGGGCATTTTTGTCGTTCTTATTGCAGGATTTTTCTCAAAAATTAAACGTCTATTTCCGCCTTTAGTCACCGGCACAGTCATTACAGTTATTGGTTTGACCTTAATTCCTGTTGCTGTTGAAAAAATGGGTGGCGGCTTAGCAACGGACAAAAGTTTTGGTGATCCTAAAAACTTGCTCCTCGCATTTGTAACAATTGCCTTAATCATTGTTGTGCAAGTTTGGGGACGTGGCTTTATCAAGTCAATTGCCGTGTTAATCGGCCTAGTCGGCGGCACAATTTTAGCTGCGTTTCTGGGATTAGTGGATTTATCTCCTGTTGGTCAAGCTACGTGGTTTCATTTTCCACAGCCATTTTATTTTGGCAAACCAACGTTTGATCTTTCTTCTATTGTGTTGATGATTATTATTTCAATTGTTAGTATGGTTGAATCAACAGGTGTTTATTTTGCCTTAGGAGACATTACAGGGAAGAAAATTGGCGAAGATGATTTACGTCGTGGGTATCATGCAGAAGGTTTAGCCGTCATTTTAGGGGGGATTTTTAATACGTTTCCTTATACAGGTTTCTCTCAAAATGTCGGGTTAGTTCAATTATCTGGGATCAAAACACGTCGACCAATTTATTTTTCTGCTTTTTTCTTAATTATTTTAGGCTTATTACCAAAAATTGGTGCGATGGCTCAAATTATCCCAGAGCCGGTTTTAGGCGGCGGAATGCTGGTTATGTTTGGAATGGTGGCTGTCCAAGGAATGCGCATGTTGTCAAAAGTTGACTACTCAAATGACAAAAATTTATTAATTATTGCCATCTCGATTGGCTTTGGTTTAGGCTTTAATATTATGCCGACGCTCTTTAATAAAGTACCAGAAACTGTTAGCATGTTTACTGGTAATGGAATTGTCATGAGCAGCATTACCGCAATTATTTTAAATCTTTTATTCAATGGTTTAAAAGAAACCTCAGAAAGTAACGAATAGTTTCAAAAAAGTATGATAGATAAGGTCAGGTGGCTTTTCTTTCATACTTTTTTGACCTCATCATCGTTTAGAAAAATTTAATGTTTTCATCAATTTGAAGAGAAAAAGAGAAAAAAGCTTGGTTACAAAGAGACGAGTAGTAAGTTACCGCTGTTTTATCCTAAAGTATGTTAATAAATTCTGATGAGAAAACCTAATGGAAACACTGCTGGCACTTGAAGTTGAGCCTTTTTCCTTGTATCATGTAAAAAGAGCACTCTTAAAGGCTAGACTGCGACGAGAAACCGCAGAAGGATTTTAAGGATAAAACTGTGATGGAAAGTTGTGATGAACTTGGATAAACCACTATTACCTGGTCAAGTGATTGGTATCATTGGTGGCGGACATTTAGCAAAAATGATGGCCCTTAGTGCAAGAGAAATGGGGTTTCGAGTGGGTGTGCTAGATCCACAAATTGATTGTCCTGCTGCACAAGTTGCCGATTGGCAATTATTAGGAGCATATAATGATCCTGAAGCGTTAGAGAAATTGGCAAAACGTGCCCAAGTGATTACGTATGAATTTGAACATGCAGATGTTGATGCGTTAACAGCGATTCAACATTTGGCGAATATACCGCAAGGAACAGACATTTTAGCGATTACGCAAGATCGCTTAATGGAAAAAAGTTTCTTGGAAGATAATAATATTGTGATTGCCCCTTATGCAACGATTGTTAGTCCGACTGATATTCAAGAAGCAATTGATGGCATTGGCTACCCGTGTATCTTGAAGAACACGCGAGGGGAAGGTCGTTATGTACTACATAGTACTTCAGACTTAGCGCCATCCATGAATCTTCTGAGAGAAGGAACCTGTGTCTTGGAAGCTTGGATTCCTTACGAAAAAGAATTATCTGTTCTGATTTCTGGTAATGGTCGTGGCGAATTTGCGACATTTCCAGTTGTGGAAACAATTAAAAAAGAGCGTAAGCTACATGAAACCATTGCACCAGCCCAAATTGATGAAGAAGTCAGTGGTGAGTTGCAACGAATTGCTAAGGTGATTGCTAAAGCAGTTGGTTTAGTCGGCACCCTTTCAATTGAAATGTTTTATACAGAAACAGGCGGGATTTATGTAAATAAAATTTTACCTCGTCCAGAAGATGCTGGGAATTTTTCTATAGATGCTTGTTCTTTTAGCCAATATGATACGCATATTCGTGGTTTATGTAATTGGCCAATGCCAACGATTCAACTGTTGTCAGAAGCGGTTACGGTCAATGTGCTTGGGAATGAAGCCTATGAAACGATGGACATTATTAATGAACATCCAGATTGGCATTTCCACTATTATGGGCACAGTGAAGCAAAAGCGCAACGAGCGATGGGGCATATTACTATATTAACCAAAGAAATCGATGAAACACTGGAAGAAATTAAAGAAACAAAGATTTGGTCGTAATTATTTTTCAAAAATTGAGGAGTAAAGAGGGGATAAGGCACAATGATTGATCGTTATACAAGACCCGAAATGGGCGCAATTTGGACAGATGAGAACCGCTACAAGGCATGGCTAGAAGTTGAAATTTTGGCGGATGAAGCTTGGGCAGAACTTGGCGAGATTCCTAAAGAAGATGTACAAAAAATCCGAGAAAATGCATCATTTGATGTTGCACGTATTTTAGAAATTGAAGCAGAAACACGTCATGATGTTGTCGCTTTTACTCGTGCCGTTTCAGAAACGCTTGGTGAAGAGCGAAAATGGGTACACTATGGGTTAACCAGCACAGATGTTGTGGATACTGCCTATGGTTATCTATTGAAACAGGCGAATGATATTTTACGGAAAGATTTACAAACATTTACGGAGATTGTCGGAGCCAAAGCCAAAGAGTATAAACATACGGTCATGATGGGAAGAACGCATGGCGTTCATGCAGAACCGACTACATTTGGTTTGAAATTAGCGTTGTGGTATTCTGAAATGAAACGCAACATTGAACGTTTTGAACATGCAGCCAAAGGTGTCGAAGCAGGTAAAATCAGTGGAGCCGTAGGTACCTTTGCCAATATTTCACCATTTGTTGAAGAATATGTTTGCGAACATTTGGGGATCCGTGCTCAAGAGATTTCGACACAAGTTTTACCACGTGATTTACATGCAGAGTATGTTTCTGCCATGGCATTAATTGCGACAAGTATTGAAAAATTTGCAACAGAAATTCGTGGTCTACAAAAATCAGAAACACGTGAAGTAGAAGAATTTTTTGCAAAAGGACAAAAAGGATCTTCGGCAATGCCGCATAAACGGAATCCAATTGGTTCTGAAAATATGACTGGTTTGGCACGTGTGATTCGTGGTCATGTCATTACTGCCTTTGAAAATGTGAGTTTATGGCATGAACGAGATATTTCTCACTCGTCTGCTGAACGGATTATTATTCCCGATACGACGATTTTGCTAAATTACATGTTGAATCGTTTTGGTAATATTGTCAAAAACTTAACGGTCTTCCCAGAAAATATGAAGCGTAACATGGATGCGACCTATGGACTAATTTATAGCCAACGTGTCTTGTTAAAATTGATTGATCATGGCATGACACGTGAAGAAGCGTATGATCTGGTCCAACCAAAAACAGCTTACGCATGGGATCATCAAACGGCGTTCCGTCCGTTGCTAGATGCGGATGAAAAAATTACATCTGTCTTATCAAAAGAAGAGCTAGATGATGCCTTTGATTACCATTATCATTTAAAAAATGTTGACACGATTTTTGAACGTGTTGGTTTAGGATAAAAAGAAAGCGAGAAGAAGGATGATTCTTCTCGCTTTTCTCTTATAATGTTATAAAATGAAGGATTAAAAAACAAACGTATTGTTAAATACGTTTGTTTTTTTCTATACTTTTTTCGATTTATCCTTTATAATGTAACTTAAATAGTTACATTAACTATTTAATGCAAACAAAGGAGGAGAAGTATGGATAAACAACAGCGAGGCATTCAAGTGATTAGAATTTGGCTAGGGGTGACGATGCTAATTCATGGAGTGATGAAAGTAACGTCATTGGAAGATACTTTAGCGTTTTTTGCTAGTATTGGTTTGCCAAGTCTTTTTGTTTATGGTGTAGCAGCAATTGAATTAATTGGTGGATTATTTATGATTATTGGCTTTTTAATTCCTTTGGTATCAGTAGGATTCATAGCAGTTTTAGTCGGAGCTATTTTTTCTTTTGGTTTGGCAAGTGGTTTTAGTGGTTATGAGTACGAATTATTTTTAGCGATAACCAGTTTGGCTATTTTGGTTAGCTATGCCGATAAAAAGTATCTTACGTTAAAACTTTATTTTTAATAAATCAAAGCAATAAAGAGTTGGTCAAACTAGTTGTGATTGCGAAAAAAGCCCTAAAACAGTGATATTTAGTTGTTTTAGGTTTTTTTTATCAAAAAGGTCAAAAAAGGTCAAATTATTTATTGACCTTTACTGACCAATGGAGTATAATAAATTTATAAGGTTTACAGATACCTTAACTTTTGAAGAAATCCATCAAAAGTCGGATAATAATAATTGTAAAGAATGTTAAAATAAAAAAGACAAAATAATAAACGGGAGGGATCGTTTATGAATATTGAAAAAATGACAACCACGCTTCAAGAGGCGATTGCTGAAGCTCAAAAAGTTGCGGTGACACGGCAACATCAAGAAATTGATATCGCACATTTATGGAAAATTTTTCTTCAACCAAACCATTTTGGACGTAATTTTTACACAGATGCTGGTTTAGATGTTGACGCATTTGAACGAGAAGTAGATAACGCGTTAGATGAATATCCAAGTGTGGCGGGCGGTAATGTGCAATATGGTCAAAATTTAAGTCAAAATTTGTTCCATTTATTGCAAGAAGCTGATTCACTTCGAGAAGAATTCCAAGATGAATTTTTATCAACCGAAATTGTACTTTTAGCTTTAATGAAATTGAAAAATTATCGTTTAACAAAATATTTAATGCAACAAGGCATTACGGAAAAAGAGTTAAGAAAAAATATTGAAGAGATGAGAGGAGGAGATCGTGTGACTTCTCAAAACCAGGAAGAACAATATAAAGCACTAGAAAAATACGGTGTTGACTTAGTACAACAAGTAAAAGCAGGAAAACAAGATCCAATCATTGGTCGTGACGAAGAAATTCGTGACGTTATTCGGATTTTATCAAGAAAAACTAAAAATAATCCAGTCTTAATTGGTGAACCAGGTGTTGGTAAAACAGCGATTGTTGAAGGATTAGCACAACGAATCGTTCGTAAAGATGTCCCCGAAAACTTAAAAGATAAAACCATTTTTTCTTTAGATATGGGCGCCTTAATTGCGGGAGCAAAATTCCGTGGCGAATTTGAAGAACGGTTAAAAGCTGTTTTAAAAGAAGTGAAAAAAAGTGATGGCAAAATCATTTTATTCATTGATGAAATTCATAATATCGTCGGAGCTGGTAAAACAGAAGGCAGTATGGACGCTGGAAATTTATTAAAACCGATGCTAGCACGTGGTGAATTGCATTTAATCGGTGCCACAACGCTTGATGAATATCGCCAATATATGGAAAAAGATAAAGCCTTAGAACGTCGTTTCCAAAAAGTATTAGTCAAAGAACCAACAGTAGAAGATACAATTTCTATTTTGCGTGGCTTAAAAGAACGATTTGAAATTCACCACGGCGTGAATATTCATGACAATGCTTTAGTTGCTGCTGCTACTTTATCCGATCGCTATATTACTGATCGTTTCTTACCAGATAAAGCGATTGACTTAGTCGATGAAGCAAGCGCAACGATTCGAGTGGAAATGAATTCGATGCCAACAGAGCTCGATCAAGTAACCCGTCGGTTAATGCAACTAGAAATTGAAGAAGCGGCCTTGAAAAAAGAATCAGATGATGCAAGTAAAAAACGGTTAGCCAACTTGCAAGAAGAATTAGCAGATTTGCGTGAAGAAGCCAACTCAATGAAAATGCAATGGGAAACGGAAAAAGAAGAAGTTAATGCGGTTTCCAACAAACGTGCAGAGATTGATAAAGCAAAACACGAATTAGAAGATGCTGAAAATAATTATGATTTAGAACGAGCTGCTGTTTTGCGTCATGGAACAATTCCACAATTAGAACATGAATTGAAAGAATTGGAAGAAAAGAACGCTAAAGATAACGTCAAAATGGTACAAGAATCGGTTACTGAAAACGAAATTGCGCAAGTGGTCGGTCGTTTAACCGGCATTCCTGTGACAAAATTAGTTGAAGGCGAACGAGAAAAATTAATGAAACTGAATGAAACATTACACAAACGTGTGATTGGTCAAGATGAAGCCGTCGATGCTGTTAGTGATGCGGTGATTCGTTCAAGAGCAGGCTTACAAGATCCAAATCGCCCACTCGGTTCGTTCCTTTTCTTAGGACCAACTGGTGTTGGTAAAACAGAACTTGCTAAAGCCTTAGCTGAAGATTTGTTTGATTCTGAAGATCATATGGTACGGATTGACATGAGTGAATACATGGAAAAACATGCCGTGTCTCGTTTGGTTGGTGCCCCTCCAGGCTATGTTGGTTATGAAGAAGGTGGCCAGTTAACGGAAGCTGTTCGTCGAAACCCTTATACAATTGTCTTATTAGACGAAATTGAAAAAGCGCACCCAGATGTCTTTAATATCTTATTACAAGTTTTAGATGATGGTCGTTTGACAGATTCTAAAGGTCGAGTCGTTGATTTTAAAAATACGGTTTTAATTATGACAAGTAACATCGGCTCTCAGCTTTTATTGGAAGGTGTGACACCTGAAGGAACAATTCCAGAAGAAGTTGAAAATCAAGTCATGAATATTCTAAAAGGACACTTTAAACCAGAGTTCTTAAACAGAATTGATGATACTATTTTATTTACACCATTAAGCTTGGATAATGTGAAAGGAATCATTGGTAAAATGACCGCACAACTTGCTCATCGTTTAGAGCAACAAGAAATTGTGTTGGAAATCACTGATGAAGCTAAAACATGGATTGCTGAAAATGGGTATGAGCCAGCTTATGGAGCTCGTCCGTTAAAACGTTTCATTACTCGTGAAGTCGAAACACCATTAGCAAAAGAAATTGTTTCTGGCCGAGTAATGCCAAAAACAAAAGTCACGATTAGTCTATTAGACAATCAATTAGTTTTTGAAAATGAACCGATAGAAGAAGTGTAAAAAAAAGAACGAGCGAATTCGCTCGTTCTTTTTTTTTATTATGACAATCGTTGCTTAATTTCTTCCAACAAGTCCTCTTCTGAAGAAACAACCCGACCATTCAATTTAATCAAACCAACTGTATAAAGGTTTAAATAATGGAATTGATTTTCAGCGACTTCGTTCAAAGCATCAAGCTTTTGGTGATTATCAGCACCTTGTTGGCGGCTGTCTGTGTAAAGGGCAACCACCGGGATTCCTTTGGCATAAGCAACACCAATTTCGGAAGCTACGCCCGCATCAATGGTTGGTCCGTCTAATAAAGCAACCAATAAGTCGCTAGCAAGGACGTTTTCTGTATCTGCTAAGGCAATCATTTTGCTATCGGCATAAGCAGATTTGTCGTTAATCGCCGCATTTTCTTGTGGTAAATAAAGATCGATTGTTTTATCCAATTGTCGAATTTGTTCGACTAAATAGTCATTATAACGTAAGTCAGCTTGCGAAAATAAAGGTCCTGCAAAATAAATTTTTGTCATTTGTCTGTCTCCAATCCAAGGGTTTAGAAATAATCACTAAAATAAGCTTCTTGGTCAGGAAAAATCCGTTCCAAAGAATTTAAAGTTTCTTTATCTGTATCAATGCGCTCAATTCGATGTAAGTACGAAGGGCGTCGGTAATTCATGACTAAACAAGTTAGTGTTTGAATATCTAAGTGAACGGCGGTGCCTAGAGGTTCATCCGTAATGGTTACTTGATCATTTTCATCCCAAATTAAGCCAAAAATACCATTATTCCACTCAGCAACAGGATCTTTAACGACAAAATGGAATGGCTTAGCTGTACTTTCAAAAGGAAAGTTTTCTAAAAAGGCTTTGACATCAACAATTCGCGCCATATAATAGGGCTCAATGCTTTCTTTAATTTGGCTGTCTTCTAAAAGAAAGGCTAATGGTTCGTTTTTATAGATATCGCCCTTGACCCAATAAACCATCGAAAAATGCGCAGTAATAAAATTCCACAAGCCATTTCGGGCTTCTTGGTTCAAGTAAAACATTTCCTTAATATGAAATACCTCATCGGCCACCCAATAGAAAAGTACTCCTAAAGGTTCTTGATTGGCACCATAATAGATAGCAGCAGTCCGTTCTTCCTCGTTTTCGAAACGCCAATATTCTTCCCAGTTGAAGGCACTACGAATGAGCGCGCCATGATTTTGACGAGCGAATCGCGCATAGACATCAAAGACATCTGGGTGATCGACAGCTAACCGTTCAATCATTCCTGGAACAGGAACGGTTTTTGGTAATTGCGTATCCCGAATTTTAAAAGATAACTTGTCGGACATAATTTCCCAACCTTTACGTCGGTAATAAGGGATGTTGTAAGGGAAAAGATAAGAAATCCACTGTTTATCTTGGCGCATTTCTTCTAATGCTGTTTGAATCAAGTCTTTCATTAAACCGTGGTTGGCATATTCAGGATAGGTACCGACACCAGTAACGCCGCCCATTTTATACAAAGCGCCATGGATATTGACTTCGCATGGATAGATAGCAATTTGTGAAATTAATTGATTTTCGTGAAACCAGCCAAATACTTTTGAAAGTTCTAAAATCGGTTGTTTTGATTTGATAAATGCCCGCTTGTTTTCAAAACCACTTTCTTCAATATCTGCTTCAGTCACTTGAAAAACATAGGAAAGAAGTTCATTAAATTGATCAATGTGTTCTTCCTCAACAGGCTTTAAAGTCAGTTGCTTTCGAAATTCTTGTTCATCCATTTTTCCATCTCCAATAAATTTACTGTTTTTAGTATACCAAATTTTTCGAAACTCTGTTAGCCTTTCGAAACCAAAAGAATAAAAGGGAAGTGCTTTAAATCTTCTTCAAAAATTGGTATAATGAAAAGTGCTGATTATCCTAGACCTTTAAACATGATAATTTGATAAAAAAGGCAACTAAAATATAACAATTGATTGATGAAGCTAGCAGGGAGCTAGCTTTTCTTAAAAGAAATGAGGCAAAAAATGAACAATAAAGAAATGAAAGCAAGACAAGAGAAAATTCGTAATTTCTCGATCATTGCCCACATTGACCATGGGAAGTCAACTTTAGCCGACCGGATTTTGGAAAAAACAAATACAGTTAGCAGTCGAGAAATGCAAGATCAATTACTTGATTCAATGGATTTAGAGAGAGAACGCGGCATTACCATCAAATTAAACGCAATTGAATTAAACTATACAGCCAAAGATGGTGAAACCTATACTTTCCATTTGATTGACACACCAGGGCACGTCGATTTTACCTACGAAGTTTCTCGTAGCTTGGCAGCTTGTGAAGGGGCTGTTCTAGTTGTTGATGCGGCGCAAGGAATTGAAGCGCAAACGCTAGCAAATGTCTATTTGGCATTGGATAATGACTTAGAAATTTTACCTGTTATTAATAAAATTGATTTACCCGCCGCTGATCCAGAGCGTGTTCGGACAGAGATTGAAGACGTAATTGGAATTGATGCATCGGAAGCTGTTTTAGCAAGTGCAAAAGCAGGGATTGGGATTGAAGATATTTTAGAACAAGTGGTGGAGTATGTACCAGCTCCATCAGGCGATATTGAGGCTCCTTTAAAGGCTTTGATTTTTGACTCTATTTACGATAGTTATCGGGGGGTCGTTTTAAACATCCGTGTAATTGACGGTGTCGTTCGTCCTGGGGATAAAATCCAAATGATGAGTAACGGTAAAACGTTTGATGTAACAGAAGTCGGCGTTTTTTCACCGAAACCAATTGCTCGTGATTATTTAATGGTTGGTGATGTGGGCTATATCACCGCTAGCATTAAAACGGTTCAAGATACACGGGTCGGGGATACAGTGACTTTGGCCGACAATCCAGCAGCAGAAGCACTACCAGGCTATCGCAAAATGAATCCAATGGTTTATTGTGGCTTATATCCAATTGATACGTCGCGCTACAATGATTTACGGGAAGCATTAGAAAAATTACAATTAAATGATGCGGCGTTACAATTTGAACCAGAAACATCGCAAGCTTTAGGGTTTGGTTTCCGTTGTGGTTTCTTAGGTTTGCTGCACATGGATGTTGTTCAGGAACGTTTGGAACGAGAATTTAATTTAGAGTTAATTACAACAGCACCGTCTGTAATCTATCACGTTAATAAAACTGACGGAACAACCGTTGTTGTTGACAACCCAGCTGAATTTCCAGAACCAGTAACGATTGAATCTGTGGAAGAACCTTATGTTAAAGCGCAAATCATGGTGCCAAACGATTATGTAGGAGCAGTAATGGAATTATCACAACGTAAACGTGGCGAATTCATTACAATGGATTACTTAGACGATTATCGTGTAAACGTAGTTTATGAAATTCCGTTATCTGAAATCGTGTTTGACTTTTTCGATAAATTGAAATCAAGTACAAAAGGCTATGCATCCTTAGATTACGAAATGGCTGGCTATCGTACCAGCCGTCTAGTAAAAATGGATATTCTATTAAATGCTGAAAAAGTGGATGCTTTAAGCTTTATTGTTCACCGAGATTTCGCATTTGAGCGTGGTAAAGCGATTGTTGAGAAACTGAAAAAACTAATTCCACGTCAACAGTTTGAAGTCCCAGTTCAAGCGGCGATTGGTCAAAAAATTGTGGCTCGTTCAGATATTAAAGCCTTACGCAAAAACGTACTGGCTAAATGCTATGGTGGCGATGTTTCTCGTAAACGTAAATTGTTAGAGAAACAAAAAGAAGGGAAGAAACGGATGAAACAAATTGGATCCGTGGAAGTTCCTCAAGAAGCCTTTATGGCGGTTCTGAAAATGGATGAAGATGATCAGAAAAAATAAGAATAATATGTGTATTGATTGAAATGTAACTATTGTCTAAGATGATATTTTTTAGCATAGTGTGATTATTTGTGGATTGAGCAAAAAAATTATTATCTTGGAAGGATTATAGACCTATTAAAAAAATACTAAAGTAGGAGGATAAACTTATAAAGTTTATCCTCCTATTTAGTTTAGTATTAAAAAAAGATTTTGTGTGAGGTTTTATAGGAATATTTGACTTACATTATAGTTCATATTTAAACGTATATTTCATGATATAATGTATTTTGTAAAGTAAGAGAAGAAAGTAAAAGAGAGTCATTACGTTTGTCTGTTATTGTGTGAAAAAATTATTTGAGGAGATTAAATTTCATGATTAATCAGAAACAAAAAAAGTTTGAATTAGTTATTAGTTCAGAAAATGTAATATCTACTGATGAAAGATTTACAATGAATAATTTATATATAGGTGATAATTATAAACCATTGGATGTATATTTTCAAAAAGCGAATGGCAAAAAAATTATCCGTAAACGTGAGAAAAAGGAGCGAAATAGCTCCAATCAAACGTTACCTCGAATTGCTTGTCAGGTGTTTGAAAGTCAGTTAACAAGGCTATCTACAGATGAAAAAGAAAGTTTTCCGATTTGCCAGTATAAATGGGATTCTGAAATAATTCGTGGTATTTTTCCGAGTGTTGATGTATTTAAGCAACATCGAAATTCCATTGAATATTTGATTTATAATGTTTCTGAAGAAAAAAAGTTTGTTTTTTATTCTTGGAATATTTTTTCTACTATTTTATTCGTTCAGGAATGTTTAAAACGTTTTGGTAAGAAGGATGATAAATTTGTGCTCATATATCAAGAAAAAGAACAAATAGAAAATGAACAACAGATAGAATCTATTGAAGTAAAGCAAAAATCTAAAGATTATCATAGCTCATATTCAAATGCTCTAATTGAATCAAAAAATGTGATTTTTCGTGGTGCACCAGGGACAGGTAAATCATATCTTGCTAAAGAAATTGCTACAGATATTATAAGTAATGGTTATTTTTGTGATTATACGTTATTGAACGATGAGCAAAAAAAACAAATTGAATTTGTTCAATTCCATCCAAGTTATGATTATTCTGATTTTGTTGAAGGATTACGTCCTAAACCAAACGAAGATGGTTCAATGAATTTTCAGTTGGAAGATGGAATTTTTACTAAGTTTATAAAAAAAGCGCAAAAAAACTTTAATAACTCAAAGAAAAATATAGAGTTAATTGCAAAACAAGCATCAGCTTTGGAACTTCTGAATGATTATCTGTCAGATATTGAATTTGGTATAGAGGAATTAAATACCACTCGTGGGACTAAATTTTATATCATGAATGTTAATGAAACGCATATTCAGATTTCTATTCCAGATAATCCAACAGTTAAGTCCCTAAAACTCAATAAAAATGAATTACTTGAAATGCTTGAATCAGGGGAAAATTTTAATAAGGTTAGAGATGTTACTGCTTTTTTCAATAAACAGAATGGAACGCAGGGGTACTCTTACGATTTGGCAATATTTAGGGATTTAAAGGCAAGAAATTTTAAAGCAAAAAAAGTAGTTGTCGAACACGAGGAACTAAAACCTTTTATCTTTATCATTGATGAAATTAATCGAGGAGAGGTCTCTAAAATCTTTGGTGAGCTTTTCTTTGCGATCGATCCTGGTTATAGAGGAAGTGTGGGAGAAGTTGCGACCCAATATGCAAATCTACATGAGAATCCGGATGAAAAATTTTCAATTCCTGATAATGTATATATTATAGGAACTATGAATGATATCGATCGCTCGGTTGATACCTTTGATTTTGCTATGCGTCGTCGCTTTCGTTTTATTGAAATTAGAGCAGAAGATAGATTAGAAATGTTGGAAAGTTTAGGTGAAGAACTTAAGAAAGAATCCATTAAGCGGATGGAATCACTGAATACTGCAATTTCTGAAGTAGCTGAACTAAATGAAAATTATTACATTGGAGCATCATATTTCTTGAAAATCAAAAAAATAAGCTTTGATCAATTATGGACAGACTATTTATCACCATTACTTCAAGACTATATTCGTGGGATATATGATGAAGAACGTATCTTGAAAAAATTTGCGCAAGCGTATGGATACTTGTCAACGATAGGTGATAAAAATGAACATATTGACAGTTAAAGATAATACAATGAATCTGAAAGAAGACTTTGCACCTGTAAAAAATATTGTGAATCTAATTGCTGATAAAACATTGGAACAACTTGAAAAAGAAGGAGTATTTATATTTCCTGAATTATTGAAAGAAGCAACAGACATCACAGAGGATCAGATGGTACTACGGAGTATCAATGATTACTACGCTATGACTAATGTAATGGGTTTTTTAGGATATGGAAATGAGAGATTAGTTATTGAGTCTCGTTTTAATTCTAATCAGCAAGATTACTTCATACAATATATGCTTGAAAAAGTACTGGATTTTCCTAATGTATTAAAACTTAGCACAAATGTAAATAAAGAGAAACGTTTGCTGAATTTATTATTATACTTATTTCCATATTATTTAAAAAAAGCAATGAGGAAAGGTACTTTCAAAAAATATACTTGTAACGAATACAATGATGACCATATTAAAGGAACAATTAATATTTCACGACATATTAAGAAAAATACACCATTTATTGGGAATATTTCATATAAACAGCGTGAATTTTCTTATGATAACTACGTGATGGAACTACTCCGACATACAATTGAGTTTATTAAACGTAAGCCTTATGGAAATATGCTACTTAGAAAGGTAAAAGACGAGGTGAGTTCTGTTGTTGCAGCAACTGGAAAGTATACTATACAAGACAAGAGAAAGATTATCCAACAGAACAAGAAAAAACCAATAATTCATGCATATTATCATGAGTATCGAGCTTTACAAAGACTGTGTATCTTGATTTTACAAGAAGAGAGACATGAACTTGGGTCTGGAATGAGCCAAGTTCATGGAGTCCTTTTCGACGGTGCTTGGCTATGGGAAGAGTATGTAAATTCCTTGATTCATACTGATTTTTATCATCCTATGAATAAAGGTGGTCAGGGAGCTCAACGACTATTTTCGTCTAACTCCAGGAAGATTGGTTTGATTTATCCAGATTTTATTAGCAAAAATTCTGCTAATAGAGTAATTGCTGATGCCAAATATAAACCAAGAGGGAATATTGGAAATAAGGATTATTTACAAGTTCTTGCGTATATGTTTAGATTTGAGGCAAGAAAAGGCTTTTACTTATATCCAGATGAAAGCAAAGAAAATAATGTTCAGCTAAAAATGAATCAGGGAATAACATATGAGAAAAATGTTTTTCCGCGAGAAGATATCAAAATTATCAAATGTGGACTAACTATTCCAAATGATGTGGAGTCTTATAAGGAGTTTGTTATTAAAATCAATAAAAATGAAAAGATATTTATTGAAAAGTTAACAAAATAATATATAATAATTCTTTACTTATCTAAAATAAGCTTGGTTAAGTGAAAATGTTTGTTGTAATATAAGTCATGAAGATAATCAGAAACAACCATAAATTTATTCTTTTTTATTGAAAGTGGGACATTAGTCATTTCGACTTGAGCCGACTCCAAAAAGTTAGACCTAGAAATCTAACTTTTGAGGGTCGGCTCAACTTATATCCCACTTTTTAACTCTTAAGATAATCAGTTTGAACAAAAGAAGACTTTTAAGAAAAGCCTTTTTATTTTTTTGATCTAAACATTTATTCTTTAATCAGCTATTATTTTAGTAAAAAATAGATTAATTTACTAAAATAATATATAATAAAGGTAAAACTAGGAGGGAAGCATATGACGTGTATTTCATTATCGATTTTAAATCAAGAACAAGAAGTTAGAAAAGCTAAGATAGATGATTCAGATTCTTTGAAAGAGTTAACTATTACAGGAAAAGATTTTGTTTGTTTAGCTGCTCGGGATTGTCAATTACAAGACGGCGATGTGATTCAAGTTTGTTTAGATACGCCCAATACTTATTTAATGGTGAAGTTAGATGCTACGCTTGACAGCAGTTTGATTTATGTTCCAGAACAAAAATGGACGTTTCCAATCACAAAAAATGAAAACGCTATCGAAGCGCGAGCAGCGTATCGTTTTGAAACCAAGAAACCTTATATAAGTGTGCGTATTGCCACTAAAGAAGAAATTAAGAGTTATCGTAATTGGGCGTTAAATCCGCATGATTTACAACATTTTACTGGTGCGTATCCTCATGCATCTGCCAACGTGGAAACGCGAAATGATGCCACTTTTTTTGCTTGCAATGCGATTGACGGTACCTTTGCTAATCTTTATCATGGGCCGTATCCTTATCAATCATGGGGGATTAATCAGCAATTAGATGCCGCATTAAAAATTGAATTTGGGCGTGAAGTCTTGTTGGATAAAGTGATCTTAACATTACGAGCGGACTTTCCTCATGATAATTATTGGCAACAAGTGACTTTAAAATTTTCCGACGGTACACATGAGGTCTTTAAAACTGTTAAGACTGAGCAACGCCAGAGCTTTACCTTTGCGAAACGGGCAGCGGAGTGGGTGATACTAACAGAGTTAATTCAAGCAGATGAACCATCACCATTTCCAGCATTAACACAAATTGAATTATTTGGTCAAAACAAATAAAAAATAAGGACGGTTCCTTTATAGGAGCGGTCCTTATTTTTTATTTCTGGCGTGGGCTAGTTGTTGATTGGCGGACAACCAATTCTGTGTTTAACAGGACTCTACGAGGAATGCTAGGCATTTGAATTCGTTTGTGCAATAAATTAATGCCTGTCTCGCCCATTTCTTCAGTAAAGGCATGGACAGAGGATAGCGGTGGTGAGACATATTGAGAAATAGAGATATCATTGATCCCCATGACACTAATTTCTTCAGGAACCTTTATACCGTGTGCGGCTAACGTATGTATCACACCGATTGCAAAGGCGTCATTATAAGCAAGAATCGCAGTAGGTAAATCATTTCCCCATTTCTCTAACGCTTCTTCTGTCAATTGTTCCCCCGTTTTGACATCCAACATGCCATTTTCTTTTAAGATAAAATAATCTTCGTTAAACAAGTGATAATGCTGCATAATGTCAAGATAAGCATTGGTTGTCGGCGTTTTATAGCGACGGAAACCATACATGTTTTCGCTTTCTTCGGCACCAATAAAGGCAATTTTTTCGTGGCCCAATTCCAAAAGATGGGTTAAGGCAATCTCGGTTGCTTGATAAAAATCAGTATTTACAGAATCAAATTCTTCCAGTGGGAAATTACTGCCAATTACACAAAGATTGGGATGCAGTTGCTGCAACTCTTGTAACGTCTTTTGAGTGAATTTGCCAATTGCCAAAATGCCATCAATCCCTTGAAGGTTATGTTGTTCCAATTGAGAAACTTTTAGAATATTGTAACCTAACTCTTCGGCCCGTTTTTCAGCGCCTAAACGAATCGACATATAGTAAATATCCGTTAGTTCTTCGTCATCTGAACGCCACTGAACGACGGCAATCGAAGGCTCTTGCGGAGCTGTTTGTACGGAAAGGTTAGGTGTCAGTTGCTCCTGCTGTTTGTTTTTATTTTTAGTTTTATATTTCGTATAATTCAGGGTTTCTGCTGCTTCAAAAATTTTTCGCTTGGTTTCCTCTGTAACGGATAAGTTTGGATCATAGTTCAGAACTCGCGATACAGTTGAAATTGAAACATTCGCGACTTTTGCGATATCTGTGATAGTTGCCATTCTAAATGCCTCCTTCTCAAGTACTATTATAGCATATAGTATATTTCTTTTTAGTAAAAAAAAGCAAGAAAAAGCTTTTTTTACTTTTTTTTAGCAAAAACTATTGATTTTTTGACTAAAAAAATATACTATAAAGTCAAAGAAAGCGCTTTAATTCGATGGAGAAGGTGGTTTAGTGAAAAGATTTTCACTTTTTTTACTAATTTTACTTGCTTTAACAGGTTGTAAATCCGGTGAAAAAGAATTTGATGAAGAATCTCTTCAAAATCTAAAGGAAACGGCACAGTCTTATTCAGAAACAGAATTACAAAATGGTGACGTTCGTTTAAATGAATATATTTCTTTGAAAGGGGAGATTGTTGAGAGCGACAGTCGTTCCAGTTTAATAAAAAAAGGTGATCGTTTTATTTTGAAAAGTGGTTCTAGTAAATATCAAGTTTTTAATGAGCAAAAGAAAAAATTGAAGATTGGTGACGAAGTGACAGTTTACGGAGAATATTACGGCTTTTTGAAAGGGACATTAATTGAAAGTGAGGAGAATCATGATTCAGCCACGAATTAGACAGAATCCTTTTGAAACATACGAAGAAGTTGCAGAAGGATTTGAAGATTTATTAGCGCCACTGGAATTGTTTTTTGATCGAGAGTATCAAGGTCATCTGGATTTAGGGACACACGGAACGGTTTATTCTAAAGGGACACGTGATGCGGAGGCATTTTTACGACCATTATGGGGACTAGGTCCTTATGTAACGCAAAATGAAAGTGAGTATTTGAATGACTTTCTAACGGGAATTATCGAAGGAACCGATCCTGAGAGTTCATCTTATTGGGGAAAAACAAAAGATTATGATCAATTGATTGTTGAGATGGCAGCATTAAGTACATTTCTTTTGTTAAACAAAGAAAAAACGTGGGACCAATTAACAAAAGAACAGCAAAACAATTTACACAGTTGGCTGATACAAGCCAATGAAAACATTATTCCGCCAAATAATTGGCATTTCTTTAGAGTGTTGCTGAATTTAGCGATGAAACATTGTGAAATGCCGTATTCAAAAGAACAGATCGCTGTTGATTTGGCTGTAATTGATCGTTTTTATGTCGGTAATGGTTGGTATTATGACGGAGTCGAGACACAAGTTGATTATTATGTTTCTTTCGCTATTCATTATTATAGTTTATTGTATTGTCGTTTTGCCCCGGAAGATACCGCAAGAGTGGCTATTATGAAGGAACGAGCAACTTTGTTCGCGCAAGAGTTTAAATATTGGTTTACTCAGCCAGGAGAAGCGATTCCCTTTGGACGTAGCTTAACGTATCGTTTTGCTCAAGTGTCATTTTTTAGTGCTTTAGTTTTTGCAGATGTTGAAGCATTGCCGTGGGGTGAGATTAAAGGTCTAATCAGCCGACATCTTCATCAATGGATGAACAAAGATATTTTTACAACAGATGGATTATTGTCGGTAGGTTATGATTATCAAAATATGGTCTTTGCCGAAGGCTATAATGGTCCTGGTTCACCTTATTGGGCCTTTAAAACATTCATTTTGTTAGCGGTTCCAAAAGATCATCCTTATTGGCAAGCAGAAACACAGCCTATTAGTTTTCCAGAAAAACACTTACCTTCACCAGAAAGTCGGAACTACTATCAAGTAAATGATGCAGGGACACATGGTTTAATGTTTCCAGCGGGACAATTTATTAATTATCAAGCTCATGCGCATGATAAATATAGTAAATTTGTTTATTCTTCCCATTTTGGTTTCAGTACTATAAAGAGTGATTATTGGTATTACGAAGGTGCTTATGATAATTGCTTGGCTTTAGCTGAAGACGACCACTATTTCCGCACGAAAGGATTAGATGATCAGTACGAAATTCTTGATGATCGTATCATTCATCAATGGCATCCTTGGTCCGATGTAGCAATCAAAACGACAATTGTACCATTAGAAGGCCAACATTTACGGATCCACGAAATTGAGACACAACGTGCATTAGTGGCTTATGAAGGTGGCTTCTCAATCCCGCTCTTCGATGAAAAGGTCACTTGTGTTTCTGATCAAATGGCTGAGGTAAAAAATGCAAAAGGTGTGTCAAAAGTAGAAAATATCAACGGCTTTTCTGAAGCTGCGATTATTCGAACAGAACCGAATACAAATTTACTTTATCCATTAACGGAGTTGCCATATTTGAAAGCAAACTTGTCGAAAGGGAAACATCTTTTAATTTCATTGGTGACAGGCGTACTACCGAATGAGCAAATTGAGCCAGTTAAAGTTAGGTTAAAAGAAAATCAGCTTTTAGTTGAAGAAAAAGTTGTAATTTTGGGGAATTAGGGGGAGAAATACACAATGACAGAAAATGGACAGATTGAGTGGTTGCCGAAGCAAATCAGTTTTGCTTTAAACAAAGTTCGAGGAAATTTAGAGACATTTAAAGAATTAGTTCCACCCGCGGCAAGTTTAAATCAAATTTATTATCCTGAAGAAAATATTGACTGGACGGCCAGCTTTTGGCCAGGAATGTTATTTTTAGCAAAGGAATTAACAAATTCAACAGAGTTCGATGAAGTGATTACCACACAGATGGCTTCTTTTCAACATCGCTTGGATGAACAAATTGAGCTGGAAACACATGATATAGGCTTTTTGTATATTTTAACAGCCATTGCAGATTATCAAGTCAATGGTCATGAGGCCTCAAAAGAAATGGCCTTGCAAGCTGCGGACTTATTAATGAAACGTTATTCACCAAAAGCCAAGATTATTCAAGCTTGGGGGAATTTAGACGATCCAGAGCAACGAGGTAGAATGATTATTGATTGTTTAATGAACTTACCATTATTATACTTTGCAGCAAAAATGACTGGCAAGCAAGAGTATTATGAAGCTGCCTACAATCATGCGAAACAAACACAAAAATATATTGTGCGAGAAAATCACACTACGTTCCATACGTATTATTTTGATACGGAAACAGGCGAAGCCTTGTACGGAAAGACACAGCAAGGATACTCAGATGATTCTTGTTGGGCTCGCGGCCAAGCCTGGGGAATTTACGGCTTTACGTTAAGTTATTTATATACAGGAGATAGTAGTTTTCTGGAAACAGCCAAAAATGTTGCTGATTACTTTATTCAAGAATTACCAGAGGACAAAATCTGTTACTGGGATTTAATTTTCAATGAAGGGAGTGAAGAAGAACGTGATAGCTCATCTGCTGCAATTGCTGCATGTGGCTTACTAGAATTATCTCGTCAGCTTCCATTAAATGATGAAAAACATGGCTATTATGAAAAGGTTGCGCTAGAACTATTACAAGCATTAGCGGAAAAGTATACAACGGTTTTACGACCAGAGTCGAACGGCCTATTGCTTCATGGTGTCTATGATAAAAAAACAAATACAGGAGTCGATGAATGCATGATTTGGGGCGACTACTTTTATTTGGAAGCGTTAACTCGTTTAGCGAAAAGCTGGTATTCTTTTTGGTAATTCATGGAGGAAAACTCCTAAAAAATAATAAATAGCGGAGGTAGTACAAATGAAATTTTGGAAAAAAGGCTTAACAGCGGCAGCGTTGTTAGCGGTGGCGGCAGTAACTTTAACAGCATGTGGTGGTTCAAGTGAAAAGAAAGCAACTGAAAAGAGTGAAGATGGCAAAACAAAATTAACAGTAACTACTTGGAATTATGACACGACCCCAGAATTTGAGAAATTATTCAGAGCTTTTGAAGCGGAAAATCCTGATATCACTATTGAACCGGTGGACATTGCTTCAGATGATTATGACACAAAAGTAACAACGATGCTTTCATCAGGAGATACGACGGATATTTTAACCATGAAAAACTTACTTTCATATTCTAATTACGCGCTACGCAATCAATTGGTGGATTTAACCGATCACGTTAAAGATTTAGATATCGAACCTGCCAAAGCAAGTTACGAGATGTATGAAATCGATGGTAAAACCTATGCTCAGCCTTACCGTACAGATTTCTGGGTATTGTATTACAATAAAAAAATGTTTGATGAAGCCGGAATTGCCTATCCCGATAACTTAACTTGGGATGAATATGAAGCGTTAGCGAAAAAATTATCTAAACCAGAAGAACAAGTATATGGTGCCTATCAACATACTTGGCGCTCAACGGTTCAAGCAATTGCCGCTGCTCAAAACAATGCCAATTTAATTGAACCGAAATACAATTATATGGAAACTTACTATGATCGCGCATTGAGAATGCAAAAAGATCAATCACAAATGGATTTTGGAACAGCAAAATCAACAAAAGTAACGTATCAATCACAATTTGAAAATTCAAAAGCGGCGATGATGTACATGGGTAGCTGGTACATGGGGACTTTATTAACCAACATTGATGATGGCAAAACAAATGTCGAATGGGGAATTGCTGAAATACCACAACAAGAAAAAGGCAAAGCAACTACCTTTGGCTCACCGACAAGTTTTGCAATTAATAAAAACAGTAAAAAACAAAAAGCTGCTCAAAAATTCTTAGACTTTGCTTCAGGTAAAGAAGGTGCAAAACTTTTAGCAGAAGTAGGAGTGGTTCCTTCTTATAAAACAGATGAAATTGACAAAATCTACTTTGCAAGAAAAGGAATGCCTTCAGATGAAGTCTCACAAAAAGCCTTTAACCCAGATACAATTAATTTAGAATTCCCATCTGATAAAAACGGTGCCGCAATTGATAAAGTATTACAAGAAGAACATGATTTAATTATGGTCGGCGACGAAAAACCAAAAGATGGTATTGCTAACATGGAAAAACGTGTCAAAGCAGAGATAGACTAACTATTATTTCCTGCAAAAACACAAAAGATTGATGAAAAAAATAAGCTGAAATGAGTAACCTACAATGAATTTCAGCTTATTTTTTTAAATAAAGAATGTAGCTTGAGTTTGGAAGGAGGGCCTGTTAAGTTCACTTAACAGAATACAATTATGGAAATTACTTCAAAAACAAAAACAGCAAATAAATTGAGACGAAAAAATACGTGGACTGCGTTATCTTTTATCGCACCAAACTTTATTGGCTTTTTCCTCTTCACTTTAATCCCGGTTATCTGTTCACTGATTTTAGCTTTTATGAGTTGGGATTCTTTTTCAACTCCTGAATTTGTCGGAATGAAAAATTTCACCAAAATGATTCATGATGATACGTTTTGGATTTCGTTAAAACAAACGTTTATCTATACGATTGGTGTTGTTCCGTTAACATTGATTTGCTCATTAGGACTAGCAATTTTGTTGAATCGTAAAATTAGAGGGATGAAATTTTTTAGAACGGCTTTTTTCTTTCCTTATGTAACGTCATTAGTTGCGATTGCGGTCGTTTGGAATATGCTATTTCATCCAACGATGGGACCAATTAATCAATTTTTGAAATTATTTATTGAAAATCCTCCTGGCTGGACATCTAGTTCTACTTGGGCTTTACCAGCAATTATCATCGTTAGTGTGTGGCGCTTTATGGGGTATTATATGATTTTGTATTTAGCTGGTTTACAAAGTGTGCCAAGAGAATTATATGAAGCAGCGTCAATGGATGGCGCGGGTAAATGGAATCAATTTTTAAATGTTACCTTACCTTCATTACGACCAACGACCTTTTTCGTGACTATCATGCTTGTAATTAACTGTTTCAAAGTGTTTGACTTAGTTCAAGTTATGACTGGTGGTGGACCAGGACGTGCAACGAATGTGTTAGTTTATGAAATTTACAATGAAGCCTTTGTCAAATTTAATTTTGGTTATGCATCAGCCATTGCGATGGTCTTATTCATCATCGTCCTAGCGATTACTGTGGCCCAATTTAAATGGAATCAACATCAAGAGAAAGTTTAGGAGGAGAAAAGATGGAAGCAACTTTTTCAAAAAAAGAAAATACTCGAAAAGCAAAAACGAAAAAAGCAGAAAAAGTCACACCTGGTGGGATCCTTGTAATCATTCTCTTAACTTTACTTGCGTTAATTACTTTGGTGCCTTTCATTTGGATGGTTTCAGCATCATTTAAAACAAACAATGAAGTTTTCACCATTCCAATTCAATGGATTCCTAAAAGTTGGCATCCAGAAAACTATTCCGTTATTTGGGAACGCATTCCATTGTTAACTTTCTTTAAAAATACGTTATTTTTAAGTATTGTGATTACGATTATTCAACTATTTACTTCAAGCTTTGCAGCATATGGCTTTTCAAAAATGAATTTTAGAGGAAGAGATACACTTTTTATTACGTACATCGCAACAATTGCTATTCCTTGGCAATCGTATATGATTCCACAATTTATTATGATGCGTCAATTAGGTTTGACTGACACGTTATGGTCACTTGTTTTATTACAAGCATTTAATGCATTTGGGGTTTTTTTACTGAAACAATATTACAGCAGTATTCCAGATTCACTATGTGAAAGCGCGCGGATTGATGGGTTAAGTGAGTGGGGAATTTATTGGAAAATTATTTTACCATTAACTAAACCAGCTTTAGCTAGTCTCACGATTATTACTTTTGTGAATACATGGAATGACTATATGGGACCTTTCATTTATTTATCTTCTACTGAGAATAAAACAATTCAGTTAGGTTTGAAAATGTTCGTCGGTTTATTTGATGCTGAATATGCCTTAATCATGGCCGCATCAGTGGTTTCTATTTTACCAGTAGGGATTGTCTTTTTAGCAATGCAAAAATACTTTGTTGAAGGTATTGCTACATCTGGAATGAAGAATTAGGAGGAAGTTTGAATGTTTACTAAGCAAACCTTTGATAATAATATCTATATGAAAATTTTTCGCTGGCTTTACATTTTATTTATCGGTAATCTAGGGCTTCTCTTAGTGAACATTCCTTTTTTCATAGCGGTGATTAGCTTAGACATTGATCCACGAAACCTCCCACTTTTTGTAGTAACGTTGCTGCCGATGGGGGCAGGGATGATTGCACTTTTAGGTTTAATCGATACTTTTAAAGAAGAAAAGGAGCTGGATCCATTTAAAACTTTTTTTCAAAAGTTTCGTCAGTTTGGGTTAAGAGGCTTTCTTATCAGCTTGCTAGGCTTAGGAAGTAGCATCATCAGTGTGACAGATATATTCTTTTTTGCCAAAACAACGATTGGTAAATGGTTTATTCCGTTGATGGTCCTTCTGCTAATTTTTGGGTTAGCTATTATGCTGAATGCTTGGTATTTTCAAGTACGAAACCCGCAAGCTTCTTTTAAAGATGTGTTTCGGATTTCTGTTTACTATGGACTGCGGAAATGGTATGTCAGCTGTCTAAATGTTTTTTTACTATTCTCAATGTTTGCAATGATGTTTTTGAAGCCACAGTTTGGGTTTGTTGTAACCCCTGTCCTGTTCCTAGGGATTATTTATTTAAATACTGGGAAATTGCATGAAAAGCAAAAAAAGAATAAATAATTTTTACATAATAAGTAATCTCGATTTTCAGGAAAATGAATGAAGGTGGGATTGCTTATTTTGTTCTTGCCTTGTTTATTAAAGTGGAGGGAGCGAACGAATGAAGAAAAAAATAATTATTTTAAGTAGCTTTTTGATAGGTGCTATTTTTGTGCTCGTTATTTTTACTACCAGCCAGCAAAGTATAATTAATAACGAAGCAATCCAAGTCGAAGAATTAATTGTTTATGGCGATAAAAATATGAATCGTGTAGCGAAGCAATTCTCTGATCAGAATAATTTAACTTCGTTTGGGAAAAATTTCTGGCGCAAAACGTATAACGGAAAATCACCCACTCAGGAACTACTGAAGGTTGCAACGGAGGATTTAGTACAACATAAAATGATTAAACAGCTGGCAACGGAGTTAGAAATAGCCCACTCACAAACATTTGGGCAAGAAAAAAAAGAATGGCAAGACCAAAAGAGCAGTTTAACGCTCTGGCAATTTTTAGATGCAAAAGATCAACAATTACAGGACCAAATAAAAGAGAAATTAATGGAGAAAGAAAAGCCAACGCAAAAAGAATTGCGGCAGGCCTTTGAGCAATTGGATGATAAATATAAAAAGACCGATTACTTTGTTGAAGCAATTGAAATTCCAACTTTTTCAGGTAAGCAAGCAGAATTAGAAAAAATAGCCGAAGCAATCTCTCCGAACCTATCTTATGAGGAGACGTTATTGGAGTGGCAAAATAAATTACCTAATCTTGTTATTGAATCGTATCAATTGAAGAGTGCAGAAATCCAAAAAGAGGATATTTATTCGTTGTCTGTTGGGGAGATTCTTAGTGAAAAAGCTGTTGGTACCATGGTGAAAGGATACCACGAAAACCAATACTTTTATATTTTTAATAAGGAAGGAGGGCAACTTTTACAGTTTGAAGAAGCACCACAATTTGGCAAAAATGCCTATATCAACACACGCTACAAAGAGAAATTAGCTACGTATCAACAAGCAACCAAAGTAGACTTGTTGGAGAAAGACAGAGAAAAGTTTTTTCAAAATTATCAAAATAAAAACAGTTAAGGAGCAGAAAATGAGAAAAAAAGCGTATTTTAAAAGTGTAACCATTTTCCTTTCTATTTTGCTTGTTTTTTCCCAGCTTCAATTATTTAGTCTTCCTGCTTATGGGGAAACAGTGAGTGATCAACCGTTACTTTTTCGTTCAGTAGGTATCGCTCAAAATGGAACGACCTACTATGTGGATGGGGAAGGAGGAAATAATGCCAATGATGGGCAGTCTCCAGCCAGTGCTTGGCGTGATTTTGAAAAAGTGAATCAGACGGAGTTTCAGCCAGGCGACCATCTTTTGCTGAATGCGCAAAGTACCTGGAATAACCAATTGTTGCATCCAAAAGGGAATGGGACAGCGGCACAAAAGATTGTCATTGATTTTTATGATACGAATGACAAAGGAGAAACCATTTTTGAAACAACACGGCGTCCGATTATTAACGGTGGTGGCACCTACAGCACAGGGACTTTCAAACGTGCAATCTCAGGGGCCGTGCAGTTAGTGAACCAAGAATATTGGGATATTTCAAATTTAGAAGTGACAAATACACCAGAGCTAGATAATCTCGAAGGCTATAAGAAACCAGGAGATGCTCAAAGAGCGGGGATATTAGTCCTAGGATATGAACAAAATCGAACGTTCAATAGTGTCACGATACGGAATAACTATGTTCATGACGTTCAAACAGAATATTATTTGAATCTAAGTGGGAATACTGCAACCAAACGATTAAAAGCGGTAGGTGGAATTATTGTTTTAGGAAGTTGGTTTGATGAGAATGGCAATGTAGTAACAGCAGCCAATGATCATCGAACAACGACTGGATTTAATAATATTTTGATTGAAAATAATGTGATTCAACGAGTGGGACTTGAAGGAATTCGAACAAAAGCTGATTCAGATACCTCAAGAGGCAACACTTTCTACAAAACGTTTTCTAATATTACGATTCGTAATAACTATTTAGAAGATATTGCTGGCGACGGGATTGTCTTGTCAGAAGCCAAAAGTGGCGGTGTCGTCGAAGGAAATGTTGCTGTCCGAATGTGCAATGCCGATTATGGTACACAAAATTACGCGGGCGTTTGGGCAATGTCTGTAGATGACGGACTGTTCCAATATAACGAAGTATACGGAATCAAATATGGATTTAACGATGCCGAAGCTTATGATGTGGACATGCAGTCAAACAATGTTATTTATCAATATAACTATTCACATCATAATACTGGCGGCTTTTTATTGCTTATGTCTGATCAAAAAAATTCGGTTATTCGTTACAATATCTCAGCTAATGACGGCGGTGGTAACCGAGGAACAGGTAAAGACAATCCAGGAGGAGCTGGTGGCTACAATTATAAAGAACAAAGCATTTTCCATTATTGGGTGAAAAATGATGGAGCGGCAATGCCAACTATCCACAATAATACGATTTATGTTGGCGACGGTATTTCAACGTCATTATTTGGTGAAGGAAATAGTTCTGACAACAGTGGTACAGTAGCCAATTTTTACAATAATATTTTATACAAAGAAGGTACCGGACAATTAAAATTCTTATCTAATTATCCAACAAATGGGACACAACCAATTGAACGTAAAATGGTCGATAATCCAGAAAAATATTTCAAAAATAATGTTATTTGGCCAAAAGAAATTGCTACAGAAAAAAGTGGTGCAACTGTTGAAAAATTAGTATCAAGTGGAAACATTTTTGAAAAACCACAATTAGAAATCACAGATAACCCTGAAAAAGTGAAAGAGTTGGCAGAGCAAGAATTTACGACATTGAAACCAACAAAAGATAATGTGGTTGAATTTACTTCCAAAGAACGCTTACGTCAGCGAGCACAAATGTTCCAATTAAAAGAAACCTCTCCAGCGATTGGTAAAGGCTTGTCGGAAGTGAACAGTGCGGCCGAAGACTTCTTTGGAAATAGCTTGAAAAATAAAGTTTTAGATATTGGTGCGCAACAAGCATCCACAATTGAAAAAAGTATTCGTTATCAAAATCAAGTGTTAGAAATTAGTTCGGCAACAGGTGTGTATCCTAATTTGCCAGAGCAAGTTGAATTAACGTACGAAGAAGTCGTTAATGAAGAAGTGGTTGCGACAGGCAAAAAAGAATTTAAGTTACAATGGGAAGCAATCCCTCAAGAAAAAATTAATACAGCAGGCACAGTTGAAGTTGCAGCAACAGTTATCGGCTTACCGATAGATGCTGTCAAAGTAACAGCCAAGGTCTCTTTTGAGGGTGAACTTGGTGAAGGAAAAGACACCGTTAAACTAAAAACAGCTCAAACTGCCTATGTTCAAAAGAGTGATGGTAACCGAGCATACTCTGCTATAGCAGGCGGTACCGCTGCCATTAGTTCAGGAGACGCTTATAAATATCCTTATGGAGTAAACTATACGGGCAATTACGCATTAAAATTAAAAAATGCTAGTTCTGCGGGGTATAATCGCCGGATTTACGTTGAAATTGATACACAAGAATTGAAGAACTATCAATCACTAAAAAGTGCCAATTTAGAACTAAATGTGATGCGTTATGATGCGTGGAATGGTGCTGGAAATACAAATGATGAACGTTTGAAAAATACGCAGTTCCAAGTAGATGTTTATGGAACAGATACTAATTGGATGAGTAACACCATTACTTGGAACAATGGTCCAAATAATTTAAATGTACCAAATGAAGAATTTATTGCTCGACAATCTTTTACAAATAGCTCAATTATGAATAATCAAAATACAATCTCTATCGATATTAGTAACTATCTACGGAAGCTAATTCAAAGTGGTGAGAAAATTCCAGCCAAGTTAAGTTTCTTATTAGCGATTACAGACAGTCGTTTGCCTGGTTATGATTCTGATAATGCTGGGTTTGATGCTTTTTCAAAAGAAGGCGCACAAAAGGCCTATCAAGACTTTTTAGCAGGCAAATTGACCTTGCCAACTGGTCAACAACTAGCAGAGGATAGTTTAGCTCCTAAAATTGTTTTATCGAATGTTTTCGAAGTCAAACATGAGTCGATTGAGGTCACGACAGAAGCGGGTCAAGCCCCTAATCTACCAGAAAAAACAACTATTTTTTATTCGGATGGTTCACAACGAGAAGTGACTGTCAATTGGTCAGAAGTTCCAGCATCTTCTTATCAAAAAGAAGGAACATTCACTGTTGTAGGACGAGCAGCAGGTGTTTCACTGCCAATTATTGCCAATGTAAAAGTCACCGCTAAACATATTGTTGGATTCAAGGAATTGCCTACGCTGGATCGACTAACAGGCACCTCGCGAGGCGAACTGAATTTGCCAACTGAAGTAATTGCAAAATTAGATGATGGTAGCGAAACGAAATTGAAGGTTATTTCTTGGGATGACGATGTTAGTAATTATTCGCCAAGTAGCCCGCCAGGTACTTACCAGTTCCCTGCTGCAGTAGAAGAAAAAATAGGAATTGCGAATCCCGATGAACGAAAAATCTTCCAAGTCGTGCAAACTCATGCGATTCCTGAAAGAATTCAATTTGCTACAGAAACAGCCACTATAAAATCAGGCGAAAATTATCAAATTCAATCTAAAGTGATTGGTCAAGCGCCGCACACAGAAACGGATGCTTGGAGCTCGCAAGTAACGTATGAGTTGGTTACACCAGATGCTGGCAATACAGTAAGTGTAGATGAAAACGGTCTGATTAGGACAGAAGCAACGACTGCTGCAGGAAATTATCAAATCAAAGTAACAAGCAAAGTTTTACCGGTAGTGACTGTACAATTTTCAATTAAAGTCACAAAATAAATAAACTGTTTGAAGAGGCTGGAACAAGAATTGCTGTACCTTGCAATCTTTCTAGTCTCTTCGATTATCTAGAATCAATAAATATTCTATTGCCTACTATTCATTCTTTTTAAAACAAGGTAAAATAATAAATGAAAGTAAACGATAAAGGTGTGTAGACAATGAATACTATCTTAACAGGTGATCGTCCAACTGGTAAATTGCACCTAGGACATTACGTAGGTTCCTTAAAAAAACGAGTAGAAATGCAAGCAGACCCTACAAATCAATTATTTGTCATGATTGCAGATTTACAAGCATTGACAGATAATGCAAGAAATCCCGAAAAAGTTTCAGCCAATGTTTTAGAAGTTGCTTTGGACTATTTAGCAGTTGGTTTAGACCCTACGAAAACAACAATTTTTATCCAATCGCAAATTCCACAGTTAGCTGAATTAACAATGTACTATCTAAATTTAGTGACCACGTCACGTGTTCGTCGGAATCCAACGGTCAAAGCAGAAATTGAGCAAAAAAAATTTGGGGAAGGTGTTCCGACAGGATTCTTTATATATCCCGTTTCACAAGCAGCTGATATTACTGCCTTTCAAGCGAATTTAGTCCCGGTTGGGGAAGACCAAAAACCAATGTTGGAACAAGCGCAAGAAATTGTGCATAGTTTTAATCAGACGTACGGTGAAGTTTTAGTTAGACCGGAAGCTGTGTTACCACCAAAAGGCATGGGACGCTTGCCAGGAATTGATGGCAACGGAAAAATGAGTAAGTCTTTAGGCAATGGTATTTATCTTTCAGATCCAGCTGAAGTGGTGCAGAAAAAAGTAATGAGTATGTATACCGATCCAAATCATATTCGTATAGAGGACCCAGGACAAGTTGAAGGAAATATGGTCTTTACTTACTTGGATGTTTTTGGGAAAAATAAAGAATATATTGAAGAATTAAAAGAGCACTATCGTCATGGCGGTTTAGGAGATGTGAAAATTAAACGTTACTTAATTGATGTCCTAGAAGAAGAACTCGCACCGATTCGTCGACGTCGTGAAGAGCTGGCTAAAAATCCAGAAGCGATTATGGAAATGTTGCATAAAGGAAGTCTTGCTGCTGAAAAAGTGGCAGCACAAACCTTAACAGAAGTCAAAAAAGCAATGGGAATTCAATATTTCTAAGCAATAAAAGAACTGGAACGAGTCAAAAGAAGAATGACTTGTTCCAGTTCTTTTTAAGTGGTTTGAAATTGACTATTATATAAGCTGGCGTAAAGAGTCGGAGCTTGTAATAGTTCCTGATGCGTTCCTTTTTCAATAATATCGCCATTTTTCATCACTAAAATTAAATCAGCATTTTCAATTGTGGATAATCGATGAGCGATAACGAAGCTTGTTCGATTTTCTGTGACAGTTTCCATCGCTTTTTGAATATGGGCTTCTGTTCGTGTGTCCACACTCGAAGTTGCTTCATCGAGAATAACAACGGGCGGATTTGCTAAAATGATTCGGGCGATGGTTAATAACTGTTGTTGCCCTTGTGATAATGCACCATTTTCGCTAGAAATAATTGTGTCATATCCTTGAGGAAGGGTCCGAATAAAATGATCACATTGAGCAATTTTAGCTGCTTCAATTATTTCTTCACGAGAAGCATCTTTTTTTCCATAGGCAATATTATCTGCTACGGTTCCTTCAAATAGCCAAGTGTTTTGTAAAACCATGCCAAATAAATTTCTTAGATTTTGTCGAGAAAGTTTCGTAATATCAATCCCATCAAAAGTAATGGCGCCTTGATTTATTTCATAGAAACGCATTAATAAGTTGACTAATGTTGTTTTACCAGCGCCGGTGGGTCCCACAATGGCCACTGTTTTTTTCGGTTGAACAGAAAAATCAACATTCTTCATTAAAATTTTTTCTGGTGTGTAGCCAAATTGAACATTTTTAAATTCAATGGCTCCTTTAGGAGAAGAAATAGTTTCTAAATGAGTTGCTTCTGGCTGTTCATCAGCTTCATCTAAGATAACAAAAATCCGATCAATGGAAGCCATCGCTGCTTGAATTGAGTTAATGACATAAGAAGCGGTAGAAATCGGCTCAGAAATTTGGTTGATATATTGCAAATACGCTTGCAAGAAACCAATCGTAATACCACCAGATAAAACGAGCATTGCGCCTAAGATAGCACTAATAATAAAAGCCAACTGATTAATAAAACGAATAGCTGGATAAATCGCAAAATTTAGAAACTGTGCTTTTTTAAAGGCACGATAATGTTGTTGATTAACAGCATCAATTGTTTTTTCAGCATTTTGCTGTTGATTAAAGGTTTTTGTGACCAAATTTCCTGCTAAATATTCTTCCATCTTATTATTTAATTGACCTAATTCAGCTTGACTTTGATCAGCAAACACCTTGTTTTTATTCGCAATTTTTGTCGTCATGAAAGTACTGCCGCCAATTAGCAGCAACACTAAAATGGTTAATTTTGCATCAATATAGAACAACATGATTCCTGCAAAAAGGATAGTCACGACGGAAGTGAAAAATTGGTTGATGCCTGTTAAAAGAACTTGTGACAATTGGTTTAAGCCAGTTGTTGAACGACTAATGATATCGCCCACTTGGTGATTGTCAAAGAAGGCCATTGGTAAAGTTTTAAACTTTTTTGTCACTTCTTTTCTAATTCTTAAAGTAACCCGTTCGCTTAAAGAAGCCATTGCTCGTTCCTGAATAAAAGAAGTGATACTACTAATGATTGAAAAGAGAATTAAAAGTAAGACGGGACCTAAGAGCGCTTCTTCAACTAAAGAAAGTGTCATGCCTTTGAGCCCGACACGCTTGATAGCTTCTAAGAGGTTATCAATCCCGATTGCCATAATATAGGTCATGGCAACAATTAATAAGTTTCCAATTAAACTGCAGATCATTAGACCATAAAAGATTGGATGCTCAGGTTTAATCATTTTCCAGAAACGTTTAAAGCTTTGAAGATTCATTGTTTTTTTCATTGTATGGCTTGAAAAGAAAACTTTCTTTCAAGCAGTCACATCCTTTCTTTAATTACTTGGGTAAGATACCTTGCGATTTAGCAAAGTCTTGGTAATAGCTATTAGTGGTAAGTAAATCAGCGTGGGTGCCTTGACCAACAATCCTTCCTTCATCTAGGACGATAATATTGTCAGCGTTCATGATTGTACTTAACCGTTGAGCAACAATGAGTAAAGTTTTGTCCGCCATTTGTGCATGTAAAGCGGCACGTAGAGCGGCATCAGTTTTGTAATCTAATGCGGAAAAGCTATCATCGAAAATATAAACGTCTGCCGGTTTGATTAAGGCTCGTGCAATACACATTCTTTGTTTTTGACCACCAGAATAGTTGGACCCGCCTTGTGCTACGAAACTTTCAATCCCTTGTGGTAAGGAATCGATAAATTCAGAAGATTGTGAAATTTCTAGTGCCGTTCTTATTTCTTCTGTAGTTGCTTCGGCATTTCCCATTAATAAGTTTGATAAGATTGTCCCACTGAAAAGAAAGGCTTTTTGTGGCACATAACTGATGACTTGGCGAATCGTTTGCTGAGATAATGAGCGGATATCTGTGCCAGAATAGCTAATCGTGCCGGCTGTGACATCATTTATTCGTAAAAGTAACTTAACTAAAGTACTTTTACCAGCGCCAGTTGCACCAACAATCGCCGTTGTTTTTCCTTTAGGAATGACAAAACTAACACTTTCTAAAACAGGATCAGCTGTTTCTGTGTATTGAAACGTGACGTGATCGAAGCAAATCAAGGCTTTCTCAGGATGATAAGCAATGGTTGCTTCAGTGTGAGGATCGCTAATTTCAATTTCTTCTGACAAAACTTCTTGCAAGCGATTCAAGGAAGCAACGGACCGTGGAATGACAACTAATACCATAGCCGCGATCATTAAGTAGGCCAAAGTTAGAAGCGTATATTCAATCACAGCTGTAACGGTGCCAATTTGTAGGGTGCCTACCGCCACTAAATTACCGCCAAACCACAAAATAGAGGCATACACAACGCCCATTAATAAAAAGGCAACGGGAGTAATCCAAGCAAAGATTCGATTCACTTTGCTCATGCGTTCAGCATAATTTTTAAATGTTTGATTGGTTCGCTGCTCTTCAAAATCTTGATTATTGAACGCACGAATCATATTAATTCCAGTAAAGAACTCTCGTAAAGTCGTAGTAATTCGATCCATTTTTGGTTGAATTTTTAAAGATAAAGGGGTACCTTTTTTCATTAAAAAATAAACAACGACTAAGTAAAATACGATGGAAGCCAATGTTACCCAAGCGAGTGAAACTGAATAAGAAAATGTCATCACTAAGGCAAATAAACTAATAATAGGCGCTGGAAAGATTAATTGGCAAAATAGCACAATCATTGTTTGAACATTATCTACATCGTTGGTCATTCTAGTTAGCAAAGAATTTGAACCAAATTTATCAACATTTTTCATCGAGAATTGTTGAAATTTTTTAAAGAACAATCCTCTAACTTGAAAACCAAATTTAGCAGCTACTAAAGCAGACAAATAGCTAGAAATAATTGCGGCAATTGTTCCAATGAATGCCACAAGAAACATTTGTATGCCAATCGTTTTAATTACTTGTTGGTCACCGCTAACGATGCCCACATCAATCAACTTGCCAACTAATTTAGGGACGCCAAGGGTTCCTGCGATTTGCAAACAGATGGTTAAAGTTGTCGCAAGAACAATCCATTTATTTTCTTTAATAAACTCTTTCATTAATTTCATGAAATTTCCTCCTTAAACAATACCGTTTTAGCTGTTACAAAGAGTCATTGTACACGTTCAAGTAACTTGAATGTCAACAGTAGAAATGCTAAACTTTTTGATGGAGGGAACAGTATGGAAAAAAATTACACAATAAAAGATGTTTCTGAGTTGTTAAATATCCCTAAGTCCACGATTCGTTATTGGGACGAGCAAGGGTTGATTAGTACAACACGCAATGAAGAAAACGGATATCGAACCTTTGATTTAGAAGATTTGTTCAAAATATATGATATTGATTTTTATCGAAAAATGGGGATTCCTATCAAAGATATGTTGAATTTATATAAAAAGACACCTACCGATCTCTATGCCACCATGGAAGCAACAGAAGAACAACTGGGGCAAGAAATAAAAAGGCTTCAACATAAATACAAAGAAATCAAGAAAAGAAAATTACATTTACATGCGTTAATTGATTTAGAAACATTGGTTTTTTCAGATGAACCAATTCCTTTTGATAAAATTGTTGTTGTTGATATTGAGGATCCAGAAGAGATGAAAGTTTACATGGAACACATTTCAACTTTAGGTATTTACGGGGATTTAAGTGAATCCAATGAACTGACGTATGGGATTTGTTTGGCAAATCATGTGAATAAAAAAAGTTTAGATAAAGTGATTTGGGTCAAAGAATCAAGTAGCCAATACAAAGGCTTTATTTTAAAAGTCAATACACAAGATACCCGTTTGAATAATATCGAAGAAGTAAAAAAGCGTTTAGCAAAACAAGGATTTGAAACAGGCATCGTTGTCGGAGAGCATATCTTGACACAACTAGAAGAGGAAAACCAATATATTGAATATTATTATGGTTGGATTGAAATTTTAGGGGAAAAGTAAAACAATTAAAAAAAGGAACTAGCAATAGCAAATGTAGCTAAGCTAGTTTCTTTTTTTGGTAAATGTAATGAAAATTACATGAAAAAAGTTTTAGTTTTTAAAACAATTTAGAACGAATGTTATTAAAGGGAAAACAATAAAAAAATTACTCTTAAAGCTAGAACTTACCTATGTTTGTATTTTTTTAGGGAAAGTCAATATATTTGCTTCATATAAAACGTGTTATTTAATTCACGATTTTTTGTTGAAATATCGGGTTTTTTTCTTTTTTTAGCTAATATAATGTGTTACTTTTTGATTATAAGGAGAAACGGAAAATCGTACGTTAAAAAAAGTTGTTGTAGCTAAATAAAGAAAGAATTGAAGGTTGAAAAGTATTTTATGGAGGTGGATGTTGAGAAACAATTAGTAATTGTAAAAGTTGTTTGAAGATGATTTGTTTAAGTAAATGAAAAGAACGAAGGAGAATGTAAATGAATAAAGCAGTTAAAAATTTTGTGAGTTACCTTATGATTACCATGCTGTTTATTTTAAATTTGTTACCAATGATGAACGCGTTTGCTCAAGAAGTAACAAGTGATGCTGAGAATACTGTTGAAAAAGACGGGCTCAAAGTAATAGGGAAAATAGAAGATACATCGTCTCAAGAAGATATTAAAACGGTCACTTACGAAGTAACAAATACGCGAGATGTACCAATCAAAGATCTCATTTTAAAACAAAAAAATACCAATGATAGTCCAATCAAATTTGTTTTAGATACTTTAAGCGAAGAGCGAGGACCTACGTCTTTAGAAGAACAAGCAAAGGTTGAAACAAATGAGAAAGATCAAACAACCGATATTAAACTGCTTAACCTTCAACCAAATTCGACAAGAAAGATTACCATAAATGGGCAAATAACTACAAAAGCGTCGAGCAAGTTATTGGTCAGCGTACTAATAGAAGATAATGAAAAAGGAACACTAGTAATTGATTTACCTAGTAAAGGTATGCTAGCAGATAAAGAGTCGGTTTCGAAGGAAAAACAGGAAACTTCAGAAACAAAAGTAGAAAATCAGGCAAACGAAACAGCCTCTTCTACAAATGAAATGACCGCAACTACTAGTAACGAAACAAAGCCTGAAGCAGGAAAGGCGACAGAAAGTATTCAAGAGACTGCACTAACGCAGGCTACCGAAAGTCCTGAGCAACCTCCATTAAAGGCGCAACCTACTGGTCCGTTAGTGCCACCAACACCTGGTCGGGGGTTTAATACACCGATTTATCAAAGCGTTCATAGAGGAGAACTTTTTTCAACGGGAAATACCAACTTAAAAATTGCGAATGAAAATACGGCGGCTGCGCAAACATTTTTAAACACACGAGGAGCAAGTAGTGGTTATGCAATTAACAATTTTCCTTTAGAATTTGCAGATGTTGACAATGATCCAAATACGTATAACTCTAGTCGGGCTTATATTGATTTAAATGGTGCAAAAGAGATTGCTTGGGCGGGCTTATTTTGGAGTGCATCTAGATATAAAGGCCCTGCTTACGGAACAAATCTTTCTGATGAAGAAATTAGTGCACCAGTTCAATTTACAACACCAAATGGAACCGTACAGCGTGTTTCGCCCCAAAGGTACCATCGTATCGATCAAGATGCAACAAACCCAGGACAACGTTTCGGGTACAATAACACTGGATTTTCTAATTATGCAGATGTAACTTCAATTTTACAAGGGGATAAAAGTGCGACAGGGAGTTATACGTTGGCAGATATTCCTATGACAAGTAGTTTAAATGGTCAATATCAATATTATAACTTTAGTGGTTGGAGTTTGTTTGTTGTTACAAAGGATCAGGCAAGTAAGTCAAGAGCTTTTAGTATTTACTATGGAGCACGTGGTAATGCTGCTGGAACCAATAATGAATTTACTATGAGCAACTTTTTAACAGCAAAACAAGGAAATCTTGATCCAATTGTGACCTGGTTTACTGTTCAAGGAGATAAATACTGGACTGGAGACAACGCACAAATTAAAAATAGCGCAGGAACTTGGGTAAATATTTCGAACACGCTCAATCCAGTTAATAATGCTATGAACGCAACTGTGACAGATAACGATGAACATATGGTAGATAAGTATCCAGGAAAATTTGCGCCGGATCATCCTAATTTTTTAGATATTGATATCGATCGTATGGCAATTCCCGAAGGTGTTTTAAATGCTGGACAAAACCAAATTAATTTTAGAACAACAAGTAGTGGTGACGATTATTCTACGAATGCGATTGGTTTTGCTGTAAACGCAGAAACGCCTGAATTTGAAATTAAGAAAGAAATTGTGGAACCAAAAGAAACTTACAAAGTTGGTGAAACAATCACGTATCGTGTCTCACTAAAAAATACAAAAGCTGATTCAGAAGCGATAAATTCAGTCTCGAAGGATGCACTAGATGGTCGCTTAAATTATTTGCCAGGCTCTTTAAAAATTATTAGTGGACCAAATTCTGGTGAAAAAACGGATGCTTCAGGCGATGATCAAGCTGAATATGATGAAACCAATAAACAAATTATAGTCCGTGTCGGCAATGGTGCAACTGCTACACAAGGAGGTAGCTACAAAGCTGATACAGCTGAAACAATTTACGAATTTAAAGCGCGGATAAATGAACGAGCAAAAGCAAATGAATTAGTGCCTAATAGCGCAACCGTTGAGGCAGTAGATATTTTAACATCTGCAAAAGTCAACGAAACTTCTAATATAGTAGAAGCGAAAATTGCAGACGAACAAGTAACTGGCAAACTAACCGCAACAAAAACCGTTAATAACGCTAAACCAAAACTAGGCGAAACTATCGAGTACACAATTAGCTTCCGCAACACTGTCGAAAATGGCGTCTTAAACAAAGTGGTTATCACAGACCAACTACCAAAAGGACTGACATATGTCAAAGATAGCCTAACAAGTGTTGGTGATGAACCAAAACCAACCAGCTTGAAAGAAACCAACGGCATAATCACGGCGGAATACCCAAGTATCACTGATACAAAAGAGCGGATTATTCGTTTCAAAGTGATCGTTAACGAAGAAGCCAAAGCGGGCGAAACAATTCTCAACAAAGCCAAAGTAGATGACACAGTTAATCCACCAGAAGAACCAGAGGTGCCTGTGGTACCAGAAACGAACGCAGGCAAACTAGCCGCAACAAAAACCGTTAATAACGCTAAACCAAAACTAGGGGAAGCAATCGAGTACACAATTAGCTTCCGCAACACTGTCGAAAATGGCGTCTTAAACAAAGTGGTTATCACAGACCAACTACCAAAAGGACTGACATATGTCAAAGATAGCCTAACAAGTGTTGGTGATGAACCAAAACCAACCAGCTTGAAAGAAACCAACGGCATAATCACGGCGGAATACCCAAGTATCACTGATACAAAAGAGCGGATTATTCGTTTCAAAGTGATCGTTAACGAAGAAGCCAAAGCGGGCGAAACAATTCTCAACAAAGCCAAAGTAGATGACACAGTTAATCCACCAGAAGAACCAGAGGTGCCTGTGGTACCAGAAACGAACGCAGGCAAACTAGCCGCAACAAAAACCGTTAATAACGCCAAACCAAAACTAGGGGAAGAAATCGAATACACCATCAGCTTCCGCAACACTATCGAAAACGGCATCCTAAACAAAGTAGTTATCACAGACCAACTGCCAAAAGGACTGACATATGTCAAAGATAGCCTAACAAGTGTTGGTGATGAACCAAAGCCAACTAATTTGAAAGAAACCAACGGCACAATCATAGCGGAATACCCAAGTATCACCGATACGAAAGAGCGGATTATTCGTTTCAAAGTGATCGTTAACGAAGAAGCCAAAGCAGGCGAAACAATTCTTAACAAAGCCAAAGTAGATGACACAGTTAATCCACCAGAAGAACCAGAGGTGCCGGTGGTACCAGAAACGAACGCAGGCAAACTAACCGCAACAAAAACTGTTAATAACGCTAAACCAAAACTAGGGGAAGCGATCGAATACACAATCAGTTTCCGCAATACCATCGAAAATGGCGTCTTAAACAAAGTAGTTATCACAGACCAACTACCCAAAGGACTGACGTATGTCAAAGATAGCCTAACAAGTGTCGGTGATGAACCAAAACCAACCAGCTTGACAGAAGCCAATGGCACAATCACAGCGGAATACCCAAGTATCACCGATACAAAAGAGCGGAGTATTCGTTTCAAAGTGATTGTTAACGAAGAAGCCAAAGCGGGCGAAACAATTCTCAACAGAGCCAAAGTAGATGACACAGTTAATCCGCCCGAAGAACCAGAGGTACCCATTACACCCGAAGAACCAATCACACCTCAAGTAAAAGAAGGCAAATTAACCGCAACAAAAACTGTTAATAACGCTAAACCAAAACTAGGGGAAGCGATCGAATACACAATCAGTTTCCGCAATACCATCGAAAATGGCGTCTTAAACAAAGTAGTTATCACAGACCAACTACCCAAAGGACTGACGTATGTCAAAGATAGCCTAACAAGTGTCGGTGATGAACCAAAACCAACCAGCTTGACAGAAGCCAATGGCACAATCACAGCGGAATACCCAAGTATCACCGATACGAAAGAGCGGAGTATTCGCTTCAAAGTGATCGTTAACGAAGAAGCGAAAGCGGGCGAAACAATTCTCAACAAAGCCAAAGTAGGTGATGGCATCAATCCACCAGAAGAACCAGAAGTGCCCATTACGCCTGAAGAACCAGCGAAAAATAAAAAGGAAACAAAAAAAGTTGTTACAGACCAGAACAAACCTACAAAAAATAGTAAAAATGAAATTGCCATAAACAAGAAAGAAACGTCTAAATCATCCTATTTACCAAAAACAGGAGAAAAAGTCCAAAAAATATTTGCGTATCTGGGTGTAGGACTGATCTTAATTGTATTAATTCTCTATGTTATAAAGAGAAACAAAGAAAAAGAGGAGTAAACAAAATCGATTGTTTTAGAACGACTAATTAGCTGAAAATTTAAGAGTTGACGACATAAGTCAAAATGACCTATGTCGTCAACTCTTTTTGATTTATAACAAGAAATCCAACATATTGTGTGTGCATAAAGGCAAATAGAACAATAGTAGTGAAATAGCTAATAATAATAAAGAACCAGCTTGCATTAAAACTGCAAAAAAATAAACTACAATTAAACGAATTGCTCTAGTGTTTTTTACGGATAAAATTCAAAAATAGTCCTCCTCAAAAATAATTAGAGGATATCCTTTGTGAAACTATCAAGTTCTCAGATTTTATAAAACAAATACACGCTAGCAAAATCGCTTTATGAGTGAGGTTTAGCCAATTGTTTTTAAGGTTCTTAAACAGTTGTAAAAAAAATATCAGATAAACGTTTTCACAAAGAACAGTCATTTCGGTAAATTTTTACCTTAAAATGACACAAAATCTATAATTTGTTTCTCAAATCCTATAATTTGTTCCTTAAAAAGATATTATGAAAACGCTATTATATTTATGAAAGGAGCGAAACGAATGAAGAAGAAAAACGGGTTTTTTCAAAATGTATGGCGTTATAAGGCCTTAATCCTTATGGCGTTACCAGGATTTATCTGGTTTATATTTTTCTTCTATATACCAGTCTTAGCCAATGTGGTCGCATTTAAAGATTTTCATATTTCACCAGATGGTTTCTTAGCTAGTCTAAGAGAAAGTCCTTGGGTTGGTTTTGAAAACTTTAAATTTTTATTTGCGTCAAAAGATGCTTGGTTAATTACTAGAAACACCATTTTGTACAATGTCGTCTTTTTAGCCTTTAACTTATTCTTCGCGATTGCTTTTGCTATTATTATGAGTGAATTAAGAAATCGTCGCTTAGTTAAAGTTTATCACACGATGTCATTGCTACCATATTTCTTATCTTGGATGGTTATTAACTATTTTGTTTATGCCTTTTTAAGTCCAGACAAAGGGATTTTGAATCAATGGATTACTGGTAATGGCGGCACAATGATTAACTGGTATGCAGATCCACGTTGGTGGCCAGTAATTTTTGTCTTCCTAAATGTTTGGAAGAGTCTAGGCTACAACAGTATTATCTACTATGCTTCTGTGATGGGGATTGATCCGACATACTATGAAGCAGCGATGGTAGATGGTGCCAACAAATGGCAACAAATAAAAAATGTTACGATTCCACAAATTTTACCAATGATGTCTGTTTTATTAATTTTAAACATCGGCGGTATCTTCAGAGCAGACTTTGGTTTGTTCTACATCGTACCAAGAAATTCAGGTGCGCTTTACAACGTGACAAGTGTGTTAGATACCTATATTTACAATGGCTTAACGGCTACTGGTGATGTAGGCATGACGGCAGCTGCAGCGTTATATCAATCTGTCGTTGGGGCATGTTTGTTATTAATTGCGAATTTAGTTGTTCGTCGAATTGAACCAGATTCAGCACTATTTTAGGAGGAAGGATTATGAAAAAGAAAAAAGTCACTAGCGTTAACGTTCGATCCTTCAACCCGACAGCGAATTTGATTTTCAATATTGTCATTGCGATTTTTGCTATTTCCTGTGTGGTTCCGTTTTTCTTTGTTATTATGATTTCATTGACAAGTGAAGGATCATTAGCAGCAAACGGCTACCGGTTTTGGCCAAAAGAATTTTCATTGGAGGCCTATCGTTACATTTTCCAAGGGGCAATGAGTCAACGCATTATTCATGCCTTAGGGGTAACGGTCTTCATTACGGTGACAGGGACGATTGTCAATGCAACAATGACGTCATTATATGCCTATGTCATTTCTCGTTCCAACTTTCCATTTAAAAAATTCTTTACATTGTTTGCTTTAATTACAATGTTATTTTCACCAGGGATGGTTGCGAACTATTTAGTAATGACAAACTTATTGCAATTGAAAGATACAATTTGGGCGTTAATTTTGCCTTTAGCTTTAGGACCATTTAATATTTTAGTGATGCGAACGTTTTTCAAGAAAACCGTGCCTGACAGTATTATTGAATCAGCACGTATTGATGGCGCAAGTGAAATGCGCATTTTTGTCAGCATTGTGTTACCACTAGCCGTTCCAGGGATTGCCACAATTAGTTTGTTTGCGGCTTTGGGTTATTGGAACGATTGGTTCAATGCGTTACTTTACATTCAAAAAGATACCTTGGTACCATTACAGTATTTATTGATGAAAATTCAAAACAACTTAGAGTTCTTATCAAGAAGTACGGATATGGGTGCAGCAGCACAAGAAGGGTTAGGCGTTCTACCAAGTGAATCGGCTCGAATGGCGATTGTTGTCTTATCTACGTTACCAATTGCGTTAACTTACCCATTTTTCCAAAAATATTTCGTGGGTGGTTTAACAATCGGCGGCGTGAAAGAATAAAATTGTACAGGAGGAAATAAGGAATGAAAAAATGGCAAAAAGGATTAGCCGTAGCTGGCGCAGCAGCTTTAGCTGTAGGATTAAGCGCGTGCGGTAAATCTTCAAAAGATGCAGCGTCAAAAGGTGATGATAGTACACCAACGTTATTAATGTATCGTGTTGGGGACAAACCAGATAATTATGACCAATTAATCGATAATGCGAATAAAATTATCGAGAAAAAAATTGGGGCAAAATTAAAAATGGAATTTGTTGGTTGGGGCGATTGGGACCAAAAAATGTCAACAATCGTTGCTTCTGGTGAAAGCTATGATATTTCATTAGCACAAAATTATGCAACGAATGCACAAAAAGGCGCCTATGCTGATTTAACTGATTTAGCACCTAAATATGCGAAAGAAGCCTATGATCAATTACCAGATAACTATATTAAAGGAAATACGATCAATGGAAAACTGTATGCGTTCCCAATTTTAGGTAACTCTTACGGTCAACAAGTTTTAACTTTTAATAAAGAATATGTCGATAAATACAATTTAGATATTAGTAAAGTTGATGGTAGTTATGAAAGTGCAACCGAAGTTCTAAAAGAATTCCATAAAAAAGAACCAAATATTGCTGCTTTTGCTATCGGCCAAACATTCTTTGCAACAGGTAATTATGACTTCCCTATTGGTAACCAATATCCATTTGCAGTGAAAACAACTGATACTGGCTCACCAAAAATTATTAACCAATATGCCGACAAAGACATGATTAATAACTTAAAAGTCTTACATCAATGGTATAAAGATGGCTTGATTCCAACAGATGCTGCTACAAGTACAACACCATATGACTTAAATACCAATACTTGGTTTATGCGTCAAGAAACACAAGGGCCTATGGATTATGGTGATACAATCTTAACACAAGCTGCTGGCAAACCACTTGTTTCTCGTCCACTAACAGAACCATTAAAAACAACATCACAAGCGCAAATGGCTAACTATGTTGTTGCAAACACGTCTAAAAACAAAGAAAAATCTGTTGAATTGTTAGGTTTATTAAACAGCAATCCAGAATTGTTAAACGGACTTGTTTATGGTGAAGAAGGCAAACAATATGAAAAAGTTGGCGATGATCGCGTGAAATTATTGAAAGATTACACACCAACAACTCATTTGAGTGCTTGGAACACAGGAAACAACTTAATCATTTGGCCAGAAGAATCTGTCACTGAAGAAATGGTTAAAGAACGTGATAAGAGCATCGAAGAAGCAAAAGATTCACCAATTCTTGGTTTTACTTTTGTAAATGATAAAGTGAAAACTGAAATCACTAACGTTGCTACAGTTATGAACCGCTACGCAGCAAGCTTAAATACAGGAACTGTTGATCCAGAAGAAACACTTCCAAAATTAATGGATGACCTAAAAACAGCTGGCTGGGATAAAGTTCAAAAAGAAATGCAAACACAATTAGACGAATATATCCAATCTCAAAAATAATCACAGGAGGCTGAGGCATTAGCTGAGCGCTTTTGGCTCAGCCTTTTACATAATAGAAAGGAAGAGGAAGATGGAAAGTACAGGGATTCAACGGTTGTTTTACCTTTCCTGGACAGTAATCAAACTAAATTTACTGTTTGTTTTATTTAGTTTAGCTGGAGGGATTATTTTTGGTGTTGGTCCAGCACTCCAAATGATGACTGATTTCATTTTGGAAGAGGGCATGAATTATCAAGCAATCACCGTTAAACGAGCATTTGAATCATGGAAAGCACATTTTAAAAGAAGTAACTGTTATTTTCTACTTTTTCTCTTCACTTTAGGATTTGTTTTTTATAATATTTATTTAGCCGTTCAATTTACCGGAATAATGTGGTTAATTATTACATTTATTTTATTTTTTGTTTCCCTAATACTCGTTATTTTTTACATTTATATGCTACTATATGAAGGAAGCTATTTTATCTCAACTATTGATTTAATGAAGCTTTCATTTATCAGTATCTTTTTAAACCTCGGTGTATTTTTTAAAGTCTTATTCGGTGTAATTAGTATCGTTGCTTTAACTTGGAAAATGAAAGGACTGCTACTATTTGCTTCGTTTGCCTTAATTATGATGTGGTGTGCCTATGTCACGCGTAAAAATCGCCAGTTTATTGATGGAAAGTTGGAACAAAATGAAGCGAATCTTCAAAAAACTGTTTAAAAAAAAATATTTATTAAATCGATTAGTACAAAAATACAGTCTACTGTTAACAAGTATTATTTTGTTAACGGTGGCTGCTTTGTGCGTTTATGTTACTTATACAATTAACTTATCAATTGATTCACAAAAAAATAACGCCGTTTCCCAAATTGACAGCTATGTAACGAATAAAAATAATGCGGCGACGAATATGATTAATGAATTAGCTGGCTCTGCAAGTAAAATTGAAAACATGCGAAAATATATGGAACTTTCTCCTCCTGAGTATTTTGACTATACTTACAGCCAATGGTCGGAAGATCGGGTCAGTACCCACTTTGGAAATAATTTAAGTACATTATTTAGCACCTTTCCTGACTTAGAAGAAGTGATTATTCGCTTAGATGAATTTGATCAGGTTTTGTTCGCCAATCGCACAGCTACAAATGGGAAAAAAATGGATATGTCATCAATTAAAAAACATGGCTTTCAACTAATGCGAATTATCTCCGATCCTTATACAGGACAACCGCTGGGAGAGTTGTACACTGTGTTTTCAAGTCAAGAGTTGCTAGGCAACCAAGCAGACTTATTGAAAAAATCAGGTATTAATGCGTTTATCTATGATAGTGCTGGAAATCAAATTTTTTCTGAAAAAGCACAATTTACCAAAGAAGAAGAGCGGCAACTAGATAAAAGAATGCACACCGATAGTGACATTCAACAGGTTTTTCATAATCGCTACGATATTACGGAAATAGAAAGCAGTGGCCGGAGTACCATTCTCTTATTAACAAGCCGCCGAGTCTTATTTCAACAATTGTTTATGAATTATGCAGCCATTTTAGGGATTGGGTTACTTTTGATTGTTATTTTATTAGTGGGCTTAAACCGCCTGTTTAAACGCTATTCTCAACAAGTCCAATTAATTTTAGAAGCGACACGAGCCATTGGCGATGGCAATTTAAAAGAACGAATTGACACGAATCAAGTTCAGGAAGAGTTGAATGATATTGCTTCCGCGATTAATTTTATGGTAGACAGTTTAGATCAATACATTCACGATATTTATACTTTAGAAATTAAGCAACGTGATGCCCACATGAGAGCGTTACAGTCGCAAATTAATCCTCATTTTCTTTATAATACGTTGGAATATATTCGCATGTATGCTTTGAGTCGGCAACAAGAAGAACTAGCTGATGTTGTCTATGCTTTTTCAACGCTACTTAGGAATAATATTAACCAAGAAAAAACCACGACCTTGGCAGAGGAAATCTCATTTTGCGAAAAGTATGTGTATTTGTATCAAATGCGTTATCCCGACCAATTTGCCTATAAGTTCGAAATAGAAGAAACAATTGCTGATGTTGAAATTCCTAAGTTTATCATTCAGCCGCTTGTCGAAAATTATTTTGTGCATGGAATTGACTATCAACGACAAGACAATGCTATTAAGGTCCACGCCTACCGAGAAGGCGAAAAAATTATTGTGGCTGTTGTGGATAATGGAAAAGGAATCACCGCCAATCGGTTAGAGGAAATTCGCGAACGTTTAAATCAAACAGAAATAGACACGGAACAATCCATTGGGTTAAGAAATGTTCATGAACGTTTACAACGCTTTTTTGGGGAGAGTTATGGTTTAACCATTGAAGGGAAAGAAGGAGAAGGGACGACAATTCGTCTTTCGTTTGTAGCATAAGGGGTGAAAAGATGTATCGAGTGATGTTTGTTGATGATGAATATATGATTTTAGAAGGCTTAAAATGGATTATTCCTTGGCAAGAGTTAGGCTTTGAAATTGTTAAAACAGCGCGTAGTGCGCAAGAAGCATTGGCTTTTTTAGAAACAGAATCCATTGATGTTTTATTAACAGATATTACGATGCCAGAAATGAGCGGGATCGAATTAATTGAGCAAGCAAAGAAAAAAGGACATCAATTTATTAGTTTAATTTTATCAGGTTATCAAGAGTTTGATTACGTCAAAAAAGGCATGGCTTTGCAGGTCCAAGATTATCTTTTGAAACCAGTCAATAAACAAGAACTATTAGCCAATATCCAGAGAATTAAAATAGAATTGGACCAACAAAAAAAATCCCATGCCCGCGTGCGTCTATATCTAGAAAATGGCTTGATGCGTTGGCTTAATGATGAAATCAGCGAAGGGGAATACGAAGAGTTAATGCAGCAATTTGCGACTATAAAACCAGGTGATTTTACCGTTTTATTGGTTGAAGCTGAGATGTCATTTTTAGAAACAATCAAGGAACTATTTATGAAAAAAGGCCAACTGTTATTCATTGAAAGTTGGATGAGTACGTACCACCAATTGTTACTTATCTATAAAGGGGCCAGACAAGAAGCGTTCTTATTTATTCGTGAAATTGAAGCGATTCTAGCTGGTCAAGGTCAGATTTTTGTAGGGGAATCTGTCAATGAATGGGAAACGGTTTATGAAAGTTATGAGAAAGTAAAACAGTTGCAAGCAATTGAAACGTTTTATCAAGAATTTCTGCCAAATAATCAAAAAGAACAAATGAATCGTTCGGCAGAAGATTTTACTTTCCTAGCGTTTAACCAAGCCTTGATGATTGGGGATATGCAGACCATTCAACGGGAATTAGATGCTATTTTCAATCAGTTAAGTCAACAACACGCTACGCCAGAATATGTACGCTATGTAGTCTTCTTACTTTTTTCAGATATTTCCCGTCAGTATCCAACTGTGTTAGAAGAAAACTATGAAAAAATCGTGGAAGAAATTCGAGCCAGCAACAATCTTAATACACTGTATGCGTTAATGCAGCAAGTCTTGGCAGAAGTGAAAAATAAACCTAAAATAAAAAAATATTCAGAAAGTGTTAGCCAAGCTGTAGAAAGAATTGAACAAGGCTATTTAGAAGAATTAAACTTAAAAACGGTGGCGGATGAGCTTCATTTGAACCCTAGTTATTTAGGCCAAATTTTTAAAAAAGAAACCAAGCGGAGTTTTTCTCAATATTTGAATCAAGTGCGTACCAAGCATGCCCAGAAATTATTATTGTACACGGATGATACAATCAACGAAATTTCAGAAAAAGTAGGATTTAACAATACCAACTATTTTTCAAAAATGTTTAAAAAATTAAATGGAATTACGCCAAAAGAATTTCGAGAGCAATACCAATCAAATTACGCAGGTGTCGAAGAATAAAAAGAAAGATGTTCAATTTTTATGAACATCTTTCTTTTTATTATTTTTCCGTACTTAATGAAAACGGTCGTTCTGCTGTGTTTTGTGGATTCGGGACGATCCCTAATTGATAATCTAAAGTCCCGCCATTTAATAGTTCTTGATGAGTAAAATAAGGCGCAGTATGTTTTTCTTGGTTTAACTGAATTTCATGAATAAATTGTTGTTGGACTTTGTTTGGTGATGTCTGAATGGTTAACTGTTTACCATTTGATAGTTTTACTTCCGCCGTCTGGACTAAAGGCATCCCGATTACATATTCACCAGTTCCTGGTGTGACGGGATAAAAGCCTAAGCTATTAAAAATATACCAAGCAGACATGCTACCATTGTCTTCATCACCTGGATAGCCAGTTGGTGAAGCATCAAATGTTTGCATTAGTTGTTTTAAAAGTGGTTGAGCCATCTCTGGTTTGCCGATGTAGCTGAATAGAAACGGATAATGGAAACTTGGTTGATTTGAGATGGCTAATTGACCAAAATCAATTGCCGCCATTTCACTCATTTCATGAATTTCAAAACCATAGCCTTCAACGTTAAAGTTAGGCGCTTGATTGCATAGCTGAATTAATTTTTTTTCGAAAGCTAACTCGCTACCATATAGCTTAATCAAACCTGCAAAATCTTGATAAACCGCAAAACTTGATTGCCAAGCACTTCCTTCGGCGTAATCTTTGCCCCAACGAATATCTAAAAAGTCAGGACGGAAATTGCCTTCAGTATCCTTGGCTTGCATAAAGCCAGTTTCAGGATTAAAAAGTTGTTGATAATTCAAGGCTTGTTGACGATAAAACGTTGCGGTCTCTGAATCATTCAATGTTTTTGCAACTTGCGAAATACAGAAATCACTGTACGCATAGTCTAAGGTATGATTGACAGATTCATGATAGGTTGAAGGAACATAGCCATATTTTAGATAATCCAGAGTTCCTTGACGTCCATAATTTTCTCGTTCGCTTTGTTGTGTAGCGCCTTTTTTCATCGCTTCTAGGAACTGAGGCATCAAGTCAGGACAAATCTTTTTCACGGCGGCATCAGCAATGACAGCGTCAATCAAGGTGCCGGGCATTAAACCACGCTCATCTGGAGATAACCATTTTGGCAAGAAACCTGTTTCGTTGTAACTATTTAAAAAGCCTTCTAGCATCTCTTCGTATTTTTCTTGAGCAATTAGTGAGAACAATGGGTAGACCGTTTTATAAGTATCCCAAAAGCCATTATTGGTATATAGTACACCAGGACGAACCGTTTGCGAGAACGTATCATAATGAATCGGCTGCTGATTTTCGTCCAATTCATAAAAGGTTTGCGGAAATAGAAATGTTCGATACAGTGTATGATAAAACGTTTTAGTATGTTCAGGATTTTCATGCGTTACTTTAAGGCGATCGAAATAATTATGCCAATCTGCGATTCCTTGTTGTAGCATCTCAGTAGAACGCAAAGAGATTTCTCGCGCTAAATTTAACTGCGCTTGTTTTTCAGAAATAAATGAACTACTAAAATGAACAACTTGTTGAGCAATATTTCCAAAAGAAAGAAGGATTTTGCCATCTTCACCTGAAGAAGGGGCAAACCATTTGGTTAAAGGCTGTTCAAAATGAAGCACGAAATAAAAACTAAAATCTGGATCTTCACAACCAGAATAGTTGATGACTTTTACAGCCACTTGATGGTCATTTAATTGTTTTACTTGATAACGTCCAGGCAGAGTTAGTAGTAAGTGATTATCTTTTTGTTGATAATCAATGGTTAAGATACCACCATACATGCTTGGGATTAATTGAGAAGTTATTTGATAGCGTAATTGAGTTAAGTTAATTTCGACAGGAGAAAAAAGGCTTTCTTCTGGACGATAAGAACTTTGGGCATGGAATAAAGAAAGTTCCGACAATGAACCACTGACAGGGGTCATTAATAAATGGCTAAAATCACCCATCCAAGGACTTGGTTGATGCGTTACTCGATAGCCTTGAAATGTTCGATCTTCTGGATGAAACCACCAGCTGCCTTTTTGGTCAGTTGTTTGCGGGGCGTAAAAGTTCATCCCAAATGGCACGCCAGTATAGGGTAGACAATTTCCATTTGAAAAACTATGTTGGTTGGCAGTTCCGTGTCGCGTATCAATCGCTTGAATATTCATGAAAGTAGCTCCTTTGTTTTAAATGATATATCATATAGGCTGATTATAGCACAAAAAACAAGAAATGAAAGCGTATTTATTCGCTTTTTTATTTATTTTTAACGAATTGGTATATTCAATTTGAAGAGGGAATTGACAAGCATGTTACAATGGATAAGGAATCGATATTGGAGTGATTGTTATTTATTTTTTTAGTACAAAAAGTCAGCAATTTTTTGCGTATGTTTGGGCTATTTTCCCAGTCATCGCCTTTTTTTTGGTTAGTTTTTATACATTGGATTTTTTATTTTCCCCAAGCTATTTAATTATGGTGCCTGTATTTACTATTATGTTTAAAATTAACTATAAAAAAGATTATTCGTTTGTAGCGCTGCTCAAAATGAGTATCAGGCAATTTGTGATCAGTTTTTTAGCATTTATAGCTAGTAGTTCCTTTAGCTGGTCTATTATTTTAAATAGTAGTGTGACATTTTTAATTGTTTATTTATTTTATTCATCTGCGACACCGATGCGGTATCATAGTTATTTGATGATGTTTACGTTTTGTCAGTTAATCCAGGTTAAAGGAAATACATTTTTGATGCAATCTCAAGTTGTGGCCTTTTTAATTGGTCTTTTTTTATTGGCTTTAACATTAAACGCTTGGTGGCAAACAGGATTACGTCAGCTAACTAGCTTAAAGAGTAGGGGCCATGTTCGTTTTTTTAAAAGCATTCAATTAAATATGAAGCAACAAAAATTGGCAGTTATTAATTTCTGGCACGACTTACAACAGACTTTTTTTGGGATTACAAGTTTCAAACAATTTTTAGAAAGTCCTGACGAAAGGGTGCAACGATTTCGTTTAGCTATTCGTATGAGTTTCACCATCACGCTGAGTTTTATTTTAATGTGGAGTGTAGGAGGCATTAAAATAATTTGGATTCCGATGAATGTTTTTCTACTCTTGCATCCAGTGAAAGCAGAAATGAACACGCGTATTAAGACACGTTTTTGGGGGACTCTTTTAGGATGTTTCCTTAGTCTGTTTGTTGTCAATTGGCTTCAATTGCCACTGACACACCTCATTGTTTCTAGTTTGATTGGCATTTTTGTTTATGCCCTAAAACCAGGAACCGTGTTACAAGTGACAATGGCAACGATTTTTGGGTTATGTTTGGCAACAATTAGTTTACGAGGGATGTACGCCGCAGAGTTGCGGGTCTCTTTTGTATTATTGGCAATTTTTGTTGTTTGCTTAATTGATTTAGGTTTATTTGTTTATCAGCGTATTTTACGTTTTTAAAAAGTGTGGCACAGAGGGTGATTTACCCGTTGTGCCACACTTTTTAATTTTCTAAATTCGTTAATTTTTCCAAGTAATGATTTTCTATTTGCGGAAAATCTATTTTTTCTGGTGCTGCATCAGGAGTTTCAACTACTTGCTTCAAGCGATTGAGAACAATTGACCAACCAGCGATATCTTTATGGCGAGGTGTTGTAAAATTTTCTGGGAGAGATTCTGAAAAGACTAACAGGGTCTGATGAGGTGCTTGTTCTTTTAAGTCAAAATAGATGATACCAGTATCCCAAGTCACGCCCAGATATTTTTCCTCTGCATAATCAGTGAAAGGCATTGTTTCTTCAAAATCGGGCAGAATAAACCGCCAAAACCCGTTAACACCTAATTCACCAATTTCTAATTCTGGAAACCATTGTTTTAGCTTGTCTGTCTCAGTCAGGTAGCGCCAAATCGTTTGAGGGCTGGCTGAAATTGCCCGTTCTGTACCAAAATAAATCGTCTGGTTTTCTAAGCGAAAGGTATCTTTCATTTTGTTTCTCTCCTTTATTTATTATTCATGAAGTTCTAAAGGTAGTCCATCTGGATCAAAAAAGAAGGTCATTTTTTCACCCGTAAAATCATCTACTCGTAGCGGTTCTGTTTCAATTCCTTGCTCATTTAAAAAAGCAATCACTTCTTCAATATGTTCAACTTTAAAAGCTAAATGACGTAATCCTAAAGCTTCAGGATAAGAGGGGCGAGCGGGAAATTGATCAGAAATAAAAATTTCCAATTCTTGGCTGCCTAATTTTAAATCTAATTTAATATCGTTTTTTTCGGGACGATGATTTTCGCGAAGAACTTCAAAGCCCAACTTTTCGACATAAAAATTTTTAGTTGCTTGATAATTTGAGGCATTGATTGCCACATGATGAATTTCTTTAAAAAACATTTTTCATACTCCTTTTCGTTTTTTCCCTCTGTAGTATAGCAATAAAGAAGCAGCTAAAAAAGCGTTCTGTTTGACTCTTTAAGAAAAGACAAGGGATTTGTAAAAAAATAAAATTATTTTTTCGAAAGAAAGCGCTTGCCAAAAAAAGAATAATCGAGTATGATGTATATACAACTTAATTGTATATACAAGTTTGAGAGGAGAATGTAAAATGGGTAAGTTTCAAAGCGATGCACAACAGTTGTTGAAAGCAGTAGGAGGCAAAGAAAATATTTCAGCTGTTTCTCATTGTGCAACTCGAATGCGTTTTGTATTAAAAGATCCAAAAAAAGCGGATGTACCTGTGATTGAAGATATTCCTTCTGTAAAAGGAACCTTTACAAATGCTGGACAGTTTCAAGTAATTATTGGGAATGAAGTCCCACAATTTTATAATGATTTTTCTGCAATTTCCGGTTTAGAAGGGGTTTCAAAAGAAGAAGGGAAAGCAGCTGCCAAAAGTAATTTGAGTCCTGTTCAACGAGTTGTTTCTGTTTTAGCTGAGATTTTTACACCATTGATTCCTGCACTTGTTATCGGGGGATTGATTTTAGGGTTCCGCAATATTTTGGAAGGGGTTCCATTTGGCTTTCTTGATGGTCAAACAATCGTGGAAGTTTCTCAATTTTGGAATGGAGTCAATTCATTCTTATGGTTAATCGGCGAAGCAATTTTCCACTTCTTGCCAGTTGGGATTACGTGGAGTATTACGAAGAAAATGGGAACCACACAAATCTTGGGGATTGTCCTAGGGATTACATTAGTCTCACCACAACTTCTGAATGCTTATTCAGTTGCGACGACTAAAGCAGCAGAAATTCCTTTCTGGGATTTTGGGTTTGCTCAAGTTAACATGATTGGTTATCAAGCGCAAGTTATCCCAGCTATGTTAGCCGGCTTCTTGCTTGCCTATCTTGAAATTTTCTTTAGAAAAGTGATTCCTCAAGCAATTTCAATGATTTTTGTCCCATTGTTTGCTTTAGTACCGACAGTATTGGCTGCACATGTCATTTTAGGACCAATCGGTTGGACGATTGGTAGTTGGGTTTCTGATATTGTGAATGCAGGATTAACGTCAACATTTAATTGGTTATTTGGCGCCGTCTTTGGCTTTATGTACGCACCATTAGTTATCACTGGGTTGCATCATATGAGTAATGCTATTGATTTACAGTTGATTGCTGACTTTCAGTCAACCAACTTATGGCCAATGATTGCTTTATCAAATATTGCACAAGGTTCAGCAGTTTTAGCGGTTATCTTTATGCATCGTGGAAACAAAAAAGAAGAACAAGTTTCGATTCCAGCAATGATTTCTTGTTACCTAGGTGTGACTGAACCAGCGATGTTTGGGATCAACTTAAAATATGTTTATCCATTTGTTGCGGGCATGATTGGTTCAGCAATGGCCGGAATGTTTGCCACTTTAATGGGCGTTCGTGCGACAAGTATCGGCGTCGGTGGCTTGCCAGGAATTTTATCTATTGTGCCACAATATTACTTGCCGTTTTTAGGCGCAATGGTGATTGCCATTATCGTACCAATGGGCTTAACTTATATTTTCAGAAAGAAAGGCATCTTTAATAAAGTCGATCCAGTTGATGAAGCAACAGGGATGTTATACAGCGAAGAAGGGTAATCGCTTTTTGAAGTTAAGAAGAATTCGTAGACATTTGTCTACGAATTCTTCTTCTTTTTATAGAAACTATTGGCTTTTTTCTCTCTTTCAGTTAGACTAAAAAGGTTGAGAAAAGGAGAGCGTAAAAATGGATATTTATTTAAAAAAAGCAATTTTACACATTATTGATCGAGAAACTGGGACGCCGGTTTTTTCTGAAAAGGAACTAGATTTAACGACTGAGTATATTCGAACGTATTTAACTGCAAAAATTTCAAAACTTTCGACTGCACAAACAAAGACTGGAACATTGGCGGAAAATAGTTCCTTTGTTGACACGTTACGTGGGATTCCTAGTGATTTTGTAAAGAAAAGCCAAGAAGTTACCCAACATTGGTATGATGTTTATTCAGGAAGCGAAGATGCGCCTAGTGCTGATATTTTGTTCATTTTATATGAATTAGATACGGTGTTACATGTCGCAATGATTAAATTAAACTATAAAGAAAGTTACACGCATTACGTCGACTATGAAGAAGAATCCGTTTATAACAAACTGATTATCAATCGAGCAATTTTGTCTTCAAAATCACAAAAACCAGATGAAGGAATTACAGTTGACTTAGATACATTAGCGTTTGAATTACTAGAGAAAAGATATGAATTTTCAGGAGAAAAAATCTGGTATTTCTCTGAAAAAGTGATTGAGACGCAAGCGGCACCTTCCATGGAAGAAAATATCAAAGAAATTAAAAAAGCAGTCAAACGCATTGGAAAGAAATTTAACGAAGATGAGTTTGAACTAATGGCTTCTGTAAAAGAAGCGGTATATGATAGCATTGAGGAAACGGGAACGATTGACAATGAGCAGATTGCTGAGCAAGTATTTAAAGAAAATGTATCAGCTAAATTAGCTTACCAAGAAGAAGTGAATGAGTCGAAGTTTGTCGACAAAACACCGCCAGTCAGAGAATCTCGCGAAATTTCTGAAAAGAAATTTGGCAAACAGAAGTTAAAAATGGATAACGGTATTGAATTAATTGTTCCGTTAGATGTTTACCGCAATGGCGATTTAATTGAATTTGTTAATAATCCAGATGGCACAGTGTCCATTATGCTAAAAAATATCGAAAAAATTAGTAATCAATTATAAAGAAAAAACCGTTGGTCGCTTGCCAACGGTTTTTTCTTTATTTTAATTTTTCTAAAGCTTTTTCAGGGACTTCTTTTTCTGTCACTTCATTCCAGCTGATCACGCCTTTACGGGGATTAACTTTCAATTTTAGATAGGCTTTCATACGCAAAGGTTGATCACGGGATTCGTTTAATTCCACGGTTTTTTCTTCACCGTTTTTATTAAACGCAGGTTGTTGATAGTAATAAATGGTCATTGCTTCACCAGAATTTGTTTTTTCATCTTTCTTTTCACCAGATGTTGTGATTTGTGTATAATAGGCTTCTCCACCGTAATAGTAATTATAAACGCCCCAGCTACCACCGGCTAAAATGACTATGGGAATTAATATTTTTAGTAATGTTTTCATTTTCCTCACCTCAAGGAATAGTATGCCTTTTTTTTAGGAAATTTGCCATATTTTTTTCCGTTAATTGAGTGACAATTTTGTTAGTTTCGGCACTTTCTTGAAAAATTCATCATTTTTTTAAACAAAAGACAACGTTTGTCGCTCCCTTTTTTTCACTATCATGCTACAATAAAGAAAAAAAGATGGAGGTAGAGGACAATGATGCCCTTTTATTTTGGAATCGATCCAACCTATATATTGGTAATTATCGGAATTGCGATTTCTGGTGCGGCCTCCGCATATGTTAACAGTACCTTTCGTAAATATGATCAAGTACGAAGCAGTAAACATGTTACAGGCACGCAGGCAGCACAATATATTTTACAAAAAGAACAAATTAATGATGTTGGAGTTCAGCAAATCGCTGGTGATTTAACCGACAATTATAATTCTGGAAACAAAATGTTGAGCTTATCCGAAGCCACTGCTCAATCGACATCGGTCGCGGCTATTGGCGTGGCGGCTCATGAATGCGGACATGCGGTACAAGATCATACGAACTATGTGCCTTTACGTCTTCGTGCAGCTATTGTTCCAGTTGCCAACATCGGTTCAACCATTTCCTTTCCACTAATTTTGATTGGTGTTTTATTTAGTTGGAATCAAACATTAATCAACATTGGAATTTTGGCTTTTTCATTAGCCTTGATTTTTCAATTGGTGACTTTACCGGTGGAGTTTAATGCGTCTAGACGTGCGTTAAGTATTCTTTCTGAAGGTGGGTTATTAACAGAAGAAGAAGTCCCAATGGCCAGAAAAGTTCTTTTTGCAGCTGCACTTACCTACGTAGCAGCGGCGCTTTCGACCTTTTTACAACTTTTACGTTTGGTTATTTTATTTGGTGGCAATAACCGACGAGACTAAGTGCTAGTAAAGGTCTTTCTATTACGCATAAAAGTAATAATATGTTATGATTAAAGTAGAAAATAACAGAGGAGCTGAAGGAAATGAAAGCATCAACAAAAATTGGTATCGGTTTAAGCATTGCTGCAGTTGCAAGTGTCTCTGTTGCAGTCATCGCTTCTGAAAAAATTATTAAGAAGGTATCTCATGTTTCCAATCGTTATAAAGTTAAAAAGTTTGTAGACGATAAATTTGATGGAAACCAAAAATTATTATCGATTGTCGATGATTTATCCGATGATGAATTAGATTCTGTTTTAAATGTTGTTGATCGTGTGAAAGATGGCGGTTCAAAATTAGCTGAATATGGCGAAAAAGTTAAAGACAATACAGATTCTTTAAAAGAACGCTTTTTCACATTTATTGAAGATGCAATGAAGTAAAAAAGATGGCCTAGGCCATCTTTTTTTTATAAAAATAATTCTTTTGTTTCAACATAATAGCCTCTGCCACCAACTAGAACTTGATCAATTGTCTTTTGGGATGTAGTGTTCAAACGCACTAAGACTTCTGAAGGAGCGTTTAAGGTATAACCTTGGGCAAAGGTGTAATTGGTTTTTTGTAAAATTTGGTGATGGTACAGATAACAAGCTAACGCACCATTTGATGTACCAGTAGCGGCTTCTTCATCGATGTCATAAAGGGGTGCAAAATTCCTACAAATGATATTTTCTTCAGACAAAGCAAAAAGATGCATCCCAATAACTCCATACTTTTGACTAAGTAACTTAATTTTTTCAAAGTTTGGTTGTAAATCCTGTAATAATTGCGCATTTTTAATGGGAACCAAAATATCTTTTAGGCCCGTTGACACAATCTGGATAGGAAAAGCAGTTGCCACTGCGTTTAAATCAAAGCAGCCGCTCAATTCTTCTAAAGTGAGCGTATCATAAAAAGTTGGGACAGTTTGTTCCATAAATAGTTGTTCACCGTTCGCCGTGATTGCGAGCAAACCGCTGTTCGTTTCGATTGTATATTCTGTTTGCAATAATTTATTTAAGTGCTTCATGATGGTGAAAGCGCCAATTGTCGCGTGACCACATAAGTCGACTTCTTCTTTTGGTGTAAAATATTCAAGGCGGAAATCAGCAATCTTTGAGTCTGAAATAAAAGCAGTTTCTGCAAATCCTAGTTCTTTGGCGATGGCCATTTTTTGGGTTCTCGTTAAGAGCTGTGTCATAAAAACAACGCCTGCTTTGTTGCCACCTTCGTGGTTTTTACTAAATGCACTAGCGACATATGCGGTAATTTTCATTGGAACGCCTACTTTCTAATTGGGAATAAAAAACATACGAGAAAAAAATGGACGTACTACTTTCTTAATAACAAATAACAAAAGATTAAATCATCCATTTTTTTTAAAGATAAGCCAGTTTGTTCAAAAAACTTTTCCAACCGATAGTGTAAAGTATTTCGATGCATAAATAAATCTTTTGCAGTGGAGCTGATATTGCCTTGATTTTTCCACAAAGCGCTGATGATTGGCTGAATATCGGTGTCTTTATTTAATAAACGACGATAATACTCAACAAGTACATTTTGGCTCATGGCTTCTTTGGTAAAATAGTGGAGGGCAACATCAGTTAAACTAAAAACAGTCGTCCGACTAGAGGAATTAAGTTCTTCTGAAAAAATACGTTGTTCTTCATGGAAACAACGCCGGAGAATGTCTTCAGAGGAATAAAAATTGCCAACAAATACAGCACTAGTGCAATCAAAGTCTGTATCTAATGTTAAAAAGATCCCTTGAATTTCTTCTTGTTGAAAGGTATTTTTTGACTGTTCTTCAACTAAAATATACATATTATTACTTGGACTGAAACAATCAACTGTATCAGGAAACATCTTTGTTAAATTAAATTGCCATTCAGCTTGTAATTCTTTTGTGACATTCGTTTGAATTTGCAACATACGAAAGGTCCCTTCGGCAGGTAATTTTGCCTGTTGAAATAAGTAACTGAACCAAGGATGGTTACCAGTAATTGTTGGGTTTTCAGAAATCGGGAAAAGCGCTTCCAACAAATGCTGTTCTTTAATACTTAAGAAAGCTTTATTCACAATGAAAAATTGGTCGTCAACAGGAATTGAATAGGTGGCTTCGGAACCAATTGTTTTTGATAAATAGCCTTTGGGATAAAGCTGAGATAAATTTTCAATAATCATAGACACACCTCACTGATTTATTGTACCATGAAGCAAGACAGAAGTTTAGTGGGAAAAAGCCGAAAGGTGGAAATTAATTGGGAAAAAAAGAAACAACGTTAACACAAGAAGAAAAAGAATTTTTTATGCGAGAAGCCATTGCAGAAGCGAAAAAAGCAGAAGGTTTGGCTGAGGTGCCTATTGGAGCTGTGATAGTTCGGCAAGGGGAAATTATTGGCCGCGGGCATAATCTGAGAGAAGCACGGCAAGAAGCAACGGCGCATGCAGAAATGTATGCAATCCAGGAAGCGTGTCGCGGGATAGAAAATTGGCGTCTAGAAGAAACCCAATTATTTGTAACTTTAGAACCTTGTCCAATGTGTAGTGGGGCGATGCTTTTAGCACGAATTCCAGAAGTTTATTATGGCGCAACTGATCCTAAAGCAGGCACTGCTGGCACATTGATGAATTTATTAGAAGATGAACGCTTCAATCATGTGGCCTATGTCGAAGCAGGCGTTTTAGAAGAAGAGTGTCGCTTATTGCTAGTTCAGTTCTTTAAAAAGTTACGGGCAAAGAAAAAAGAAGAGAAACTTTTAAAAAATCAAAAGAAAGACTAGTCAAAAGAATAAAAATACGTTATACTAGGTTTTGCCGAAAGGCTAGGACAATGGCGGGCTAGTGAATTGTGTCAGATCCGGAAGGAAGCAGCACTAAGCAAGTGCCGCCATGTGTCTGATTGAATAAGGAACGTATCAAGGCTGAGAAGCCTTTTTTATTTTATCTAAAATTAAAAAGACAGGAAAGTTGGTCGCTTTCCTGTCTTTTTTTGTGGATTCAAGATAACACAGCAGCTGCTAAAGCTTGTTGAATAGCAACAATATCTTTATCTTTTCTAAATTGAAGACTTACTGAAGGTAACTCAGCACTTGAAATCCATATCTTTAGTTCTGCATCTAGGTCGAAATGTCCACTAGTTTCAACAGAAAAGCGTGAAATAGATTTGTAGGGAATCGATTTATAATCAACTTTTTTACCTGTAATTCCTTGTTTATCGACTAAAATTAAGCGTTTATCTGTAAAGACAATTAAATCTCTTACTAAAGTGAAGGCCATATCTACTTTTTCGTTAGGGATTAAAACATCCCGTAATTCTTTTTCAGCTGTTTCATTGTTATTTTGTGTTGCATTCCCTAATAATCCATCAAATAATCCCATGTTAATTCTCCAATTCTACTTTTTTGAAAAAAATTCTTTTATTTAAAAGTAAACTTATATCGTGTAAAAGAATCCGCTTTCAATTTGATTATAACGTTAAAGGTCCTTCGAATGCAATTGATTTTTTAGCATAAGAAAGTGAGGCCTAAATCGCTGCAACTTAGGCCTCACTTTCTAAATTTTAAAAGAATCTACTGAATAAAAGCAGTTTCTTCTTATTTTTTGGAGCTAAAAACTTTGGTTTCAACATTTGGTAGGACTATGCCCAATCGCCATTTCTAAAAACTGGAACAATCGTCCCGTCTTCCTTAATGCCGTCAATATTCATTTTGTCAGATCCTACCATAAAGTCCACATGTGTTTGGCTACGATTTAAACCAGCTTCAGCTAATTCTTCTTCGCTCATCTCCGTGCCGCCTTGTAAGTTGAAGGCATAGGCCGAACCAAAGGCTAAATGATTAGAGGCATTTTCATCAAACAATGTATTATAAAAAATCAAACCGGATTGTGAAATTGGTGAAGGGTCTGGTACTAAAGCAACTTCCCCTAGGTGTTTGGCACCTTCATCAATAGCTAAGAGATTTTTCAATGCTTCTTCGCCTTGTTCAGCTGAGAAGTCAACAACTTTTCCGTCTTTAAATGTAAATTTCATTCCCGAAATGATTGTGCCAGCATAACTTAGTGGTTTTGTACTAGAAACATAACCATCAACGCGGCGACTATCTGGGGCGGTGAAAACTTCTTCTGTTGGCATATTAGCCATGAATTCTTCCCCACGAGCGTTATAACTACCAGCGCCTTCCCATAAATGGTTTTTAGGCAAACCAATCGTTAAATCTGTCCCAGGAGCTGTGTAGTGTAAAGCAGTAAATTGTTGTTCGTTTAATTCAGCCGCTTTTTCTTGTAATTTTTTATCATGGATATCCCAAGCAATGACTGGGTTTTCTTCATAAATTCGTGTTGTTTTGAAAATTTCATTCCAAAGTGCATCAACTTGTTCTTCACTTGTTGCTAATTCTGGAAAGACTTTAGCTGCCCAGCCTTCACTAGCAGCAGCTACAACAGTCCAACTTACTTTGTTGGCTTGCGTTGCTTTTCGTAGATTGACCAATGCTTTCCCATTAGCCGCTTGGAAAGCTGCTACACGTTGTGCATCCACGCCAGCTAATGCATCAGGATTAGAAGAAACCACGCTAATTCGGCTTGCGCCTTTGGCAATCCAATCATCGGTTTGATCAATTTTATATTGAGGAACATTTTCAATACGATCAGTTGCAGCATGAGCTAAAAATTCACGTTGAATGGTTTCGTCGCTCCATTGAACAATTACTTCGGCCGCACCTAAGCGATAAGCTTCTTCCGTAATTAAGCGGGCAAGGGGCGCTTGATCAACACTGATTTGTAAAACAACCGTATGATTGTCCTGAACATTGACACCCGTTTCAGCAATTAAACGTGCATATTTCTTTAGATTTTCATTAAAATTCTCTAAGGTCATTCGTGATTCCTCCTTCATTTTGATGGGTAATGACTGCTCATATCATAACACGGAAGAGCAGGGAACTCAACGAAATAAAGCCTTTATCAACTGTTATTTTAAGTTGGGGTAAAAGTTGTCGTGCTCCCGCTCAGTGAACTTTTGTACAAAGAGTTGTTCTAATTTTGCATAATAGAAAAATCGTGTTACAATAACCATAAGCATTTATTTGGAAGCGTTGTATATGAATGAATAAAGGGGATAGGGAATTATGGCAAGAAAAAAAACCATTACGAAAGAGCAGATTTTAACAGCTGCCTATGAAGTAGTCGCCACTGAAGGATTTTCGAAGTTCACTGCACGTAATATTGCTAATAAAATGAAATGTTCCACCCAACCGATTTATTTGGAATTTAAAAACATGGATGATTTACGCGATGCTTTATTCCAAAAAATTCATAAATACTTAGCGAAAGAAGTCTTTCCAGTAAAACATACCGGGAATACAATTGTTGATTTGGCTTTAAACTATATTCATTTTGCGACAAGTGAAAGTAAGTTATACCGTGCGCTTTATTTAGAAGAATATGGCGGCGGCAAAAAAATGCAAGAATTCTCTTATCACTATTTTACTGAAGCGGTAAAAGCTGATCCTGAGTATGCTAATTTAAACGATGTTCAAATTGACTCTTTACACATGGGAACATGGGTGGTCGCTACTGGTGTGGCTGCATTGATGACTTCTGGAATTATCCATCCTTCAGAAGAACAAATCATTCATTTAATGAAAGATAGTATTGAAGCAATTCTTGAACGAGATGAACCAATTGATATTGACCTATAAAAATTAAAAAAAAAAGTGTAACCTCATGCTGATAACTTCTGTGAGGTTACAGCAAAAGACTGTTTCTTAAAAGAACGGTCTTTTTTTGTTAAGTGTATTAATGGTAGATTATTCGCAACCATGCTACAGTAAAGAAGAGAAATAGAAAGGGGCAAAAAACATGAACCGAGTGAAAGATAAACGTTTATGGCTAAGTATTGTAGGAATTACCGGACTAGGGCTCTTATCGGGCTTATTTTCAGTAAATGCGAGAGAATATTATCAAGCGTTGAGATTACCAAGTTTTGCTCCGCCAGGCTGGTTATTTGGACCGGTGTGGTTGGTGTTGTATATTTTTATGGGCATTACTTTTTATTTCATCTTAGTTCATCCAAATAAACAACAGAAAAAACGCATGATTACGCTATTTATTTTACAATTTATTGCGAACTTTTTCTGGACATTTTTCTTTTTTTCTTTACAAAATAATTTATTATCTGTGATTGATATCTCATTGTTATGGCTATTATTAATAGTTCAACAGTGGGACTACTTGCGTTATAAATTAATAACGCGTGGCTGGTTGATGATTCCTTATATTCTTTGGGTTACTTTTGCGGCAGCTTTAAATTACAGTATTTTATTTTTAAATTAGGAATATCAAAACACCAGAGAAAAATGGCTAGTTCCCATTTTTCTCTGGTGTTTTTTTATTTATTTCAACGTAGTTATTCTGCGGCAGTTGCTAATTTTTTCGCAAATTCTTCTAAACGTTGGATGTCGTCTTCTTCAGCGGCTAAATCAACTTTAACGCTGTCGGCGCCTTTTTTTGCCCCAATTTGAGTAAAGACTGCTTCGAAGTCGTCCACCGATTTACAAAAATCATCATAAAACGTGTCTCCTGAACCACAAACGCCGAAGATTTTTCCTGATAAATCAATCTCTTGTAAGTCTTCATAAAAGTCGACAATTTCATCAGGTAAATCGCCATCGCCATACGTATATGTAGCTACTACACAGATATCGGCCTCTTCAAAATCAGCGGCATCGACTTGCGTACACTCATCAATTTCAACCTCTAATTCTAAATCTTCAAATGCTTCTGCAACAATGTCGGCAATTTCTTCTGTATTCCCAGTCATGCTTGCATACACAATTTTAGCTAACGTCATAAACTTTCTTCCCCCTCGTACAATTCTGTCACTTATTATAGCAGATGCGCATTTCTTATAAAAGACTAGCGAGTACTTTTATTAAGGGACTTTTTGAAAATTGGTGTTTGAACAATCTTTTTTGCCAAAAATGTGATAAAATAATTTGAATGAAACAAGTTTAGGAGAGATAGTATGATTACATTAAAATCACCACGAGAAATTGAAATGATGGATGAATCAGGAGAATTATTAGCGGATGTTCACCGTCATTTACGAACGTTTATTAAACCTGGCATTACAAGCTGGGATATTGAAGTATTTGTGAGAGACTTTATTGAAAGTCATGGTGGCGTGGCGGCTCAAATTGGCTATGAAGGTTACAAATATGCTACTTGTTGTAGTATCAACGATGAAATTTGCCACGGATTTCCTCGTAAAAAAGTATTAAAAGATGGCGACCTAATCAAAGTAGATATGTGTGTCGACTTAAAGGGCGCAATCTCTGATTCATGCTGGTCTTATGTCGTGGGTGAATCAACACCTGAAATTGACCGCTTGATGGAAGTAACCAAAAAAGCGCTATATCTTGGGATTGAACAAGCACAAGTAGGAAATAGAATTGGCGACATTGGTCATGCAATTCAAACCTATGTAGAAGGAGAAGGCTACGGGGTAGTTCGCGATTTTGTAGGTCACGGCATTGGCCCAACTATCCATGAAAGTCCAATGATTCCTCACTATGGTGAAGCAGGTAAAGGACTACGTTTAAAAGAGGGAATGGTTATTACCATTGAGCCAATGGTTAACACAGGAACTTGGCGCATGAAAATGGACCCAAATGGTTGGACTGCTTATACTGAAGATGGCGGTCTAAGCTGTCAATATGAACATTCATTAGCGATTACGAAAGAAGGTCCAAGAATCTTAACGTCACAAGGCGAAGAATTGACTTATTAATAAGGAGAGTGTGTGATGAAGTTTCTCGACAACATCAAAAAGAATCAATCTTTGATGCGTTTTATTGAGACAACGCAAAGTCACATGGTCACAGCCGAAATAGGCAACAGCTCAGTGGTTGTTGCCTATTATTTATTACTCTCGCTGTTTCCATTACTGATTGCGGTAGGTAATGTCTTACCTTATTTAAGAATCGACCCTAATTCTGTGTTGCCTTATATTGCAGAGGCGATTCCGAAAGATGTTTATAAGAACTTAGAACCAGCGATTCGTTCACTACTGACTCAACGTTCAGGCGGGTTGCTTTCTGTTTCCGCTTTAGCAGCATTTTGGAGTGCCAGTCAAAGTATTAATGCACTACAAAATGCGATGAATAAAGCTTTTGGTGTCGAACAAAGGAAAAATTTTATTCTCGTAAGAGTGGTCTCATTTTTAGTTATTTTATTATTTATGGTAGCGATTGTTGGTGTAGTAGTAATTTTAGGTCTGGGTCAGTACATTATTGAATTACTGCAACCAATTTTCCATTACTCAACGTCTGTGATCGATACTTTCCAAGCGTTAAAATGGCCGTTAACGACCGTTGTTTTATTAGTGATTATGTGTTTGATTTATGCGGTCGTTCCTAATCGGAAATTATCGTTACGTTCTATTTTGCCAGGGGCTATTTTTTCGACAGTCGGTTGGATGCTATTATCACAAATTTTTGGTTTGTACGTAAAATATTTTAGTTCTAGAATCGCAAGTTATCAAATCATTGGGAGTTTTATCATCTTGATGTTATGGCTGAATTTTGCTGCCACGATTATTATTTTAGGAGCAATTGTCAACGCTGTCGTCGATGAATACTTATCTGGAGATAAAGAAAAAAAACAACCAAGTTTTGAACAACGCTTGTTTAGATGGTTTAAAAAGAAAAAATAAATGGATTTCTTTAAAAAAGTCTAAACCGTTGCCAGAACACATGTTTCAGCTTGTAAATGCTTCAGTTTACGGTATAATATACCCTGAACGAGAAGAAAGTGGGTTCGACTATGTCACTATTTATTTATGAAGTTTTGATACGTTTATTTATGACATTTATCTTATCTTTGCTATTAACACCACTTGTTAAGCTTCTAGCGTTTCGGATTGGCGCCTACGATGCACCAGGAGAGCGACGAATCAATACCAAAAATATGCCTACAGCAGGAGGACTTGCAATCTACATTGCTTTTGCTAGTTCATGTTTATTGATTTTTCGTTCGATTATCCCACAAGATTATATTTGGCCGATTATTTTGGCTGGTGGAATGGTTGTTTTGACAGGCCTCATTGATGATATTAAAGAGATTACTCCAATGAAAAAAACAATCGGTATTTTGTTAGCAGCATTAGTTATTTATTTTGTTGCTGGAATTCGGATAGATTTTGTGACGTTGCCAGTTGTTGGAATGATTGATTTGCGCTGGTTTAGTTTACCACTAACTTTATTGTGGATTTTAGCGATTACGAATGCAGTAAATTTAATTGATGGTTTGGATGGTTTAGCATCAGGCGTATCCATTATTGGATTAACCACGATTGGTATTACAGGGTATTTTTTCCTACATGCTAAAACGGTCTATATCCCAATTGTTATTTTTATTTTAGTTGCGAGCATTGCGGGATTTTTCCCATACAATTTTTATCCGGCTAAAATATTTCTAGGAGATACCGGGGCGTTATTCCTCGGGTTTATGATTGCAGTAATGTCGTTACAGGGATTGAAAAATGCTACGTTTATTACGGTAATTACGCCAATGGTGATTTTAGGTGTGCCAATTACGGATACGGTTTATGCAATTATTCGACGGCTATTGAACAAGAAGCCCATTTCCTCAGCAGATAAAATGCATTTGCATCACCGCTTGTTATCTTTAGGTTTTACCCATAAAGGGGCGGTCATGACTATTTATGCATTAGCGTTAGTTTTTTCCTTTGTCTCTTTATTGTTCAGCTATTCAAGTACAGTAGCATCAATTTTATTAATTGTCTTTTGTTTAATTGGCTTAGAACTATTCATTGAACTAATCGGTCTAGTTGGCGAAGGACATCAACCGTTGATGTATTTGTTACGGATTTTAGGGAATCGTGAATATCGTCAGGAGCAAATGAAAAAGCGACTTGGCAAGCATTCTAAGAGAAAGTAAAGAAATCTTTAGGTTGCTTTGCGAGAGCGTAAACCTATGATATAATTCCATTAAACTTAAAAAAGTATATGTGTGAAACATATGCTTTTTTTTTAAGACGATGTTTCAGTAGTAAGGAGAAATGAGCATGCAAGAAATGGTAACAATCTCGATTGTCACTTATAATAGTCGTTACATTTTTAATGTACTAGACCAATTAAAAGCCGAACTGGGTACTGATAGTATCTATGATATTCATATCTATGACAATCATTCTGAAACAGCGTATCTTGAAAAATTAACAACATATGAACCATTTATTACTATCCATCGCGCTGAAGAAAATCAAGGGTTTGGTCATGGTCATAATCAAGTGTTATTCAATGCTTCGACAAAGTATGCAATTATTTTTAATCCCGATGTTTTGGTTACTAAAGACGTGCTTGATCGTCTATTAGACCGTATCAAAATAGATAAGAACATTGCAGTCGTTAGCCCTAAAGTGTTAAATGAAGATGGCACGACGCAATATTTAGTTCGTCAAAAATTAGATGTTTTCGATTATATGTTACGTTTTATTCCCTTTCAATTTGTAAAGAAAATTTTTGATAAACGTTTGAGTATTTATGAATGTCGCGATTTGTCGGATACAGAAACAACGGATATTAAAATGGGCTCAGGCTGTTTTATGTTGATTGATCGTGAAAAATTCGTTGAAATTGGTGGGTTCGATGAACGTTTCTTCATGTACTTTGAAGACAACGATTTATGTTTACGTTTTGGCAAAGCAGGCTATCGGATTCTCTATACGCCTTTTGAAACGGTTGTTCACATGTATGAAAAGGGCGCCCATAAAAGTCGAAAATTGTTTAAAATCTTTATGCAATCAATGGGGAAATTTTTTAACAAATGGGGCTGGAGGTTCTTTTAATGAGTCAAAGATTAGCGGTAGTCATCGTCTTATATCAAATGAAAATGGCTGATACGCCGAATTATTTGTTATTAAAAGAAGTGGTAAATCACCCCGAATTGCACTTATTTATTTATGACAACAGCCCACTTCCTCAAGAAGATGCATTATTTTTACAACAAAATGTTACTTATCGACATAATCCTGATAATCCAGGCCTAGCGACCGCTTATAATGAAGCGATTGCTTTTAGTCAAACGAATCAATGTGAATTATTGTTGCTCCTTGACCAAGACACAGAAGTGCCAGCTTCTTATTTTGATACGTTGATCATCATGCCGTTAGATCCGACTGTGGCAGTCTATGTTCCAATTGTAGAAGCAAATGGACAACAAATTTCGCCAGTTTATAGTGATCAATATGTTGGACTTAAAGGAGCAAAGCCAACAGCAGGGATAGCCAACCAACCGTTGATGGCTATCAATTCTGGTACAGTCATTACGGCAGAAACACTGCGCTGGTTGGAAGGATTTTCGGAAGAATTTCCTTTGGACTATTTAGATCATTGGTTCTTTTATCAATTGAATCAAGCCAATAAAAAGATTGAAGTCTTACCAATCCACCTAAAACAAGAATTGTCTGTTTTAGATTATCGTACAATGAGTCCTCAACGTTATCGCTCTATTATTGAAGCAGAAACGTTATTTTATCGTCGATATGATCAAGAAAAGTTTTCCCATCATCGACGCCATTTATTTTTACGCAGTAGTAAGCAATTTTTAACTGTCAAAAATCGCCAAATTTGGCGGCAAACATTGGCAGAATTTCTCAAGTTAATGAAAGGATAATCTATGATCTCAGTTTGTATTGCGACATATAATGGAGAAAAATATCTCGCGGAACAATTAGATAGTATTCTTTTACAAGTCAGTGAAGAAGATGAACTAATTATTTCAGATGATGGTTCTACTGATCATACGTTGGAAATTTTGAGAACGTATGCAGCGAATTATCCCCAAATTCAATTGTTACAAGGTCCAGGGCAAGGAGTGATTGCTAATTTTGCATTTGCGCTTACGCATACGAAAGGCGAAGTAATATTTTTAGCAGATCAAGATGACGTTTGGTTGCCAAATAAAGTAACGACGGTGACAGAATATTTTGAAACGCACCCTGACATCCAAGTAGTTATTAGTGACTTGAAAATTGTTGATGCGGATTTACAAGTTACCAATCCCTCTTATTTTAAGTTTCGAAAAGTCAAACCAGGGTTTTGGCGAAATGCGATAAAAAGTGGCTATATTGGGGCAGGTATGGCCTTTCGTCAAGAGATGAAAAACGTCATTTTACCCATTCCGCCAGAAGTTCCTATGCATGATATGTGGATTGGCTTATTAGCTGCACGGAAAAAGCAAACGGGTCTCATTAAAGAACCATTAGTGCTTTACCGAAGACATGGAGCGAATGTCAGCCCTATTATTACCAAAACAAGTTTCCAACAAAAATTAAATTGGCGTGTGAATTTATTAAAAGCTTTACATCAGCGTTTAAAGGAACAGCGCTAAACTTTTACAGATTTGTAAAATTTACGTAAAAAACATGACAAACCCTATGCTTAATGCGATAATAGGGAAGGATATTTGGTTTTATAGAAACTAAAAATAGAAGTATTTAAGGAGATTGTTCATGAAAGGAATTATTTTAGCAGGCGGAAGCGGGACACGCTTATATCCGTTAACAAAAGCAACATCAAAACAATTAATGCCAATTTACGACAAACCAATGATTTATTACCCAATGTCAACGTTAATGTTGGCGGGAATTAATGAAATTTTGATTATCTCTACACCAGAAGATACACCACGTTTTGAAAGCTTATTCGGCGATGGCCATGATTTAGGCATTCATATCGAATACGCGGTACAAGAAAGCCCAGATGGTTTGGCGCAAGCATTTATTATTGGTGAAGAATTTATTGGTGATGACAGTGTCTGCTTAGTTTTAGGGGACAATATTTATTATGGTGGCGGCTTATCAAAAATGTTGCAACGAGCGGCTTCTAAAGAGTCAGGGGCAACAGTCTTTGGTTACCATGTAAATGATCCAGAGCGTTTCGGCGTGGTAGAATTTGATGAAGAGATGCGGGCGCTTTCTATTGAAGAAAAACCAGCACAACCGAAGTCAAATTACGCAGTGACAGGTTTGTATTTTTACGACAATGAAGTGGTTGAAATTGCGAAAGGGATCAAACCGTCAGAACGTGGGGAATTAGAAATAACAGACGTTAATAAAGTCTACCTTGAAAAAAATAAACTTTCTGTTGAGGTAATGGGCCGTGGCTTTGCTTGGTTAGATACAGGCACACACGAATCCTTATTAGAAGCGTCAACATTTATTGAAACAATTGAAAAACGTCAAAATTTAAAAGTCGCTTGTTTGGAAGAAATTGCTTATCGAATGGGCTATATTACAAAAGAACAATTGGTAGAATTGGCACAACCATTGAAGAAAAATGGCTACGGCCAATACTTGCTACGTTTAGCAGCAGAATAGGAGCGAAGAAACGTGAAAGTTATTGATACAAAATTACAAGATGTCAAAATTATCGAAATGGATGTTTTCGGTGATCATCGTGGCTTTTTTACAGAAAGTTATTCCAAAGCTAAATTTGCAGAACATGGATTAGACTTTGATTTTGTCCAAGATAATCATTCATTATCAACAGAAGCAGGTGTCTTGCGTGGATTGCATTTTCAAAAAGGCGAAGCTGCGCAAACAAAACTAATTCGCGTTGTAACAGGTGCGGTATTAGATGTGATTGTTGATATTCGTAAAGGGAGTCCAACCTATGGTCAATGGGAAGGCTATATTTTATCAGAACATAATCACCGTCAGCTTTTAGTACCAAAAGGTTTTGCTCATGGTTTTGTCACTTTGACACCGAACGTGAACTTTATGTACAAGTGTGACAATTACTACAATGCGGCAGCAGACGGCGGTATTGCTTTTAACGATCCAGCGTTAGCTATTGATTGGCCAATTGCGCCAGAAAAAGCGATTACGTCAGAAAAGGATCAAAAACATCCAACCTTAAAAGAATTTGAAGCGGAAAATCCGTTTATCTATGGCGAAATTTAAGAAAAAAGTAGGAGAGTTTCAATTATGAAAAAAATCATCGTAACAGGTGGAGCTGGTTTTATCGGCTCAAATTTTGTTCATTATGTTGTAAAGAATCATCCAGAAGTTCATGTAACTGTATTAGATAAATTAACGTATGCAGGAAATGAAAAAAATCTTGAAGGTCTACCAAGTGATCGTGTGGAATTAGTCGTAGGAGATATCGCTGATGCTGAATTAGTTAATCGTTTAGTCGCTGAAACAGATGCGGTCGTTCACTATGCTGCTGAATCGCATAACGACAACTCATTAAACGACCCATTCCCATTTGTACAAACCAATCTGATTGGGACGTACACATTGATCGAAGCTTGCCGTAAAAACAATGTTCGTTACCACCATGTATCGACTGATGAAGTTTATGGCGATTTACCTTTAAGAGAAGATTTACCAGGACATGGAGAAGGCGAAGGGGAAAAATTCACTGCCGAAACGCCTTACAATCCTTCAAGTCCTTATTCTTCAACAAAAGCAGGATCTGACTTGTTAGTCAAAGCGTGGGTTCGTTCTTTCAACTTACAAGCAACAATTTCAAACTGTTCAAATAACTATGGTCCATATCAACATATTGAAAAATTTATTCCTCGTCAAATTACCAATGTCTTAAGTGGCATTACACCAAAACTTTATGGTGCTGGTAAAAATGTTCGTGACTGGATTCATACAAACGACCATTCTTCGGCTGTTTGGGCAATTTTAACAAAAGGACAAATTGGCGAAACGTATTTAATTGGAGCCGATGGTGAAGAAGACAATAAAACAGTGATGGAATTAATTTTAGAATTAATGGGACAACCTGTTGATGCCTATGAGCATGTCAACGATCGTGCAGGACATGACTTACGTTATGCGATTGATTCAACCAGATTACGCGAAGAATTAGGTTGGGAACCAGAATTCACGAATTTCCGTGAAGGCTTGGCAGAAACAATCAAGTGGTATACAGAAAATGAAGACTGGTGGCGTGCAGATAAAGAAGCTGTTGAAGCAAAATATGCACAAAATGGTCAGTAATTTTTTCTGACATGTGAGATAACAGTCGAAAGGCGATGGCAAAGTACAAAAGCTACTTTGCCCTGCCTTTTTTTCAAGAAGGAGCGAAAAAAATGATTTTAATTACTGGTGGAAATGGCCAATTGGGCACAGAATTACGTCACCTATTAGACGAACAAGGAATTGAGTATGTTTCAACGGATTCCACAGAATTAGATATTACTGATGCGGATAGTACGTTGGCAAAAGTGAAAGAAATTCAACCAAGCGTCATTTATCATTGTGCTGCTTATACAGCTGTTGATAAAGCAGAAGACGAAGGCAAGGAATTAGATGAAAAAGTGAATGTAGATGGCACACGTCATGTTGCAGAAGCTGCTAAAGCAGTGGGGGCGACACTTGTTTACGTAAGTACAGATTATATTTTTGATGGAACTAAAAAAGAAGGCGTCTATGCGATTGATGATCAACCGAATCCTTTAAATGAGTATGGTCGGACGAAGTTATTAGGTGAACAAGCGGTCCAAGAAATCCTGGACGACTATTATATTATTCGAACATCATGGGTATTTGGTCAATACGGTCATAACTTTGTCTTTACCATGCAAAAATTAGCGGAAACAAGAGACCAACTAACGGTAGTGGACGATCAGTTTGGCCGCCCAACTTGGACAAGAACGTTAGCCGAATTTATGGCATTTGTTATTGCAGAAAAAGCGCCATTTGGTGTTTATCATTTGTCTAATGAAAACAGCTGTAGCTGGTATCAGTTTGCTAAAGAAATTTTAAAAGATACTGAAGTGGAAGTACTGCCAGTGGATTCAACTCAATTTCCACAAAAGGCGCAAAGACCACAATATTCTGTCATGGATTTAAGTAAAACAGAAGCGTTAGGCTTTAAAATTCCTACTTGGCAAGAAGCCTTAGCACAAATGTTAGAAAATGTTCAACAATAAATTGTTTTGTGTAAGTGAGGGGTTTTGTTAGAGAAAAAGTGGAAAGGTGTTTCTCTTTATGAAGGTACTTTTAATCATTCCTGCTTACAATGAGGAAGAAAACATTTTGCGGACGATTGCTTCCATTGAAACATTTAAACAGGAAGTTACGCATTTTCAACATGAATTGGATTATGTGGTAATTAATGATGGCTCGACAGATGGAACCAAACAAATTTTAGAAGTCAACCAAATTAATGCCATTCATTTAGTGTTGAATTTAGGTATTGGCGGGGCGGTACAGACTGGCTATAAATATGCCTTAGAAAATGAGTATGATGTGGCGGTTCAGTTTGATGGTGATGGTCAACATGATATCAATAGTTTACCTATTTTACTGGAACCATTAGCAGAGGGTAAATGTGATTTTTCGATTGGCTCTCGTTTCATTCCTGGAAACGAAGCGGCTTTTCAAAGTACGAAAATGCGCCGTTTTGGTATTCATTTGTTATCCTTTTGTATTCGAATGGCTTCTGGTAAAACAATTTATGATGTGACTTCTGGTTATCGAGCGGGAAATCGGAAAGTGATTGCTTTTTTTGCAAAGCGTTATCCGACAAATTATCCTGAGCCAGAATCGATTGTTCACTTAATTAAAAAACGTTTTGTGATTGTTGAAAGACCTGTCAATATGATGGAACGGCTTGGTGGTGTTTCTTCGATTCGTGCCTTGGCTTCTGTGAAGTATATGCTGGAAGTCGGCTCAGCAATTCTGATTGCTGCCTTTATGAAGGAGGGAGATTAATGCTACCAACCGTGTTATGGCTAGCTTTATTTTTATTTGCAATTGGCTTTTTCTTATACATTATTCGAGGGATTAATAAAAATATTTTTCTCCTAAAAAATGCTTTGATTTGGTTATTAATCTCAATTGTCTTAATTATTTTTGCTGTTTTCCCGCATGTGGCAGAATGGTTAGCAATGGCCTTTGGGTTTGAAACAACATCAAACTTCTTATTATCAGCTGCGGTGATTGTCCTGTTAATCATGGAAATTAAAAATTCTGTGTTGATTTCAAAACACGAAAATCGCATTAAAACATTATTGCAAGAATTATCTATCATGAAATCTGAAGAAAAATGGGAGAATAGAGAGGGGAAAAATGACTAAAAACAATGATGTATTGGATGCCTTCAAATTTATTGCTGCATTAAGTGTAGTTGGAATTCATACCTTTCCCTCTAAATCTATTTTGGGTAGTGATTTGAAAATATTAGCCCGCTTTTCTGTTCCGTTTTTTTTTCATAGTATCTGGATATTTTTTGTTTAAAAAAATTTCTTTTAGAGAAAAAAAAAAAGATAAAAAAATACTATTCAATTATATAAAAAGAATCTTAAAAGTATATCTTTCGTGGTTGATCTTTTACATTCCCTTCTTTATCGTATCTATTATGAATTTTGTTAAAGGGGAAATGGATTTAAGAGGAAAAATATCATTTATACTGAGCATATTATTAGGCTATGTCCCCAGAATAGGTGTTTCTTGGTATTTAATCGCATTAGTAATGAGTGTATTTATTATTTATTACATCCGAAGTTATTTTGGTGAGAAAGTATTATTAACAATTGGAATTGTTAGCTTTCTGATAGGAGTATTTACTTCTACTTATGGTAAGTGGTACTTTGACATTGAATGGATTAAACAAGTGCCTTTTTATGGTTCTATATCTTTTTCGATGATTTCTACGATTTGTTATGTGATTATAGGCTATTTTTTAGCAAACTATGTATTTGAAAAGCCTTTAAATAATTTATTCTTAGTTTTAGGTATTGTTATTTTTTCTTATGTAGGACTAAAGGAAGTGAAATTTGCGCAACAATTAGGTGTTTTTTATGATGCACAAAATTATTTTACGTTACCAATAGTTGCTGTGTTAGTGGTTATTTTAAGTTTTAATTTAGAAAATATACGTATTCCTGGAAGTGACTTTTTAAGAAAATCTAGTATTATTATTTATTTAGCGCAAAATCCGATAAAATATTTACTATTTTATGCAGCTAGTCAATTAGGGATTCAAAAGTTAACGTACGATAACTTTAAAACATATGTTGTACAAGTTTTTTTGTTAATTGTTTTTAGTTATATTATCATTAAATTAAGTGAACTGAGACAGTTTTATTGGCTTAAAAATCTATATTAAATAAAACAACAAAGACCTTAAGTTGGAGTTTAAGGTCTTTGTTGTTTTATTTAAGATTCATAATCACAATGCCGACAATAATAACCACAGCACCGATAAGGGCATTCGTTGTGATTGTCTCTTTTAGAATAAGATTTGAAGCAATTAAAATAGCGATGTTTGTACAGGCAACGCCTAAAGGAACAATGTAAGAAACATCGGAACGACTAATAATTAACATCCATAAAATAAAACTAATTAAATAACAAAATAAACCCAATAAAGATATAAGTGAGATATTCATTGAAAAGATTGTTTGTTGGAGTTGGATGTTCAAACTGCTAGAACCTAGTTTAAATAAGACCAGACCAGCAGAAGACAGAAATACGTAAATAATAAAAAGAACCATAATTTCCCTTCTCTCAAAAATAGTTTCCGTGCAAAAAAATGCAAGACCTCCATTATTGTAGCATAATCTCCTAAAAATTGGACAAGATTTTTTAATATAGTGAAATCAGTTAAATTTTTCTTTATAAAAAGGGGTCTACTATTGAAAAGCTAGGCGTTTATCGATAAAATAGAAATGTTGTTTAAAATGGCATTTTTGTATCCAAAAATTTTAGATAAAAATAGTTTATTACGGAAGGAATAAGTATATGTTTAAAGAAACATTTTCAATTTTCAAGAATATTTTTCAGAACAAAAAATTGTTATTACAATTTTCATTTAATGATTTTAAGGCCAAGTATGCTGGTTCAGCACTAGGAATTGTCTGGGCGTTTTTAACGCCATTAGTAACTGTTTTGACGTATTGGTTTGTCTTTTCTGTAGGCCTTCGTTCTAGAGCTGGCGACAATATGCCGTTCATTGTCTATTTAGTAACAGGGATGGTACCTTGGTTCTTCTTTTCAGATTCGTTATTATCAGCCACGAATGTGTTTCGTGAATATAGTTATTTAGTTAAAAAAGTCGTGTTTAATGTACAAATTTTACCAACGTCTAAAATTTTATCGAACTTGTACACCCACTTGTTTTTCATTCTAATTGGTTTTGTAATTACTACAGCTAACGGTTATTACCCAAGTCTGTACAGTTTGCAATTAATTTACTACTTAGCTTGTTTATTAGTCTTTTTAACAGCAATTACGTGGATTACTGCTTCAACACAACCATTTTTACCTGATATTATGCAATTTATCAATATCATTATGCAAACAGTTATGTGGACATTGCCAATTTTATGGCAACCAACTGGAATGATTGCGACAATCTTAAAAATCAATCCATTATATTATATTGTTCAAGGATACCGCGAATCTTATTTAGGCGGTGCATGGTTCTGGGAACATTGGCAATATAGCTTATATTTCTGGGGAGTTACTATTGTTTTACTATTAATTGGCTCAACCGTGTTTAGACGCTTAAAACCACATTTTTCAGATGTACTATAAGGAGAGAACGACATGTCAGAATATGCAATCGATATCCAACATATTACCAAAACATACAACATGTATAAAAAGCCGTCCGATCGGTTTAAAGAAGCGCTTAGTCCAACTAAAAAATCTTACCACGATTTGTTTTATGCGTTAGACGATGTCACGATGCAAATTAAAAAAGGCGAGATGATTGGCTTTGTCGGCGAAAATGGTTCTGGAAAATCAACCATGTTAAAAATTATTACAGGAGTATTAACGCCAACCTCCGGGTCCATGGTGATTAATGGGAAAATTTCAGCGTTGCTTGAATTAGGTTCAGGTTTTAACCCTGAATATTCAGGATATGAAAATATTTTCTTAAATGGAATGGTCTTGGGTTTTTCCCGAGAAGAGATGGAAGAGCGTGTCCAAGATGTCATTGATTTTGCTGACATCGGCGATCATTTGTATCAACCAGTTAAAACGTACTCTAGTGGTATGTTTGTCCGCTTGGCTTTTGCGGTAGCCATTAACGTGGATCCCGATATTTTAATTGTCGATGAAGCGTTGGCTGTCGGGGATTTAGAGTTTCAATTAAAATGTATGGAAAAATTTACAGAAATTAAAAATTCTGGTAAAACAATTTTATTTGTTTCTCACGATGTAAACTCCATTCGTCGTTTTTGTGACAGAACTTTTTGGTTGCAACACGGGAAAGTCGTTGAATATGGAGATACGATGGACGTGACGACCAACTACGAAAACTTTTTGAAAAAGAAATCAATTAAAACGGTTGACCGCGAAGCGACCATGAAAGATGAAACCCCAACACCAGATATTATTGAAGTGGATCATGCGGAACTTTTAAACGCGGATTATGAACCCTTAGAAATGGTAACGCAAGATGAAAAAGTGATTGTAAAAATTGAATATACTGTCAAAAACGACCAAATTAAGAAGCCTGTTTGTGGGGTCGCTATTCGAACAGTGGACAATCATTATGTCTGTGGCTTAAATACGTTGTTAGATGGCGTGCAAATTCCTTGGAAAAAAGGACGGAATGTTTTTTATTTAGAATATGAAAAAATGTCATTATTAACAGGTGAATATTATTTTGATATTGCTTTCTTTGAGGAACATGCAACAGTCCCATTAGTCTACAAAACAAAATACGTGACGATGTTTATTACCGGTCGTTATGCCGGAGAAGGAATTGTCATCTTAGATCATAAATGGAAGGATACGACAAAAGATGAAGTATGATTTTGAAATGGAAACAGACGAGAGTACCAGTGTTGGGAAAATCGTAGCACAAATCAAAGAAAATAGTGATGTCTTGGAATTTGGTCCAGGTAATGGGCGAATGACTAGCTATTTGATGGAAGAAAAAAAGTGCCGGGTCTCAATTGTTGAATTAGACAAAGAACTTTATGATCATGTCAGTCAATTTTCAACAGATGCCTTTTATGGCAATATTGATGAAAATGATTGGGTCGAATACTTTGCTGGTAAGACGTTTGATTATATCGTTTTTGCAGATGTGTTGGAACATTTAATGAATCCTCAAAGCGCCTTAGCAAAAGTCAAACCGTTTTTAAAACCAGGTGGTCAAATCTTAATCACTTTCCCTAATTTGGCGCATAATTCTGTCTTAATTGATTTATTTAATAATCGTTTAACGTGGAATGAAACTGGGCTGTTGGATGCTACGCATAAATCATTCTATTTACAAGAAGGATTTGAAAAAGTTTTTGCAGAAGTTGGTTTATACATTGCCAAAGAAGATTTTACATTTAATCAAGTTGGCTACAACGAAATTCCTACGACGTATGAAGCGTTACCTGTAGAAGTACAAGCAGCTTTTAAAGCGCGTCCCTTTGGCGAAGTGTATCAGTACTTTTTTGCCTTGACTGCTGAACCAGTAGAACAGCCAGAGCGAGTGACACCAGTAAATTCATACAATGAAAAAAACGTTCATATTTTAATTAATTGCGGCGAAGAAAAAGAGACTGAGTTGGATCAACCAGTTGATTTACAAAAACCTGAAACAAAACAGTTCCAACTGAAGATACCAGAAGACGTCCAACTGATAAAATTATTCCCAAGTTTAACGGGGACAATTATCAAATTATCCATGACGATAGACGGGGAGACAGTCCCAGTCGCAGCCACGAATGCTTTTCTGGTACAAGAGAATGTCTATTATTTCTTAGATACGCAAGTCCCTGTAATCGAAGTAACCGATGCACAAATGGCAGGCAAAGACCTGACAGTAGCCATTGATTATTTCTTTGAAGGCAACTATTCAGAACGTGAAAATACCTTTATTCATGCACTGTTAGATGAAAGAAATCAATTTTTAGAAGAAATGAATAAACAGACGGAGACTGCCCCTATGCCTACTGGAAAATATAAACGAATCACGTTAACTAAATTTGATAAAATGATTAATTTAACCATCGACGATATTGCTCGCGATGTAGAAAATAACGTTTCTGTTATCAGAGGGTGGGCGTATGACAAACAAACAAATTATCCGCTAAGATTCAGCATTGCAGAAGCTAGTGAATCAGTCACTTATACGGTGGAAACAGAATACCGTCGGGATGTTATTGATATGTTTGAATTAGAAGGCGATCAAGATTATGGTTTTGTCATTACGATTAAAGATCCAGAAGATTTACCAGCCTACACGCTAAACATTGACACCAAATCAGGTCAGAAGGTTCAATACGTGGTAGAGCGTCCAAACATGGTTCAACCAGGTACGAAATTTGATCGAGCATGGCGTTCGATTCAGACACGTGGTTTGATGGGCTCAGTGAAGTGGTACTTTAAACGACAAGAAAAAGCAGAAGCCCCTGTTGACGTGGAGGCAGTTTTAGCGGAAATTAAAACGTTCCAATTTCAGCCTAAAATTTCTGTCGCTGTGCCTGTTTATAATGTCGAAGAAAAATGGCTTGCAGCATGTGTCTCTTCTTTACAAAATCAGTACTATGAAAATTGGGAGTTATGTTTAGCAGATGATGCATCGCCAAGCGAACATATTAAGCCCATGCTAGAAAAATATAAAGAACTAGATCAACGAATCAAAGTTATTTATCGCGAAGAAAACGGACATATTTCAGAAGCCACTAACTCAGCTTTGTCGATTGCTACTGGCGATTTTGTTGGTTTCATGGATAACGATGATGAATTAGCGCCACAAGCATTATATGAAGTGGTCAAAGCTTTAAATACAGACCCAACGATTGATTTTCTTTATACTGATGAAGATAAAATTACAGAAAATGGTCGTCGCTTCAACGCGTTTTACAAATCGGACTGGAATCCAGAACTGATTTTAAACCATAATTACATTACACACTTTGTTGTTGTGAAACGTGATTTATTAGAAAAAGTAGGCGGATTGAATTCAGCATATAACGGCGCTCAAGACTATGATTTCGTATTGCGAGCAACGGAACAAGCAACGAAAATCAAGCATATTCCTGGTATGATGTATCATTGGCGTGCCATTGAATCATCGACTGCTCTAAACCCTGAAAGCAAAGGTTACGCCTATGTAGCTGGTCAAAAAGCGGTCCAAGCGGCAACGGAACGCCGTGGCTTAAAAGCACAAGTAGAGATTGCCGAATTTTATGGTTCCTATAAAATTAACTATCTTTATGATCATGTGCCGATGGTATCATTGATTATTACGAATGATACAGAGAATATGAGTAGTTACTTACGTCAATTATTAGAAAAAACTGCCTATACAAATTATGAAATTCTATTGCCTGCACGCTTCGAGAATCAAATAAATATCCAAAATGACCGTCTTCGTTATGTTTCAACAGAAACTCGTCATGGCATGATTCAAGCTGCTAAGGGAGAATATGTGGCTTTATTAAATGCTGGATTGGTACCAACGAAAAATGATTGGTTAAAAGAGTTAATGAACATTGGTCAACAAGAGACCTCTGGTTTAGTGACTGGCCGCGTAGTTGACGCACGCTATCGCGTGGAAACGGTGGGAGTATCAGTTGATACAGACAAAGGTCGATTACTTTATCCCGAAAAAGGCACCCCTGGTAAAAGCTTAGGTTACTATTACAGAATTGCTTTACCAAGAAATATTCAAGCAGCAACTGAAGACTGCTTACTATTCAACAAACAACTTTACCTAAATTTAGAAGGAATTAACGAAAACTTAGGAAAAGAGTGGATGGGTGTCGATTTATCGTTACAATTTGCTAGCGCTGGTAAACGAAATGTATATGTGTCCTATGCAATTTTGAAAGCAGACGAAAAAATGCAAAACCATGATAAAAAAGGATCTTATAAAGAACTTGCGGAAAAATGGACCGCGGAAGCTTTAGTTGATCCCTACCGAAATCCGAAACATCTATAAGGAGAATGCACATGAATGAAGACATTAAGGTGATCTTTGATAGTATCTATCGCGACAAAACAACAAATAATTTAACCATTACAGGTTGGGCGTTGGATACAATCACTAAAGAAAGCCCAACTTTCACAATTAATAATGAAAACCAAGTGTCCGCTTATAACATTCAGCGCGTTTTACGTGAAGATGTTAATCAAATTTATCAAACAGAGCCTGCGATTGAAGCTGGCTTTGTTGTTACACTTGAAGGAATTAAACAAAAAAAAGTACTCCCTTTTCATTTTCAATCATCAGCACATGTTGTAACGGTGGATTTTCCCTTGAATAAAAAATATCCAGTGATTCCAGGGACAGAAGATAAAGTGACTCGTCTTTGGATAAAAGCCAAAAAAGGATTTAAGTATATGGCTAAAAATGGTATTTCTCATACCATTCAACGAGCGAAAATTGAGAAACTAAGAAATCAAGCTTCGTATCCTAACTGGTTAGCTAGAAATGAAGTACTAGACATAGAAGCGATGACACAAGAAATCGCAACATTTCATTATCAGCCTAAAATTTCCATTGCGATGCCAGTGTATAATGTTGAAGAAAAATGGCTTCGGTTGTGCATTGATTCTATTTTGAATCAAGTCTATACTAACTGGGAATTATGTATGGCCGATGACGCCTCAACAGATCCTAATGTCAAAAAGATTTTAACAGAGTACCAGCAATTGGATGAGCGAATTCGGGTCGTCTTTCGTGAACAAAATGGTCATATTTCCGAAGCAACCAACTCTGCTTTAGCGATTGCTACCGGAGAATTTGTCGCCTTACTAGACAACGATGATGAATTAGCGATCAATGCTTTTTATGAAGTGGTTAAAGTGCTGAATGAAAACCCAGAACTGGATTTAATTTATAGTGATGAAGATAAGATTGACATGGATGGAAATCGTTCTGATCCAGCCTTTAAACCAGATTGGTCACCTGATTTACTTTTAGGAACCAATTACATTTCGCATTTAGGCGTGTATCGTCGGAGTATTCTAGAAGAAATTGGCGGCTTTCGAAAAGGTTACGAAGGTTCTCAAGACTACGATTTAGTCTTAAGATTTACTGAAAAAACGACAAAAGAACGCATCAAACATATTCCAAAAGTTCTTTACTATTGGCGGATGCTGCCAACCTCAACAGCAGTGGATCAGGGCTCCAAAGGTTATGCTTTTGAAGCGGGGCTAAGAGCCGTGCAAGATGCGCTCGTTCGTCGAGGAATTAATGGTCATGCAACGCATGGGGCGGCGAATGGCTTATACGATGTTTATTATGACATTAAATCCGACAAGTTAGTCTCAATTATTATTCCAACTAAAAATGGCTATAAAGACGTACAACGTTGTGTTTCATCGATTATTGAAAAAACAACCTACCAAAATTACGAGATTATTATGGCTGATAATGGAAGTACAGATCCAAAAATGCACGAATTATATGCAGAATTTGAACAACAATTACCTGGCCGCTTTTTCGTTGAATCAATCGATATTCCATTCAATTTCTCAACTATTAACAATCGTGCAGCGAAAAAAGCGCACGGAGAGTATTTATTATTTTTAAATAATGATACCGAAGTGATTACAGAGAATTGGTTAACCTTGATGGTTTCATTTGCTCAGCAAGAACGGATTGGCTGTGTAGGTGCGAAATTATTGTATCCAAATAATACGGTCCAACACGCAGGCGTTATTTTAGGATTAGGTGGTGTCGCTGGACATGGTCATTATGGTTATCCCCATGGTGACTTAGGCTATTTTGGTCGGTTAGCTATTAATGTTAATTATTCAGCAGTAACTGCCGCATGCTTACTTATGAAAAAAGCAGATTTTGATGCAGTTGGTGGTTTTGAAGAAGCGTTTACCGTAGCTTTCAATGATGTTGATTTATGCTTGAAAGTCCAAGCTTTAGGACGTGACAATGTCTGGCTTCATGAAGCAGAGCTTTATCATTTTGAATCTCAAACTCGTGGATATGATGATAAAGGCAAAAAGAAAAAACGTTTTGAACAAGAAAAAGTGATGATGGAAGAAAAATGGGGACCTTTAATTGAAAATGATCCATTTTATAATCCTAATCTGACAAGGGATATTCCCAACTTTTCATTACGAATTGACTAGATGCAATTGCGGATGACGAAATGGAGCGAAAAGATGGAACAACAACTAACTACAAGAAAAGAAAAACAACCATTACGCAACCAAGCTGAGCAGAGCGCTCGCTTGGTTGATCATTTGTTACGCTGGCGCTATCTGCTAGCGGCAGTCATTTTTATTTTACTGGTCGCCTTTAAAGTCCATGGTAGTTCATTAAACATGTGGGATGCGTATGTTTCTGAATATGCGGATGGCCAAAAAAGTTCATTAATTGCTGGTGAACCAAGAGGTGTTCGCTCGGATGAATGGCTCGTTCAAACCCCCTTTAGCCTCTCACAAACACAAACAGGTTTGAAAACACATAATGATGTGATTACGTTAAATGGGCAAGACATGGTGGTAGGCTATAATTCACCAGCGTGGAATTTGGCCACGTTAGCGAAACCTTTTACGTGGGGCTATGTACTATTAGGCAAAGAATATGGCTTATCATGGTATTGGAATCTTAAATTAATTGGCTTAATTTTATTTTCTTTTGAAATTGGTTTGATCGTCACACGGCGGAATAAATATTTAGCTTTGTTAGCAAGTGTTTGGATTCCGTTCTCTTCGGCCCTTCAATGGTGGTTTGTCTCGCCAGTTGGAGATTTAGTATTTTTTGGCTTAGGTTTTTTAGTGGGAATTTATAATTATTTCTATTATCATAGTAGTGTTCGACGTCGTGTCATTTGTGCGATAACGGCTGTTATTATGGCCTCAGGATTTGTTTTAGTTATTTATCCTGCGTTACAAGTACCACTTGGTTATTTGATTTTATTATTTTTAATTTTATTCTTTTTAGAATTTCGTAAAAAAATTAAGTTGGATAAGTGGGATGGGGTCCTGATAGGTGGGGCACTCTTGATGACGGCGATTATTGTTGGCGGATCGCTATATGGCTCATTGGATTCCTTAAAAGCAGTAATGGATACCGCTTATCCAGGAAAACGGGTAAGTTTAGGTGGCGATATGCCTAAACGCGATATTTTGTTATTTTTAACAAATTGGAAAATGCCGTTTCAAGATGTTCCATATTCAAATAATTCGGAAATCAGTAGTTTTTATCAATTATTTTTTGTTATTTTGCCGCTCTCACCATTTATTTTTTATAAAAAAATCAAAGAAAACATTTACGGTTTTGTCTTATTCGTGTATTGTTTATTTAACTTAGTTTGGATGAGCGTTCAATTTCCAACAATTTTTGCTAAGTTGACATTGTGGTCTTATGTGCCAGAACAACGGGCGATGTTATCCTTCGGGTTTGCCGCTGTGTTATTGAGTTTATGGTTCATCGATTATTTATGGAATCGCCAAGCAAAAATTCCAATGATGGCCTGGTTAGGGGCGCTAGGATTAAATGTTGTTCTGTATTTCTTTGTTTTATATACGGGCAATTTACGGTTATATGTTACACGAATGGACATCATTGGTGTCTTAGTTGTCGCTACCGTTTTAATTGTTGCTTTATTTAAACGTTGGCGCACGTTATTTGTCCTTGTCTTATTAGGAATCATTATGGTTTCTGGAGCCTTTGTAAATCCAATTTCTCGTGGCGTTTCTGCTGTCTATGGAAAAAAATTAGCGGTAGAAGTGGAAGAAATTAACAAAAAAGACCCCAACCAATTGTGGGTGGGCGAACGCTTGATGTATGGCTATTTGCCAATGTTAGGTGTGCATACATTTAACGGTGTTGCTTTTACACCTGACTTAGAGGCTTGGAAACCATTAGATCCAAAAGGAAAAGACACATTTATTTATAATCGCTATGCGCACATCAATGTTGAAGTAGGAAATCAGACCCCTGTTTTAGAGTTGATGCAAAAAGATGCGATTATTGCTCGTTTATCTCCAGAAAAATTAAAAGAATATGGGATTAAATATGCGGTCGTTTATAAACCATTAGAACCGTTAGACACACCAACGATTCATTTTGAAAAATTATATGGACCTGATCAGAACGGGGCATATATTTATCGAATAAACGACTAGTGATTCATTCATGGAATGAGGTTTGAATATGGGAAAAGTATTGAATAGAATCGGTCGACTTATTTTATTAGTAACAATGATCGGCTCGTATACGATGTGGGTCGTAGGAATTGATGCGCCAGTCACAAAATATATGTATGCCAATAGTTCAATTTTATTATTAATAGCAGTAATACTTGTACTGCTATTAAATTGTACAAAATTAAAATTTATTGACTGGCTGACCGTAGCGTTGGCACTAGCCACCTGGCTCTTGTTTCACTTTACGGAATCAATCCGTCATAGCACAATGCAAACAGATACAATGATTCCTTTAATTATTTTGTTGGTCCTTTGTTTTAAAGTTTGTGTCTTTGATCGTTTGGATCAAACATTTTTATTAATTGTCTCTTTAGTTGCTTTGAGTGCGACTTTGTATCGGATGTCCGTGGAGTTGCCTCAGTTGATTCCAGCAGACGAAATTTTTAAAGAATCAAATAAACTAGAAAGTATTTGGATTAATACCAATACGATTGGTGCAACGTTGATGTTTTCAACAATGATGGCCAGTAGTTTGATCAAAGCATATAGAAATAAGGTTTTTAACCTGCTGCTTTTACCTGTATACATTGGTGGTGTTTTAGGTACATGGGTCAGTCAATCAAAAACCTCTTTTGCCATTTTAGTTGGTTTTATTCTGGTGGATAATCTTTTACCAAAACGTTTCTTGCAACGTTCGAAAGTTTGGCTGTTTGGTTTTGTCGGAGTAGCTGCATTGGGACCATTGTTATTTTACTTATGTGCGGAATCGGATACTGTTGATTTATTTACAGGAAGAGAACGAATTTGGCATGAGTTTTTTGCTAAATGGTTATCTGATCCTCAACATATTAAAGTCGGTATGGAGCCTTTTGTGGCCTCATGGAAACCGCTGGGGACACATAATGCTTTTCTATTTACGTTAAGTAATTTTGGTGTCATCGGCTATCTGATTTTATTTGGTTTTTTAGTCAGTATGATTTTATTGATTGGTTTCCGTAAAAAAACATTGGATCGTTTGCAAGTTAGTTTACTTTTAGGCTTCCTTTTAATCTGGATTCATTCATTTATGGAAGATATTTTATTAGCGCCTCATTGGATGCCGATAGTTTATAGTTTCCTTGGGCTAGCCTTCTACTTCCGGCCAGAGAAAAAACGAGGAAGACATGAAAGACCAACGACACCTAAAAGAAGAAAACGAGTGAAACAAACAAGTCCTGTTAGCAATGAAGAGCGCCCGATAGCACCTGTTGACGAAGAGGGCTGGGACCAACCTGAAGAATTAAGTCGTGTCCAAAGACATCGCAGATAATTTTCATCCTATAGAACTTTCTTGTCCGCTGACATTATGGTAATATAGGGGTTGCATGTTATTACAAATAATGTAATTACTGGAAGTGAAGAGAGGAAGTTTTTAATGACATCAAAAAGTGAATGGAGTAATGCAAGACGAATTGTAATTATTTTAGCAGACGTTTTGCTCTATAATTTATCAATCATCTTAGGGTTTATGGTGAAATTTGGCCGAGAAATTCCTTCATTTAACTTTGTGGCTTATGAAAAATCTGCAATTTACATTTCAATCTTTTTTATCTTTTTGAATTTGTTGTTAGGTGCGTATATTTTTTATAATCGCAAAATTAGTGACATCATTTTTGTCACGGTGATTGGTCAAATTTTAATGACTTTAACGATTATGATTGTGACATTTGCCGGACGTTGGTTTACGTTCCCGCGTTCTGTTTTAGGATATTCCTTTATAATCGGAATTATTGTTCTAAGTCTTTGGCGAATTCTTGTTTATTATCTTTACTTAAAGGTCAGCAATGAGCGAAAAGTTGTTTTACTAGGTAAAGAAAATCAAGTTATGCGGTCAATTCAAAACTTTATGTCTGATAAAAATAACAAGCATAAAGTAACGAGCGTTGTTGTCAGCAATTACTATGAAAACTTAAAAAAAATTATCGATGAAATCGATATTGTTTATATTTCAAGTAATGTTGATGAGAACGAAAAAGTAAAATTGTATCAATTAATTGTCAAACACAAGAAAAAAATCTTTTTAGATACAAGTTTTGAAAATCTAATTATGTTAAAACCAAACATGATGAACTTTGAAGATGAAAGTATTATCGAAGTCTCAAATTTTGAAATCCAACCAGAAGAGAATTTTATTAAACGTTTATTCGATATTTTAGTCTCTGTTTGCCTATTTGTGATTACCTCACCCTTAATGCTTATTGCAGCGATTTTAGTCAAAGCAACTTCACCGGGACCAGTGATTTACAAACAAACTCGGATTACATTAGATCAACGTGAGTTCTCGATTTTAAAATTTAGAACGATGTCGGCAACAGCGGAAGCAAAATCAGGTCCAGTCTTATCTACAAGTAACGACAGTCGCGTCACTACAGTTGGTAAATACTTGCGCGCTTTACGTATTGATGAGTTGCCACAACTAATCAATGTTATTCGCGGGGATATGTCCATTGTCGGACCACGTCCTGAACGACCATTCTTTGTTGATCAATTTAATCAGGAAAACCCGAATTACTATTTACGTCACAATGTACGTGCGGGGATTACCGGCTATGCCCAAGTTTATGGGAAGTATGCTTCTGACTACAATAGTAAATTGAACTTTGATTTACTGTACATCAAGAATTATTCATTACTGTTGGATATGAAAATTCTGCTTCAAACCATCAAAATTCTCTTTGATAAAGTATCATCAAGAGGATTGGATGAGTCTGAAGAACGTGAAGAATTGACGATGGATTATTGTAAAGAGAATGCTATTAGAATTTACCGTTAAAAGTTTGAGACATAAGTTATTTAAGCTTATGTCTCAAACTTTTTTTGGAAACAAGGAACGTTGAAATAATAAAAGAGCTATGCGATAATATAAACTGTTACATTCTTACATAAAATGCAACGAGGAGTGAACAAATGGAAACAGCACTTGTTTCAATTATTATGCCCATGTACAATGCTGGCAAATTTTTATCAAAATCTATTGAAAGCGTTCTGGAACAAACCTATCAGAATTGGGAATTATTACTCATTGATGATGGAAGTAAAGATGATTCTATTGATATTGCACTTGCCTTTATGGAAAAAGATTCAAGAATCTTTTTACTGAAAAATGAACAGAACATGGGCATTGCAAAGACCAGAAATAAAGGAATTGAAGCTTCAAAGGGACAATATATTGCCTTTTTAGATAGTGATGATTTATGGCTTCCTAATAAATTAGAAGTTCAAATCAAGTGGATGGAAGAAAAAAAACTTTTATTTACATGTAGTTCTTATTTTGTATGTAATGAAAATGGCAACATTACTCATGAGCGTAATTTTAGTGAGGGACCACAAACCTATCAAGATCTTTTAAAAACAAATACTATCGGCTGCTTAACAGTCGTAGTCGAATCTAATCTGCTTAAACGCCATTTAATGCCGGATTTAAAACATGAAGACTATGCTACTTGGTTAAACATTTTGAAAGAAATAAATACGGTCTATTTTATTAACGAAAAATTAGCCATTTATCGTAAGCTAACCACCTCTACATCTTCTAACAAATGGAATACAATCAGTTGGGTTTGGAAAATTTTGCGTCAAAATGAACAGTTTTCAGTTATTAAAAGTTCATTCTACTTAATGCGTTTTTTATTCTATACAACATTTAAATATGCAAAGAATGAATAGGGAGGAAAAGGAAAAGTGGAACAAACAACACAGACGCAATTAGTAGAAATTCAACAAGTCGTTTTACGCATGTCAAAATATTTTGTGGCTTTTTGTGAAGAACATAATCTAACCTGTTATTTTTGTGGAGGCGGTTGTATTGGAGCAATCCGCAGTCAAGGTTTTATTCCATGGGATGATGACTTAGATTTCTTTATGCCAAGACCAGATTATGAAAAATTAAAAGTGCTTTGGCCTAAATATGCGGATACAGAACGTTATCCATTGTTAGTTGCTTCAAAAACTTATAATGATCATAATTCATTTATGACAATTAGGGATGCACAGACAACGTTTATTAAAACCTATCAAGATGGATTAGCGATTCCTCATGGTATTCCTATCGATATTTTTCCTTTAGATGGTGCGCCAAAAGGAAATTTTCAAAGGAAGAAACAAAAAATTTGGGCATTAATTTATGCTTTATTCTGTTCACAAGTGGTACCAGAAAAACATGGTGGCATTTTAGCAACGGGGAGTCGGGTATTATTGAATATCTTTCCATCGAAAAAGGTTCGCTATCATATTTGGCGCTTTGCTGAAAAAAGAATGACTAAGTATTCCTTCGGCTCCACTCCTTATGTTACAGAATTATGTGTCGGACCACGTTACATGGGTAATATTTATCATTTGGAAGATTTTAAATCTGCTATTTTTGTTCCGTTTGAAGATACAAAAATGCCAATACCAGTGGGCTACAATCGCTACTTAACAGAGGTTTTTGGGGATTATATGCAATTGCCACCAGAGGAAGATCGCCAACCCCATCATGAAGCACTAATTGTTGATACTAAAAAATCGTACACAGAATATCTTAAAAAATAAATAAAAGATGAAAACAATCGATTAAAGATCTGTTTTCATCTTTTTACCATTTAAAAGTAAAAAATTGATATAGGAATGTTAAAAAAGCGTAATTGAATTTGAAATAAAGGTATGAGATAATAATTGGTGTTAGTTTTAAAATGTGAAAACAATTAGTTGAAGGTTATAGGATACACATTTTCGAGAGCGAATGGCAAGTGTTTAAGAAAGATACATATTATTAATATATAAGGAGAGTTTCATGAAAAAAATCATTTCAGGTATGTTAATTTGTACCGTATTATTAAATAGTTTTAGTGTGATTGCATCAGGAGAAGAGCTTGTAAAAACAGAAACAACGGGGGAGACTGGCTTGGTCACTCAAGCTACGTCAGAAACAACGACTAATTCAACGGAGGATACATCTTCTGTTACAGAAGAAAATACCTCTGAAAGAGATAGTTCTACTTCAAGCACAAAAGAAGAGTCTCTTGATTCTTCAACAAATAGTACAACGGAAGAACATTCTTCTGTTTCAGAAACAAACACAACAGATAGTAAAACAGAAGCCTCACAAAGCTCTGAAGTAGAAAAAAAGACCATTGACCAAGATGAAGCGGATTATCAAGAAGCAGCACGTGAAGGAACGAACCATAAAAAAGGAACATATGCTATGAAAAACGGCATTTCTTCTAGGGTAGCGCGAGCAACAGTTGCGAACGTCTATGCGAATGATCCTAATTTGCCTGGCAAGAATTTTATTGACGTTTCTAGTTGGAATGGAGACATTTCAGTAGCTGAATATCAAAAAATTAAAAGCTATGGTGTAACAGGTGTCTCGGTTAAATTGACAGAAGGAACTTGGTATGTTAATCCATATGCTGCGGGCCAAATTAGAAATGCCAAAGCTGCGGGCTTAAAAGTTTCAGCATATCACTATAGTATGTATGTCTCTGCTGCGACAGCACAAGATGAAGCAAGATATTTTGCTCAGGCGGCGGCTAACTCTGGCTTAGATAAAAATACCATAATGTTTAATGATGCGGAAGATCCAACGCTTACAAACAATGGGCGAAACGCCCATGCTAATTCTGTTGCGTTTAACCAGCAATTAAAGGCACTAGGGTATAAAAATGATGCGTTGTATGTTGGCAAATGGTGGTTAACAAATGGCTATATCGACACCTCCGCCTTCGGAAGAGACAGAGTATGGGTAGCGCAATATCCATATACTCCAGATAGTTCCATGCAGTGGAATAATGACCATGGTGCTTGGCAATGGTCTTCGCAAATGTATTTCCCTGGTTTAGCTAATTATGAAGGGCGTCCGTTTGATATTTCCATGACCTATAGTAATTTTTTAAATATGGGTAATAGTAGTGGGCCTGACTTAAGTAAGTATTACACAACTAATCCAGGTCGAGTAGTAGTAATGAAAGATGAAACATTTTATAACAACGCCGACTTTACAAGCAAAGGTGCCGCAGTGAAAAAGAATACACTAGTAGAAGTGCAAGGGATTGAGTACTCATCAACTGGGTACCCCCGTTTGGTAACACCTCAAGGATATTTAACGGCAAGAAAAGATATCGTTTTAGCGGCAATCAGTAATATTGATAAGTATTACACAGCTAATCCAGGTCGAGTAGTAGTAATGAAAGATGAAACATTTTATAACAATGCCGACTTTACAAGCAAAGGTGCCGCAGTGAAAAAGAATACACTAGTAGAAGTGCAAGGAATTGAATATTCATCAACTGGGTACCCTCGTTTGGTAACACCTCAAGGATATTTGACAGCGAGAAAAGATATCGTTTTAGCAGCAATCAGTAATATTGATAAGTATTACACAGCTAATCCAGGTCGAGTAGTAGTAATGAAAGATGAAACATTTTATAACAACGCCGATTTTACAAGCAAAGGTGCCGCAGTGAAAAAGAATACACTAGTAGAAGTGCAAGGAATTGAATATTCATCAACTGGGTACCCTCGTTTGGTAACACCTCAAGGATATTTGACAGCGAGAAAAGATATCGTTTTAGCAGCAATCAGTAATATTGATAAGTATTACACAGCTAATCCAGGTCGAGTAGTAGTAATGAAAGATGAAACATTTTATAACAACGCTGACTTTACAAGCAAAGGTGCCGCAGTGAAAAAGAACACACTAGTAGAAGTGCAAGGAATTGAATATTCATCTAATGGATATCCCCGCTTGGTAACAAGAAAAGGATATTTAACGGCAAGAAAAGATATCGTTTCAGCAGCAATCAGTAATATTGACAACTACTATACAGAAAATCCAGTAAAAATTGTAATGCTTGTCAATGATCGTTATTATACTGATTTAGAATTTAAAACACCTGGATCTCCAGTAAAAAAAGGAACTACTATTAGAGTGCAAGGAATTGAATATAGTAAAAATGGTTATCCAAGATTAAAAACATCACAAGGGTATATCACTTCGAATAAACGTTATGTACAAAAAGTGAATTAGTTAAGTAACTTAAAAAGGACACTCTAACGATTTAGTTAGGTGTCCTTTATTTAATAAATATTATTTTTGAAAAGGACAATATTTACAGTTCGATTAAGGTCTACGATAAATTATTGAAACTTACTGTTAGTTATGAGAAAATGTAAAAGATTGAATGCAGTTTTGGCTGTGTTGATGAATATATAAGTTAAACAAAATTGAAATAAAACTAGTTGTTGACTAGTTAAAGAAAGGATTTTGTATCAAATGATTACAGCTTTAATTATTGCCGGTGGGGTCGGTAAACGAATGGGGCAGGAGATTCCTAAACAATTTATTATGGTAGAGGAAAAACCGATAATTATCTACACATTGGAATCTTTTCAAAAGCATCCACTCATTGATCGAATCTTAGTTGTGTGTAAAAAAGGTTGGGAACAAACACTAGATGCCTATGCAAAAGAGTACCATATTGACAAATTACAATGGATTATCCCAGGGGGAAATTCTGGTCAAGAATCAATTAACAATGGGGTTAATTTCTTAAAAGAACATTCAAACCCAGAAGATACTATTGTTATCCATGACGGAATTCGTCCATTAGTTGATGAATTAGTTTTATCTGATGTAATTGTTAAGTGTCAAGAATACGGCAATGCAGTGACTTCGTTGCCATATAATGAACAAATTTTTGTAAAAGAAACTGAGGAAACAACTCGACAATATATTAATCGTGAAACATTACGTCGCGTGTCAACGCCACAAGCCTATAAATTTGAAAAATTAACTTGGGCTTACGAAAAAGCATTCCGTGAGAATATTGGTATTTCTGAATCGTCATATACGAATACTATGATGGTGGATTTAGGCGAAACATTGTATTTTGCTTTAGGCTCAGATAAAAACATTAAGTTAACCACACAAGATGACTTACAGTTATTTAAAGGCTTCTTGAAAATGAAAGAAGAGTAGTGGAGGGGATACCATGTTATTTACAGACGATAATTATTTATCAGACGTTGAACGAGTTTTAGAGAAGACACCAGATTGGACGAAAGTAACTAATAAATCTGTTTTTATAACTGGTGCTTCAGGCATGATTGGGACCTTTTTAATTGATGTGCTTATGTACCAAAATAAAACGAGAAATGCGAATATTTCGATCTGGGCGATGGGACGAACATTGTCGCGTTTAGAAGAGCGATTTACTAGTTATCTAGAAGATCCGTTATTCCATATAGTTATCGGAGATGTCACAGAAGAAATTCAGATAGCAGAAGCTTGTGACTATGTGTTGCATTGTGCTAGTAATACACATCCTAAATCATATGCCAGTGATCCAATTGGAACGATTATGACCAATATTGCTGGTACGCAGCATATTTTAGATTATGCGGTCAAAGCGAATAGTGAAAAAGTGTTATTTTTATCAACTGTTGAAATCTATGGAGAAAATCGTGGAGATCTTGATAAATTTACGGAAGACTATTGCGGCTATATTGACTGTAACACGCTACGGGCCGGTTATCCCGAAGGAAAAAGAGCAAGTGAATCATTATGTCAAGCCTATATTCAGAAATATGGTATTGATGTTGTTATTCCAAGAATTAGTCGTACTTTCGGGCCTACGATGTTACTTTCGGATAGTAAAGCTTCTTCTCAATTTATTATGAATGCAGTCCATAAAGAAAACATTGTGTTAAAAAGTGCAGGGACCCAACTATATTCTTATGCATATGTTGCAGATATTGTATCTGCTCTTCTGTTTTTATTAGTTAAAGGGCAAAAAGGGGAAGCTTACAATGTTTCAAACGAACATTGCGATATTACGTTACGTACTTTTGCGGAAACATTAGCCAATGTGGCTGGAACAAAAGTGATTCATGGAGAAGCCACCGCCCAAGAAAAACAAGGGTTTTCTAAAGCAACAAAAGCACTACTAGACAATCAAAAAATCTATGCATTAGGTTGGCGGCCACTGTACGACAGTATGGAAGAACCATTAAAACATACAATTAAAATTTTAGAAGGTAGCGGAAATTGATATGCCCAAAATTAGTATTATTGTTCCTGTATACAATGTAGAAAAATATTTAGAAAAATGTGTACGCTCTATTTTAGCTCAAACGTTTACTGACTTTGAATTAATTCTGGTGGACGATGGCTCTCCAGACAGTTCTGGAGCAATGTGTGATCAGTTTGCTGAACAAGATCAACGGGTAAAAGTTATCCATAAAGAAAATGGTGGGCTAAGCGATGCTCGCAATGCTGGAATTGAGATAGCGACAGGTGAGTATTTAGGTTTCGTAGATAGTGATGATTACATTGCGGATGATATGTATGAGTTATTATATACAAATATCGTAAAAGAAGATGCCGATTTATCAATCTGTGGTATTTATGATGTCTATGAGGGGAAAGAACCTGTTGTAAAAAGTTTAATACAGGGAACTTTTTCTAGAGAAGAAGCATTATTGTTAATTTTACAAGGAAACATTATTTCCGTACATGCTGTAAATAAATTATATAAACGAAAACTCTTTGAGGATTTAAGATATCCTAAAGGAAAGTATCATGAAGATTCATTTATTATAGTAGATTTGTTATCTAAATGTCAGAAAGTCTCTATTGATTCAACGCAAAAATATTACTATTATCATCGAATGGGTAGCATTAATACAGAAACGTTTTCAGATAAACAATTTGAGTTTATAGAAGCTTGGGAGAAAAATGAACTTAAATTGAAAGGCAAGGGAGCAGTTATAGAAGAAGCTGCCCATCAAAGAGTTTGTTTTGCAAATTTTTTAGTGTTAGATAAAATTTTGATTAGTAATGCTCCGAAGAAAAAAGAAACGAAACAAATTGTTCGCTATCTTCGGAAAAACTTTATTTTTATTATGAAAAATAAAGTTTTTACAAAAAGTCGTAAACTATCAATGATTTTACTTATGTTTGGTCTTCCTTTTTATAAAATACCAATTAAATTGAAAAGAAAATATATAGAAAAAACAATAGATTAACAAGTTGTAATCTAAAAGTTGTTTTAAATAATTGGAGGATATGATGATTATTAATTTATCACAGCAGATGCAAAAAATAGAAAAAAGGATAGCTATACCATATATTGTTTTTTTTGAGTTAGTTCTAATTTGTCGAATGGTTAGCATTTATTCGACTTTACCTACAAAAATAGATTCATTATTTACCTTGATAATTATGCTATTGTCAGGTGTTTACTTCATATGTCACTTCTTGCCAATTTTTATAGAAAAAAAACAAAGAAGAATAGAATACTGGCTAATTGCTTTTATAGGAATTTTATTTTTAACAACATTTATTAATCATACGTATGCTTTTTCAGAGAACATTAAGTTGATCATTTGGCAATGTATCTTTTTCTTTTCCGTTTACGAAGTAGGGCGTTCGAATGATAAATCTGTTTTTAAAGCTTTTGAGTATGTACTTTTAATTGTTTGGACCGCATTAGTAATCGTTGGGTTATACTTATTTTTTGCGCGAATCAGCTTTTCAAAACCAGTGGAGTCTTTGTATTACGGAATGAGAATCGGTTTTTTTGAAAACCGATTATATGGTGTTTTTGTGGAGCCTAATTATGCATGTACCATTTCTTTAGTTTGTATTTTGGTTGCAGTTCGGAATTTTATTAATACCAATAATAAATGGTTAAAAACGGCCTGTGCCATGGTAATTTTTCTGCAATTTAGTTATGTAGCGTTGTCTGGATCAAGATCAGGAGTCATCCAGTTGATTTCAATGGTGATCTTCGGTATGTTCTTTACAAATTGGCTCTTTCAAAAAAATACTTCTAAAACGATTATAAAAAAAGCTGTACAAGCTGTACTAGTTTCTTTTTTCTGTGGCGCTATTGTTTTCGGGGGCTTACAGTTAATAGAAAAAGGGTATATCGTTGCTGCAAATTCAGTGAATATTGAAGTACCAAAAGCTTTAGATAATAAAGAAAACGAAATTCTTGAAAATGAGAAAATTACCACTAAGAGACCAGATGTTGAAGGGAAAGGCGATATTTCAAATAGTCGATTTGCTCTTTGGAAAAGTGCGATAGACTTAATGAAATTGAATCCTATTTTTGGGACTTCTCCAAAAGGCTTCGTAGATATAGCCAAAGATAAATTACCACAAACGCATATTGCTAAAACTGCTCAAACACCGCATAGTTTTTTCTTCTATTTATTAGCAGCTACAGGAATTTCAGGCACAATTATATTTCTAATCTTTCTGTTATCTAAAATGTTTAATTCTGCTAAATTATTATTTAACGTTCGAATTAAAGATTATATGGATTTTGTATTAGATAACCAAATTGTGTTGGTAATTTTAATTTCTGGATTACTAATAACAGAAGTCATTTTAACAAGACGTTTTGCAACAGTTATTTTTTGGTTGTACTTGGGTAAGATTCAGTATCGCACTGACATGGAAAATGATTTGATTAGAGGAAATGAGCAATGATGCTCATTTTTTCTACTATACAATTGATTATTATATAAGTAGGAGAGTAATATCATGCAAAAACTTACGTTAAAAGAGGTTCAGGCGAAGGCTGTTGAAATATTAGTGTATATCGATAATATTTGTCGATCTAACAACTTGCATTATACATTGTTTTATGGAACATTGATTGGTGTAGAACGTCATAAAGGTTTTATTCCTTGGGATGATGATATTGATATAGTTATGCCAAGGCCAGATTATGAATTGTTAATTAAAATCCTTAAAAACGACTCTAACTATCAATTACTTTCTTTTGAAACACGGAAACATTTTCGTTATCCTTTTGCAAAGTTAGTTGATCCTAATACTGTAGCTCATTCCAAACAATATTTTGGTGGAGAAGATAAGGACTTAGGAGTTTTTGTAGATATTTTTCCAATTGATGGTATCCCTGATACTCAAAAGGAGAGAAATGAACTAAGAAAGAGAACGGAACAGTATCGGTTAAACTTAATGGATACTTTAGGTTTAAGTTATGCACGAAGTTTTCATCTTAGTAAGGCATTAATAAAATTAATAACTCGTTATCCTAATCATTTTAAAGTGAAAAAAGTAGGAAACAATCAATATTGGCGTGATTTATATCAAACAGAGGCAAAAAAAACCCCATTTGGAGCAACAAAACATTGTGGTTATCTAGAATGGATTCATATAGATTGGGGTGTATTTCCTAATGAATGGTTTTTGGAATATGAGGATGTAGAGTTTGAAGGACATAGATTTATGGCCATTAAAAAGCGAAAACAATTTTTAACTTTACGTTATGGAGATTATATGGAAATGCCTCCAGTAGAAGAAAGAATCACTCATCATCCCTATGATTTTTACCAAAAATAAAGATTATTTATAGGTTTTTTAGAAAGAAGGCGTACTTAAATGAAGCAGCAATATACAGCAACTGTTGTTATGGCTACCTATAATGGAGAAAAAAATATCTTAGAACAGTTGGATTCCTTAAAAAATCAGTCGAAAAAAATTGATGAAGTATTAATTTGGGATGACTGCTCTACAGATTCTACAGTTAAAATAATTGAGAACTTTATTTCTGAAAATAAATTAGGTGAAACGTGGCATTTGAAAATCAACACGGAAAATTTAGGTTGGCGCAAAAATTTCTTTAATCTATTGAATGCTGCTACTAAAGAAATTGTTTTTACGTGTGATCAAGACGATATTTGGGATGCATCTAAAATTGAAGTGATGTGTGAAGCTTTTGCAAACACTGATGTTAAAGTTTTAGTAAGTGATTATACTGAATTAGTAGAACCTGGTGGATTAGCAGAGGAATTAAAAAAGATTGATTCAGTTAAATTGTCTAATCAAAAAGCAGAACAGATTATATTTAATGAGAACAATTTATTTTTACGTCGCCCGGGATGTGTATATGCAATTAGAAAGAGCTTCATTGCCAATGTTAATCTATACGCATCTGAAATGGAAAATCCTGTACATGATATGGCGATGTGGGGAAGTTCTTTATTAAGTGATGGGCTCTATATTGTTAGGGAAGAATTAATTAGATGGCGTAAACATGGACAAAGTTCCTTTAAAAAAGAAATTGATTTAGCTAAGAGACAAAATCACTTTGAGGAAAGATTGAATACTTTACGCCGGAGATTACAGCGTACAAAGGCTGCAAAGAATTATTTAAATAACCAACCACATGTTGAAGAATTTGAATATAAAGACAAAGTTCTTTCAAACTTGATTAAAGAGTTGAATATGCGAGTATCTTTATTAGAACGAAAAAAAATTATTCCGATTCTATGTGCCTTTTTTAAGTATCATCACAAGTTTTATTTTAGCACAGATATCTACCATATCATGAAATATAAAATTAGAAAGTGAGCATAATGCTATGAATTCAAAAGCAAAAATGGTGGCTAAAAACCTTTATTATACTGTGGCTGCAAATTTTGCAACGTTGGGTATTTCGGTTCTCTTAAATTTATTTGTCCCTAAGTTGTTAGGCGTTACAGAATACAGTTATTGGCAACTTTATGTTTTTTATTCTTCATATGTTGGATTTCTCCACTTAGGCTGGATTGATGGTATCTATTTAAAAATTGGGGGAGAAGAATACGAAAATTTAGATAAAAGAAATCTCGGTTCTCAATTCTGGTATTTAGCGATTTTTGAATGTTGTATTTCTGCTTTTGTCATTCTTTGGGCTTACTTTTTCATGCCGAAAGAATATCAAGGGATTATTTTGATATTGACGGCCATTGTTTCAGTAATTACAATTGCAAAAACGTTTATTCTGTATGTTTTTCAGTCAACAAATCGTATTAAGGAATATGCTCAATTATCCAGAAATGATCGCTATTTATATGTCTTGTTCATTGCAATTTACTTTGCATTAGGAGGACGAGATTTTTATTGGCTAATCATTATGGACATACTTTCTAAACTGATTATTACGGTTTGGGGAATGTTTAGAGTTAAAGACATGTTGCGTGTGAACATGATGAGTTTGAAGGAAGTTACTCCTGAAATAGTTGATAATATTAACATAGGTAGTAAACTAATGCTCAGTAGTATAGCAAGTATGCTAATAATGGGAACCATTCGCTTTTTTGTTCAACAGCGTTGGACCATCGAAACCTTTGGTAAATTGTCCTTTACTTTAAGTTTATCAAATATGTTTTTAACTTTTATTAATGCTGTTGGAATTGTAATGTTTCCGTTGTTAAGACGGACAAATAAAGAGCGATTGCCGTCTTTATTTGTCACATTAAGAGGTGTTTTTGTTCCGTTGACGTATGCAATTCTGCTGTTATATGTACCCGTCAAATTTGTTTTAGGTATGTGGTTACCCGAATATAGCGAGAGTTTGAAATTTATGGGAATTCTATTTCCTATAGTTATTTATGAAGGCCGGATGTCTTTACTAATTAACACGTATTTAAAAACGTTGAGAAAAGAAAAAACAATTTTATTTGTTAACGTATTGACACTTGCCTTGTCGTTAATCTTATCGTTGTTTGTGATTTTCGTTGTTGGGAACTTGAATTTAACTGTTGGATTGATATTAGTAAGTTTAGCATTTCGTTGTAATTTAGCGGAAATTTTTCTATGCAAAGATATGAATATTAAAATAGGAAATAGCACTGCATTGGAAACGTTGGTTACATTATTGTTTATCTTTAGTAATCTTTGGTTTGGCGGTAGTATTTATAGTTTCATTTCTTATGGAATTGTGTACATTATCTATTTCTTATTCATTCATAAGAGTTTTGTTAATAACGCAAAGAATTTAAAATATTTAGTAAAAGGTTGAGAAAGTTATTTTCTCTCCTTTTTTATTGAAAAAAACAAACGGTAGTCTTTGACACCTAAAAATGGTAAAATTAATGTATTATTTTAATTGGAGTGGGAAACTTGAGGAACTTTTTAATCACAGGCGGCGCCGGCTTTATCGGCTCAACCTTAGCAAATTATTATAGTAAAGACAATCAAGTTGTGGTCATTGATGATTTATCAATGGGCCAAACTGAAAATTTAAACACATCTGAAAATATCACGTTCATTGAAGGTAGCGTGATTGATCAACAATTAATGGAAAAAGTACTGCAAGAGTATCAGTTCGATTACATTTTTCACTTAGCAGCGATTGCTAGTGTAGCAGATTCAGTAGCACGTCCAGTGGAAACACACCAAGTCAATTTTGAGAGTGTGTTACAATTACTGGAATTAATTCGGAAATACCAGAAAGATTTAAAACGTTTGGTGTTTGCTTCTTCTGCAGCGGTTTACGGCGATGAGCCAACTTTACCAAAACAGGAAGAATCAGTAATTCGTCCATTAACGCCTTATGCAGTGGATAAATTTGCTTCTGAAAAATATGTTTTAAACTATTGTCATTTATATGATGTTCCAACAAGTGCTGTTCGCTTCTTTAACGTTTATGGGCCAAACCAAAATCCTAATTCGCCTTATTCTGGCGTTATTTCGATTGTGATGGACTCTTACAAACGCTTATTAGCCAATCAAGAAGTGACATTCAATATCTTTGGTGATGGAAAACAATCTCGTGATTTTGTCTTTGTTGAGGACGTGGTTCAAGCGTTGAATCTTGTCGCTCATTCTGACCAATCACTTGGGGAAGTATATAATGTCGGAACAGGGAAAGCAACCGATTTAAATGAGTTAATATCTTCTTTAAATGATATTATGAAAGTCACTTTGCCAGTTGAATACAAAGAAGCACGAGCTGGGGACATCAAAGATTCCTTAGCGGATATATCTAAATTACGTGCCATTGGTTATGAACCGAAATATAGTATTCAATCTGGTTTGGATAAATACGTTAATTATGAATTAAAAGAATAAATAAAACTTATTGAGAGCTGATAGTTCTCAATAAGTTTTCAAGTAATTTGTACGAAGTAGTCATAGATAAAAAAAGTTTAATATGGTATGCTAAAATTTGTATGCAAGTATTAAATTTGGGGGATTTAACCTGTGAAAAAGAAAATTTTAATTTCAATACCCGCGTATAATGAAGCAAATAATATACGTCCTCTATATAAAAAATTAAATGAAACTTTAGAAAAAAAAAGAAACGAAGTTGATTTTGAAATATTATTTATTAATGATGGAAGCAAAGATAACACTGTGAGTGAAGTTTTATCATTAATTGAACAAACGGATAATGTTTCTTTAATTGATTTGTCCAGAAATTATGGAAAAGAGATAGCAATGAGTGCGGGCTTTGATTATTCTACACATGATGCTGTTATTACAATGGACGCTGATTTACAACATCCGCCAGCTACAATTATTGATATGATTGATCTTTGGCAGCAAGGTTATGAAGATGTCTATGCTAAAAGAAATCAACGCAAAGGGGAGTCATGGTTCAAAAAAACATCCTCTAAATGGTTTTATAAAGTATTAGGAAAACTAGCCAATACGCCTGTTTTACCAGATGCAGGAGATTACCGGTTACTTGATCGCAAGGTAGTAGAGGCGCTGAAGCAAATGAGAGAATCTCAACGTTATACGAAGGGGTTATATAATTGGGTAGGCTTCAAAAAGGTTGCGATTGAATTTGATGCGGATGAGAGACTACACGGTGAAACAAAATGGAGTTTTGGCGCATTATTGAAATTGGCAATTGAAGGAATTACTTCTTATACAACGGCTCCTTTAAAGATTTCAATGTATTTTGGCTTTTTAGTTTCTTTTGTTGCGTTTATTTACATGATATATGTATTAATTAAAACATTGATATTTGGAGCGGACACATCAGGCTTCCCTTCGCTAATGATTATGATATTATTTTTAGGTGGCTGCCAATTGATTTCTGTAGGGATTTTAGGGGAGTATGTTGGCCGTGTATTTTTAGAGACTAAGAAACGTCCCTTGTATTTTGTAGAAAATATATACAGTTTGCCAAAGAAAAATGAGACTAAAGAATCAGAGTTAAAAGAGATTGATTAATGAATATATTCATTTTACTTATAAAAAACGAGGTAGTAGTCGAATGACTGTATCTCGTTTTTCCTATATTTGAACCCACCTCACTCCAATGGTACAATAAACAAGATTGGAGTGAGAGCATGACAGATATTATTGCACATCGAGGAAGTAAAGGCACCCATCCTGAAAATACGTGTATTGCTTTCAGAGAGGCTGTTCGTGTTGGTGCTGAAGGAATTGAATTAGACGTTCACCTTTCTAAAGATGGTTATTTAATCGTTATGCACGATGAAACGGTTGATCGTACGACAGATGGTCATGGTGAAATCCAACAGTTAACATTAAACGAATTAAAACAACTAGATGCTGGAAGCTGGTTTCAGAAAAATCCTTCTGTTCAATGTGTTCCAACATTGGAAGATGTTTTAAAATGTCTTGAAGAAGAACAATTCAATGGTTTTTTGAATATTGAACTTAAAACGGACATTATCCATTATGAAGGAATTGAGAAAAAAGTCGTCCAACAAATGAAGCAAAAAAACTGGCCGTTTCGTTATTTATATTCCAGTTTTTATTTTCCAAGTTTAGTTAAATTAAAAAAAGCTGATCCTAAGACAGAAATTGCCTTTATTTATGAATCTGCAGAGGATTTAAGTCAAGCGGGACCGGCATTCGCGCTTGTCGATAGTTTACATCCAAAAATGTCTTGGGTGTTGGCTCATGAAAAAGAACTTATCACAATTGGCAAACCGCTGCGGCCGTGGACTGTTAATCGGATGGAAGAAATGGAAAATTGTTTTCAGCTAAAATTGGCGGGTGTTCATACTGATTTTCCTGAGGAAGCAAAATTTGCTCGTCAAAATTGGCAAGAAGAAGGAGAAACATAATTGGAGAAAGTATTAGTTATTGTAGGACCCACTGCGGTGGGGAAAACAGCATTAAGTATTGCTTTAGCAAAAAAATTTAATGGTGAAATTATTAGCGGTGACTCCATGCAAGTTTATCGCTCGTTAGACATTGGCACCGCTAAAGTCACAGAAACAGAAAAAGAAGGGATTCCTCACTATTTAATTGATTGCCGTGAAGTCAGCGAAACATATTCTGCTGCTGATTTTCAGAAAGAGGGTCGTCAAAAAATCAAAGAAATTACTGAAAAAGGGAAACTACCAATTATCGTTGGAGGAACAGGTTTGTATATTCAATCACTTCTTTATGATTTTCAACTAGGAAGTCGTGAGATAGATGACTCGCCTGAAATTAGAGAAACGTACAATTTATTTGCGGAAGAAAAAGGGAATCAAGCTTTATGGCAGTTATTACAACAAAAGGATCCTCTAGCGGCTAACAGCATTCATTTTAATAATCGCAAAAAAGTCATTCGTGCGTTAGAGGTCTTTGATAAAACAGGTTATAGTATTTTGACCCCGAAGGAAAAACCAGCTCGTCTCTATGATTATTATTTGTTAGGTTTGGAAACAGATCGCGCTTTATTGTATGAGCGTATTAATCAGCGGGTGGATCAAATGATGACAGAAGGGCTGTTGGAAGAAGCAAAACAGATGTTTCAGCAACCACATGCACAAGCAGCTCAAGGTATTGGCTATAAAGAATTTTTCCCGTATTTTTCCGGTGAACAATCATTAGAGATGGCGGTTGAAACAGTCAAACAGCAATCGCGGCGATATGCCAAACGTCAATTGACTTGGTTTAGAAATCGAATGGCTGCGCATTGGTGGAATTTGGTTCAGCAGCCAACAGATTTGCCCAAGTTGGAAAAAGAAGTAGCGGAATGGCTACAACAGAAGGAGAGTGAGTAGGCGATGACCACTCATGAAAAAGTGATTCTAGTAGGAGTTGAGACGGAAAAAAATTATCAGACATTTTCTGCATCAATGGAAGAACTGGCGAATTTAACGGAAACCGCTAATGGAGAAGTGGTGTTTGTTTTAACACAAAAACGACCACAAGTCGATCGACAAACCGTAATCGGTAAGGGGAAATTGGAAGAATTAATTCAATTAACAGATGCCTATGAAGCGGATCTTGTTATTTTTAATCATGAGCTCACACCGCGCCAAAATCAACTGTTATCTGAAGCGTTAGCTGTGCGAGTAATTGATCGTGTACAATTAATTTTGGATATCTTTGCTTTGCGTGCGCGCTCCAAAGAAGGAAAGTTACAAGTTGAATTAGCGCAATTGGATTATTTATTGCCTCGCTTGGCTGGTCAAGGAAAACAGTTGTCCCGACTTGGAGGAGGTATTGGGACACGCGGGCCTGGTGAAACGAAATTAGAGTCGGACCGCCGACACATTCGGAATAAAATCTTAGGCATCCGTCGTGAGTTAAAAGAAGTCACTGCTCATCGTGAACGAAGCCGCCAGAAAAGACAAAATTCAGAACTATTTCAAATTGGCTTGATTGGTTATACCAATGCTGGCAAATCAACCATTCTCAACATGTTGACAACAGCAGGAACTTATTCAGAGGATCAATTGTTTGCAACGTTAGATCCTTTAACCAAAAAATGGCAATTGCCTCAAGGCATGGAAGTTACGCTGACCGATACGGTTGGCTTCATTCAAGATTTACCAACACAGCTGATTGAAGCCTTTCAGTCGACATTGGAAGAAAGTCGGACGATGGATTTACTGCTCCATGTGGTGGATGCAAGTGCGCCAGATCGTTTACAACATGAACGCACAGTTCAAACATTGATGAAAGAATTAGCGTTGGAAAATATTCCGTGCTTGACGGTTTATAATAAAAGAGATCAAGTGGACAGCAAAGAATTTGTCCCAACCTTATTTCCCAATGTATTGATCTCAACTAAAATTTCTGAAGATAAAGAACGACTGGTTCAAGCTATCCGTGCCCAAATGATGGAATTACTCGAGCCTTATCAATTAGAAATTAGCCCAATTGACGGACAACTATTAAGTGAACTTCGCCGGATGACACTAATGATTTCAGAAGAATATGCTGAAAATGAAAATCGGTATATCGTGAAAGGCTTTGCGAAAAAAGAGTCTAAATGGTTGGCTGAATCCGAAAAAGAATAAAAAATGGTAAGTTGATTAGAAATGATTTGTAAAAACAAATCATTTCTATTTTTTTGGTTAGCAGGAGAAAATGAGCCATGAAAAGATGGGAAAGTCCATATTTATCAGGTTTTTTGTTTTATGTTAGAAAATCTAACATAAGTTCTTGACAATTTGTCATTCTATTGTTATTCTAAGAAATAACTAAGAGAGGAGGATGGAGATGAGAGAAAAAGAGTTACGCCGTTCCATGTCAGTTTTTCCAATTGGTACAGTTATGAAACTAACGGATTTGACCGCTCGACAAATTCGCTACTATGAAGAACAGGGATTGATTCATCCAGAACGTAGTGAGGGCAACCGACGCATGTATTCTTTAAATGATATTGATGTTTTGTTAGAAATTAAAGATTATTTATCTGATGGATTGAACATGGCAGGGATTAAGCGTGTGTATGAAATGAAATTAGAGGAACAAAAAAACACCGCCGAGGCAACTCGTCCGTTAACCGATGCAGATGTTCGTCAGATTTTATACGACGAAATCCTTTCGCAAGGAGGACTTACTCAGCAAAATCCGTTCCAATCGAATGTACCAAGGCTCTAACGTTTCAGCAGCCAATAAAAATGAAGGATGGGGATCAGACCGATGACAAGAAAAGCCAAAACGGCAGAAGAGATTAAACATATTGCAGAAGAAGAAAACGTACGTTTTTTACGACTAATGTTTACCGACATTATGGGAACAATTAAAAATGTTGAAGTTCCTGTGAGTCAGCTAGATAAAGTATTAGATAATAAAATGATGTTTGATGGGTCATCCATCGAAGGATTCGTTCGTATCGAAGAAAGTGACATGTATTTATACCCTGATCTATCTACATGGATGATTTTTCCGTGGGAAAGCGACCATGGAAAAGTTGCGCGCTTAATTTGTGATATTTACAATCCTGATGGTACCCCTTTTGCCGGAGATCCCCGCGGTAATTTAAAACGCGCCTTAGCAGATATGAAAGAATTAGGCTTTACTTCTTTTAACTTAGGACCAGAACCAGAATTTTTCCTATTTAAATTAGATGAGAATGGTGAAATTACCACTGACTTGAATGATAAAGGTGGCTATTTTGATTTTGCGCCAACCGATTTAGGTGAAAATTGTCGCCGTGATATTGTTTTAGAGTTAGAAAGTTTAGGCTTTGAAGTGGAAGCTTCGCATCATGAAGTAGCACCTGGTCAACATGAAATTGACTTTAAATATGCTGATGTAGTTGATGCTTGTGACAATATTCAAACATTCAAATTAGTTGTGAAAACTATTGCGCGCAAACATGGCTTGCATGCAACATTTATGCCAAAACCTTTGTTTGGAATTAATGGTTCTGGTATGCACTGCAATATGTCATTATTTAATGAAGAAGGTAATGTTTTTTATGACGAGTCAGGAGAGATGGGCTTAAGCCAAACTGCGTATCATTTCTTAGGTGGTTTATTAAAACATGCCCGTGCCTATACTGCGGTATGTAACCCAACAGTGAACTCTTATAAACGCTTGGTACCAGGTTATGAAGCACCTGTTTATGTAGCTTGGAGCGGCAGAAATCGTTCACCACTCATTCGAGTTCCTGAATCTCGTGGTTTATCGACTCGTTTAGAATTACGTTCTGTCGATCCTTCAGCGAATCCGTATTTAACAATGGCAGTCTTATTACAAGCAGGTTTGGATGGTATTCGTAATGAACTTACGCCACCGCCAGCGGTTGATCGTAACATTTATGTGATGAATGAGGAAGAACGTCAACATGCACAAATTGAAGATTTGCCATCAACCTTACACAATGCCATCAAAGAATTACGTAAAGATCAAGTAATGATTGATGCATTAGGTCGTCACATTTTTGCCAATTTTGTAGAAGCGAAACGAATGGAATGGGCAGCCTTCCGTCAAACCGTTTCTGAATGGGAAAGAGAACAATATTTGGAGTTGTACTAAAAAAAGAGCCCTAGGGCTCTTTTTTTATTTTGTTTCCATCGGTACGAATGTAATCGTTATTTCTTGCGGAATGTTATAAAATGTTTTGTAACGTCGCATCCAATTTTCTGCGGTTGTTCCTTTTTCCCAAAAGTATTCTCCATTTGGTAATAAAGGTAATTTTACGGAAGTTTCTTTATTAGCGATTGCCTCATCTATAATTTCTTTTCTTTGTTGTTCTACTCTGTAGGTGTATGCAAACATCAAGGTATAAAAGGTTAATAAGATAAGAATTCCTTGTTTAAGAATTTTCGTTATAAACAGTATTTCAAGGTTGTTTTCTTCTTCACTTTGTAAATTAAAATAATAAGCGATAAATTGCAGAATAAGTATAATCCAAAAAACGTACGTAATATAAAATGACCGGGGACCGATGGGCTCAGCAATGAAAAGAGGCCCGGCTGTACATACGATAGATAAGAACAAGAAAAGTAGTTTTGCTTTTAAATTACCTTTAAATTGAATGAGTATAAATATAAATATTGAAAGGTAGTATAGTAAAGCTAATAGTGCAGTGAAATCTTGACTGCGATTATAGGATATTGTGAAATAAGGATAAATAAAGACAGAGAAAACCGTATAAGTACTTATAAAAAATAGAGCTCCTTTATTTATCAGCTGCGTTGCCTTTGATTGTAAAATATCTTTATCTTGTTTTTTAGAGATTAATAAAGTTAACGTTGCTATACAAAGATTAATGAAACGATTTTGATGAAAAATATTTTCTGCCATCGGTCCAATTGTTTTATAGTAAAAATATGAAAGCGATAAATTGATTTTTTTATAGCCGTCAGTATTATTGGCAGCGTTTAAGTAGGCTGGATTAATAATCATAATAATCAAACTAAGGAAACTTGTAACTAGAAAAGCAAGTAAGAACGAATCAATCATCTTTCTGGTTTTCCAAGAATAAATACATAAAGCAATTGCAAGGAATGTGATATAAACGCTGATGTTTTCAGAAAAAAATTGAGTCCCTAAACTTAAAACAATACCTGTTAGAACAGGGTGTTTTAAATTAGCTGTTTCATTAGTAAATAAGTAATTCACTATTATGAAAAAAACCACTAAACTAATGACAGGAGGAACGAAGTTCACAAAGGCTGCCGGCCATCCATAAGTTTGTTGAAAAAGTTTTGTGGGAATTAATATAAGCAGAGCTAGGCTAAAAATCAAAAGAAATTTTTTATTTGTAGTTGTTTTTCTATCTAAACTTAGGTTAGTGAATTTTGTTAGTACTGTAAGTAATAATAGAATCGTGCCGCTCATAAACAAGCTTTTAATTAAAACGCTACGAGTAATAATTAAAGCGAAGATATTTCCAAAGTAGCGTCCATTGTATCCTTGAAAGCCATTTTTTAATAAATCAAGCCCTTCTTGACTTCCCCACATCCATTCATCGTGAGCGTAAGGGATAAAATAAAAAATGATGGTTAGTAGTAAAAAAGCAAGGATAATAAATTTATTTTTTTGAAGAGTTTTCAACATATTCTCCCTTTCTGTAGATCGTTATTTTCAGTTGTTATTATAAACTAATTATATATAAAAACATAGAGACAATTTGTAACTGGGAAAGGAAACTCTAAAGAATGTTTGTGAAAAATGTTTCAAATGTTTGGTTTTTACGCTATAATAAACAAGAATATGCGTGCAACTATTCTATTTTTTAGATATAAAGGATGAGAAAAACATGCGGAAAATGAAAACAATGGATGGGAATGCAGCAGCTGCTTATATTTCCTACGCCTTTACAGAATTAGCAGCCATTTATCCAATAACACCAAGTTCAACAATGGCTGAGCTTGTTGATCAGTGGTCGGCCGAAGGTAAGAAAAATATCTTTGGTCAACCTGTGAAAGTAGTCGAAATGCAATCGGAAGCTGGTGCTGCCGGCGTGGTCCATGGCTCTTTAAAAACAGGCGCGCTTACCACGACCTATACGGCTTCACAAGGGTTACTTTTGATGATTCCTAATATGTACAAAATAGCTGGAGAACTATTACCATCTGTTTTTCATGTGGCGAGCCGAGCTTTAACTACGAATGCTTTAAATATTTTTGGTGATCAAGGAGACGTAATGGCCGCACGCCAAACAGGCTTTGCTATGTTGTCAGAAAGCAGTGTACAAGAAGTGATGGATTTGGCACCAGTGGCTCACTTAGCTTCGATTGAAGCGAGTGTTCCATTTATGAACTTTTTTGATGGCTTTAGAACAAGTCATGAAATTCAAAAAGTGGCAGTTCTTGACTATGAAGAATTAGCACCCTTAGTAAACCAAGAGAAATTAGCCGAATTTCGTCGTCGGAGCATGAATCCGAATCACCCTTCCGTTAGTGGAATGAACCAAAATCCAGATATTCACTTTCAACAACGAGAAACAATAAATCCTTATTATGAAAAATTACCTGGTATTGTTCAAAAATATATGACAGAAATTAACCGGTTACGGGGAACCAATTATGATTTGGTGACGTATTATGGCGCAGAAGATGCAGAAGAAGTGATCGTCACGATGGGTTCAGTTGCACAAACAATTGAACAGACGGTTGATTATTTACAAGAACAAGGAAGAAAAGTTGGCTTCCTTAATGTCCATCTTTATCGACCATTTCCAGTTGAAACATTTCTTGAAAAAATACCACAATCAGTTAAAGCAATTGCTGTCTTGGATCGGACGAAAGAGCCCGGTGCTGGTGGTGAACCGTTATTATTGGATGTCCAAAGTGCGATGTATGAAACGGATATTCGCCCAACGATTATTGGTGGGCGCTATGGTTTAGGTTCTAAAGATGTATTGCCAAATCAAATTGTTGCGGTTTTTGATGAATTAATGAAAGAACGTTCTGCCATGAAGAAGCGTTTTACAATTGGGATTGATGATGATTTAACTTATACTTCATTAGAAGTTGGCAAACCACTTGATTTGACGAATCCGAAAACCTATCAAGCTAAATTTTGGGGCTTTGGTTCTGATGGGACAGTAGGGGCGAACAAGTCAGCAATTAAGATTATCGGTGATCATACAGACAAGTATGCTCAAGGCTTTTTCTATTATGATTCAAAAAAATCAGGCGGGTTGACCGTTTCTCATTTACGTTTTGGCGAGACGCCTATTCGTTCAACGTACCTCATTGAACATTCTGATTTTGTGGCTTGTCATACAGCCGCTTATTTGCATACCTATGATTTAGTAAAAGGGTTAAAAAAAGGTGGTACTTTCCTCTTAAATACCATTTGGAATGATGAACAACTAGCACGATTTTTACCCAATCAATTAAAACGGTATCTAGCTGAAAATGAGATTCAGTTTTATACAATCAATGCAGTGAAATTAGCTAGTGAAGTCGGACTAGGCGGGCGAATTAATACCGCGATGGAAACAGCTTTCTTCAAATTAGCGCAAATTATGCCTTTTGAGCAAGTGTTGCCAATTTTAAAAGAAGAAGCACTGAAAAGTTATGGTCATAAGTCCATGAAAGTTGTCGAAAAAAATATTCAAGCAATCGATAAGACCGTTGAATTGTTGCATCAGGTACCTGTTCCAGCAGAGTGGAGAACGCTTGAAGTTCAATCTCGAAAACGTTCAGAAAATGTTAGTGATTTTGTTCATGAAATTGTTGAACCGATTAATCGTCAAGAAGGCAATGCGTTATCTGTTGCGACACTAGCGAAAAATGGGATGACAGATGGGCGGATGCCTTTGGGAACTGCGGCAGTTGAAAAACGTGGAGTTGCATTAGAAGTACCTGAGTGGATTAGCGATCGATGTACTATGTGTAATGAGTGTGCCTTTGTATGTCCTCATGCGGCGATACGACCATTCTTAGCCGATGAAGAAGAAATGACTGAAGCGCCAGAAGGATTCATTGTGCGTGATCTACGTGGTGCCGACGGCTTGAAATATCGTATCCAAGTCTCAGTCAAAGATTGTACTGGCTGTGGTCTTTGTGTTGAAGCCTGTCCAGCTAAAGGCAAAGCTTTAGTAATGAAACCTTATGAAGAAGAAAAAGAGCAGGCTATGAACTGGGCGTTTGCTATGACGTTACGTCAAAAGGAAAACCCAGCAAAACCGAATACTGTTTTAGGTTCGCAATTTAATAAACCTTTATTAGAGTTTTCTGGTGCTTGTTCTGGTTGCGGCGAAACGCCTTATGTTAAATTATTGACGCAAATGTTTGGTGACCGAATGCTAATTGCTAATGCAACAGGTTGCTCATCGATTTGGGGTGCTGCAGCGGGTGTGACACCTTACACTACGAATGAACAAGGACAAGGTCCAGCTTGGTCAAATTCTCTTTTAGAGGATAATGCCGAGTTTGGTTACGGCATGTTGTTAGCAACGCAAGTGCGTCGCGAACGTTTAGCTAGTAAAATGACCAAAGCTTTTTCTGTAGCCAGTGACTCGTTGCGTCTATTGATGGAAGATTGGATAGCACATCTGTCAGAAAGTGAAGGTACGCAACAACGTGCAGCTAAATTACGTGCAGCTTTGCTTGAAGAAAAAACGAATCAACCTTTATTGGAAGCAATTTATGACGATCAAGATCTTTTTGTCAAACCAAGTCAGTGGATGATTGGTGGGGACGGCTGGGCTTACGATATTGGCTACGGCGGTATTGACCACGTGTTAGCCAGTGGCGCTGATGTGAATATGTTAGTTCTAGATAATGAAGTCTATTCCAATACAGGTGGCCAAACTTCCAAAGCAACTCCTGCATCAGCGATTGCGAAATTTGCTGCCAGTGGGAAGTATGCCTCTAAAAAAGATTTAGGGATGATGGCAATGACTTATGAAAATGTCTATGTCGCTCAAATTGCCTCAGGTGCAAACCAAATGCAGACGATTAAAGCTTTTGAAGAAGCAGAAAAATTCCCTGGACCATCGATTATTATTGCTTATACACCATGTATTACACATGGTTTAGCAGGTGGGATGAGTCAAACGTTGAAAGAAGCGAAAGACGCGGTTCATTCAGGTTACTGGTCTTTATATCGCTATAATCCATTATTGCGAGAAAAAGGCAAAGAACCAATGACATTGGATTTCAAAAAACCAGATTTTTCATTAATGAAAGAGTTTATGCGCCAACAAGTTCGCTTTGCGTCCTTAGAATCCAGTCAACCAGATACAGCGGAGTTGTTATTTAATAAAACAATTAACGATGCTAAGAGACGGTTCTATAATTATGCTCGTTTAGCTGGTCAAGAAGAAAAAATTCGAGCAAAACTAGAAAAACAAAGTGAACCAGAAATAACTGCGCCAGAGAACGAGAAGCCACGAGTGAAAAAAGAACGCGTAGTTGATCCGGAAGCGGAAGCAAGAAGGGCTGCCCGTCGCGCTGAACGAGCAGCCAAGAGAAAACAACGTGGGCAAGATTAAATAGAAATCAAAAAAACGTGTCTGAGCTTTTTGCTTAGACACGTTTTTTAGTTAGAAATGCGATTTTTTGATGAAAAATTTCAAGTTATTTGAAAAAGTTCCTAAATTTTTTTGATGTTTCCGCTTGCGTTCTGTGATGAAAGAAAATAATGTGGTATACTTGTTAGGAAATCTTGAGAGAGAAGTGAGGGGTATGATGTCGTTTCAATTGAATCAATTATTAGATTTGAATTATTGGCAGCAAGTCATCTCAACGGATTTCTTATCTAAGGATTTTGTTATCAATATCATAGATATCCTAGTCGTATGGTACCTCGTTTACAAATTAATCATGCTTGTTCGTGGAACAAAAGCAGTCCAACTATTAAAAGGTGTCGCTGTTTTTATCATTATCCGCATTCTAAGTGAGATAATTGGTCTACATACATTATCTTGGTTAATGAATCAAGTCATCATGTATGGTGTAATCGCCGCGGTTGTTATTTTTCAACCAGAAGTGCGAAGAGGGCTGGAACATCTAGGGAGAAGTTCGTTTTTCCGCCCGAATAAAGGTGCGCAACAAGAAGATGAGCGTATTATTCAGGCCTTTGACAAAGCCATTCAGTACATGTCAAAACGGAAAATTGGTGCTTTGATAACCATTGAACGCAATACTGGTTTAGATGAATACATTGAGACAGGTATTGATTTGGATGCCGATATTACTGGTGAATTACTGATTAATATTTTCATTCCAAATACACCACTACATGATGGTGCAGTGATTATCAAAAATGAAAAAATTGCTGTTGCTAGTGCGTATTTACCGCTATCAGAAAGCAATTTAATTCCAAAAGAATTTGGAACGCGCCATAGAGCCGCGGTCGGTATCAGTGAAGTCAGTGACGCCATTACGATTGTTGTTTCTGAAGAAACTGGTGACGTTAGTTTGACGTTGAACAATGAATTAATTCCTGGACTAACGCAAGAAGAGTATTTAACAATTTTGCGTAAGGAGTTAATTTCGGAATCATCGGAAGATAAAAAAAGTGCTTTGCAGCATTTTATCGATGATGTAACAAAGGGGGTTAAACGCAAATGAGAAAAGCCTCCCAAAAAAGCTGGTTTAATGGTTTGCTTTCATTGCTGTTTGCATTGTTGTTATTTTTTAATGCCAATGCAACAGGCAATAATCCCTCCAATTCAGGTTCAAGCCAAACGTATAGTGAGACACTGAATAATATTCCTGTCCAAGTCCAATACGATAAAGACAAATATTATGTCTCTGGATTTGAAGAGAGTGTAAATGTTCATTTACGTAGTGCGAACCGCATTCAATTAAACATGGAATCAAATGCTGACACACGAAATTTCCAAGTGGTCGCAGACTTAACCAAATTGCCATTAGGGACTTCGGAAGTGCCTTTGACAGTTCGGGGACTAAGTTCAGCTGTTACAGCTGAAATTGAACCGAAAACAGTGACTGTAACGATTGAAAAGAGAGTAACAAAAAAATTCGATGTAGAAGCACAACTTTCTGATAACATTGAAAAAGAAGGCTACAAAGTAAAAAATATTTCTGTAGATCCAAAAACTGTAGAAGTAACAACTGGAGAAGAAACAGCGAAAGCAATTGACAAAGTGATTGCGCCAGTCTCAAGTGCCAAACAAACAATTGATACGATTAAACAAACGGTAAATGTTCAAGCGCTAGATGCCAAAGGTCAAGTCCTAAGTATCGAAAATCCAGCACCACAAGTCAAAGTAACAGTAGGCTTAACTGCGCCAACAAAAGATGTACCACTGAATGTTAGTATGACAGGTACGCCACCAGCTGGGATCGCTCATTACAATTATAGTTTATCAACGTACCAAGTTAGGGTCAGTGGCCCGCAATCAATTTTAGATACGCTAGAATCAATTGAGGTACCGGTAGATATTTCTGATATTCGCAAAGAAACAAAACAATCAGTGACTATTCCCGTTAATGGAGAATACGTAGTTACACCAGATGAGGTTGACGTTTCTTTGAGCCCCGTGTACAATCAACAACAGTCATCAAATACAAATGAAACTTCAGAGGAACCTGCAAGTTCAACAACGGTTGGCTCAGGTAGCCAAGCAGTACAACCAAGTACATCCAGTCAAGTAGAATCAAATACTTCTGAAACAACAAGTGAGGGATCAACAGTAGAAAGTACAACTGCTGGTTCAACTGAAAATACAGAGAATCAAGTGACTAAGGAGAATCAAAATGGGTAAATATTTTGGAACAGATGGTGTAAGAGGAATTGCAAATAAGGAGTTAACACCTGAATTAGCTTTTAAATTAGGGCGTTACGGTGGTTATGTGTTGAGTCAACATGAAGATAGTTCAAGAAAACCTCGTGTTCTCGTAGGCCGCGATACACGTATTTCAGGTGAGATGTTGGAACAAGCATTGATTGCTGGATTATTATCAGTCGGAATTGAAGTTTTCCAATTAGGGGTGATTTCAACACCTGGTGTAGCATATCTAACTCGTTTACAAAAAGCATCCGCTGGCGTAATGATTTCAGCTTCACATAATCCTGCGGAAGACAATGGGATTAAGTTTTTTGGGGCAGATGGCTTCAAATTAGTAGACGATCAAGAAGCAGAAATTGAAGCATTGTTAGATGCAGAAGAAGACACCTTACCAAGACCTTCTGCAGAAGGCTTAGGCTCGTTAGATGAATTTCCAGAAGGCTTACTAAAATATTCGCAATTTTTAGTTCAAAGTATTCCTGGCGATTTAGCGGATATGACTGTTTGTTTAGATGCTGCCAACGGAGCAACCGCAACAGCAGTCAATCGTGTCTTCGCGGATTTAGAGACAGATTTCTATACAATGGGAACAAGTCCTAATGGCTTGAATATCAATGATGGTGTGGGTTCCACTCATCCTGAAGCTTTGGCAGAAATGGTTGTTGAAAAAGGTGCAGATGCTGGTTTGGCTTTCGATGGCGACGGCGATAGAATTATTGCAGTCGATGAATTAGGACGAATTATCGATGGTGATAAAATCATGTATATTTGTGCTAAATATTTAGCTGAGAAAAAACGTTTGAAAAAAGATACAATTGTTACAACAGTGATGAGTAATCTAGGTTTCCATAAAGCTGTAGAAGAAATTGGCTTAAAAGATGTGGTAACGCAAGTGGGTGATCGCTATGTTGTAGAAGAAATGCGTAAAAATGATTACAATTTTGGTGGCGAACAATCTGGTCACATGATCTTTTTAGATTACAACACAACAGGTGATGGTATGCTTTCAGGGATTCAATTGTTGAATGTTATGAAGCAAACGGGCAAAAAATTATCTGAATTAGCGGATGAAGTGACGATTTATCCACAAAAATTAGTCAATATTCGTGTCACAGATAAAAATGGTGCAATGGAAGTTCCGGCAATCAAAGCAGTTGTCGAACAAGCAGAAGCAGAAATGAATGGCGAAGGTCGTATTTTAGTTCGTCCTTCTGGAACAGAACCATTGTTACGTGTGATGGCCGAAGCGCCAACACAAGAAAAAGTTGATTATTACGTTGATAAAATTGCTGAAGTAGTACGTGCAGAAATCGGCGTTGAATAAGAACAAATTAGAAACCAGACACTTAATGCTAGCTTGCGTTAAGTGTCTGGTTTCTTTGTTGGAAATCAAAAAAAGAAAATAGCTAATAAGCTCCGTCTATCATTGACATAGAGCGGTTAAAAGGGTACTATTTTAGAAGTAAGATGCACCGCGTATCTTCTTTTTTTATTTGATAAAATCAAGAAGGGAGCGGCTGTAAATCAATGGAGTTATAGAATGGAGGAGCGAAATGAAAGAAAAAATGTCCGTCAAGACAATTGTAGCAATTGGAATTGGCTCTGCAGTTTTTGTTATTTTAGGTCGATTCGTTGTGATTCCAACTGGGATTCCTAATACGAACTTAGAAACGTCGTATCCATTTCTTGCTTTAATGTCAGTTGTTTTTGGACCAGTAGCTGGAGGGCTAATTGGTTTGATCGGTCACACGTTAAAAGATTTTACCACGTATGGTAGCGCTTGGTGGAGCTGGATTATTTGTTCAGGAATTATTGGTATTATTTTTGGCTTCGCTGGTCGTAAAATGGATCTTCAACATGGTGAATTTACAACAAATGACATGGTGCGTTTCAATATTTTCCAAGCCTTTGGTAATATTGTCGTTTGGGGCTTAATCGCGCCTAGTTTGGATATTTTGATTTATAGTGAACCCGCAAGTAAAGTGTTTACACAAGGCGTATTCGCGACTGTTTCAAATATTGTCGCTGTGGGGATTATTGGAACATTGTTGATGAAAGCTTATGCATCAACAAGAACAAAGAAAGGCAGTTTATCAAAAGATTAAGAAACTGTCGAAATAATTTAAATGGTTAAGGGTCTGCCCTAGTAATTACTTTGCTAATGCTCAGACCCTTTCTTTTATGGAGAAACTGAGGTGAGGCCGAATGAAAAAACCAATCATTACTTTTAATAATTTTTCCTTTCAATATCATAGCCAATCTGAACCAACATTAAAGGGGATTCAATTAACCATCTATGAAGGAGAAAAGGTTTTAATCGTTGGGCCTAGTGGTAGTGGTAAATCAACATTGGCGCAATGTATCAACGGGTTAATTCCCAATATTTATGAAGGTGAGATTCAAGGAACAGCTACGGTTGCTGGTAAAAATATCCAAGAAACAAGTCTATTTGATTTGTCTTTTGATGTAGGAACTGTTTTGCAAGATACCGATGGGCAGTTTATCGGTTTAACGGTTGCTGAGGATATTGCTTTTGCTTTAGAAAACGATACAGTTGAACAAGCAGAAATGAAAAAAGCGGTTCAGAAATGGTCCGAGATTGTTGAGCTGAATCAGTTATTGCAACACCGTCCACAAGATTTGTCAGGTGGTCAAAAACAACGTGTATCTATGGCGGGCGTTCTAATTAACCAATCAAAAATTTTACTTTTCGATGAACCTTTGGCTAATCTTGACCCACGAGCGGGACAAGAAACAATGACTTTGATTGACACCATTCAACAAGAAACAAAAGCGACTGTTTTAATAATAGAACATCGCTTAGAGGACGTTCTTTGCGAATCAGTTGATCGAATTATTGTCATGAATGAGGGCGCAATTATTTCTGATACAACGCCAGATGAATTGTTACGTCAAGATACGTTGACCCAACAAGGGATTCGTGAACCTCTGTACGTTACAGCCATGAAATATGCTGGGATTGATTTAACACAAGTTAGTCATTTAGACAAATTAGCCGAAGTATCAGGCGAAACGGTTTTGCCTAAAATGACACAGTGGTCTGTCCAACCTAGTTCAGTTAGTGCAGTCAAAGGAGCTGAACTATTACGTTTGGAACAAGTGTCCTATCAATATGATCGTCACGGTGAAAAAGTGTTAGATGACTTCTCAGTAACTATTCATCATGGAGAAATGATCAGCATTGTAGGAAAAAATGGTGCCGGGAAGTCTACACTTTCTAAAATAATTTGCGGGTTCATCACGCCTCAATCGGGCAAGATTTTATGGGAAGGACAGGATTTTTCCAATTATTCAATCAAAGAACGTGCAGATAAAATTGGTTATGTGATGCAAAATCCCAATCAAATGATTTCTAAAAAAATGATTTTTGAAGAAGTAGCTTTAGGATTAGTTTTACGAGATGTGCCACAAGCAGAAATTGAGGAACGTGTGACGAATATTTTACATATTTGTGGGCTGTATCCCTTCCGGAACTGGCCGATTTCTGCGTTGAGTTTTGGGCAGAAAAAACGGGTAACTATTGCATCAATCTTAGTTTTAGAACCTGAATTATTAATTTTAGATGAACCAACAGCTGGACAAGATTTTAAACATTATACAGAAATGATGACATTTTTAGAAGAATTGAACCGCTTAGGTGTGACTATTTTAATGATCACTCACGATATGCACTTAATGTTGGAATATACAACACGTGCGTTAGTAGTTTGTGATGGACGTTTACTAGCAGATGCGACTCCAGTTGCTGTTTTAACAGATGAAAAATTAATTCAAGCAGCTTCTTTAAAAGAAACGAGCTTGTTTACCTTTGCTAAAGCGTTAGGCTTGGAAAATCCCTTGCTATTTACGGAAAAATTTGTTGCTTACGATCGTGAGGTGCGTTTTGGATGAGTGAACGACAAATGTTAGGCTATCATCCTGATTCAACCTGGATTCATCGCTTAAACGGCACAAGCAAATTAGTCTTTTTAATCGTTGTCTCTGTGGCTTGTATGACCACGTATGATACTCGTTATCTGTTAGGAATGTCTGTGGTTTCGCTTGTTTTGTTAAAATTATCAAATATTAAATGGCATCAAATATCTTTTGTTATTAAATTTATTGCTATTTTTTCTTTGTTAAATATCTTAACGGTTTACCTTTTTGCACCTGAATATGGGGTTGATTTATATCAATCACGTACCGTGATTTGGGAAGGAATCGGACGGTTTACTTTGACACAAGAAGAATTATTTTATGAATTTAATTTAGTTTTAAAATATTTCTGTACGATTCCGTTGGCATTAATCTTTTTATTAACAACAAATCCTAGTGAATTTGCCTCCAGCTTGAATCGAATTGGTGTGAGTTATCGGATTAGTTATGCAGTAGCGCTGGCTATTCGTTATATTCCCGATATCCAAGAAGATTTTTTTAATATTTCTTTAGCACAACAAGCGCGAGGGTATGAGATGTCTAAAAAGGGACGGTTAGGCCAACGAATCAAAGGCGTAGCACAAATCGTTTTACCCTTAATCCTATCTAGTTTAGATCGAATTGAAACTGTGAGTACCGCTATGGAATTAAGGCGTTTTGGTCAAAAGAAAAATCGAACGTGGTATGCGCAACAACCTTTTCATCTGCGTGATTTTTCGGTAATGTTACTTGCCTTATGCTTATTAGGAATCAGTTTCTGGTTGTTCCATGTGAATGGTGGCCGGTTTTATAATCCATTCCAATAAATAACAAATTGATAAGGTTCTATAAATAGAACGGATATTTTTTTATTATTAAGAATCTAGTACTTTCGCTTACTATGAGTGTACTAGATTCTTTTTTTGCAACTTTAAAGAACTAGACCAATTTTCGGTTTTTAGATTTTTGTTGACAAGTACCTACTTTTAATTGTATGATTGTTTATGTTTCTACGGAATGTATTTACAAAGGAGGTATATAGACCAATATCGGATAGCGCCAGACCTGAACGTTCAGGTGACGAGGAGAGAGCTTATCGAAGATTCGGCGGGTGGCTCTAGGGACTGCACTCTACAGATAACAAAGAAAAACTAATTGTGAAGTTAGAACAAAGCGGTTATCACGCAGGTAGAAACATATAATGGGATTTGCTAGTTAAACAGGACCTAGTAAATACAGAATTTCAATTGGAAAGTAGGAATTAGCATTATGTGTGGAATTGTCGGAATGATTGGAAAAGAAAATGTCACGGAAAGTTTGATTCAAGGATTAACAAAATTGGAATATAGAGGTTATGATTCTGCTGGGATTTGTGTGAATGATCAAAGCCAACAGCCCCATGTAGTTAAGGCAGTTGGGGGCATTGCCGATTTAGCAGCAAAATTAACGCCAGAAATCGATGGAACAGTTGGTATTGGTCATACTCGTTGGGCCACTCATGGCGAACCAACTGTCGCCAATGCACATCCCCATGTTTCAAGCGATCAACGCTTTGCATTAGTGCATAATGGTGTCATTGAAAACTTTGAAGAATTAAAAGAACAATTTTTAAGTGGTGCTCACTTAATTGGTGATACAGATACTGAAATCGTCGTTCAATTAATTGCTCATTTTGCTGAAAATGGTTTTTCAACAAAAGATGCTTTTAAAGCGGCTTTAGCCGAAATTAAAGGTTCATACGCTTTTGCATTAATGAATAAAATGGACCCCAATACTATCTACGTAGCGAAAAATAAAAGCCCGTTACTTATCGGTCTAGGTGAAGGCTTTAATGTTATTTGTAGTGATGCGATGGCGATGATTAAAGAAACCAATCAATTTGTTGAGATTGTTGATGGTGAAATTGTAACTGTTACAGCGGACAAAGTAGTAATCGAAACGCCAGAAGGACAAGTAATCAACCGAGAACCTTTTGAAGCGCAATTAGATTTAAATGACATTGAAAAAGGAACATATCCGTTTTATATGCTCAAAGAAATTGATGAACAACCTGCAGTGATGCGCAAAATTGTTCAAGCGTATACTCAAGGTGAAAAAGTGACTTTAGATGAGGCGTTACTGGAAAAAATTAATCAATGTGACCGAATTTACATTATTGCTTGTGGAACAAGTTATAATGCAGGTTGGGTCGGAAAATCTTTAATTGAAACGATTGCCAGTATTCCTGTGGAAGTTCATTTATCAAGCGAATTTGGCTACAACATGCCTATTTTATCTGAAAAACCGTTCTTCATTTTCTTAAGTCAAAGTGGTGAAACGGCAGATAGTCGCCAAGTACTGGTACAGGTTAATGAATTAGGGCATCCATCACTTACATTAACAAATGTTGCTGGCTCAACATTATCACGTGAAGCGGACGATACCTTGTTATTACACGCAGGACCAGAAATTGCTGTCGCTTCCACCAAAGCTTATACTGCTCAAATCGCTGTCTTAGCTATTTTAGCAAAAGCAATTGGCGAAGAACGCCAAACATTAGCAGCCGTCTCATTTGATGTGGCTCACGAATTGAGCGTGGTAGCAGCTGTCATGGAAACCTTGATTGATGAAAAACAACAAATGAAAGCCTTAGTGGAAGATTATCTGACGTATACTCGAAATGCCTTCTATATCGGGCGAGGAGTCGACTATTATGTGTCGATGGAAGCGGCCTTGAAGTTGAAAGAAATTTCCTACATTCAAGCAGAAGGCTTTGCGGCAGGTGAATTGAAGCATGGAACGATTGCCTTAATTGAAGAAGGAACACCTGTGATTGGGATTGTGACAGATGCCAAAGTCGCAGCCCATACAAGAGGCAATTTAAAGGAAGTCGAAAGTCGTGGAGCAAGAAATATTGTGATTGCCTTGGAATCCTTGGCAAAACCACAGGACCAACTGATTATTCCAGATGTTCATCCGTTACTTTCTGCCTTAGTTAGCATTGTTCCAGGTCAATTATTAGCGTACTATGCAACCTTACAAAGAGGCTACGATGTTGATAAACCAAGGAACTTAGCCAAAAGTGTAACTGTTGAATAAATCAAGAACCTGAGAGAAAGATGTTCAACGGGTTTTCATGAGTTTTAATATCTGAGACAAAAATCATTTTAGATTTTTGTCTCAGATATTTTTTATAAAAGAAAGATATTCAGTCAAAAATGAAAGATTCCAAAGAAATTCTTTTTTTCCGTTGAAAACTGTTTGCATTTTAGCAAAATTAGATATAATTAATAAGAACCGAAAAATAAGAATTAGCCAGTGAGGTAACTTTGTTTGAAAGAAAGCAAAAAGTAGGTTAAGCTGAAAAGTGCTAATTTATTTAACAAAAAAAGATTGTGAGTTGTTTGATATGGATCAGTTTAGTACATTAACTGAACAAGAATTTACTACCTTTGCAATGACACATCCTGCAGGTAACTTTTTAGAAACACCCGAAATGAAACATTTATTGGAACGACGTGGCTGGCATTGTGAATACGTTGGCGTCAAACGAGAAGGCCAACTAATTGCTGCGTGTATCCTAAGCAAGAAAAAAGTCAAAATTGGTTATGCTTTCGACATTGACGGCGGAATTTTGATGGATTATACAGATAAAAAATGTGTAGAAGCCTTTTTCACAGGCTTAAAAAAATATGTGAAAAAAAATGATGGCCTTTATTTAACCTTTACTCCAAATAAACAAATTTGTTTACGTGATTTTAATGGCGGTGAAGTTGAAAAGGTCAATCAAGAAACATTTGACTATTTCACATCAATTGGTTTTGAACACCAAGGGTTTGATGTGCACAATTTTGATGGCGCGCCACGTTGGCTGTTTGTCAAAGATATGGCTGGATTAACAGAAGAAGATCTTTGGAAATCTTATGGAAAAGATGCTAAATATGATATCAAGAAAACATGGGAATACGGAGTAACAACCCGAGAACTTCGTTACGAAGAGCTACCTCTCTTTAAGAAATTAACGGAAGAAACAAGTGCACGGCGTAATTTTGAAGATAAGGATTTAGCTTATTACCAAGCTGTTTATGAAGAGTTTGGCGAACGAGCGAAATTTATGGTGGCGGAACTAAACTTTGCTACTTATTTAGAAAATCTTCATGAGAAATTACGCAAATTACAAGAGACGCTCAACGAAGTCAATGAAGCGTTAATTGCCAATCCTAAAAGCCGTAAAAAAAATAACCAGAAACGTGAATTTGAAGATGAAGTTCGTACCGTGCGCAAACGGATTGACGAAGCTAAAGAAATGAAAACATCAGATGAACCTGAAATTTTAGCAGGCGCCTTATTCATTGTTCATCCACAAGAAGTGGTTTACTTGTTTAGTGGTACGTATGAAAAATATAAACAATACTATGCACCGTATTTAATTCAACATAAAATGTTAACTTACACAGTAGAAAATAACATTCCCAAATATAATTTTTATGGCGTTGACGGTGTCTTTGATGGAAGTGATGGGGTTCTTAAATTCAAACAATCCTTTGGCGGTCATGTCGAAGAATTAATGGGCAATTTCCAATGGAAAGCCAAACCGATGAAATATGCCTTATACCACGCATTAAAAACGATTAAAGAAAAAGTCTAAAATTAAAACCTAATCCTTAAAAGGAATGGACGAAGTGAGGCGTTTAAATGGAAAATCAAGTCGAGGTTATGACGTATGCACAGTTAAAAGAAATTATGCAGGCGTTAGAAGCAAACGAAGCGATTACAGAAGATACAAAGGTCTTTATTGATACAGGCTGGGATAGCGTGCAAGAAGTAGCCCCAGATGCGGTCAGTATTGAAAAAGTTGCTAAATTTACAGTAGCAGATGTTTTAACAAACGAAAGTTTTGCTGGATATAGTTTAGAAGAAAAGGCGGAGAAGATGAACGCTGAGGGCGACCTAGAAACGGCAATTATTATTCGTAATCTTTACTAAAAAAGTCCGTTTGAATAGTTAAAATCGAGGTCGGGACAGAACCGTTTAGCTCCGAGCAACGCGTAGTGTTGGTTCTGTTCCCGCCGGTTATCAGGTTTTGAGCCTGGAGCAAAAATCCAAAGTGATTTTTGTCCCAGGCTCATCTGCTTTAAATAAGAAATAAAGGAGGTTAGATATGAGTACCATTCATGAATTTCCAAAAAACTATGAACGTTTTATTGCACAAGGAGAAGAAGCACTTGTAGAACATAATCAGATCGCCGCTTTAGAAAATTTTCAACAAGCCTATCAGCTACAACAAACGCCGCCAGTAAACCAAAAAATTGTCCAATTATTGTTGGAAATGGGTGAAGCTGACGAAGCACTAGCATTGGCAGAAGCGTTCCAAGAGACTTATTTTGAGAACCTCGAAACAGCGGCAATTTATATGCAAATTTATAGTCAAAGTCGTCGCTTTATTGAAGGGTATATTTTATTGAAGCAATTACTTCAAACTAAAAAAATAACGCTAGCACAACAAAAAACGTTAGAACAGCAATTAATGCAAGTGGAAGAGGCGTATCAACAATTAGAAACGCAGCAAATTCAAGCAATTAAAAGGAACTTGTTAGTAAGCGATCAATTGCCCGTTTATCAACAATTAGCGAACATTAAAACCAGTTTATATTTGCCTAAACCAGTATTTGTGGAAGTCGCAAAAGATTTAGTTATGAACCAAGCACTTAGTTATTTTGCTCGGGAATGGTTCATTGAAGAATTAGCACTGTTGCAATTTTCAGAACCACTGACTTTTCTTTGGTATGACAATCAGCCTCAGACAGTCTTACTAGAAGGAAAAACTGGACCGTTAAATACGCCAATCTATTCCGAAATTTATACTGAACTTAGGAATCGTTTAGAAAATGATGATCCAATTATGCTGCAGCATTTGGAAGAAGAAATTCGGTTGCATCTTGCCTATTTGTATCCATTAGCAGAGACGGTTATTTCAGATCCAACTATCTGGGTCTTGGGTTATTTGGCAACCTATTATCCTGAATATATTGAAAAAGAATTGACTGAAGCAAAAGGCCATCAAATCGCTGCTGTTCAAAATGTTCAACAGGCGATACGAACGGCATTTACACAAATAATGCTTTAAAAAATGGCACGTCCTAAAAACGAGGACGTGCCATTTTTTCGGTTTCAGAAATTTGCTGAATCTGCTCTAATTGCTTTTCTTGACTGATTATTGCGGATAATAGAAAAAAGCAAGACAGAAATAAGTAAAAAGAATTCCTTGAATCAAGCAAATCACAACGAACAATGGCGTTGCTCCTGGAAAAGAATCAGAAATCCGTGTAATTAAAAATTCAACTAACCATAAAATCATTGAAAATAAAAATAATTTTTTCTGACGAGTTCTCATAGTCCGCAACAACCTTTCTGGTGATTTTCACTTCTCTATCATAACATAGAAAACGAGCTGTTTTTTCTCAAAAATTTTGTTACTTCATAAGAAAAATGGGAAATAAACAAGTTTCAGGAAGTAATAAATGTACCCGAAAAGAATACTTAATCCATCTTAATCAAACCATACAGTCACGTTTATTGCAAAAGAAGTGTTTTTGGATGGAACAAATTATTTCATAAACACAAATATTTCTTTGTTGTTTGTATAAATGTCATAAAAGTGATTACTTACTACTTTTTGATTTTTAGACATATCCGTATCGGTCAGTGGTGCCATCTCTACTCCTAAATTCGATGAAGTATTGAACCAAACGTAATTAGGGAAGTATAGACCGTCATTTGGTGGCACAATTTTTGAAAGAATTGGGTAGTTTCGACTTGTATTAGCATAAACAGTTGAATTTTTGAAAAACGTATTTAAATAAACTTTTTTTCGTTCGTTTGTTACAACATTTTTTAAATCATCTGTTAAAACAGCTGCTTGGCGATTGAATGCTTCTTTTTGATAGTTTAATGTGGAAGAATACACCAAAACAAACGATAAAATATAATAAGATAACAAGCTGGCCACAAGTAACGAAGTTAGATAAATTGCTTTCACTTGTCGATTGTTAAATAAACTTAACATGCTGATTGTAACAAAAACAGCAAATCCGTAAATATAGCGAGGCGCATCACCAGCGATATTTCTTGAATAGACAATAAAAATGCCAAAACTTAAGAGAGAAGCAAGTCCTAAATACAAGATACAATAAAGGAAACTTAAGCCTAAGTTGATTTTGCTATTTGATAGATGACTAATAAAAAATAAAACAAGCAGTAGGAGCAGTAATAAAAGCCATAAACGATTACTCTGGTTCAATAGCTCTGAAAAATAATGGTAACTATTTTGATAAGCCACACTGGGAATATCGTGCAAACTTGGTAAGGCCTGACTGCCCCCAATGTTGTTTGTTGCGGAAGGTACAAATTTTAACTCGATAAGGTAGCTGACTATAGAAAGTAGATAAGCGATAGCAGCAAGTGCGACTTTTTTGCAAAGAGCAATGAAATTTTCTCCAGCAAGTAACTGCTTGAAAGTAAGGAATAAGACGATAACTATATAAATTCCTGACGAGGCTTGGTAAGTATTAAACATAACAAACAGTGAAAAAACAGAAACCAAGAAAAACGTAAAAGAATTACGCTGCCACCAATAAAAAGGAAGAAACGAACAAAAAATACTCAATGCCATATAGGGACTATCAAACCTGAAACTAAGACATTGGAGGAACCAAGGATTGAGGCCAATTAAAGTAGCTACTAAAGAGGAACCCCAGCTAATTTTTTGGTCATTGATGATATAAATTGCCAGTATGCTTGTGAGAGATAAGATAAGACCTGTTAGAATCGGTGTGGTCAAGCCCAGATCTGTCAAATGACGACTTCCTTGAACAAACCATGAGAGAAATTCACTGCCCCAACGTGCGTAAGTCGTACCAAAATCTGTCATTCCAGCGACTTGGCGAGCATTATCATCTAAGTAAGGGAAATTGATAATGCCGATGGATAAAACTGCCACTTGATAAATTAAAATGATCAATAGAAGATAGGCTTTATTTTCAATACACCAATTCTTTAAATCAAATTTTTTTGATTCTGTAGGTAATTGTTTCATCATTGTACTCCACTCCAATAATTATTTAACAATTAAAATATACCATAACGAGTGGAATGAAGAAATTGCTTTTGTTATTTTCTCATCTTGACAGAACACTAAGGGTAGGCAAAACAAAAAAATCCCAACTCTTTATTAAAGAGTTGGGATTTTACCAAAAAGCCACCTGCCGGGCTTGAACCGGCGACCCCCACCTTACCATGGTGGTGCTCTACCAACTGAGCTAAGGCGGCACTTTCAAAGGCTAAACTAACTCGAGGATTGCAACGAAGTGAAACCCATAGAGTTCATTTTCAAAGGCTACACTGCGACGAGTAATCGTCAAAGTTCCTTTTGAAAAATCGTACAAATCTCGTGCACAAGAAATAGAATAACGTATAGACGAAAGTTTGTCAATTGCTCTTTCGTAAAAAAAAAAAAATGATTTTTTTCTAAGAAAAACTGTTGACAATCTCTTTTTTCTCTAGTAAAGTGTAAATCAACATCACAGATAACTATTCATTCGTTGAAGAGAAGAGTAAATTTTGATGACCTTCAAAAGAGAGTCCTGATTGGTGAAAAGGGACAAGGTTCAGAAAAGTTGAAGATGGCCTCTGAGAATAAATTGCTGATAAGTAAGCAATTTCGGCTAAGCACCCGTTACCATGTGCACCAAGTTAATAAAGACTTGGATAAGAGATGAGATATAAAGAATCAGTTATATTTCGAAAAAAGGTGGTACCGCGAATCATTCGCCCTTTACTAGCAAAACGCTAGTGAAGGGCTTTTTGCTGTGAATCACTACGACTGGCGCGAAGCGACAAAGTAGATGCTGTCTGCGGTTACTCGACGCAGGATGGCCTTTGTAAGTGATGAACAGTACAAGGTGACCGAAGGGCAAGTTGTGTCATTTGCACGAAAGTGTTCCTACGATTCTCGCCAAGGCTGTGATTCTCGTCACAGTTAAATCCTGTTGAGCATTACGACTGGCGCGAAGCGACAGAGTAGATGCTGTCTGCGATTACTCGACGCAGGATGGCCTTTGTAAGTGATGAACAGTACAAGCTGTTCGAAGAGAACATTAACTCTAGTCTGTTTAATTTTGAAAACAGATGAAAATCAGTTTAGAATGAATAGAAATAAAAAAGCAGTGATATAGTAAGTACAAGACTTGATTTGTCTAACAGAGAGCCTAGGTAGCTGAGAATAGGTGACAAAGACGTTTTGGAAAATGGCTATTGAGCAAGCGCTCCGAGTGTTAAACACAAGGCGGCGACGGGGGCTCCCGTTATCGAGCTAGGGTATCGAACATGTTGTTCCGTACTTGAAAAGGGAATTTGTGTGAGCAAATTCTGAACATGAGGTGGTAACACGCAAAAAAGCGTCCTCAACGATACAACTCGAGTTGTGTCGTTGAGGATGCTTTTTTCTTTTTTATGAAAAAATGCAGGTTGGTAAGAATGAAGGGGGATAAAGAATGATTGAACTAAAAAATATCAGTGTGACATTTCAACAAAAAAAACAAGAAATTCGGGCTGTCCAAGATGTTTCTTTGACAATTGATAAAGGGGATATCTACGGAATTGTTGGTTATTCCGGTGCTGGAAAAAGTACGCTAGTACGGGTAATTAATTTATTGCAACGACCAACAGCGGGCACCGTTATTATTAACAAAGAAAATATTTTAACTTTTTCTAAAAAGGAATTACGACAACAACGAAAAAAGATTGGAATGATTTTTCAACATTTTAATTTGATGAAAGAGCGGACCATATTTAGTAATATCGATTTTTCATTAAAATATTCTGGGCTAAGTAAAAGTGAACGGCGTCAAAAAATCAGCCATTTATTAGAGCTAGTTGGACTAAGTGAAAAACGGGACGCTTACCCCAGTCAACTATCAGGAGGGCAAAAACAGCGGGTTGCGATTGCCCGCGCTTTAGCAAATGATCCTGAAATTTTACTTTGTGATGAAGCGACGAGTGCGTTAGATCCAAAAACAACGGGACAGATTTTAGCTTTGTTAAAAAAGTTAAATCAAGAACTGAACTTGACGATTGTCTTAATCACCCATGAAATGCAAGTGGTTAAAGAAATTTGTAATAAAGTCGCGGTGATGGAAAATGGCTGCGTTGTCGAATCAAACGATATTGTTTCGATTTTTAGTCAACCCCAACAACCTTTAACAAAAGATTTTATTCGGACAGCAACTCATATTGACCAAGCATTAACAACAATTCTTGAACATCCTAAATTAGCTGATTTAGATAAAAATCAAGAATTAATTGAATTTTCTTATGTGGGGGATCAAACGAATGAGCCATTAATTGCACAATTGTATAGCCAATATCAGGTGTATACGAATATCCTTTACGGCAATGTCGAAATTGTTCAAAACGTTCCTATTGGCCATTTAATTGTGGTGCTTTCTGGTGATGAGGCCCAGCGTCAACAAGCCCTTACTTATTTAGCGAAACAAGGCGTGCGAACCAATGTTTTGAAAACCTATCAGCAAACGAAGCAAAAGCAGAATTTACAGGTGATTTAAAAAAGGAGTGAACTGAGAATGTATCAATTATTTGAGAAATATTTTCCGAATGTTGTCCAATTAAAACAAGAGTTTCTTCAAAGTACATGGGAAACATTATACATGGTTTTTTGGACAGCCTTAATTGCTGGTGTGTTAGGAGTCTTGTTGGGTGTTGTGCTTGTCAGTACTGGCCCCAGTGGTGTTTTGAAAAATCCACCCCTGTATAGCGTCTTAGAAAAAATTATTAATGTTTGTCGTTCTATTCCTTTCATCATTATGCTCGCACTGATTCAACCATTAACACGAATTTTGGCAGGAACGACAATTGGTACAACCGCAGCGTTAGTCCCATTAGTTATTGGCGTAATTCCGTTCTTCGCGCGCCAAATTGAAAATGCGTTATTAGAAGTGGATCCTGGCGTTATTGAAGCGGCAGAAGCCATGGGGACGAGTCCCTTAGGGATTATTTTTCGGGTTTATCTAATTGAAGGGTTACCAAGTATTATTCGTGTTTCAGCGGTGACAATTATTAATTTGATTGGATTAACAGCCATGGCAGGAGCGATTGGAGCCGGTGGTCTGGGCAACTTAGCGATTACTCGAGGATACAATCGGTTTCAAACCGATGTGACATTTATGGCCACGTTAATTATTTTAATTATGGTATTTATCAGTCAAGCCATTAGTAATCAATTAATCAAAAAAACATCACATTAGAAAAAAGGAGAAATGACAAATGAAAAAATTTAGTAAATTAATTGGACTTATTGGGGTATTAGCTTTTACGATTGCAGGTTGTGCATCGGGGTCTGCGAAGGATACTAAGACAGAAACCGTTAAACTAGGGGTTGTAGGAACAAAAAATGATGAATGGGAATCGGTCAAAGACCGTTTGAAAAAGAAAAATATTGATTTACAATTGGTAGAATTTACAGACTATACGCAACCAAACGCAGCATTAGCAGAAAAAGAAATTGATTTAAATGCCTTTCAGCATCAAATCTTTTTAGACAATTACAATAAAGAGCATGGAACGAAATTAGTATCAATTGGCAATACAGTCAATGCACCATTGGGAATTTACGCTAATAAATTGAAAGATATCACGAAAATTAAAGACGGCGGAGAAATTGCTATTCCTAATGACCCAACGAATGGTGGGCGGGCGTTAATTTTATTACAAACTGCAGGACTGATAAAAGTAGATCCTGCGAAACAGCAACTACCGACTGTCAGTGATATTACTGAAAATAAACGCCAATTGAAAATAACTGAATTAGATGCTACGCAAACAGCGCGCGCTTTACAAGATGTCGATGCTTCAGTGATTAATAGCGGCATGGCTGTCGATGCTGGGTATACACCAGATAAAGATGCTATTTTCTTAGAACCTGTAAACGAAAAAGCGAAACCTTATGTGAACATTGTCGTGGCCCGAAAAGAAGATCAAGAGAATAAACTTTATCAAAAAGTTGTAGAAGAATATCAACAAGAAGAAACGAAAAAGATCATTGCAGAAACATCAAAAGGCGCCAATGTTCCAGCCTGGGAAACATTTGGTAAAAAATAAAGGAGGCATTTATAATGAGTACAACAACGATTCAAACAATCCAAGAAACTATTTCTACAGAAAAGGAATGGATAATCCATTTAAGACGTCATTTTCATCAATATCCTGAAGCAAGTTTAAAAGAATATGAAACGATTAAGCGAATTAAAGAAGAACTACTAGCCTTAGCTATTCCTTTTGTAGAAGTAGGGGAAACGGGTGTTTTAGCAACCATTGAAGGAGGTCTTGGCGCTGGCAAAACGATTTTATTACGTGCAGATATTGATGCGTTGGAATTACCAGATGCAACAGGTACTGCCTATGCTTCTAAAAATCCAGGACTCAATCATGCTTGTGGACACGATGGTCATGCGGCAGCATTGCTAGGTGCAGCTAAAGTGCTCAAAAAACATCAGGATACCTTTTCAGGAACGATTAAACTGGCCTTCCAGCCAGCTGAAGAAATTGGTGCAGGCGCTCGACAATTTGTGGAAGGAAATTATTTAGAAGCAATCGACCAAGTGTTTGGGATTCATTTAGATTCTAGTGTGCCGGTCGGAAAATTAGTCGCTACCAAAGGCGCCACCAACGCCTCTTGTGATATTTTTAAAATTGAAGTCAGTGGTCAAAGTAGTCACGTCGCCCAACCACAGAATGGCCGAGATGCTGTTTTAGCAGCGGCCAGTATCGTTGTGGAATTACAAAAAATTGTAGCTCGCGAGATTGATCCTTTAGATTCTGTCGTAGTAGGAATTGGCGTTTTACAAGCAGGAACACGCTATAATATTGTAGCAAACCAGGCAACCATTGAAGGTACTGTTCGAACATTTAGTCAGGAAACGCGCCAATTTGTTTTACAACGAGTCGAAGAAATTGCCCATGAAATTGCCCAGTCTCATCGCACAGAAATTGCTGATTTTTCTGTTTATGCAGCAGCGAATCCATTAATTAATGAAGAACAAGCAACCAACCGTGCACAGCAGGTAGCCAGTGAAATTGTTGGTTTTGAAAATGTTGTGACCGATCATCCTAAAAGTTTAGGGGCGGATGATTTTGCTGATTACTTAGCAGTAATTCCTGGTATCTATGGACGGGTCGGTTCACGAAACCCTGAAAATCCTGCTACTCATTTTGGACACCATCATGAACAATTTGATATTGATGAACGTGCCTTACTTTTAGCAGCAGAGTACCACGTACGCTATGCATTAAACTATTTGTCAGAATAATAGGGATAAGGAGCCGACAAAATGATGGTTTGTGGGCTCCTTTCGTTATAAACCAACGTGGCTTGCTTTCTTGTCATACTATGGTAGAATACAAGCATAAGAAAGGTGATTCACATGTTTTTTGTTTTAACTGATAAATTAACAAGAAAAGTAGCTCCCGATAGTTTAAGAACAGATGAAGCACTGTTGTGGAGCCGAGCAATTAATTTCTTCATCGCTTGATAGCACATTTTTTGACTAGAAAAGCTAGTCTTATTTGAGTGTACGTACAAGCGTTGTCGGGATTTCTGTCAGGATGGACGACGTGCAGACGTGGTTCTTTTTTTGTTGTCCCAAAATAATCAGTTAACAAGAAAGAAGTGACGAAAATGAGTATTTTAACTATTGAACATTTAACGCATCGATTTGGCGAAAAGGTCTTGTATGAAGAGGCTTCATTGCAAGTGAATAAAGGAGATCATTTAGGCTTAACTGGCCAAAATGGTGTCGGCAAATCCACCTTAATTAAAATTTTAACGGGGGAAGTATTGCCAGACGAAGGAACGATTCAGTGGCAAAAAAATTGCAAGATTGGGTACTTGGATCAGCATGTTTCTGTAGAACAATCACTAACGATGGTTGATTTTTTGAAACAAGCCTTTCAAGAACTTTTTGATAAAGAAGCGAAACTGACAAAACTTTATGAAGAATACAGTCAAACGGCTTCGGAAAAACTTTTAGAACAAGCAGGCAAGTTACAAACAGATTTAGATGAAAGTAATTTTTACCAAATCGACACGATTATTCAGGATTTAGCCAATGGGTTAGGACTACAAGCAATTGGTTTGGATAAAAAGTTAGGGGAGCTAAGCGGTGGTCAACGTTCAAAAGTGATTTTAGCAAAATTATTGTTAGAGGCCCCTGATGTGTTACTTTTAGATGAACCCACCAACTATTTAGATGATACACATATTCAATGGCTTGTTCGCTATCTGAATAATTTTGAAGGAAGCTTTCTATTAGTCTCCCATGATTATCAATTTTTAAATGAAGTGACGAATTGCATCGCAGACATTGAGTTTGGCAAGTTAACCAAATATACTGGAAATGTAGAAAAATCTTTTGCACAAAAAGAGCAGAATAAACAAACCTATTTGAAACAGTATCAGGCCCAACAAGAAAAAATTGAAAAAATGGAAGCCTATATTCGTAAATACAAAGCTGGAAATCGAGCAACGATGGCTAAAAGTCGACAAAAACAATTGGACCGGTTGGAACGATTGACTCCGCCTGGTTCCTTGACTAAGCCAGCGATTGAATTTCCTTATCAAGGGTTAGTTGCAACGCAAGCACTAACGACCCAGAAGTTAGTTGTCGGCTATCGGGAACCTTTGTTAGAACCGTTAGATTTAATGGTTCATGTCGGTGAAAAAGTCGCATTGAAAGGCTTTAATGGGATTGGCAAATCAACATTAATTAAAACGTTGACGAAAGTGATTCCTTCATTAGATGGAGAATTTCATTATCCGCTGAATACAAAAATTGCTTATTTTACCCAAGACTTAGCGTGGCCTAATGAGCAGTTAACGCCGCTAGACTATTTATCAGATCGTTTTCCAGATACAACGATTAAAGAGCGAAGAAGTCATTTGGCTAGGGCAGGTTTACCAGATAAGTTAGCAATGCAGTCGTTAGCCCTGTTAAGTGGTGGTGAGCAAACAAAAGTAAAACTAGCGGAACTAATGATGCAAACTAGTAATTTGTTATTTTTAGATGAGCCAACCAATCATATTGATGAAGCGGCCAAAAAAAGTTTACAAGAAGCAATTCACGTTTACCCAGGAACGGTTTTTCTGGTTTCCCATGAAGCAGATTTTTATGAGGAAATTGTGGATCGAGTAATTGATATTGAGGAATTAGTTAAATAAAGAAGAAAGAACCAAGTTGAGGGGGAGTCAACTTGGTTCTTTCTTCTTTATTATTTATTTACTCATTAAGCCATCATGGATTTTTGTTAAATTCCAGTTCATCATGCTGTAGTACGTATCGCCTTCTGTTCCTTCTTTGGCAAGGGAGTCTGTGAAAAGTGTATCGTAAATTGGTCGTTTCACTTCTTTTGAGACCCGTTCCATACTACGTTTATCGACACTGGTTTCAACAAATAACACAGGTGCTTTTGATTTCTTAATGGTATCAATAATCGTGGTCATTTGTTCAGGTGTTCCTTGGCTTTCTGTGTTAATTTCCCAAATATAAGCGGCATTTAAATCATAAGCTTTGGAGAAATATTTAAAGGCACCTTCACTTGTAACTAATAATTTTTTATCATCAGGAATATCAGCAAATTTAGCTTTGGCTTCCTCATGTAGTTTGCTAAGTTTTTCGGTATAATTTTTCGCGTTTTCTGTATAGAAATCTTTATTTTTTGGATCTTTTTCTACTAACACGTCACGAATGTTTTCTACATATTTAATGCCATTTTCAATGTCTAACCAAGCATGCGGATCTTCTGTTTGTTCTTGACCGGCACTTGTTAAATATTGTGGCGTAACATTTTTGCTTGTAGAAAAGTAATCTTTATTCTCAACTTTTTTGGCCGTTTTCATTAATTTGTTAAACCAGCCATTTCCGCCTGTTTCTAAGTTCAAGCCGTTAAAGAATAAAATGTCCGCTTCAGAAGCTTTCGCAATGTCTTCTGGTAACGGTTCATATTCGTGAGGGTCTGTCCCAATTGGCACAATACTATGCAGCTCAATTTTGTCTTGCCCAACATTTTTCACTAAATCAGATAGGATCGAGTTCGTTGTCACAATTGCTAATTTTTCTTTCTTTTCAGCGGCTTGATTCCCGCAAGCAGCTAACGTTAACCCTGCTAAAAGTGTTAAAAAAAATAAACTAAATTTTTTCATTCGTTGATTCCTCCATTTCTTTCTCACGGTTTACAAATACTAGGCCTTTCTTTGGTGAGAAAAAGAAAGCCAATAAAAAGAATAAGGCGGCGGTTAAAACAATCGTCGCACCAGAAGCTAAGTTATAAGAATAACTAAAGAATAGGCCAATCACTGAACTTAAAATCCCAAAAGTAGAGGCTAAGCCAATCATTGTCGGTAAGTGATTTGTTAATAGATAAGCTGTTGCCGCTGGCGTAATCAGCATGGCAATGACTAAAATAGTTCCGACGGTTTGCAAAGAAGAAACAGCGACTAATGTTAGTAAAAACATCAATGCATAGTGGAAAAATTGAATATTTAAACCATAGGCCTGAGCCATTGTGGGATCAAAAGAAGTGAGTTGCAACTCTTTATAAAACAATGCCACAAAAATCAAAACAATCACGCCGACGACACAAGTAATTAAAATATCGGTATCTGCGACCGCTAATACATTTCCAAACAGAATATGATATAAATCGGTGGAACTTTTTGCAAAAGAGATAAAAATAATCCCTAAAGCAAAAAAAGAACTAAAGACAACACCAATGGCAGTATCATTTTTTAGTGGACTTTTTTGGGTAATAAAGCCGATCGATAATGCAGCTAATAAGCCAAAAATAGAAGCGCCAAAAATATAATTGAAACCAAACATATAAGAAACAGCGACCCCTGGTAAAACAGCATGTGAAATCGCATCACCCATCAAAGACATCCCACGTAAAATAATGAATGAACCAATTACCCCTGAAATGAGTCCGACAATTACAGACGTCAAAAGGGCATTTTGTAAAAATTGATAACGGAATAAACCATCAATAAATGCAGCAATCATTTTGCAACCCCCTGTATTAATAAATCACCTAACAAATCACCGTATGCTTCTTGGAGCGTTTCTGCAGTAAACGTTTGTTCAACAGGACCCGCAGCAATTAGCCGGTTTTTCAAAACGATTAATTCATCAAAATAGTGGGACACTTTGTGCAAATCATGGTGAACAATGATAATCATTTTACCTTGATTTTTTAATGATTTAAGAATATCCATAATCACTTTTTCACTAGACATATCAATGCCGACGAAAGGTTCATCTAAAAAAATCACCTCAGCACCTTGGGCCAAAACACGGGCGATAAACACACGTTGTAATTGGCCACCAGAAAGTTCACCAATCTGGCGTTGCGCATAGTCTTCTAATTGCACCATTTTTAATGCAGCCATGGCTGCTTGCTTTTCTTTCTTTCCTGGGCGTTTTAATAGTCCCAAGTTTGGATAGGTTCCTAGCAAGACCGTTTCAAAAACGCTAATTGGGAAACTAAGATCCAAGGCGCTACGTTGTTCTACATAGGCAATGGTTGTTTTTTGTTGGTCAATCGCTTGATTATTTAACAAAACATCACGTTCCTTTGTTTTAATCAAGCCTAATAACCCTTTAATAAATGTTGACTTTCCAGCACCATTTGGTCCGATAATTCCAGTAATTTTACCGGAGGGAATAGTAACGTGGATATTATTTAAAGCGGTCCGTCCTTGATATTGAACGGTTAACGCTTGAACAGCTAAGTTAAAGCTTTTTCTCATGAAATTCCTCCTTTTTAGGTTTGCCTTAAAATCAGTATAAGGGATAGTTTAAGAAAATGCAAATAATTTTTAGGCGTGCCTAAATACAAGCGCTTTTTTCACAAAGAAAACCGTTTCTTTCAATAAATTAAGGAGGATCCCATGATTTTTATGACAAAAAATGGTAGAATATGAATGAAAACGACTATTATTTTATATTGACGGAGGATATCATGACCGAAAACTATCAAGATGACACCTTACGCATCTTCAGTTTAAATGCAAATCGACCACTTGCTGAAAAAATCGCAGCATCAGTAGGAACAGAATTAGGAAAAAGCACCGTGCGCCAATTTAGTGATGGCGAAATTCAAATTAATATTGAAGAAAGTATTCGTGGCGATCATGTCTACATCATCCAAGCAACGAATGCCCCTGTAAATGATCATTTGATGGAATTGCTTATTTTAATTGATGCATTAAAACGTGCTAGCGCAAAAACAATTAATGTTATTTTGCCTTACTATGGTTATGCTCGCCAAGACCGCACAGCGAAACCAAGAGAACCCATTACTGCGAAATTAGTTGCTAATATGTTAGTAGAGGCAGGCGCAACACGTTTGTTAACATTAGACTTGCATACTGTTCAAGTCCAAGGATTTTTTGATATCCCAGTAGATAATTTATTTACAATGCCTTTGTTCGCTCATTATTATCGTCAACAAGCATTAGTAGGGGAAGAAATTGTGATTGTTTCGCCTAAAAACAGTGGCGTTCAACGCGCACGTAGTTTATCGGAGTACTTAGATGCGACCTTAGCAATTGTAGACCATGAAGAGATTGATGGGGTGCGCCAAGAAGGTTACGTTATTGGGAATGTCGCTGGGAAAAAATGTATTCTTGTTGATGACATTTTGAATACTGGTCAAACGTTAGCCACAGCGGCGGAAGTTTTAATGAAAAATGGTGCGCAAGAAGTATATGCTTGCGCCTCGCATGGTTTGTTATCAGAAGGCGCAAAAGCAACCTTAGAAAATGCGCCAATTAAGGAAATTAGTATTACTGACTCTGTTTATACGACAGCAGACCGCCAACCAGCAACCTTGAATATTATTTCTTGCGCTGAGTTAATGGGGGAAGCGTTACTTCGTATCCATGAAAATAAACCAATGAGTCCATTATTCCGTTTAGAACCAAAAGGAGAATAAGTGATTCCTTAAACTAGAAATAGGTCTAACAACTTTAATAGTGTTGGGCCTATTTTTCTTATCTCTTTTATAAATAGAAGAGAAAGTATTCTGATTTTGTGTTTTAAGCTTTTTATGCTAGAATAACGCCAGAACATAAGGAAAGGGACGAGTCATTTGGAACCCATTTATTTAGATCATGCTGCAACAACACCGCTTCATCCAACGGTCATTCAAGCGATGACTGAAAATATGCAAACGACTTTTGGCAATCCATCAAGTATTCATCAGTTTGGACGAAAGGCACACGGTCTTCTGGAAGAAGTGCGTCAAACGATTGCCGAGAGCTTACAAGCCAAACCCCACGAAATTATTTTTAATAGTGGTGGCACAGAAGGGGATAACACAGCCATCTTGGCAGTTGCTTTTTCTCGTCAAAAGGAAGGAAAACATATTATTACTACGGCAATTGAACATCCCGCTGTGTTACGAACGATGGAATACTTAGAAACGTTAGGCTTTGAAGTGACTTACTTACCTGTGAATGAAAATGGTCAGATTTCAATGGATCAATTCAAAAAGTCTTTACGCGAAGAAACGATCTTGGTTTCAATGATGTATGGCAATAATGAAATTGGAAATCGATTACCAATTGCTGAAGTTGGTGCAATTCTTAAAAATCATTCGGCGATTTTTCATACAGATGCCGTCCAAGCTTATGGAAGTGAAGTCATTTTACCTCATGAATTAGGGATCGACTTATTAAGTATTTCCGCTCATAAAATCAATGGTCCAAAAGGCGTAGGTTTTTTATTTAAAAGCGATGCAATCCAATTACCACCTCTTTTACATGGTGGGGAACAAGAAGAAAAACGACGTGCGGGCACGGAAAACTTAGCTGGAATTATTGGCATGGGTACTGCCGTTTCATTACTAACTTCTGCAGAAAAGCAAGCAAGAAAAACAGCCTATCAAAGTTTTCAAACGATTATTTTAAAAGCGTTAGAAGAAGCCAATATTGATTTTTCAATTAATGGTGAACCAACGAATCGTTTAGCGCATGTCTTAAATCTTCATTTAAAAGGAATTCCCAGTGATTTGCTCTTAATGCATTTGGACTTAAGAGGTATTGCGATTTCAACAGGCTCGGCTTGTACAGCGGGAACTGTGGATCCTTCGCACGTGTTGACAGCGATGTATGGAGAAAATTCCTCAGCTATTAAAGAATCAATCCGGATTAGTTTTGGCTACGGGAACACACCAGAAGAAATTGCGACTTTTTCTGAAGTACTAGTTGCAGTGATTCAACAATTGAAAAAATAATCTGATTGCGGCAGCTACAGGTTTTCGCTATAATGAAGATAACAATGAAAATAACGAGGTGGAACCCATGGCATTTACAACAACGGCTGCTGTTGAAGGCTCAACAGTTTTTTACAAAGTACATCCTAGTGCAAAACGCTATACATTAAAAGATAACGGCTTTACTGAAACAAAATCAGGGAACTTTCAATTGATTCGTTCCTTAGATCCAACGCCTCAGAGAAATGAAGGCTTCAAATTGAAAATTACGATCACTGCTGATCTAAAAGAGTTGAAAATGTCCATTACAACGGCAAATGGTTTAAAACCAATGAATATTTTCAAGAATGAACAACATGAAATGAGTAAAGAAAAATACTTTTTCTTAATGGATGGCTTAATTAGCCGTGGTGTATTAGAGAAAGTAGAATAATTTAGAGAAACCTGAAGAAACAAGTGAAAGTAGCTTGTTCCTTCAGGTTTTCTGTTTATTTGAAAGCAACAGCTTGTTGGCTGTGTCTTTGTTCCAAGTATTTTCTCATTATACGCCCGGCTTGCTTTACTTATTTCAAAAAAATAGTATAATGAAAAGCACTGAAAAGTTACGACCTTCAAATCGTGGATGATTTCAGAATCTAATTGAAATGATGGTGATAAAATGGCAGATAACAGCAAAACGCGTGTCGTGGTAGGCATGAGTGGCGGTGTCGATTCATCTGTCACAGCGTTGCTTTTAAAAGAGCAAGGCTATGATGTAATTGGGATCTTTATGAAAAATTGGGACGATACAGACGAAAATGGTGTCTGTACCGCAACTGAGGATTATAAAGATGTCGCAAAAGTAGCGGATCAAATTGGGATTCCGTATTATTCGGTCAATTTTGAAAAAGAATATTGGGACCGTGTGTTTGAATATTTTTTAGCAGAATATCGGTTAGGACGGACACCAAATCCAGATGTCATGTGTAATAAAGAAATTAAATTTAAAGCATTCCTAGATTATGCTATGCAACTAGGCGCTGACTATGTTGCAACTGGCCACTATGCGCAAGTAGAAACGGATGAAAATGGCGTAGTGCATATGTTACGTGGAATTGACAATAATAAAGACCAAACCTATTTTTTAAGCCAATTATCACAAGCCCAATTGGCAAAAACAATGTTTCCATTGGGTGGCATGGAAAAATCAGAAGTTCGTGCAATTGCTGAACGTGCTGGATTAGCCACAGCCAAGAAAAAAGACTCAACGGGCGTTTGTTTTATTGGTGAAAAGAATTTCAAAGAATTTTTGAGTAATTATTTACCAGCTAAAAAAGGCAACATGGTGACAGAAGATGGCGAAATCAAAGGACAACATGATGGTCTGATGTATTATACTATCGGTCAACGCCAAGGCTTAGGAATTGGTGGCGGCGGTAAAACACAAGAACCATGGTTTGTGATTGGGAAAGATTTAACCACCAATACATTATATGTGGGACAAGGATTTCACCATGAAAAACTATATGCAACACATTTAGAAGCTAGTGAGGTTCATTTTACTGTTGATACACCAATGCCAAAAGAGTTTGACTGTACGGCTAAATTCCGTTATCGTCAAGCAGATATCCCAGTGCATGTTTCCTTATCTGAAGATGGCACAAAAGCAACCGTTACGTTTAAGGAACCAGCGCGCGCAGTCACTCCAGGTCAAGCTGTTGTTTTTTATGATGGGATGGAATGCTTAGGGGGTGGCTTAATTGATCGCGCCTACCAAGATGAAAAAGAACTACAATACGTCTAAAAAGTTTCACGAGTTGTGAAACAAAAAGCGTATAGTTAACCAAAAGAAAAGCGGATATGCTGGTCATAAAACCAGTAAATATCCGCTTTTCTTTTTTGTTTTATATGCCTATTTTTTTTAAAATAAGAAAAAGAGAAAAATTAAAAATTCAAATTGTGGATAACTTTTCTGTGTATAACTTAGTCATCATTTTTCTCTTTTTTTTAATTCGGCGGTGCTTCGACGAACCCATAGAAGGTTAAGGAGAACCAGACAAGAAGTGGAAATAAAGACTCCACGATAACCGAAAGCGGCAGATACGCTTGAACCAATCATAGGACCAATCACATTTCCTGTCGCTTGGAAAGATTGATTGTAACTGAAAATACGACCTGCAGCGTCACTTGGGGAATAACGAGTGATCAACGTTTGAACAGCTGGTAGTAAACAGGCATCGGAAATCCCAACTAAGAAACGAAGCATGGCAAGCTGCCAGACATTTTGAACAAAGGCCATTGGTAGGTAAACGAAAATGGCTAAAATTAAGCCAATTGTCAAGATGCGTTCACTGCCAATACGATCGCCTAACCGGCCGAAACGAGGGGCGGCTATTAACGTTGCAATCCCTGGAATAGAAGCAATGACTCCGCTAATTAAGGTGACATTTCCGTGACCACCCAACAATTGTTGAATATATAAACTGATGATGGGACTAATTGAATTATTGGAAGCTTGAATGATTAATGTCGTAATAAACATTCCAAGAATCACGTGGGGATGTTCTAGTTTTTTTAAAATTTGTTTCCCAGATGCGGCTTGATTTTTTTCAATTGGCACAAACTCTTCATGGACAAAGACGAGACTCAAAACAAAAACGAGTAATAAAATCGTACCAGTAATGAAAAAGGTTGGCCGATAACCGAAAATAGACGCAGTGACACCGCCCAAAAGAGGACCAAGCAACGTGCCGGTAACAGAACCAGTGGCTAAAGTACCAAGCACTTGACCGCTTTTTTCCTTAGGTGTGCCTGTAGCAACTAACGCAGTCGCATTACTGATATAACCAGAAAAAACACCTTGTAATAAGCGTAAGCCAATCAATTGATAAACACTTGTGACTGCGCCCATTAAACTAATGACGATAGCCATCCCTAATGAAGCGCGTAATAACATTAACTTGCGTCCTTTTCGGTCGGCTAAACGGCCCCACCAAGGTGAAACAATGGTTGTGACTAAAAAAGTGGAAGAGAACGTGATTCCGCTCCAAAAATTCAATTGTTGGTGGGTAAAAGTACCTAATGTGTTGATATAAAGAGGCATAAATGGCATCACTAAGCTAAAGCCAATACCAGCCATAAATGTGCCAAACCATAAAACGAGCAGATTTTTTTCCCAAGGTTGTCTTGGACGGAAAATTTTACTTTTAATTAATTCATACATTCTATTTCCTCACTTTCTAGTAAAGAAATTCAAATTTGGCTTTGGCGAGTCGTTGATCATTCAATGCTTGATGCAATTCATTCGCAAAAAAGCCTTCTTTTAAATTTAGTGGATTTTTTGTAGCGTACACATATAACGTATAGGTGTGCACACCAGAGCGAGGGCTTAACCCCAGATAACGTTCGGTTAACTCAGGTAACGTTTCAGTGGCAAGCGCAGGAATCATCTGTTTCCCCAAAGGAGAAGCAAGACTATTTTTTCCTTGAATGGTAGGCTTGAGTGCTGTTCGACTAAAGTCTTCAGGAATCTCATTGGTTACAGGAACATTGGCAGCTAACCAATGAATAAAAGGGAAACCGATTAGAGGAATCGTGTCATAATCAATTAATTCCCAGGATAAATAGCGGGCTTCTTTAGGAATGGCCGCTAAAGAAATAGGAAAAGATAAAATAGGACGTTCGTGTAATAAAAATTCTGCACTGGTTCGTTTGCCATAACGATCGGCCAAATGAGAACGGTTGGTAATATGCATGCCAAACAGCCTTCTTTCAAAAATAATGTTTACAAATTATTATTATAAACTATAATTTATAGTTTAAAAAGAGTCAATAGATATGATAAACTAATACTTGTCCAAAATTTAAGAATTGGAGGCGTCAGAAAGATGGCAAAAAAACGGAATTTAACGAAAGCCAAAATCCTTGAAAGTGCCCGCAATCTAGCGGAAGAATTGGGCGTTCAACAATTAACCTTTCAAAATTTAGCCGTTGATTTAGGCATCAAGTATCCTTCACTCTATAATCACTTTAAAAATATTGCTGAAGTAAAAAATGCTCTAGTGGACTTGTTAATTCAAGAATTAAATGATGCATTGCGAAGAGCCTTAGTGGGTAAGAGTGGCGCAGAAGCAATTCGGATATATGCTGAAACGTACCAACAATTTGCTTTTGAAAATTCTGCAGTCTATGAATTACTTATCAGTGTGCCGAAAACGCAAAACCAACAATTAATTGAAGGCATCCATGAAACCAATCAAATTATCTTACAACTTTTAGCTTTTTATCCATTTAATAATGAAGAACGACTGCACAAAAGTCGAGAACTACGTAGCTTAATCCATGGTTATATTACCTTACGTTTTTTAGGTTATTTTCAACGCGAAGAAGCCACGCCGGAAGAAAGTTATCGTCGCATGATTGAAGATTTTATTGCTTCTTTAGAAGTGGCAGGATAAAATAAATTTCAAAAATTTCTCAGTCCGAAACCAAATCCTTGCAACTTTTTCAGAAAGTGACTATGATACCTACAGTAGCAAAAAAAGGAGCGGTTCAATGTATCAAGTAATTACAATGTATGGCGACAATGAACCTTGGTGGTTTTTTGATGATTGGCAAGAGGACATTGTTCAAGAAAAAACCTTCGATAACTTGACCGATGCAGAGACATATTATGTGGAAGTTTGGCAAAAACTTTCTCAGAATTATACATACGTCAACACAAAGCCTAACTATTTAACGGCTTTCTGGAATGATGGGGAAGAACGCTGGTGTGAAGAATGCGATGAAGATTTACAACAATACTTCGGTTTAGCATTACTAGAAAATCATCATGCGGTTACTTTTGAAAATAAAGCTGAGTTTACCACAATATCCAATCATTTTGGCAAAACAAAATTCTGCAAACGGAAAGTTATTTGAAACGCATGAGTTTAAAGAAAAACCTCAGGGAATTTTCTTTAAACTCTTTTTCTATTCTCGGAATTTAGAGAAAATCGAGCTAATATTTGGTATAATACGAAAAGATAGCACTCAAAAAGGAGCGAAACTAGTGGTTGCAAAACAATTAATTATTGCTGAAAAACCTAGCGTAGCAAAAGATTTAAGCCGCGTTTTAGGAGCAAATCAAAAAAATAAGAATTATTATGAAGGACCCAACGTGATTGTCACATGGGCTTTAGGCCATCTCTTAGGACTAAAAATGCCAGAAGATTTAAACAAAGAATGGCAAACGTGGCAAATGGAAACTTTACCGATGATTCCTAAGAATTTAGGGATTAAACCGTTACCGAAAACGGGACATCAATTAAAAGCGATTAAACAATTAGCTAATCGTAAAGATGTTTCTGAAGCCGTGATTGCCACCGATGCTGGTCGTGAAGGTGAATTAGTGGCCCGCTGGATTTTAGAATATGTCCGTTTTAACAAACCAGTCAAACGCTTATGGATTTCATCTCAAACAGACAAAGCCATTAAAGACGGGTTTAAGAAAATTCGCCCAGCAAAAGACTACGATAATTTGTATTACTCTGCCTTGGCGCGCGCAAAAGCTGACTGGTTAGTGGGTCTAAACGTCACAAGGGCCTTGACAGTGAAATATCAAGATAACTTATCCGCAGGTCGTGTTCAAACACCAACTTTAGCAATGGTACGCCAACAAGAAAAAAGGATTGAACAATTTAAGCCTCAAACTTATTTTACTATCTCGTTAACTGTTGAATCAGAAAAAGCAAAGATGACCCAAAAAAATCCATACGCTTTAAAAGAACGGCAGGAAGCAGAGCAATTAGTCAAAGAACTCTCAAAACAAAAGGGCTTAGTTACCGATATCCAAGAAAAAGTTAAAACAGAAAATGCGCCGTTACCATATGATTTAACCGAAATCCAGCGTGAAGCCAATCAGCGATTCCAATTTTCTGCAAAGAAAACGTTGTCTCTTGTACAAAGTTTATACGAAACCCATAAAATTGTTTCCTATCCTCGAACTGACAGCAAATATCTAACGACGGATATGAAAGGAACGATGAAAGAACGCCTTCAAGCCATTGCTGATTTTTCACCAGAAGTGAAAGGCTACCTTAAAAATGGGGCCGTTGTTAAACAACAAAAAGTTTTCCAAAATGCAAAAGTCACAGATCACCATGGGTTGATTCCAACTGAACAACGTCCTCGTTATGAAAAGCTAAGTAATGATGAACAAAAAATCTATCAAATGATTGTTCAACGATTCTTAGGTTTGTTTGCTGAGCCAAATCAAACCAAACAAACAAAAGTTACAGTCGCTTTTGGAAAAGAAACATTTGTCTTTCATCAAAATAAAGTAGTTGTTGCTGGCTGGAAAACAACAGCCGAACAGCCGCTATCCACTGTCCAATGGCAAAAAGGCATGACCGTTGCGCCAAACTTTACCATTAACAAAGAATTAACGTCGCCGCCAAAACCATTAACCGAAGGAACGTTGTTAGGAAAAATGGAGAAACACAGTTTAGGCACACCGGCAACGCGAGCTGAAATCATTGAAAAACTGATTAAATCAGAATTGATGGAACGAACCAATAGCGGTTTAAGTGTCTCTGCCAAAGGAAAGCAACTATTAGACTTGGTGAATCCATCACTTGTGACACCTGAACTAACGGAAAAATGGGAAAAATCGCTCGAAGCAATCGCTTCGGGTCAACAAAAGAGTCAACTTTTCTTAAAGGATATTGAAGAGGATACGAAAAAATTAGTCCGTGAAATTAAACAAAGCGAGAAAAAATATCAAGATTTTTCCATTACGCACAAAAAATGTCCAGATTGTGGCTCAAACTTACGGGAAAAAAATACGAAAGATGGGAAGATTTACGTTTGTACAAACCAAGAATGTTCTTATCGTCGGCGAAAAGATCCTAAAGTATCCAATCACCGTTGCCCACAATGCCATAAAAAAATGGTCATCATAGAAGGAAAAAATGGTCGTTCTTTCAAATGTAAATTCTGTTCGATTATTGAAAAAATTCCCGATAAAAAAGAACGAAAACAAAAAATGACTAAACATGAAGAACGTCGTTTGATGAAAAAATATTCACAACCAGACGAACCAGAAGAAAGTGCTTTAGCACAGGCCTTAAAAGCCGCTATGAATCAAGAGTAGCGACTTGACGAATGTTGGCTCTAAATAATCAAGTCATCCTTGTTGGTCTTTAGTAAACTTTCAAATAGAAAGAGAGGGACACGGATGCTCGCAAATTTGAATCAAGCAATGGATTATATTGAAGAACATTTAACGGAAGAAGTATCCTTCGATGAATTGGCGAAAAAGACAGGGATTTCTGTTTACCATTTTAAACGAACTTTTTCGTTTATTGCGGGGATGAGTCTGGCTGAGTATATTAAAAAGAGACGTTTGGCGGAAGCAAATTTAGCATTACTTGCTGGTGAAAAAGTGACAGATGTAGCTTTTAAATATGGTTATCAAAGTATTGAAGGATTCTCAAGAGCCTTTCGCGATTGGTCAGGACAAGCCCCTTCTGAAGTAATGAAAACACAAATCCAAAAAACGTTCCCTAAATTCTCTTTCTATATTGATATTAAAGGAGGACAATCAATGGATGTTAAATTGATTGAAAAACCAGCGTTTCAAATAGTCGGAGTTAGTCAGAAGGTTCCCTTGCAGTATCAAGGGGAAAATCAAGCAATCATGGAATTAGCACAGCGCATTACACCACAACAACGAGCGGAAATGCATACATTTGATGATGTATATCCTTATCAAGTAGTAAATGCTTCTTTTGACTTTCAAGAGGGACGAACAACAGAAGGTGGAGAAATGACACACATGATTGGCTTTGCCACTTCGCAAGAAAATACCTATGAAGATTTGGAGCAACTAAGCGTACCTGCTCATACATGGGCGGTTTTTCCAAATGAAGGTCCTTTCCCTCAAACTTTACAAGAAACCTGGGCAAGGATATTCTCTGAATGGTTGCCTTCATCTGGTTACCAAGTCGTTGCAGCACCAGAAATTTCGTTTACGCAATATCAAGGACCAGCAGAAGCTAAGTATAGTGAAATCTGGCTCGCTGTTACAGCTACTAAATAAAGAAAACCCACCATTGAAAAATGGTGGGTTTTTCCGCCAAGAAGAAGAAAGTTTGGTATAATAAACGTGAAGAAAAAATTCAGACCTTCTAAACTGAAATCTAGCTATGGATAAGTGATGCGAATACGGAATCATGGAGAAAAAATAATTCTCCGAGGTTTTAGAGTCATGTTGTTTAGAATGGTACCAAAACTGTTGCAATGTCTACATGGTATACCAAATCGTTTTAGAGTCATGTTGTTTAGAATGGTACCAAAACATAAGTTAGAACGAACAGCTCAAATATTAGGTTTTAGAGTCATGTTGTTTAGAATGGTACCAAAACACGCTTGGGAAATTGGATGCAAATATTATTGTTTTAGAGTCATGTTGTTTAGAATGGTACCAAAACACGCTTGGGAAATTGGATGCAAATATTATTGTTTTAGAGTCATGTTGTTTAGAATGGTACCAAAACATAATTTTACAGAAAACAATCGTATAGAAAGTTTTAGAGTCATGTTGTTTAGAGTGGTACCAAAACAAGAAGCAAAAGAGAACATGATTGCCGTTTGTTTTAGAGTTATGTTGTTTAGAATGGTACCAAAACATTTATATCCAATCACAGTAGCAATACCTTGTTTTAGAGTCATGTTGTTTGGAATGGTACCAAAACTGATCGTGGATTTTCTGACAGGTTGGATCAGTTTTAGAGTCATATTGTTTAGAATGGTGCCAAAACATTACTTGTTAAGGCTTCAATTATCAATTCGTTTTAGAGTCATGTTGTTTGGAATGGTACCAAAACAAACTTTTTTGATTTGGCTTTTTCTCCCCTGTTTTATAGTCATGTTGTTAAAAAACAAACTATCACCTCAAGCAATCCGTAATTTTCATCACAAGATTAGAATTTTTATCATCAAAGACGAGCTGCTTCAATTTTTGGGAACTAATCAAGTGATAAGTCAAAATGTTGATAGATTGAGATTAGTTCTTCCTTTTTTTAGGAAGGGCTTTTTTTATTGATAGAAGAAAGGGAAGAAATCTTGGGAGCACCTAAAAAAATTGTGAGAAATGCTTCTGTATTGTTTGGTTTCTGCCTCAGAAAGTTGTATACTTAGATTGGAATTATTCTATATTACATGCATTTTCACACTTTTTGGAAAAGTTCACTTGAATTTTCTTTTAGTTTCGTAGATAAAAGGAGTCATCGCTAATGGAAATGAACAATTCAGGTAAGCTTGTTTCTTTGTGTGGAGGCAAATCAGGGAGGAAATAATATGTTTGATATTGTAACATTGGCGAGAATCCAATTTGCGATGACAACAGTTTTCCACTTTTTCTTCGTACCGTTTTCAATAGGATTAGCACTTGTTGTAGCAATTATGGAAACAATGTACGTTGTGAAAAAAGAGGAACGTTATCGTAAAATGGCCAAGTTTTGGGGAAATATATTCCTATTAAGCTTCGCTGTTGGGGTTGTAACCGGGATTATTCAAGAATTTCAGTTTGGGATGAACTGGTCTGATTATTCTCGATTCGTCGGAGATATTTTTGGGGCACCGTTGGCGGTAGAAGCGCTCTTAGCTTTCTTCTTAGAGTCAACATTCTTAGGTTTATGGATCTTTACTTGGGATAAAATGAATCCGAAAGTTCACGTAACCTTTATCTGGTTAGTCGTATTCGGTTCAATGATGTCTGCTTTCTGGATTTTAGTTGCCAATAGTTTTATGCAACATCCAGTAGGTTATGTCATCAATAATGGCCGTGCTGAAATGGTGGACTTTGTAGCTGTCATCAGCAATCCAAAAGTTTGGTATGAATTTTCACACGTTATCATGGGCGCCTTTACATTGGGCGGCATGGCAGTAGCTGGTATGGCTGCTTTCCAATTGTTGAAAAAACGGGATATTTCATTCCACAAAGCATCTATGCGCATTGGCTTATGGGTTACTTTGTTCGGTTCAATCGGCGTTTTATTAGCTGGCGACTTGCAAATGAAAGCTCTAATTGAAGGACAACCAATGAAATTTGCGGCGATGGAGGGGGCCTATGAAGACTCTGATGATCCTGCTGCTTGGACATTGATTGCTTGGGCAGATGAACGGGAACATAAACAAGTTTTTGGTATCGATATTCCGTATATGTTAAGTATTTTATCGTATAACAAATTATCAGGTTCGGTTGATGGGATGGATACAGTCAACAAACGCTTGGTAGAAAAATATGGGGATGATAAAAATTATTATCCACCAGTTAACACTTTATTCTGGAGCTTCCGTATCATGGCTGGTTTTGGTGCCTTAATGTTATTGGTTGCTGCCTTAGGACTATTCTTTACAAGGAAGAAAAAACCATCTCTGTACGAGAAGAAATGGATGCTGTGGATTGTTGCTTTATGTACGTTCGCACCATTCCTTGCCAATACAACAGGTTGGTTAGTCACTGAATTAGGTCGTTATCCGTGGACTGTCTATGGATTATTTACGATTGAACAAAGTGTTTCACCAAATGTATCGGTTGCTTCATTAATTACGTCAAATGTCATTTATTTCTTATTATTTGCTGGTTTAGGTAGTGTCATGGTTTACTTGGTCATTTTAGAATTACGTAAAGGACCGGACTATGAAGCGAAAAAATTAGCGAAAGAAAATGAACCAGCGTTGGATCCATTTGATAAGGGGGTATTTGGCGAATGAGTACACTACAATTATTATGGTTTGTCCTTATCGGCGTCTTGTTCTCAGGTTTCTTCTTCTTAGAAGGATTTGACTTTGGTGTTGGAATGGCCGTTCAAACGTTGGCACACAATGACGACGAAAAAGATCAAGTCGTTGCAACAATTGGACCTGTCTGGGACGGAAACGAAGTTTGGCTATTAACAGCGGGCGGCGCAATGTTTGCCTCTTTCCCATATTGGTATGCTTCATTATTTAGTGGCTACTATTTAATTCTATTTACGATTTTATTTGGCTTAATTATTCGCGGAGTTTCCTTTGAATTCCGCCACAACATGCCGGAAGGTAAACGTCGTCGGATGTGGAACTGGACGCTATCAATTGGTAGTTTCCTTGTACCGTTCTTCTTTGGTATTTTGTTTATCAGCTTAGTCCAAGGAATGCCTTTAGATGCAAACGGCAATATGCATGCGCAATTTACGGATTATTTTAATCTGTTTTCAATTGTTGGTGGAGTAGCCTTAACATTACTTTGCTACTTACACGGCATGAACTATATTGCTTTAAAAACAGAAGGCCCAATTCGCGAACGTGCTCGAAATTATGCAGAAATCTTATACGGCGTTTTATATGTCGGTTTAGTTGTTTTTGCAGTGTTGATGTACTTCAAAACGGACTTTTATGAAAAGAACTTTGCGGTCACTTTAATTTTAACGTTAGCAATTGTGGTCTTAACGGTCATTGCCAATGTTGGGGTGTTTAAACGCAAAGAGATGTTAGCTTTTCTAGCGAGTGGTTTAACATTAGTTGTACTAGTTGCTCTCTTGTTCAGTGGCTTGTTCCCACGTGTTATGATTGGTAGTGAAGGTTTTGATTTGTTGATTAAAGATGCAACAAGCACACCATATACACTAAAAATTATGACGTGGATTTCTTTAAGCATTTTACCATTCGTGTTAGCTTATACTGCTTGGTCCTATTATATTTTCAGAAAACGTATTTCACAGACAGCCGTACCAGAGGGGTATTAAATCTATGATTGATAAAGACATCTTACAGATGCCTAAAATCAAAAAAATTCTTGTCTTGCTTGCAGGTTTTTCTTTCCTGCAAGCAGTCTTTATAATTGGGCAAGCTTTTTTTCTTTCAAAAGCCATTGTCGGCCTTTGGAGTGGCGGGCATCTTAACCAACAACTACAGAGTATTTTACTCTTTTTTATTTTTTATCTTGGTCGACATGTTATTACGTATTTTCGTGAGAGAATGCTCGATACATTTAGTTATGAACGCTCGAAAGAATTACGCGAACAATTATTAACTAAAATTTTCCGTTTGGGGCCAAATGTTGTTCAAAAAAATGGGACTGGAAATATGGTTACCATGGCTTTAGAAGGCATTAGTCAAACCGAAAATTATTTACAATTGATTTTGACAAAAATGATGAATATGATGATTATTCCTTGGATTATTTTGGCCTTTGTTTTTACACAAGATATTCGTTCAGGCGTAACATTGCTGATTGTTTTTCCGATTATTATTATTTTTATGATTGTGTTAGGTTATGCAGCACAAAGTAAAGCGGACAAGCAATATGCGGCGTTTCAAATGCTTTCCAATCATTTTATTGATTCCTTACGAGGAATTGACACGCTGAAACTGTTTGGGTTGAGTAAAAAATATGCTGGGAGTATTTACCATACAAGTGAACGATTCAGAAAAGCGACCATGAGTACATTGAAAATTGCTATTTTATCAACCTTTGCGTTAGACTTTTTTACGACATTATCGGTAGCTGTTGTGGCAGTTTTTCTTGGATTAAGTTTATTAAACGGCACGATTTTATTATTTCCTGCCTTGGTTACTTTAATTTTAGCACCCGAGTTCTTTTTACCGATTCGTGATTTTTCAAGTGATTATCACGCAACCTTAGATGGAAAAAACTCTTTTCAAGCGATCCAAGCGGTATTAGCATTGCCAGAAGCAGAACAGACCGATGTGCTCACGTTAGATGATTGGCATCAAGAAAGTCAGTTGTCAGTCACAGCGTTAAATTTTTCCTATGAAGATGCAACGCAAGAAGCGATTCAATCGTTGCAATTCTCTGTTGATGGTCGCAAAAAGATTGGAATTATTGGGGCGAGTGGTTCTGGTAAGTCAACGTTAATTAATTTATTAAGTGGCTTTTTATTGCCAACAGAAGAAACGAGTCAATTGGCGATAAACGGTCAGACGATTCCACATTTTTTACAAAAAGACTGGCAAAAGCAAATCCTTTATATTCCGCAAGCGCCATATATTTTCCAGGATACTTTGGCAAACAATATTCGCTTTTATACACCTGAAGCAACAGATGAGGCGATTCAGCAAGCGATTCAGTTAGTTGGCTTAGACGAGCTGGTTAAAGATCTTCCCGAAGGAATTCATACCTTGATTGGGGAAAGTGGTCGAATGTTAAGTGGGGGACAAGCGCAACGAGTAGCGTTGGCCCGCGCCTTTGTCGATCAAAAACGCCACGTCTTGCTGTTTGATGAGCCGACAGCGCATTTGGATATTGAAACAGAAGTTGAAATGAAAGAGCGCATGTTGCCATTAATGAACAATCATCTTGTCTTCTTTGCGACACATCGTCTGCATTGGATGGAAGAAATGGATTACATTTTAGTGATGGAAAAAGGTCAATTAGTGGAACAAGGAACGCTAGCAGAGTTGATTGAAAAAGATGGCTACTATGTTCAATTAATGAAGCAAATGAGAGGAGGACGCCAATGATGGAAAAACAGCCGACAACGAAAGACGTTTGGAAAAACGATCAATGGGTTCGTCCTTTCTTAAAACGCTATAAAAAAACCTTGTATTTTGCCTTACTTTTAGGCTTCTTGACGTTCTTTAGCGCAGGGGCATTAATGTTTACGTCTGGTTACTTAATCAGTCGTGCGGCTTCCTTACCAGAGAATATTTTATTAATTTATATTCCCATTGTTTTAACAAGAGCATTTGGGATTGGCCGTCCTGTTTTTCGTTATGTGGAGCGTCTAACGAGTCATAACTGGGTGTTAAAAATGACCTCTGATCTGCGCTTGAAACTTTATAATGTACTAGAAAAAGATGCGATTTTCTTTAAGACAAAATATCGCACTGGGGATATCTTAGGTTTGCTTTCGGAGGATATTAATCATATCCAAAACTTGTATTTACGAACGATTTTCCCAACCGTTATTGCTTGGATTTTGTATATCTTTTTAGTGATTGCGTTAGGTTTCTTTTCTTGGTGGTTTGCTTTATGCATGTTACTGATGTTAGGAGTGGTTGTTTTTCTATTACCACTTGTTTCAGTTCTAGTGAATGGTGCGCGTCAAGAAAAACATAAATATGCCAAAAATGAGTTATATCAAACACTAACCGACAATATTCTAGGTGTGTCTGATTGGGTATTTAGTCAACGAGGCTCTGAATTCGTTGCTCGTTATGAAACAGATGAAGCAAACGTTCGTGCATTAGATGAAAAAATGAAGCAATTTAACCGTGGCCGAGACTTTGTTTTACAACTTCTGTTTGGTGTGATTGCGATTGCTGTCTTAGCTTGGACAAGTGTGCGGTTTCCAGGTAATCATGGGGGCGCAGCCAATTGGATTGGTGCCTTTGTTTTAACCGTTTTTCCGTTAATTGATGCCTTTGCTCCGCTACCTGCTGCAGCACAGGAAACAACGATTTATAAGGATTCCATTCGTCGTTTTAATGAGCTTCCTGAAGGGGAAGATGACTCAACAGAAGCGCCTGTTCAGCCAAATGGCACCAGTTTATCGATAGAACATTTGTCTTTTGCATATGAAAATCAAGAGAAAAAGGTATTAAATGACTTATCGTTAACAATTCCTGAAAAACAAAAATTAGCGATTTTAGGACGCAGTGGTTCCGGAAAGAGTACGTTGGCTTCGCTCATTCGTGGTGATTTACGGCCTACTTCGGGAGAAATCCTTTTAGGAAATATCCCAACTGAGGCATTTGGTGAGACGATGACTGAATATATTGGGGTTATGCATCAAGCACCGTACCTATTTCGAACAACCATTTTAAATAATATTCGGATTGGTAGAGAAGAAGCAAGCGAAGCAGAAGTTTGGGCGGTTTTAGAAAAAGTTGGCTTAAAAGAAATGGTTGCCCAATTACCAGAAGGTTTACAAACAATGGTGGATGAAGCAGGTTTGCGTTTTTCTGGTGGCGAACGACATCGCTTGGCGCTAGCGCGGATTCTTTTGCAAGATACACCGATTGTGTTATTAGACGAACCAACTACTGGTTTAGATCCAATTACAGAACAGCAATTGCTGGAAACCTTTTTTGAGGCATTAAAAGATAAAACCGTCATCTGGATTACCCACCATTTGCAAGGCGTAACTTTGATGGATCAAGTGATCTTTATTGAAGATGGCCAATTAGAGATGAGTGGTACGCCAGAAGAATTACTTGCAACCAATGCGCATTATCAGAAACTTTACCGAATTGATCGTGGCATTAGTTCTTTCGAGGAATAAAAAAACGACTGGTTGTTGATTAAAGCAAACAATCAGTCGTTTTTCTATTTCAATTAATGGCAATTCTTCTATAAAACGTTTAAAATGAACGATGTAATAAGAGCTCAGTTAAGGAAAGTAAGGTTTCTTTTGCTGTGCCATCAGGCAATTGTTGAATATCAGTGATTGCTTTGTTGGTTACTTTTTTAGCAAAAGCTTGTGCTTCTGTAACGCCATGATAGTCATTGACTAGCGCCGCAACTTCAGCTGCCTCTTCTAAGGTAATGGCGCGTCCTTTATCCAAATAAGGGCTGAATACGTCAGGTGCTGCTTGATAAGCGAAGAGAAGAGGTAACGTATAAACACCTTGTGACAAGTCTTCTAAAGCGGGCTTTTTCAAGGTTTCCGTGTCGGCAGTATAATCTAAAATATCGTCATAGACTTGAAAAGCAATGCCAATATGACGGCCAATTCGTTTAGCTAAACGTTGGACTTCTTTTGAACTATGACCGAAATAGGCCCCTTCAAGACAGCTTAGTGAAAAAAGTTCGGCTGTTTTGCCGTTGACACTTCTTAAATAAGCAGGAATCGACATGCGGCGGTCAAATCGATGACTCATTTGATCGAGTTCACCAAGTAATAACCGTTTCATTCCTTGTGCATTGATTTTCATAAATTCAGAGCCATTCATGGCATCTGCAATCAAAGTAAAGAATTCAGTGAATAGTAAATCACCTGTGTAAACAGCCACGTCTTTACCATATTGTGATTGAATAGTCACAGCGCCTCGGCGCAATGGAGAATCGTCAATAATGTCATCGTGAATCAACGTAGCCATATGTAGGATTTCCAAAGATGCAGCTATTTTTAATAGTTGTTGTTTCTCTTGTTTTTCTTCATCACCCAGTTGAGCAAAAAGAAAGAAAAAAGCGGGGCGTAATAATTTGCCGCCAGAACGAGCCAAAGTTACTAAGGCTTCTTCAATGTCTTCGTTGCGTGTATGCAACGTTTGTTCAATTAATTCACATGTTTCCGTTAAAGAACGTTCAACGTCAGGAAACGACTTCCAAAATGTGTTCATAAATATACTACGATCCTTTCAGTGGTTCAATACTATTTGATTGTATACGAATTGGCGACAGAAATACAGTAATTAAGTTTTAAAAGTAACAAAGTTTGTAAAAAAGTAGCGGAGGGATAGTTTGAATCGAGAAATATTTTTTGAATTAGTAGAATTAAAAGCAAAAACAGCTAGTGTTTTGCCATTTTTGTTAGGAATTTGTTTTAGTTGGTACCAATATGGGCGGCTCCATGTTGGTTATGTTTTAATTTTTTTCATTGCGATGTTTATTTTTAATATGGCGGTCGATATTTTAGATAATTATAATGATTACCATCATGCCACAGAAGTTCATGATTATAAGGAAAAAACGAATATTATCGGTCGAGAAAATTTATCTTTGCCATTAATACGCAAAATGATTTTTTGGATGATTCTCGTTTCTGCTTTAATGGGGATTGGGTTGTCATTTATTGTCGGCTGGCCGTTATTAATTATGGGTCTTTATTGTTACTTAATTGGTATTTTTTATTCATCAGGACCGAAACCTTTATCTAGTCTACCATTAGGGGAAGTTTTCTCAGGATTTACAATGGGGTTCATGATTACCCTTATTTGTGTCTACATTAATACGTTTGAAGTTTTCAATTGGTCAGCAGCTAATTTATGGGGGATTTTCTTAGTCGCCTTACCTAACACTTGTTACATTGCTAACTTAATGTTAGCAAATAATATCTGTGACTTAGAGGAAGATGAAAATAACAAGAGATATACATTAGTTCATTACCTTGGCAAAGCAAGTTCTTTGAAATTATTCGTCGGATTAAATACAATAGCAATGTTAGCCATTTTGTTAGCTGTCGGTTTAGGATTAACCCCGCCAACAATGTTACTCATGCTTTTAACTTTACCTTTTGTACGGAAACAAACCCAAGCCTTACTGAAGGAACAAGTGAAGAGTAAAACATTTGTTTGTGCTGTGAAGATCTTAGCTGTGGGAGCAACTGCACAAGTGCTATTTTTTGCCATAGGTTTGTGGTGGCTGTAAATTTTTTATAGAGTGGAAGGGAATCAAAATGAATAAGAAACATGTTGTTATTTTAGGTGCTGGTTACGCAGGCTTAAAAACATTACGCGAATTACAAAAAGGCGCCAAAGACGTCGAAATTACTTTAGTGGATCGTAACAACTATCACTACGAAGCAACGGATTTGCATGAAGTTGCTGCTGGAACACAACCAGCTGAAAAAATCACATACAATATTATGGATGTTGTCGATGAAAAAATGACCACCTTTATCCAAGGAACAGTTAAAACAATTGATGCTGCAACACAAACAGTTGCTTTAGAAGATGGCCAAACAATCAATTATGATTACTTAGTTGTTTCTCTTGGGTTTGAATCAGAATCATTTGGTATCCCTGGTGTGCAAGAACATGCTCTACAAATGGTAGATGTGAAAACGGCTTTAAACGTGTATGAACATATCCAAGAACAAATGCGTCAATACAAAGCAACTCAAAACGAAGAATTCTTAAAAATTGTTGTCTGCGGAGCAGGCTTTACAGGGATTGAATTATTAGGTTCTCTTGTTGAAAACAAACCAAAATTTGCTGAAATCGCAGGTGTCTCAGCAGATCAAATCCAAATTTATTGTGTCGAAGCAGTTACTCGCCTATTGCCGATGTTTAACGAAAAACTTGCGAACTATGGTGTGCAATTATTAAAAGATTCAGCTATTCATTTATTATTAGGTAAACCGATTAAAGAAATCAAACCAGGCGCAGTTGTTTATCAAGATAACGAAGCAGGCGACTTGGCAGAACTTTCTGCTAAAACAATTATTTGGACAACGGGTGTTAGTGGAAGCCACGTTGTAGGCGATTCTGGCTTTGAAGCTCGTCGTGGTCGTGTCATGGTTCAACCAGATTTAACAGATGCGAACCATAGCAACGTCTATATTATTGGTGACTGCTCAGCAGTTATGGATACAGAAACTAATCGACCTTACCCAACGACAGCACAAATCGCCTTGAAAATGGGGGCGCATGCTGCTAAAAATATTCAAGCACAATTGAAAGGGGAAGCAACTAAACCTTTCAGCTTTAAATCACAAGGTTCTGTTTGTTCTGTAGGAAATACACGTGCTTTAGGAATTGTTGGTAAAACAGACATTAAAGGATACCCAGCTTCATTCATGAAAAAAATTATCATGAACAAAGCGCTCTTTGAAACAGGTGGTACCAAAGAAATGATGGCTAAAGGTCGTTTCGACTTATACCATTAAGAATCAGCAAAATAAGAAATAATGAGGTCGGGACAGAACCGTTTAGCTCCGAGAAATAAGAAGAAATTTCCGAAAATTGCTCTTTAATTTTTGGAGAATTTCGGCTTATTTCCGAAGGAGTTGGTTCTGTTCCCGCCGTTTATCAGTTTTTGAGCGTGGAGCAAAAATCCAAAGTGATTTTTGTCCCACGCTCATTTTTCTTAAATGAAAGTTTTTAAAAAATTTCCATGATTTTTCAAGTAAAATGAGGTGGGCACTTTTGTTCGATTCCATTTTTATGTATAATGAGAAGTGATGGAAAGAGGGAAGTTAAATGGCACAAAAAAGAGCAACAAATAAGAAAAAAAGTACGACAAAGAAAAAGACCAAAAAACAACAGCAACAACAAGAACGTTTAAATTATATGTTTCTTGGCCTGATTTTTATTTTATTCGGTGTCTTTGGACTCTTTCGCTTAGGGTTTTTAGGCACGTTATTAGCGAATTGTTTACGCTTAGTTGTAGGTAATACCTTTCCATTTGCAGCGATTTTACTAATCCTGTATGGCTTATTAGTCATGATTTATGGGAAAGATTTTCCGTTAAAAAGAGGGCGCCCTATTTTTGGGGCTGTTCTGATTTATATTAGTGTTTTGTTACTTTTCCATGCCTTTATGTTTCGAAATGTTAGTGGCAGTCAACCAGATATTTTAGGTAACACTTGGGAATTTTTGCAAAGCGATCTAAAAGCCAACCAGGTGACGCAAAACGTAGGGGGCGGTATGATTGGCGCGCTGCTTTATCAAGGAACGTACTTTTTGGTGGCACAATTTGGGAGCTATTTAATTGCCACCTTGCTACTGTTAGCGGGTATTTTCTTGATGAGTATGTGGGATTTTCAGCAAATTGTTGATCATTTCCAAAGTATTCAAGATCGCCTAAGTCATGTTTCGGCAAAATCACAGGCGCGACAAGAAGAAAAAGAGGCGAAGCGAGCAGCGAAGAAAGAAGCTAAGGCTGCAGAACGCCAAGCAAAAATTGAAGCCGCTGCCCAACAAAAATTACAAGAGCGGGAACGTATGGAACAAGCGGCAGCCGATCGCTTAACAAAAACACCAGTTGAAACCCACCAACCAATGGTGGAAGAACCGGCCGCACCAACGCCTGTTCAAATTGATTCGTTTCAACAGCAAAATCAGGCGATGCCTGTACCACCAATTGCAGCAACAAAACCGCAACGAGAGCAGGAAGAAGAGGCGGCAGATGAAGCTGGTGTTCTCGAATTTGAAATTTCTGAAGAAGCGGAAGATCGTGATTATCAACTACCACCAACTGATTTGTTAGATACAATTCAAGCAACGGATCAAAGTGGTGAATATGAAAAAATCGAAAAAAATATTGGCGTCTTAGAACAAACCTTCAAGAGCTTTGGTGTTGATGCTAAAGTAGTCAAAGCTAGTTTAGGACCATCTGTCACAAAATTTGAAGTTCAACCCGCTGTTGGGGTAAAAGTTAGCAAAATTGTTAACTTGACGGATGACATTGCTTTAGCGCTTGCGGCCAAAGACGTTCGTATGGAGGCTCCGATTCCTGGGAAATCACTAATCGGGATTGAAGTTCCTAATAGTGCAATTAGTACAGTATCCTTTAGAGATATTGTTGAGGCACAACCAAGTCATCCAGATAAACTATTAGAAGTACCTTTAGGTCGAGATATTTCAGGGATGGTTCAAACTGCGGATCTATCAAAAATGCCGCATTTATTAATTGCGGGATCGACAGGGAGTGGGAAATCGGTTGCTATCAATGGCATCATCACAGGTATTTTGATGCAAGCGAAACCTCATGAAGTAAAATTAATGATGATTGACCCGAAAATGGTGGAATTGAATGTGTATAACGGGATTCCTCATTTATTAACGCCAGTGGTTACTAATCCGAGAAAAGCAGCACAAGCCCTACAAAAAGTAGTTCAAGAAATGGAATTTCGTTATGAAAAATTTGCAGCAACAGGCGTCCGAAATATTACTGGTTACAATCAACTAATTCAACAGAAAAATGCGGAAGATGGCGAAAATCGTCCGATTCTGCCATTTATTGTTGTCATTGTTGATGAGTTAGCTGATTTAATGATGGTGGCAAGTAATGAAGTAGAAGATGCGATTATCCGCTTAGCCCAAATGGCACGGGCGGCGGGCATTCATATGATTTTAGCGACACAACGGCCAAGTGTGGATGTCATTACAGGAATCATCAAAGCAAATGTCCCTTCTCGAATGGCTTTTGCAGTCTCAAGTGGGACAGACTCGCGTACCATTATTGATACCAACGGGGCGGAGAAACTATTAGGTCGAGGCGATATGCTCTTCTTACCAATGGGAGAAAATAAACCAATTCGTATCCAAGGGGCCTTTATCTCTGATCAAGAAGTCGAACGAGTGGTTGCGTTTGTAACGGACCAACAAGAAGCTGAATATCAAGAAAGCATGATGCCAACAGATGAACCGACCACTTCAGGCGGTGGCGAAGCTCCTCAAGATGAGTTGTTTGAAGAAGCGAAAAACTTGGTGGTTGAAATGCAAACAGCTAGTATTTCATTGCTACAAAGACGTTTTAGAATTGGCTATAATCGTGCGGCTCGCTTAGTAGATGAATTGGAAGCACACGGAGTTATTGGACCATCAGAAGGTAGCAAACCAAGAAAAGTCTTTCTACAAGCGGAATCAGAAGAGGCAGCACCTGAAACACCAGAACAATAAACAAAAGAACAAAAATAGATAAATTTATCTATTTTTGTTCTTTTTTTATAATTTCAGCAAAGCATCATGTTATAATCATCATTTTCTGGTAAAATAGAAAAGAATAGTGCGGTTGGGAGGGAGCGTATCATGAGAAGAAAGAGCGTGCTTTATTTAGAAGTAGCAGATCAGATTAAAGAAGATATTTTGAGTGGCAAGTATCCAGTAGGAACGTTTTTACCAACAGAAACAGAATTGGAAGAGATGTTTAACGTTAGTAAAATTACGATTCGGCGGGCAATCGAAATGTTAGCAACAGAAGAATTTGTTGAGAAAAAAAGTGGCCGAGGCACAACTGTGTTAAGCAATCGTCCCTATAATAAACTATCAAAAGCAGGGACATTCACTGAATTTTTGAATGAATCAGGTCAGAAAGTAACTAAAAAAGTTTTACAAGTTGAAAACTTGACGTTGTCAAAAGAGATGCCGGCTTATCAATTTTTAGGAGAAGAAGTGGTTCATCTTTCACGGTTATATCTAATCGATGAACAACCCTATATTTATTTTAATTACTATTTGCCAGCTGCCATGAAAGACGTATCATTGACTGAATACAAAGAAGAATCCTTGTATCGTTTGATGGATCGACATGCCATTGAAATTTATAAATTTGAAGACCGTTTTGAAGTTGCAACTTTGACAGAAGCAGAGCAAAAGATGTTGCAAACAACTGAAACAACGGGCTTAAAAAGAATTCGGCGTTCGTTAAGCCCAACAGGTCGTTGCGTAGAATATTCAGAAGCTATTTATAATACGAAGATTCATCCTTATGTGATTGAATATGAAGCATAACTTTTAAAAGAATAACAGTGCACTTACAGTAATGTAAGTTCATTGTTATTCTTTTCTATTGTCGTTTTTTTTCGTTTTCGATACACTAAATGAGTGAGAAGAATAGGAGTGGAAAATATGTTAGAAGTACAAAATTTAAAAAAAGTTTACGGAAACGAAATTAAATATGAAGCCTTAAAAGGGATTAATTTAACTGTCCAAGATGGTGAATTTATTGGTATTATGGGACCTTCTGGAAGTGGGAAAAGTACACTTTTAAATTTATTGGCAACAATCGATAGTCCAACAGACGGTGAAATACTTTTAAATGGAAAAAATCCAAACAATTTGAATCAAGAACAAATTGCTAAATTCCGTCGTACAGAATTAGGATTTGTTTTTCAAAGCTTTAATTTAATGCCAACATTAACTGTTGAAGAAAATATTATTTTGCCATTGACACTTGATGGAGAAAAAGTCTCTGTAATGAAACGACAATTAGCAGAATTAAGTGAGCGTTTAGGTATCAATCATCTGTTGAAAAAACGAATTGCAGAAATTTCTGGTGGACAAGCACAACGGGTCGCCGTTGCTCGGGCAATGATTCATCATCCACAATTATTATTGGCTGATGAACCAACAGGAAACTTAGATACGAAATCATCTAAGGATGTGATGGGCTTGTTACAACAATTAAATGAAGAAGAAGCGGCGACTATTTTAATGGTGACCCATGATCCGCTAGCCGCAAGTTATTGCAAGCGCATCGTCTTTATTAAAGATGGTGAATTAATTGATGAAATTGTCCAAAATGGCAATCAAAAAGAGTTCTACGATTTAATCATGGTGAAACTGGCTGAGATTGAAGGTGTCGATAATGAATTTTAATCAGTTTGTTATAAGAAACACGATTCGAAATAAGCATTTATACTTGGCTTATTTCCTAAGTACAATGTTTTCTGTGATGATCTTTTTTACGTTCACTGGTTTTGTCTTTCACCCAGCCTTAGCTAATGGTTTAAATCCTAAAGCACAAATGGGAATGACGGCTGCGGCAATTATAATCTATGGTTTCTCTTTCTTATTCGTTTTATACTCGATGGATGTCTTTATCCAATCTCGGAAAAAAGAGTTTGGAACCTTGATGATTCAAGGGATGAGTCCAAAACAGTTAAAGAAAATGATTTTTATTGAAAACTTAGTGATTGGTTTCTTTGCTACAATTTTTGGTAGCATTTTAGGTGTTGGATTTTCACAGTTTATTTTATGGATTAGCAATTTATTGATGCATCTAGGTTTAGGTTTTTATTTGCCAGTGATGCCGTTTATCATTACTGTCATTTCATTTGCGGTCTTGTTCTTAGTAATTTCTTTCTTTATTCAATTCCGCTTGCCAAAAGCGACACTTCAAGAGCTATTAAAAGCAGGAGAAATGGGTAAAGGTGAAATCAAAAGCTCTAAAGTTAAATCTTTCTTAGCCGTGTTACTTTTAATTGTCGGTTACGGAATTGCTTTAGTTGCTAAGGGACAGTTAGTTTTAATGGTGATGTTCCCAGTAATTTTCTTAGTTATTTTAGGGACAAAATTCTTATTTGACCAATTGAGTGTTTCTGTCATTGAACGTTTAAAACGGAAACCAAAAATCTTTTGGAAAAAAACCAATATGGTCGTTTTATCAGATTTAGCATTCCGCATGAAAGATAATGCACGTTCGTTCTTCTTGGTTTCGGTGATATCAACGGTTGCTTTTGCTGCCATTGGAACGTTATACGGCGTGAACGAGATGATTTTTAAAGGAATAAGTTCTGTACCGTACGAACTGACATTGTCTGATTCGACCAACCCAGAAAATCAAGAAATGAAACAATTTGCGACAAAAACATTCCAAGAAAAAAATATTCAGTTTGATCAGATTGATTACACAATGTACAAAACAAGTGCCGGTATCCAATTAATCAAAACATCTGAATATAATAAACTCGCAAAATTTATAGATGAACCAACTTTAACAGGTGAGAAAGTAGTTAATTTATCACAAAAAGATGCTCCTTCTGCTGCATCAGTAGATGTCAAATCTGTTCAATTGGCAAATGATCAAGTTTTAAACATTGATAAAACAGAAGAAACCAATGTATTACCGACTTTTGGCGGTGTGGTTGTTATCCCAGATAGTACCTCAACAGATGGAATCAAAGCGGAAACAGAAACAATTTGGCAGCCCAAAGCAGGAACCAATCGTGAAGAATTGATAAAAGCAGAAAATATTATTGGTGACAAGTATCCCATGTTAGTAGGAACAGCTGCAATGTCGGCAGCCATTACGCAATATTATACGCCAGTTCTTTTTGTCGGACTATTTATCGGTATTGTGTTCTTTGTTTCGGCGGGTAGTTTCTTATACTTCCGTTTATACAGTGATATGAATACGGACGTTGAAAAATTCAAGATGATTTACAAACTTGGCTTGACGAAAAAAGAATTGAAGAAAATGATTTACCAACAAGTAGGTATTTTATTCTTTACACCGATTGTTGTTTCATTTATTCATGGAGCTGTTGCTTTGAAAGCAATGTATGCCGTGTTAGATCAGCCAATGCAATTAGCTGGCTGGCAAGTTTTAGGCGTTTTCTTATTGATTCAGGTCGTTTACTATTTAATTGCTAGAACGTTCTACTTCAAAAAAGTTTATCACTTAGTGAAAGATTAATTATAAAAAATCGTTAAGCATGCACGCTTAACGATTTTTTTTGATGTTCTTCGTGATATTGCATTCAAAGTGAGAATACGTTATAGTTATGAAGCGAATGTAATAGCAGAAATGAGGAAAAGAAATGCAGAAAGAATCCATTTATGGACTGACGAGAGAACAGCTTGTGGACTGGTTTTTAGCCCATGGCGAGAAGAAATTTCGCGCAACACAAGTGTGGGAATGGTTGTATACAAAACGTGTTGCTTCATTTAGTGAAATGTCGAACATTTCTAAATCGTTGATGACTTTATTAGAAGAAAATTTTTCATTAAATCCATTAAAACAAGTCATTGTGCAAGAAGCGCAAGATGGTACCGTGAAATATTTATTTGAATTACCAGATAAAAATATGATTGAAACAGTCTTGATGCGTCAAGAATATGGATTATCTGTTTGTGTGACCACTCAAGTTGGCTGCAATATTGGGTGTACATTTTGTGCTAGTGGGCTATTAAAAAAACAAAGAGATTTAACTGCTGGCGAGATTGTTGCCCAAATTATGTGGGTGCAACATTATTTCGATGAACGTGGGTTGGATGAACGTGTTAGCCATGTCGTTGTGATGGGAATTGGTGAACCATTTGATAATTATGCCAATGTCATGAACTTTTTACGAACGATTAATGATGATAAAGGCTTGGCTATTGGTGCCCGCCATATTACAGTTTCAACAAGTGGTTTAGTGCCAAAAATTCGTGAATTTGCAGACAGTGGACTACAAGTAAACTTAGCAATCTCATTACATGCTCCTAACAACGAAGTTCGTACATCAATTATGCGGATTAATCGTAGTTTTCCAATTGAAAAATTAATGGCAGCAATTGATGAATACATTGAAAAAACCAATCGACGTGTTACATTTGAATATATTATGTTGAGTCAAGTGAACGACCGACCAGAACATGCTCAACAATTAGCAGATTTACTACGGAATAAGAAAAAACTTTCTTATGTTAATCTGATTCCGTATAACCCAGTGAGTGAACACGATCAATATAGCCGAAGCTCTAAAGAAGCGGTTTTAAAATTTTATGATGTACTCAAAAAGAATGGCATCAATTGTGTTATTCGTAAAGAACACGGAACAGATATTGATGCGGCTTGCGGACAATTACGCAGTAAACAAATGAAAAAAGAAAAAGTCAAAAACCAATAACGTAGTTAAAATCGGATCAGAAAGGTTTCTTTTTGATTCGATTTTTCGTTTATTTAATAAAAAATCGTCGGTTTTTCAATTCTTGTTTATAAACAAAAGATGAATGCTCTAATACTTTTATGACAAATTTTCTTTTTGTGGTTTTCAAACTTGAAATTCTAAAAGAAATAGCTATACTGAAAAGAGATCGTCACAGAATTTTTCATGAAAACAGCTATTATTTTCGTTATCTTTTCAAGAAAGTGAAATTTTGTTACGCTTTTTTAGTTTAAATGAAATGAGGGAGTCTATGGAGAAAAAGCAATTAAAAAGAGAGATAACAACGTTTGGTGCGTTATCCACGGTAATGGGTACGGTGATTGGCGCTGGTGTTTTCTTTAAAGCTGCGAGTGTCGTTGGACACGCACAGTCAGCTAGTTTAGCTATCTTTGCTTGGGTGTTAGGTGGTGCCTTAACCATTTGTGCAGGATTAACCAGCGCCGAACTTGCTACAGCAATCCCTGAAACAGGTGGCGCAGTGAAGTATATTGAATATACATACGGTAAATTAGCTGGTTTTCTTTTAGGGTGGGCACAAAGTATCATTTATTATCCTGCCAACATTTCGGCGTTATCCATTATTTTTAGTACACAACTAATCAATTTGTTTCATTTATCGGCAAATTTATTGATTCCAATTGCCATTCTTGCGGGAACCAGTATCACGATAATTAATTTATTAGGAACAAAAATTGCTTCTTTGGTCCAATCAACGACATTGGTGGTAAAACTGATTCCAATTGCCTTGATTTCTTTAGTAGGATTATTTACTCCCGGACAGGTAGCTGTTTCACTTTTTCCTGTTGAAACAACAGCGAATACTGGCTTTTTAGTTGCTTTTAGTGGCGCCTTAGTCGCCACCATGTTTGCTTATGATGGCTGGCTAGGTGTGGGTAACGTGGCTGGTGAAATGAAGCGACCAGAAAGAGACTTGCCTAAAGCCATTATTTTTGGTTTGTTATTGATTACTTTAATTTATGCTTTAATTAATTTTGTATTTCTAAAAACATTACCAATTGAGCAAATCGCTGGGAATTTGAATGCAGCTTCGGATGCTTCTGTGGCTATTTTTGGACCAATTGGCGGCAAAATCGTAACTATTGGGATTTTAATCTCTGTATATGGTGCGTTAAACGGCTACACAATGACAGGGATTCGGATTCCTTATGCCTTAGCCTTAGATAATCTGATGCCTTTTAGTCGTCAGTTTCAAAAGTTGTCTAAACGCTTTGTTGTTCCTTACGTTGCTGGAATTTTCCAGTTAGCTGTAGCCATTATCATGATGTTTTTCGGGACCTTCGATTTATTGACGGATATGTTAGTTTTTGTTATGTGGCTGTTTAATCTATTAATTTTCTTAGCCGTTTTTATTTTAAGAAAACGAGAACCTGAATTAAAACGACCGTATAAAGTTCCTGGCTATCCAATTATTCCAATTATCGCAAGTCTAGGTGGTATCTTCATCTTGGTTACAACGAGTATTACACAGCCTATTCTTGCATTGATTGGTATAGGGATTACGCTTCTAGGAATTCCAGTTTATTTAGTTAATAAACAAAAAACGAAGCCAAAAACGTAAACGATCCAATCGAATTATCATAGTTTTTCTCAAAAATTTTGTGATTCAGAGAAATTTTTGAAAACTAAACGCAAGATTTTTTTAGTATAATACTAAGTGTCTAGGAGTTCCACTATTTTGGGGAAGATAGGTGGACAGCGCAAACTTCAAAAAAAGAACCTTCATCTTAATGGTGAAGGTTCTTTTTTTGCTGAAATCATAAAATAAATGCGTAGTTTATTAGTGAGAGGAGGAAATGAATGACTGAAAATGTAAAAAAATTAGCTCATCAATTAATTGAATGGGGCGTCCTTCATGGGGCGCAAGACGTTTATTTTTTACCCAATGATACCGAAATAGCCATCTCTTTTCGGACAGGGATGCAACGGACACTTTACACACAAGTTTCCGCAGAAATAGGCGAAAAGTTAATTTTCCACTTTAAATTTATAGGCGGCATGGATGTCGGAGAAAGACGAAAAGCACAATTAGGCGCGACAACTTATCTAATTGGCGAGACGAAGCAACGCTTGCGTTTATCATCTGTGGGAGATTTTCAGAATCGAGAGAGCTTGGTAATTCGTTTTTTGCACCGATTTGGTGAACAAGCTGAACATTTTTTCTTTCCCCACCAGTTGAATGAAATTGAAGCATCTTGTCAGAAACGAGGACTTTATTTATTCAGTGGGCCAGTTGGTTCTGGGAAAACAACAACCATGTATCGTGTGGCTAAACAAAGAAGTGGCGAACAACAAGTGATAGCGATTGAGGATCCTGTTGAAATTGAGGAAAAACAGTTTTTACAGTTGCAAACAAATGAAAAAATTCAGTTAACGTACGAAGCCTTGATAAAAGTTTGCTTGCGCCATCATCCTGATATTTTGATTATTGGTGAAATTCGTGATGGCGAGACGGCTCAAGCAGTTATTCGAGCCGCCTTAACGGGTCATACTATTTTTGCGACAATTCACGCCCGTAACTTATTGGGGGTGCAACGGCGTTTGATAGAATTAGGTGGCCCAGAGCATGAATTGGCTGAATGCTTGCAAGGTATCATTTATCAACAGATTTTGACAACCACGATTAATAAGGAACAAGTAGCGGGAATTCTTTATGATTATTTCTTCTTTAAGGAAGCCGTTATAAAGAGTAGTTGGCAAAAGAATCTAAGAAAGGCGTGGGCGTATGGGTTTATTACAGAAAAAACGTATTTTCAAGCCATCGAATAAATTAACGAAAAAACAACAGCAGCTTTTTCTGAAACTATTAGCGGATTTACTTGCAAATGGTTTTAATATACAAGAAAGTTTTTCCTTCATGAAAAAATCAAACGCATTACCCCAGCACAGTATAACTTTTTTAGTTGAAGGCTTTTCCTCAGGCGTTGCCTTACAAGCTTTAGTCGAAGAATTAGGATTTTCAACAATGGTCTCGGCACAATTGTCGTTTGCTACTGCACACGGGGATTTGGTAGGGACACTACAAGCGATTTCCGAACATTTTTTTCAAACGGAAAAATATCGGCAACAGTTCTATAAAATAATTAGTTATCCGCTGCTCCTGATTGTTTTTTTGATTCTCGTCATTGTTGGCATTCGGCAATTTTTATTGCCCCAATTAATGGAAAATGATGCCAATAGTTATTCTAAAAATATTGGGATTCTTCTGATTGTTTACAGTCCATACATTCTGGTTACCTTAGTTTTTGCCCTCTCATTTAGTTTCTTCATTTTAAACCGTTATTTGAAGCATCAGTCTGCTATTCAGCGGGCCTTCGTATATCTGAAACTGCCAATTATCCGTGGCCTTTATCGGGAATACGTCAGTGCTTTTTTTGCACTAGAATGGGGGAAGTTGCTTGCACAAGGATTAGAAATGAAAGAGGTCATCGATTTGATGCGCCATACAACCAATTACCCCTTAATGAAAGAATTAGCTGGAGCAATTAGTGAAGGACTGCTAGTTGGTGAAACCTTACATAGACAATTAGCTGCTTATCCTTTTTTTACAAAAGCATTGGGTTTAATGATTCAACAAGGGGAAGTAAAAGGAAAATTAGGCAAGGAGTTGATGGTTTATAGTAATGTCTGTTTCCAAGGTTTTTTCAAAAAAATTGAACGAGTCATTACCCTTGTTCAACCATTTATTTTTATCATAATTGCTTGTTTAATTATCGGTGTCTATGGGGCAATGTTGCTGCCTATTTATGGCAATATGGAAGGAGTTTTATAATGAAAAAGAAACAAAAATACGCAGGGTTTACATTATTAGAAATGTTGATTGTCTTATTGATTATTTCCGTATTGATTTTACTTTTTGTTCCTAACTTAGCGAAACATAAAGAAACAGTTGATAAAAAAGGCAATGAAGCAATCGTAAAAATTGTAGAATCACAAATCGAGCTCTACACACTAGAAAAAAATAAGACGCCTTCTTTAAATGAATTAGTCAACGAAGGCTACATTACTAAAGAGCAGTTAGATAAATATACAGCAGAAAAGCAATGAACAAGTCAGCAGGATTCACATTAATGGAAACACTTGCTAGTTTGACGATTGTTTGCTTTATGACTATGCTCCCAACACTCGCTATTCACCGCTGGCAAGAAACATTAAAAATTGAACAGTTTCTTGCTACGGTAGAAAAACAACTTCGTTTTGCGCAACAGCAAGCAATTGTTTTAGAGGAAACACAAGAAGTTTGGTTTTTTGAAGAACAACAAAGCTTTTCATTTCCTGATAAATTGAACCAATCAGCTCGAAGGACTTCGCTAGCTGTACCTGAAAAAATGACAGTGAGTGGCCCAAGCAAACTCAGTTTTCTTCATTCGTCAGGGAACAATGGCCGTTTAGTGAAATATATTTTTACTTGGACTGAAAAGAAACAGCAACTTATTTTACAATTTCAGATGGGGAGTGGTAAAGTGCTTATATATCAATGATTTTTAATGTTTTTACCACAGGTTTACCACAAATCACAAGTTCTCAATAAGTTTATCCATCATATCAGCTGTTTCTTTTTCTTCTTCTTTTAGCACATCGCTATAAACATCCAAAGTTATATTAATATTCTTGTGTCCTAACCGAGTTGAAACGTACTTAATGTTTGCTCCTGCTTCAATTAAAAACGTTGCATGGGTATGTCTTAGGCCGTGTACGGTTATGTTTTGAACTTCTGCTTTTTCACATAACAGGCGAAACATATACGTAATTCTTGATTGTTTGATAGGTAAATTTCGAGAACTTAAAATAAAATAGTCCTTATCGCTTAAAATTATCCCTTCTCTGAAAAGCCGTTCTTTCTCATGATTTTTGTATTTTTTTATTAAAGTGAGTAACGAGTTGTCAAAATAAACTTTACGTATGCTGGTTTTTGTTTTAGGTTTATTTTCACCGTAATCACCACGTGTAGAATTGATATCGAAATATTTTTCGGTTAAATCAATATCACTCCAACGCAGCCCCATCAGTTCGCCTTTCCTCATTCCAGATTTTAGCAGAGTTAAAAATATAACTTGCGTTTGAATATCTTCGTTTTCTAAAACCGCCACAAATCGCTGTAATTCCTTTTTAGAGAACGAACGAACATTATTACTTAAATCAAATTTAAAGCCTGTTAGCGTGTTGCTAGGGATGATTTGATTGTGTACCGCAGCGTTAATCATCCTCATTACAATTTTATGCCACGTTTGAATAGTTGATTCTGTATATTTGTTTTCTTGTCTTAATTTGTCAATAAATTCTCGTTTATAAGTAATCTTATTTAAAGAAGATAGCTTTTGATTTCCAATCAATGGTGATATGTGAAATTTAACAGCGGATTCAATGTTTTGTTTTGTTGAAACACTCCAATTGTCTTGGGCGTAAGGTATCCAGACTTTGATCCATTCATCTATGGTGAGTTGTTTATTTTCGACGAAGGAAGTATTTTGTGTTTCTAAATCATATTGGATTTTTAGCAATGCTTTATTCGCCGCTCTTTCACTTTCAAATCCACGTTTGCTAGCTTCTTTTCGGTGTTTTAGAGAGTTGTAATAAGGATAGCGATATCCCCAAAAAGTTCCTTTTTTATTTGAGTAAGAAAAAACATATTTGTATTTTTTGGACCAATTTAGTTTCGCCATATTTTCACGTCCTTTTCTTTGTGGTAAAATAGGCGTAACAAAATAAGCCTATTTTGGTTCTATTTTTAACGCACTAACTTCTTAGCCGGAGAGGGTGCGTTATTTTTATTGTAACAATTCACGTTTTTTTATTTCAAATTCTTGTTTTGTAATAATGCCATCATCTAACAAGGCTTTAAATTTTCTTATCTCGTCTGCAGAAGATAATACAGTGTTATCTTTATTACTTGAATTAGTTTTTAGTATTTGGTCCAGTTTTGCAATTAATTCGTTGTATTTATCCATTAAACCTTTACCAATCATAGAATCAGTTTTTGTTTCAGTTGTGATTAACATATATTTTACTGTCTGATTATTAGGAAGATGTAACATAACTCCTAATTGCTTAATGGAAGTAAATTCTTTTCCACCTGTTCCAGCACCAACTAAAGCCCCAACAGGACCAGCTAAAACGCCACCAACAACTGCACGAGTTATTCCGTGATGTTTTTTTATATTGCCACCAACAAAAATATCTGTGTAACTAATCAAATCATCATAGTTGATAACTTGTTGTTTTCTTGATTCAGAAATACTTTTTGGGATAAATATTTTTTTGTCTGAATCATTAAAATAAATACCGCCTATTACAATATCATGATTATTTTTAAAATATTCTTTTATTTGCTTTTCTTCTGCTTTCTTTACCTTTTTTTCTTCTTTATTTCCAAATAAAAACATACTATATTCCTCCATTTTTGTTGTTAGTTTTATCAACAAACTTCAAGATAAGTTTTAAGTCTGTGTCCTTACACGAGATTTTTTACGCAAAAATAATTCTTTGTAGTTCATCAGCACAAGCACATTTTTATATAACTGATTAATTTTGTTGAATTATAGTTATATCTATATTGATTAATAGCTGATCTTGCTAAGCATGGATTTAATAAGAATATTTTTGTTAAAAAATCATATAACCTTACGTGTAGTGCTGCAGCACTCATTTCAAATTCTTCGCAAATTTGACGGAAAGACATTTGCTTTTTTAAACATTCTTTCAATGCTTCATTGTTTATTAAAGCAAGGGATGCAAATATATTAGCTCTTATTTCTTTTGGTTCATCTTCGCTAGTGTATCCTTTTCCAGTAATTAAATCTGAAAAACTTTGAGACTTGCATTCCTTATTCATATCAAAAAAATAATGTGCAGATTCATGAAGTATTGAGAAATTTTGCCTTCCTTTAACCATTGTTGGATTATAGGAAATTCCGCATTTATCGTGAAATTTTATTATGTTTCCTGAAAATATTTTTCTTGAAACATCACCGAAACTATAGGGAATTATGTCAACATTTTCTACGTCAATCATATAATCTTTGTAGTGTTTCCATCTTAACTCTTTTAGTTCAATTCCATAGTAATTAGCAACTTTTTCAATAATAATATATGTCTGGTCATGATATTCAAAATAAGTATCGTAGTCTAAATACATAGGGGTCATCCAATCATTTATTTTTAAGTCTTGATTTCATGAATTCTAAGTACTCTTTTAATTCTTCTCTGAGCTGATCTTTTTCGGATTCGGTTAAATCTTCTGTATTTACACGGAAGAAAGTTGTAATTTCATCTTCTTCTAAGTTATTAGAATTTGGATTATCAGTTCGTCCAAGTAAATAATCTACAGATATATTGAAGTAGTCCGCAACTTTTTTTAATTTATCAGAACCAGGAGTATTCTTACGCCATCTATTAATTACTCCGTTTCCAAATCCCAATGTTTCTTCTAATTGTCTTATTGACATTTTCTTTTCGCTAGCAAGTAATTTTATTTTTTCGTATAAATCCACTTATATCAACCTTTCTAGAAATACAAAGAAAATATGTATACAAAAAATCTACAAAATGGTTGACAATGTAGAAAAAATGTATATAATAATTCTTGTAAGTTAATTGGATAGAAAAAAAGCAAACTAAAAACATACCTTACAGCATTAAGTTTGGCGACCGAGTGCATAATAAAGGTTTTGTTATAGGCTTATTTAACTATGTTCTGATTGTAGAATATTTGTATACATAAGTCAATAGTTTTATAAATTCTATCTAATTAATTTACAAAAAATACTAAAGAAAGGAGAAACTAATATGCCAGACACAACAGCGGGCAGAGCGAAAATTCGTGAGTACTTTGATGATAAGAAAATATCATTAACATCTGTAGCCACGTATTTCAATATTCATAAGCAAGATCTAAACGACTATCTTTCTGGTAAAAATCAAAGTAAAAAGGCTCACGAAACACTAACGGCTATTATTGAATACTACAAAATTAGATAGGAGTGTTTAGAATGGAAAATTTTCTAGATACATCTTCAAAAAACTTTCTATACAACATTATTGAAAAAATCCTGAGAAAAATGTTTGAGCAAGTCATAAATGAAGCTAGTCAAGGATTAAATGAACGTGCTGAGTATTTAGACATCAAACAATTATCGTCTATGTATTCAATGTCTGTTCCTGAAGTTGAACAAAATTTTGTAAAAGACAAACGTATGCAAATGATCGAAAAAAGAAAGCCTGGTACTAGCAAGGGAAAAAGATACTGGCCTGCTAAAGAAGCTATAAAAATTTGTAATGACATCATGAATCATTGGGATTAAAGGAAAGGACGATACAGAAACAATGGACAACTTAGTAATTATGAAAAACCAACAAGCAGTAACAACTAGTTTGCAAGTCGCAGAAACGTTTAATAAAAATCATCGTGATGTTTTAGCAGCGATTGATGATTTAAAAGAGGGGGTTGCGGAAAATTACGCAGGGCTATTTTACGAAGATAGCTATATTCATCCACAAAACAAACAAAAATATAGACAAATCATTATGAACCGTGACGGATTCACGCTACTAGCAATGGGATTCACTGGTCAAAAAGCTCTTAAGTTTAAACTGAAATACATTGAAGCTTTTAACCAAATGGAGGAACTGCTTAAAACTCAATCAAACTTACCGATTAATAACACAGAATTGTTATTAGAAGCTGCGTTAAAACATGAACGTGGATTGACTCTTGTAAATCAACGTTTAGATAAGCTAGAAACAGAAACTACAATTAATAGAAGCCAACAACGAAAGATACAAGGGCTAGTTTCATCAACTGTTATCAAAGTATTAGGTGGCAAAAAAACATTGGCTTATCAGGATTCAAGTATTAAGCAATCAGCCTTTAGTAATTGTTATAAACAATTGAAAGCATTATTCGATGTAGCATCTTATATAGACATTCCAAAAGTTCGATATGAAGAGGCTGTAGCTCTAATTCCTAGATGGAAGCCTAACTTAGAATTACAAGCAAGAATTGATATGGCTAATGATAATGGAGATATGTTTAAAGAAATAGGATAGTAATGATAAAAGGATAAGCCTTAACTTATCCCCAGTTAAAAGTAGTGTCAACAATAATAGCTTTTTGATCCATATCACTTTTGATGGATTCAATAATTTCTAAAACAGAAGATTTATAGTAATAAGTCTTGCTTGATGCGATTACTTCATTTTCTTCGGTTTTAATTACAAAATAGTATTTTTTATTAGAAGCTTTCTTTATTACAAAAAACATTTTGACACCCCGCTTTCAACTGAATTATATCAAAAAAATTATAGGAGGGTAAATATGAAAGCAATACGTGAAGCACGATTGATAGGCGCATTATTATTGATGATTGCGCTAGGTGTGTTATTGAAAAGCCACTTTTCAGTTCCAGTGTTGGCAACAATAAGTGTACCTCTTTTTATCCGTTGGTTTTTCAACTGGGATGAAGCGGAGTATCAGCATTTTCAAAAAAGACAAAATAAAAAGCCCCAATCGTCTGCCAACGATTAGGACACATACAAAATGAACTAAGGAGAGTATATCAAAATGAACGATAAAATTCAAAAATTAATTAAAAAACTAGCAAAAGAATGCCAGAAAGAAGATGTAGGTTTATCTTTGGCAGCTATCGATTTAAAAGGAGAGATGGCAATATCTCAAGTTGGAAAAGGCACGATAGTAGCCATTGCTGCACATAGCCAATATACACTAACAAAAGAAAAACTGGAACAATCAGATTGTGATTGTCCAAAACATCGTTTATTAAAGGAGATGTACGGTATTGCAACAGAAACTACGACTAAAAATACACATACTTTTGTCACAGATAATCCAAACGATTTGATGGATATATTATCGAAGGTTTTTCGAGGTGAGTTGAAATGACTAGAAAAGAAAAGTTAAACCAAGCAAAAAGATTAGCTGATTTATGGTACAAGCAACAAAAAAGTCAATTATACATTGCGCAACAAAAAGAGCGCAGGGGGATTGCATGATGAAAAAAGCGACTACGCCGCCAAGCAAATAGTCGCATACAAAATTATACTAGAAAAATTGTAACACAGAAAAGAGGTTTTGTGAATGAATCGTAGAGAAGCAAATACACTAGATAGATATTTAACAGAGCCGACTGAAAAACTATATAAGGAAACCTATGAAGATGATCCAGTGGACACTACTGATTGTTTTGGAAATGAAATTGCTGATGAAGACGGTGTGTTTGAGCTAACTTTTGCAATGAAATGTCTTTATACAGGACAACCAGTACTCACTTGTAAAAAAATTGCTACACAAGATACAATCGTTGATTTGATAGAAGAATTAGGCGAAGAAAACGTGTATTTAATTGAATATGTGAGTTCAGGAAAAAGATATAAGGAGGGCTTATTGAATGGCTGAAGCAACCAAAACAGATTTTTCTGAGTTGAATGTTTATCAAAAATTAGCGTATGTGAGACAAAAAGCACCATATATTCAAAAAAGTAAACGTGGCCAGCAATACAGCTATGTGGGGTCAAGCGATGTACTATCCGCATTAAATACAGTCATAAATCAAGTTGGATTAATTTTGAAGCCAGAAATTGTTGCTCATCAAGTTCGGGAATCACAAGATGAGGTATGGAAAGCGGATAAAGTAAAGAAAGAGCCTGTAGCCAAAAAACGTACAACGTATTTTACAGAGCTAGAGTTAATGATGACATGGATTAATATTCATAATCCTTCTGAGATTGTTGCTTGTTCATGGTATAGCCAAGGAGTAGATATTGAAGGAGAAAAGGGTGTAGGAAAAGCACTAACGTATGCGGAAAAATATTTTTTATTGAAATTTTTTAATATCGCAACAGATGATGATGATCCTGATAAATACCAAAAAGAACAGCTGAAAAATACTGCAATTACTGAACGGCAAATTGATATGTTGAACGCATCAATTAGTAGAGTAGCCGAGCTGGCAGGGCAAGAATTTGAAGCTGTGAAATCGTTAGCTATAAATGATTCTGATTTGAATCCTAAAAAAGCATTTGAAGAATATAGTGCTTATGATTATGGTGTTATTTCTAAATTGCTTGCGAAGTGGATAAATTTTTATGAATCTAGGCAGAAGGTTCAAGAAGATAAGAAGTGATTGAATGATTGGAAAAATCATAAAACACAAAGGAAATAAATTGGCGATTGAGTTTGAGGATGAGATCAACTCGAATTTCCTCAAACTCCTAGCTAACAACGATGACAATTTAGTAAAAGTTGAACTATTAGATAATCGACAAATGTCTCAAAAACAGAATGCACTTTCTCACGTTTTAATAGCTGATATAGCTCGTTGGAGTTATGACGAACCCAAATGGATAGAGGAAGTTCTAAAGTATTATTACGAAGCTAAAAACGGTGTGTATTTTGAACACAGTAAGGCTACACGACATGAGGCAACAGAATGGATTAGTTTTTTAATCGAATTTATTTTGAAAAACGATGTACCACTAGAAAAGAGATACCAATACTTGCTAGAAAATAACAAATGGTTTTATTACTGCCTAAAATATCGTAAGTGTTGTATTTGTGGAAAACATGCCGATGTTTGTCATATCGAGGTAGTCGGTATGGGGCGAAATCGTCAAAAGATTAATCACGAAACATTTACTTTTTACGCTGGTTGCCGTCAACATCATCAAGAAGAACATCAGATAGGAACTAAGAACTTTTTAAACAAATATCAAATTAAACCAGTAAAACTAAACGTTGAAGAACGTAAGAAGTTGAACATTGGAGGTTAACAGTTTGGTAAAGGAATTACTTGTAGAATACAGGCAATTAACATCGAGTCAAAAACTATTTTTTGAACTATTAGCATTTGTCTATATCGGTTCAAGAAATGGTAAAGGAATAGCTATTGAAACACAAACAATAAAAAAAGTCGTTAACGGAGAAATTAAGCATAAATATGTTTATACGGTCGTTGTTGATGAGGAGGATAACTAGTGAATGAACATAGAGGATATTACGCCATTATCCCAGCGATTGTTCGCTATGATAACCACTTAAATGGGAATGCAAAATTATTGTATGGAGAGCTAACGGCATTAGCAAATGAAAAAGGCTATTGTTGGGCAACGAATCAATATTTTGCAAATCTGTATAACGTTAGCAAGCGAACAATTATTTCATGGCTGAAACAGTTAGAAGAAAGAAACTATATAAAAATACAAATTTTTTATAAGCCAAACAGCAAAATGGTAGATCGGAGACATATCTATATCTTACCGTATCCAACTGATACAGAATTTTACACCCCTAGTGAAGAAAATTTCATCACCTATGGAAAAAATCATCAGGAGGGGAATGAAGAAAATTTCACTACCCCTAGTGAAGAAAACTTCACAGAGAATAATACATTAAATAATAATACAAAGAATAATACAAAGAATATATATAGTGTTGAACAAAGTTCAACCATGTCTGAATTATTTGAAAAAGTTTGGAAAACATATCCGAAGAAAACCAATAAGAAAAAAGCCAAAGAGCAATTCTTAAAGAAAATTAAGTCAGATGAAGACTTCGAACGGTTTAAAACAGGATACAAAGCTTATCTTAAGTATATCAAATTAAACGACTGGTATCATCCACAAGAATTGTTCCGCTGGATACGTGATGAACGTTTTAACGATGAATACGACTTGTCTGAAACGACAACGCAAGCAAGATATACGAATCCTCCAGTTAGACAAGAGCAATTACCAGATTGGGTAAATGAACCAAAACAAGAAGAGGAAAAACTATCACCAGAAAAGCAAGCTGAACTTGATAGGCAAATAAAAGAATTTTTGGAGGGCAAGTCATGATTGAAATGAGAGTACTTGATTATCGAATTACTAGTGATGATAAGCAAGTAATCGTAAATAAAGCGAGACGAAACGAACACGGAGAGTTAACCATTTTGACTGATAAAGACGGTACACAAAAAGAATCACTCGCTTTGATTGGTTATTATGGCAATTTAAGTAAGGCTCTCGTCGCAATAGAACGCGATTATGTGCTTTCTAGTGGTAAAACAATACAAACAGTCAAAGAATACAAAAAAGAGCTAGAATCGATTCACAGCAAGCTAAAACGTGAATTAGATTTTGGGGAGGAATTTTAGATGAATGAATTAGTTAAATTAGTGGAAGAATGGGCGAAAGAAAAGCGTTTAGATAAAGCGGAACCTGAAAAGCAAATGCTAAAAGTGATTGAGGAAGTCGGAGAAGTTGGCGCTGCATTGGCAAGAAACAACGAAAACGACTTAAGAGATGGTATCGGGGATATGGTTGTGACGTTAATTATTCTCGCTATGCAAAATAACATGGATTTATACGAATGCTTAAATCAAGCATATAGCGAAATTAAAAACCGCCAAGGAAAAATGGTAAACGGAGTATTCGTCAAAGAAGCCGATTTGTAAGGTTCGAGGTGGAAGAGATGCGAATTATTCTACCGATTGAGCCCAAGCCACAAAGTCGCCCGAGATTTGCAAGGCGTGGAAATTATGTTCAAACTTACGAAGATCGAGCGATGAAAGAATACAAAAATCAAGTAAAGAATTATTTTCGTAAATCAAGAGCAAAGTTGATTGAAAAAGGGCCAATTTCCGCACATGTGACGTTTTACATCCATCCGCCTAAATCTGCCTTAAGTAATAAACAGAAACGCTTAGAAGTGGAATTAGAGCGAAAATATTGTGATAAGAAACCTGACTTGGACAACTATTTCAAAGCAGTCACTGATGCTGCCGAAGGTATTTTATATAAAAACGATGGTCAAATTGCTGTGATGGTTTGCCAAAAGTTGTACAGTATGCGACCACGAACAGAACTAGAAATTACAAGTTTGGAGGAACAAGTGTAGTGGGTAAAACGGGTAAACAGATCAAAGAGAATTATTCGGTTAGAAAGCGAGTAAAGAAGATGATTAAATTTAAAGAATTTAATATTCAATTATTCGACGTTCACATTTATATAAAAAGGCTAAGTAGTTTTAAAACCAACAAAAATAGTATAAAAAAACTAACTAGTTTCCGCTAGCTAGTTATAGATACATTTTCATCTCAGATAGAGACAATTAATAATACATTACTATGAAATTTAAGGCAACAAAAAAAGCCAGCTGACCACTAGCTGACTTATGTGGTAGAAACAACTGTTTTCCGCCAGTTGTTCTTTAGGTGTGAGTTAGCACTTTCCCCAAATAAAGTGCTATTAAATAGCCGATTAAAAATCGACAATAAATCTCTTGTAGAGACGTGTACTACTATTAACTGTTTACCAGAAGTTAATGTAGAAAAGGAGGAAATTTATTTCATAAATAAAATCCCCAAGAAAGTTAAAGTGATTATACCATTGAAAAATAGATTTGAAAATACTTTCTATGCCAAAAATATTTATTAGATGGAAAATATCAAATGAATAAAGATGATGTGAAAGATGACGAATGGAAGATTGTAAAATACTGTAGAATTATTATTGTTTTCTTTATAGTCAACCAATAATTTGTTGACTACAAACATGTATGAGTGATGAATATTTTGATAAATAAATAGCCAGTCGGTTTCCGCCGACTGGCTGAGAAGTGAATAGCTATTGGAATAGTATTCTTAGTATAATTTATATCATATAGAGTCGCTGATGAGCAAAGGATAAGCATTACTTATATATATTTGGATAAATAAAAAAAGCTACTTAGTTTCCGCTAAGCAACTCTTAAATGATGATATGTTTATTATAAATTATTATACCACAAAAGGAGCGATTTCACTTGATTAAATTGCTAAGAGAAGTAGATTTTCGACAAACAAAAGCGAATGCCAGAAATGTGTTGAAGAACTTTAGACGTTTAGAGCGAATAGCTGGTCGCTCTTTGATAGATTTAAAATCACCAATTATTACAGATATGCCTAAAAGCCAAAGTCACGGGAATAAAGCAGAAGATGCGCTAGTACAATTAGCAGATGCAGAAGCAGAAAGAGACGCAATTTTATCTGCGCTTATGGCATTGAGCCTAACTAGCAGACAAATTTTGCATTATAGTTTCTGTGTGCAGGATCATTACTCTAATTACAAGATAGCTAGGGAAGTTGGATATTCTGAAAGAAGTATTCAACGTATGAAATCAGAAGCTTTAATTGAATTTGCTGAAGCGTATCGAAATGGAAAAATAATCGCCTATAGATAAAATTTTTGGCGGTTTTTTGGCGGAAAGTTGGCGGTTTTTATCAATATTTAGATGTTACTATGGTAGTGTCGAAAGATAAGGAAACGAGGTAAGGCATGCATTACCTATCTTAGCTCCGTTTCATTTATCTTTTGAGGCTACCTACAAAAAATAAAGAATAAGGATGTGGAAAGTCCAGTTCTTTCTGTCTCGTTTAGTCATAGGTAGCAAATATTGCAATAAACTTGGCATGAAGCTTACACGTAGACGTACGCTGAAAGCCTTCGTCAAGATAGCGCTATGTAAGTTGCAATGATCACTCACAAATCAGACGTTCTCAAAAATAAAAGAATGGGGTGTAATTCCTCTCTCTTTTTTCTACAGGTTTGTGAGTGTTAATGGAATATAGCTTAAATGGTAGAGCAGCGGTCTCCAAAAACGTCGGTATAGGTTCGACTCCTATTGTTCCAGTAAGTAGCTTTTGCTGCTTAAATAAAATTAGGATCGTCAATAGATGTTTCTACTACATTCATGATGAGACACTAGCAAGCTGGTGTCTCTTTTTTATTTGTAAGTACTAGTTACACTTGACCGAACATTAGTTCTCGTTTATGATATAAATTGTAAACCTTATAATTATATCTACTAGAAAGAAGTCAAGAAAAATGCTTGTTTTCCTGGCTTCTTTTTGATTTAATTAAAACAGTAGATGTTAATTACAAGGAGCTGTATAAAATGCAAAACGAATCTAAAGTTATCGATAATTTATTTAATCATAAAAACTTGGATGAATTATCAACTGAATTTTTTTATTTAAGACATGTAAACCTAGATGAAAAATATAAGGCTGTAGAGGTTAAGGTATCTACTGAAATAGTTAGTTGGATAAAAGAAGATATTAAAACTAATCTTAAAAGTTTTTGGGATGAGCAAAATAAAAAATTTAATATAAAAAATTATAATCATGAATTAACGATTAATGATACAATTGCTAAATTAGATTTGTCTGTTGATACTATGACAGAGTTGAATCTCACTAAAGAAAAGATGATTGAATCAACAATTAATAAAGATAAAAATGCAGATGAGTTGAAAAATAGTAATTTTAATTTAATTAAGTTTTCTATTAAAGAAGATTACGTTTATTTTGGTTATTATAAAGGAACAAAAAAAAATGGGAAAAAAATAAAACACCTGATTTTTGAAGGCGATAAGTTTGTGGAAAACACACATACTATGATTGATTTAGGAGGACCTATCTCATTCATTATTCATAAAAAAAATGTGTATATAATTCAACCAAGAAATTTTGAATTTGCCTTCAAATATAGCGATCATATAACAAAAAAAAGGACTGAAAATATCAATAAATTAATAGAATTACCTTTTTTTCCAGATGAAGAAACAAAAGAAATATTTCGTAAAAAAGCATCGAATCATCTATATTCTAGAGGGTTAGCGAATATGAATGAATCGATATTTAACGAAATAACTAACTATTATAACGAAAGATGTAAAGAATTAAAGATAATATATGATAATATTTCTTCTAACGATGCAGTTAAAGATGAATTACAAAAAGAAAAAGGAATATTGATTGATTTGATACCATTTATAGACTTTGACAATAATAACAGTCTCATTATAAATGAAAATTCTGATATTAAACCCTTGTTACATTTGTTTCAAGACAAGATAGTAGAAACTTATTTAACTAGAAAAATAAAATCAATGTTTGAGTAAGGACGTGTAAAAATGCCAAGTGTAGAGATAAAAAAATGTATAGAACTTGGTTTTTGGATAGTTAGTTACTCTCCTGTTTTTTTAATTATTATGTACAACTTTTTTATAAAAACGGAAAGGATGAATAACTTAGAACAAGTGTTATGGTTCTCAGGGATAGCTTTAGTTACTGTTATTTTGTATAGAACAACAATGAAATGCTTTATGAAAAAACAAAATAAAAATATAGATGAAGATACTCAAAACAAGAAGTTACAATTAAGAAAGAAGAATTCACTTTCATTAGAGCAATATAGTTTTTTTATATTATCTTTAATGCTACCATTTATATTTGAATCTACTGAAAATGTATTCGATTTATTATTGGTATTAACATTGGTATCTATAATAATTGCAATAATGATTAAAATGAATCAAATTATAGTCAATCCAATATTTTTATTTTCTAAAGTTAATATATATAGTGGTGAAATACAAAAAATAGGAAACGAGAAAACTCAAAAAATTGCATTTATTACAGAACTTTCAAATAATGAATTGGAGAGTGAAACTGAGTTCAAATATGAAGAATATTTTAATAATGTATATATATTAAGAAAAGTGAATCCCTAGTCATCGTATAAGCGATAACTATTTCAAATTTAAAGATAAATATTAATTATAAATCATTATGAAGACTACTCACTATATTGAGTGGTCTTTTTTTCGTACATAAAAAAGCCACTAGAAATGGGATCTAGTGGCTAGGTAGCGTTAGTGAAAATCTCGTGTCACTTGTAGTTTATGAACTTTAGCTATTATGAAAGAGTGCTACCTAAAACAAGTGTAACACAGCTGTCAAGTTTTGTCGGATATTTGGATTGTTTTCACATGAAAAACCACCAGATAAAATATCTAGTGGACAGACAGCAGATTATGTTTTGAAATAATTGGAAGTGTTACATGAAGCAAAAGGGAGTTGCTGTCTTTCAGTGAGTATAACAGGAATTAAAGTGTTTGTCTTACAATAAACAAATATACATAAAAACAATTAGGAGAGAGCATTAAAAAGGATATCAGATTTTTAATTTAACCTACATTTTATCGAGGTCGTTTACATTTGACTATTGTATTTAAATTTTCAATACTCGACCAACGCCCAATAAACTAAAACAATATTGTATACTTATTAAAGAAGGAGGTGGTATAAATGAATAGAATAGTTATTCCTTTTGACAAAGAAGATATATCTGTGGATGAAATAAAAGAACATATTGATTATTATGTTGAATTAGCAAATAAAGGCGAAGAACTTGTAGGGTCAGGGGATAAAAAAGAAGCTAGGGATATTTTAAGAGAAATCAACAAAAATCTGTTGAAAGAATTCAACTATTATGATAAACCCAATGTTTTTGAAATCATAGATGAAAAAGAGTTATATTGTTGTTATTATTGGGCAGTATTGGAAGCTCATGCACAACAAAATAACAAAAATTTGTATGATGCCTTAGCCCCAAACCTTTATAATATTAAAAGTTATATAAAGTATCATATGGCAGGAAAAATATAGGAATCAATATAAAAAACAAAACTCAACGATAGATGAGGAATGAGGTGGTGTTAATTGAATGGCTAGAAAAAGAGACCCGCGCCGAGATGAAGCTAAGAAAATTTGGCTGGATTCAAACGGCAAAAAGGTTCTTAAAGAATTAGCTAATGAACTAAATGTTTCAGATTCTCAAATTAGAAAATGGAAATCGATTGATAAATGGAGTGCTGAATTGAAAGGTAATGTTACCAATGCAAAAGGTAACGTTACTAATCGAGGAGGCGCTCCTTTTGGTAATCAGAACGCAGTAGGCAACAAAGGTAATAGCCGAGCCTCGCCACCACTTGGTAATAAGAACGCTATTAAAACTGGCGAATACGAAATAATATTTGCCGATATGTTATCTGATGAAGAAAAGGACATCTATTCTAATCTGAATGATGATCCTTTTTTTATTTTGAATGATGAGATTCGCTTATTAAAGGTACGGCAGTTTAGAATGATGAAACGTATCAAAGAAGCTGAAAAAGGACTAAATGATGAAGAAGTTGAACGGTTACAACAGCTAAGGAAAATTAAAACACCGATTGAAAAAGACGGTAGAAAGCTAGAAATAAAACGTGAAGTTATGCAAGACGTTCAAGTAACTCGTAAAACATTTAGAAAGTTAGATGACATCTTAGCTATTGAAGATGCGTTGACTAGAATTAGCAATCAGTTAACAAAGGCTGTTAAGCAACAGAATGCCTTGCTAGCAAATGATGCCAAATTACAATTGTTGAAAGTTCAAACTGAAAAAGCTAAAGCTAGTTTAGGTGCTACAAGTGGAGACATGGATATGCCAGTTTTTATTGATGATATATCAGGTGATGGATATGAGTAAAAAACTATCTGAATTTCTTCCTAAAGCATTTCATACTACTTGGAAGGTAGCATTAAACTCAAATATATTACATGTTGTTGAAAAAGGTGGCCGTGGGTCAGGTAAATCATCTGGCATAGCGCACATAATCGTTCAATTGATTATGAGATATCCTGTAAATGCTGTGGCCATTAGATACGTTGATAATACGATTGAGCTATCTATTTTTGAACAGATTAAGTGGGCAATTGAAGAACAAGGTGTGTCTAAGTATTTTAAAGTAAATAAAAGTCCTATGAAAATCACCTATAAGCCTAGGGGGAATTATATTGTTTTTCGTGGCGCACAGAATCCAGAAAGAATTAAGTCATTAAAGGATTCAAGATTTCCATTTGCTATAGCTTGGATTGAGGAATTAGCCGAGTTTAAAACAGAAGATGATGTAAAAACCATAACTAACTCATTGCTACGTGGTGAATTAGCAGATGGTCTTTTTTATAAATTCTTTTATTCGTACAATCCTCCTAAGCGACGACAATCATGGGTTAATAAGAAATATGAATCTAGCTTTCAACCTGAGAATACTTTCGTTCATCATTCAACATATAAGGATAATCCATTCATAGCTCAAGCATTTATTGAAGAAGTTAATGCTACGAGGGCTAAGAATCCGAAACGTGCTGAGTGGGAGTATGACGGCAAAGCTATTGGTTCAGGAGTTGTTCCTTTTGATAATCTACGAGTAATAAAAGGATGTATTACTGATGAAATGGCTGCTAACTTTGACAATATCAGAAATGGTCTTGACTTTGGTTATGCTACTGATCCATTAGCATTTGTTAGATGGCATTATGACAAAAAGAAAAATGGCATCTATGCTATTGATGAAATTTATGGTGTGAAAATTAGTAATAGGGAATTTGCTAATAAAGCTAAGTCTAAAGGATATATATCAGATAGAATTGCAGCTGATTCAGCAGAGCCTAAATCAATAGCAGAGCTAAACAGTGAACATGGTATGCCACGAGTTTTCGGAGTAAAAAAAGGTCCTGATTCTGTTGAGTATGGCGAAGAATGGTTAGGCGATTTGGATTTTATTTGTATTGATCCATTAAGAACTCCTAACATTGCTAAAGAATTTGAGAATATTGATTATCAAACTAATAAAGACGGTAATCCTAAACCTAGGTTAGAAGATAAAGACAACCATACAATTGATGCGACAAGATATGCTTTCAGTGAAGATATGGATAAAAATAATGTGAGATTTATCCAATATTAGGAGGTGGGAAAATGTTTCAAAACAATTTAAGTTTGAAGCGGTATAAAAGAGTGCGAACAAAATATTCTACACAAATTAATGAAGAAGTTTTCGATCCTAATGATTTTATTACTGAAATGAAGCCATTTTTTGATGATAGAGAGCGTAAGTACAAAGCCTATACAAGCGAACAAAATGAGATCGATAGAAGACCTAAACCAAACACAGAGATTATAAAAGTGAATAATAAACTTCATGCTGGTTTATACAATACTATTGTCGACCAAGCAGCTGACCATTTCACAGGCATTCCAATTAAGTGGGATTATGATATTACCGAACAACGCAAATCTATATTGCAAAAAATGGGTTCAAAGGTAAAAGACTTGTTTTCAGGGAATGTCAGAAATGAGACAAAAACTCCTGAAGAATTCGACAAATTAGCAGAGTTAGTAAACGATATGCGGTTTGCCATGCTTGATTCTGATACAGCTCGGTTTCAAGGAGCTTGTGGTGTTGCTTTTCGTTTGTTAGAACCTGTTGAAACCGTGGAAGGTTGGCAATTATGGGCGAGCAATATCGAACCATGGAAAGCTGAAAAATACGAAAATGCAGATATCTTTATTCGTGAAAAATACGATACACATCAAAAAAAATTTTTCGAAGAAATGAAAGTCATTACTAAAAAAAGAATATGTATATATAGCAGATATGTTGAATCTAATTTAGTCAGTGCATCTGGAACATTTAAATTGATTGAGGAAGTAGAAAACCCGCTAGAAACGTTTTACTTATCAGAATTTAAAAATAACACGAATCGTTATTGCGATTTTGAAGTGGCGGAAGAACTTTCTGATGCATTTGATAGAAGCTTATCAGACCAACAAAACGAAGTTGAACAGTTTAAACTTGCTTATATGGCCATTAGTGGCTCACGATTAGATGAAAAAGAAGCACAAAGAATGATGGAACAATTAGGTATTATTAATTTGCCGGATCCACAAGCTAAGGTTGGGTATGTAACGAAAGACATTAATAAAGATTTCAACGAGTATCATCTTGATAAGCTGAAAAAGCTTTATTACACGGTAACTAAGTCAATCGATTTCAATGATGAAGTATTTAAGTCTAATAGCTCTGGCGAAGCTCGCAAATGGCAAATTATTGCACTAGAAGCTAAAACAAATACTAAAGAACAGTATTTTAAAGAAGGATTGAAAGAAGCAGCTGAGACGATGTCTGCCTTTATTAAATTTAGGGATAAATTAGATGTTGATGTGTCAAAAATTGTATTCACATTCAGTCGTAGCTTGCCAACAGACATCGGTTATCTTGCTGATGCATTGCCTAAACTTTCACCGTTTGTATCCAAACGAACAATTATTAATCAGATTCCATTTGTTAAAGACCCAGATTATGAAATGGACTTGATGAATTTAGAACAAGGTCAAGATTATCCTAGCGGTGAATATGATGAACTAGGTGGTGCAGGTAATGACGAAGAAGAAAACAACGGCTAGTGAACGTTATTGGGAAAAACGTCGTGAATTAGAAGATAAAGCACGTTTGAAACTGGAAAAGAAAACTCTTAATGAGCTAGAATCTGTTTTCGAACGTGCTTTAGTTAAAATTCAAAGACAGCTGTTGTCACAAGCAGATTTACACGATATCACTCAAAGTGAAATGCTAGAAGACTTTAGCAAACAAGATCAAGAGAAGTACCGCAAGTATATCGAAAAAAACTATGAAAAGTTGATGGAATCAGATGAAGCTTATAAACAATTCATTGATGAATATTTTCCATCCTTTGACTATGCGAAAGTTAATCGCTTGTTACAATTACGAGCAGACATTTTTTCTACCCTTGCAGGTGAAGCAATAACTAGTGATGTTAACGGTAAATTTAATAACGACTTAGAGAATATCACAAAACGAATCTACAATTCTAATTCTAATGCGTTGATACAATTATTAGGCGGTTCAGCACCTGGTTTAACTAAGAATGAACTAGAAAACATCATGAACTATCCGTGGAGCGGAAAAACATTTTCATCTCGTTTATGGGGCAATATATCAACCTTAGAGCAACGTTTGAGCAATTCCATTATTAATTCATTGGCAAGTGGTGAAGGAGTTGTGGAAGCTCTTAGAACGATGAAAAACGATGGTGTTATTAGCGGTATGTTTAAGTTGGAACAAGGAAAGTTTAATCGTTCGATTGAAAATCTTGTTAGAACGGAATATTCACATTTTGCGGTAGAAGGTGTAAGAAAATCGCTAAAGGATATAGGTGTTAAGCAAACACAAAGCTGGTCGGCAGAAGATGAGCGTGTTTGTTCTATTTGTGGTGGACGTCATGGAAAAGAGATTAAAGATGATTGGCATCCACCGTATCATGGACGTTGCCGTTGTACTGAAATACCAATTGTTCCTGAAATTAGCGATGACATAGATAAATTGTATGAAGAGATGTTTGGTGATTTATTGGATGAATTCGCAAGTAAGCAGTGGGGTATTAAATTAAATCATCCAAAAGTTAGTGCAACTAAACTCGATTTAAAATCCGTATTAGACAAAACAAACATGCAAGAAGCTTTAGGAAAAGAAAATTATTCTAATTTTTTAGATCATTTAGATGGGATAACTGACCAAAGGGTGCTAAACTTAATAAATGTGATAGGGCATAAGTTGGAGTTTAAAGACATCAAAGAAGTAAGAGCATTTGCACAAGGAAAATCAATTCAACTTAGTCAAAAATCATTTGATGGGGATAGGGGTGTTAATCCTTATCAAACAGTTTATCATGAGATAGGACATGCTTTGGATCATCTTGGGCTTGAAGTATTAACAGGAAAAAATACGATGCCGACAGGAAAACTGATAAAAAGAAAGCTAGGAAGACGAACCACTTTTATAGAAGTGCATATAACACACGCATCGTCACTTTCTGAGTATAACATTAAAGAAGCGCTAGAACGCGATTTTTGGAAATATGTAAACGGAGATTTGCCATCCTATAATGATTTAGGTAATAGACCTAGAAATGCGGATAAGAAAAAGGCTTATGATGACTTAAGGGCGGAAATTTATAAAAAAAATACAGAGAACTTACAAAAAACTAGAGAACGATTATCAAAAATAGTTAGGGAAAATCCTAACTCAGTATCCGCTATTTCAGATATGATTGAATCTATAGGTTCTCTAGGAGACTATCCGTTAGGTTTTGGTCACGGCAAGCGCTATTGGCAAACAACAGGTAGCACAGAAACGGAATTTTTTGCACATATGACAGAAGTGGTTGCTAACGATAAGTCAAGAGAATTAATGAAAGAGATTTTTCCGACAGCAGTAAGCCAATGGGAAAAATTAGTAGATGATATTTTAAAGGCGGTGAAATAAGTGTTTAGTTGCGAAGATGGCGCATGGTCTATTATTGATGATGCAGTTAAAAAGTATGAACAACATTTCCATGATGAGTTTCCAATATATGAATATATCGATGTAACAAAGAGTGATGACTTCGATTTTTCTATTCTAGGTGCAAAAAAATTAGCGAAATTCATTGATGAGCATATTAAAGAAAATAAATCGGTCCACGTCCCGTCAGATTACCATAGCAGACTTTACTAAGCACTTAAAGGATAACTTTGAGTGCTATTTTTATACCCTAAATTGGAGGTGAGATCATGAAAGGATTATTCGAAGCAGTATTAAATCTAGAAGTTACCAATGGTACAGAAAAAGCCTATAAAAAAGCTTTTGAACAAGAAAACGAACGATACTTAACCAAACACACTTTGAGAGATGGCAACGGTAATATCGTCAAAGATGAGCTTAAATCAGTTTGGGGTGGTAATTATTGTCACGTTGATATTTTGTATTCGTTACCAGGTAAAAAAAGTAAATTAACTATTTCGATTGTGTCTAGGACTCTGCAAAACGTAAAAGATGCTGTCACTGATTATCAAATGTTAGGTGCTGAACTGGTCCATAAGAATTGGAAGTGATTAGATGGATCCCTATGATTACTTAGATGCAGATTATGAAGAGCATTTACTAAGAGAAGAAAAGCAATTAAAGTCTGACGAAAGTTAGGCTTTTTATTTTGTCCGAAATGACGTTAAACTAGCGCAATGCTGGGCTTAATTGAATGGTGGGGCGCAATAAATAAATCTAAAGCAATGCGGGGCGATTAGTCGAATCGTGGAGCGAAAGGAGAAACAAAATGAAACCAAACCTATTACCAATGAATTTACAAATGTTTGCTGAAGAAGACGGTGGTACAAACTTCACTTTCGATGATTTTAAGGCATTTGTAGAATCAAATGAGGAAGCACAAAAATTTGTACAATCACAGTCACAATCAGCTGCAGATAAACAATTAGAAGCTTGGAAACAAAATAATCTTGAAAAAATCAAGGAAACAACAATCAAGGAGTATGAAGAATCTAAGAAAAATAAAACTCCTGAACAAATTAAATTAGAAGAATTACAGGCTGAATTTGAAGCTGAAAAGGCATTACGTGTGACTAGTGATAATAAGGCTTTTGTTGCAGAAAAAATTGCTGGCTTAGATTGGGACGGGGATTTGAAAGATTCTATTTCTCAATTTATGTTAAATAATCTTGTTAGTTCAGATACTGAATTTACTAAGAAGGCTGTAGAAGGCTTTACAGAGCTTTTAGAAGCAATAAATGATAAGCATGCAGAAGCTATTAAAAATGTAGAAATGACTAAAGCTTTTGGTAATAAATCGCAACAAACCAACATGGTAACTGGTAATCAAACAAAATCGTTTGAAAATCCAGAGGCAGCATTAGGACAAAAATTACAAGCATTTATCGATTAGGAGGAAACTACAAATGAAAAAAAGTTCATTAAATAATCTTGAGTATTTAGATATTTCACAGGAAGTTAATGCATTACAAGTTCCAAATACACCATTTTTAAGCTATTTGTTAGGCGCAGGCAAAGTTGAAGCTACCAAGTCAACTGAGATTAAATGGCGAGAATACGGCATAAATAATGATGATTCATCTGCTCAATTAGAAGGCGGAGAATACGCAGATGCGGAATCTGATCGTACATGGTTTAACAACTATACTGAAATTTTCAGAAAATCAACTTCTGTATCTGGCACATTAGATGCTATTAATGTAGATGGTGTAGGAAATGAATTGAATAGCCAAGTAGCTCTTCGTGCTACAGAAATGAAAATTGACTTAAATCGTAAATTGATTGTTGGTGTAAAGGCTGATGAATCTGGTTCTAAAGGTCGTCAGATGAACGGAATTTTAAATTTGATTAGCTCAACGAATAAAGTCGAAACAGCAGCTGCGGGGGCAGTAACAAGAAAAGATATTGATGCCTTATTTAAAACAATGTTCCAAAAAGGATACATGGGCGAAAAATTATGTTTAGTAGCACCTGATATGCAAGAATTAATGACTGATCAGTTGGATGAAAAATCAACAAAAATTGTGCAATTTGGCGATAAACTTACTTTTGGATTGCAACTTGGAAATATTGTCTCAAATTACGGCTCAGGAATTGCGTTAATTGAACCTAATTTACCTAATGGAACAATCGCAGCTATTGATACTAATTATGTAAAATTACGTCCACTACGTGAATGGCGTGCGGAAGAATTAGCAAAAACAACAGATTCAAGACGGATTGGATTAGTTGGTGAGTATTCAATTGAATACAAAGCTTCTAATTCTGGAGCAATCTTGAACTTGAAAGCCTAAAATATAATAACGAAGGAGGAAATTAAAAATGGCAACAGCAAAAAAAGAAGTAACCTATCGTGTGCTTGACAAGAAAAACTTTGTGGGCTTTATGCATCCTAAAACAAAAAAATTTATCACAGCAAACGAAAATAATGAATTTGTAGTTTCAGAAGATGACAAAGAAGCTATTGAGATATTAGAACGTGCTGCAGATACTTTTAAAGTTTAGGTAATGATGCTTTATGGTTGATGAAAAAAAAGAAGAAATCGTTGAGAAAATTCAATTGATGCTACCTAACGCTTCTGAAGATAGGATTTTGTCTGTTTTAAACCTTGTTATCTTTGAAATCAATTCTTACAATACTTGCAAAATTGATATTGCTTGGGACGAGTTTGAACAACTTATAATTGAGGTTATCTACAAAGCTTTAAAAAACGAAATAGATAAGTCTGTAGCTAGTGTAAAACGTGGTGATACATCAATTAGTTATGTAGTTGAATCAAAAGACATACAATCACTCATGAAGAACTATAGCAGTGCTATTAAACGTATTTTAGGCTGTGATAGCGGGGTGTTTTTCTATTGAATGAAGCAGAAATTTTAGCAGCTACTTATTTTGATACCTGTGTTATTGAGAGAATGAGCGATATTGAAAATACGGAAAGTGGGATTACTGAACAAGTTTATTTTCCAATTCATGTTGGCAAGTTACCCTGTGCTTTCTCTCAAGGAAGTATGGGGAACTTACCTGTAATAGAAAACAAAGAAGCGTTTAATATCTCTTATGAAGAACAAAAACTTTTTTTAGAACCTAATATAAAAGTTAAAAAAGGAGATAGAATAACTATTACTCAAGGTACAGGTCAAAAACATGTGTTATTTTCAAAAAAACCTTTTTATTATCCAAGCCATATAGAAGTAGTGCTATCAGGAAGTTCAATTGATGAGTAAAAGCGATCTTAGAATGAAATCAAATGCTGATAAAGTTATTGCAAATTTAAAGAAAATGACACCCATTGCTGAAAAAGAAGGTGCTGCAATGGTGAATGATTCGTTAGCTAAAATTTATCAGTTAATTGTACCTATGACACCAATTAAATCGGGTGATTTAAGACGAGGCTATCGAATCATTAAAGCTAGAAAGTTGTCTAGTGGTCGTATCGTGGGAGCATTGATTAATAATGAAAAATACTTTAGATATGTAAACGATGGCCACCGAACAAAAAATGGCGGATTTGTTAAAGGCAGATTTATGTTGCAAAAATCTAATAAATTAGCTAATGCAACATATATTCCGAAACGATTTAAACAAATGGCGATTATCATTGTTAAGAAAGGATAGATATGTACGATAAAATTTTAAAAATGCTTACTGACACAATAAAACAGTTCTCGGATGCACCTATCTATCTTGATAATGTGATGCAATCGTCAGAACCGTTTTATTTCGTTTTGAGCGTAGAAGAAAGCATGACTGATAATGTAGGTCAAAACGTTCAAAATAAAGCATACAATGTTGATATTGCACTGGTTGATAGTAAGAAAGATAAACAATTAGTAAAAAGCCTAACAGAAAGCTGTGGGGCTTTTTTTAATGTGTTGAATTTGGACGGAAACGAATTGTTTCCAGAAGATTATCAAACGTTTAAAACAGACGGAATTCAACATATCAATTTTAATGTTGCGTTCCCTCAATTAATTGAATGGAGTGAAAAATAGATGGCAAAAAAGAAAAATGTAAGTGTCATTTCTGTAGAGAAGCCAACGTGGTTCCCACTAACAGACGAAACGGGCGCTTTTCCAGTTTACGGAGCGCCAATTACAATCGGTACTGCTGTAAGTATCAAACCAGATGTTACAACAGAAACAACGCCTGACTATGGCGATAGTGTAGTTCAAGATCAGTATGTTGCATTTGGTGGTGCAGAAGTTACTTTAGAAACAAACGGCTACCAAAATGAAGTTTTAGCTGAAATTACAGGGGGAAAAAAATTAAAGGGTGGCGTATTGCGGTCTGCGGATGATATTGCATCAGATGGCGCATTTGCTTATCGTCGCCGAAAATCGAACGGTAAATATCGCTATACGATTTTCTATAAAGGAAAATTTGCTTTAACATCTGATGAAACATCTACATTAGAAGGAAGTTCAGTATCTTATACCCATCCAGAATGGACGGGGTCTTTCGTTGATGTTCCAGGGTTGGGTTATATGTATTCCGTGGATGAAGACGATGAAGGTGTTGACTTAGAGATGATTAAAAACTGGTTTACTGAGGTAATGGATCCACGTAAAGAAAATACTACTGCTGTTACTGGTGTAACTTTAGACCAAACAGAGTTAAATTTAAAAGTTGGCCAAACAGCAACCTTAACACCGACAATTACACCAGATAACGCCTCAAATAAAAAATATCAGTTCCGTTCAGAAAGTGAGGCTATTGGAACTGTAACACCAATTCAAGGGAAGGTTACTGCTGTAGGAGAAGGGACAACGGAAATCGTAGTCACAACAGAAGATGGTAACTTTACCGCAAAATGTACATTAAATGTAACAACAGCAGATTAAAAATAACAGTTTAGGACGACCTTGTCGTCCTATTTTATATGGAGGAATTAAAATGGCAAGTAAATTTCAACAAAAAATTAAATTAATGATTAAAGATGGAAGCAAATATACTACAAAACAATTCACGTCGGCAGAATTTTTACCAGGTTCAGTCATGGATACAGGTACGGATTTACAAATCAGGTTAGAAGAAGCAACAAAAACAAATGATATGGAAGCAATTCGTCCTATTTTAAGAGAATGCTATGACTTTATTGCTGACGTTATTTTTGAAAAACAGTTTACTGGACAAGAATATATTGACGGTATGGATGCTCGTGAATTATTGAAAATTACAGCTCAATTGTTAGGTTCTGTTACTTCTGGTTATGATGCAATTTATTCTGAACAGAAAAAAAAGTAACGGAACTTTTATATCATCCTCATTTTAAGTACACGCCACAATATCGAGAAGCAGAACTAAAAAGTTCGCTTCTTGAGAATGGGTGGACTTTAAATGAGATCGAAAACACAGATTTAAACGAGCTTTTGAAAATTTATGCATTTAAAGATGCTGTAGACGAATTTGAAAATATCAAATATCTTGATGAAAATACTATGTTCTAAGAGGGAGGGGGTACTTTTTGAACAATGAAGACTTAGTCTTAAAAATGATACTGGATGAATCTGGCTTTTCACAAGGATTAAATTCAGCAGTAAAAAAGTTACAAGGCTTTGATGTTGAAGTTGATAGAACAGGACAAAAAGGCGGCCGATCTCTTGGGAGCATATGGACGTCTTTTGTTGGTAACTTTTTAGCTAGCGGAGCAACTAAAATTATCTCTAAAGGTATTGGATTGATTACCAGCAACATCGACGGGGCCATTAATCGTGTAGATACGTTAAATAACGCAAATCGTGTGTTTGAAAATATGGGCTTTTCAGCTGGTGAAACATCTAAAACAATGGATAGCTTAAAGAAAAGTATCCAAGGGCTGCCTACGCCGTTAGATAGCGCTATTAAAGGTGTTCAATTAATCGCTTCATCAACAAATGATTTAGGTAAATCAGAACAGATTTTCGCAGCTTTAAATAACGGTATCCTCGGTTTTGGTGGTTCTGCTGAAATGGTAGAAAATGCTATTATCCAGCTGTCCCAATCGTTCTCAAATGGTAAAGTAGATGCTGAAACTTGGAATTCAATGATTAATAGTGGTTTAGGACCAGCATTAAACGCTTTAGCAAAACAGATGGGATTAACAGCTGGACAGATGAAAGCAGGGCTTTCTGATGGCTCAATTTCAGTTGAAGAATTTCAAGATGCTTTAATCAAATTAAATAAAGAAGGCGGTGGCGGTCTTAAATCATTAGAACAGATTGCTAAAGATTCTACCGCTGGTATTAAAACAGGTTTAGCTAACATGAAGACTGCAATCGTTCGTGGTGTGGCTAACGTTGTAACTAAAATTGACGAAGGCTTAAAAAGTGCAGGTTTTGGAAGTATTAGTGAAATCATTGCTGACAAAGGGGCAAAAATGGAAGCAGCTTTATCTAAATTTGCCGAGATGATTCCGCCAATGATTAAAACAGCCAAAACATTGTATGATACGTTAAAACCTTATGCTCCATTGCTTGCAGGTTTAGCTGGCAGTATTGGAACGTTGATGCTTGCTAAAAAAGTAAGTGCAGCATTCACGGCTTGGCAAAAAGCAACAGAAGGATTATCAATTGCGCAAGCGATATTTAATTCAACTATGTTGGCGAATCCATTTGTCGCTATTTTAGCTGCAGTTGTAGGTTTAGTTACAGGATTTATTTATCTTTGGAAGACTAACGAAGGGTTTAGGGATGCTGTTAAAAATATTTGGAAAAATATACAAGAATTTATTTCTAGTGCTGCAGAAACAGTTGTGAAAGCTTGGGATTCCACAATGAAATTTTTCAGTAACATGTGGGATGGCACAAAAGAGGCTTTTTCGAATGCTGGCACATGGATGAAAGAAGTACCTGGAAATGCAGCCGACTGGGTTAAAAATAAGTGGAACGGTACCAAGGAATTTTTCAGTGGACTTTGGAATTCAACAAAAGAAGGCTCAAAAAATACATGGGAAAATATTAAACAAAGTGCTGCTGACAGTGCTAAAAGTGTTGGAGAAAGTTTTATAAATGGCTTTGATAATGTGAAAGATTGGTTTAAGGGTGTTGGAAAATCAATATCAGATGTTTTCACAACAGCATTTGATTTTGTCTGGAAATATATTGGTCCATATGTAACAGGAATCAAAAATGCGTTTAAAATGGTTGTTAACGCTATGAAAGCGAACATTGAAAATGTCAAAATGATCGCTGAAAATGTCGTCACCATTCTAAAAAATGTTCTATTAGCTCCAATTCTTTTCATTACATCAATGATCACAGGTGGATGGGAAGAGGCAAAAGAAAACATGATTGCCGTTTGGGATAATATTGCTGAAGCTGCTCAGACTATTTGGTTCGGGATTAAAAATATCTTTTATAACACTGTTACAGCTATTTCCTATTCAGTCACTTCTATTTTTAATGGATTGATGTTGACAATTAAAAAGATTTGGATTGATGTGAAGTTATTTTTCACCTTACTCTGGATTGACATTAAATATGGAGCGATCAACGTTTGGATTGAAATTAAATATTCTATCATCGAAACGTGGATAAATATTAAATTTGAAGCAATTAGAATATGGGAAAGTTTGAAAACTTGGTTCTTTGAAACAGTAGAAAACATTAAAAATGGTGTAATTGATGGTTGGAATAACTTAAAACAAGGCACAGTTGATACATTTAACGCAACTGTTCAATGGTCAAAAGATACCTGGAATAATTTTAAACAGTGGATTGTTGATCTTGTGACAGGTATAAAAGACGGCATCATTAACGGTTGGGAAAACTTAAAACAGGGAACAATTAATATTTTCAACAATTTGGTACAAGGTGCTAAAAATGCGTGGAATAATCTTAAAAGAAGCGTTAGTGATACTGTTGAAAATGTGAAGCAAACCTTTAATGATATGCGCCATATCGATTTATTTGAAATTGGTAAAAATATTATCCAAGGATTAGTTAACGGTATTGGTTCAATGATTGGTGCTGTGAATAAAAAAATTAAAGAAGTTGCTGGTAATATTAAAGAAAAAATCAAAGGTGCTTTAGGCATTCATTCACCTTCAAGATGGATGCGGGATATGATTGGTAAAAATATTGTATTAGGTGTTGTAGCTGGTATTGACCAAGAAAAAGGAACGCTTGACAAATCAGTGAAAAAAATGACCGATTTACCAACAGAGTTACCAAATTTTTCTACTACTGGCAGATATATCAACCAACAAGGAGCTCAAACAGAAAGCTTAGCTAAAAATAAAGGTAATGCTACGACTAATATTGGCGGTGATACTTTCAATATCAATATACAAGCTATGGGAAAATTAAATGAAAAACAATTAATGGATATGGCTAAAGACCTCGTTAAGTATATTCAAATTGTTAAAAATAGAGATAGTGATGCAACGGGGGGTGCTTTTGGTGGAATTTAAAAGAGGACAGTTTTTTCTTAATGGAAAACATAGTTCTGAATTCAATGTATTTATGAGAGAAAGACCTGAACGACTTTCTGCAGGACGTGTGGTAGAGCTTAGGGAGCGAATGGGTAATGATTCAATAGCCGTTGATTTTGCATATTATAAAAATGTAGAACGTACCATTACATGCTATGCGAAAGCAAATACTTTACAAGAAGTTTCTTTTTTAGAAGATGAAATTTCCTTTTGGCTCGATATGGGAAACTATTCTGATTTTATTGTTTATTTTGATGAGCATTATATTTATCAGGCGATTGTAACGAGTCCACCAAAATTTACAGGAACAAGAAAAAGCGGGTTTTTAATTCCTTTTGAATTTACTGTAAGTATCCGACCTTTTAAGAAAAATCGTATTGGCCAATATTGGATAAGTAATCCTAATCAGTTAATCAATACAGAAAAATATCCTTCAGAACCCATTATTCAGATTTTGGGGTCTGGGGATATTTCTTTTTTTATCAATAATCAATCATATTCATTAAAAGCAATTAACGGTGACATCATTATAGATTCAGAAAAACAAGAAGCTTATAGAAAATCAGGCGGAGCATTTGAAATCTTGGATCATAAAACACTTTTTAAAGATTATCCGATTTTAAAATGTGGAGAGAATAATTTTCGCTGGACTGGTAAAGTAACAGAGTTTAAGGTTCAGCCGAATTGGAGGCGAAAGGTTTGATTCCAGTTATTTTTAAACCTGGAGAAAAAGATTTTTCAACAAATGGATTAGGACGTCTTGTTGATGCGACACGTTGCGAAATCACTGAAGAAGCAAACGGAAAATATGAACTAGAAATGGACTATCCAGCGATTAGCAGATTTAGTGATTATTTCGAAAATGGCTATCAAATTAAAGCAAAGCCAAATGACTTAGAAGAATACCACATTTTTGAGATCAAACAAACGTTTAAAGATACTTTTACTAATAGCATTGTTATTTATGCCCAATCTCGTACTTATAAGCTAGGAAACAGACAAGTGAGGCTAGTAACAGTTGATAATCGTAATGGTGCAGAAGCAATGAAATTAATCGAACAGAACATGGACGAACCTTGTGATATCAAACTATATTCTGATATAAATACAGCTTCTAGCACTACATTTGAAGCTAGAAATGTATTGAATTGTATTGCAGGGGAACAAGGTTCTCTACTTCAATACTGGGGCGGAGAAATAAAACGAGAGCCTTTTAAATTATCTTTGCTAAGGCGTAGAGGACGAGATAACGTTGGAACTGTTCGTTATGGTAAAGATTTAAAAGGATTAACCATTAAATTTGATTGGCAATCAATTGTTACTAAAGTTTTGCCATTTGCAGAGCTTCAAAGTGGAGCAGACGGAACTTCTCAACGGATTTATGGAAATGCAGTTAAAAGCGAATATATCAGTAAGTATCCTGATGTTTACGCTCAATACATTCAGTTTACTGAAGATCAAGGAGTAAAAGATATAGCTAGCTTAAATAAAGTGGCAAGTAAATACTTCACTACATTATATCCAGGAAGTGATAAGCCTAAAGTTTCTATTGAATTAGAAATTGAGAAACTTACAGATTCAGAAGAAGCAAAAGAATTTGCTAAGATGCGTAACTATAATTTATTCGATACATTCACTGTATACCACAAGCTTTATGATATTGACATTCAAACGAAAGTTACAGGAATTGTCTATGATGCTTTAGCAGAAAAAACAATAAAAATCACTGCGGGAGATATCCAAGTTGCTTTTTATAAACAGCAAAGCCAAGACTTTCAAGAAGCTATAAAAACATTGACAAAAAAAGAGTATATGAGTGATTTTGTAGATTATATTACTAATTTGATTAACGGTGTTGAAGGTGGAAGTATACTTCAATATCCTAAAAATCGACCTAATACCCATTATTACTTAGATACGGAATCCACGGATACTGCAAAAGATGTGATTGCAATTAATAACAAAGGAATTGGATTCTCAAGAACTGGTTGGAAAGGTCCATTTAAAAATGCGTGGGGAATTAATGGAGTATTGAATGCGGACTTTATAGGAGCTGGCAAAATAAAATCTAATATTTTTGAAACATCATTTAATAGCTGTGGAGATATTTTACGTATGGTAAACGGTACTTTACAAGCTTGGAATAATAAGAAAAAAATCATGGAATTAACTAAAAAAGGGATGGAGTTTTGGAATGGTAATAGTCACGTTGGCACGATGGGAACAAAGGGAAATCCTTTTCCAGGGTTAGCAGATAAAAATGGAAATCCTGTAGTTTCTGATGGGAATTCATTACTATTAGTCGCAGATAATCCCCAAAAAATTATTGGTTTGTCTAACCAATCAGGCACAGGACATTTAATTACTGGTCCTACACAGTTTTTTGTTGGAAATAATTTTAACTTTTTTGGTCCAAATGGAAGTAAAGCAATTCTGACAGTTGATCGATTGATTGTGGGCGGCAAAGAAGTTATACCTGGTCAAAATGGTGGTGGCGGTTCTGGAGCTGGAACAGGTGGTTATCCATCAGAAGTTACAAGCGATGCAGATAAATTTGCTTGGGACTTATGGAGTTACCTATTAGCTAACGGATACAGCAAAGCAGCTGCTGCAGGTATCCTTGGAAATGTACAAGGAGAAGTTGGTCCAAGTATGAACCCAGATACCGAACAAATAGGCGGTCCAGCTTACGGATGGGTTCAATGGGACGGTTCAGCATATCCATTGGTAGGCGCACCAACTTGGAATGGCCGAGAATATGTACAACGCTTAATCGCAGCTGCAGGTATCAAACAAGACTATAGGACGTCATTAGCCCAAGCTCAATTAATTAATTGGTGTATGTTCAATGGGCAATGGTTAGGACAAGTAAGTCCATTAACAGTTGATGAATTTAAAGTTGTCAGCTCGCCTAAAACAGCTGCTTATGCGTTTGAATTAAACTTTGAACGTCCAGCTGCAGCACATCCAGAAAGACAAACCTATGCACAAGTATGGTATGACAAATTCAAAGATTTGAAAGCTTCTACTGCAACAGGAAAAGCTGGCATAGAACATTTGGAGACCTTAATGGGCAAATGGCTTGGTAATGGGCAATGTTATGCCGTTCCAGCCGAATATTCTGGTTTTATGGGCGGCTGTGGTTTAGGTGCAGGAACAATTTATGGCTTTTCACATGTAATTGGTGATACATCATCTGCTGCAGATATTGGTGAAGCATATGATTGGAATGCGGTAGGTTGGCGAGTAATCCAAAATCCAACGTATCAAGATTTAGTGGTAGGAGCAATCGTCAATATTAGACGAGGTGGCCAATGGGGAACAGGTTGGACAGTAGACCCAACATATGGTCACACGGGCGTGATTTACGGCTTAAATAACGGACGTATCCAAACCATAGAACAGAACGCCGAGCAAGGGCAAATTGTCGCAAAATATGACCGATTATATTTTGCTAATTCTATTCAATCGATTGTTATTCCACCAAAATAACGAAAGGAGGATTTTTCAATGGTTAAATGGCAAGCAACGCTAAGTACAACTGAACCTTACAATTACATTGGGATTCAGAATGTACGACAAGGAAATCGAAACACAGAAGTCTTAGAAGCCATACTAGTTGAAAATGCTTTGCCACTTGATTTAACAGGTTGCGAAGTTTTTTTTGAATCGGTTATTGATAATAAATATCCGATTCAACGTTCAGCAAAAATTTTGAATGCCAAAAAAGGGATTATTCAGTATACCTTTGATGAATATTCTATGCAGTCGTTACACAGACAAGAAGCATATTTCAGTATTCATAAAGGTGATAACCTGATTGGTGCAACGCAAAACTTTTCTTACTTTGTAGTGAATGCTGCTTCGAAAACAGAAGGTGAAATGGGTTCTTATTGGCAGTCCATTGAAGATTTAATCGCGGACATGAACGCTTTTATCAACGAAAATAAGGGTGATTTTACTGATTGGATGAATGCTAGAAAAGAAGAGTTCGAAGCGTGGCGAGATGCGCAAAAAACAGATTTCACTTCATGGTTCGAATCAATCAAAGATATTTTAAAAACGATTGATCCTGGCGGTACGATGTTAGCCGAGCTAATGGATGCACGTGTAGACATTCAAGGAGTGCGCCATAATTCAATTTCTGAACGTTTATTGGCAGATATGGAATATTTGTATCAGAAATTAGAGAAACGCTTATATACGTTAGAATATGGCGAAATAAGTGACTTGATTATTTTACAAGATGATGCTTTTTCACTGAATCATGAAACAGAAATTGTTGGAACAGTTGATTATCCTGCGATCGATGGGGCATTGGTTATCGCAACAGTTGATGATACAAAACAGAACGCTTATGTGTTTGAAAAAGTGGGTGAAATAAGTGGTTAAATCAAAACGAATGATGGAAACCGATGAAAATGGCGTGGAACGTCAGTTTTATCCTATTACACATGCATCCGCTGTTCGAGGATTAGAAAAAATTATTGCGGGTCAATCAAAAGTATTATCTGTTAATGGATATACTGGGGCAGTAATTATCACTAAAGCAGATCTAGGCTTAGAAAATGCACTGACAGAACTTCCTTATGCGACAGAAGAAACAGACGGTATTATCACTGCTGAAATGTTTCAACGGTTGTCAAATGGCGAGGGAGGCGTGTACATTCTTCCAATCGCTACCGCAGATGAACTGGGCGGAATAAAGGTTGGCCAACTGTTAGAAATTACAGAAGACGGAACGTTGTCTGCGGTAAAGCAAACAGATCAAAATTTCACCACTGAACTAAAATCGAAACTGGAAGAGTTGAAAGGTTATACTGCTGGAGCGAATATTTCTATTTCAGAAGATGGTGTTATTTCAGCAACTGGAGGTGGCGATGGCGGCGGAGTGAATCAACAATATGTTGACCAAAAAGTTCAAGAAGCCATTGACAGAATACCTGATATTACGTTTGAGAGAGTAGGGGAAGTTGAATGACAGATATTGTTAAAGTAAAACAAGGAGGAACACAGGTATTTCCTCAAACACATTGGAATGCTGTGGAAGGGAAACCAGAAGTATTGAAAGGTGAAAAGGGAGACCCAGGTCCACAAGGTCCAAAAGGAGATAAAGGAGACGTTGGTCCGCAAGGTCCAGCAGGGCAAAATGCAACAACGACAGACGTTGCAACCTCAATAAAAAATGGCTTGATGTCTAAAGAAGATAAAACAAAGCTAGATGGATTGCCAGCAATTACGTTTGAAAAGGTAGGGGAAGTGTAATGACAACAGATATTGTTCAATTAAAAGAAAAAGGAAAACCAGTCTATCTTAAAACACATACTGCCGCAATTGATGGGCTTGAATCTTATATAAAAAAAATAGATGCGGACAAAGCATATCAAAAAATTACCAAAAAAGAACCGTTGTGGACAGGTGCATGGTATGGCGGAGCTGCAGGAAATGGGCAAGTACCTTCTAAGTCTCTTTCACAGTGTGAGAATGGTTGGATTTTACAATGGCAAGAATATACCAAAGAAGGAGCTTTGAACGGTGCGTGTTATCACTTTTTCTTAGTGCCTAAACAGCATGCGCAGAATCCAGGTTCTGGGGGAGTTATTTTCCTTTTACATGGATACTATACTAATTTAGTACGGAAATATTTATATATTAAGGATACTAAAATTACTGGAAACGACTTAAATGCCTCTTCTAGTGATACGGCTGGTTCAGGCAGTAAAATGTTTGCGTTAAGTGCGATTTATGAATACTAGGAGGAAAGAGAACATGAAAATTTGGATTGATGATATTCAAGGTTATTTAGACGGATATTCCACAATGGAACAACCGAATAAAATTGAACTTGAAGTAGAAAAAGAGCCAACAGATTTTTTTAATTATCGCTGGGACGGAACAAGCTTAATATACGATCCTGATAATGTGCCAGAACCAGAGCCAACGCCACCTACGGAATTGGAACTTTTACAAAAGCAAAATGCGGAATTAATGAAGCAAGTTTCTCAGCAGAATCAAGTTATTCAACAAACACAAAGAATGACTGGCGAATTGATGAAACAAGTCGCTGAACTTACGAAAGGAGCGGAATAAGATGAAAACGAATGCTTTTCCAGGTTTCGATAATATTAAACAGTTGTATGATTGGAATTGTTATACAAAACAAGATTTAGTAGATTACGTGAATATGAATTGCTTAACAAAAGAAGAATACACAAAAATTTGTGGGGAACCGTTTAGCGAAAGCTAAGCGGTTTTTCTTGTAAGTAGAAAGTAGGTGCAGGATGAACTTAACAGTAGAACAATGGTTAGCAGTGATTACATTCTTAGGCGGAATTATTTTCGCATTAATGAAATTTTATCATGTCTTTTCTCAATTAGAAGATAGCATGAAAGAACTAAAGGAAGCTGTTGAACGTTTAAATAACCATGAAATACGCATTAGCCGATTGGAAGAGCAAAATAAAACCCTCTTTAGAGGGATTGGAGGAAATAAAAATGATTAATTGGAAATCAAGAATAAAGAACAAACAATTTTGGCTTTCGATTATTCCAGCAGTTCTATTATTAATTCAAGTAGTAGCCGTTCCTTTTGGATATAAATTTCAAATTGAAATGATTAATAAGCAACTGCTAGATGTTGTTAATGCATTATTTGTTGTGCTAACTATTCTAGGTATTGTGACAGATCCCACAACACCTGGATTATCAGATAGGAAAGGAGATAAATAAATGAAAAAGAAACTATTGGCAACATTACTGGTAGTCTTATTTTTTGTATCACCAGTTAGCACATTTGCTGCAAAAGGAGACCAAGGCGTTGATTTGTCTATTTGGAATGGGTATCAAGCAACATTTGGTTATGCACATGATAAATTCTCAATTTCACAAATTGGTGGGCAAAACAACTATGGGATTTATGATCAAGTTACTTATTCTAGTCAAGTAGCTAGTACGATTGCTCAAGGTAAACGAGCGCATACGTATGTATGGTGGCAAAATGTTCTTACCTATGAAAATGCAAAGCAAGTATTAGATTACTTTTTACCTAAAGTTCAAACACCAAAGGGATCAATTGTCGCCTTAGATGCGGAAGACGGCGTTCAATCGACGGATGTAACGCTATGGGCGTTAGACTACATCAAAGAGGCTGGATATACACCGATGCTTTACGGATACAAAGGGTATCTTACTTCAGCTTATGATCTATCACGAATTGCAAAGAAGTATCAATTATGGATGGCAGAATATCCAGATTATGAAGTGACACCTTATCCAAATTACAATTATTTTCCTTCATTTGAAAATATCGGTATTTTTCAGTTCACGTCAACCTACGTTGCAGGAGGGCTAGATGGTAACGTTGATTTAACAGGTATTACCGATAATGGTTATACAAAAAATAACCAACCAGAAACAAACACACCAGCTATTGAAGAAGGTAAAGAAGTTGAAAAAACACCTACTTCTGCAGTAAAAGTTGGTGATACCGTCAAAGTAAAATTTAATGTAGATGCTTGGGCAACTGGCGAAGCTATTCCAGATTGGGTAAAAGGAAACAGCTATAAAGTGCAAGAAGTAACTGGAAGCAGAGTATTGCTAGAAGGTATCTTGTCATGGATTAGCAAAGGCGATATTGAATTATTGCCAGATGCGGCAACTGTTCCTGATAAACAACCAGAAGCGACTCATGTGGTACAATATGGCGAAACATTATCAAGCATTGCTTATCAATACGGAACAAACTATCAAACATTGGCTGCATTAAATGGATTGACAAATCCAAATCTTATTTACCCTGGCCAAATTTTGAAAGTAAATGGATCAGTAGTAAGCAACATTTACACAGTTCAATACGGTGATAATTTATCAAGTATTGCAGCTAAGCTTGGTACGACTTATCAAACCTTAGCTGCATTAAACGGATTAGCAAATCCTAACTTGATTTATCCTGGTCAAACATTGAGCCATTGATTTTTTGCAAAATCAGTTGAAATTTAGAGGTAGCTCATTTACAATAGAGTTACCTTTTCATATTATGACTCTTTTCGATTTAGAAAAGAGGTGCTCCTATCTTATGACAAGTTCTTAGGTAGGAGCATTTTAATTTTACTAATAAGTAGCTTAGTTTAAAGCTATTGTATTACATAAGAAAACACCTACCACAGATGCACGTACTTCCCCAAGCAGTTGACTGTGCGGTAGGTGTTTTTTTTAGATTTTACTTGTTAATCATAACCGATTTTCTTTTTTTATAACAAGGTTAAGCTTGAATTTATGAAAAGGATAATGTGTACGGAATTTATCCTAATAAAAATAGAATTAGACTATTTCTAAGCTACTATTACTTGAGAACAGTTTCCTTTTAAATAAATGGAAAAGTGTAGTATAGCTACTTTAGCGATATTCCTTAATATCCCAGTTCTAATTTAAAGCCAAACACAATTTTGTTAATAAGTCGTGAATGATTTTATTGGTTGAATTAACAAAACTAATTTGCTAGAATAATAAAGCAATTACTTGTAGTAAAAGACTACAGGCCCCTTGTATCATAATTGTGCAAGGGGGTTTTTGTATCGTATATTTATATTTCATGTCTAGAGTAGATGGATTATAACCTTTTTATAGTATTGGTCCATCATGTTTTAATATACTCATTTGCTTTATAGGAAATAGTATGGTATTATAAATAAGTAATCAATTTTGACATGTAACGAGAGCGCTATACATAAGACTATAATTCTCCTTTTGCTTATCAAACATTTTTTGCAACAAATCGCATACAGGGTATGCACAAGGAGGAAACATATATGAACAACGGTACAGTAAAGTGGTTTAACTCAGACAAAGGTTTTGGATTTATTACAGGTGAAGATGGCAATGATGTATTTGCTCATTTTTCAGCAATTCAAGCGGATGGTTTTAAGTCATTAGAAGAAGGACAAGCAGTAACTTTTGATATTGAAGAAGGACAGCGCGGTATGCAAGCTGTTAATATTTTTAAAGCATAATAAAGGTTTTGGTAAAACGTTCCAATTTAATTGGAACGTTTTTTTTATAAGATTAAATTGATAGGCTCTGAATGTTGAAAACGAAAGGAGATCATCATATGGGATTTGGAACATGGAAAGAAGTTATACCATCAGATAAAAGTAAACAGTTTGAAGAAGGACAGAAAGTATCATTTATTTACAGAAAAGAAATTAGAAGTGGTATAATAGCTGTTTTATTAATTAATTCAGCAGTAATTAATATTATAGACAGTTCTAAGCCAAAAAACAAAAAAGAAAAAACAGTAATTAGTTATGAGAAACTATTATCGATGTACCAATAAAAAGACCCTAGTTTAGATTAGGGTCTTTGTGTTAAACTTAAGACAAGGATTTATGGCATACTCTTTTTTCTAAACAGATTCTTTACATGTTAAAGGATCTGTTATTTTTTATTTAAAAATTGTTAGCTTAGCTAGTTAGAGCATACGGCTCATGACCATTAGGTTGATGGTTCGAATTTATCATAGTAGTTAAAACGAAATTATCTTGTGTATATAGAAAACACCTACTTAAGACGCACAATACTTCCCCAAGTTGTGTATGTTTAGTAGGTGTTTTTAATACAGTTGTATATTTGAATTATAAATAAAATACAATTGTTTTGTAAAATGAAAACTTGAAATTAAAAAAAGAAAGAGGTAAAATATCTTTACCAAACAATTTTATTTTTCATTTTATTACTACCTCTTGTCGCCTTACCCCAATGAGGCGGCTTTTTTTACATAAAAATATTGAACTCAAAAAATAGATATTGTAAAATATCTATACATATTTAAACTCTTATTTTTTCACGCAGACCGCCTTTTCTCAATAAGGTGGTCGTTTTTTTGTTGAAAATTGAAAATCAGTAAAGTAAAATTGTTATATATTAAGCTATAACTAGTAAGAACTATTTTATCCCCAATAAGCTAGTTATTACTTGGACCATTAGCTCAGCTGGTTAGAGCAAACGGCTCATGACTATTCGGTCGATGGTTCGAATTCATCATGGTCGATAATAGAATTAGACAGGTAGTGAATTATTTTGAAAAGAACAGGAATTCTCTTAGTGAATTTAGGAACACCAAAAGATTCTTCCAAGACGGAAGTAAGGAAGTATTTAAAAACTTTTTTATCAGATAAAAGAGTAATAAAAATACATCCTATAATTTGGAAACCGATTTTGAACGGTATTATCTTGAATATACGTCCAAAAAAATCAGCAAAACTCTATCAAAAAATTTGTACTGAAAATGGATTTCCTCTTTTGGAATATACTGAGAAACAAATGGAAAATTTGAAAAATATATGTCCAGAAGTGGAAGTTACAATCGGAATGTCATATAGTGAACCGAGTATAGAAACTGCTCTAGATACATTATTATCAAAAGAGATTGAAGAACTCAATGTCATACCAATGTATCCGCAATACTCTGGGACAACGGTAGGATCGGTGTTTGATTCCGTTATGAATTATTTTATAAAAAGTGATAGGATAGTGGATATTAAATTTATTCGATCATTTTACAATAATCCACAGTATATAGATTACTTTTCAAAAAAAATAAATGAAGCTTTGAATGAAAGTCCAATAGATGCTATCGTTTTTTCATACCACGGAATTCCTATGTCTTATGTAAAAGATGGGGATAACTACCCGAAGGAATGTACTAAAACAACAAAATTAATAATGGATAAATTAGGAGATATTCGTTATTATCAAACCTATCAATCGAAATTTGGGCCATCTGAATGGTTAAAACCAGCAACTGATGATACCTTGAAAAAATTACCATCAAAAGGTATTAAAAATATATTAATTGTTGCACCAGGTTTTGTTGTAGACTGTCTAGAAACAATAGAAGAATTGGAACACGAAAACAGAAACTATTTTTTAGAAAATGGCGGGGAAGTCTACAAATATGTTCATCCATTTAATGGAGATATTGAATTTGCAAAATTAGTAAAGGACATTATTTCTTTGTAGTAATTTGTTTTAGTTTTTTATTTTAGTTTGAATTTGTTAAACAATTTATTCAGGGTTTGCACGAATATATTTACTGGTATAGCATATAGTAGAATTAAGCAAAAATTAAACGGCTTATCTCCAGTTCAGTTTAGGAAATAAGCCGCTTAAAAAAGCTTGATTTTTTTGCACTGCAGTTCGAGTCCTGTATGGTCCATAAAAATACGTTGTATGAAAAGTCAATTCTTTTTAGATATTTTTGACTTCCCAATTTGATATACTGCGGAAAGTATCTGAGAATTTATTTAACACATTTTTTATTTACTAAAGAAAGTAAAGATCAGAGCTGTGCAAATAGAAATGATTAAAAACATCCCAATATCATCATCTAATGTTTCAAAAACTTCAACAGGTTTCATAAAATGTTTAATTATTTTTTTCATTGTATTCACCTCAAAAAGAGAATAGAATGAAATATTCTACTTATCCATTGATATATCTAACGATTGACTTACAAAATTGAAATAAAAGTCTAAAAGTCAGTTGGTGTGATTATTATTATAATACAAAAAAGACCTCCATTCTTTTAAGAATAAGGTCTTTTTTTTCGTAGTCGCCTTCTAGGCAAACTAATTCAGTTAGCCGTATTCTAAACTCAATAAAATGTCAAATACTCATAGGTGTATTTTTACCACAAAATTTACCACAGATTTGCGGTATTATTTACATATCTTAGATTATTAAAAATGACAAAACAGCTATTTAATGCGTATTGTATGATTTTTTTGTTCCTTAAATTGTTATGGAATTTCAGATGGGGAGTTGCAAATATACGAAGAAAATTAACTATTTATAGCGGTTTTATTTTATTAGAGAGTCTCGTTAGTTTTAGTATTGTATGTGTGATAGCAGGGATATTCTCCCTGACTATTACACAATTAATTCAGCAAAATTATCAACGGGAGCAAGAATTAACGCGCACTCGTCTAGGATACGAAGCAATTTTATTTTTAGAGCAGACGGGTGATTTACGTTTCAAAGAGCGGATATATCAAGGAGAAACTTACCGATTTTCTTTGATGGAGAACGAGGGAAGAAGGATACTAAAAGTGACAGATTCAAGAGGAGCGATTTTGATTGGTCAATAAAAAATATGCGGGTTTTACAATGTTAGAGTGTTTAGTGGCACTAGTCGTTTTAAGTTGTATGTGTCAATTGTTTCAGTTGATGATTCAACAAAGTTTTATCGGAAATCAATATTTGAAAAACAATGATTCGAAATCCTGGCATATTTTTTTAATTCAATTAGAAAAAGAATGTCAAAAGCTCGTTTTCCAAACAGGCTCTGCTCAAGAGATTTCTTTCCTCGACTCAGAAACAAACAAGACTATTTCAATTCAAATCAAAGAAGATAAAATTATTAAGCGAGTCAATGGTAAAGGCTATCAACCGCTGTTAATTGGTATCAAAAATGGACAGTTTAAAAATGAAGGACAATCGTTTACTTTGGAAGTTACTTTTACTTCTGAAAAAACATTTGATAGTTTTTTTCCGATAAAGGGAGAATTTTAATGAGGCAAAAATATTCAGGAAACTTATTGTTCACGGCCATGACCTTTGTTTATTTGATGAGTTTTCTCGCCCTTCAGTTACTAGAAGAACGTCAGTTAACACAAAAATTTACGCAAGCTACCCAGGAATACTATGCAGGGAAAAGTATCCTTCATTTATTTCTTGCAGATGTTAAACAAAATAGACGAAAGTTAAAAACAGAAGAAAAGCTCATGTATGAGCAAGTAACCCTCGATTATACATATAAAAATGAACAATTAAGAATAACTGTTTTATTAAACAAATCTGGTCGAAAATACCAATATCAAGAGAGAGTTTCTCATCAAAAAAAAGCGGAAACAATGCTGGAATAGCGTTGTTTTTCTACAAATTATTAGATTTTAGAAGAAAGACAGTAAAGGCATTGATTATTCTTTCTTTTTTCGTTAAAATAAAACAGGTATGGAAGTTGTTACATTTTGAATAGAATAGAGGTGCTAATTTGTTCCCAGAAAAAATTGAAGAGGCTTTCGAGCCAATGGAACAAGCAATCCAGTTATTGCAACAGTCATTGGATACTTCTTTTTTAGATGCGTATATTGAAAATGGTGAAAATATTTTAGATGATTTTCAAGTACGAGTACTTGACGGAGTACCTAATCCAGAGACAGTGAAACAATTAGAAACGCTGTATCATACGATTAAAAAAATTGATTTAGCTCCTGAAGATGTGCGACGCTTGTCCCAATTACTTTTGTTAAAAGGAACGAGAAAAGAGCAGCTTCAAGCAAATCATCAATTGACGCCAGACGGTATTGGCTTTTTGTTTGTTTATTTAGTAGAACAATTAACAAATAAATCAGAGCCATTAAAAATTTTAGATCCTGCTTCAGGAATGGGAAATTTACTGTTAACGGTTCTGCTGAACCTTGAAACAGCTGGTTACAAAGTTTCTGGTTATGGTGTGGATATCGATGAAACACTTTTGGCAGTATCTTCTGTGAACAATGCTTGGTCACAAGCCAATATTCAGTTGTTCCATCAAGACGGATTGCAAGATTTGTTATTGGATCCAGTTGATTTAGCATTAAGTGACTTGCCGATTGGCTACTATCCAAATGATGAGCGAGCAAAGGGATTTGCTGCTGCTGCTGAGGAAGGCCATAGTTATGCGCATCATTTATTAATGGAGCAAGCCATGAAATACGTGAAGCCAGCAGGGTTTGGCTTATTCTTAATCCCGACCAATATTTTAGAGACTGAGCAAAGTGAATTCTTTAAAAATTGGTTGACAAAAAACGTCTATTTACAAGGAATGATACAGTTACCTGATGAATTGTTTAAGTCAGAACAATCACGTAAAAGTATCTTGCTTGTTCAAAACAAAGGTGCAGATGCTGAGCAAGTGAAGGAAGTTTTGTTAGCAAAACTTGCCTCTTTGAAAGATATCAATAAAGTAACGGAGTTCTTTAAACAATTTGAAGCTTGGAAAGCTTCAAATTTAAAATAAAATAGTAACGAAGAGGAGAAAATTATGTCTAAAACAATTGCAATTAATGCAGGTAGTTCAAGTTTAAAATGGCAATTATACCAAATGCCAAATGAAGAAGTGATCGCTAAAGGAATCGTTGAACGTATTGGCTTAAAAGATTCTATCTTCACAATTAAATATGGTGAAGGACAAAAATATGAAGTAATTGTTGATATTGATAACCATGAAGTGGCAGTAAAAATGTTACTAGACCAATTAATCGACTTAAACATTTTAGGCTCTTATGATGAAATTACTGGTGTTGGTCACCGTGTAGTTGCTGGTGGAGAAGAATTTAAAGATTCTGTTGTTATTACAGACGAAGTATTAGAAAAAATTGAAGCTTTATCTGAATTAGCACCTTTACACAACCCAGCGAATGCAATGGGAATTAAAGCATTTAAACATATCTTACCAGAAATCATTAGCGTGGCAGTCTTTGATACGTCGTTCCACACAACAATGCCAGAACACAACTATTTATATAGTGTACCGCGTGAATACTATGAAAAATTTGCTGCACGTAAATATGGGGCACATGGAACAAGTCATCGTTATGTCTCTCAACGTGCTGCAGAAATGTTAGGTCGTCCAATTGAAGACTTAAAAATTATCACTTGTCACTTAGGAAATGGTGCTTCAATCACTGCAGTTGATGGTGGAAAATCAGTCGATACATCGATGGGCTTCACTCCTCTTGCTGGTGTTACAATGGGGACTCGTTCAGGAGATGTTGATGCGTCACTATTGCCTTATTTAATGACAAAACTTGGCTTGACTGATGTACAAGACATGGTTGATATTTTAAACAAAAAATCTGGTTTATTAGGTTTAACAAATGGTTTATCAAGCGACATGCGCGATATTCAATCAAACTTAGATAAACCTGAAGTTCAAACAGCATACAACATTTTTATCGATCGTATTCGTAAATACATTGGTAGCTATGTCACTGTTATGAATGGCGTTGATGCGATTGTCTTTACTGCTGGAATCGGTGAAAATGCAGTTGGCGTTCGTAAAGATATTATTGATGGCATGACTTGGTTTGGTTGTGAAATCGATGATGACAAAAATAATGTACACGGTGAAGAAGCAGTTATCTCAACTGATGATTCAAAAATCAAGCTTCTATTAGTACCAACTGATGAAGAGTTAATGATTGCCCGTGACGTAGAACGTCTAAAATAATTAAACGAACACACCTTGTGAGATGCTCTCACAAGGTGTGCTTAATAGGTAAATAAGAAGAAACTGAGCCAACTATCAAAAGTGATAGTTGGCTCAGTTTCTTTTTATTCTTTATTTTTCTTCATTTTTTGGTAATTTGTTGTCTAAATCCGTCCGTACAACGAGAACATCGCAACTAGCATTACGGATAACTGATTCAGAGACAGAGCCAATAAATAAACGCTCAACGGCATTTAATCCAGTTGCTCCTAACATAATTAAATCAATGTTGTATTCTTTTGGTAATTCTTTGGCAATAATGTTCTTAGGAGAACCATAGGCTAGAACGCTAGAGACTTTTGTTTGTCCCATATCCACCGCTTGTTGTTGGTAGGTGTCTAAGGTTTCTTTTGCCATTGACATTGCTTCTTCTGCTAGCGCACCATCAAAAGAGGACACTGATTGGAAAGAGCGCGTATCAACAACATGTGCTAATAGTAATTCAGCATCGTTTCGTTTAGCGACGTTGACCGCTTTTTTAAAGGCTAAGTCTGCTTCGTCAGAACCATCGATTGCTATCATAATTTTTTGATATTGTTGTAACATAATAACCGCTCCTTTCAGCGTAAAAAAAATCATTAATTGTTTCTATAATAATTGTAAAACAAACAAAGAAAAAAAGAAACTGAAACCGCTTCTTTTTTTTCTGAATATTGGCATTTTTTTTGTAAAAAAAGAACCTGGGACAAAAATCACTTTGGATTTTTGTCCCAGGCTTAAAAATTGATAAACGGCGGAAACAGAAGCAACTCCTTCGGAAATAAGCCGAAATTCTCCAAAAATTAAAGAACAATTTTCGGAAATTCCTTCTTATTTCTCGGAGTTAAACACTTCTGTCCCGACCTCTTTAAATTCATCGTCTTTTATGACATTTTTTTTGCAAAAGTTAAACTAAACAACGTTGAAAGTAATAAAACAAAAAAGATAAAACCAATTGACAATAACGGGCGATTAAAAATAGCCGCTAGAACACCTAGAATGGCGATAATCAAGTAATAACGCCCAAAACGTTCGATAAACTGTTGACTTTCTGTTGCAGTTTCTTTTTTTAAGAGTGGTAAAAAAGCTGCACTTTTCTTCATCAAATAATAACTGGCTACGCCTGTGACAACGGCGAGTAATAGTACGAGTATACGAATCATCTTGTCCTCCAAAAAAAAACAACTTGCCAGAGCAAATTGTTTAGAAATCTACATAAAAATGGTAAAATCCGTCGATGCCGGTAATCGTCCTAGAGTATTGAACCCGCAAGATAAGCAGGTGGGTTCCTCGATCGCAGTATTGAACTACCAAAAGAAAAGGCATGTTACCAACTTTGATACAAGCAGGATCCCTAGATATCAATAAAAATGTTCGGTCAACACAGTGAAAGGACAACGCGTACATCACAGATTTACCATCTTTATAATAGCATACTCTCTCAAAATCGGCAACGAGATTGTTTCTTTTTTTGAAAGCGTATTATTTTGTTATTTTTTCTGTTTCCATTCTTGGATACGCTTGAGTTGCTGATGTAAGGCTTGTTCATATTTACCAATATCAATCGGTTCGTAATAACGTGCCTCTTTTAATTTGTCAGGTAAGTATTGCTGATTGACCCAACCGTTTTCAAAATTATGTGGGTATTGATAACCAATGCCACGGTTTAATTCTTTGGCTCCAGCATAGTGGGCATCACGTAAATGATCAGGAACATCTCCCACAGAGCCTTGTCGAATATCTGCCAAAGCAGCATCAATCGCTGTGACTGCAGAATTTGATTTTGGCGATAAACATAAATCAATGACGACACTAGCTAGAGGAATCCTAGCTTCTGGAAACCCTAGCTTTTCGGCGGCTTGAACAGCGGTGACCGTCCGAGCGGCGGCCGCAGGATTCCCAAGACCGATATCCTCGTAAGCAATGACCATTAAACGACGACAAATAATCGGTAAATCACCTGCTTCAACTAAGCGACCCAAATAATGAAGTGCAGCATCTACATCGCTTCCTCGAATCGACTTTTGGAAAGCGGAAATCACGTCATAATGGGCATCGCCATCTTTATCATGCGTTAAGGCTTTTCGTTGCACGCACTCTTCAATAATCGGTAAGGTGATCTTAATTTCGCCTTGTTCATTTTTTGGTGTTGATTTAACAGCTAATTCTAGTCCATTTAGCGCACTACGTAAGTCACCGTTCGTTGCGCGTGTCAAATGTTGTAATGCTTTTTCTTCTAAGTAGACGGGATAATCGCCTAAGCCACGTGTGCTATCGGTTAAGGCTTCTTGAATCGCTTGCTGAATGTCTGTTTCTGTTAAGGGCTTTACTTCAAAAATTTGCGTGCGACTACGAATCGCAGGGTTAATTGTAATATATGGATTTTCGGTAGTGGCTCCAATCATAATAATTCGTCCGTTTTCTAAATGAGGGAGCAAAAAATCTTGTTTTGTTTTATCTAATCGGTGAATTTCATCAAGCAGTAAAATCACTGTGCCACTCATTTTGGCTTCTTCAGCAACGATTTGTAAATCTTTTTTGGTGTCTGTGGCCGCGTTCAACATGCGAAAGGCATAATTTGTTGAACCAGCGATTGCGCTGGCAATACTGGTTTTTCCAGTGCCAGGCGGCCCATAAAGAATCATCGATGAAAGCATTTTGGCTTCGACCATCCGACGAATAATTTTACCAGGGCCGACTAAATGTTGTTGACCAACTACTTCGTCTAAGTGACGAGGTCGCATTCGATAGGCTAAAGGTTGTTGCATAAAAGGACCTCCTTTTTCATAATCATCTTATTATAACATAAAGAACGTACATTCGCTTTTTGGTGGTTTTTTGGGTTTTAGATGGATATAGCGGAAGGTTTCGTGTATGATAGGGAGTGGTGAAAGAAATGAAAGAAACGATAAATATCTTTAACACAAAAACAACTGAAGAAGTGGCACAATACTTGTTAGGGATGTATTTAGAGCACGAAACAGCAACAGGCGTTTTAGGTGGGTACATTGTGGATGCAGAAGCTTATTTAGGTCCTGATGATGAGGCGGCCCATAGCTTTGGCTTGAGAAAAACGCCACGCTTACAAGCCATGTATGACAAACCAGGTACGATTTATTTATATACTATGCACACGCATTTAATTTTAAATATGGTGACACAAGAACAAGGCAAACCACAAGGGGTGATGATCCGCGCGATTGAACCTGTTGAAGGTGTCGACAAAATGATTGAAAATCGCCAAGGACGTCAAGGCGTGGAATTGACCAATGGACCAGGTAAATTAGTTGCAGCCTTAGGAATTGATAAGCAATTATATGGGCAGTCGATTTTTTCTAGTTCGTTACGGCTCGTGCCAGAAAAACGAAAATTCCCGAAAAAAATTGAGGCACTACCACGAATTGGAATTCCCAATAAAGGTCGTTGGACAGAGTTGCCTTTAAGATACGTCGTGGCTGGCAATCCATATATTTCTAAACAAAAAAGAACAGCAGTAGACCAAATAGATTTTGGCTGGAAGGATGAAGAAAATGAAAAAAGCAACAATGCTCACATACTTAGAGGAACGACTTGAAAAACACTTAGGAGATTACGAAGTAGGCCTTGATTGGGATCGCAAAAACCATACCATCGAAGTCATTGTTCGTTTATATGCAGAAAACAATGAGCAAGTGGCGATTGATGATGTTGATGGTACGCTTTCAGAAGAAGAATTCATTGAATTTGAAGATGGTTTGTTATTTTACAATCCGCAAAAGTCTGTCGTTGATGACGAAGAGTATTTAGTCACAATTCCTTATGAAGGAAAAAAAGGGCTACGCAAAGCAGTTTTAGACGGATTCATTCACTATTTAAAAGTGGTTTTAGATGAAGGGCAAAGTGATTTGTTAGACTTTTTATCAGATGAAACAGCGGAAGTTTTTGAATTGCATTGGGAGCCAGCAGATTTTGAAGCGATGATTAAAAAAGTGGCAGAAACAGAAAAAGAACAATGGATTGCGTATCCAAGTTATTAATTTAGAGGTGAGAACATGAAGTGGACAGAAGTAAAAGTAGAAACGGCTAGCGAAGCAGTTGAAGCAATTTCAAACATTATGATGGAAGCTGGCGCAAGTGGTGTGGCCATTGAAGATGCGTTGGACATTGAAAATTTTGAAAGTGATCTGTATGGGGAAATTTTAGATAAAGAGCAATTCACCCACATTAAAGAAGGGGCGATTGTGATGGCTTATTTTCCTGAAACAACCTTCTTACCAGAAATTTTACCATTTATGAAAGAAAATATTTTACGCTTGCCTGAGTACGGCTTATCCATTGGTAAAAACGAAATGACAATTAGTGAAGTAGCAGAAAGCGACTGGGCAACTGCTTGGAAAAAATATTATCATCCTGTCCGTGTCACACGATTCTTAACGATTGTGCCAAGTTGGGAAGCCTATCACGCACAAGATGAAGCAGAAAAAATTATCACATTGGATCCGGGCATGGCTTTCGGTACAGGTACGCATCCAACGACTCGTTTAACCTTGCAAGCTTTAGAAACTGTTTTACGTGGTGGCGAAACAGTTCTAGATGTAGGAACGGGCTCTGGTGTTTTGAGTATTGCAAGTCGCTATTTAGGGGCTAAAGACGTCTACGCATATGATTTAGATGAAGTAGCAGTTGCAGCGGCAAAAGAAAATATGGATTTAAATCCCATTGCGGCCGATGTTCATGTGTCAGCCAATGATTTACTAAAAGGGATTGACCATTCTGCTGATGTAATCGTCGCAAATATTTTGGCAGATATTATTGTGTTAATGATTGAAGATGCTTGGCGTTTGCTAAAACAAGACGGTACCTTCATTATTTCTGGAATTATTGAAGATAAAAAAGCAATGGTTTTAGAAGCACTAACGAAAGTCGGGTTTGTGGTGGACCAACTCTTTAATCAAGGCGATTGGTATGCGATTATCTTGAAGAAACCAGAGGAAGAGTAAAATGCAACGGTATTTCATGAAAGAAGATTATCAAGAAAAAGATTTGTATAAAGTCGCAGATGAAAACTATCATCATATTGTGCGAGTTATGCGAATGACGCCGAATGATCGTTGTTATTTAGTATTTCAAAATAAAACTGCCATTTTAGCTGAGATTGTGGAAATTGATTCAACATCTGTTTACTTTAAAGAAATTAGTAAAGAAGAAATGGACAAAGAATTGCCAATTGAAGTGACGATTGCGTGTGGGTTACCAAAAGGGGACAAGTTAGAATGGATTGTTCAAAAAGGCACGGAGCTAGGTGGCAATCAGTTTATCGGCTTTCCTGCGAAAACTTCCGTTGTCAAATGGGACCACAAAAAAAGAGCAGCCAAAGAAAAAAGATTACAAAAAATTGCCACAGAAGCGGCGGAGCAATCGCATCGGCAGCAGACACCAAGTGTTTCTTTGGTGGAAAAAACACAAGAAATCATTGCGCAATTTGACTCATATGACACAGTCTTGGTTGCGTATGAAGAATCAGCAAAACAAGGAGAAAAAAGTCAATTAGCACAAGTATTATCCACTTGCCAGCCAGGCGCACGTTTGTGTGTGCTCTTTGGACCTGAAGGTGGCTTTGCACCGCAAGAAATTGAACAATTTCTGCAGGCTGGGGCGAAACTTTGCGGGTTGGGTCCGAGAATTTTACGAGCAGAAACAGCACCGTTGTATCTTTTAAGTGCGGTTAGCTACCAAATGGAACTTTTAAATTAAACGAAAGCCCGCCTGTAAAATTCTTGTAGGCATTCTCTTTGAATAAACAGAGAGTAAAAAAGCGACAGTGATTGAAATTTAAGGGAAATTTAGTATAATAGAGTTGTTGAAAGTGCTACTGTTTCAAGTGGTACTTTTCTTTTTTATTAAAATAGATAAAACGTGAACGAAGTGTTCTTTATCCAAAGGTCACCTTCATAGAGGAGTGAATACCATGCCAAAAGAAGAAATACTGACAGGCCCAGCGGTCATCAAAATTGTAAGTACCTATATGGGACCAGAACATGTTGAGTTGGTTCAAAAAGCATTAACTTATGCTGAAAAAGCACACGAAGGTCAAGTCCGACAATCAGGTGAACCTTACATCATCCATCCGATTCAAGTGGCAGGCATTCTGGCTGAATTACATATGGATCCCCATACTGTAGCAACAGGATTTTTACATGATGTTGTCGAAGATACGGACGTAACACTGGACGATTTAAAAGAAGAATTTGGCGAAGACATCGCAATGTTAGTCGATGGCGTGACGAAACTAGGAAAAATTAAATATAAATCTCATGAAGAACAATTAGCTGAAAATCATCGAAAAATGTTATTGGCAATGGCGCAAGATTTACGGGTTATTATGGTGAAACTAGCCGATCGTTTGCACAATATGCGCACATTAAAACATTTACGTGAAGATAAGCAACGACGGATTGCACAAGAAACTTTAGAAATTTATGCGCCTTTAGCACATCGCTTAGGGATTAGTCGAATTAAATGGGAATTAGAAGATACGGCCTTACGTTATATTAACCCCAACCAATACTATCGAATTGTTAATTTGATGCAAAGCAAACGCGATGAACGTGAAGCTTATGTGGCAGAAGCAGTCGAAGATATTCGTTTAGCTACGGAAGATTTAGAAATTTACGCAGAAATATATGGTCGGCCAAAACATATTTATTCAATCTATCGTAAAATGAAGGACCAAAAGAAACAGTTTAATGAAATCTATGACTTATTAGCGATTCGTGTTATTGTCGATTCCATTAAAGATTGCTATGCCGTGTTAGGGGCGATTCATACACGTTGGACACCAATGCCAGGTCGCTTTAAAGATTATATTGCTATGCCAAAAGCGAATATGTATCAATCTATCCATACGACAGTTATTGGGCCAAAAGGGAATCCAGTAGAGGTCCAAATTCGGACGCATGAGATGCACCAAATCGCCGAATTTGGGGTGGCGGCTCACTGGGCCTATAAAGAAGGCAAAGCGGAAAAAATTGAAACAGATGAACTGACGAAACAAGTCGATTGGTTCCATGAAATTATTGAATTACAAGATGAAAGCTACGATGCTTCTGAATTTATGCAAGGTGTGAAAGAAGACATTTTTAGCGACAAAGTCTATGTCTTTACGCCAAGTGGAGATGTAACCGAACTGCCAAAAGGCTCCGGACCACTAGATTTTGCCTACAGCATTCATACTGAAATTGGGAATAAAACAACCGGTGCGAAGGTCAACGGCAAAATGGTACAGTTAGACTATGTCCTAAAAAATGGGGATATTATTGAAGTCCTAACATCACCGAATTCTTTCGGACCTAGTCGCGACTGGTTGAAAATGGTTAAAACAAGTAAAGCCAAAAATAAAATCAAACGTTTCTTTAAAGAACAAGACCGTGAAGATAATATTATTAAAGGGCATGATGCTGTCATTAAATACATGACAGAAATCGGCTTTACACCAAAAGAATTTTTAACGAAGAATAAAATGGCGGAAGTGCTAGATAAATTCAAATTTCAAACGGAAGATGATTTATTTGCGGCAGTAGGTTATGGCGAAGTAAGTGCGCAAGTAGTGTGCAATCGTTTAACAGAAAAAGAACGCCGCGAACAAGAGTTGGAACGCCAACGTCAAGAAGCAGAAGAGTTGTTAAATCAGCCAGCTAAAAAAGAATCAGAAAAAATGAAAGTTCGTCATGAAGGCGGCATCGTGATTCAAGGGGTGGACAACCTATTGATTCGTTTAAGCCGCTGTTGTAATCCAGTGCCTGGTGATGAAATCGTTGGTTACATTACCAAAGGACGTGGCGTTTCAATTCATCGTGCGGACTGTCCTAACGTACAACATCAAGAAGAACTAGCACAACGTCTAATTGAAGTTGAGTGGGAAGATACCGAGCACAGTCGCAAAGAATACGCTGCCGATTTGGAGATTTACGGCTATGATCGTAGTGGCTTACTAAGTGATGTTTTACAAGTCATTAGTTCGATGACAAAAAATTTAGTCGGCGTTGAAGCTCGTCCATCCAAAGATAAGATGGCCCAGATTCATGTTACTGTGAAAATTCAAAACCTTTCTCATTTAAAAACCATCGTTGACAAAATTAAAAGTGTACCAGATGTTTATAGTGTTCGTCGAACCAATGGGTAAGTGTTAAAAGTGAGGCAAAAAAGATGAAAGTAGTTATTCAAAGAGTCAGTCAAGCACAAGTTGCGATAGAAGAGCAGATAGTGGGACAAATCAAACAAGGCTTCATGGTGCTGGTGGGCATTCATCAAGAAGACACGCCAGAAGATGTGGCTTATGTTGTTGGCAAAATCAGTAAATTGCGTGTTTTTGAAGATGACGAAGGAAAAATGAATCGCAGTATTCAAGAGATTGAAGGATCAATTTTGAGTATCTCTCAATTTACCCTCTATGCAAAAACTAAAAAAGGCAATCGTCCCAGTTTTATTGAAGCGGCTCGTCCAGATGTGGCGATTCCTTTGTATGAATTATTTAATCAACAATTAGAAGCAGAAGGAATAGCGGTAGCCACAGGAGAATTTGGCGCGGATATGCAAGTGTCGTTGACCAATGATGGTCCAGTGACCATTGTGATCGATACACGAGAAAAATAATTGATTTTCCTATCGGAACCCCTTGACTTTCTAAGAGAACTTTAGTAGTTTATAGATAATATTAAAAATCTACGAAGGAACGAGTAAGTTTCATCTGTCTGCGAAGAGAGAGTTGCCGTGGCTGAGAGCAACTTCAACAGTGAAAGTGAAAGACATTCTGGAGATGGACGGAAGAAAAGCCGTCCCGTTACGAGCGTTAATCGTTGAGGAAAGAGTAAAATCTTTCAAAACTAGGTGGTACCGTGTAAAAGAGACTTTTACGCCCTTGTATGTTCAACATACAAGGGCTTTTTTCATTTTTAGAAAAAAGAAAATGGCGCACACATTTTTGTGGAATGATAGAAGGAGAGAAAGACAATGAGTTATCAAAAACCAAAAGGAACAAACGATATTTTACCAGGAACTTCTGAAAAATGGCAATTTGTGGAAGAAACAGCTCGTTTGATTTTTAAAGATTATCAATACCAAGAAATCAGAACCCCGATTTTTGAACATTATGAAGTAATATCTCGCAGTGTTGGCGATACTACAGATATTGTTTCAAAAGAAATGTATGATTTTTATGATAAAGGAGATCGTCACGTGACCCTACGTCCTGAGGGGACAGCGCCAATTGTTCGGGCCTTCGTTGAAAATAAATTATATGGTCCGGAATATACGAAACCATATAAAACCTATTACATGGGGCCGATGTTCCGCTATGAACGCCCACAAGCTGGTCGTTTGCGTCAATTCCATCAAATTGGTGTGGAAGCATTTGGTAGTGAAAACCCAGCATTGGATGTTGAAATCATGGCTATGGCTTTGGACTTCTTCAAACAATTAGGCATCCAACAAATCAAATTAGTTATTAATTCCTTGGGGGATAAAGAAACACGTGCTACGTACCGTCAAGCATTAATCGATTATTTAGAGCCCCATATGGCAGAATTAAGCGAGGATTCACAACGTCGCTTACACGAAAATCCATTGCGGGTGTTAGACAGCAAAGATAAAAAAGACAAGGTGATTGTCGCAGAAGCGCCCTCTATTTTAGATTATTTAAATGAACCATCTAAAGCACATTTTGAAGCAGTAACTGATATGTTAGATTTACTAGAAATTCCTTATGAAATTGATAGTAATATGGTTCGCGGCTTGGATTATTATACACACACAATTTTTGAAATTATGAGTGAAGCGCCTAAAATGGGGGCGCAATCAACTATTTGTGCAGGAGGCCGATACAATGGTTTAGTTGAAGAATTAGGCGGCCCAGACACACCAGGTTTTGGTTTTGGTATGGGCATTGAGCGAGTGTTGTTAACAATGGAAGCTGAAGAAGTTGTGATTCCAGCGTTATCTGAATTAGACGCATATGTGGTTGGGATTGGTTCAGAAACCAACATCGCAGCTTTGCAACTTGTTCAAAGCATTCGTAACTTTGGTTTCTCAGCTGATCGTGATTACATGAATCGCAAACCAAAAGCGCAATTTAAAACGGCCGATAAATTACAAGCAAAATTAGTTTTAACAATCGGTGAAAATGAATTGAATGAAGGCATTGTCAACGTAAAATCAATGGCAACACGCGAAGAAAAAGCCTTCCCGTTAAGTGCTATCCATGATTCATTTGATGAAGTGTATGACGAAATGATGACAAAAATGATTGAAGAATAAAAAGGAGAGATTGAGAAATGGCAAAACGCACAACCTATTGCGGCAATGTATCTGCCGAATTTATTGAAAAAGAAGTTGTATTAAAAGGATGGGTTCAAAAACGTCGTGACTTAGGAGGGGTTATCTTTATTGATTTACGTGACCGTGAAGGAATCGTCCAAGTGGTCTTTAACCCAGAAAAGTCAAAAGAAGCATGGGAAATTGCTGATAAATGTCGTAGTGAATACGTCATCGAAGTTAAAGGTCAAGTCGTTTATCGTGATAAAGAAGCGATTAATCCCAAAATGAAAACTGGCGAGTTTGAAGTGATGGCGACTGACATTACGATTTTAAATACTGCGAAAACAACGCCATTTACCATTGAAGATGACAATAACGTTAATGACGAATTGCGCATGAAATATCGTTATTTAGATTTACGTCGTCCATCAATGACAAACAACATTAAATTACGTCACCAAGTAACGAAAACAATCCGTCACTATTTAGATAATCATGACTTTTTAGACATTGAAACTCCTTATTTAGGCAAATCAACACCAGAAGGCGCTCGCGATTATTTGCTTCCTTCTCGTGTCCATGCCGGTCATTTTTATGCTTTACCACAATCACCACAACTCTTTAAACAATTATTAATGGGAGCAGGCTTCGATCGCTATTACCAAATCGTTCGTTGTTTCCGTGATGAAGATTTACGAGGCGACCGTCAGCCAGAATTTACACAAATCGATATCGAAACGACCTTTTTAACACCAGAAGAAATTCAAACATATACAGAAAATATGTTGGCTGAAGTGATGAAAGAGACAAAAGGAATTGAGATTTCTGTTCCGTTTCCACGAATGAGCTATGACGAAGCAATGGCACGCTATGGTAGCGATAAACCCGACACTCGTTTTGCTATGGAATTAATTGATGTCGCAGATGTAGTGAAAGACGTAGACTTCAAAGTTTTCCAAGCAGCGTTGGAAAATGGCGGACATGTGAAGGCTTTGAATGCAAAAGGCGCCGCAGATAAGTATTCTCGTAAAGATATGGATAACTTAGGTAAGTATGTGAGTCAATTTGGTGCAAAAGGCTTAGCTTGGTTAAAAGTTGAAGAAGATGGCTTAAAAGGACCAATTGCTAAATTCTTAACAGAAGTTAGTGATGAATTAATTGCTGCTACCAATGCAGAAGTCGGTGATATTTTAATGTTTGGTGCCGATAAACCTGAAATCGTAGCCGCTGCTTTAGGTGCGGTACGTACACGTTTAGGTAAAGAATTAGGTTTAATTGATGAATCGAAATTCAATTTCTTGTGGATTGTGGATTGGCCGTTGTTTGAATATGATGAAGAAGCTGGTCGCTATGTTTCTGCTCATCATCCATTTACACAACCAAAAGCAGAGGATGTGGACCGCTTAGCAACAGACCCAGCCTCTGTGTATGCTGAAGCTTACGATGTTGTCTTAAACGGCTATGAATTAGGCGGTGGCTCATTACGGATCCATACACGAGAATTACAAGAAAAAATGTTTGAAACGTTAGGTTTTACAAAAGAAGAAGCACAAGACCAATTTGGTTTCTTGCTAGACGCATTAGATTACGGCTTCCCGCCACATGGAGGGATTGCTTTAGGGCTAGACCGCTTAGCAATGCTATTGGCTGGGGAAGAAAATATTCGTGAAGTGATTGCCTTCCCTAAAAACGGGAAAGCAATTGACCCAATGAACAACGCACCAAGTTTAGTTTCTCCATTACAATTGTTTGAATTAAACATTGATGTAACAGCCATTGACGAATAAGTGTTAAATCCAAAGAAAGAGTGACTTCATTGACGGATGAGGTCACTCTTTCTTTGGGAAGGAAAAAGATAACGAAAGACTTAAAAAGTGGCTGAGCTAAAAATCTGCCAATTGGCTGTTTTTTCTTTTTAGAAAACTTTGTATGATAACTGAGTGTATAAAGGAGCGAAACAAATGACAAAAATAATTTTAACAATTGGCGGTTCCGATCCTTTTTCAGGTGGCGGGATTCAAACAGATTTAAAAACGTTTGAAAATCATCAAGTCTTTGGCTTATCAACTTTAACTTGCCTTGCTACAGCCCCCAAGAATCATTTTCAGATTCATGACCTGGAGACTTCTTTGGTGAAAGAGCAGCTCGCTTCCATACCTGCCGGGAGTTTAGACGGCATCAAGATTGGCTTGATTCACAGTGAAGAAAGTATGTTACAAATTGCAACCTTTTTGAAAAAGCACGCAGGTCTGCCGGTGGTGTTGGATCCTGTCTTGGCTTTTAAAGAAACGACTTCAGTTTATGAAAAAAGATACATGCAGTTATTGATTGAGAAACTTTTTCCATTCGCAACGATTATAACGCCTAATTTAAAAGAAGCAGAATTACTCATTGGCAGAAAATTAACAACCGTCGAAGAAGTCCAACAAGCGGCGGAAGAGTTAAACTCTTTAGGAGCGGCAACGGTGGTGATTAAAGGTGGTAATCGTTGGCTTGGCCAAGAAGCACGTGACTTTTTTTATGATGGACAACAACATATTCAATTGGTCAAAGAAAAAGTAATGGCCCACACCATTGATGGCGCTGGTTGTTCCTTTGCTTCTGCAATTGGTGCGAATTTAGTTAAAGGATATCCGTTAATTGAAGCAGTTGATTTAGCAAAAACATACGTTCATGAAGCCATTGTTTCTGGGGTCCAGCTAAATGCAGCTTTTGGAAGTGTGTGGCATGAAGGATTACTAGCAGGAGGTGTGGCGGATAATGACAAGAAAAATTAGTCTATATGCAGTAATTACCGCTTTAACAGTGGCTGTGTCAATGGTCTTTATTATCCCCGTCCCAGCAACAAATGGCTTTGTTACATTGGCGGATGCAGGGATTTACATTGCTAGTTTACTTTTTGGTCCGATTGGTGGCTTGACAGTCGGAGCTTTAAGCGGTGGTTTAATTGATTTATTGTCAGGCTATCCACAATGGTTCGTTTTTTCGTTATTGATTCATGGCGGACAAGGTTGGTTAGCAGGGCACTTCTTTAATAAAAATAAAAAGATGCAAACGCTAGGATTACTTTTAGCCAGTCTCCTCATGATTAGCGGGTATGCTTTAGCGACTAGCTGGCTTTACGGCGTGGGTGCGGGGATTGCCTCATTACCAGGGAATATCATTCAATCCTTATTTGGGGTGATTGTAGCATTGCCTCTTAGTCAAACATTAAAACGTGTGTTACCAAAAAATGGTCGTTTAGAAGAAAGAAGGATGAACAAATGACTATCGATGAAAAAATGTTAAAAGAACAGTTAGTGACAATTACAGAAGAAGTCATTACAGCAGGAAATTTACAAAAAGGGGACCTATTTGTTTTAGGTTGTACCACCAGTGAGGTAGTAGGTGGCGTCATTGGTAAAAATTCCAGTGCCGAAGTAGGACAATGGATTGTCTCAACCTTAATTGAACAATTAGATAAAAAAGGCATCTCTTTGGCTGTCCAAGGATGCGAACATATTAATCGTGCTTTAGCGATGGAACGTCGTGTGGCTGAAGAAAAAGGCTTTGAAATTGTCTCGGTAGTACCACAATTACATGCTGGCGGTTCTTGTTCAGTGGCTGCCTTTGAAAAATTTGATGAACCTGTGGAAGTTGAACATATTGTTGCTCAAGCAGGGATTGACATTGGCGATACATCTATCGGTATGCATGTAAAACATGTGCAAGTTCCTCTTCGCTTGAGCATTCGAACGTTAGGTGCGGCCCATGTTACAGCATTATATTCTCGTCCTAAATATATTGGTGGACCAAGAGCCCATTATGAAACAACCCAAGAACGAAATCGTTAAGATTTCGTTCTTTTTTCATTTCTATAAACATTTGATGAATCTTCCGTAATTATTATAGGAATCTCTTTTTTTCTCTCGGTAAACCACGTATAATATGAAAAGAAATGTAATTTATTGAAAACCTGAAACGAGGCTATTATTTATGAAAAAAATTTATGACGGACTGCCAGTTCATGACTATACAACAAAATTTTCCGTGTCGATTGTCTATGCTATTCTTGCATCAATTGCCATGAACTTTTTCTATCAACCAGGAAATATTTATTCCAGTGGCTTAACAGGCTTGGCACAAATTTTAACAACCCTCTCAACAAAAATTGTCGGTTTTAATGTGCCTGTCTCCATTACATTGTATCTTTTAAACGTGCCGTTATTCTTTATTGCGTGGAAAAAAATAGGTAAGAAGTTTACAATTTTTACTTTCATTACCGTGACTTTAACTTCATTATTTATGCATATTGTTCCGCAAACGGTGATGACCCAAGATCCAATTATCTGTGCTATTTTTGGTGGGGCGATTTCTGGATCAGGAATTGGTTTTGTTTTAAAAAACGGGGTTTCTTCTGGGGGCTTAGATATTTTAAGCATTACCATTCGGAAAAAAACGGGGCGTTCCGTTGGCTCGATTTCAATTTATTTTAACGCACTAATTGTCTTCGTTGCAGGTTATTTATTTGGCTGGCAGTACATGTTCTACAGTGCGTTATCAATTTTTGTAAGTGGGAAGGTCACAGATGCCGTTTATACTAAGCAAAAGAAAATGCAAGTTATGATTGTCACTAAAAACCCAGATCGAGTCGTGGATGAGATTCAAAAGAAAATGCGCCGTGGTATTACAATTATTCATGAAGCGGAAGGGGCATATCGCCACGACCGCCAAACTGTTTTGCTAACTATTGTGACACGCTTTGAGTTGCCAAGTTTAGAAGCAGCCATGAAAGAAAGTGATCCGAATGCCTTTGTCAGCATCTCAGATAATGTTAAAATTTTAGGACGTTTTTACGAAGAAGATTACAAATAAAAGGATATGAAGCAACGAGAGAATGGCTGTGTCTATTCTTTCGTTGCTTTTTTTGAAAAATAAGTAAAAAATGCTTTGTGAGAGGACCTGAAATTCCCATTTAAACAAGAAGTTAATTGAAAGACGTTCGTGAATTCCTTTGCTTTTGGTTTAATTAGATCTGATTATTCGGAAATAAGTCGCTATTGTTTCTCACAAACGAATGCTTTGTTTGGATTTGAAAGAAAACGATGAAAAAAGAATCATTTTTATTGAAAAGACCTAAAAAAACTGGTACACTAAGTGTGTAATTGATAAGTACTTTTAATACTGTTATGAATAAATAGTAGGAAAAACGAACATCAATTCTATTTTTTTAAAGTTCATAGGTCGTTTTCAGTCTTACTTGGACATATTTCGACCCACAAAAGGAGCGCATCATGTTAAAAGAATTTAAAATGATTGAAGCAGTTGCTCCAGATATGCTCGATGTATTACAAGAAAGATTCCAAATTCTTCGCAATATTTATTGGATGCAACCTATTGGACGTAGAAGTTTATCAGAAACGATGGGAATTACAGAGCGAGTCTTGCGTACAGAAACAGATGTTTTAAAGCAACTCAACCTGATTGAACCTTCAAAAAGCGGGATGACATTAACAGAACGCGGTTTGGAAGTCTACCAAGGCTTAGAATTAGTCATGAATCAATTGCTTGGTATGCACCAAATCGAAAAAGAAATGACACAGTACTTTGGCATTCAACGTTGTATCGTTGTTGCAGGAGATAGTGATATCCAAAAGAAAGTTCTTTCGGACTTTGGAGATGTCTTAACCAATACGCTGAATTTACTCTTACCAAATGGTGAGAATACAATTGCGGTTATGGGTGGGACAACAATGGCCATGGTGGCCGAAAATATGGGATCACTAGAAACTGAAAAACGTCATAATTTGTTTGTTCCAGCCAGAGGAGGGATTGGTGAAGCAGTTTCTGTCCAAGCCAATTCAATTAGTGCTGTAATGGCCAACAAAACGGGTGGTAACTACCGGGCGTTATATGTCCCAGAACAATTGAGTCGTGAAACGTATAATAGTTTATTACAAGAACCCTCGATTCAAGAAGTTCTTACGTTAATTAGTCATGCCAACTGTGTGGTGCACAGTATTGGTCGAGCGTTGCACATGGCGGCACGCCGAAAAATGTCTGACGACGAAATGGTTATGCTCAAACAAAAAAATGCCGTGGCAGAATCGTTTGGTTATTTCTTTGATGAAGAAGGAAAAGTGGTCTATAAAATTCCACGAATTGGCCTTCAATTAAAAAACTTACAAGAAATCCCCTATGTCGTCGCAATTGCGGGCGGCAAAACGAAAGCCAAAGCCATTCGCGCATATATGAAAAATGCACCAAAACAAACGTGGCTCATCACAGATGAAGCTGCCGCAAACGAGATTTTAAAAGGGGTAACCCTTTAAAATAAAAAATTTTTGATTTTCATAAGGAGGAAATCTTTAATGACAGTTAAAGTAGGTATTAATGGATTTGGACGTATCGGACGCTTAGCTTTCCGTCGTATCCAAGATGTAGAAGGAATCGAAGTAGTTGCAATCAACGACTTAACAGATGCTAAAATGTTAGCACACTTGTTAAAATATGACACAACTCAAGGCCGTTTCAACGGTACAGTTGAAGTTCACGAAGGTTCATTCAACGTTAACGGCAAAGAAATCAAAGTTTTAGCTAACCGTAACCCTGAAGAATTACCATGGGGCGAATTAGGCGTAGACATCGTTTTAGAATGTACTGGTTTCTTTACTTCTAAAGAAGCTGCTGAAAAACATTTAACTGCTGGTGCAAAACGTGTAGTTATTTCAGCTCCTGGTGGTAACGATGTACCAACAATCGTTTACAACACAAACCATGAAACATTAACTGGAGAAGAAACTGTAATTTCAGGCGCTTCTTGTACTACAAACTGCTTAGCTCCAATGGCTAAAGCTTTACATGACAACTTTGGTGTTGTTGAAGGTTTAATGACAACTATCCACGCTTACACAGGTGACCAAATGACATTAGACGGACCACATCCTAAAGGCGACTTCCGTCGTGCGCGCGCTGCTGCTGCAAACATCGTACCTAACTCAACTGGTGCTGCTAAAGCAATCGGCTTAGTAATCCCAGAATTGAACGGTAAATTAGATGGCGCTGCTCAACGTGTTCCTGTAGCTACTGGTTCATTAACTGAATTAGTTACTGTATTAGACAAAGAAGTTACTGTTGATGAAGTAAATGCAGTAATGGAAAAAGCTGCTAACGAATCTTATGGTTATAACACAGACGAAATCGTTTCTTCTGATATCGTAGGTATGACTTACGGTTCATTATTCGATGCAACTCAAACAAAAGTTATGACAGTTGGCGACAAACAATTAGTTAAAACTGTTGCTTGGTATGACAACGAAATGTCATACACTGCTCAATTAGTTCGTACTTTAGAATACTTCGCTAACTTATAAGATTCATTCTTATCATTAGTGAAATTTGAACAATTGTGAAATAATAAGCGGGGAAGCAACGCGCTTCTCCGCTTTCTTTTTTTAAAAAAGAAAAATCCTAAAATTGACAATACAGGAGGTCTACTCATGGCTAAAAAGACAATTAAAGATGTAGATTTAAAAGACAAAAAAGTCCTTGTCCGTGTTGACTTTAACGTTCCGTTAAAAGATGGCGTGATCACAAACGATAATCGTATCGTAGCGGCTTTACCAACAATCAAATACGTGATTGAAAATGGCGGAAAAGCAATTCTTTTCTCTCATTTAGGTCGTGTAAAAACAGAAGAAGACAAAGCTGGCAAATCATTAAAACCAGTGGCTGAACGTTTAAGCGAATTACTAGGTCAACCAGTTACTTTTGTTCCAGAAACACGTGGTAAAGAATTAGAAGACGCTGTTAACAATATGAAAGACGGCGACGTTTTAGTATTTGAAAACACTCGTTTTGAAGATGTTGACGGCAAAAAAGAAAGCGGCAATGACGCTGAATTGGGTAAATACTGGGCTTCTTTAGGCGATGTATTTGTCAATGATGCTTTTGGTACTGCACACCGTGCACATGCCTCAAACGTTGGAATTGCTTCAACTGGTATCCCAACAGTTGCTGGTTTCTTAATGGAAAAAGAAATTAAATTCATCGGCGAAGCTGTTGAAAATCCAAAACGTCCATTCGTAGCAATCTTGGGTGGCGCTAAAGTTTCTGACAAAATCGCTGTCATTGAAAACCTAATTGAAAAAGCCGATAAAATTTTAATCGGTGGCGGTATGGCTTACACATTCATGAAAGCACAAGGCTATAGTGTTGGTTTATCTTTACTTGAAGAAGATAAAGTGGACTTAGCGAAAAGCTTAATGGAAAAAGCTGGCGACAAATTAGTTTTACCGGTTGATACAGTTGTCTCTAAAGAGTTCAGCAATGACGCTCCTTTCCACACGGTTCCTTCAACTGAAATCCCAGATGATGAAGAAGGCTTGGATATTGGTGAAAAAACAATTGAATTATTTGCTAACGAATTACAAGGTGCGAAAACAGTTGTTTGGAATGGACCAATGGGCGTATTTGAAATGAGTAACTTTGCCAAAGGAACAATTGGTGTTTGTGAAGCGATTGCTAATTTAGAAGACGCAACAACAATCATCGGTGGCGGGGACTCTGCTGCTGCAGCAATTCAATTAGGCTACGAAAACAAATTCTCTCACATCTCAACAGGTGGCGGAGCAAGTTTAGAATTATTAGAAGGCAAAACTTTACCAGGTTTAGCTTCTATTAACGATAAATAATCAGTTTAAAAGACAATATTTTTAAAAAAAGAAAAGGATGTGCTTTTCATGCGCAAACCAATTATCGCTGGTAACTGGAAAATGAACAAAACTTTAAGCGAAGCACAAAGCTTTGCAGAAGCAGTAAAAAATGCTGTTCCATCAAACGACGTTGTTGACGCTGTGATTGGATCTCCAGCATTATTCTTAGCTCCTTTAGCTTGGAACCTAAAAGATTCTGAAGTGAAATTAGCTGCACAAAACTGCTACTGGGAAAACGCTGGTGCCTTCACTGGTGAAAACTCACCAGCTGCAATTGCAGATTTAGGTGTAGACTATGTGATTATCGGACACTCTGAACGTCGCGAATATTTCCACGAAACAGATGAAGATATCAATAAAAAAGCCAAAGCAATCTTTGCAAATGGTATGACACCAATCTTCTGTTGTGGTGAAACTTTAGAAACGTATGAAGCTGGTAAAACAGCGGAATGGATCGAAGGTCAAATCACTAACGGCTTAGTTGGTTTATCAAACGAACAAGTTGCTTCAATGGTTATCGCTTACGAACCAATCTGGGCAATCGGAACTGGTAAATCTGCAGATGCTAATATTGCAGATGAAATCTGTGGTGTTGTTCGTTCAACAGTTGAAAAATTATACGGCAAAGAAGTTTCTGAAGCTGTTCGTATTCAATACGGTGGTTCTGTTAAACCAGAAAACATCGCTGAATATATGGCAAAAGAAAACGTTGACGGTGCTTTAGTCGGCGGCGCAAGCTTAGAAGCAGATTCATTCCTAGCTTTATTAGATGCTGTAAAATAAGAAATCACTAACGGTAACGTTTTCTCAATGACTTTTGCAAAAAAATGTTTGCATAGTTTGCGAGAATTAACTACAATCATACATGAGGGAATCCCCTTAGTATAAATACAAACTCAAAGGAGAGACAAAACATGTCAATTATTACTGATATTTACGCACGCGAAGTCTTAGACTCACGCGGTAACCCAACAATCGAAGTAGAAGTTTACACTGAAAGCGGAGCTTTCGGCCGTGGAATGGTTCCTTCAGGAGCTTCAACTGGTGAATACGAAGCAGTTGAATTACGTGATGGCGACAAAGCTCGTTACTTAGGTAAAGGTGTTACTAAAGCTGTAGATAACGTAAACAACATCATTGCTGAAGCAATCATCGGTTACGATGTACGCGATCAAATGGCTATCGATAAAGCAATGATCGATTTAGATGGAACTCCTAACAAAGGTAAATTAGGTGCTAACGCTATTCTTGGTGTGTCTATCGCCGTAGCTCGTGCTGCTGCTGATTACCTAGAAGTGCCTTTATATCACTACTTAGGCGGATTCAATACAAAAGTATTACCAACTCCAATGATGAACATCATCAACGGTGGATCACATGCTGACAACAGTATTGACTTCCAAGAATTCATGATCATGCCTGTAGGTGCGCCTACATTCAAAGAAGCTTTACGTATGGGTGCAGAAGTATTCCACGCATTAGCTTCAATCTTAAAAGGTCGCGGCTTAGCTACTTCAGTAGGTGACGAAGGTGGTTTCGCTCCTAACTTAGGTTCAAACGAAGAAGGTTTCGAAGTAATCATCGAAGCTATCGAAAAAGCTGGCTATGTTCCTGGTAAAGACGTTGTTCTTGCTATGGATGCTGCTTCTTCAGAATTCTACGACAAAGAAAAAGGCGTTTACGTTTTAGCTGACTCAGGCGAAGGCGAAAAAACAACTGAAGAAATGATCGCGTTCTACGAAGAATTAGTTTCTAAATACCCAATCATTTCAATCGAAGACGGCTTAGACGAAAACGACTGGGACGGATTCAAAAAATTAACTGAAGTATTAGGCGACAAAGTTCAATTAGTTGGTGACGATTTATTCGTAACAAACACAACTAAATTAGCTGAAGGTATCGAAAAAGGTATCGCTAACTCAATCCTAATCAAAGTTAACCAAATCGGTACTTTAACTGAAACATTTGAAGCAATCGAAATGGCTAAAGAAGCTGGCTACACTGCAGTTGTATCTCACCGTTCTGGTGAAACAGAAGATTCAACAATCTCTGATATCGCTGTTGCAACAAACGCTGGCCAAATCAAAACTGGTTCATTAAGCCGTACTGACCGTATTGCTAAATACAACCAATTATTACGTATTGAAGATCAATTAGGCGATGTAGCTGAATACAAAGGCTTAAAATCTTTCTACAACTTAAAAAACAAATAATTCATTTAATGAATAACGCTTAAAGGGACAATTGGTTAATGAACCAATTCTCCTTATACTCGGACGTAAAAACACGCCTTTCTGCAAAGAAAGGCGTGTTTTTTTATATTTATAAAAATATTGAAAAAAATAGATTAGAAATAACTTCAACCGTACATCGCTCTATAATCACTTGTTTAAAAATAACAAAACATTAACAAAACAACATTATATAAAAATTTAATAAAACAAAATAATTGTTATTTTATAATTTTAGTATTGACTGGTTTCAGATAACGCTGTACGCTTAAAGAAATAGTATAGAATTTCACAAAAAAATGAAAACACAAATTTAACTTGGAGGATGTTGAGTAGTGAGCAACGGGAAAAAGATTTTTATTAGTCATAGTTCAAAGGATCAAGAATATGTGGATGCGTTTATCCAATTGCTTAAAAAGTTTGGGTTTCGAACACGGGATATTTTTTATAGTTCCACTATTGAAACAGGTGTACAGCCAGGAGAATTAATTTTTGACACGATTAAAAGGGAGCTAACCAATCAACCTGTCATGCTGTATTTTTTATCTGATCATTATTATCAGAGTATTCCATGTTTAAACGAAATGGGTGCTTCTTGGATGCTATCAGATAAACACTATCCAATTGCGTTAAATAATTTTTCTATGAAAGATATGAAAGGTGTTATTAGTAGTGAGCGTTTGGCGATTGCGTTTAATGATAAGACAAGTACTAATGAAATAAACTGCTTATTAAAAAAGTTATCTCATGATACAGATGTACAAGCTGAGCCAGATTTTGAACTAAACGTTGAGAAAAATATTCAGCCATTCCAAAATAAACTGACACAACTGATTCGGCAAGCAAGTTATTTAAAACCTGATGAAAAGGGATATTTTGAAACGATTCTTAGCACTCATCGTCCTGTGTATGGCACAGCAAAAGGGGTCTATGACTGTTTTAAATTACCTAGCTTAATTGAGCCTAAAAGTTTAGGTTTAGACACGCTATCAGAGGATGAAAGCCATTGGCTATTCTTTTTTCTTACGTGGGGAACTTTTCAAGAAGGCGAAAAAGTGCGGTTTAAATTGAAAAAGGATAAGGCGTATAACAATCGGGAATTCAGTGATATTGGTAAATGTAAAAATATTTACGTCTCTTATTTAGAGAAGGTAGAGTAATTGGAGGAGGTAATAAATGAAAATGAATTGGCGTCAGTTGGTTGGTACATATCGCATTTCTGATAATGGCAAACAATATCAAAATGACTGGTTAAATAAGCAAGTTGATTTAGCCACAGAACTTCGTAAATCTTTTGATAGTGACTATCGTAGAGTAATTAAAAGTGATGCATTTAGACGCTTACAAGATAAAACACAAGTTTTTCCTTTAGAACGTAATGATTTTGTAAGAACACGTTTAACACATAGCTTAGAAGTGGCAATGCATAGCAGGGATATACTTAGATTAGTTATTTCACAGTTGAACGAACGAAACATTGAGGTTATGGAATTATCAGAATGCTATCGGTTGTTAGAAACAGCTGCATTAATCCATGATATCGGCAATCCCCCTTTTGGACATTTTGGGGAAGAAGCCATTCGTATTTGGTTTGAAAAAAATGGTCCTTTGTATGCTTGTTGGTCTGATTTTTCGGAGCAACAACAAAATGATTTTCTTAACTTTGAAGGAAACGCTCAAACCATCCGACTTTTAACAAAACTGCATCATGATAATGGGACTTCTAAAGCAGGAATGAAACTAACCGCCACGACATTAGATACAGTTATCAAATATACGGCATCTTCAGATCAATTAAATAAGCAACAGCTTTTGTCTAAAAAAGTTGGCTATTTTTACTCGGAAAAACAAGTCTTTAACGCCATTAAATTTGCGACAGGAACACAAAATAAGCGACACCCATTAGTCTTTTTGCTAGAAGCCTCAGATGATATCGCCTATACTTTTTCAGATATCGAAGATGCCTATAATTATGGTTTATACAGCTATCAAGATTTAAAGCAGTTTGTTGATGCGCAAACAGGAACAAAAAAATTTTTAATGTTAGAAAAAGATAAAACAGAAGAAGCTACCTTACAAGAATTTTTGAGAAAGACACAAAGGGCTGTTTGTCAAAGCGTAGCGAAAAATTTTGCTAATCATTATGACTTAATTATGAGTGGTATCTATCAAAATGAAATTATCATTGAAGATTGTGATGAAGTGAAATGCTTTCAGGCATTAAAAAACTTTTCTAGAGTCTATGTTTTTCAAACAAAAACAATTTTGGATCAAGAGGTATTGGGCTTCAATATCATCAATCGTTTACTAGATGAATTTGTTCCAGTCGTACTGAAATACGAAAAAGTTTCCATGAATAAGTATGAGGAGCGAATCTTTAATAATATTTCGGAAAGCGCGAAAGCGTTGTATAAAAGAGAAGCAAAGAACGCTACAGAAGCAGAAAAAGACTATTATCGTTTGAAAATGGCGGTGGACTTTGTATGTAATATGACGGATGGATATGCCAAAAAAGTTTATGATACATTATTCACTTAAAATTTGAGAAAAAGCTTCTCAGCGGTTGCCGCCGCTGAAGAAAACTAGTTCATTGCACAGGCTGATCGTTTCAGTAAAAATTTTAAAGATGCTAGTAATTTCACTGAAAATCGGGTACACTAAAATTAGCTAGTGTAACTAGCAAAAAAGGCAACTGGAATAGATAGGTTGTGCTGTCTATGAAGGGCTTTGTTTGTCAGGTGGTGCTGACATGCAAAGTGCCTTTTTTCTTTTTCTCAACATTTTAAGGACAAAAAACGATTGCAACATGTCACAATCGCTAACCTCGGAGAAAAAGGAATTTTTCTCCAATGGTCATTTCGATAACCTGTTGTGTGTTTCGAAACATTCAGAACGGTGGTGCGTTCTTTCAGTGCCTAATTATCCAATTCGTTTCTTGTTCCTCTATTTACAGTATACTGAATGAAAGCCTATTCTGCAATGATAGAATCAGGTTCCTGTGATTAAATAACATAAAAAATGGGCTCCTTATATAAAGAAAAATAACAAAAGAAATTTTGAATATTGACGTTTTTTTTAGGTACGTTATGATAAACGAGAGGTGATTTTATGTTAAAAATGCAAATTGTTGATTATTTACGCAATCAAACAGCTTTTTTTGAACCATCTTTAGTCAGTGAAATTTTCACAGCAAGCAATATTGCAACGACATTTTCTATCAAACGAAATACAGCTAGTCACTATTTAAATCAGTTAAACGAAGAAGGGATTCTAGTTAAGATCAATACACGACCAGTTTACTTTTTTCATAAAGAAGCGTTTCAACAACAAAACTATCTTTTAAAAAGAACTGTTTATCAAAGTTTCCAAGAAATGATCGATGAACAGCCTGTTTTTGATCGCAAAAGTGATTTTTTTCAGTCGGTCATTGGTTATCGCGGTAGTTTAGCTCAGACCATCGAACAATTGAAAATGGCAGCGCTTTATCCTGGCGGTGGCTTGCCTGTCTTAATTACAGGTGAAAGTGGTACGGGTAAAAGTTTTTTAGCATCCTTATATTATCAGTTTTGTCTTTCAAAAGAACTACTTGACGATTCAGCACCTTTTGTGACAGTTAATTGTGCGCAATATGCCAACAATCCAGAGCTTTTAACTAGTCAATTATTTGGGCATCTTAAAGGCGCTTTTACGGGAGCAGATTCCGATAAAATTGGGGCCTTTCAAAGTGCAGAAGGGGGCGTTTTATTTTTAGATGAAGTTCATCGTTTGAGTCCTGAAGGGCAGGAAAAGTTGTTTACATTTTTAGATCAGGGTATCATTTATCGGATGGGTGAAACCAATCGGCCCATTCCTGTTACGTGTCGGTTGTGCTTTGCCACAACTGAAGAAATTTCTAGCACTTTTTTAACGACATTTTTAAGACGTATTCCTATTCAAATTAAAATCCCAAGTCTTGCTGAACGCACTCAAGCGGAAAGAAAACAATTAATTATGCGAGCATTTTATGAGGAACAGCAAGCTATTCAAAAAGCAGTTACTATCACGCCACAAGTTATCCAACTTTTAGAAAACCACCATTATGTAGGCAATGTGGGTGAATTAAGAAATAATATAAAAATTATTACTGCACGCAGCTTTGCCGCCAATCTTGATAAACGTGTTATTCCAATCACTTTACACGATCTACCGAAAGAATTTCTGGATCAATCAATCAAACTAGCTCCCGATGAAAATGAATTGCCTATTCGTTTAGATGAGCAAACGAATCTGGTTAGTTTGTTAGAGGAAACAGAGCTTGCGCAAAGAAGAATTATCCAGAGTTATGAACGAATCCTTCGTCTTTATGTCTCTCACCATCATCATCTTTCCACTGCTAATAACGACATCTCGAAAGAAATTGAACGCTTATTCGATGATTTATTATTTGAAAAGAAGCGAGAGAAAAATCACGAAATGCTATTGTTTATTACGCAAAATATCCGTCAATTATTGGAAACGATTGAATCGTCTTATCAAATTCGGTTTAATGGCAGTTTAGTCTATGCATTAAGCACCTATCTGTTTCAACGAAGATGTATTGATTGGTTTCCAGAAAAAGAACCTACAACAGTCATTGACGAACTTTTAACAGAAGTTCAAACTAAATTAGCAACTAGTTATGGCTACGCTGAACAACTGTTAACTTTAGTGAAACGTTCATTAGATATTGAACTATCCCAGATGGATCGAATTATTGTCACCATTTATCTTCACTCTTCGGGTTCAGTAAAGGAAAGTCACTATCCGAAAGCGGTGATTGTTGCCCACGGATATGCCACAGCAAGTAGTATTGCGAATGTTGCAAATCGGCTGTTAAATGTGCCAATTTTTCAATCGTTTGACATGCCGTTAGATGTTACTCCCAAAAAAATTTCCGAACACTTAATTCACTATATGGAACGTCAAGAAACGAGGAATGGTTTAGTAATTCTTTTTGATATGGGTTCATTGAAAGAAATTTATCAGTATTTTCCGGTAGAAGAAGAAGGTCCGTTTTTATTAATGAATAATGTGACAACAAGCTTGGCTCTGTCTATAGGAGAAGCCATTAAAGACGAAGTTTCTTTTGAAGAATTGCCCCAAAAAGCGTTAACGGTTCATCCAAATGAATGGGAAATCATATTACCTGAAAATAAAACGGAACGTGTCATTTTAACAACGTGTAGTACCGGAATTGGTACAGCCGTTAAAATTAGAGATTTACTTGAAAAAAGTTTACCTGCAGAAGCACAATTAAAGATTATTCCTTGTGAATATAATCAATTACGTAATGCAGAATCGATCAAAGAAAGTTTCCCAGAATATGAGATTGTCGGCATCATCGGTACAAACAACCCGTCTTCAAATGACCTCCCGTATATCTCTTTAGAAGAGTTGATTGCAGGAAAAGGAATTACGACCCTTTTAGAATGGACAAAGAGAGAATTAACTAAAGATATGCTGTCCTATGTAAATCATGAGTTGATTCGTAACTTTTCATTAGATCGGGTCATTCAATCAGTGACGATTTTAGATACAGAAAAAATTATTCGACAAGTAGAAGTCTTTTTAATTCAATTAGAAGAGCGGTGGCAACAAACGATTCAAAATGATCGTAAATTGGCGGTATATGTCCATGTCAGTTGTTTAATTGAACGATTAATCCGGAATGAACCTATTGAAAATTATAATGGCGCCGAACAACTAAAGCAGTGTCAAAGAACGGTCTTGCAAGAGTTGAAAGAGGCGTTTAGTGTCATTGAAAAAGTTTATAGTGTCAATATACCTGAATCGGAGCTTTTTTATGTTTATGATGTGTTGTTTGGAAAAACGGAGTTTAACAACGCAGAAAGCGATTTTTAAAATAAAAAGGAGAGAGTGCCACTTTTTTGGCACTCTTTTTGCTATGTAAAGAAGTAAGTGAGGTGAAGAAAATGGAACGTAAAATTATTCTGGCAACACATGGTAATTTCGCTGCAGGGATTCAGACATCATTAGCTTTAATTTGTGGTGAAACAAAGAATGTGGAATGTCTTTGCGCTTATATGGAACAACCTTATGATTTAGCCAAGACGGTCAAAGACATTTTAAAGAACAATCAACAAAATGAATTAATTGTGATTACAGACCTATTTGGCGGAAGCGTGAATAACGAATTCTTTAATTATGTGGGGAAACAAGCAATGCATTTAATTTCAGGATTAAATTTAGCAACGTTAATTGAAATATATACCCAAATAAATACTGTTGATTCATTAGTTGATTTAGTAAAACGTGCCGTTGAAAACGGACAAGAAAGTCTTTGTTATTGTAACGAGTTATCTAGTAAAGAAATTTTAGAAGAAGAATTTTAGGAGGAAATGAAATGATTAAATTGTTAAGAGTCGATCATCGCTTGTTACATGGTCAAGTGGCTTTTTCATGGACCCAAGGCTTAGGCGCCGATTGTATTTTAATCGCAAATGATGACGTACCTAAAAATGATATTCGAAAAACAACCATTAAGCTAGCTAAACCAGCAGGAGTAAAACTGGTCATTAAAACGATTGAAGATGCGATTTCCGCACTAAAAAGTGGTGTTACAGAAAAATACAAACTTTTTATTGTAGTTGAGAGTGTGGAAGATGCTTATCGATTGGCTACTGCTTATCCAGAAATAAAAGAAATTAACTTAGGAGGGATGAAAGTAAGGGAAAATACTCGAAACATTTCTAAAGCAATTAATATTACGCCGGATGAAGAAAAAATGGTTAAAGAATTGGTCGCAAATGGTTGTGAAGTTGAAATTCGACAAGTCCCAAATGACAAAAAAGTAGCAGCATTAAATGTCTTGTAGAAAGGAGAAATACAAATGATAGGACAAGCGATTCTTTTAGGTTGCATCGCTTTTATTGCGCAGTCGGAATATGCTTTAGGAACCTCGTTGCTTTCAAGACCAATTGTAACCGGTTTATTTGTCGGAATTGTATTAGGTGATGTCAAAACGGGCGTAATCATGGGCGCGACCTTAGAGTTAGCTTTCATCGGTTCTTTTTCAGTGGGCGCATCAATCCCACCTGATGTAGTGACTGGTGGGATTCTTGGTACAGCGTTTGCTATTACTGCTGGCGCAGGAACAGAAACAGCCTTAGTCTTAGGCTTGCCAATCGCAACGTTAACGTTGATTCTTAAAAATATTTATTTGGGTTTGCTCATCCCAATCATGAGTCAAAAAGCTGATCAGTATGCTGAAGAAGGAGCATATAAAGGGGTGGAGCGCATGCATTTACTTGCAGGCTTTGGCTTATCGTTCATGCTAGCGCTCATTGTAACTATTTCATTTGCCGTGGGCAGCAACACCATTAAAGGCTTACTTGATCTGATCCCTGAATTTATTCAACATGGGTTGTCTGTTGCAACGGGGATTATTCCAGCGCTAGGATTTGCGATGCTTGCACGCTTACTGATTAACAAACAAGTGGCGCCATATTTCTTTTTAGGCTTTGTCTTAATGGCTTACTTTAAGTTACCTGTAACAGGAGTAGCAATTTTGGGTGCCATTACAGCGGTAATTGTTGTGAATATCATGAATTATGCCAAAGGAAAGAATGAAACAATACAAACAACGAGTGGGGAGGTAATTGATGATGACGAAGACTTCTAAAACTAAGACAGAAAACTTAATTACAAAAAAAGAACTTAATCAAGTCTTTTGGCGTTCATTTCAAATGGAATTTTCATGGAATTATGAACGTCAGATGAATATGGCTTATGTCTATGCCATGATCCCTATTTTAAAGAAATTATATCCTCAAAAAGAAGAGATGGCGGCAGCTTTAAAACGGCATCTTGCTTTCTTTAATACTACGCCGCATATCGTGACGTTTATTTTAGGAATTAATGCTGCAATGGAAGAAGAAAATGTTCTGGACGAAAATTTTGAAGTTGGAACAATCGATAGTATTAAAACCTCGTTAATGGGACCTTTAGCTGGTTTAGGTGATTCCTTTTTCTGGGGAACCTTACGCTTGATTGCAACAGGTGTTGGAACTTCGTTAGCTTTACAAGGGAATGTGTTAGGGCCAATTCTATTTTTACTCATTTTTAACGTTCCTCATGTGATTGTTCGTTATTTACTGAATCGTTGGGGCTACAAATTAGGAACTGGTTTTCTCAAAAAAATTCAAGCAAATGGCATGATGGAAAGTCTCACATTAGGCGCTTCAATAATTGGCTTGATGGTGGTAGGTGCTATGACCGCCTCCATGATTGATTTAACTATCCCGATTACAATCAGCGGAAGTGGCAAAAATGCAGTCACGGTTCAAAGTATCTTTGACGATATCATGCCTAAATTATTACCGCTTGCATCTTTTGGTTTTGTTTTTTATTTATTGAAAAAAGAAGTAAAACCTTTAGCGATTTTAGGTGGCATGGCAATTGTCGGAATTCTTGGCTCATTAATTGGTCTATTTTAGGAGGCAAAATATGAAAACGATGCTGGATTATATAAATGAGGAGCAAGCAGCTCTAACTCAGATTCTTAACCAATTTCAATTAACTGATACAGACGTTTCAAAGGTCACGCACTGTCTAATTTTAGCAACTGGCTCGTCACATAACGCTTGTCAGGCGGCTAAAGTTTACCTTGAAGAAGTGGCGCCTATTTATGTAGAAATCCAAGAGCCGTTCAATTTTGCTCATTATGGCAAAGTGGATGATCGGTTTGATCTGGTCGTAGCGGTTTCGCAAAGTGGTAAAAGTGCTTCAACAATTGATGCCATTGCAAAAATTAAAAACCAAACGTCTGTAAAAACAGTGGCCTTGACAAGTGATGTCACCAGCCCGATTACGGAGGTTGTGGATGAAGTCTTGGATTTAAAAATGGGGCTTGAAACAGTTGGTTTTGTCACAAAAGGCTATACGGCAACACTTTTAAATTTATTTCTATTTGGTTTGAAACTGGGCTATCAAAAGCATCAATTAACAAAAGTAGAGGTTGAAGAAGAATTAGCAAAACTTGCCAAAGCAATTCAGGAAATCGATTCGGTGATTTATAAAACCGAACAATTTTGGCAAAAAACGAAAAAAGAATTAACAGAGGGGACACGATTTATCGCAATTGGTTATGGGCCCAATATTGGTACGGCGAAAGAGTTTGAGACGAAGTTTACAGAAACAGTTCGCTTACCTTCCCAAGGATTTGAAGTCGAAGCCTATATGCATGGGCCTTATCTTGAAGCGGATACTACACATCTTTTGTTTTTTATTGAAAATCAAAGTCCTATTCAAGCACGTAGCCAAGCCTTGAAAAACTATCTAGCCAATTATGTTGGTCAATGTTACACAATTACAACGCGTTCAACGAGAGCATCAAATACGTTAGAGTTAGCAAGTGATGTCGAAGAAAAAATTAGTCCTTTATTATTAGTTATTCCATTTCAATATTTGGCGTATCAAGTAGCTACAAGTAAAGGAATTGATTTATCTCAACGGATTTTTGATGATTTTGATTGTGTCCTAAAAAGTAAAATAGCAAAGAAAGAGGGAAATCAGCCATGTTAAAATTTAATGAAGAACAACAAATCAAAGACATACGAGGTGCCTTAGCCTTGCGTTCAGATGTTGAAAAAGTTGTTGATCAAGTTTGGACGAAAGGATTTGATGCGGTTTATTATTTAGGAATCGGCGGTACTTATGCTTCAGCCATGCAAGCAGTTACTTATGCGAATGGAAAAAGTAATTTACCAATCTATGTTCAACATGCTGCTGAGTATTACACAACAGGCAATAAACGTTTAACAGAAAAATCATTCGTCATCTTGTCTTCCGTTACTGGGACAACACAAGAAGTGGTGCAAGCCGTTCAAGAAATCAAAAAGGTCGGCGCGACGTTATTTGGTTTTATCGATGCAAAAGACAGTCTTTTAGCAGATTTATGTGATTATGTGGTGACTTATCCAGCCCCAGGAACTGAGCAAATCAAGTTCTTTATGGTAGCTGATCGTTTAATGCAAAAAAACAACGAATTTACAGATTACGAAAATTATTACCAAGAATTGGAAGAATATTTGCCTACAGGTTTAGCTGAAGCCGAAAAAAGTGCCGATGCGTTTGGCTTAGCTTTTGCGGAAAAACATCGTCATGATAGCATTCACTATTTTATTGGCGCAGGGAACCAATGGGGAGCGGTCTATTCTTATGCAATGTGCTATTGGGAAGAGCAAAGTTGGCTTCGCTCAAAATCAATTCATGCAGCAGAGTTCTTACATGGAACGCTAGAAATTGTAGATGAAACTACGCCAGTAACGTTGTTTATTGGAGAAGACGAGCAGCGACCGTTGGCAGAACGAGTAGCAAAATTATTGCCGAAAATCTGTGCCAATTATACAATTATTGATTCGAAAGCGTATGAACTTCCAGGAATTAGTGAAAAATATCGTGGCCGAGTTATTTCATTTCTCCTAATGCATGCGGTAACGCAACGCATTGATGCGCATGTAGAAAAATTAAATTGTCACCCATTAGAGATTCGTCGTTATTATCGTCAATTTGATTACTAAGACAAAATAGCCTCTTTTTCCAGCAAGCCTGTGGTAGACTGAAGAGAGAATACTTCAGAAAGTAGGAAAACCAATGACAAAACCGAAAATCTATACAATGACCTTTGCCAGTGTCTACCCGCTATACATCCAAAAAGCAGAACGTAAAAATCGAACGCAAGCGGAGGTTGACGAAATTATTTACTGGTTAACTGGTTATGATGAAAAAGGCTTGCAACAACAATTGGCTCAAAAAGTAACGATGGAAACATTTTTTGAAGAAGCACCCAATTTTAATGAAAACGCCCAATTGATCAAAGGCGTAATTTGTGGCTATCGCGTGGAAGAAATTGAAGATCCTTTAATGCAAAAAATCCGTTACCTAGATAAGTTAATCGACGAGTTGGCCAAGGGAAAAGCGATGGAAAAAATTTTAAGAACATGAATAGGTCGGGACAGAAGTGTTTAACTCCGAGAAATAAGAAGGAATTTCCGAAAATTGTTCTTCAATTTTTGGAGACCAAGTAGGTATTGTTCATCATCGAATTACTACGTTCTTCGTGATTCTCAACAATTTCGGCTTATTTCCGAAGGAGTTGCTTCTGTTCCCGCCGTTTATTAGTTTTTGAGCGTGGGACAAAAATTCAAAGTGATTTTTGTCCCACGCTCTTCATGTTCTCTTGTACACGGAATTTAACTATTTCCTGTATTAATGAAAGAGGTAACTCTTGCGTGTAGGGAAATTGAATGGCACCTTTCGAGGTTTTAAAAGGGCGTAATTCTTTGCTGAAACGTTGGATGGCTGATGGCGTAGGATAGAAACCTAAATGTTGCTTGGCCGCCGCAAAATGCACTAAATTGCCATTTAAGTAAAAGGTCGGCATTCCATAAGCGATTTTTTCAGTAGTCTCCTGAGGAACAACCGCTAAAATTGCTTGGTAGATTTCTGTTAACTGTGTTTGATGTTGGGGTTGCTGGCGAATATAGTTTGCAATGATGGTCATATAAAAACACCTCCGTTTGTTTCAGTATACTATGTAAAAAATAAAAGGCGAAGAAGATACAAAAAAACCGTCTAGTATTTTTTCTTTACTAAACGGCTTTTAGCTTAAATAACTACCTAAAGGGTCTTGCATGGAAATGTTTGTCACTCCTTAGTTTAATTGTTTTAAGTGTGCAATTGCTTCTTCAATTGTGTGACCAGTTGCTGTTTTACTTTCATTTTTTGCATCAAAAACAATGAAAATATTTTTGTCTGTGTCTAATTGAATACGGTATTGAATGTTTTTTACTTTGTAAGTCATAGTTATTCTCCTTTCATAAAGTACTCTAAAAAGGCGACGATAACTGATAACGAAATTCCATTGTTACTATACCACTGGAAAATTATTTTTGCAACAAATAACATTTTTTCTTTACCATTCCTTAGACTTCTTTGCTAGCTACTTCTTTACATTCTTTTTCAAGAAGCATAAAATAAATACATTACTAGTTTTTGAATAGGAGATCGATGTGAAAAAGAGAGTTGAGAAATTTAAACGATGGCCCTACCGCTACCTTTTGTATGGAATCGGGTTCATCATATTAATTATTTTTAGTAATTTATATTTGCAATGGTGTCAGAATAACTTGTCTGTTGATTTAGCCTTCAAGTTTGCTTTTTCGTGGCATACGGAAAAGTTTTTCTTAGGTTGTTTTGTGCTAAGCGTTTTTTTACTTTTTTTATGTAGTTTGGCAGGTTCATTAGGAGTTGGCGCTCTTTTATATAGTGTCATAATAGGTGTTTTAGGATTTGCGGACTATCAAAAGATGTTTTATCGTGTCGAACCTATTTACCCAGACGACTTAAAAATGATCACAGAAGTTAGTTTATTAAAAGAAATGGTTGGTTTATGGCCGTTTATTTTTGTGGTAGCGTTAGGTTGTGTAGCACTTCTTTTCTTAGGAAAAGCCTTTTATAAAAGTTTCTTTTTATCGAAGAAAAAACAAACGATTCGTGTGTTAAGTCTTGTTCTTTCGATTGGTCTATTTTCATATATTGGTGATTTTAACAATCCGCAAAATTTGTTACGTAAAGCCTATAATAAAACCGCGTTATGGATTCCTTACAGCCAAAAAATGAATTACTACAATACAGGATTTATTGGTGGTTTTCTATATAATTTAAAAGTAGAGGCTATGGACCAACCAAAGGGTTATTCAAAAGAAGCTATTTCAGAAATTACTCAGAAATATCAAAAGTTGGCCGAGGCGAAAACAGTGCCGAACAATGAGCAACCAAATATTGTGTTTGTCATGAGTGAAAGTTTTTCAAATCCAGATCATCTGAAAGGCTTGTCCATTATTGGTAATCCTTTAGCTGATTATCAGCAAATCGCTGATAAAACTTACAGTGGCCAGATGCTTTCACAAAACTACGGGGGCGGAACTGCGAATATTGAATTTGAAGCCCTAACAAGTTTTTCGATGGAATTAATGAATGCCCAAATGACTACACCTTATACAATGATGATTCCTAAGATGACGGAATTGCCTTCCATTGTTTCATTACTTAAGGAACAAAAGTACCAAACAACGGCTATTCATCCGTACAATACATCTATGTATAAACGAAAAGATGTATATAAAATTTTAGGTTTTGATCAATTTATCAATGAAAAAACAATGAACTATACAGATAAACTAGAAAATAATCCTTACATTTCAGATCAAGCAGCGTATCAGGAAGTGACGACACTGCTTAAAGAAAAAGAGCAACCGCAATTCATTCATTTAGTTACTATGCAAACACATATGCCCTATGAAAATAAATACACAACGTCCAATTATTTTTCTCAAGGAAACGGCAATCAAGTCGCGCTCAATAATTACTTGCAAGATATTGCCTACAGTAGCGAAGCTTTGAAAAATTTCCTACAAGAAATCGAAAAAATGCCCAAACGCACATTAGTCGTTTTTTGGGGAGATCACTTACCAAGTATTTATGATGAAAACATTCAAGCGTTGAATGAAGGGGCAGCCCTTCACCAGACAGAATTTCTAATGTATGATACGGCGAACCAGTTAACAGAAAAAAATCAGCATCAAGCAACTATTAGTCCATTTTATTTTGCTCCCTCACTGTTCCAACAAAGCGGCTTACCGCAATCGGGATTTTACGCTATGCTAAATGAGGTACAAGAACAATTGCCTGCTTTTGAAAAGGGAAATTACTATCTCGGTGGGGAATGGAAAAAAACAGTAGAAATGAATAAAAAGCAAGAACAACTATATGAGGAATACCGACTGATTCAATATGACATTGTTTCAGGGAAGCAATATAGTTTAGAAAATCAATTTTTTAGCTAAAAAAAACACACGAAATATTCGTGTGTTTTTGATTTTTATTTTAAAGTTTTACGATAAACAATGACATAATAGCTGAAAGCTAACAGGCAGGCAAAACTTAAAAAGTAAAGCGGCAAGACCCAAATGGTACCATTGTGAAAGTAACTAATCAAATAGGTAAAGAAACTAACAAACAAGTAATAGACAAAACTAAAAATCCCACTGGCAGTACCAATCACAGATTCATAGCCTTTTAAGGCCATACTTAAGGCATTGGGCAAAGTAATATTAATCCCTAAGAAAAAGAGAAAAATAAACAAAATAAGACCAATGATTGTTTCAAATTGTGTCATTATTAATAAACAGCAAGCCGCAAAGATACTTAGCAGCAAACCAGCAAAGGCAATTTTTTCCGCTGACCAATATCCTAGCAACCAATTGATAAGAACCGCAGCAAGAATACTAGACACAGCTAAAACTAAACCAAGAAAGCCATATTGGACACTGCTAAAGCCAAAGTGATTGATGAAAATAAACGGAGCTTCTGCATAGTAGCTAAACAATAAACCATTAATGCCCCCAATCAATAAGCCGTAGCACCAAACTTTCGAGTCGAAGGAAAGGCGTTTCGCCACGGACCAAAAAGGCGCTTTCGTTAAGGCATTTCCTAAGTGAAAGGTTTCTGGTAAACGATAAAAACTATAGAAAAGTAATAGAACAGCCATGACAATTAAGGTGCTAAAGACATGCTGATAGCCAAAATAGGTTTGAACAAGTCCGCCGACTAAGGGTCCGATGGCAGGAGATAGCGATAGGGCAGCGCTTGTTTGAGCAAAAATTTTCCCTCTTTGAAGATCGTTAAAGCTTTCCCGCATCATTGATTGGGTAATGACAGAACCAACGCTTGCACCAAATGCTTGAATTAAACGGAAGAATAACAGCCAAGGAAATGTCGGACTCAAAAAAAGGCCAATATTTCCAATTAAATAGCATAAAATTCCTAATAACATAGCTGGGCGACGTCCAATCGTATCGGATAGAATTCCCCAGAATAAAACGCCAACGGCAAAGGCAACAAAATAAATACTCATGGTTAATTGTGCCACGCTATCGTGAATGTTAAAAGCAGAACTAAGCGCTGGTAAAATGGGTGTGAAAATCGACTCGCTGATTTGTGGAAATCCCACAAGCAAAATAATAATTAGTAATGATGGGACGGTGTTTCGGGTGTTTTTCATGATTTTTCTCCTTAAAAGTTTAATCTAATCAAAAACACCCATTGTCTTTTACAACCGCCAAATTTAAAATAAGTAAAATAATGTCACCAACTTTCCTTGAAATTTTTTATTATACAAAGTCTAAATGAAGAAGCGCTTCTTCTTGACTAAATTCATAAGTGTAGCGACCAGATAAACCGGCAAGCTCACCTGATGCTTGAAATAGTTCACCTGGGCAGTCTAAAAGACCCTGTGTAAACGTCCCTTTTTCGCAAGCAGTAAAGGTGCCTTTTTTTCCTAAATAAGTTCCTTCGAAATGTAGGAAACCGACCACTTGAGCCACAGCTTCAAGCCCATCAGCCATTGAAGAGCCTTGATAAGTCATTAAGTATTCCACAGAAGCTGTCCCAGATAAGGCGCCTGACAGTTGATAAGTAGCGCTCGCTTGATTCACTGGGAAATTTTCATTAAGATTGTCAATCGGTTGTTCTTGCCAACTAGATACAGTAAATGATGCTTGCTCCATTGCTGTCCCTTCTTTCTTATTAATAAGAATAGGGTAGCGGGAAGCGCACTATTTGTCAACAATCCACCACTTTAACTCTTCATTTTTTGCACAAAAGAATGTAACGCTAAGCGGTTGATGTGATAAGCAGTTCCTTGTTTTTGAATAAAGCCGCGCTCTCGAAATTGTTTGAAGGTATAAATAAGATGGCGATAACTAACCCCTAAGTATTCGGCAATCTCAGTATGTTTTTCTTTATAAACATCTTCGTGATTAGCGGCAACCAATAGCAATTCCGCTAGCCGATAACTTAGTTCATAGGTCTGATTCGTTGTAAAGTGGTCCACCCGTTGGAGCATTTTTTTCCCTAGATAATGGCTGAGTTGCTGCATAAAAAGTACCTTGTTTTTTAAAACAGTTTCTGCGTAAGCTAAAGGTACAGCCAAACAACAGGTTTCACCTAAGGCGATAACGTCCTTGGTTATCGTTTCCGCTTGAACTAATGTTAAATCGCCAATTAAATCACCTGTCGTTAAAAACTGAACAATGGATTGGCGGCCATTGCGTTCTGTTTTTAAAATTTTCGCTTTTCCTTTGATTAAATAAAAAAGATAATTTAATGGCTCTGCTTGGTGATGAATGAATTCTTGATTTTCAAAATCGATAATAAAACTGTGTTTTAAATCAGTTTCATTAAAAAAAGGCGTATTTTTAGCTAATTCTTGTTTCGGTGATCGTTGGTAGGCTGTTTTAAGCATTTTTTCTCCTTATAATAGGAGATATCTCCTATTTGTTTCTTCTATTGTAGCACATAATAGACGTATCAAGAGTAGAGGAGTTTTTATAATGTGGAAGAAAAAAATTGTACTATCGTTTCTTTTTTATTTAATTAGTGCATTGGGCATCAGTTTGACAATTCAAGCAGGCATCGGGGTTAGCAGTTTTAATGCGTTTAATGTGACCTTTGCAACACTTACACATTTAAAAGTCGGAACTGTTACCACAGCTATCAATTTAGCTTTTTTAGGCACGTGTTGGTTGTTAGATCAGCAGCGTAAAATTCAGGACTATTTGATTATTTTGGTGGCGTTAATTGGCTTTGGTTTTGTCATTAATTTTTTCTTATATCAATTATTTGGTTCGCTTGTTTTTCAAAATTATTTGGTTAAAATTGTTCTATTTATTTTAGGGACAATCATAGCAGGAATTGGGACAGGACAGGTAGTTGCGCTAGGTGTTTTGCAATTTCCCATTGAAAAATTTTGTACACTTATTTCTGAAAGAACGCGCTATAGTTTTCAGTTTTATCGTTATTTAGTTGATATTTTTTGTGTCAATTTAGCACTAGGATTGTCCATTAGTTATCATTTGCCGATTTTTGTTCGTGAAGGAACCGTGATTAGTCTTTTCTTACTTTCTTGGGTTATTAGTTGGTCGAGAAAGCGGGGACAACAGCGTATTTTACGAATACAAATCAAGAAACTGGAATCCGAATGAAAGGATTTCAGTTTTTTTCAAATGAGCAGAACTTTTATTTGAAAAAAAGAGTGGAAAACGGTATACTAATTAAGTAATTATTCATAACATTGGTTCTCCAATCAATGTTAAATAGTTTTTTCATGAGGGAGTAACTGACAGTATTTATGCTGTGACAACATCACCAACTCCGAAAGCAATTTCTGGTGTTGTCTTAAACGGTGAGACTTATGTATGTTCGACGAAGTAGCATACACAAGTCTATTTTTTTTCATTTATTTTTGATGAAATGTAAAATAGTACTTGAAGGATGCTGCAAAAAATAGAGGAGGAAGAACATGTCAGAAGAAAAGAAAACACAATTGTCTGAAGCGTTTTACGCACAAGACGACACAGTTGTTTTGGAGAAAATGAACACAACAACTGATGGATTAAGTGCACAGGAGGCTCAAAAGCGTTTAGAAACGTACGGGGAAAATGTGCTAGATGAAGGGAAGAAAAAATCACTTGCCGTGAAATTCTTTGAGCAATTCAAAGATTTTATGATTATTGTTTTATTAGCGGCAGCGGTCATTTCAGCCGTCTTTTCCCATGATGTGGTAGACTCGATTATCATCTTAGTGGTTGTTATCTTGAACGCCATCTTTGGGGTCATCCAAGAAGCTAAAGCGGAACAAGCCATTGAAGCATTAAAAGAAATGTCTTCACCAAATGCGAATGTTCGCCGTGATGGACACGTCATTACTGTTAAAAGTGATGAATTAGTGCCAGGTGACATTGTTTTATTAGAAGCAGGGGATGTCGTTCCAGCCGATTTACGTTTATTGGAAGCGAATAGCTTAAAAATTGAAGAAGCAGCGTTAACCGGTGAATCTGTTCCAGTTGAAAAAGAAGTAACCATCTTAGAGGGAACCGATATTGGTATCGGTGACCGAATCAATATGGCTTATTCCAATAGTAATGTGACGTATGGACGTGGTCTTGGCGTTGTGGTTGGCACAGGAATGAATACAGAAGTCGGTAAAATTGCTGGCATGCTAGCAAGCGAACAAGAAACGGAAACGCCTTTAAAACAAAACTTAAACCAATTGGGTAAAATGTTAACAATTGCCATTTTAGTCATTGCAGCGGTGATGTTTGTGGTAGGAATGATGAATGGTCGTTCATGGATTGACATGTTATTAACGTCAATTTCGTTAGCTGTAGCGGCAATTCCAGAAGGATTACCAGCGATTGTCACGATTATTTTGGCTTTAGGTACCCAAAAAATGGCCAAGAAAAATGCAATTGTCCGTAAGTTACCAGCCGTTGAAACATTAGGAAGTACAGATATTATCTGTTCAGATAAAACAGGTACGTTAACCTTAAATCAAATGACCGTTGAAGCGTTGTATACAGATGGTCAAGTTTTATCTGCTTCCACAGAAATCCCTGCCGATAATATGGCTTTAAAAATCATGAACTTTACGAATGATACAAAAATCGCTCAAGATGGTTCATTAATTGGTGACCCAACAGAAACTGCCTTAGTACAATTTGGTTTAGATCATGCGTTTAACGTAACCGAAAAAGTAGCAGCTGAACCTCGTGTGGCAGAGATTCCTTTTGACTCTGATCGTAAATTAATGACTACTGTTCATGAATTAAAAACAGGTGGCTTCCTAGTTTCTGTCAAAGGTGCACCAGATGAATTATTGAAACGTTGTACGGAAATCTTATCAAATGGAGAAACAAGTCCATTAGATGAAACAAAACGTCAAGAAATTTTGAAAACAAACACCTCATTAGCGAAACAAGCCTTACGTGTTTTAGGAATGGCTTATAAATATGTTGAGACGATTCCAGCCGAAATGAGTTCTGAACTTGTGGAAAAAGATTTAACATTTGCTGGTTTAGTCGGTATGATTGACCCAGAAAGAAAAGAAGCTGCAGATGCTGTAAAAGTCGCGAAAGAAGCAGGTATTCGTCCAATTATGATTACGGGTGACCACCGTGATACAGCAGAAGCAATTGCGGCACGTTTAGGCATCATCAAAGAAGGCGACGACGATGCAGTCATTACAGGCGCTGAATTAAATGAATTGTCAGATGAAAAATTCGCACAAGTCGTGGGACACTACTCTGTCTATGCTCGTGTTTCACCAGAACACAAGGTTCGGATTGTTAAAGCGTGGCAACAAGAAGGAAAAGTGGTTGCGATGACTGGTGATGGCGTAAATGATGCCCCAGCCTTAAAAGCTGCTGACATCGGGATTGGTATGGGAATTACCGGAACAGAAGTATCAAAAGGTGCTTCAGATATGGTCCTTGCCGATGATAACTTTTCAACAATTATTGTAGCGGTAGAAGAAGGACGTAAAGTCTTCTCAAATATCCAAAAAACGATTCAATATTTACTTTCAGCTAACTTAGGGGAAGTATTAACCTTGTTTATTGCAACAATGCTCAATTGGGATACCTTGTTACCTGTTCACTTATTGTGGATTAACTTAGTAACGGATACTTTCCCAGCGATTGCGTTAGGTGTGGAACCAGCAGAACGTGATGTGATGAGCCATGAACCTCGTGGTAAAAAATCGAACTTCTTCTCTGGCGGCGTTTTAAGCAGTGTTGTTTACCAAGGGATTACGCAAGGGGCATTGACTTTGATTGTGTATAAAATGTCAATTATGTTCCCAGCACATACCGCGGCTAACACAAACTTATCGGCGCAAGCGTTGTATGATTTACAACACGGCGATGCTTTAACCATGGCCTTCGCTACTTTGGGATTAATTCAATTGTTCCATGCCTTTAATGTGAAGTCGATTTATCAATCAATTTTCAAAGTTGGCTTATTCCGCAACAAATCATTTAACTATGGGATTCTTGTTTCGTTCTTGCTATTAGCTGCAACGATTGTTATTCCAGGATTTAATGATTTATTCAGCGTCACACATTTAGATGCATATCAATGGGCAATTGTAGCAGGTACTTCTTTTGCTATCATCCCAATTGTGGAAATTGTGAAGTTCTTCCAACGTAAAGCAGGTAAAGGTGCTTAATAAATAAGAAAAGAAAATTGGCTGGTACTTAAACCAGTCAATTTTTCTTTATGTAAGGAGTGAAAGGGCTTGAAACGGAAAATTATTTTCGAAACACAACGACTTATTGTCAGAGAATGGCAGACGGAAGATGAAGCGGAATTGAAAAAAATTTTGCAAGATGAAAATGTGATGTATGCCTATGAACACGCTTTTTCTGATGAAGAGGTTGCAAACTGGCTAAAGTGGAACTTACAGTCCTATCAAGAATACGGCTACGGCTTATGGGCGTTAGAGAAGAAACGAACAGGCGAAGTCATCGGCGAGTGTGGTCTCACCAATCAATTAGTAAAAGGTAAGAGCTATCCAGAAATTGGTTATCATTTATGTGTGAAAGAATGGCACAAAGGGTATGCGATTGAAGCTGCCGCAGCAACAAAGCAATACGCATTCGATGTATTAAATTTTCCAGAAGTTATTTCAACGATTCGTGATACGAACTTAGCCTCTATGAATGTCGCTATTCGAAACCAGATGCTTGTTAGGGATCGATACATTAAAACATATCGTGGCAAAACGATGCCTCACTATGTTTTCTCTGTTAAAAATCAAAAGAATAAAGACTGAAAAAGTGCCACTTGTCAGATGGAATAGAAAAAGTGTAAAATGGAGTGAAAGAGAAAAGGGAAAAGAGGGATGGTTATGAGACCAAATTTAGGATTTTACGTTCAAACAATTAATGATATCGTTAAAACAACAGAAGACATTGGCGAAGTCATGAATCCATATTACGAAGAAGTTCGTCAAGCGATCGATAAGAATAAAGTGAATGATTTAACAGCCGAACGAATTGCAGAAATTCAAGCAAAATTTAAAGAAGGTACTGAAAAATATGAATTAATGCTCAAAAAAGTCGGAACATTAAAACCGACGCCACAAGTACTTGGCATTCACAAAAAATTTCAACATGCTTATACAGAATATGTAGCAGGATGCAATGAAATGATTTTAGCAACAGATCCAGAAACAGGCATTGATGCAGAATTATTTAACGCTTCAGAAGAAAAGCAAGACCAAGCAACGGATGAATTAACCTTTGCCATTACGCGGATGAGCAACATTCTTTTGAAAAAATAAAAAACTAATAAAAATAACTAACGAATTTAATATTTTTTTCATGTCTTTTTTATGGACAAAAGAGAAAGTGTATTGTATTATTAATTCATACCAACAACAACCTTTTTATTTTTCATTTTACTCTTATTGAGTAAATACTCCTTTTCCATCGGCAAAACTGCCGGTGGTTTTTTTTGTTATTTTTTTTATTTAATAATAAAACAACCTTTGATTTTATTAAAATCAAAGGTTGTTTTAGCTCGTTAATTTTCAACATTTCGCACATAATCATCAAAGTATTGAATTAACTCTTTCTTGATTTGTTGATAATCTGCTTCAGAATAGTTCTTTTCTTCTAACGTACCATTAAAAAATGGCAAATTTAGTTCTTCTTTTAAACGTTCAATCACTTCTTCTTGCTTCATAAGGACCCCTTCTCAACGAATTGTTCTCTTCTATTATAGAACATTGTAGTCATCCGTCAATTGTTCAAAGGCAATTTTCATTTCCTCTAGACGTTCATTCAATTGATTGGTTTCATCTTCTTCATTGAAAAAATGTTGTTTTAATTCAAAATAAAAATTTTCGAAGGCTTGGAAAAAAGGCTCAGACTTGTTGTTTTCAAGAGCAGGAACACTTGTGTAGAGAACACGAGCGCTATGATAGTAAGTGAAAACCTCGTTAATATTTAATAAAATACGCGCTTCTTCTGGGCGTGGTCGACTTGTAACTAAGTCATGTAAAGATAAACTTTTTGTATGGGTTTCAGATAAATAAAATAAAAATAGTTCCAATTGCTCTTTTGTTGCAGACATGAAAACTCCTCCTCAAACAGTAGTAACATTTATTATAAATGAAAATGAAAGTGCTTGAAAAGCAATGCGCTCAGCAAAAATAATTATTTTAAGGGAAAACTATAGTTGTTGCTTTAGCATTCTTTTTAATCATGATAAACTGAGAGAAGTATAATAGGTCCTGACAGAGGAGGAAACAAATGAAAATTGTGATTATTGGTGCATCATTCGCAGGTATTTCCGCAGCAATTGCTTCAAGGAAAAAATATCCCCAAGCAGAAATTTCTTTAATTGACAAGCAAGCAACAGTGGGGTATTTATCTGGTGGCTTAAGTGCGTATTTTAATCATACCATCAATGAATTACACGAAGCACGTTACATAACGGAAGAGGAATTACGTCGTCAAAAGATTCAGTTGCTTTTAAATAGAGAAGTCGTGGCAATGGATGTTGAGAACCAATTGATTGCTTGGGCACAAAAGGAAGAGCAACAGTGGTATTCTTATGATAAATTGATTTTAGCGACAGGTGCGAGCCAGTTTTCCACGCAAATTCGTGGTAGTCAAACAGAAAAACTACTCAAATATAAATTTTTATCAGGTGCTTTAGCGGCTGTTCCATTACTGGAAGAAAGCCAGACAGTAGCCGTCATTGGTGCAGGACCCATTGGAATGGAAGCTATTGATTTTCTTGTGAAAATGAAGAAAACGGTCCATGTCTTTGAAAGCTTGGAAAATCTATTGCCTAAATATTTTGATAAAGAAATGGTCGCAGAAGTTCAAAAATCTTTGGAAAAACAAGCAGTAATTTTCCATTTTGAAGAAACGGTCCTAGGAATTGAAGAAACAGCAAATGGTATTGTTCTTGAAACAAGTGAACAGAAAATTTCTTGTGACAGTGGGATTTTTGCTTTAAACTTACATCCTCAATTAGCCTATTTGGATAAAAAAATTCAACGGAATCTGGATCAGACAATCGCGGTGAATGCTTATTTACAAACTTCAGTGCCGAATGTTTTTGCCATCGGAGATTGCATTTCAGTTATGAATGAACCAGTCGCGGAAACTTTTTATGCTCCGTTAGTGAACAATGCGGTACGAACTGGCTTAGTAGTCGCCAACAATTTAGAAGAAAAAACACACCGATTCATTGGCTCTTTGCGAACAATGGGAACAAAAGTGGGGGACTATTACCTTGCTAGTACAGGTCTAACCGAAACGGAAGGTTTATTTTTTCCGCAAACACTTGCTTCCGTAATTGTTAGACAGCCAGCGCCGCCTCTACAACATGGGACAGAAATTTTAGGCAAATTAATCTATGATAAAGTGACACAACGGGTCCTTGGGGCACAGCTTTGTTCAAAAAACAATTGTTTAGAAAAAATAAATACGTTAGCATTAAGTATCCAAACAGGTCAGACACTGACAGACCTATTACAAAAAGATTATTTTTATCAACCTTCCTTAACCAATATTTATGATATTACAAATTTGATGGGTGCTTCGGCTTATTGGAGAGAGAACGATGAAAGTTGAGACGTTATTGGAAAAGAAAGCGATGCGACAATTATTAACGGTGCAACAAACCATCTTAGCAGGCGGCACCTGCTCAGTCTCTGATTTAACAGCATTTTTAGCGGTCACAAAAGCCTCCTTTGAAAAAGACTTAGAGGATTTACATTATTTTTTGAAACCTTTTGGACAGGATTGTCAGCTTACTTATGATGGCCAACAGCTATCAATCACCTTATCGGATTTTTTTTCGTTGAATCATTTAATTGAAGCATTTGTAAAAGAGTCTCTTAAATTTCAACTTTTAGATTATTTATATCGTAATAAAGAGTTTTCTATTGTTCAATTAACGACTAAATTTATGATTAGTGAGTCTTCTTTATTTCGAAAGATTAAAGAACTCAATCAATTGTTAGCCGCCTTTGAATTGCAAATAAAAAATGGACAACTACAGGGAGAAGAATTGCAGATTCGTTACTTTTACTTTCAGTTGTATTGGTATATTACTCCCTATGAAATACACCAGAAAAAAACGATGTCGCCGTTAAATAAACGGATAATTGAAGGGATTGAGACTGGCTTAGGTTTTACTTTTAATGAACATAATGCGTTAAAAGTTAGCCTTTGGTTGAGTATTACGAAAAAGCGCCTAGCGGTCACTTCAAAAAAATATCAACAATTGAGAAAGAAAATGATTGATTTTAAAGAAGATCCGTTATTTAAGCAAGTTCGACAATTGTTTTTCCGTTTTTCTAGTCGCTATTCATTAGAATTAGACGAAGGAGAAAGCATGATTCATTTTGTTTTTCTAATCACAATGTCGGTCTTACCAGAATCAGCTTTTGATGAATATTCCTTAATTCGGGGACGTCGTTCCGCTGTTTCTTTAGCTGATACGTTTATCTTGGAAAATGTGGTCTTGTATTATCGGCCCCATAAATTTGAACCTACTCTTGAGAAAACCATGGCTTACTATTTTTCACAAATTCATGGAAAACTGTATTTTTTTAAAGGAGAATTGGAAGTCTTTGATCGGGCCCATATCTGGGAAAAAGAACAGCAATTATCTAGTCGGGAATTAGCTTCTTTTTCAACAACGTTATTAGAAAAAGCTTTAGCTTGTTTTGATGAAACGTATCAACCAGGAGATAGTTTGCATGAACTTTCTCTGGTCAAATATTTAAGCGTGTTGGCATTAATTGAATTTAAAATGATTGGTGAAATAAAAATTGGAATTCATTTAGCAATGGATGCTCTTTATCAAGCGGCGTTAACACAAGTATTAATGCTTAGTCTTAAAAATATGAATGGCACGCTGGTGGAGAGGTATCAGCCTGAACAAACATATGATTTAATTGTGACCAATTATCAGCAAACGAGCTATCAAGGAACACCGGAAGTCTATGTTTTGTCAGAATTAAGTTCGACCTATGATATGCAACAATTAAAAAAGAAAATACGTACCTTGCGGGAGAAATAAACAAAAGGTTGGTGTGACGGAAATTATCTGATCCTCGCACCAGCCTTTTTACAATTAAAAGTCGAAAATTAGGCTTTTTTAAACAAAAATGTTTCTTTTTATTGAAAAATTAGAGATAATAAAAGTATTATTGAAAGCGTTGTCTTTGTTGGTTTTAGTAGAAATCCTTTCAATTTTTTTAAAATAAAAAAAGTTTTTGACATGTTTAGTTAGTCTTTTGTTTGTAAGATAGGGACATAAAGAAAACGATTTCAAAAACGTTTAGGAGGAATTATCATGGCAGAAGAAAAATACATTATGGCGATTGATCAAGGAACGACTAGTTCTCGTGCAATTATTTTTGATAAAAAAGGAAACAAAATTGGTAGTTCACAAAAGGAATTTACTCAATATTTCCCTAATGCAGGTTGGGTGGAACATAATGCCAATGAAATTTGGAATTCTGTTCAATCCGTTATTGCAGGTTCTTTAATTGAGTCAGGAGTGAAACCTACAGATATTGCCGGAATTGGGATAACAAACCAACGGGAAACAACCGTTGTTTGGGACAAAGCAACTGGGTTACCAATTTATAACGCAATTGTTTGGCAATCACGCCAAACGACACCTATTGCTGATCAACTAAAAGAAGATGGCTACAGCGAAATGATTCATGAAAAAACTGGGTTAATCATTGATGCTTATTTCTCAGCAACGAAGGTTCGTTGGATCTTAGATCACGTAGAAGGTGCGCAAGAACGTGCAGAAAATGGAGAATTGATGTTTGGGACAATTGACACTTGGCTCGTTTGGAAATTAACGGGAGATACTCATGTCACTGATTATTCAAATGCAAGTCGGACGATGTTGTTTAATATCCATGATTTAGATTGGGATCAAGAAATTTTGGATCTTTTAAATATCCCACGAGTGATGTTACCGAAAGTGGTTTCGAACTCTGAAGTGTATGGACTAACAAAAAATTACCATTTTTACGGAAGTGAAGTTCCTATCGCTGGGATGGCTGGTGACCAACAAGCCGCTTTATTTGGTCAAATGGCCTTTGAACCTGGGATGGTTAAAAATACCTATGGAACAGGCTCATTTATTGTCATGAACACTGGCGAAGAACCTCAACTTTCTAAAAATAATCTGCTTACCACTATTGGCTATGGCATTAACGGCAAAGTATATTATGCCTTGGAAGGAAGTATCTTCGTGGCTGGTTCAGCGATTCAATGGTTACGAGATGGCTTAAAAATGTTGCAAACGGCTGCTGAATCTGAAGCAGTAGCCAAAGCGTCAACAGGACACAATGAAGTTTATGTGGTTCCGGCATTCACTGGTTTGGGCGCACCATATTGGGATTCACAAGCGCGTGGGGCTGTCTTTGGATTGACACGTGGTACCACGAGAGAAGATTTTGTCAAAGCGACACTGCAAGCAGTTGCGTATCAAGTTCGTGACATTATTGACACGATGAAAGAAGATACAGGCATAGATATTCCCGTCTTAAAAGTAGACGGTGGAGCAGCAAACAATGATTTCTTGATGCAATTCCAAGCGGATATTTTAAACACTGCTGTTCAAAGAGCCCATAACTTAGAAACAACGGCCTTAGGCGCAGCTTTCTTGGCGGGCTTAGCGGTTGGCTTCTGGAAAGACTTAGAAGAAATCAAAGCATTCCAAGAAGAAGGACAACAATTTGAACCAATTATGGCGGAAGAAGAACGAGAAGATTTATATGAAGGTTGGCAACAAGCAGTAGCAGCTACCCAACAATTCAAACGTAAAAATAAGTAAATGGAAAAGGGGAATTTTCTATGACTTTCTCAATAGAAACACGCCGACAATCAATCGACGCTTTAAAAACACAACACTTAGATGTCTTAATTATTGGTGGTGGCATTACTGGCGCAGGCGTTGCCCTGCAAGCCAGTGCCGCTAAAATGAAGACAGGGTTAATTGAAATGCAGGATTTCGCAGAGGGCACCTCTTCACGATCAACCAAATTAGTTCATGGTGGTATCCGCTATTTGAAAACGTTTGACGTGGAGGTGGTGGCAGATACAGTGAAAGAACGAGCCGTCGTTCAATCCATTGCGCCACACATCCCTAAAGCGGATCCCATGTTATTACCGATTTATGATGAGCCAAATGCAACATTTAATCTATTTTCTGTCAAAATAGCAATGGATTTATATGATCAGTTAGCTGATGTAACAGGTACCAAGTACGCCAACTATCTGTTAACAAAAGAAGAGGTTTTGGCACGTGAACCACAACTAAAAAGTGAAGGTCTACAAGGTGGCGGTGTTTATTTAGATTATCGAAATAATGATGCTCGTTTAGTTATTGAAAATATTAAACAAGCAGTAGCTGACGGGGCGCATGCTGTGAGTCGGGTTCAAGCGGTGGGCTTTTTATACAATGATGAAGGGAAAATTACTGGCATTCAAGCAAAGGACCTACTAACTGATGAACAGTTTGAGATTCACGCAGATGTTGTGATTAATACTACTGGTCCTTGGTCAGATAAATTAAGAGGCTTAGACAAAAATGATTCATTTACACCACAAATGCGTCCAACCAAAGGGGTTCATTTAGTTGTCGACAAAAGCCGTTTAAATGTTCCTCAACCAACGTATTTTGATACAGGTAAACAAGATGGCCGCATGGTCTTCGTTGTTCCAAGAGAAGAAAAAACATATTTTGGGACGACGGATACAGATTACCATGGAGACTTTCAACATCCAACAGTAGAACAAAGTGATGTGGATTACCTATTGGAAGTAGTCAATAATCGTTATCCAGAGGTACAATTGACAATTGATGATATTGAAGCCAGCTGGGCTGGCTTGCGACCTTTAATTTCTGCTAACGGTGGCTCAGATTATAACGGGGGAAACAATGGCAAACTTTCAGATAAAAGTATTGATGAAGTCATTGATGTCGTTGACAGATACCAAAAAAACAAAACAGATAAACGAGAAATTGAAGAAGTCCTAAACCATCTAGAAGATAGTTTGGTGGAAAATAAAGTCAATCCTTCAGCTGTCTCTCGAGGCAGCTCATTGGAAAGATCAGCGGATGGCTTGCTCACTTTGGCTGGTGGGAAATTAACAGATTATCGTAAAATGGCAGAAGGTGCGATGAAAATGATTCAAACCATCTTAGCAGAAGAATACCAGAAAGAATTCACCTTAATTGATTCTAAAAACTATCCAGTTTCAGGCGGGAAATTGAACCCTGCAACGGTAGACGAAGAATTAGAAGCGTTGGCAAAACATGGCGTATCTAAAGGGTTAAGTGAAAAGGATGCACTATACTTAGCTCATTTATATGGCTCCAACGTACCAACTGTTTTTGAAATGATTGATGATGCCAAAGTAATTCCTGGTTTAACCTTAACAGAAACTGTCTCTTTAAACTATGCGATGGAAGAAGAAATGGCTTTAACACCCGTCGACTTTTTATTGCGACGGACCAACCACTTATTATTTATGCGTGATCGTTTGGACCAAGTGAAAGCGGGAGTCATTGAAGAAATGGCACAGCATTATCAATGGACAGCGGAAGAAAGAGCACGACACATTGAAACATTAGAAAAAGTAATTGAAGAATCAGATTTAAAAAATTTGAAAGTAGGGTGAAGAAAAAATGGGAACTTCGATGATGACACAATTATTCGGTGAATTTTTCGGAACGATGATTTTAGTTTTACTAGGGGATGGCGTCTGTGCCGCAGTTAACTTGAAGAAAAGCAAAGCCTTTGCTTCTGGTTGGGTCGTTATTGCTTTAGGTTGGGGCGCTGCTGTTACATTAGCTGTTTACATGTCTGGGTATATGAGTCCAGCGCATTTAAATCCTGCTGTAACAGTTGCGATGGCAATTACTGGAAACTTTGAATGGGGCATGGTTTTACCTTATATCGTAGCTCAAGTCCTAGGCGGTTTTATTGGTGGTTTAGTTGTCTGGTTAGCTTATTTACCCCATTGGAACATTACAGAAGACAAAGGTGCTATTTTAGGAACCTTCGCCACTGGTCCAGCTGTCCGTAACTATCCAGCCAATGTTTTAACAGAAATTATCGGCACATTTGTCTTGGTTTTTGGCTTACTAGCCTTTTCTCAAAACGACTTAGCGGCTGGCATTAACCCAATGCTTGTTGGGATTTTGGTCTTAGGACTAGGTCTATCATTAGGCGGACCTACAGGTTATGCAATTAACCCTGCACGTGATTTAGGACCTCGTTTAGCGCACCAAATTATTCCTGTGAAAACAAAAGGTGATTCTGATTGGGCTTATTCTTGGGTGCCAATTGTGGGACCTATCTTAGGTGCTTCATTAGCTGCAGTAATTTATTTATTCACTATTTAATAAAATGAAATGTAAATAGTTGTTTTAGACAATAAAAAACGCTTGTGAGAAGTAATCAATTCTTGCAAGTGTTTTTTGCTACATATTAAACAAAAAAAGATTTCCTTAGACATTTAGACAATTTGTCCAAATACGTAACAGAACAATTTTCCTATATGATACAATAAAAGTGCACAAGTAATTGGGGGAGTAATATTTCATACTTATTTGTCAATTTTAAGCTGGACAATGTGTTCAGTAATATATACTAATTTAAAAAGGAGTACATGATTTGAATGGGATAATGGTTTTGTTAGTGGGGACTGGGTACATTGGTTGGGTTATTTATAGAAATGGTCGTACGTATTTCCGTTATAAAAAAAATCTAAAAAAATATCAAACGACGCACCATCTAACGGACAGTGACCTAGAGATGTACCAAAGAATTATGGACGAATTAAAAAAACAAATTATTTATTTAAACGAACTAACGAATAAGTCACGAAATTTAAAAAAAATTGAACAAGTAGAACTGGGTGTTGCTTCCGCTAAGGGCATCTTTAAACACTTAGTGAAGTATCCTGAAGCAATTACTCATTTTAGTGATTTTTTATATCATAAGGTACCAGAGATTTTACGAGCATCAGAACGGTTTTTAAGCATTAAAGAAGATAAATTGTCAACAGAAGAAATAACACTTGCAACCAATGGTATCTTAAGTACCATACGAGTGTTATCGGAAAGTATCACAGATGATTATGAAAGATTAGTCTCCGAAGCATCTGAGGAAATTGCCTTATCAAAAAAATTAGTGGAGAGAAAAAATGGCTAAACAAAAGAATTTTTATGATACATATGATGCGCTTTTTCAAAAGCCAAAATGGTCGTTTTTTCCTGTCACAAGAACAGATACAGCAAAGCAACTTCCTAACCCCAATAAAAAAGTGGTAAAACCACAGACGAAAAAAAAGAAAAAACAAAAAAAGAACAAAAAAATTATTTGGATAGGCATTGCTGTAGCAATTGGCTTTATAGTATATATTGATCTTGCGGAGAAAGATGATTATTGGGATTACTCCGCTTCATCAGAAGATGTTTATCCTTTAAAAGAAGCTGGACTTACCACAACTGGACCTGTTGATTTAGAAAAACCACTAAAAGTCACAATAGAAGAAAATAAACTTTTATTTAATCAAGGCTACCAAATAGAAATTATCGGCGATGCCGATATTGAAACCAGTGGCGGAAAGAACTTTTTAATTTTACCTTCTACAGAGGAGTATCCAGATACAAAATATCTAGGCAATATCAGTTTTTATGAAAAAAGAGACTATTATACATCGGCAGGTATGTACCTTTCTGGCAATCTTGTCAACAGTCTTTCTGATTATTTGGATACAAGTAAAGAGTTTATCAAAGCATACCCAATTGATAAAATTGCTGATGTACAAACCGGCTATATTTTAAAACGGAATCAAGGATATACAGACATCTCAAAATATTATCTCTTTAAAGATGGGACAGGATTTGAATTAGAAGTCTCTGTTGACCAATTGGAAAAGGTCAAAGATCCCAAAGACTATTCTTCTTTTGTAAAAACATACGCAAAAGAAGTCGCTTTTATAGAAAAAAGTTTTAAATTTGAGTCTACTGATGAGGAATCTCGATAGAGAAAATAGTTTTCAGCTTCAAGTAGCGCCTAGTAACATCTTTGTTGAAAAAATGTAAGAGCCTGAGACAAAAAACACTTTGGATTTTTGTCTCAGGCTTAAAAACTGATCAGCGGTGGAAGCGTAGCACTTTAAGGACTGAAGTACGACGTGTACCCACTTACTAGATTGTCTTTGAAGGTAACATAGAAAAGAACAGCAATATACAAGCGACCTACAAACTATTTTCTGTCAGACTAAAACTGGCAGAAGTGGTTTGTAGGTCGCTTGTTTTCATTATGGCTGGTGAGACAGGTTGGCGCTTGATGTTTGTTTTAATATTGCAAATCAAAAATGGCGATACTTATTTTACTGAAAATTAGTTCCCAATCTTCTCGGGTTAATTCTTCTTCTAAAATGTAAATTCGGTCTATTTCTTTTGGTAAATCAAATAAGGGATAGTCAGTAATCACAATATCACAACCAGAAAAATCGGTTCGTTCAAAAATAATATCCTCACTAAATGCTTGCTTGATTTTCATCATAATAAAGCTAGCAATGTAAAAATCGCGAGAATAGGCAACACCAATTTTAATTTTTTTGCGGGGACTATAGTGCTTATAAATTCGTAACAACAATTCACATGTCCAAATTGGGTTCTCCTGATCCTTAAATCTTAACTGATAAGGGGAATGCGCTGAAAAGTTTTGATAAAAAGCATAAATTTTTTTCTGTAAATCTTTTTGATAAGTACTATTTTTATTGACTAAAAAATCTAGAATCGCGGTATTTGGTTGCTGTGAAATAAATAATTGGTTATAGATAATATTTTTAAATAAAATAAGTAAGAAGTAATGACGATCAAATTCACGCATTTTTGGAATTTGAAAAACTTCGCAAAAATTGGTTAATAAAGAATCAACGTAGAAATATTCTGGGCAAGAAATTTCATGTAGAGCAGTCAGTAAATCTTTGGCTCGTTTTGCTGAATCAAAATTATCAATGGCAATGGGTGCAATGATATCTACAACCCGCTGTTGATCTTCTGAAAAATTTGATTGGGAACAAAAAATAGTTTGTTTTGAGTCTGAGAAAAGCCTTAAATAAGGATGTTCTTCAAATTCTTTTTGGAGATCATCTTCACAAGTATATGGAAAGCGATATTTTGCGATGTGTAAAAGTAAATTTAATTTTAGTAGAGAAGCGTGTTCCAAGCGTTCAAGAATTTCTGGTTTAATATGTTGCGTCAGTATATCTTCAAAATAAGTAGAGGTATAACGTGGTAAGGCTAAGGTATTTAAAAAGATGGTCCAGTAGACATCAAGAAAAGCATATAGGACTTGAAATTCAGAACCTGTAATCACTTTACTCGCCGAGGGGGAAAAATGGACGGAAATTCCATACAAACCAAATAGTTTATTAATGTTATTTAACCGTTTGTAAATGTAAGATGAGCTAAAATTAGTTTCTTGACTCACTTTCCAGACAGAATTGTTTTCTTTTTTGATAATTGCTTGAAAAAGAATGAAGTCAGTAGAATGGACACAGTAATAATTAAATAATAAAAAATAGTGGGAAAGAAAATCATTGGAAGTCGTATGTAATGAAATTTTTCCGTGATGGATCTGAATCTCTAAGGTATTTTCAGGAAGGGTTGCTAAGTCTTCTTGAATTTCACGAAGATAAATTGATAAATTTTTAGTAGAAAGATCGAATTTTCGGGCAACACTAGATAAATCAAGGTTCGTTTGTTTTGCTAAGTATAAAAAGACAGCCAATTTTTTTTGTGTTTTCTTTGAAAGTAAAAATGTTTTTATGGCATCTTGTGTTTTGATGAGACTCACTCCTTAGTAATAACTTCTCTTTTATTATAATAGTTCGCCTAATAAATTGTAATAAAAAAGAACAATTCTCATTGGTTTATGAGAAAATAACAAGATATTCAGCAGGAAAACACCTGTGTCAGTCGACACAGGTGTTACGATGAGCGAAAAGAGCGGGTTCTTTTTTTATCAAATAATTTTCCAAAGTGACGTGATCAACTAAAGAATCAATCACCCCTTCTTTAGAAACTGAAAATCCTGCAGCCTGAATTGCTATTTGAATGGCTGCTTCAGTCGGATAACCTTTCGAAAGATAGGAGGCGAGCGCGCTGATAAAGCTGTCACTGGCACCAGTGCTATCCACAGCTATATTTTCTGTTGCAGGGAAATAGTGGCACACTTGGGGTGTTTTTAATAACACGCCTTTTTTTCCTAAAGTAACAATGACATTTTTTACGCCCATTTCTAAGAAGTACGCCGCTTTCTCTTCTAATGTACCAGTATCTGGTTGAAGTTCCAATAATTCATCTTCATTGGGAATGAAAAAATCAACCTTTTCTAGTATATTCACTGGAATATGATGAATAGCAGCTGGTTTTAAAATAATCGGTACGCCTGAATGTTGGGCGATTTCACAAGCTTTCTCTACAGCAGACAAAGGAATTTCTGTTTGAATGAGACAAAAACTGGCATCCATAAATAGGTGTTTTTGCTGTGCGATTTTTTTAGGTGTAAGCGCTGTGTTTGCACCAGGTAAGATTGAAATCATGGAGTCGCCGCTTGTCTCAACATAAATATAAGCTTGACCAGTCTCAGTATCTTGAATACGTGTGATACCATCTGTCGTAACGTGGTATTTTTCTAATTCTTTATATAAGTAATTCGCATCTGTGTCTGAGCCTAAACAACCAATTAAGGTGGCCTGATGGCCCAGTTTGGTTAAGCCAACAGCTTGATTTAATCCTTTTCCGCCGGGGAATTTAGCATAGCTAGACAAAAAATTTGTTTTGCCGTTATGTGGTAAATTTGTTGAATACAGATAATTATCAACGTTTAAACTACCTACTACAATCATTTTGCTATGTGGATTAACACTAGACATGCCTAATGTATTTTTGTGATCTAGCACCAATTTTTCAGCGTCATTAATCAAGGCTGTTTTTTCTTTGCGTTTGTTAAGCAATAATAAGGCTAACTGGCTACCAAACGTCTCTGTGTCTAATAAGACGGAAGAAATATGATCAGGTAAAAATGAACGATCAATTTTTCGCTTAATTGCGAGTAAAGAGTAATTATCGGGGGTTCGCAAACCGCTCTGCTTTAAAAGCTGTTCCAAAAAAACAGCCTGGGTATAGTCATCAGTAAGGATACCCGTAATCCCATCTGTGATAAGCTGATTACTGAAATCAGCAGGGATAGTAGTTAAAATATTTTCTTTACTAAAGGGTAAATTGACATCAAATAAGGCTTTTTTATAGCCTGCAATAATTGCTTCTTTATATTTTTGGTTAGTGACGAAATAACTAATTTTTTTATGGTTATTCTGTAATAATTCTCGGGTTAAAACATAACTAGCTTCTTCATAAAGCCTCGCTAGAGAAGGCAATTCGTTAGTTGAGTGATTGACGAAATAGTAAGGAATCGTTAATTCTTCTATAAATTTCGCGTATTGTTTACTGTTTTCATTGATTGGGTCCCAAATAATGCCACTGGCTTGTTTTAAAGTTGGCGAGGTAATATTTTTCAGTTCTTGTTCTAAACTACCGTGACTATTTAAAATCAAGCAGTTATAGCCATTTTCTTGAGCTTTATCAATAAAGCTCGTAACCCAAGCCTCAAAAGTTTCATGGCTATTTAATAATAACACGAAGGTTTTTGTAGTACTATTTGTGACGAGATTTGCTGAGTAAGGTGTGTAGTTGTAATCTCGAACGATTTTTAAGACACGCTCACGGGTTTCTTTACTAATAGTTTGATCTTTATTATTTATAATTTTGGATACAGTTGAAGCGGAAACGCCAGCTAATTTTGCAATATCTTTAATATTCATCATTTTCGTCCTTTCACTGAACTCTTTTTTATAGTAAGCATTCTAAAAGCAGAAAGTCAAGAAAAAGCCTAATTATTTATTATTTAGAAATTCTGCTTGACTTTCAATGAAAGCGCTGTTAATCTCAAATTAAGAAAACGTTTCCGGAAATGTTTTTCCTAAATGTGAATGGAGGAAGAAAAATGGATACAAAGAAAAGACCGATCATTATTGATACGGACCCAGGAATTGATGATGCTGTAGCTTTAGCGATTGCACTGAATCATCCTAACCTAGAAGTTCGCTTAATAACGACGGTTGCAGGGAATGTAGATGTAGAAAAAACAACAAATAATGCCTTGAAACTTGTCGATTTTTTTGGGAAAAAGGTTCCTGTAGCCAAGGGGTGTAATTGTCCGTTACTTATTCAATTGGAAGATTCTGCTGAGATTCATGGGGAGACTGGCATGGATGGCTTTGAGTTTCCGCAACCTATCTCTACGTGTTTAGATATTCATGCAGTGGAAGCTATGCGAAAAGAAATTCTGTCTAGTGATGTTCCTTTGACCATTGTTCCAATTGCTGCATTAACGAATATTGCTTTGTTACTGACCCTCTATCCAGAAGTCAAAGAAAATATTGCAGAAATCGTTATGATGGGTGGCTCATTAGCAAGGGGAAATACAAATACAAGTGCTGAATTTAATACGTATGTCGATCCACACGCTGCACAAATTGTTTTCCAATCAGGTGTCCCGTTAACAATGGTAGGATTAGATGTTACAAGTCAAGCTGTGTTAACGAATCATGAAGTAACAGCCATCAGAGCGCTTGGCAGAGTGGGGGAAATGTTTTATGGTCTTTTCCGTCATTATAGAGGCGGCAGTTTAACTACAGGTTTGAAAATGCATGATGTCTGTGCGATTGCCTATTTAACTTCACCAGAATTATTTGAGACAACTGAAACGTTCATTGAAGTTGCTTTGGAAGGTCCAGCTGCGGGAGCTACTGTTGCGGATTTAAAAATGAAGTATCATAAAAACACGAATGCCGTTGCCTGTATAGATGTAGACGTTGAAGCTTTTCAAAAATGGGTTGTCGAAAAAATGAAAGCGGTTAATTAACTGAAGGAGGATAAGTATGATTGAAAGTTTATTGGTATTGGTCGTTTTAGTTGTTGTAGCCTATTTGATTGTAAAAAATTATCATCCCGCACTCAGCTTAATTATTGGTGCGCTTGTTCTACTTGCATGTGCATGGATGTTAGGACATCCCATTTATCCTGCAGGAGAAGGAACCGGTTTTGGATTATTTGATATTTTCTTGAAGTTTAAAGATACAATTATTGCACAAGTGAGTTCAGCAGGAATTGTAATTATGATTCTTTTTGGTTATTCAGGCTATATGAATGCAATCGGGGCCAATCAGATGGCTGTCAACTTTTTGGTGAAACCATTAATGAAGATTAAACGTAAATCGTTATTTGTCCCTGTGGTCTTTTTGATTGGAAATTTAATGTCACTAGTAGTTCCTAGTGCATCAAGCTTAGCGATTATTTTAATGTCTATATTATATCCGATGCTAGCCAGCATGGGGATTTCGTCATTAACTGCTGCAGGTGTGATTGCAATGACGGCAACTATCATGCCAACACCTTTAGGCGCGGATAACGTAATCGCCGCAAATACCCTTGGTTATGATGTGTTAAATTATGTTGTATGGAATGCCAAAATTTCGCTGCCATCGTTATTAATCATTGCGGTTGCACAGTACTTCTGGCAAAAATACTGCGATAAAAAAGAAGGTGAGGCTGCCTATGTCTCATTAAATGAAGAAGGCTTAAGCAAACAAAAAGAATTTGATGTTCCTAAATTTTATGCAATATTGCCAATATTACCGCTATTATTAATTGTTGGAGTGGGAATCGCAGGAATGTTTATTAAAGGAATAACGATGGATATTTTTGTTCTTACATTTATTTCTTTCTTCATCGCTGTATTGGTTGAGACGCTTCGCTTGAAATCTTTTAAAAAGGTTCAAGATACGGCTGTCGAGATGTTTAAAGGAATGGGGCAAGGGTTTAGTCAAGTTGTGATGCTTGTCGTAGGCGGTTCATTATTCACGTCTGCGATTCAAACGTTAGGAATTATTGATAGTATTATGGCATCTGTCGAAGCGTCAAGTTCAGCAGGAATTGTCACGACCTTAATTTTCAGCGGTGCAACGACCCTTTTTGGAATTTTAAGCGGTGGTGGTCTGGCAATGTTTTATGCGGTTATCGAACTAATCCCTGGGATTGCCGAAAAAGCAGGGATTGATGGTATTTTAATTTCCTTGCCAATGCAGATGATCGCGAATTTAACTAGAACGATTTCTCCTGTAGCAGCAGTTGTCATGATTGTCGCATCAACAGTAGGAGTTAGTCCCATCAGAATTTTAAAACGGACGAGTGTACCGACCATCATTGGCATTATTAGTGTGATTGTCTTGTCGATTCTATTGTTACCTTATTAAGAGAATAAACAATGAAAATTAGAGTGGCTGATGAGAAAGAGTTACCGATGATTCTTCAATTTTTAACAGAAGTAAAGGCATATATGGATGTTGTGGGCATTACACAGTGGACAAAGGACTATCCTTCTCAAGGAGATATCCAAGAAGACATTACAAAAAAACAATTATATTTGCTAGTGCACGAAGAAATGATTTTTTCAATGGCAACGTTATGTATGGAGCAGGAACAAGACTTTGTTTGGTTAAAGCGCTTTGCAACTTCGCCTAATTATATTGCCAAGGGTTATGGCAGTTTGTTGTTCCATGAATTGGAGAAACGAGCAGTCTGGGAAGGAAGACGTAAAATGTATGCTCAAACTAATCATACAAACCATAGAATGATTCGATTTTTCGAAAGTAAAGGGTTCACAAAAATTCATGAATCTTTACAAATGAATCGCTTAGACTTTGGCTCTTTTTATTTATACGTTAAAGAATTGGAGAACTAATCCATCGTTTAAAATAAGAAAACAGGGAGCGTGGGACAAAAATCACTTTGGATTTTTGCTCCACGCTCAAAAACTGATAAACGGCGGGAACAAAAGCAACTCCTTCGGAAATAAGCCGAAATTCTCCAAAAATTAAAGAACAATTTTCGGAAATTCCTTCTTATTTCTCGGAGTTAAACGCTTCTATCCCGACCTCCTGTTATTTTCCAAGGAAATAGTCAACTTAATTATACAAATAAAACACAAACACATTCGGGAACAGCAACATCTTTTTGAATCATTTCTAATAAGCCTGTTTCTTGGTTCCGACGATAAAGTGTTAAGTTATCAGAGTCTTGATTAGCGACAACGATGAAATCTTCAGAAGGATCTAAATCGAAATCTCTCGGAATATCGCCTTCTGTTGAAATTAATTGAATTCGTTCAATCGCTTCGCCATTTTCTGAAACAGCATAGACAGCAATTGAGTTATGGCCACGGTTTGAAGCATAAAGGAAACGGCCATCAGAAGAAATACGAATCGCAGCACCACCATTAAACGCATCATAATCAGCAGGTAAAGTAGAAACTTTTTGTAATTCAGTGAAAGAACCATCTGTTTCATCATATGAAAGAACTGAAACAGTGCTATCTAATTCACCAAATAAATAAGCCAATGATTTTGTTGGATGGAACACTAAATGACGTGGACCAGTCCCTGGCTCAGTCACGAATTGAGCGATTTCAGAAAGCTTTCCATCTAAGCTAACATTATACGTATACACACGATCGGTTCCTAGATCACAGACGACTAAGCGTTGATCAGGCGTCAAATCTGTGTAATGAACATGGGCATTGTTTTGGTTTTCATGAGGACCAGTTGGCTCTGTATGAATCACTTTGTCAGCATCTTCCAAAGAACCATCTTCTAAGATACGATACACGTGAACGATACCTTGGTGATAATTTGCTGCATAGACAAGTTGTCGGTTTTCGTCAACAGCTACATAACATGGCGGCGCACCTTCCTCAGTTACTTTATTCAATAAGTTAAAATGGTCCATTTCTGGTTGATAAGCGGCAGTGCCACCTTCACCGTCAACACTAGTGACGCTAAAAAGTTCGCCCTTTTGACTCAGAGCAAGATAGGTAGGACTCGTTTCTTCTAACAAAAGTGTCGCTTCTGTTAAACGACCTTGTGTCGTATCTAATGCAATTTTATAAATGCCTTGGCTGGCTCTTCGAGTATAGGTACCTAGTAAAATTTGTTCTAACATCACAATTCCTCCAATTTGTTTCAACACAATCACTTTTTATGAAAGTGCTTTTATATAATGTAGTATACCATAAGAAGTCTAAGAACAATAAAACTTTCTATCTGAGATGTTCGCATTTTAAAGTGGTTTGTGCTATTATGATGAGAGACTGTGATGACAGTCATTTTTTGATTTTTAGAGGGGTGACGAACATGTACGACAATACGGATAATAACGGGACCGTTCGTTGTTCATTTTGTGGGAAAACACAAGAAGAAGTAAAAAAAATTGTTGCTGGTCCGGGTGTCTATATTTGTAATGAATGTATTGATCTATGTAAAGAGATTATTGATGAAGAATTTTATGATGAAGCAGTCCGAGAATTAACGGATGTGCCAAAACCCCAAGAAATTTTAAATGTTTTAAATGAATATGTTATTGGACAAGAACGTGCAAAACGCACACTTTCTGTTGCTGTTTACAATCACTATAAACGTGTGAATCAATCAGAAACAGCTGCAACTCAAGATGACGTTGAATTGCAAAAAAGTAACATTTGTTTAATTGGACCAACAGGTTCAGGTAAAACTTTCTTGGCTCAAACGTTAGCAAAAACATTAAATGTACCTTTTGCAATCGCTGATGCGACCAGTTTAACAGAAGCAGGTTATGTAGGGGAAGATGTTGAAAACATCCTTTTAAAATTACTACAATCTGCTGACTATAATGTTGAACGTGCGGAAAAGGGCATTATCTATATTGATGAGATTGATAAAATTGCCCGTAAGAGTGAAAATGTTTCGATTACTCGAGATGTTTCAGGTGAGGGTGTTCAACAAGCCTTACTAAAAATTCTTGAAGGAACAGTTGCAAGTGTACCACCACAAGGGGGCCGCAAACATCCACATCAAGAATTTATCCAAATTGACACAACGAATGTTCTCTTCATCGTTGGTGGAGCGTTTGATGGAATTGAAACCATTGTTAAAAACCGCTTAGGCGAAAAAACTATTGGTTTTGGTAAAACTAATTCTGCTTTAAATGAAGAAGAAAGCATCATGCAACATATTATTCCAGAAGATTTATTGAAATTTGGTTTAATTCCAGAATTTATTGGACGCTTACCTGTAATGGCTGCGCTTGATAAATTAACGAATGATGATTTGGTTCGAATTTTAACAGAACCGAAGAATGCCTTGGTGAAACAATATCAAAAATTATTGTCTCTTGATGACACTAAATTAGAATTTGAACCAGAAGCATTAAAAGCCATCGCAGCCAAAGCCATTGAACGTAATACTGGCGCACGGGGACTTCGTTCAATCATTGAAGAAATTATGATGGACGTAATGTTTGATGTTCCTTCAGATGAAAGCATTGAAAAAGTTATCATTACTAAAATGGCCGCTGAAGGTACCGGTAAACCAACAATTATTTATAACAAAAAAGATAAAGAAGCTGTATAAGATTGAAGCTGAAAACAGCTCTTTCGGCGGATCTCCGAAAGAGCTGTTTTTGTTAAGCTTTTGAATGAAAGACTGAATAGAAGAACGGAGGAAAACAATGAACGTACATAATGCAGAAATCGTGATTAGTGCGGTATCCCCTAAACAATATCCTGAATCTCAATTACCGGAGATTGCTTTAGCTGGACGTTCGAACGTTGGGAAATCATCTTTTATTAATACCTTGATTAATCGTAAAAATTTAGCAAGAACTTCAGGCAAACCTGGTAAAACGCAAACGCTAAATTTTTATTTAATTGAGGATGCCTTACACTTTGTGGATGTTCCTGGCTATGGTTATGCCAAAGTTTCTAAAACAGAACGTGCGAAGTGGGGAAAAATGATTGAAACGTATATCACGCAACGTGAGCAATTACGTGCAGTCGTTTCTTTAATTGATTTACGTCATCCGCCGACCCAAGATGATATCCAAATGTATGAATTTTTGAAATACTATGATTTGCCAGTTATTATTGTAGCAACTAAGGCAGACAAAATTCCGCGGGGCAAATGGAACAAACACGAGAGTGTCATCAAAAAAGCCTTGAATTTTGATAAACAAGATGACTTTATTATTTTCTCTTCTGAAACAAAAGAAGGAAAAGAAGCAGCTTGGACAGCAATTGAAAAATTTCTATAGAAAAAAACAAGCAAAATTACTCTTTTGCTTGTTTTTTTGCTTCTTCTTTTTTTACTTCTTGTCGTTGTTTTGCCAGTTCTTCAAGAGGTACTTCTTTCTTTAATGGATCAACGGCGAAAGAATCGAAGAGTTTATCTAAGTCATTGGAACGTTCAAATTTTAATCCCATTTACTAAGCCTCCATTCCTTTTTTTATAGTGTAGCACGTTTTTTTTCATTTGGATAGCAACAGAAATGTAAGAATTCGTCATAGGTGCACCTGGTGTAATTTCTCGTAACTAAGACTTGCCAAACATGAAAAAACAAGCTATTCTTTAGTAAGAATTAGTTAGAAAGAAGGCACTTTATGAAAAATCCGTTAATCGGCGGTGTTCGTTTTTATCAACGATTTATTTCTCCAGGATTGCCTGCACGTTGTCGCTATTACCCAACGTGTTCACAATATATGATTGATGCAATTCATACACATGGAAGTGTCAAAGGAACAACGATGGGGGTAGCACGGATTTTACGATGTCATCCTTTTGTTAAAGGCGGCATTGACTATGTTCCGTTGAAATTTCGCTTGACGAAAAATCCTGATGAGACCTATCATGGACCGTATACGTATCGAAGAAATAAGAAAACAGAAGTAGAAAAGGATGGATAAATATGGCAATTTTAGCATTTGATCTTGGCGGTTCTTCCGTGAAATACGGCGTTTGGACAGGCAAAGAATTAACAAATCAAGGGAGCTTTCCAACACCTGGCTCTTGGGAAGAAATGAAAGCGCATTTATATTCGGTTTATGCAGACAAAAGAAATGAGTCGATTAGTGGTGTTGCTTTTAGTTCACCTGGAGTAGTTGACGAAAAAAGTCAACAGATTTTAGGGATTTCCGCCATTCCATATATTCATCATTTTAACATTTATGAAGAATTAGAAGCGTTGTTTGGCTTACCAGTGACTATCGAAAATGATGCGAATTGTGCTGGTTTAGCTGAGATATATGAAGGCGCGGCGAAAGGGAAAAAAGAAGTGCTTTTTGTCGTTATTGGGACAGGAATTGGCGGAGCGATTTTTCGCAATGGTGAATTGTACAAAGGCGCTCATTTATATGGAGGCGAGTTTGGACTGAACTTTTTAAGTAATGGCCAAACATTCAGTGAAATTGGCACAGCTGTCAAAATGGCTCAGCGCTATTGTGAACGAATTGGAGTCGAAAAACAGGCGGTGACAGGAGAAGAAGTTTTTGAACTGGCACAACGAGGGGATGAGATTGCTCGCGAAGAAGTCAATAATTTTTATGATTATTTAACACAAGGATTATTCGGCTTACAGTTTTCTTATGATCCTGAAATGATTGTACTCGGAGGCGGTGTTTCTGCTAAAGAAGGCTTATTAGCAGAGATTAATCGCCGGATGCTAACGCATTTACAAACCTTTGAATTAAAAGATTTTGTTCCAGAAATCGTGACCTGCCATTATCAAAATGATGCCAACTTGATTGGCGCAGCCGCCAACTTTCAAGCAAAAACGAATTGGGAACTATAAAGAAACAGCCGATTGTTATTCTCTTCAATCGGCTGTTTCTTTATTTATTTGCCTTGTCATCAGTGTTTTCTTCTGCAGCAATCCGCGCTTGAACTTGTTGACGTAAAGCTTCTAGTTCTTTTTCTTTCTTTTCTAATTCAGCTAAATCTTCAGAAATTTCATGGGCTTCTTCTGCTGGCTTAGGTTGTAAAAAGACGTTTAAACCAATCGCTATAAAGGTCCCAATGAATGTATCCAACACACGTTCCATTGCATATTGAAAGGAATCGCTTTGCGGAATACTTAAAGAAATCATTAAAAGTGTCGCAGTTGCAGAAATGATCCCAGCATTGTTATTAATCCCATCAGAAACAACGATGACGATAATGACTAAAAGTGGTAGTAGCAGTAATTCTACTAAGTGTTGATTAGGAAAATAATCTTGTGCTAATACATAAAGCAAAGCTAAAAAGCCACCCAATGTGTTTCCAATAATGCGCGATTTTCCAAAAGACAAACTGGTATTTAAATCTTGTCTTAGCGAAAAAACAGCTGCTAAACAGGCAATCATAGGTGAGCCACGATGGAAAAATTGAAATAAAAGAATACACAGCATGACAGCAATTGCTGTTTTTAACGTTCGCATGCCTAAACGAAATCGACCCACTATCATAAATATTCGCTCCTAAATAACTTTTCTCTTTAATGATAACCGAAATAGAGGTAAAATTACTAGAGAAAAGTGAAGAATTATTATTTTTTAAGGGGAGTATGCATGAAAATTGGTTTACGAACAGTCAAGACAGCCATTAGCGCTGCATTAGCAATGATTATTGCGGAAAAACTGGGATTACTTTATGCCCCTTCGGCAGGGATTATTTCAGTTTTAAGTGTTACTAGCACGAAAAAAACATCTGTCATGACAGGAATTTATCGTTTGTTATCCTTAGCTTTAGCAACTATTTTAGCGTATATTTGTTTTACTTTTTTAGGTTTTACAGCGATTGCTTTTGGTATTTTTTTATTATTATTTATTCCAGCAGCCGTGTATTTTCAATTATCTGATGGGATTGTTGTGAGTTCCGTTTTGGTAACTCATTATTTAGTCGAAAAAAATCTTTCTTGGGCGATTATTGGAAATGAGTTTTTATTAATGAGTATTGGTGTGGGACTAGCGTTATTAGCTAATTCTTATATGCCTGATACAGAAAAACGTTTAAGAGAAGACCAAGAAGTCATTGAAACAATGTTTCGTAAAATTTTAAGGGAAATGGCGCTACATTTAAACAACGCTGCAGGAGAGCGAAATTTGGTCATGCATTGTGCAGATTTAAAAACCTTTATTCGTACAGGTGAGACGTGGGCCAAAAATCATGCCGAGAATCAATTGCTGTCTACCAATACGTACTATTTAGAGTACTTTGCGATGAGAAAAATGCAAAGTAATATTCTAAAAAACATGTTGGAATTATTAGAAGATATTACTGTTGATGCGCAACAAGTTCGCTATATTCAGCAATTGTTGGAATATACGGCAGAAACATTTGCAGAGAATAATGATGGACAAGAAATTATGAATCGAATTAAGACCGTTTATGAAACCTATCGCACAAAACCATTACCGCAAACAAGAAGTGAATTTGAAAATCGGGCGCGACTCTTTCAGTTTTTACAATTGTTTCAGTCATTCATTCAAGTCAAAGCGGACTTTGCCAAATTACAACTAGATAAATAAACAAAAAAGAAACCTTTTTAAACGGAGGTTTCTTTTTTTGTTCTCTTAAAAATTCAGGCAAGTTCTTTAGTATTCATTGAGAATGTGTTAAACTAATGAGAAAGAAAAATAAAAGGAATGACCGCAATGGATAATGCTCAAGTGAAGAGAAAACATTTCCGTTTTCCAGCGTATGATGATGAACAGGGCGTAAAATTACCAACAGATAATGAACGTAACTTATTTCAAGATGATCTGATTGGTAAAGCAATGTCTGGTAGCAGAAGAACTGCAACATCTGCCGAAGATACTAGACAAAGCACACCATCCGTCCAACAACCAACAACGAATCAATCAACTACAAATAAACAAACACAACAATTAACGGCAGCACAACAAGAGCAATTAGCACGTCATCGTTCTAATTTGCCAGACTACACAAAACATGCTAGTAAAGCAACGAAAAATAAACAAGCAACGAAAAAAAATAATAGCCTTTTTGGGACGCCAAAAGGAAATGGCTGGACACAAACGTATAAAAAAAAAGAAGTCGTAGCGAAACCAAGTAGACCTGCCGCATCACCATTAGTGCAGAAAACGACACCTTCTTATTTTGTTCCTAAATATATCCCGGCTTCTGTGATTCCTGAGGAACAGGAACCTAGTTTTACTGAAGAAGAGTTGCTAAAAGCAATGAAAAAAGATCGGCGTTCATATGTCATTCTTGATGATGAACCAACGGCTTTTCAAGTGAAAGATACGGAAGAAGATCCAACGGTGCGGAAGTTTAATATTCCAACCTCAGAACCTGAGATTCCTTTAACTAGACGACAATATCAACAAATCAAACCAGACTTAGAACGTTTTGGCGAAGATGCGTTGGATTTACGTTCGCGTTCCCGTTTGAATGCCGCAAAGAAAAATGCTAAAAGTCAAACTGCTTATGGGAAAAAATTAGCTAAAGCGAATGCTCAAGTAGAGCCTGAAGCACCTGTGACAGAAGAGAAGAAAAAGGGCATCTTGGATAAACCATTAAGTGGGATGCTAGAAGATTCAAGTTCTGTATTAGAAAACAGTAAATATTTTAGTTAAGAGATGAAACTTGCATGTGGATTTGAAACATGTAAGTTTTTTATTCTGTTTTAATAGTTGATTATTTTTTTATTTTATACGATAATGAATCTCGTATGATTGAATTTTTTTTAAAAAAGGTATGTTTTATATAGTGACAGAGAAGAGGATTATAATGGGAAATCAAGAGAACAAATTATACCATTTTGTCGGAATTAAAGGTTCTGGCATGAGCTCATTAGCGTTGGTCTTACACCAAAAAGGCTACAACGTTCAAGGATCAGATGTAGAAGAGTATTTCTTTACACAACGGGATCTTGAAAAATCAGGTGTCCCTATTTTACCATTTAATGCAGATAATATTGATAAAGACATGATTGTTATTGCTGGAAATGCTTTTCCAGATACCCATGAGGAAATCGCCCGCGCCATCGAATTAGGCGCAGAAGTAATTCGTTACCACGATTTCATTGCTCGTTTTATCGAACCGTATACAAGCATTGCTGTAACAGGGTCACATGGGAAAACAAGTACGACTGGTTTGCTAGCACATGTATTAAGTGGTATCAATCCAACTAGTTATTTAATAGGGGATGGCACTGGCCACGGCGAACCAGATGCTGATTTCTTTGCATTTGAAGCGTGTGAATATCGCCGTCATTTCTTGGCTTATTCACCAGATTATGCGATTATGACGAATATCGATTTTGATCATCCAGATTACTACAAGAGCATTGAGGACGTTTTTTCAGCGTTCCAAACAATGGCTCATCAAGTCAAAAAAGGAATTTTTGCTTATGGTGATGATAAGTATCTTCGCCAGTTAGAATCAGAAGTGCCAGTTTATTATTATGGCGTCAGCGAAGAGGATGATATCCAAGCCCGAAATATTCAACGAACAACGGAAGGCTCATCTTTTGATGTTTATCACAAGGCTGATTTTGTAGGTCATTTTGTCTTACCAGCATTTGGCCATCACAATATCATGAATGCGCTAGGTGTGATTGCTGTGGCTTATTTTGAAAAACTTGATATGCAGAAAGTCGCAGAAGAAATGCTAAGTTTTAAAGGTGTGAAACGTCGTTTTAGCGAGAAAAAAGTCAGTGACATGATTATTGTTGACGATTATGCGCACCATCCAGCTGAAATTAAAGCAACGATTGATGGCGCTCGTCAAAAATATCCTGACAAAGAAATTATTGCTGTCTTCCAGCCACATACATTTACACGAACAATTGCCTTAATGGATGAATTTGCTGAAGCACTGGATTTGGCAGATGAAGTATTCTTATGTAATATTTTTGGCTCTGCGCGTGAAACACAAGGCGAGGTACGCATTGAAGATTTAGGTGAAAAAATTCAAAAAGGTGGACAAGTAATTACCGAAGATAATGTGTCGCCTTTACTAGATTTTGAAAATGCAGTGGTTGTCTTTATGGGCGCTGGCGACGTTCAGAAATTTGAACAAGCCTACGAAACATTACTAAGTAACACAACTAGAAACGTTTTATAAGAGAACATAAACAAAATCGGGACAGGGGTATCTGGCTTCAAAAAATAAGAAGCTGCTCCTGTTCCGTTGTTTTTTTAGAATGCTAGCATGGTAGATAAGTTGGTTTTGTTTAAACATCCTTTAAAGACTACTTTTTAACTTGCCTTTTAAGTACATTTTGGTACAATTATCTTATCAATAACGGAGGTGTACTAATTTGAATATCGGAAAACCGAGAAAATTAGGCAAAACCATCGAAGATATCGAAGAGGGAGATTCGTTGTCCTTGACAGAGTCAATTGAAGACAAGGACTTATTACTTTACTTGGGCTTGACCAATGATGCGAATCCTTTATATATCCAACATGATTATGCCCAAAAAACAGAATATGAAAAACCAATCGTACCATCAATTATGCTGATGGGAATTATCACTAGTGCGATTTCAAAACATTTACCAGGACCAGGTTCACATGTTGTGAATTTCTCTGTGAACTTTGTGGAACCCGTTTTTCATTACGAAACATTGACTTTCCAATTAGAAGTAATCAAAGTCGACAAAATGAAAGATGTGATTACCATTTCAGTTGAGGCTGTTAATGAGCAAGAAAATCGCGTGTTAGATGCAGTGGTGATGGTTCAACCACCCCAAGTGACGATTGATGAACTAACAGAGAAAGAAGGGACTTTAACTTATGAATAATCAAGAGTATATCCAAACTGGCACAGGTTTGAATAAATTTTATGCCAAAATTTACGGATTTTTAGCGTTAGGAATTGGTATTAGCGCAATCATGGCTTATGCAATGACAACTGTCTTTTTACCTGTTCTAGCTACTTTATTCCAATCAAGCTTAGCTTTTTGGATGATTTGGCTTGTTGAAATTGGCTTAGTTTTATATCTAGGCGCAAAAGCACAGAAGAATCCAACCATTGCGATTGCAGGATTTGTTGCGTATGCATTATTAAATGGTGTCACTTTATCCGTGACGTTATTAATGTATACTGGTGGAACAGTGGCCGGCGCATTTTTAAGTGCAGCAGCTACCTTTGGCGCGATGTCATTAGTAGGTGTCTTTACGAAGAAAGACCTATCAGCAGTTGGTCATGCCGCTTATAGTGCCTTAATCGGAATTATCATTGCGATGTTGCTAAATATGTTCCTTTTACACAGTAGTGCTGTAGAATTCTTTATTTCCATTTTAATGGTCCTAATTTTCTCAGGGATTACTGCTTATGATAACCAACGTATACGCCAAGTCTATGCGCAAACAGGTGATCAAGCAGGTACTGGGATGGCCGTTTTCTTCGCATTACAATTATACCTTGACTTCATCAACTTATTCTTAGCTTTCTTAAGAATTTTTGGTAAAAACAACTAACATGAACGTAAAAGAGGTCGGGACAGAAGCGTTTAACTCCGAGAAATAAGAAGGAATTTCCGAAAATTGTTCTTTAATTTTTGGATAATTCCGGCTTGTTTCCGAAGGAGTTGCTTCTGTTCCCGCCGTTTATCAGTTTTTGAGCGTGGAGCAAAAATCCAAAGTGATTTTTGTCCCACGCTCTTTTTTTTAACCCATTCCAATAGCGAAATTCAACAGTTTATCGGAGTATGTTGGGTTTTCTAAATCGGTTTTCATTGTTTCATTCAGTAGACTGAGCTGATCGGTAATGATACCATCGACGCCATAAAAAATCATTCGCGTCATAACATCTTCATCATTTGCTGTCCAAGCATAAACCTTTTTCCCATCATGATGAGCGGCATTTACAAAGTTACGATTCATTGTACTGTATTCCATAGTAAAAAAGTCAACTGGCATTTTAGGCGGTCCCACAATGTTGAAAGGAATAACGTAGCCTACATAAAAGCGTGGTTCTTCTTTCTTTAAGGCCATCGCCGTATCATAGGTTAAGGTATGAAGGATATGGCCGTTTTCTAAAATATTTTCACGGTATTGTTTGACAAAGTGCTGTACTAAATCAGGGCTATCTTGAGGCGTGGTTTTGATTTCAATTAATAAACGTTGTTTTAATTGATTGGCTTTGGCTAAATAATCATCGAAAGAAACCATTTTAGCAGTTTGACCATTTTCTGTGACATTCATATTCGTTAATTCTTTAAGTGTTAATTGATTCGGTCGTTTATTAACGCCCGTTAACGCCCGTAAATTAAAATCGTGCATGACAATAAATTGATGGTCTTTGGTTTCTTGAATATCCATTTCAACATAATCAGGTTTTGCCTTATTGGTCTCGATTAAAGAGTCCAAGGTGTTTTGAACGCCATTGTTACCATTAACACCACGATGGGAGATGGTAACCGGTTTTCGGTCAGGTGTATGACTTAGGTAATTCGTATTATAGGTGCCTACACCAATTCCGAAGATGATTGCAATCAAACAAAAAAGAACGACTCTGAAGGTGGTCCATTCTACCCGAACCTCTGATTTCGGGGTGAACCATTCTGGCGTGTCAGGCAAAATCCCTTCATCCTCCATATCATCAACAATAATGTAAAAAATAGCAACACTAGACAACACCAAGTTTAAGAGCATCATAACCTGAAGGAGTGTCATAGCGATGACAGCGCTAGGTAAAGACCACTCAGGTTTAAACGTTTCGACTGCGGTTTGACCTAAAAATATCAAGAAATAGCCAGCCGTAAAAATCCCTAAAACAGTTCCTCCAATGATAATAAATTGCCCTAAAATCTGGAAAAAGCGCCGCTTTGTAATTTGCCAACTACGTTTTAAAGACTCACGAAAACCAACATCACGTAAAATCAACTCTGGAAGGGCAAAAGCAAGTCGAATCGCTAAATATAAGATAATCAGCTCTAACAGTACGAAACCAATAATAATAATGACGCGATTTGCAAAAATAAAATCTAAGATAAAGGCTGGAATCTTAACTCTTGTTAATAAATAAGAGCGGAAGGTTAACCCACTTAATGGTAAAATCAAAAAGAAATATGCCAGGAAAAACAGAAAGGTAATTCCTCGAACTTTTTTGATCTGAAGCAAGGTGCCGTGCAATAATTGCGTTAGAGTAATTGGTTGCTTTTTCTTAATAAAATAAACACTAAGCAATAAAAAGGTAAATTCAAAAAAGAGCGCCAGTAAAATTAACAGCCCAATTAGTAGAAAAGTCAAAAGTACATAGGGATGTTGCGTAGCAATTGCCCCTAAGTTATCGTAGGAAATATAATCAATCCCACCTTCTTTGAGTACCAATTTGGACAAACTTGTCAATAAAGGCAATAGAACGAATAACATAAATCCGTGCATCAAGAGCACATCGCGAAAATACGCCGTTGTCCCTTTAAGAAAATCTAGCGTATTCACAATACTATTTTTAAAATAACTAAACATCAAAAGTCCCCCAGTTTCTACCAAAATTCCATAATAAAAGGACTAAATCAAACTGACACAGGCAGAGTTTTGATTTAGTCCGTTCGCTTTTTTATTTATTTTACATTCCCAGTAAGCTAGTTAAAAATGTACCGCCATAAATTAACGCAAGACTATATAAATAGATAGAAGCAGGTTTTGCTAATAGAATAATCAGAGTAAATTTTTTCACAGACATTTTTGTTAAACCGGCCATTAAACAAAGCGCATCATCCGGTGCAATCGGGAAGAAAATTGCTAAAGCAAACAATCGTTCAAAACGTTTTTCATTGTCTAACCAACCGATATACTTGTTATATGTTTTATCACTGACAAGGCTCATAATGAATGGTTTCCCATAATTACGACCTAATAAGAAAATGATAATAGAGCCAAGTGCAATACCAACGTAATTATAGACGAAGCCCATTGTTGGCCCGAAAATCAAGACCCCTGCAGCACAGCTAACACCACCAGGAATAATCGGAATAACCACTTGAATAATCTGAATTAACATGAAAATAATCGGACCGAGAATGACAGATTGCCCTACTAGTCCTCTTAGTGCATTGATGTCCTTGAAGACACCTAATCGGATAAAATAGATGGTTGCAATTATGGTTGCAACAATGCCCAAAATGGAAATAATATTAACAATTTTTCTAGATAGGGTAACACTCACATTTCTCATCTCCTTTAGTTATACTCATCGTACTTTTAGTATATAACTTTTCATCAATAAAAAACATCGTTTGTTCTTTCTGCAAACGAACAAAGTTGTAAGATACACATCATTTGATAAGTTTATTATACAAAAAAAGAGACAGAAAAGACATCCTACTTAAGACCCATTCTGCACTGATCTTTCGAAAGAGAGTAAAAGAAACGAAAGTGGCGCATTTTTTAGTAATATTATAGAGGGGCAAAGAGTGAAATTAAATTTGCATCCACGTCTTTAATGATTGCGTATCGTTGGCCCCAAGGTGCATTCCAAGGTTCTTTAAAAACAATGTAACCAGCTTGGCTCATTTTTTTCACGGTGTTATCAACTTCTGCGGCCGTTTCACAAAGAAAAGCAAGTTCGATTTTATCGCCTTGCTGGCTAGGCGCAAACCCATAGACACCAGTAATCATTTGTAGTGAATTTAAAGAAATCCTGACGCCATTGTTTTGTAATTCTGTGTAATCAGGCGAAGCTTCTCCCAGCACGTTAAAACCTAGCGTTTGGTAAAAAGAGAGTGCTTGTGTCATATCGTTGACGATAATACCGACCATATCTAACTTCATCCTCATAACCTCCGATCTATGATAAAATAAGTGTAAGGGATTTTTTGGTAAAAACCAAACGATTTATAGCGAAAGTGCTTAAAAAATTAGAATGTAACAGTTTACAACGAAGAATAAGAAGACTATAATTATGTTAACTAGTTTTAGGTGTACCTAAAAGTGAAATGTGTGAACAAGATAGATTGAGGGATGTTGGATGAAAGAAAAGAAAACGGAAAAAATGCTTAATTATGCAAATGGACCTAGTTTAGAAGAGATAAATAATACCGTCGAGGTACCTAAAAACGCTAGCTTTTGGCGAACTTTGCTAGCCTATAGCGGACCTGGCGCTTTAGTGGCTGTTGGTTATATGGATCCAGGAAATTGGATTACGTCAATTGCTGGCGGAGCGGAATATAAGTACACGTTACTTAGTGTGATTTTACTTTCTAGTTTAGTTGCCATGTTACTACAAAGTATGGCTGCGCGCTTAGGAATCGTGACAGGAATGGATTTAGCCCAAGCGACTAGAGAGCATACAAGTAAACGAACGGGCGTTGCCTTGTGGGTGGTGACGGAGTTAGCCATAATGGCAACAGATATCGCTGAGGTAATTGGTGGTGCCGTTGCTTTGCAATTATTATTTGGTTTTCCATTATTAATTGGTGTGTTGATAACAACGTTTGATGTTTTATTACTGTTGCTACTGACAAAGTTAGGCTTTCGCAAAATCGAAGCAATTGTTTCTTGTTTAATTGCAGTTATCTTTTTTGTTTTTGCTTATGAAGTGGCATTAGCAGATCCAAATGTTGGTGAAGTATTACGAGGTTTTATTCCAGACACAAAAATAGCGACAGATAAATCCATGTTATTTTTAGCCTTGGGAATCGTTGGAGCGACAGTCATGCCTCATAACTTATATTTGCATTCTTCCATTGCGCAAGCTCGGAAATTTGATCGTAACGATGATGCTGAGAAAGCCAAAGCAATTCGTTTCACTACTTGGGATTCAAATATTCAATTAACTGTCGCTTTTGTCGTAAATTGTTTGTTGTTAATTTTAGGAGGAGCATTATTTTATGGAACCAACAGTGAATTAGGTAAATTTGTTGATTTATTTGATGCTCTGAAAAATCCAGATATTGTTGGTAATATTGCTAGCCCAGTGTTAAGTATTCTTTTTGCAATTGCTTTACTGGCTTCGGGTCAAAATTCAACGATTACAGGTACGCTGTCAGGACAAATTGTAATGGAAGGCTTCATCCATTTAAAAATGCCGTTGTGGGCACGACGAGTGTTAACTCGTTTGTTAGCAATTGTGCCAGTCATTATCTGTGTCATTATTTATGGCGGTAGCGAAACGGCTGTTGAAGACTTGTTACTTTATACGCAAGTTTTCCTAAGTATTGCTTTGCCAGTGTCGATTATTCCTTTAACGATGTATACAAGTGATAAAAAATTAATGGGCCAATTTGCGAATCCAGCGTGGGTGAAATTTTTAGCTTGGATTATTGCTATTGCCTTGACGTTATTGAATTTATTTTTAATTTATGGCACATTAACTGGTTTAACGAATTAATAAAAACAAAGGCTGACTAGAAAAGTTGGCCTTTGTTTTTTCATAGAATTTGCGCGTAAGAAATGGTAGAATAGGAAAGATGAAATACAAGGAAGAGAGGCTTTCACGTGACAGATTATTTAAATGTAGGAAAAATTGTGAACACACAAGGAATCAAAGGAGAAGTTCGGGTCATTTCGAAAACGGATTTTCCAGAAGAACGTTATCAAAAAGGGGCAACGTTACTGCTATTTCAAGAGAAAAAAGCACCAATTGAATTGGTCGTGAAGTCCCACCGCAAGCATAAGAATTTTGACATTTTAAGCTTTGAAGGACATCCAAATATCAATGATGTTGAAAAATATCGTGACGGTATTTTAAAAGTTGCAAAAGACAATCTCGCTGAATTGGCAGAGGACGAATTTTATTATCACCAAATCATTGGTGCCACTGTTTATGATGAAACCGGTAGTGAACTGGGAAAAATTAAAGAAATTTTATCTCCTGGTGCGAATGATGTGTGGGTCGTCCAACGACCAAAGAAAAAAGATTTACTTTTACCGTATATTGAAGGCGTTGTTACAAAAGTCGATGTCGAAAATCAACGGATTGATGTGGACATTCCAGAAGGATTGATTGACGATGAGAATTGATGTATTAACTCTTTTTCCTAGAATGTTTGAAGGACCAATGGGGGAATCAATTATTGGGAAAGCTCGGGAAAAGCAGTTATTAGAATTGAATGTCTCTAATTTTCGCGATTTTTCAGATAACAAACACCAAACGGTCGATGATTATCCGTATGGCGGTGGCGCGGGGATGCTTTTAAAAGTACAACCGATCTATGATAATCTAAAAGCAATTGAAGAAGAGACAAACCAGCAGCCAAAACGGGTCATCTTATTAGATCCAGCAGGAAAACCGTTTAATCAAAAAATGGCCGAGGAATTTTCACAAGAAGAACATTTAGTTTTTATTTGTGGACATTATGAAGGCTATGATGAGCGAATTCGCACGATGGTTACAGATGAAGTTTCATTGGGGGATTACGTTTTAACAGGGGGCGAATTAGGCGCAATGGTCATGATTGATGCGACAGTCCGTTTATTACCTGATGTCTTAGGTAACAATCTTTCTGCACAAACGGATTCACATTCCACTGGCCTATTAGAACATCCACAATATACCAGACCTGCTATTTTCAACGATATGGAAGTCCCTGCTGTGCTAACGAATGGGAACCATAAATTAATTGCAGAATGGCAACTAAAAGAATCATTACGACGGACCTTTTTGCGTCGACCAGACATGTTGGAATCAGTAGAAATGACGCCTGAAATGTTGAAGTTATTAGAAGAAATTAAACAAGAAGAACAAAAATAAGGGAACTTTCAAGAAAATTCTCTTTACAGCTTATTTTGTCTGTGGTAAACTGATTTGGTGAGTGCAATGCGCTCTAACTATTACAATATTCCGCTGTGGCAGAAGTGACCATAAGAATATTTGGGAATAAGGAGAAGGATAAAATGAATCCATTAATTCAAGAATTAACACAAGAACAATTACGTACGGATATTCCTGCGTTCCGCCCTGGTGACACTGTTCGCGTTCATGCGAAAGTAGTCGAAGGTACTCGTGAACGTATCCAGTTATTCGAAGGTGTTGTAATTAAACGCCGTGGTGCTGGAATCAGCGAAACTTACACAGTACGTAAAGTTTCAAATGGTGTTGGTGTGGAACGTACATTCCCATTACACACACCACGTGTTGCTCAAATTGAAGTGGTTCGCTACGGTAAAGTACGTCGTGCAAAACTTTACTACTTACGCGCATTACACGGAAAAGCAGCTCGTATCAAAGAAATCCGTCGTTAATCTTTACTATTCGACAAACGAACACCCTCTTGCTCAGCAAGAGGGTGTTTTTGTGTGTAATTAAGTAGAAAATCAACATTGACTAAGACCAGAAATGCTTCCTTTAGTGTTCCGAGTTGCTTTAATATAACACGCCAAATTGATAACCATTTGCTTGATAAAACTCTATTAATTGTGGCAATGCTTGTTTTGTTAATTCCTTATCTACTGAATCATGCATTAAGACTACTCTAATATTATAATCTGGATAAACCTCAAGTGAATGTTGATGGAAAGCGAGCATTTCTGCGACTGTAGTAGGCTGTCTGTCTAACGGTTCCGCATCCCCAACCATCGCATTCCAGTCAATCCAATGGATGCCAAGTTGTTTGAATAATTCATCAGATTTTTCTGTACCTCCCCATGACATATGACCTCCTGGGTATCGCCAGAGAGTTGTTTGAAATGTTTCGCCCAGTATTTTTTTTAGAGAGTTCTCCATGGTTGCTATTTCCGCTTGTATTTCTTCAGTGTTGACAATCCCGTTTGGATATAACGTTGCATAATCATGAGTTGAACTATGAAAGCCTATTGAATGTCCTTCTGCAACTTCGCGTTTCACTATCTTTTGATTTTCGGAAGTTAGGGTATTTCCTACAAGAAAAAAAGTTGCGTGGACGTTATACTTTTTTAATGTATCTAGGACTTGTGGGGTTATTTGATTATTAACGCCATCATCAAAGGTTAAGAATACTAATTTTTCACCTTTGTAAGGTTCTTCTCCAGTTATATATTTTCTGATTTTGTCTGCTGAGTAAGCATATTTTTTTGATGAAATAGTCATGTGTGTTGATTCCTTTTCTAACTTGGTTGGGGAATCTTTTTTTGCAGTTGAATTTTTAGTCGATGTCTGCGTAGTATCATCATTTTTACTTGTTATCTTGGGTTGAGTTAATAGGAACGTTTGAATGAAAACAAGAACAATGAGGATTAACGCACTAAATAATACATACCCGTTTATTTTGAATTTTCTTTTCTTATGTCGCATACTTTCACTCCTCTTTGGTTAATGAAAAAGTTAAAAAATACACCTCCACGTTATACAAAATTGAACGTCCTATTAGTTATAGACGAATTTGAGGACCAAAAAGTTTCAATTTTTTCAATTTAGTTAGCTGTTTATTTAATAAAAAATAAAAGGTTGCTAGAGGATGAAAGGAGTATAATTTATTTATCTAGAAGAGTAATCGGAATGAGAAAGGGCTGTGGAAATGGATCATCAACAGGTGTTGAAAAATGAAATTAAACAATATTTAGTGAGTAAAAACTGTGAGAAGACGTATTATCATTGTATGGAAGTTGGAGAGTATGCCTATCAACTCGGTGAAAAATATTTAACTAGTCCAGAAAAAGTAAGTATTGCAGGATATTTACACGATATCTCTGCGATTTATCCAAATAATCAGAGAATTAGTGTCGCACAAAAATATGGGATTGAATTAAACGAAGCAGAAATGGCCTTTCCAATGATAATTCATCAAAAAATTTCTAAGTCTATTGCGAAAATGGATTTTGGTATTGAAGACAATGAAATTTTATCAGCTATTGAATGCCATACAACATTGAAGAAAAACTATTCGGACATAGATTTAGTTTTGTTTGTCGCTGATAAAATAAAGTGGGATCAAGAAGGTAAACCACCATACTTAGATGGTTTATTACAAGCTTTAAATTGTTCTTTAGAAAATGCCGCATATTTCTATATTGATTATATTTTGAAACACGATATTAAAGTTGTGCATCCTTGGTTATGGGATGCTTACAATCAACTTAATTTGATAATTAAATAACAAATAAACATAGCCGTTTTTAGTCGAGTTTTGCTGGTGAGAAAAGTGGAAAAGTAGTACAGTATTCTTGTCAGAAAGAAGGGATTCCCAATGAAAAAAATAATCTTGATAGGTCTTTTATTGAGTATTTTATCAGGATGTTCTTCCAACAAAAGTGGCGACATCACTGCAAGCAAATCAAGCAAGCCGACAGCAACATCAGAAATGAAAGCACCTGTTACCGTTAACAACAGCCAAGCAAGTCAAATGAGCACGGAGTCAAAATCTAGTACGACTCAAAGTAATTCTTCTGCTTCTAGTAAAGCTGAAAATCAGTTGTGGTCTGCGCAAAAAAAGGCACAACTACAACAATTTATGGCTGATTGGGGGCAACGGATGAACCAAACGTATAAAGAATATACACCAGGAAATTCAATCAATTTTAATGGCGTCCAAGCGCCTGATGGTCTAGTAGGAAATGTTACTATGCAACCAGCGATTGGTCAGCATCCCATTTATTTAGAATGGTCTGAAAATGGACAAGTGAAGGATGGATATGCGTTAGTTGCTGTTTACTCTGATGCAGAAACGCAACCAGAAATGCAAAAGCATTTGTATTTATTCACCATCGTTAACAATCATCCCTTAGTTTTAGTGACGATGCAAAATCAAGGAGATCCTTATGGCTATCTGTATTTTGGAGCAACAGATAATGCAGAGTTGAGGGCTGGGTTTGAAAAAATTGTAGGTGCCCCGTCAATTACTAAAGAACAAATCCCAAATATTTCAGTCAATCCGTGGTCTTCAAAAGAGGAAGCGATTGATTTTTATGAAGGAATGTATAAAAACACGGCAAACGAAATTTCAACTCAAATTGACTGGCATAACTATCAGCGGGCAAATTGGCGCGAGGTAGAAACAAAAGGCGACACGTTGACATTGCATTTTGCCAACGCGGGCGGTGCTGGGGGCTCATACACACAATTCACGAAAGTTGGTACGAATACTGTTGTTGTATCATTTGATGGTAATGCTGCTTATCCAGATAACCCAAGTAGCGTTTTACTTGTGCAAAACAGTGATTATAAAGTTTTAAGGACTTTGAATCAGTAATAGGGGAAATACATCGTTTACTTAAACATAGGCAAAGGCGGGTTGCTTACCTTTTTATAAGTAACCTGTCTTTGCCTATGTGCTATTTTTTTGGATAGAGGTGCTCAGAGTAGGGGATGTTTTTCTGGGAAGTTTTTATGCTAGATCTCTATTTGACTAGGCTCAAATAGATCTGAATCAATCGTTGAAGTGATATCTGTTTATATAAAGATAGGCTAAATCGTCAATTTTTTACAAATCGTCGTTCATGTTAAAATAAATGGAGAAATGTTTTAGTATTCATAGTAAGTATTTTATCGTAGAATAAAAGATATACTAACAATGGAGCGATGAAAATGCTAAAAGAAGAAAGATTAAATGCGATAGTGTCTCTAGTAGATCAAAAAGGGGCAATCAAAGTTACTGAAATTATGGAACGATTAAATGTTTCGGATATGACTGTTCGTAGAGATTTGACAGAATTAGAAGCAGCGGGGCGTTTAAAACGAGTACATGGAGGAGCTAGCAGTTTAAATACATATCGTCCACATGAATTGTCTCATGCTGATAAACAAATTATTAATAGTGTTGAAAAAAAAGAAATTGTCCAAAAAGCATTAAGTTTAATTCACGAAGAAGAAACTATCTTCTTAGGACCAGGAACAACTATTGAACTTTTGGCCGAGGCAATGGAATTTAAACATTTAAGAGTAGTAACAAACTGTTTGCCTGTGTTTGAAACGTTAAGTAAAAAAAAGAATGCGTTGACCATTTATTTGGTTGGTGGAGAAATGCGACTTTTAACTAAATCTTTTTTTGGTGAAATCGCTAATAAAGCATTAGAAGAAATGCATTTTCATAAAGCATTTTTTAGTTGCAATGCGTTAAAAGATAATAAAATTATGACAGCGACTATTGAAGAAGGACAAACACAAGCAATTGCATTAGATAACTCAATAGAAAAATATTTGTTAATGGATACTTCTAAAGTAGAGAAACAGGATTTTTATTCTTTTTATCAATTAGAAGAAGTGACAGCGGTAGTTACAAATAAAGATAAATTTGACACATCTAAAGTATTGGAAAAAGTTGTCAGGGTGATTTACTAAAAAGAAGAGGTGCAGATGCACCTCTTCTTTTTAGTTTCCCTTATTGAGCTTTTTGAGCATAAATAATATTTCGCTTCTTCATTTGTTTTGCATACCAAATGAAAATCAGTAGATAGGCGACTAGCGCCAGACATGCGTATAAAATAAATTCGAGTTGACCTTGTGATGCATTGCCGACTAAGTATCCTAAGAATTTTTCCATTGGCCCTTCCATGGTAGTATGTGAAATTAAAGTATTATTATTTAGACCCGCTGGGAAAGCGCCAACTTTTTTTGCGGTTTCGGTAACGAACGGTGCAATTAGGGTACCAGACCATAAGAACAAAGGTAATTCGATTGCTCCAATGATAATCATTCGGATGAGTTTACCTCTTGTAACTACTAGTAGAGCAGGGGTTACACCCATTGCAATAATTCCGCCAAGTGGTAAAAGTTTATTGCCAGGTAGGACAATGGCTTCTAATAGCATAATTGGAGCCAATACGTTAGCTGCTGCCCAGATTTCAGCACGACCAGCTAAGAAAGGCCAATCTAAACCAATATTAAGTGTACGCCCTTTTAATTTATTCGAAGCAAAATCAGTAATCCCTTGGGATAAAGGCTCAACTGCAGCGATAAACCAAGTTCCAATTAAAGAGAATAGTTCCAAACAGACTGCAGCCGTAAAGGATAGAGAAAAAATTTGCATGGGTGTTTGGCCAGCTAAAAGACCCACAAAAATCCCTAAGTAAATCCCGATGGCAAATTTTGATCCCCAAAAGCCAATTTTACTATTCAATTTGGCAGCGTCAAAATCGTATTTGTCTAACCAAGGAAAAAGCTTATCAAAAATTTTATCAAAAACCATAATGATTGGATTCATCATATAGTTCATATGCGTGGTAGTCATAGGATTTGTATCTGGGGCGTTAAGTAAATCGTTAAACGTTGGTTTCATTAAGTCAGAATTGATAATTTTTAAAACACCTATGAAAATAACTAAGATTGTTGCAATTATTAAGTTTGCGCCACAAAAAATAGCAAATAAACCAACAATCGATAGATGCCAAATGTCGAAAATATCCACATCTAATGTGTTTGTTTTATTTAGAATTAACATAATGACATTGACAATCACCATAATTAAAAGAAAGTAAAGGGTGTAAGGAGATCCCCAAGTGATGGTGGCTAAAGGTGCCCAACCAACATCAGTAATATTTAAAGAAATTCCTGTACGTTCTACGAAAGAGGCCATTGCATCTGAGAAAGCAGTAGTTAAAATTCCTATAATAGCACTGATACCAGTTAAAGCAATTCCTAGTTTAAGACCACCTTCTAATGCGCGAGTGGGTTTTACCTTAAAACAAAGGGCAATCAGTGTTAAAACAATAGTCATTAAAGGAGCAGCACCTAAATCAATTAAAGGTTTAAAAATTGTATTTGCTAGGTCAATAATCGTATTCATTTATTTTCTCCTTCATAAGCTAAGATAACAAAATTTTTATCTTAGTTTTGTTAGTGTTGACAGTGAAGCGTAAGTAATTAGTCTGAAAAGGAAATCATTTGTTTAAAGAGTGAATGATACTTTCCATTTGTTGATAAACAGGTTCAGCCATTGCTGGAATTCGATAAAGAATTGCGCCTGCATCAACTACAGGAATCGTGATTGGGAAACCCAAATCTGTTTTGGCGATTTGGGCGAAAATATCATAGTGGGATAGCATCTCTTGATTGATATCTTTAATCATTACGGCATCGCAAGAAACTTGGTAGCCTCTTTTTGATAATTCTGTTTCTAATGCAGATTTGATTTGATGGCTAGAGTTTACCCCAGCCCCACATGCAGCTAAAATTTTAATCATGTTAAATCTCTCCTTTAAAATTTTTTTGTAAAAAACGATAAACTTCTTCTTTATCTTCATATTGAAAAAAAGCCAATAGTGATGAACGGTCTGTCGTGTTAATAAAATCCATGATAGTCGCTAAAAGACCCGTTTGTTCAATACCGTTTTCATTTAAAATCATGAAAAGAAAGGAAACAGAGAGCGTTTCATCTGGGATAATCATGTTATGAAATGATAAGGATTGTTTCAATTTAATCGGGATAATTCTTGTCGTCCGTACAAAGGTACTTTCGGTATGCGGAATGGCGATATTCGGTAGTGCAGGATCAATCGGTGTTAAACTTAAACCAGTCGGATAGTTGTGTTCTCGTTCCAATAAATTAGTTAGAAAATCAGGTGTAACTAATTTCTTTTTTAACAAGTCTAAATAAACTTCTTCAAAAACTTCTTCTTGTGTTTTTTTGTTTGAAATATAGGTAGTATCTAATGAAAAAATCGATGTTTTAATAACCATAGAACCCCTCGTTTCTTTAATATATTATTATTTATTTACAAGTATAATATAAAACGCTTTCAAAAAGATGTCAACACAATATTAAACAATAATAAACAAAAAAGAAAATAAATGTTGAATAAAGTTTGATATTGTTTTATTATGTTTTCGAGAAGGGGATTTGAGTTTAAAGAAAGGGACAGAATTTTAATAGTAGATACACGAGGTAAGGAGGAAAACAAAATGCGTGTCATACTTGGTTCAGATTTAGATGGAATAAAATTAAAAGCAGAAATGAAACAATACTTATTGCAAGAAAAAGTTGAGGTAATCGATAAAAGTGAAAGTGCTTCGGAAGACTTTATAGAAGCAACGCTTGCTGTTGCTCATGAAGTTTTAAAGGATACTGAAAGTTTAGGAATCGTTTTTGATGGTTATGGGGCAGGTAGTTTTATGACTGCTGCTAAAATTAAAGGAATGATTGTCGCCGAGTTGTCAGATGAGCGTTCTGCATATATGGCGCGAGAACACAACAATGCCCGGATGATCACGGTAGGCGCAAAAATTGTTGGAACGGAACTAGCCAAAAACATAATAAAAGAATTCTTAACAGGTCATTATGCAGGCGGGCGTCATCAAATACGTGTAGATATGTTAAATAAAATGGCTTAACAAATAATAGAAAGGAAGCGTTTTTATGAAAATTGCCATTGGTTGTGATCATATTGTGACGGATACCAAAATAGCAGTTTCTGATTTTTTGAAAGCAAAGGGATATGAAATTTTAGATGTAGGCACGTATGATTTTACTCGAACTCACTATCCTATTTTCGGAAAAAAAGTGGGAGAAGCCGTAATGAGCAATCAGGCTGATTTGGGTATATGTATTTGCGGAACAGGCGTTGGAATTAACAATGCGGTTAACAAAGTGCCGGGTATCCGTTCTGCTTTAGTTCGCGATATGACTACAGCGTTGTATGCGAAAGAGGAATTGAACGCAAATGTTATTGGTTTCGGTGGGAAAATAACAGGAGAATTCTTGATCTGTGATATCGCTGCTGCCTTTATTGAAGCACACTATCATCCAACAGAAGACAACGAACAACTAATTGAAAAAATTAATCAAGTTGAAAAACAACATCCAGAACAACAAGATGCGCACTTTTTCGATGAATTTTTAGATAAATGGCAACGAGGAGTCTATCACGATTAGTACGTAATCAATGAGGGTTATTTGAGAAAGCGGTCTTAAATAATAATCATTGGTATTTGAGTTAAATTCCCCTTCATTAATTTTTATTGCTGTTTTAATGTGGCACTGTAAAGAGCATTATTAAGAAAAAGAAGTAACAAAGGAACAAATTGAAGGCTATACAGGTAACCATAAAAAGTACACGAGAAAAGAACTCGTGTACTTTTTATGGTTTCGCTGCTTGTTTTATTTTAGTAATTATTTTTCTATAAAAATAGTCCCAGAATTATTAAAATAATCCCGATAACTAAACTGCCGATGCCAGAAGCCGTACCATATTTTTTACCTAAATTTATACCAGTAGTATTTTTAGGAATCAAGTTTGAGAAAAAATAAAATTTTTTTACCAAGATTAGATATGCAACAAGTAAAAGTAATAATCCTAAGAGAAGATAACTAAGATTTTCAGCTAATAAATCTAGATGAGCTAATAACAATATCCCCAAAAAGAGGCCTACCAATCCATATTTCATCGTTTTTTCTTTTGCTGACATATAAATATCCCTACTTTACTTTTTAATTTATTAAGAGCATAAAACCATAGATTCGATATAATTTCATTTTGTTATATCCAAAAGAGCATGACCTGGAATGACCTATATAATTAGAAAATTGGAGTGATATATAGTTATTTTACCATAGCTTAAATGAGTTGATTAACTCCGAATAATGTACAACTATGTACACCTATTGTGGGTGGAATGTGTGTTGGGACTTTGCTAACCTAATAGTTGAAAAAATGAATCAATAAATTTAGAAAAGGGACTATACAAAAGCAACTTTTTTGGGAATTGCTATATTATTTATTTTTTTAAGCGTAATCAACTAAATGTTTTTATGGATAAAGAAAGTCATTGTTCCTTGTCATCAAGCTACAACAGCCAAATTCATTAGAACTTTTTAGTGAATGACTTTAATTTTAGAAAGGTACTGTTGTTAAACATTCATGCTATCAAAGGAGTGTGAGGCGAACGAAGCAAATATTTTCATTTTATAAAAGTTGTATTATGGACTCTTAAAAAGAGGTGATTTAAAAAATTTTGAAGTGGAAATGTTAAGAAAGGAGAGAGGAAATGACTTATTTAGTTCTGGTCAGTCATGGCGATTTTGCTAGAGGGTTAAAAAATTCATTAGGGATGTTTGCTAGCGAGGAGATAGAGAAAGTCAGAGTGTTTGGCTTACAACCTGGTGAATCTACCGATAATTTTGGTAAGCGGTTTCTTTGTGAAGTTGAAAAATTACCGCAGGAAACGAGGCTAATCGTTTTGGCTGATATTGTAGGCGGGAGTCCACTTGCTACTATTTGTAAAGTATTAGATAAGCAAAAAATGCTAGAAAATTCTCTGATTGTTGGAGGAGTAAATTTTCCAATGGCTTTAAATGCGCTTCTATTGAAAGAAACTAGTGAATTATCTGATTTGAAAAAAATGATAGTAGCAGATGCTTGTCATGGCATTAGAGAGTTAACTGTAACTGAAGACGATGTAACTGAAAACGATATAACTGAAGAGGATATCTAAAGGAGAAGATGAACATGTCAATTTCTTTTGTTCGAATCGATGATCGAATGATTCATGGCTTAATTACTTTACGTTGGACTAAAGAAATGCCTTGTGATGGCATTATAGCTGTGAATGACAAAGCAGCAAGTAACCCTATTTTAAAGGAAGCTTATAAAGCAGCTGCACAAGATAAAAAAACCTTTATTTGGACAATGGCGCATTTTTTTGATGTAAAGGATAAAGTATTAGCGTCTAAGTCAAAATACTTTTTGATTACAAAGAGCCCTTTGGATATGAAAAAAATTTTGGTGGATTGGCATTTTGTTCCAAGTGAAGTAAAAATGATTAATGTTGGACCGGGGAATGATCGCGAAGGGACAATTAAATTAGGGGATAACCAATCCTTTACAGCAGAAGAAGCAGCGGCTTTTGAAGAAATTGAAAAGGCTGGTTACAAAGTGGATTTTGCCTTGTTACCTGATCAACGAATTGGTTCTTGGGCGCATTTTAAAGCTAAATTTGGTTACTGATTCTAGAAGTTTTGAAAAGAGGAGAGTAGTATTATGACAATCAACTGGATACAAGCGGCTATTTTAGGCCTATTTGCTTGTCTGTGTTCAAATTCTTGTATGGCTGGACAAGCGGTGGGAAATTATACGATCGGGCGTCCTTTAGTCGGCGGATTAGTTTGTGGCATTATTTTAGGAGATTTAAAATTAGGAATCGCTTGTGGCGTAGCAATGCAATTAGTTTACATTGCTTTGGTCACACCTGGAGGCACAGTGTCTGCTGATGTGCGGGCAATTTCATATATCGGGATTCCTTTGGCGATGGTGGCGATTTCGACCAAAGGGTTAGATCCACTTGGCGGCTCTGCAGCCGACCTGGCTAAATCGGTCGGCACATTAGTTGGAACGATCGGAACGGTATTATTTTATTCTGTTGCCGCGTTAAATTTAGTTTGGCAATCGTTTGGTTGGAAAGATATAAAAAAAGGCAAGCTTGATCATTTATATGCCATTAATTTTGGTTGGCCGTGGATTTCTCATCTACTTTTTTCCTTTTTGCCAACCGTGATTTTAACCTATTTTGGGGCTACGGCTGTTACAGCAATGAGAGATGCATTACCTATGGATGGTCTTGCAATGAAAACGCTTTTTACTGTAGGTGGCATGCTTCCGTGTGTGGGAATTGCAATTTTGTTACGTCAAATTGTTAATAAGAACATTGATTTTGTACCTTTTTTTGTAGGGTTCACATTAGCTGCTTCATTAAAACTCAATTTAGTCTCAATAACGATTATTGCGCTTCTTTTTGCTGTAATTTTTTATAAAATTGCTTTGATTAAAAACAATACTAAACTGGTTGATTCAACAGGAAGTCTGACGAATGATGATGAAGAGGAGGACATATGAGATGGAAGAGTTGAAAGCAAATAAATTAGACCAAAAAACGTTAAAGCATTCTTTTCATTTATGGTTTTGGGGAGCGTTAACTTGTTTTTCACAACAGCATATGCAAACCTTCGGCTATCTTTCTTCAATGCTTCCTATTATCAAAAAACTTTATCCAAAACATGAAGACCAAGTGAAAGCCATTCAAGCATATACAGCTTTTTTTAACACAAATCCAATGCTTGGAACGGTCATTGTTGGTGTGACTGCTAGTATGGAAGAGGCTAGAGCAAGTAAGAATGAAATTGATGGAGAAACCATTAATGATATGAGGGCAGGATTAATGGGGCCAATTGCAGGGATTGGTGATTCATTAGTTGATGGTACCTTGATTCCTATCTTGTTAGGAATTTCCTTAGGAATGTCCACGGGTGGTTCGCCAATTGGTGCCATATTTTATATTATTGTTTGGACGTTAATTTCCTATTTTGGCCAACGCTTTTTGTATTTTAGAGGCTATCATTTTGGCGATAAAGCAGTAAGTTTCTTAGTTGGGAAAGAAGGAGCCGCCGTTAGAGTTGCTATCGGAGTTATCGGTAGTATGGTTGTTGGTGGGGTCCTTGCATCTTGGGTAAATGTAACTACTTCTCTTAAATTAATAGGTGCTGACGGAAAAGTTTTCCTTAAACTGCAAGATAAAATTGACAGTATTTATCCAGGATTATTAACGATACTTGTTACCTTGTTTTGTTGGTGGTTAATGTCCAAAAAACATGTTTCCGCTATTTGGACGATGCTTATTTTAGTTGTTATTTCTCTCGTTGGCGTTTTATTAGGTGTTTTCAATCCAGGATTAACTTACTGAACAATCACCAAAAAGGACTCTAGCTGTTAGAGCAAACTGACTTTTGCATAAAACCGATAACGAAAAAGCTAATAAATTAAATTCTTACTCTCTAAGACACAGAAAAAATCTTGTGATTAAAATAAAAATATATAAAATAGAAGAAATTTAGAGACTAGCTTCTATTTTATATATTTTTTTGTTTTAGAAATTTAGTTGGTTTATTAGAATTTTAGGAAAAATTTTACGAAAAGTGTCGCAAAAATGGCTCCTAAAAACGGTGCAGTTCCGGGAACAATCAACCCATATTGCCAATCATTATTGGTTTTATTTTTGATTGGTAAAAGTTGATAGGCGATACGAGGACCTAAATCACGTGCTTGATTCATTGCGAATCCTGTAGTACCACCTAGCCCCATGCCGATTGCCCAAACAAGCAAGCCAACAGCAATGGGTAGTTGTGTTTCGTAGGAATGTGCAATCGCTAAAATAGATGTTAAAAAAATGAACGTTGCAAAAGTTTCAACAAAATAGTTTCTTGGTAAATTTCGTTGGTTCGGATTTGTAGAAAAAATATTACGAATGGCGATTGGATCGACACTATCGGCGGATAGCTTGAAATGATCAGCATACATAATATAAACAATGACGGCGCCACAAATGCCGCCTAACATTTCAGCGATGACATAGGGAATGAAGTAAGACCATGGAATCATTCCTAAAATAGCTTGAGCGAGGGCCATTGCTGGATTAATACAGACTCCGCCAAAGACGAACAGAACAACAGAGATTCCAAAAGCCCAAGTAGTGATTGCAAACATGTGACCAGAACCAGCGTATTTTGTTCGTTTTAGGACATCGTCGCAGTGAACACCTACCCCAAATACGATCATTAATGCAGTTCCCATAAATTCTGATAAGATATGATGAAACATAAGATAAAGCTCCTTTAATCAATAGTTTTGTTATTTAATGTTTGGACGAGGCGATAGACTTCCTCAATTGTAAAATTATATTGTTTAGCAATTCGTTCACAATCTTGGTATTCAATAGACTCTTTCAATAGGCCATGATAATGATTTTTTTTAATATGGACCTTACCAAAAGGTGTTTCCAAGATTTTGAAAGAACGGTCCATTACACTACGTTCCATTGTTTGAAAACGCATACCAATTGTAGAAGTATGTTTAAAGAGTAGTTCTGTAAAATATTCTTTTTCCTCTGTTGTTGTTAAAACCGTTAATAGAATGGCACTTCGGTTTTTTTTCATATGAATGGGCGTGAAAAAAACATCTAGAGCACCATGCTCCAATAATAGATCCATTACGTAACCTAACTGTTCAGGTGTTTGATTGTCTATATTTGTTTCAATTTTTAAAACTTGGTCATGGTGTTCTGTACTCTTTTTTTTACTATGTGTTTCAGTAAAGATTGATCCTCTGAGGGCATTGAACTTGCCTGTTTCCCGTTTGCCAAATCCGTAACCTATTTTTTCAATTAATCGTTGTTCTGGTGCGACAAATAGAGGACTAAGTTCTTTAAAAATAGCTAAGCCAGTCGGTGTGACAAGTTCAGTTTTTATCTCAAAGTCTTGTTGAATGATTAAATTCGTTTCTTTACGTAATTCCATCACCGCAGGAACTGGTATTGGCATGACTCCATGGGCAATTGTGATAGTGCCACTTCCATCTGTAATTGGCGTTGAATAGACTTGTTCAATCTCTAACTGTTCCCATAAGATAAAAAAGCCAACGATGTCAACAATTGAATCAATTGCTCCAACTTCATGAAAATGAATAGTGTCAATTGTTTGTTGATGAACAGCAGCTTCAGCTTTTGCAATGTCATAGAAAACATTTTTACTATGTTTTTTTACAAAATTGGACAAGTCGCTTTTTTCAATTAATGTATAAATATCTTTTAAATTTCTAGAATGGCTATGATGATGTGCATGTTCTTTCGTTTCATGATGTTCATTTTCGTGGTGAGGAGAGAGACTGTGTTTTATACCGTAATCCTTTTTTCCATGTTGTAGGAGAACATCGAAATCTGTTCCGTAAATACAACTTTTAGCAATTCGTTGGGCTTGAATGGTGAACCCATCGATGGGAAGTTTTTTTAATTCGATTAACAGTTTGTTTAAATCCCCGCCTAAGTCAAGCAACAATCCATTTAACATATCACCACTAAGACCAGAAAATGGTTCTAAAAATAAGCTTTTCATAGTGAAGACTCCTTTATTTGATTAATCATACTTGCATTATAAGCGGCACCAAACCCGTTATCTATGTTGACTACACTAACGCCAGAGGAACAACTATTTAGCATTCCTAAAAGAGCAGTCAGTCCTTGGAAATTGCTACCGTAGCCTATGCTAGTAGGGACGGCAATCACTGGCACGCTAACTAGTCCGCCTAGCACGGACACCAGTGCACCTTCCATGCCTGCAATCACAATAACCACCGAAGCCTGTTGAATCTCATCTAGGTGAGCGAACAAACGATGAATGCCAGAAACGCCTACATCATAGATACGTTTTATTTGATTCCCGAAAGTTTCTGCAGTGATTGCTGCTTCTTCAGCAACGGACATGTCTGACGTTCCAGCAGTAACTATCGCAATATAGTTTTTTGTTGTAGTCTCCATTTGGTTGATAACGAAACAACGTGCAAGTTCATAGTAGGTTCCATGAGGAAAGTTCGACTCTAAAGGTTGGGCTTTTTGTTGTGAAACGCGAGTAACTAAGATTGTATTGTTTTCTTTTCTTAAGCTATTGATAATTTTGATGAGTTGCTCAATTGTTTTCCCTTCCCCGTAAACGACTTCTGGATACCCAGTTCTTTCTTTACGCTGCGTATCAATTTTTGCAAAGTCTAATTCGCAAAAGCCATTTAATTTGTTTGTTGCTTCTTCTAAAGATAATTTTCCTTCTTTAAAAGCTCCTAAAATTTCTTTCGGTTGCATAATACAACGCTCCTTATTCCTGATTTCTCAAGGATCATTATTCTACAATGACAGACAAGCCATCTCGAATCACAGTCACTTTTGCATTTAGACCTTCTCTTTCAAATGCTCGCTCTAACGCTTCATCAAACGTTTTTGCTATTTCCATATGCATCGAAGTGATAAGCTCAGGATCAACAAGATCTGAAACAAAAATTATATGATGATGAACTAAAATTCGCGCTAAAATTTGCGAAGTCCATTGATCTGGCACGGTTTCTAATCGTGGTGTATGGATGGCTGCTTCTAAAAATTCGTTTGGATTTTTAACATTGGCAATATTTTCATAAAAACCTTCACCACCGTGACCATCACGACATCCAGCGACCATAATAATGACACCGCCGTCTTTATTGGTTGCTTCTGCAGCGGTCATCCCTTTAACTGCTTGATAAATGTTTTGATCAAGTGGAAATCCGCCATTCGTTGAAACCGCAATATCGCAAGGTATTTTTTTGACACGGGCAATTTCTTTTACAAAGTTACAACCAACTTTATGCGCTTCAACCATATCGCCTGCAAAGGAACCAATAATTTTTTTGTCACCATCTAAAACGACATTAACAATAAAAGCTAGATTCGCTTTAGCGGCAGCGTAGACCATGTCATTATGAATCGGATTATCCGTTAAATTTCCTGTCCGTGAGTTGGAGGAATCAATAAATTCTCCAGAATGGTTAGCCATGATGGTTTTATAAGAAGCAATTCCAGGTAAAACAGATTTACGTCCACCAGAAAATCCTGCAAAAAAGTGTGATTCAATAAACCCTTCGGCCAGCAGTAAATCTGCTTCTGCTGCAATGCGATTAATGATACAATCGCCCCCTGAAGGTAGTTGACCGATTTTGACCATTGAGGAATCATCAGTAGAGATATGCATAACGATTTCTTCATTCTCTACAATCGCTTTACCATATTTGCTAATCAGTTCTTCTCGTGTAGAAGGGCGATGAAAGCCTGTAGCAACTAAAATCCGGATTCTAGCTGTTTTGTTCACTGAACGAATTCTACGCAAAATAATTGGGGTGATAATATGTGAAGGAACGGGACGTGTGTGATCGGAACTAATGAGGACAATGTCTTTTTTACCCTTAGCTAATTCTTCTAATGGAAGGCTTCCAATAGGATTGTCCAGCGATTTTTCGACTGTTTCTTTCTCAGTATATGGATTTGAAAAATGTTCAGCTTTTGATTCGAGAAGCCCAATAAAATTTTTATCGGGAATTCTTGCAGTAATCATTTTCTTGTCATAAGGTAGGTTAATTTCTACCATAGCAATCATCTCCTAAGTAATATTTTACGAGACTAAGTATAATGAAATTTAGAAATCACACAGTCCTTATTGTGGGTAACATTTGCTAACAAAAGGTTGGTGAGAGTGTTTATAATAGTTAACGAATCAAACAGAAACTTAGTCAAAGGAGTGACAATTATGGAGTCAGATTATCTTACAGCTTTCTTAGATAGAAAGAAGACACCGATTATCAAAAAAAAACGCCATACTTATCTCGCTTATCATGGATTGGAGGAAGCGTACACCTATGTATTAAAGAAAGGGGTCGTTAAGACGAGTATTATTTTAAAGGATGGACGAGAATTTAATCTGTCGTATATTGTGTCTCCTGACATTATTTCATTGTTACGTGATGAAGTATCAAATTATACATCTGCTCCTTTTAATATCCGCATTGAGTCGGAAGAGGCTAGCTTTTATCGGATACCAAGGACTGTATTTTGGGAATATGTTAGAGAAGATGCTGTTCTTCAAGATTATGTACGGGATTACTACCGTGCAAAATTATCGGAGAGTATTAGTTCCTTACAGAATATGACAATGAATGGTAAGAAAGGGGCTGTTTGTACTTTTATTTACCAATTAATTGATTTGTTTGGTGTACAGACAGAGGAAGGAATATTAATTGATTTTCAAGTAACTAATGAGGATATTGCGGGGTTTTGCGGGATTTCAACGAGAAATAGCGTAAACCGAATTATCCATGATTTAAAAGAGGAAAAAGTCATCGATATCAAAAAACAAAAAATTGTGATTTACGATCAAAGTTATTTAGCTGATTATATTGATCGATAAGATAGGAGTCTGACGAACATGCATATTCCAGAAAATTATTTAAGCCCACAAACTTGCGCAGTGATGGGCGCGATTATGGTACCTGTCTGGTACCGCGCTGTAAAAAAAGTTGACGTTCAAATTAAATTAAAAAAAGATACAGGGACCATGTTAGGGATTTCCTCCTCCTTGTCATTTTTAATAATGATGTTTAATTTGCCAGTACCTGGTGGAACAACTGCGCACGCTGTTGGGGCTGTTCTCATCGCATTATTGATGGGACCTTGGGCCGCGACGCTGTCTGTTTCGGTGGCTTTACTATTACAGGCTTGTTTATTTGGTGATGGTGGTATATTAGCTTTTGGTGCAAACGCCTTTTCTATGGCGTTTGTGATGCCATTCGTGGGATATGGAGTTTATAAGCTAGTTACGCGTGTAAAAAAATTTGAAACAATGGGTCTTTTCTTAGCTGGGTATCTTGGTGTAAATGTTGCGGCATTTTCTACTTCTGTATTATTAGGTATCCAACCCTTATTATTCCATGAAGCGAATGGTACGCCACTTTATAACCCATATGGTCTTTCTATAACTATACCAGCAATGATGAGTGTCCATCTGTTAGTAATAGGAATTGTTGAAGGTCTCTTCACCGTGTGTGTCTATAATTTTGTAAAAAGTGTGTCAAAAGATGCAATTTTTATCGAAGAAAAGAAGAAAAGGACTCCGTTGTTGCGATTAAAGAGACTGTTATTGGTTATGGTAATTTTATGTCCATTAGGTTTGATTGATCATGCCACTGCTTGGGGTGAATGGGATTTATCTGAATTAGTCAAGAATTTAAAACAGAATCATTTGCCTGCGGTACAACCAAAAGGTATGGTGAATGGTTTTTCATTTCATGCACTTTTCAGTGATTACTTTATTCCAGGACTGCCATTAGCACTTGGGTATATTTTAAGTGGCGTAACAGCCATAATCGTTTTTTTACTCATTTTTCGTTTATTTAATGGAAGAAGGCAAAGTTGATGCCTGAATGGATGAAAGAATCTTCCACGTCCTTTGAACCTAATAAAAAAGAAACCTTTATGCTTAAAAATCGAAAAGGAATCCTTTTTTTATTAAATAAATTTCAGGTGAGTGGGAAACGCAATAAGACTATTCTCAGTGATATACACCCAGCAATTCAACTGATCAGTACTTTTTTACTAATTGTTTTAATCAGCACTACACAAAAAGTTCTTGTTTTGTGGCTCTTAGGCATCTACCTAGGCATGTTACTTTTAGTTGAAAAACCAACTATTCTACGAAACATTGTCAAAAAAGCTAGTATCCTCATTTTGATGCCGCTGATTATCTATTTACCGATCTTTTTTTTAGGTCAATTTAGTTTATTATTTATTGTTCATTTGTTTTTTTTAGCCATAGCGATTAGTCAATATATGGAAACAACCAACATGAATCAATTTATAGCAGCATTAAAAATCTTTCATTTTCCGAATATAATACTTTTACAATTAGATATTACGATTAAATATATCTTTTTCTTTGGAAATCTCTTAATCCAACTGCTTGCCGCTGTAGAAGCTAGAGCAGTTGGTGGAAATATCCAGTTGAGTACGGGTAGTAATTTAATCAGTCTTATCTCTTTAAAATCTTTTACGTATGGGAAAAAGTTGGACATGGTGATGGAAGCAAGAGGATATACTGGTCAATATTATCGAGTAAAGCAACCATTAAAAACGAAAGATTTTTTGGTTAGTATTGCCTATCTTTTATTTTTCGGGGGGTTGCTTTATTTAGGGAGGAACTAATATGTATCGAGTAAATCATTTGGTTTATCGCTATCAAACGAAGCCTGTTTTTTCGCCTTGTAATTTGGAAATAGCCAGAGGAGAATATCTGGTTTTGATGGGAGATAACGGCAGTGGCAAATCCACTTTTTTAAATTTGCTCGCAGGTTTTTTAAAACCTTCCGAGGGAACGATTTATTTTATGGAACAATCATTAACGGACTGGAAAAAAGACCCTATTCATAAAAAGAAGTATTATGCTCATTTGGGTATATTATTTCAAGAGACGGACACACAATTATTTAATGCAACAGTTTATGACGAATTGGCATTTGGCCCTAGACAGCTCCAACTATCCGAGCATGAAACAGCAAAAAGAATTAATGATTGTTTGAATTTATTAAAAATTACCCATTTAAGCAATCAAGTGCCTTATCAATTATCGGGAGGAGAAAAGAAAAAAGTGGCTTTTGCTAGTCTGTTAGTAATGAATCCAGACGTGTATTTATTAGATGAGCCGTTTGCTGGGTTGACAAAAGAATCGGAAAAATTATTTAAAAAGATAATAAAAAATCTGCATCAACTTGGTAAAACAATTATCCTTTCCACCCATGACTATTTGAGTATTTGCGAGGAAGCTGATTCCATTTTATTGTTTGATTCGGCTGTCACAAGGTACTCAAAGGAAGAGATAGAAGCCAATGCTAACTTGTTACAACATTTAAAACGGTATTAAGTGTACAAATATTGACAATAATTGATACTATGAATCGTGATTTTTTCTAATGTGGAGATGTCTATAATTAATTATGTAAAAGAAAATCAATAGGAGATGGTTTAAATGTCTGTCATGAAAACGAAAGAACAAAATTTAGTTCGCGAATTACAAAAAATGGATAAGTTGGCTGTTGCATATTCAGGTGGAATTGATAGCTCTTACTTGCTAAAAAAAGCTTTGGACACTTTAGGTGCTGAAAATGTACTTGCGGTTGTTGTAAATTCAGAATTATTTTCTGATGATGAGTTTGATAAAGCGGTTGATTTAGCTAATGGGTTGGGAGCAAATGTGTTAGGCCTTGAAATGAGCGAATTAGCGGATGATAGAATTGTTGCAAATAACCCTAATAGCTGGTTCTACAGTAAAAAATTATTATATAAAACTATTCGTTCGGCTATTCAGAAAGAGGGATTTGATGTTCTGGCCGATGGGATGATTATGGATGATAATACTGACTTTCGTCCTGGATTAAGAGCAAGAGATCAAGAAGGGGTCATCAGTCCGCTACAACAAGCTAAATTATATAAAATCGAAATACGTCAACTTGCTAAAGACGCAGGTGTTTCCAATTGGAGTAAAGTTGCCTCATGTAGCATTGCTTCAAGAATTCCTTATGGCATTAAGTTAACACGCTCAGCTATTGATCAAGTATTTGCTAGTGAAAAATATTTACGGGAAATAGGTTTTCCAATTGTCCGTGTCAGAGCACATCATGATTTAGCACGGATTGAAATTCCAGAAGACAAACTTTCTCTGTTATTAGAAAACAGAGAAAAAATTGCAGATTATCTTAAAAAACAAGGATTTAATTATGTAACTTTTGACTTAGAAGGATTTAAATCTGGCCGAATGAATGATATCCTCACAGAAACTGAAAAAAAAGTTTTTTGTGAATGTTAGACAGATAAGTTTATAAAATTGAGTCGGTGTAACGGAGTCAGGACAGGGGTATTCCGTTACAAAAACCAAGTTTTCTGCTCGATTAGGTCGGTTGTTTTCATTGATTACTCTGCCAGTAGTTTATTAACTTTTAAGCCTAGGAAAAATTCCCTTTGGATTTTTCCTAGGCTTTTTGTCTATTTAATCATTTGATATTTGCTAAAAAGAAATTAGCTGTAGAATTTTTTAAGATTACCAGTGATTGTTCAATTTGAGGAAAATAAATGGATTGTTTGGACTGGTTGATTAGTCGATTATTTTTGGGATTCGTGAGTGAAAGTATTTGCTGTGAATAGTTAAATAACTCAGTGTTTATTGTGTCCGGCCTAACTGGCGTTAATTTTTTTAAGTAGTGTTGTGTTTTCATAAGTTCTAAAAAAAGCTCTTCCATAGCAGTTTGCATTTCCAACAGTTGATCATTTAGTTGTTTTTGTTGCATTAAGCTTTCAGCAGAGGCATCGTTACTATAAATAGGAGATTCAAGAACAATTTCTTGAATAGAATAGTTTACTCTACGTTGTACTCGATAAGCTAGTACCCAAGTATCACTTGGTAACGTGGTCTCTTCATTGATTAACGCTAGCAAAATAGAGCTGATCGTTTTTGACCAACTATTGATATTTTTACGTAATACTTGACTATGCCATGTTGGGAAAATAAAAAACATAACAAAAGCAATCAGCGCACCAATAATTACATCAAAAACTCTTGTATAGCCTGCAGAACTACCACCTAATGTGAAAGTTAACCAAGTGGTCACACTTAGCATTAGAAATGCTTGACTTAATTTACGGACGGTTTCATACAATATAACTAGCAAACAAGACAATAGCATTGGCCATAAAGGATTTAGGTTTGTTAAGTTAGCAATTAATTGAGACAAAAAGATGCCTAAACAACCACCTAAAATAGAACCAATAGTTCTTGAAGTGATTTTGCCGAGTGTACCATGATAACCTGGCATAACCATCAAACAACCAGAAATAACTACCCAGAATTCGTGATTAGCTAAAGGCAAAGGGTACATGTAATTAAGTATAAGCGAACAAAAATGACACACTAAACCTGTTAAAGCTAAACGAATTGCGAATCTAGCAGAGCTGCCTTTATAAGAATGAAGGATCTCTTTGGCTTCTGCAAGTCCTTCTTTTGTGGGTAAGAAAGATTTAAATGAGATTTTTTTAGAGGTTTGTTTGTTTTGTATCAAAAGGATTGCTGATTTTATTTCGGTGTTTGCTGAAGCAAATTCTTGAAGAGGTAGGGTTAATTGTTCTCCTTTTAAAAAGAGTTGAATTGCTTTTAAAGCAGGAAGATTTTCAGCTGCATTGGTTGAATCTAACGAGCCTGCAATTGCATCTGCTTGTGAAACCAAGGGATAAATCCATGGTGTTTTTTGATGATTGACCCAGGGCATCGTTTCAACAGATTCGCGTACTTTTATTCTGAAATGGACATAGCGTGCGGGTTTTCCTTGTGCTAATAAATATAATTGTTCATATAAATCGGCTACTAATTTTCGTGCTTCATTATTTTGCGGCTTAGAATAAAGACAATAGAACAAACAAAGGATGGACATACCTAAAATTATTGCACCCAGACCTTCAAAAGTTTGACCAATAGACAAATTGCCTTTTAATTGCGCACCAGCTAGTAAAGAAATGGTCCCAAAGAGACATCGAATATACAGACCAATACTAAAGTTTCTCACAATCCCTGAAAAATACAAACCAAGGACGAATAATAAAATAATGAATATACTTGACGACTGTAAAAGTATCCCCAGACTGGCACCAAGAAAAATCATTAAAATACCATCTATGGCACTTCTTTGTGGAGAGCTATGTCGTGGTAAGACACAAATTACAGTGCCCAAAAAGCTACCAACATTTACTAAAACAAAAGCGAAAGGAAAGACTATTGTTAGAACAGCACCAACAGCATTTGCAATAATGATACTAAGAACAAGAGCAAACCAGTTCTGTCTTGTATCAAAAGTTAGTATAGGACGACTATACGCCCAAGACGATTCTAAGAAGACCTCAAAAAATTTTTTGATAGATAATTTCACAAAACATTCCTTCTTTAAAAATTTATTAAAAGCTAAAAAATTATTCCTCTGCTAGTATACACCTCTAAATTTTTTTTTCAAATTTGCTCTTTTTAAGAAAACTCACAATTATAGTCCAACATTAAGTTTAGCCATATATTTTTGTTGAATAAATTCTGTAAGCTCATGCCAACTTTCTTCATTTTCAATGGAATCTAAGTAGAAAATATCTTGATTAGAAGTAGCTTTTTCGAAGGAATCTGTGATGATGATATCCGCATTTGTGAAGTCTTCGGTAATAGAGATTGCGTTTGTATTATATAAGGAGGATAACCGTGTTTTAATAAAATAATTTGCATAAAAATCTTTGATAATTTGTAAATAGATTCTCACTTGTACTTTTTTTTCGGACACAGACAATGTGTAAAGCAGTTGACTGAGTAACTCTAAATGCATTTCTTGGTGAACTAATTTTGCCACCGTTCCTTTTATTCGATTAAAGTATGCCACATCTGACGGAGTACAAATTTCTGGCTGCGGTAAATAAAGTGTTAAAAAAGTATAATAATTGCCCTCCGTTAAAAAGTACCAAGCATTAAAAATAGAAAGATAGTAAACGTATTGATAATCATGCTGATTTGTCAGTAAGTAGGCTACTTGCTTAAACAATTTTTTTGATAAGATACAATAAGGATGGTTAGATTCTATAAATAATTTTTCTATTTGTTTCGTTTGCTTTTCCGAAAAGATATAAGGGATAAAAATGCGAGATAAAAAATTAAAGTATAAAATTTCAGTTTTTCTTGTTTCGCATTGAATGTCAGCGAAGGAGTGTTCAAGAAAAAATAAAGTCACATGACTGTATTGATTGATCAGAATAAAAAAAGAATGCAGGTTTTTAGAGTGCGGCATCTTTAAGAAGTTTTGTGCACTTGTTCTAGTTTTAAATATCGCATATAAAATATAAAACGCTCTTTTCTTCATTCGGACATTTTTATAGGATCGTTCAAGAAGTTCATCGGGTAGACTTTTTTTTATTTCTTCAAGACTTATTTTAGAAAAAGGCCAAGCCAATTCTTGAAAGGAATCTTGTAGGAAAATGAAAGAAAACACTCGAATCGATAATTCATTGCCAGTTAATTGATAAATACCCTTAATACTAACGATTACTATATCAAAAATTTTAAAAAAGTTATTCAGTTGTTTCGTGATTTTCACCAGATAATGTTCAGAAATATATAAAACTTTAATTAATTCGTTTTTATCAATGGAAGAATGTGTGACCAATTGTACGCAATAATTAAATTGTACATTGTTTTTTAAAAGATTGAGTTTTAACGTGTAGGCGTATTCGACCGCGCTTTTTCGGTACGCTGGATTTACACAAACAATGCCATTATTGTTAGAGACAATAAAATGTTGGATTTGATAAGTATCCTCGAATTCTTGATTTATTTTTATCAGATTTTCCTTGACCGTTCTTTTTGAAATTTTTAAATTGGAAGAAATTTCATTTAATGACGTATGAGCTCGCTTGACTATATAAAATAAAATTTCTAGCTCATTCGTTAGGTAGGATGGAAACATGTTATGGACCTCCAAAAGTAAAATTTAGGTTCATTGTAGTCTACTTTCTTTAAATTTTTGTATTGATATGTTAACACAAGCGCAATAAGAAGCGGCCATCACAATTAATGTACAGCCTTATACATTAATTGTGTGTGGCAAAGCAATTTCAATGTTGATAAGCTAGCAGTAGTTAGAATAATTATTATTTAGTTTCTAATTCCAAAAAAGGTCAAGGTGAGTAAGCAATGAAAAAAATCAACGAACAATTAAAAATGAAAATGCCAACCTACAAAAGAAAAAAAAGCATTGCTTATTTCTTTTACTCTTGTCTACTATTGGTATCGATTTCTTGTTTTTTGAGCGTGCATTTTCAAGAATGCGAGGCAGCTTCGCTCTATCAAGCGGGAGGGATAGCCATTGATTTGAGAACTGATTTACCTTATGGAATGGAGATAAGCCATGACGGTGGTGGTGGTCCTGATGGATCATTTGGAGGAAAATTACACGTAAAATTATACGGAACAGTGGACACTTCTCATACAGAAGCATTGAAGTTTCTTTCTTTTGGTACTGTAGGAATGCAATATGGACTGATGTTTCATTTGCCAGAAAATATAAGTGCAGATAATTTTAAAGCGGCTTATGACAAGGCTTTTGCGGATAATCCAGAAAATTTTTATTCAATTAGTGGACAAAAAAACACACAAATACCAATTGTTAACACAAAAGGAATGCGGACGTTTAACGGTTCTTCAGAAGATGGTTCACCGGGATGGGGTGATCCTGATCAAGATTATAGCGGAATTGATACTGAACATCAGGTGATGTTTTGTGAACGGGGGGACACTATTAATTTTTCTTTTACTAAACTTTATGAAATTTGGCGACATGAACCTGACAAATCGGCCATAAAATTTGAACTTCATTTTGATTTAGATGTAGCTACTTTAATGAAGGATGGCGATTCAAAGGATTATTCCCTCAATAAAAATTTAACGAAACATCGCTTACCAGTATCAAATGTTTTGTCGGATGGCACTGAAAGTGATCAATTTTCGTTGTCGGCAGATTTTTTTGGTCGAACTTACGAATCAGATACAACGAATACGGTTAATCATAATTGGATATTGCTTAGTCCGGACATGTGGTTACGTGCGACAAGTTTAGCGGCAGCAGCAAAGCAAGATCCAAATAATTTGAATCATCAAATTATTACTGGAATCACCGGGAAAGTGGCTACTTGGTCTTCTTATATCTCGCCATGGGACAGCGGTGATAAAGACAATCCATTATCCAATTACAATACCCAAGATGCCTCTAAATATCCTGAAATACCTGAAAGCACAACGATGTTACCAGGGGAGTTTTTATCACCAAAGTTTACGATGAACCAAAGACAAGACAATCCGCTTAATTGGACAGATGGGTATGTTGCTCAACGGTTTGCGCGCGTAGTTAATTTTCATACTCACACAGTTGATCATAAGGCCAATGTGAATGTCTCTTCACAACAACAAAACGGGTTAACAACCTATTTATTTAGTGGCAAAGATGGTTGTGGGCTGCCGTTAGTCAATCCGCCAGGAACGGATTCTTCAGAGCCCACAGATAAAACATATATGCGCGTCACAACAGATCCATACCAAGTGCCAAGTTTAGAAAGGGCAGCTTTTGTTAAAGGTCAAACAACATTTCACCCGCAACAAAAGATACCAGTAGAACTAGACGTTAAGGCTCCGACAACTAGAAAAGTTCAGATTGAAGAAAAAGTTTCAGGTGCTGCCCAAACTGATTTTCATAAAATTGGGGAGCAAGATTTAAAAAATTTACCAGTCACAGATGATTGCGTTAGTTTTAACTGTTTAGCAGATGCTTTACCAACTTCAGGAGATTACACATTAACATTTAGAATTCTTGATGTTGATGATACATCTAAAAGCTACTCAAATGAGAAAAGTTTAGCTGTGCACATTGATCAAGCGCAAATTAAAGTTAAATCTCAAGATACGGTTTATCAATATACTCAATGGCAACCAGAAAGTGAAGTGACTAGCCTACAAACACCAGATGGTAAAAAAGGTGATTTTCGAGACGTAAGTGTCACCATATATAAACTGGACGGAGAGCAAAAGGTCCCAGTAGATGCGGTGGATACAAAAGTGGTTGGTAAATATGAAATTGATTATAACTACCTAGGATTAGAGGCGCAGACTGCACTAGAAGTCATTCCCTCTTCAGCTCATATTGGTGCACATAACGGCAGCTTTTCTGTGGGGACGCCCTTCGATCCAAAACGTCTTTTTGATAGTGCAACAGATAATGATGGACAGTCCATTCCTTATAGTAAGATAACGATTCGCTATACGCCTAAGCAGGTAAACGATGAAGTAGCGGGCATCTATAGAATTACTTATGATATCTCTAAAATAGTAGGTTTTAGTAAAAGTGTTACTGTTGATTGGACCTACTATTACTCTAATCGTCTAGACTTTTATCACTTATCTGAACAACTAATGCCTTTTGAGAACGTAAAATTTAATGGCCAAGATCAAACACAGACATTAAAAAGTTGTGAGATGAACATTGAAGATACGGGGGATCCTAATCGGACAACTGGCTGGCAGCTTGAAGTAGCCTATAATTTAAATGATCAGAAAACACAAGCGTGGAAAGACGCAGGGCTTGATCTCACGCTAAATCCAAAGTCAGTCGATTATGTAACAACTGAGCAAAATATCATGGTTAACGATGAGCAACAATTAGTAGCTGATGTAAGTAACCAATCTATCAAAAATAAAAAAGTTTTGACGAAATTACAATTATTGCCCACATTAACTATTTCAAAAGTCACACCTGCTGATAAATATGAAGCTCAGTTAATTTGGAACTTAGAAGCAACACCGTAAGGGAAGAGGGAATAGCTGTGAAATGGTTTATCTATGATTTATTGTTTGTTGCCTTTATTCTCGGTTTGCCAATTCAAGCACAAGCTGAAGACAAGACAGCTGACGCACAAGCTGGCACAAAAGTCATGGTAATAGTGAAAGAGAGTGAGGATATTGTTCCACATCCCAATGAGCTTATACCTCAGACTAACGATATGCCAACTTCACGAGGACAACCTAATTTTTTACCAAAAACAAACGAGATTACGTCTCAAGAGACGATTTTAGGGATCGTGGTACTCGGAAGTACATTAATCGTCGGACTTTATAAAGAAAAGAGGAAAAATAATGAATAAAAAAATAATTGGTTTAACTGTCACTTTAGGAACGGGGATTTTTTTAATTGGTCAACAAACTGTAAATGCGGCTGATAATACCAATACCACAGCGAATGTGTCGGTTTTAGGTGGCGGATTAACCATTACACCATTAGCACAAATTAACTTTGGGACGGTGACAAAAGACGGCCAAGATCATACGCAACCAGATCAAAGCAAGTCGCAACTTATCATTAATGATAATCGTGGGACAACGAATACAGGTTGGTATCTGACAGCGAATTTAGAAGATAAAGGAAAAGGTGTCACTGGCTTAGACGGAATGACACTTCATTTAGACACTAAAAAACCTGACGGATCTTCTGAAAAAGGTACCTTTACGGGCGTTGATTTAACCACAGATGCTTCAACCATTATTTCGCTAGATAAAAGTGATATCCGTTTATCAGACACTGTCACGACAGCCGATTTAAATGCAACGTTAAATATACCTAAAAGTATTGCTGCAAATACCTACTCTGGGACCATCGTCTGGAATGCCATCGATGGAGCACCCGCCTAAGAATTTAACATAAAACGATGTAAGAAAACGAGGCAGATAAATTGAAAAGAATTTTAAAGATACTTTTTATATTGACTATTCTCTGTTTAGGTGGAGCGATGCGTGCCTGGGCAGAGCCGTCTAATACCAATAGTTCAGCAACAATTGACAATGCGAATGCGTATACAGTCACACCCGTTTTCGGAGCAACTCAAAATAACAAAACCAGTAATTTTTTTGATATGACATTAACTCCGAAACAAAAAGATACATTCAAATTAACGATAACCAATACTACGCCGAACCCTCAAAAATTTAAAGTTCAGGTAAATACAGCAACAACAAATAGTAATGGGATAGTTGACTATACAAAAAGTAGCTTTGAAAAAGATCCATCGATGAGTTTGGTACTTAGTGATTTGATTAGTCCCAATAGGAAAGACATTAGTGTCCCCGGTAAACAATCACAAACGATTGATTTTCAAATAACGATGCCAGAAAAGTTATTCTCAGGAATTTTATTAGGTGGAGTGACGATTCGACCAGTAGAGATAGCTGGGGACCAAAGCAAGGGTGGGATTCAAAATGTTTATATGCATACGATTGCTATTCGGGTGAATGAAACAGCAGAGACCATACCTGCAAAATTGGAAAGTGGTTCTGTTAAAATTGGGCAAATTAACCGCCACAATACTGTTTCGATGGAAATTAAAAATCCACAGCGGAAGTTATTGTCAAAAGTCGAAGGAGATTTTTTTGTTAAAGAAAAAGGAACAAACAAAACGATCATTCACGAAAAGAAAAATAATCTTAGTTTTGCACCAAACACAAGGTTTGACCTACCTATTTTACTGAAAGATTCGTTTAAACCTGGAGACTATACCTATACCATTAAGTTGAAAAACCATGAGGGGAGCTGGACGTTCTCAAAAGATTTCACGATAAACAAAAAGCAAGCTGATCAGTATAATAAGAGTTCTGTTGATCATAAAGTCAAAAACCTTCACTGGCTTAAGTACCTCATGGCCTTTTTAATTCTAGTTATTTTAGGTACCGTCTGCTATATCTTGGGAAAAAAGAAGGGAAAAATGAGGTTGTAAAACCTGCCTTTAAAATAGTTGACAAGTATGCAGAAAAAATCATGCCAGTATGAATTATCTATGACATAAGGGAAGAATAGCTGTCTAGCAAGGATAAATTGTCAAATTAGCGTTAATTTACGCAAGTCATTGGTGTTCCTTATTTTGGAAAGTAGTATTATACTATTATTGTTCAATGATTCACAATAGAAACAAGGAGGAAAGAACCATGTATAAAGCAATTGTCGCAGCAAAAGGAAAAACAACAAAAATTGTTGAAAAAGAATCGCGTCCATTGAAAGATAATGAAGCGCGGTTGAAAATGGAAGTCTGTGGTGTCTGTCATACGGATTTACACGTTAAGAATGCAGATTTTGGCGATGTTAGCGGTTGTACCTTAGGTCACGAAGGAATTGGGATTGTGACGGAGGTTGGAAAAGACGTTACTAGTTTAAAGATTGGTGATCGTGCATCTGTTGCATGGTTTTATGAAGGCTGCGGGCATTGCGAATATTGTACTTCTGGTCGAGAAACGCTTTGTCGTTCAGTAAAAAATGCTGGATATACAGTTGATGGTGCCATGGCCGAAGAATGCATCGTCACAGACGGTTATGCAGTGAAAGTGCCAGAAAATTTAGCATCAGAGCCAGCTTCCTCTATTACTTGTGCAGGGGTAACAACCTACAAAGCGATAAAAGAATCTGGGATTCGTCCAGGTCAATGGCTAATGATTTCAGGATTAGGTGGGCTAGGTAATCTAGCTTTACAATATGCCAAGCATGTCTTTAATGCAAAAGTAGTAGCTGTTGATGTGAATGATAATCAGTTAACTTTTGCGAAAGAAATGGGTGCTGATCTTTTAATTAATCCAGTTAAAGATCCTGATTTTGCTGCACAACTTCAAAAAGAAATTGGCGGTGTCCATGCAGCAGTAGTCACTGCGGTAGCTAAATCAGCATTTAATGGCGCAGTCGATGCAGTCCGTGCGGGAGGAACGGTTGTCGCCGTTGGATTGCCTGTTGAGACAATGGATTTATCTATTCCACGTCTTGTTCTTGATGGCATTCACGTAGTCGGATCGTTAGTTGGAACCCGTCAAGATTTAAGAGAAGCTTTCCAATTCGGTGCAGAAGGAAAAGTTGTTCCTGTTTGTCAAACACGCCAACCAGAAGAAATTAATGCTATTTTTGAAGAAATGGAACAAGGAAAAATTCGCGGGCGCATGGTCATTGATTTTCGCAGTTAATTTAGTTTTTTAGTGATTCGTTGATTTAATCTGAAAACCATGAAAGGGTGGATGGAATGTTTGCGAATCTTACTCTCCGTGAGAGACGACTGCTTAAGCAAGCACAAGTGGGAGCCACAATTAGCTTTATTCTTTTGTTTGTACCAATTCTGACAATCAGTCTTTTGCATACCAGTGACTTATTAGCAAAATGGCTAGGTATAGTTGGGGTAATTATGGTTTTACCATTGTTGTATTTTGCGTGGCAGATTTTAAAGATAGCCTATAAAGATCAAAAAGATAATCCAACGCCTCCTTTGTGGGTTCCGAAAGTTTATGGGATTGGGCTTTCGATCAATCCCTATCACCGGTTTGGAAAGTTAATTTTTATATTGCTAGCGGTACTGATAGTTGGCATCATCATTAGTTTGCTTTTCACACTAGCAAGTCAAATCAATCACTAAAAAACGAGTAATTAACACCCTCTTGCTGAGCAGGAGGGTGTTGATTATTTTTAAATAGACTAGATTTGAGCAACAGGTATTAGATTTTTGAAAAAGTCTTTCTTTTTCTGATGTAGATATTTTCGCAATAAAATCATCATTATAAGTGAATTAACAGGTTTATCAAGGGTTAATACTTGTTAATGGTGGCTGCAATAATTAACCGTTGACAAACACAAAAAAACCATCATACGATAATTATGTTATTAAAAAAGTGAAAAATTGGTAGTCAACAAATGAAAACGCATTCATCAGGAAATTGTGATTCTGTACTAAAATTTTTATATAAGATGAAAATGGATTGTTTTCATTTAATATTTTATTGAAAGGATGTGTTTATGAAGGGGTTACTGAAACTGACTTGCTTACAGTCTCAGTAAACTAAGAAAATCGTTATGACTTTTCATCTGGATAAAACTTTGTTGGGTTTTGGATTTTGTGAGTAATTGTGTCGGAACTATTCTATGGGGAGCAATTTTAAGGAGGAAAAAATGAACAAAGAGTATCAGGGTAAAAAAATTTACGGTAAAAAGCACTGGTTGACATTTTTATTAGTGAGTTCGTCTGTATTGGCGTTCCATTCGTTTGTTACGATGGATTCTCAAGTGGTTGATGCGCAAGAGCAAACAGCAAAAGAAGACGTAGCTGATTCAGCAACGTCAGTCGGAGCAATTGTGTCGATTGAAAAAGCGGAGAAAAACTTTGTCATTACGTATGCTTCTGGAAAAAAAGCACAAATTAGTATTTTAAACGACCATCTTTTTCGCTATCATCTAGATCCAACTGGTAAATTTGAAGAATATCCAACGCCAAATGATCCAAAGCATGTTGCGAAAATTACGGCTAAAACAATGGCCGACTATGGTACACAAGCCTTTGAGCAAACGAACGTCACAGATTCAGGAAACCAATTTATTCTAGAAAATAATGGTTTAAAAATTATATTCGAAAAAGAAAGCGCTTTAATGAAGGTTCTAGACAAGAAAAAGAATCAAGTTATTTTAGAAGAAACCGCTCCGCTATCCTTTAAAAATGATAAAGCTACACAAACGTTAAAACAAAGTAGTCAAGAAAATTATTTTGGCGGAGGAACTCAAAATGGTCGATTTACGCATAAAGGAACAGCTATCCAGATTGTCAATACGAACAATTGGGTAGATGGCGGAGTAGCATCGCCTAACCCATTTTATTGGTCAACTGCAGGGTATGGCGTTGTTCGAAATACATGGAAACCTGGCAACTATGATTTTGGAAGTCATGATCCACAAACAACCACAACAACGCACGAAGGAACAGATTTTGATGCTTTTTATTTCTTTAATGATTCCTCAGCAGGTATTTTAAAAGATTACTATGAATTAACCGGGAAACCAGCTTTGATGCCGGAATACGGGTTCTATGAAGCACATTTAAACGCGTATAATCGGGACTATTGGGTGAAAGTAGCAGAAGGAACCGCGGGAGCAGTTAAGTTTGAAGATGGTAATTTTTACAAAGAATACCAACCAGGCGATTTAGGAAACTTAAATGGCACGTTAGAATCTTTAAATGGAGAAAAAGAGAATTATCAATTTTCTGCACGCGCAGTTATTGATCGATATAAGAAAAACGATATGCCGTTAGGGTGGTTCTTGCCAAATGACGGCTACGGTGCTGGCTATGGCCAAACAGATTCATTGGACGGCGATGTACAAAACTTAAAAGAATTTACAGAGTATGCTCAAGCCAATGGTGTTGAAGTGGGGCTGTGGACCCAATCTAATCTCCATCCAGCGGATCCTAAAAATCCTAAAAAAGGAGAACGGGATATTGCGAAAGAAGTTAGTGTCGCTGGTGTTAAAGCTCTCAAAACTGACGTGGCGTGGGTCGGGTATGGGTATTCCTTTGGCTTAAATGGTGTAGAAGATGCCGCGAATGTTTTTGTAAAAGAAACAGACGGCGCAGTTCGTCCGATGATTGTCTCATTAGATGGTTGGGCCGGAACCCAACGGCACGCTGGTATCTGGACAGGCGATCAAACGGGTGGTCAATGGGAATATATTCGCTTCCATATCCCAACATATATCGGGACTTCGTTGTCTGGCCAACCAAATGTTGGTTCAGATATGGATGGAATTTTTGGTGGAAAAAATAAAGAGGTCAACATACGTGATTTCCAATGGAAAACTTTTACACCAGTGCAGCTAAATATGGACGGCTGGGGCTCCAATCCAAAAACGCCATTTGCTTTTGATCAAGAAGCCACAGATTTGAACCGAGCGTATCTAAAATTAAAATCAATGATGATGCCTTATAACTACAGTATTGCCAAGGAATCAGTTGATGGACTACCAATGGTACGGGCCATGGCTTTAGAATTTCCTAATGAAGGAACAGCATATACAAAAGATTCTCAATACCAATATATGTGGGGACCCAATTTACTCGTTGCCCCAATTTATAATGGCAATCAAGATGAGGCAGGAAATTCAATCCGTGATGGAATCTACTTACCAGATGAAAAACAAGTCTGGGTTGACTTATTTACAGGCGAAAAATATCAAGGTGGCCGTGTCTTAAATGGAGTAAAAACACCGCTGTGGAAGGTGCCCGTTTTCGTCAAAGATGGCAGTATTATCCCAATGACGAATCCAAACAACAATCCAAAGGAAATCCAACGAGATCAACGATCTTTCTTGATTTATCCAAATGGCGCCACTTCTTTTAATATGTATGAAGATGACGGAATTTCAACTAGTTATGAAGCTGGGCAATCAGCTACGACTAAAATAAATAGTCAAGGCCCTAAATCAAACGAAAAAGGGGATCTGACCGTTACTATCGAACCGACAAAAGGAAGTTACAAAGGCTTTGTTGATGAACGAAGCACCACGCTTGATTTGTTAGCTTCAGAAGCGCCCGAAAGCGTAACAGCAATGGTGGGGGGAACAGAAGTAACCTTGAAACAAGCAGCTAATAAAGAAGAATTTTTAGCTGGCACAAATCTATATTATTTTGATAAAGAATTCCAAGTGAATCAGTATCTTTCTGAAGCTTCAGGAGAAAAACTGAACCAATCAGCGTTATCAGTAAAACTAGCGAAACAATCTGTGACCGCCAAAGATGTTCAAATAACTGTCAAAGGTTTCATTAATAAAGGAACGGTTGACGGAGGAAATACAACGGTCGATGACCAGTTAACTATTCCGGCAAATGTCGCAATCAATGAAGAAAAAACAACGCCATCTTCTTTGACTCTTCAATGGGATCAAGTAACTGAGGCAACAAGTTATGAAGTAGAGCGTGACGGGACTGTTTTCGGAAATATTCAAACGAATACAGCAACATTTGATGGATTTTCCTTCCTAAGCGAACATACTTTTCGAGTTCGAGCTGTTGGAAAAAACGGGGTCTCTGAATGGAGTGAACCGATTAAAGGAAAAACACAAGATGATCCCTATAAAGAAACAATTAATCAAGTCAAAGCAACAAGTAATTTACCAGAACAACCAGGCGCAGAATTGAAGAAATTAACAGATAAAGATTTAAGTACAGGTTGGCATACGAACTGGTCAACCGGCATCGCTAATCCAAGTGATGGAAATTTCTTGACTTTAAAATTTGATCTTGGTGCGGAGTATCAAATGGATAAAATTGAATACTTGCCAAGAGACAATGCCGGCAACGGAAATATTTTGCAGCTCCAGTATCGGACGTCGAAAGATGGAGCTAATTGGACAGAGTTTTCAGAACCTATTAACTGGAAGCAAGATGCTTTGACAAAAACCATTGAAACGAAGGACCAAGCGTATCGTTTTGTTGAAATGAAGGTATTAAAATCGGTGGGTAATTTTGGCTCTGGTCGTGAGATGCTCTTTTACAAACAACCAGGAACAGAAGGAATCTTACATGGAGACATTACTAACGATGGAACGATTGATGAAAATGATGCAATGAGTTATCGAAACTATACAGGCTTAGAATCGGAGGACAGTGACTTTAATGGCTATGTTGAAAAAGGCGATTTAAATAAAAATGGGGTAATTGATGCTTATGATATCAGTTATGTTTTACGACAATTAGATGGCGGAATTGAGATACCTGATGTCGAAGAAATTGCGGGCGGTTTATCCCTTGCTGTGGTTAATGAAAATGGCAAGGATACCTATCTTCCTGGCGATACATTAACCTTTACACTTAAAGGTCAAGACTTAAAAAACATTAATGCGTTAAGCACAAAAATGTCCTTTGATTCTAGCAAATTTGAACTTGTCGGTCAGCCTGCAACCACGAATAATACAAAACAAATGGAAAATTATTCTAAATATCGTAAACATTCAAATGATGTGGAGAATCTATATTTAGTTCTTAGTAATCAAGGAAATAAACAATTGTTAAATGGTTCAATGGACTTAGTTACCTTTAAAGTTAAAGTAAAAGAAACAACTCGCGTAAAACGTGCGACAACTGTTGAGCAGCCATTACAATTTGATATGAGTCAAGGCTTATTAGTAGGCCAAGGATTCCAACAAGCCACACTTTCAGATTTTTCTGTAACGGTGAAGCCCACAGAGCTAGTAGATAAAGAGTTATTACAAGCGCTAATTACGCTAAATCAAGCACGTGTCGAAAAAGAATATACGCCTGAAACTTGGGCAATTTTTAAACCAGTCTTAGATGAGGCAGTAGCTGTTCTAGCCAATGAACAAGCCACACAGACAGACGTTTCTGCTGCTGTGGAAAACCTAGAAAAGGCTGCAAGTCAGTTGGAAAAAATGCCTGATGTAGCGAATAAAGCTGATTTAGAAAAAGCAATTCAAGAGGGGCTGACGAAGAAACCAAGTGATGGGCAAGAATTCACCGAAGAAACTAAAAAAGTTCTCGAAGACTCATTAGCAGCAGCTCAAAAAGTATTTGCTCAAGAAAAAGTTACCCAAGAAGAAATAGACCAAGCGACTAAAACATTGCGTGAAGCAATTGCACAATTAAAAGAACAACCCGTCGCCGTTGATAAGGAAACCTTAAAAGAGCAAATCGCTCAAGCCCGAGGAAGAAAGCCGGAAGAAGGATACCAATTTACAAAAGAAACAGAAAAACAATTGCAAGAAGCAATTCAAGCGGCTGAAGCAATCGTAGCGAAAGAAACGGCGACAAAAGAAGAAGTCTCAGAGGCTCTAAACGCATTGGAAACTGCAATGGCTCAATTAAAAGAAGTACCCCTTGTAAATAAAGACCAATTACAAGAAGTAGTCAAACGAGCGCAGCAAGTCACTCCAAGTGAAGGGCACCAATTTACTGCCTCCTCGTTACAAGAGTTACAAAAAGCGCTTTTAGCAGCTAAAAACACATTGAAAAACCCAGCAGCTAATCAAAAAATGATTGATGAAGCGGTTGCTGAATTAACTAGTGCCATTGATGGGTTACAAGAAGAAGCGTTAGTTACAGATAAAAAAGCCTTAGAGGCAATGATAGCCAAAGCAAAAGCAATCAAACCATCTGCCGGAAAAGAATTTACCAGCGAGTCTAAAGCGCGCTTAACTGAAGCAATTGACCAAGCGGAAGGGATTTTAGCTGATAAAAATGCTCGGCAAGAACAAATTGATACTGCTGAAAAAAATGTAAAAACTGCTTTGGATAGTTTAGAGGAACAAGTCCTTCAAACGGATAAAACAAAGTTGAAAGAACTGCTTCAAAAAGCAGAAACCTTGAAACCTAAAGCAGGAAAACAATTTACAAAAGCATCGCAAGAAGCTTTAGCTGAAGCAATTAAACAAGCAAAAGCACTTGTTGAGGACCCAAGTGCGACGCAAGAAGCTGTGGACAAATGTTTAAGTATTTTAGCACAAGCCATTGAAGCAATGGCAGAAGAGCCAATCAGTAGCAACTCTACAGGCAACAATAGAAATCATGGCACGGTTAGCGGGACTGGTAGCGTAACCAGTCCAGGAAAGGGCACAGCAGCAGGTGGAACGACAACAAAAACCACCACTTCTGGTACTTTGCCAAAAGCAAATGAAGTTGTTTCGCCAATCTGGTCAATCAGTGGTTTTCTATTGATAGTAAGTATTGGTTTAGGAAAATTATTCTTCAAAAATAAAAAAGACCAAAATTAGCGTATCATTAACTTACAAGGCGCATTTGTACAAAAACAGTGTGCAAATGCGCAAGTAAGTAATAGGAGAGGATTTTTACGAATGAAAAGAAAGAAAATCAAGAATCAACTACTTGTTTTAACAAGTATTCTCGTTCTTCTGAGTTTGGAAGTCGCTCCAGTTGTTACGTTGGCTGCAGAATTACCAAGTAGCTCGCTACAAACAGCTCTGTCCTCGGAAACGACAATTACTTCGGAAGAAAAAGTAATTGAAACAACCGAAACAACTGTTGCTACATCGACAACGTCCACTAGTAGTTCGTCAACCGAAACAACTGTTGCTACATCGACAACGTCCACTAGTAGTTCGTCATCTGAATCAAATAGTTCTACCGATACGACTACCGAATCAACGAGTCATTCAACGACAGAAACGACAACCACAAATACCAGTTCTGAAACAAAAAAGGAACCTACAGAGCCAACGGTATCATCAGAAATCACGCAGCCTGTTGAACAATCGCAACCACCACAAGTTCCTGTGACCAAGCAAGAACCTGAAGAACCTATTCAAGTTCCTGAAGCCACCAATAACGTTGTTGAAGAAAATCAGGCTGTATCGTTAAATCCGTCCCTCAAAGTAGATGAAATCGCTTCTTCAAATTTAAAAGGCTACGAACTTCCACTGTTGTCGTCTTTTGGCGAAAAGAAACGGGCAGTCGTGGTGGCTGAAGCATTAAGACACATTGGGAAAACAAAAAAAGAATTTAATTTGACGGAGCAAGCATTGACCAGTAGTTTCCTTGCCCAAAAAATTTACCAACAATTATTTAAAATAGACATTGGCAGTACACCGCAAGAACAAATGACATTTGGTAAAGTTCGTTCTATAGAGGAGGCAGAACCTGGTGATCTGATTTTTTGGCAAACAGCTGAAGGAAAAACGCTTCAAAATGGTGTTTATCTTGGCCAAGGAAAATATTTAATTGCCGCAGCGGAAGCGGATTCTAAAGAGGAACCAGAAGTAATTGGTCAGTTAGAGAATATCTATACTGCCAAACAACAACCAGACTCAAAAGAGGAGAAACGCTTGGTAGTGACTAATCCTTTTAAGGAGTTCACATTAACGGAGTATGGCAAAGAAGTTTTAGCAACATATGGTGCGTCATTTGAAATGCAGAAGTCAGAACAAACCACAGCGTTTATTAAAAAAATTGGTGAGACAGCCAGAGAACTTGGCGAAAAATACGATGTTTTTGCATCAGTGATGATAGCTCAGGCTATTTTAGAAAGTGGCTCTGGCGAAAGTCAACTAGCCAAAGAACCTTATTATAATCTCTTTGGCGTGAAAGGTTCGTTCCAAGGAAATAGTGTCAGCTTTTCAACAAAAGAGGCTGATCAGAGGGGCCAACTTTATACAATTTCCGCTGGGTTTCGCGATTACGGTGGCTATAATGACTCACTGCAAGATTATGTTCAATTACTCCGACAAGGGATTGACGGAAATCAAGATTTTTATAAACCAGCGTGGCGTTCGGAAGCCAAAAACTACCTTCAAGCAACGCGTTTTTTAACAGGTAAATATGCAACAGACAAGCAATACGATAATAAATTAAATTCGTTAATTGCGGTTTATAACTTAACGCAATTTGATTTACCAAAAACAGTGGACGGTTTGATTATCCAATCTAAAAATGAGCTGTCGGAAGCGGAACAGCAACAAATGCATTTTCCAGTCTATGATGGGATCAATTATAATCGGAGTGGTAGCTATCCCGTGGGCCAATGTACGTGGTATGTCTATAATCGTTTCAAACAGTTGGGCACTTCTGTGGATGAATTTATGGGAAATGGCAGTGACTGGGGAAGAAAAGGACGTGCATTAGGCTATCAAGTTAGTTCATTGCCTAAAGCTGGTCGTGCGATTAGTTTCCAACCAGGAGTTGCTGGCGCAGATAATCAATATGGACATGTTGCTTTTGTTGAAGCGGTCACTTCTGATGGAATCATTATTTCTGAAAGCAATGTCATCAATGATCAAACGATTTCGTATCGTGTCTTACCTAATGCAATTGCTTATAGTAGTGGCGTGACCTACATTGGCGCTTAAGCGACTCATTCAACAGGAAGAAGTGTGGATGTTTAAGTAAAAAGTTAGCACAATGATCCATGTGTGAACTAACAAATTAAAATAACCAGAATCGACCAATGAATTGATTTTGTCATGTATAAAATGACAAGAACAGTTTGGCGGTTGATTCTTTGTTTTTCATCAACGAAGAGACAATCGTCCTCATGATTCGTTAGAAAAAGATGAATAGTCCAAAGTACTCTTTCTTGATCCTTTGTTATTTTATGTTTTTGTTTGCAGGAAACTACTGAAATCGCTATACTAAATTTATGTGAATATACTAACAGACAATCAATTTTTTATCTCTTTTATTGGTGTATAAATTGATTGAACATTATAATCATTTGTCTTTTGTTGTGTAATTTTATATCTTCTTGAGAAAGGGATGAGTGAACAAATGGCTATTTATATATTAGAAGACCAAATTATTCAAGCAAAAGCGTTAGAAGCATTGTTAACAAATATCCTACATTCAAGAAATATTTATAATGAAACAATCCATTTATTTTCACGTTCAGATGAATTATTACAAGTGGCACACCAGGACGCCCAACTAAATATCTTTTTCCTAGATATTCAAATGAACAATCATATCCAGGCAGGATTTGAGGTTGCTAAAGAAATCAGAAAAACAGACAGTGAAAGTCTGATTGTATTTATTTCTACTCACACAGAATTAGTTTTAACTTCCTACAAATATATGGTTTCAGCTCTTCAATTTATTCAAAAGAACGTGGATTTTCTAGATTTCCAAAAAGAGGTCGAAACATGTGTCGATGCATATATTCAACAAAAAGAAAATATAAAGACAAAAAGTGAATATATTATCATTAACTTAAAAGCGTCTTCTATAAAAATGGATATTAATGATATTTATTTCTTTCAAACGGAATACGATCATCGTGTATCAATGGTTGGTAAAAATTTTAAAAGAGAATTTTATGGAACGTTATCAAAAATTGAACAACTGCATCCAGATTTGATTAGAGTCCATCAATCAATCATCATCAATAAAAAATATGCGTCAAAATTAAATTATAAAACGCATCTTTTAACTATGAGAGACGGAACGGAAGTACCAGTCTCAAGAAGATATTATACTCAGGTCAAGGCACTATTTCTTACTTAGGGAGGGATAATGACTAATTAAGGAATTATCTATCTATTAGTCGCTATATTCGTTATAATTTAGTGCAATACTTGAAGAGGAGGGCGATATGCTAATCGATTGGATTCTAAAAAATATTATGGATATGGATCAGGAAGATCAATCAGGAAAAACACAATGGACAAAGTATTATCTAACCGTTTATTTTTCTGGCTTATTTAATTTTCTGATGATTCTGATTTTATCAGTTTTATTTGGGACGTTAAGCGAAACCTTTATTGTATACGTCGTACTGATTTTTTTACGGCCTGTCGCAGGTGGCTGGCATGCAAAAACCAAATGGCTCTGTCGTCTAGAAAGCATTGTTATCTATGTTGCCATACCATTTGTATTGAAAAATTCTTCTGTGAGCTTACCGTTTATTTATAAAATTTTATTGATTTGCCTCTTAGTCGTATTATTTTATTGGTATGCGCCACAAGGAACAGCAATCGAACCTGTTCAGCCATCTGATTTAAACGTGCTCAAAAAGCAAAGCCTTATAAGGGTGTGTTTACTTATTTTATGTAGTCTGTTTGTCAAAGAAAAGATTGCTTCAGTAATACTCTACGGTCTCGTCATCCAAGGTCTGATGATACTCCCTGTAACAAAAAATTTAATTGAAGGAAGTGTTTTTATGAAATTTGGTAAAAAAATAATTAAAAATGTTATTGAAAAAAGAGTTGCAAAAGTCAGTGATGGTGTGGGAACTAAGCCTAGATTAAATCAAAATTCGCCCAATATATTTGGACAATGGATGGGACAAACTGAAAAACCTAAAAAGAATATTGAAAAATGATTTTGTCGTTATTAGCTACTAACGTTTTGCTTGTATCTAGCTTTATCGTTTTTGTCTTTTTACGAGTAACATTGATCAAGATTGAATGTAAAATACCGTTACTTTCATTGCTTATTGTCATTAATCTTTGTTCGTTTGCGGCATTAATGTTGGGCTACTCTTGGTTGATTTATGCGCTGACAGTCGTTATTTTTACAGGATTTTTACTCATTCACAAAAAGAGGTTCTCAATTTTTAAAGCGATATTTTTATCCGTTTTTACATTGCTTATGGTTTCGTTTATCAATTACACGGAGCAAACGATTTTAAGTGTTTTTTTTCAACAGATTTATCAAAATAAATTATTATGGATTGCCTCAAATGTTCTTCTGTTGCTTATAAATATCTGGATTGCTTTAAAAATTCCCAATAGTGTTTTTTTAAGATTAAATCGTGTGTTAGAAAATAGCCGAATTTTTTTTGGTTGTTTACTTTTATTGTTGATTCTGTTGTTACTTTTTGTGTTTTTGATTTCGCCAGAGATTTCACCTGACTTTATGCGAGGATTTGTCACGGTAAATAGTTCTAAATTGGAGTTATTAATAAGTGTAGGTTTATTTTTAATTCTGATTGGCTTAGTCATTGAAGCTTATTTGGAAGAACAACGTATCAACACTCAATTATTGAATAATTTAACGATTTATACTGAAAAAATAGAATCCATTAATGAAGAGCTAGCGATGTTTCGTCATGATTATAAAAATTTATTGTATAGTTTACAAATTGCTATTTCATACGAAGATATTCTGGAAATCAAAAGAATTTATGAAGAAACGATTGCACCAACCAAAAAAATTATTGATAATGAAGAATTTGAACTTATGAAGTTAAATCGTTTGAAAAATATGGAACTTAAGGCACTCATAAGTATGAAAATTAATACCGCAAAGCAAGCAAAACTAAAAGTGATTGTTGATGTGCCAGAAGTATTTATTCTTGATACATCAATCGACTTAGTGGTTGTGATTCGTTTGTTGGCTATTCTATTAGATAACGCGATTGAAAACAGTGCAAAATCAGAATTGAAAATGTTCGCTATCTCAATTTTCAATAAAAATGAAACACAAGAGTTTGTGATAACAAATAGTGTCCAAGCCGAATTTGATTTTAAAATTATGAAGAAAACCAAATTTAGTTCTAAAAGTAACCCAGAAGAGCACGGTTGGGGATTGTTATATGTAAAAGAAATTGTTGATTTTTCAGATCAATTTGATTTGCAAACGTCCTTCAATGAAGGATCGGTTACTCAACATTTAATTATTGAAAAAAATCATAATAGTAAAAAAGTTGTTAACGAATGAATTTGTTAACAACTTTTTTGCTATGGTATTGAGTTATGAGGGGCAATACAGGGAAAAATGTCGGCTGATTAAGGAATTTAGATAGTGCCGGTTAGGTAGTTGTCTATAATGAAAATAGCAACAAATATTTACGCAGGGAAAGGGGCGGTCGTTTAACGGGAAAAATTAGGGAGGATAAAGCAATACTTTTGTTGGGAAAAGAAATAAAAGGAAACTGGGGAAGGAGTTAATTGTTTGATGAAGGGAAATAAAATTTTATACATTTTAGGTACAGGCATCTTTGTTGGAAGTTCATGTCTATTTTCTTCACTTTTTGTAGCCGCAGAAGAACAAGTTTATTCAGAAAGTGAAGTTTCAACAGTTTTATCGAAGTTGGAAAAGGAGGCAATTTCTGAGGCAGCTGCTGAACAATATACGGTTGTAGATCGAAAAGAAGATGCGTGGGGGATGAAGCATCTTAAGTTAGAAAAGCAAACGGAAGGCGTTACTGTTGATTCAGATAATGTGATTATTCATTTAGATAGAAATGGTGCAGTAACAAGTGTTACAGGAAATCCAGTTGATCAAGTAGTGAAAATTCAATCGGTTGATGCAATCGGTGAAGAAGGAGTTAAAAAAATTATTGCTTCTGATAATCCGGAAACTAAAGATCTTGTCTTTTTAGCTATTGACAAACGTGTAAATAATGAGGGGCAATTATTTTATAAAGTCAGAGTAACTTCTTCGCCAACTGGTGACCCCATATCATTGGTTTATAAAGTGAACGCTACAGATGGAACAATTATGGAAAAACAAGATTTAACGGAACATGTCGGTAGTGAAGTAACGTTAAAAAACTCTTTTCAAGTAACGTTTAATGTACCAGTTGAAAAAAGCAATACGGGAATTGCTTTACACGGAACGGATAACACAGGGGTTTACCATGCAGTAGTTGATGGCAAAAATAATTATTCTATTATTCAAGCGCCATCACTAGCGACATTAAATCAGAATGCTGTTGACGCCTATACGCATGGAAAATTTGTAAAAACATATTATGAAGATCATTTCCAACGACACAGTATTGATGATCGAGGGATGCCCATCTTGTCAGTTGTTGATGAACAACATCCAGATGCTTATGACAATGCTTTTTGGGATGGAAAAGCAATGCGTTATGGTGAAACAAGTACACCAACAGGAAAAACGTATGCTTCCTCTTTAGATGTAGTTGGTCATGAAATGACACATGGTGTGACGGAACATACTGCCGGTTTAGAATATTTAGGACAATCAGGTGCCTTGAATGAATCTTATTCTGATTTGATGGGTTATATTATTTCGGGTGCATCTAATCCAGAAATTGGTGCGGATACTCAGAGTGTTGACCGAAAAACAGGTATTCGAAATTTACAAACCCCAAGTAAACACGGACAACCAGAAACCATGGCTCAATACGACGATCGAGCACGGTATAAAGGAACGCCTTATTATGATCAAGGCGGTGTTCATTATAATAGTGGAATTATTAATCGGATTGGTTACACCATTATCCAGAACTTAGGCATTGAAAAAGCACAGACTATTTTCTACAGCTCGTTAGTAAATTACTTAACACCTAAAGCACAATTCAGTGATGCTCGTGATGCGATGCTTGCTGCTGCAAAAGTTCAATATGGCGATGAAGCAGCTTCAGTGGTGTCAGCAGCCTTTAACTCTGCTGGAATCGGAGCTAAAGAGGATATTCAAGTAAACCAACCAAGTGAATCTGTTCTGGTCAATGAATGAAAAAAATTCCCCAATTAAATAAAAATGGATAAGGAGTGGCATAATCTTATGAAAAAGTTCTCCATACGAAAAATTAGTGCTGGTTTTTTGTTTCTGATTTTAGTAACTTTGATAGCCGGTTTTAGCCTCTCTGCAAATGCAGAAGAGTATATCGTTCCTGCCGAAAGTCATTCACGACAAAAAAGATCGTTACTGGACCCTGAAGACAGAAGACAAGAAGTGGCAGATACAACCGAAGCGCCTTTTGCGTCAATCGGAAGAATCATTTCCCCTGCCAGTAAACCAGGCTATATTTCTTTAGGAACAGGCTTTGTTGTTGGAACCAATACAATTGTCACCAATAATCATGTGGCTGAAAGTTTTAAGAATGCCAAAGTATTAAATCCGAATGCCAAAGATGATGCTTGGTTTTATCCAGGTCGAGATGGCAGTGCGACACCATTTGGCAAATTCAAAGTGATTGATGTAGCTTTTTCCCCGAATGCGGATATTGCGGTAGTGACTGTCGGCAAACAAAACGATCGTCCAGATGGCCCAGAGTTGGGAGAAATTTTAACGCCATTTGTTTTGAAAAAGTTTGAATCTTCAGATACCCATGTCACAATATCAGGCTATCCAGGTGAGAAAAACCACACGCAATGGTCTCATGAAAATGATTTGTTTACATCTAACTTTACAGACTTAGAAAATCCATTACTATTTTATGATATCGATACAACAGGTGGTCAATCTGGTTCACCAATCTATAATGCTCGGTTTGAAGTAGTTGGTGTTCATTCCAATGGTGGCATTAAGCAAACAGGAAATCATGGTCAAAGACTAAATGAAGTGAATTATAACTTTATTGTCAATCGAGTGAATGAAGAAGAAAATAAACGTTTATCCGCTGTGCCAGCAGCGTAAAGAACCATAAAAATACTCGGAATTTCCAGAATCACGGGAAATTTCGAGTATTTTTGTTTTTTAAGATAGTGTAAGTTACGATATAAGTACCTTGTAATTATCGGTTAAAAGCATATAATAGTGCTGAAAAGAAGGCAAATAATCCGATTAAGTTAGTATTTCTAAACCATCATAACTCGTAATGATTTCATGCTTTTGAGATAAAGCCGCCATCTCCGCATAAGACAAGCCGCCATTGTGAGAAAAATGGTTGGCAACGTAAATCGTTTTATCTGTGACGAGTTTTCTTTCTTTTAATTCTGCAATTAATTTTAAATTTTCTTCCCAATTCATATGACTATTGCCAGTTTCGTTTGTTTGACTAGTACAATCTAAAGAAACAATATTAAGAAGTAAGTGGCTCTTTTCAAGATATTCAAACATTTCTGACGTAAAGTAACCTGTATCATGGGTGGATAAAAAAGCATCTTTACCATCGTCAATAACGAAAATAAAACAATCTTCACTGAAATTTCCATGTTGTGCAGGAAGGGGATAAATCGTATAGTTCGCAATAGTAAAACATTTGTAGGGCTGAATAACCTGATAATGTAATCGGGTATCGTCTTGACGACCTTCTAAATCAAAGGCGCGCTGATAAAACGTCTTAACTGCTTCATTTCCGTAAACAGTTAAACGATTGGGAATATCTAATGCATAACCAGACATTCGATAAGCCAAATCCTCGCCGTAAAAATGATCGGAATGCCAATGAGAGATTAGTAAAGAGTTAAAGTCTGCAAAACACAAGTCATACTGCAACAAGTGTAAATAAGAATCTCCTGGAAAATCAATCAGCAGGACATCATCAATAATTAATTGAGTTTGTGTACGAATTTCTCGTCCTTTTTTCTCTCGAGCGTACTTACATAATTTACAATTACAAAAAATTCCTGGAATCCGTTCTGCTGCACCCGTACCTAAATAGTTGATTTTCATTGGGAGTACCTAACCTTTCTTTGACATTCTTCATACTTAGTAGATAACGCTGAACCTTAAAGTAAATGAGCATGGAAACTGAAACATTTGTTGTGTCCATCTTACCTTTTTTAGAAAAGAATTGAAATGGAATTTCTTAAGTAAATTTGCGTAAAATAGAAAAAGCTAGACGCCTTTGTTAATAAGCTGAATTTACTGCGAATGCTCGTACTATTTCCGAAAAAAAGTTTTACCAAAGGCACTTTCATATCCATCTGCTATTAGTTATAGAAAAATAACAAGATGGACATAGCTTATTAGAGCAAAAATAACTACGCTATTGATAAAGAGTGAGGCGTGTTTTGAACAGGTTACGTGGGCAAATGAATTTGAATAAAAGGGATGACAAAAGATGACTATTGAAAAATTAGAATATTTTTATACCATTGCAAAATATAATAGTATTTCCAAAGCAGCCTCTGAACTCCATGTTAGTAAATCAACCTTAAGTGCGTCATTAAAAGATTTGGAAAGTGAATTGGGCCATTTACTTTTTGACCGTAACGGGAATTCTTTGACGTTAAATTCCTATGGTGATAAAATCGTCCAATCTGTATATATCATTTTAAACGAGGCCAAGAAAATGAAACTTAATTTGCATGAAATGATTGAGAATCCAGTGATGCGTTTAGGTTTTGGAAATACGTCCTTGATGTATAAAGTGACAGAAAATGAGGATCAACTGAATCGTTTTTGGGAATGTTACCATGGTTCATCGTTTGAGTTATTGAATAAATTGGAGAATCATGAGTTGGATTTTGTGATTACTTCTGCAGATGTGAATAGTCCAGTTTTAAAGAAAGAACAATTAATTGAACTAAAAATGTATCTTTGTGTTTCAAGAGAAATTAAACAAGAAATTGAGGAAGAAGGCTTCAGCTGTTTGACCAACTATCCATTTCTATTTTTGCCTCATCACTTAGATCATTTAGAAGCTACCAAGAGTGTGCTAGAAATGTTGCAATTAACAAGTCCGCTTGTTTGTTGCTACGATACGTTGATGCTTACTCGTCTCATTGAAAAAAGTAAAGGAGTTTATGCGGTGATCTCTCTTCGGAAAGAACAACTGCAGGAAATTGATTCTAAACTCTTCTTTTTACCGATTGAACGAAAACAAAAATTTTATTTATACCGAAATGTTTCCAGTTCGGTTTTTGTCCAACCTGGTCAAATCAAGGCAACTTTACAAAAGTTGCTAGAGACTTAGCCATTAAAATTACTTTGGAATAGTTACCAAAAATAGCTTTATTCGCTTAGATTTACTTCTGCTGCGGATAAGGCTATTTTTGTTGTTCATTGTTTAAAAGAGATGCTCGATTATGGGACTGTTCGATATTTCTGAACGGAATGTTCAATTATTTAATAACTTAAGAATCAATAAATCGTATCTATTACGGTTCAATTTAAAGGGGTTCTGGTGTATAGTTTGGCTATCTAAAGATTTATTTTTTTAAGTATAAAATAACTAAATGGCAAGGAATATAAAGAACTGTTGATACGTGAGTACTTGCGATAACTGTGTCGTTATAAGTTTAAGTGTCATTGTTGCTTTTCCTGTTTTATGTAGTTGCTAGAAAGGACTGTTTTTATGATCGATAGAAAAAAAGTTATTTTGTATACTTGTTGCATGAGTTTGTTTGTAGTGACCATGGATGTTACGGTTGTCAATGTGGCGTTACCATCCATTCAAAGTGATTTTCACACGAATCTGTCTACATTACAGTGGGTAACAGATGGCTACACTTTAATGGTAGCATCCTTATTATTGTTATCTGGGTCTACAGCAGACCGAATTGGCCGTAAACGAGTCCTTCAATTGGGCTTAGCATGTTTTGGTTTAGCGTCTTTCCTATGTGGGATTTCGCAAACCCCAGGGCAATTGATCGCGTTTCGCATGTTGCAAGGGATTGGTGGTTCTATGTTAAATCCGGTAGCAATGTCTATTATTACACAGGTATTTACCGAAAAGTTAGAACGAGCGAAAGCAATTGGCTTGTGGGGCTCTGTTACAGGGATTTCCTTAGGCATGGGCCCAATTATTGGCGGACTGATTGTTTCTTATTTTAGCTGGCGATATGTCTTTTTTGTAAATGTACCGATCATTGCTGCGGCAATCATCCTTACACAAAAGTTTGTACCTGAGTCAAAAGTAGAGAAGACGGTGAAAAATGATTTTGTTGGTCAAGCATTGATGATTCTTTTTCTATTTAGTTCTATCTATTCCATTATCGGACTACCTAGAAAAGGGCTTTTCGCGCCAGATATTTTAAGTACTGGGATAATCGGCTGTTTAGCCATTGTCATTTTCTTTATTTATGAATATAACATTGACAATCCGTTAATCAACCCGCGTTTCTTTTTATCTATTCCATTTACATCGGCTTCTTTTTTAGCTATTTTTGGCTTTATCATATATAACGGCTATTTATTTTTAAACACGCTATATTTGCAAGAGATGAGAGGCTTCAGCCCGTTGGAAGCTGGCTTATCAACCATTCCTTTGGCTTTTGTTAGTTTTCTTGTTGCCCCGAGAGCCGGCGAAATGGTAGGGAGAATAGGGACGAAACGTCCTATTATGCTTTGTGGTATTTCAATGTTGGCTGTTAGCTTTTTACAATTATTTGTAACTAAAACAACGCCTATGATTATTTTATTTGTTATTTATATCTTTTTAGGCATTGGGTTTGGGATGTTAAATTCGCCGATTACCATTACAGCGATTGAAGGAATGCCACTTTCTCAGTCAGGAACGGCAGCAGCCATTGCGGTGACATGTAAGCAAATTGGCAATTCTTTAGGGGTTGCGCTACCAAGTCTTTTAATTACAAAGCCTATTACTAGTTCGCTTACTCGAACACCTTTTACAAACGTATGGCTTTTATTTGGATGTTGCGCCATTGCGATTATCTTTTTAAGTTATTTATCCAATTCTCCGCTAGCGAAAAAGTCATTGCGCAGAGTTAGGTTTTATTTTTAACAAATCAAGATTTTTTTGAAGGGAAAGGAAGACAAACTTAGATGAAAAAAATAAATAACCGATTAGGACTCTTTTTATTTTTTGTTTTACTCTTTTGGGCAAAAACGATTCTGGCGTATTACCTAGATTTCTCATTGGGCGTTAAGGGCAGTCTCCAACGAGAAATTTTATGGTTCAATCCAGTTGCTACTACGCTGTTATTATTTGGCTTTAGTTTGTATTTTAAAAAGCATAAAACATTTATGCTTAGCTTAACTCTTTTAAATGTTTTAAATACATTAATTTTATATTTGAATATTATTTTTTATCGTGAATTCACTGACTTTATTACCATCCAATCTGTTTTTGGCTTTTCAAAAGTTTCAGAAGGGATTTCTGGTGATTTACTTGCTTTAATGAGAGTCCACGATGTCTTTTATTGGCTAGATACTTTAGTGCTGCTCGTTTTGGTATTTTACTCTTTTAAACAGCGACGGAATCATCAAGTCTTTGTGACCAAACCTATCAACAGAAGATTGGCGATCTCAATTAGTTGTTTAAGTGTCTTGCTCTTTTCGGTTAACTTATTTTTAAGCGAAACCGATCGTCCTCAATTGCTTCAAAGAATTTTTGACCGTAATTATATTGTAAAATATCTTGGCTTGGATGCATTCACAGCCATCGATGGTGTCAAAACAGCCATGTCAAATGAGGTAAGAGCAGAAGCTAGTTCAAACGAATTACCTGAAATCATGAAATTTACCAAGCAAAACAATTTACCGCTTAATCCGCAGTATGCCGGGATTGCCAAAGGGAAAAATGTATTTGTGATTCATTTAGAAAGTTTTCAACAATTTTTGATTAATATGAAAGTCCAAGGCCAAGAGGTTACACCGTTTTTAAATCAGCTCTATCAAAACAAAGCGACAATCAGTTTTGATAATTTCTTTCATGAAGTAGGGCAAGGAAAAACGAGTGATGCGGAGAACATGTTAGAAACAGGAACATTCGGCCTCCCGCAAGGCTCTCTTTTTACACAATTAGGATCAGACAATACTTTCGAAGCGGCTCCCGCTGTTTTAGGACAAAAAGGCTATACAACCGCTGTTTTCCATGGGAATGTGGGGAGTTTTTGGAATCGGGACCATGTGTATAAAAACTTAGGTTATCAATACTTTTTTGATCGGTCATATTTTTCAAAAGATGACAAAATGCTAGGTTACGGTATTTTAGATAAACAATTGTTGCGTGAATCAGCTAGTGAGCTTGAGCATTTACAGCAGCCATTCTATGCGAAGTTTTTAACTGTGACCAATCATACCCCTTATTATACGGATGACCAAAACTTCCCGTTTCCTAAATTGAACACAGGCAATTCGATTGTGGATGATTATGTTCGAACAGCGCACTATTTGGATCAATCGCTAGAACAATTTTTCCATTACTTGCAAACAACAAGTTTATACAATCATTCTATTTTTGTTATTTATGGTGACCACTTCGGTATTTCAGATGCAAACAACAAGGACTTATGTAAAGCTTTCAACCGCGATCCAAAAACGTGGACAAACTATGACAATGCGCAATTGCAAAGAGTACCTTTGATGTTTTACATGCCAGGCTATACGCAAGGGAAAATCATGCACGAATATGGTGGGGAAATTGACGTTTTGCCGACACTGTACCATCTTTTAGGTGTCGATGATAAAAATTATATCCATTTTGGCACGGACCTTTTATCTCCTCAATATAAACAAGTGGTTCCTTTTAGAAATGGCGATTTTGTAACGCCTCAATTTTCTTATCTAGGTGGGGAAATCTACAATAATCAAGGAAAAAAATTAGACCAAGTTCCAGCAGATTTAAAAGCAGAAGTCACGAAAGATAACGATTGGGTGAAAAAATCGTTAAGTTTATCTGACAAATTAAATCAGGAAAACCTTTTACGTTTTTATAAACCACAAGGATTCCAAGAAGTGCAACCAAAGGACTACAACTATGATGTGGCTTTTGAAAAAAACAAAGTCTTAGAAGTAGAAAAACAAAAAAATGCACAATCAACTAGCTTGTTTAGTCAAAATGGCAATCAAACGACAGTCCAAAATTATCCGACTACGCCATAGATCATTTAAGAAGGATAATTTTTGGAAGGGAAAGAGAATCATATATGAAGTGAAGGAGGTCAGAACAGAGCCGTTTATTTTCGAAGCAATTGGTTCTGTTCCCGCCGTTTATCCGGTTTTGAGCCTGGAACAAAAATCCAAAGTGATTTTTGTCCTAGGCTCTTTCGCTCTTTTATTGAGTAAGAAGTCAGTTTAGAATTTATATTAAGTTTCGCTGTACATTTTAAAATTACCATCAACAGAAAATACAACAGGCGAATTTTTAGATAAAAAAATTAGTAAAACAAGTATTAAATAAATAGTATTTTTGAGGATAAAGTAAGAGAAATGTTGTTTTTTTAATAGTTGTTAACGGAAAACAAAATTATTTTATAGCCATAAAATACATTTTTATTATAATTATATTATAAAATAATGAGCATATGATTTGCAGATAAGTTTTTCAGGGCCTATTCTGAATAGGAACTTAGCTATAAAAATAAAAGAGGAGAGTGGTTTTGATGAGAAAAAATCAGAAGATTGTGCCAATTGTGACAGCTTCAGACGAAAATTATGCTCCTTATTTGAATGTAATGATGACAACTGTTTTAGAAAATTGTCATGCGGAGAGATCTGTTCATTTTTATGTGATTGATGATGGGCTGTCGCTATCTAGCAAAAAAGCACTCCGAGAAACGGTTAGTAGTAACTCACAAAGTGCGACTGTTGAATTTCTAACAGCAGACAAAGAAGTTTATCAAAATTTTTTAGTGAGTGATCATATTACAACGACCGCTTACTTACGCATTTCTTTACCGTCACTTTTACAAAAATATAGCTATAAAAAGGTTCTTTATTTAGATGCAGATACGCTTGTTTTAGATGATATTGTCCAGTTGTATGATACGCCATTAGTGAACCAAACGATTGGCGCGGTTATTGATCCTGGGCAAGCATATGCCTTGAAACGTTTGGGCATCCATTCAGCCGATTATTATTTTAATTCAGGAGTCATGATGATTGATATTGACCGATGGAACGAGAAAGCAATCACCCAAAAAACAATTCAGTATCTAGAAGAAAATGGGGACCGCATAGTTTATCATGATCAAGATGCTTTAAACGCTGTTCTTTATGAAGATTGGCTAGCTTTAGAACCAAGATGGAATATGCAGACGTCTTTAGTTTTTAATCGTCATGAAGCGCCTAATGAAGCCTATCAAAAATTATATACAGCGGGAAATCAAGAGCCAGCGATTATTCATTTTACTGGACACGATAAACCCTGGAATACGTTAGAAAATCATCCTTATACAGCTCTTTATCTAAACAAATTAAAGAAAGTAGGTGCAAGAAATGGAAAATAGAAAAGAATTAGCGATTGTCTCCTGTTGCAATACCAACTTTGTACCGCATCTTGCTGCTATGTTTGTTTCAATTTTAGAAAATAGTCCTTCAGCGGCAGCTGTTCATTTTTATGTGATTGATGACAATATCAATTTTGAAAGCAAGCAACTACTGTATTTTACGATTAAACATACCCAAATCAATGCAGAGTTAACATTTTTAAAAATCAACCCCCATTTTTTCAAAAATGTTGTAACCAGTGAACGAATTCCCAAAACAGCTTACTACAGGATTGCTATTCCAGAGCTGTTTAGAGGAAGCCAGATCGAACGGCTGTTGTATATGGATTGTGACATGATTGCCTTAGATGATGTCGCAAAATTATGGACAGTTGATTTAGGTGAAAATATCATCGCCGCTGTTGAAGATGCAGGGTTCCATCAACGTTTGGAAAAAATGGCGATTCCTGCAGAATCTATGTGTTATTTTAACTCAGGCTTGTTGCTAATCGATGTTAAAAAATGGTTGAATTTAGATGTAACCACTAAAGTCTTAAGATTTATTGAAGAAAATCCAGATAAATTACGTTTCCATGATCAAGATGCATTGAATGCGGTTTTACACGACTGTTGGACCCTGTTGCATCCTAAGTGGAATGCCCAAGGCTATATTCTGTCAAAAGCGAAAAAACATCCAACTATTTATGGAGAAAAACAATATGAAGAAACGAGAAGAGCACCATCCATTATCCACTTTACTGGCCATGTCAAACCTTGGACGAAAGAATTTCAGTGGTATACCAAGCGTTATTATGATCAATATGCGAATAGGACGGCCTTTCGTTGTGTCAACACATTCAATCAATATTTATCTTATACGAAAATTAGCAGAAGGATTGAATATGCTCAATAATGAATATTGTCACGGATTTCGTAAAATCAGTTACTTGTTAGTTGTTGCCAGAACCAAACAATAGAAACGAAGAAGTCGGGATAGAACTGTTTTTCAGATTTTGAGTATGAGACAAAAATCTAAAGTGATTTTTGTCTCATACTCTTTTTTGTCTATTTAAAATAAAGCCAGCAACTGGTATCATATTTAAGGGTGGTTTTTTATAAAAAAATGATTTCTTTAGGAAAAAAATATTACAATAAAGAAAAATAAAAAAATGTAAACGTTATCATTTCAAGGTTATAGCGGTATGAAGATATTTATTAATACTTTTTATTGACAAAATAAAAAAAACCACCGTACTATTGGTTTGTGGTTATAACCAGTTAGGGTAAAGGAGAAAGTTATGGAAAATGCCTTTAAAAACAAAGCTTTGTATCATCAACTTGTTGATTTGCTGCAGGAACGAATCGAAACATGCATGATTCCTCATGACAAGTTGCCCTCTGAACGTGAATTGACTGCACAATATGGAGTGAGTCGGACGACGGTCCGGTTAGCGCTACAAGAACTAGAAAATAGAGGTTCCATCTATCGTCGTCATGGCAAAGGAACATTTGTTTCAGATATAAAAAAAGAGGCCGCTGATTTAGCTGGCGCATATAGTTTTACAGAACAAATGAAAGGGCTGGGTCGAAAACCACATACCCGTATATTATCCTTCGAAAAATTGGAAGCGGATAAATTTATTTGTCAGCATTTGAATCTTTCGTTAGGAGAGGCAGTTTTTAAATTAAGTCGGTTGCGGATTGCTGATAACGAGCCATTAATGGTTGAAGACACATACTTGCCTGTGAAATTTTTCTTATCACTCACGGATCAATTACTACGTAGCAAACCATTATATGATCTATTTTCGGAAGATTTTAAGCAAACCGTTCGTTTAGCTGATGAAGAATTATACGCTAGCATTGCTTCAAAAGAAGATGCCAAATTATTGATGATTCCAGAAGGAGCGCCAGTCCTTCATTTAGCACGCCAGACATATAACATGAAAAATGAAATTATTGAATTTACGTTGAGTGTGGCGCGAGCAGATCAATTTCATTATCAGATACGCCATATTCGGAATAGTTAGGAGAGTTAAGTATGTTTACAGCAGAAAAAGAAGAACTAGAACAACTAGGAGCGGAAATCACGACACGTGAAATTCGTCAGCAACCTGAGCTTTGGCAAGAAACCGTGACACTTTATCATGAAAATCAAACAGCTTTGGAAAACTTTTTAAAAGAAGTCCAAGCCAAAGCGCAAGGAAAACGCACAAGAGTAATTTTTACAGGAGCAGGGACTTCACAATATGTCGGTGATACGGTTGTACCTTATCTCCGAGCACACGGCGACACACAAGCCTTTTCATTCGAAAGTATTGGGACAACGGATATTGTGGCCAAACCAGAAGATTATCTGATTAAAGACGAACCAACATTGTTAGTTTCGTTTGCAAGAAGTGGAAATAGTCCTGAAAGTTTAGCGGCAGTTGAAGTAGCTAATCAAGTGGTTGAAACAATTCATCATTTAGCGATTACTTGTGCCGAAGAAGGACAACTGGCACAAATAAGCCAAAAAGAAGAAAACAGCTTTTTATTCTTAATGCCAACACGTTCCAATGATGGTGGTTTTGCGATGACTGGTAGCTTTTCTTGCATGACCTTGGGTACATTACTACTCTTTGATCAAACAGCTTTTGAGCAAAAACAAGATTATGTAACCGCTCTAATTAAATTAGGTGAAGAAGTGCTATCCCGTGAAGAAGAATTAAATGAAATTGTTAACCTTGATTTTGAACGAATTGTTTATGTTGGTTCTGGAAGTTTAGCTGGTTTGACAAGAGAAGCGCAATTAAAAATCTTAGAACTAACAGCCGGCAAAGTTGCCACAATTTTTGACTCTTCTATGGGCTTCCGTCATGGACCAAAATCATTTATTAATGAAAAAACAATAATGTTTGGTTTTGTTAATAATACACCATACACAAGAGATTATGACTTGGATATCTTAGAAGAAGTTCACGGTGACGAAATTGCGGCGGGTGTTTTTGCGATTGCTCAACCTGGCAAACGTAATTTCTCAGGTTCAACTATTGAATATTCCGCAGAAACTGCTCTATTACCTGATGGCTATTTAGCATTAGCAGATATCATGGTAGCCCAAACAGTCGCACTTTTAACATCTATTAAAGTTGGAAATAAACCGGATACACCTTCACCGACAGGTACAGTGAATCGTGTGGTTAAAGGCGTAACGATTTATGACTATAAATAATACAACATTTGGAGGAGGAACTATGCTTACGTTAACAGCTGGAAAAAAAGCGGCAATGGATCGTTTGTCAACCCAAGAAGGAATCATTAGCGCATTAGCCATTGATCAACGAGGTGCCTTGAAAAAAATGATCAAAGCGCTAGATGTAGAGCCAACTGATGCACAAATTGAAACGTTTAAAGAATTAGTCTCGAAAGAATTGACACCTTATGCGTCTGCCATTTTATTGGATCCAGAATATGGATTGCCTGCTGCAAAAGCACGCGATACCGAGGCTGGATTGTTACTCGCTTATGAAAAAACGGGCTATGATGCAACAACTCCGGGACGATTGCCTGATTTACTAGCAGATTGGTCTGTTTTACGCTTGAAAGAAGAAGGCGCAGATGCGATTAAATTTTTACTATACTATGATGTGGATGAGGATCCAGAAATCAATCATCAAAAACATGTATTCATTGAACGCTTAGGAAGTGAATGTGCAGAAGAAGACCTACCATTTTACTTAGAATTAGTTTCTTATGATGCACAAATAGCAGATGCGACTTCTTTAGAATATGCAAAAGTTAAACCGCATAAAGTGAATGAAATGATGAAAGAATTTTCTAAACCCCAATATAAAGTAGATGTATTGAAAGTGGAAGTTCCAGTTAATATGAATTTTGTAGAAGGTTTTGCGCCGGCTGAAACAGCGTATACAAAAGAGGAAGCGGCGAATTATTTCTTAGAACAAAGTCAAGCCACTGATTTACCATTTATCTTTTTAAGTGCCGGTGTCTCAACAGAGCTATTCCAAGAAACACTACGTTTCGCTAAAGAAGCTGGTTCAACATTTAATGGTGTTTTATGTGGCCGTGCTACGTGGAAAAATGGCGTGAAACCTTTCGTTGAAGCAGGAGAAACTGCGGCTTGTGATTGGTTAAAAACAGAAGGCCGAGAAAACATTGAAAGTTTAAATGAAGTCATCGCAGCAACCGCCAGCTCTTGGTATGCGAAAGTTCAAGTAAACGAAGGGTAATTGGGAGGCATAGCTGTGATAGTAACAGTAACAATGAATCCGTCAATTGACATCTCCTACCTATTAGATCATCTAAAGCTTGATACCGTTAATCGGACCAGTCAGGTGACCAAAACCCCTGGTGGCAAAGGACTAAATGTCACTCGCGTTATTCATGATTTAGGTGGAGATGTTATCGCTACCGGCGTTCTTGGTGGTTTTCATGGGGCGTTTATTGCAAACGAGTTAAAGAAAGCAAACATCCCCCAAGCATTTACGTCAATCAAAGAAGAAACACGTGATTCGATTGCGATTTTGCACGAGGGGAATCAAACTGAAATTTTAGAAGCTGGACCGACTGTTTCCCCAGAAGAAATCAGTAACTTCCTTGAAAATTTCGATCAATTAATTAAGCAAGCAGAAATTGTCACAATTTCTGGCAGTTTAGCGAAAGGATTACCAACAAATTTTTATCAAGAATTAGTTCAAAAAGCTCAAGCACAAGAGGTTAAAGTGCTACTAGATACTTCTGGTGATAGTTTAAGGCAAGTTCTTCAAGGACCATGGAAACCGTATTTAATTAAACCTAATTTAGAGGAACTAGAAGGATTGCTAGAGCAAGATTTTTCAGAAAATCCATTAGCAGCTGTACAAACAGCTTTAACAAAACCAATGTTTGCGGGAATTGAATGGATTGTCGTATCTTTAGGAAAAGATGGTGCAATTGCCAAACATCACGATCAATTCTATCGTGTAAAAATTCCAACGATTCAAGCTAAAAATCCTGTTGGTTCAGGAGATGCAACCATTGCTGGTCTTGCATATGGACTAGCGAAGGATGCCCCAGCTGCCGAACTGCTAAAATGGAGCATGGCGGCTGGAATGGCTAATGCCCAAGAAAGAATGACTGGGCATGTAGATGTAGAGAACGTGAAGAAACATCTTATGAACATCCAAGTAGTTGAAATTGCTAAATAAAGAGCTTTCTTTATTTAGCAATTATCAAGCAATTGAAAGCGTTTACTAGAAAGGGTGGCAATGTGGACAGATTTGAAATTAAAGAGGAGTTTCTTTTAAATGGTCAACCATTTAAAATTTTATCAGGCGCCATTCATTATTTTCGTGTAGATCCCTCAGATTGGTATCATTCACTTTATAACTTGAAAGCTTTAGGCTTCAATACAGTTGAGACATATGTACCATGGAATTTACATGAACCGCAAAAAGGAACATTTCATTTTGAGGGAATATTAGATTTGGAGCGCTTTTTAAAATTAGCACAAGAACTTGGACTATATGCGATTGTGCGGCCGTCTCCTTATATTTGTGCAGAATGGGAGTTTGGCGGTTTTCCAGCCTGGCTATTAAATGAACCAGGACGGATGCGTTCGAATAATCCAACCTATCTGAAGCATGTTGCGGAATATTATGATGTTTTAATGGAAAAAATTGTTCCGCATCAACTTGTTAACGGTGGCAATATTTTAATGATTCAAATCGAAAACGAATATGGTTCATTTGGCGAAGAAAAAGCGTATTTACGGGCGATTCGCGATTTGATGATTGCACGTGGCGTGACAGCACCATTTTTTACTTCTGACGGGCCATGGCGCGCAACATTGCGGGCAGGCAGCATGATTGAAGATGATATTTTAGTAACTGGGAATTTTGGCTCAAAAGCCAAAGAAAATTTCGGTATGATGCAAGCCTTTTTTGAAGAACATGGTAAAAAATGGCCGTTAATGTGTATGGAATTTTGGGATGGCTGGTTTAATCGTTGGAAAGAGCCAATTATTAAACGAGATCCGCAAGAATTGGCTGAATCAGTTAGAGAAGCATTAGCATTAGGCAGTATCAACTTATATATGTTTCATGGCGGCACCAATTTCGGGTTTATGAATGGCTGCTCCGCACGAGGAACCATTGATTTACCACAAATCACTTCCTATGATTATGATGCGCCACTTGATGAACAAGGGAACCCAACCGAAAAGTATTTTGCGTTACAAAAAATGCTTCACGAAGAGTACCCTGCGTTATCACAAGCTGAGCCATTAGTAAAAGAATCTTTTGCGCAAACAGCAATTCCTTTAACCAACAAAGTGAGTTTGTTTGCGACCTTAGAAACGATTAGTCAGCCAGTGGTCAGCGTTTATCCGCAAACCATGGAACAATTAGGACAAAATACAGGCTATCTTCTTTACCGAACAAGCATTGAAAAAGATGCTGCAGAAGAGAAGCTAAGAGTGATTGACGGTCGTGATCGTCTGCAATTATTTGTCAATCAGGTACATCAAGCAACGCAATATCAAACGGAAATTGGCGAAGATATTTACGTTACACTGCCGCAAGAGAATAATCAAATCGATATTTTAATGGAAAATATGGGTCGTGTCAATTACGGGCATAAACTATTTGCAGATACTCAGAAAAAAGGGATTCGAACGGGTGTCATGGCAGATTTACATTTTATGACGCAATGGCAACAATATTGTTTACCTATGACAAGCTGTGAACAGGTAGACTATTCAAGAGAATGGCAGCCTGATCAACCAAGCTTTTACCAGTATCATGTGGAGTTAGCAGAAGTGAAAGATACATTTATTGATGTTTCTAAATTCGGCAAAGGAATTGTTTTTGTTAACCAAACCAATCTTGGTCGTTTCTGGAATGTTGGTCCGACGCTTTCCTTATATATTCCCAAAGGATTATTAAAAGAAGGGCAAAATGAGATCGTCATTTTTGAAACGGAAGGAACGTACCAACCAGAAATTCAGTTAGTAAAAGAACCACTATATAAAGAAATGAAAGAGGGATTACAATGAGTATTATTGGCGTAAGAATTGATGGACGTTTGATTCATGGACAAGTGGCAAATTTATGGGCGACAAAATTGAATATTTCCAGAATTATGGTCGTTGATGATGAAGTTGCAGGGAATGCCATTGAAAAAAGTGGCTTGAAATTAGCAACACCAGCTGGCGTGAAACTAAGCGTGTTACCAGTTGAAAAAGCTGCTCAAAATATTTTAGCAGGAAAATACGACTCACAACGTTTACTAATTGTGGTACGGAAACCAGATCGTTTATTAAAACTAGTAGAACTTGGGGTGCCGATTAAAGAAATCAATGTTGGGAACATGTCTCAAACAAACGAAACACGGTCGATTACTAAGTCAATCAATGTGGTCGATCAAGATATTGAGGTTTTTAAAGAGTTAAATGCTAAAGGCGTCCATCTGATTGCTCAAATGGTGCCAAGTGACAAAGCGGAAGACTTTATGAGTTTGATAACAAAATAGGAGGGAACAAAAAATGAATATCTTATGGTGGCAGATCTTATTATTAACATTATACGCAGGATACCAAATTTTAGATGAATTACAAATTTATTCTTCATTAAGTGCGCCAGTCTTTGCAGGTCTTTTTGCAGGATTAGTGATGGGGGATATTAAAGCAGGACTTATTATTGGTGGAAGTATGCAATTAACTGTATTAGGAGTTGGGACTTTCGGGGGTGCCTCCAAAATTGATGCTAACTCAGGCACGATTCTTGCCACAGCATTTTCTGTGTCTTTAGGAATGAATCCTGAACAAGCAATCGCTGCTATTGCAGTACCAGTTGCTAGTTTAATGATTCAATTAGACATTTTGGCTCGCTTTGCGAATACCTACTTTGCACATCGGATTGATAAAATGGTCGAAGATATGAACTACAAAGGAATTGAACGTAACTTCTTAATGGGTGCTTTACCATGGTCTCTTTCTCGAATGATTCCAGTCTTCTTAGCACTTGCTTTTGGTGGTGGTTTAGTACAAAAAGTTGTATCTGTCCTAAATGGCGATTTGAAATGGTTAGGTGATGGCTTGTCTGTTGCTGGGGCGGTCTTACCAGCGGTCGGTTTTGCAATTTTACTACGTTACTTACCAGTGAAAAAACATTTCCCTTATTTAATTCTTGGTTTCACTGTAACTGCTTTACTAGGAACAATCTTTACAAACATGCAACTTTTAGGAACATCTGTTGCGAGCGTTGTGAAAGACTTCAGTGGTGTATTTAACGCACTACCAATGTTAGCAGTTGCTTTAATTGGTTTCGCTTTAGCCGCAATTAGCTACAAAAATGGTCAAATGATTCCGAGTGGGCCAGCAGCCAAAAAAGAACATGCAGCGAATGATTCAGACGAAGGAGAGATTGAAGATGACGAAATCTAATTATAAATTGACGAAAGAAGATTTTAAACAAATTAATCGCAGAAGCTTGTTTACTTTCCAATTAGGTTGGAACTACGAAAGAATGCAAGGATCAGGTTACTTGTATACGATTTTGCCACAATTGCGTAAAATTTATGGGGATGATACGCCTGAATTAAAAGAAGTGATGAAAACACACACGCAATTTTTCAATACTTCAAACTTCTTTAATACGATTATTACAGGGATCGATTTGGCCATTGAAGAAAAAGAAGGCATTGCTGGAAAACAAACAGTTTCAGGTTTGAAAACTGGTTTAATGGGACCGTTTGCAGCAATTGGGGATTCAATTTTCGCAGCTTTAATTCCAACTATTTTTGGGGCGCTAGCTGCCAACATGGCGATTAATGGCAACCCAACTGGTATCTTTATCTGGATTGTTGCTCAAATTGCCGTGATGGTCTTCCGTTGGAAACAATTGGAATTTGCGTATCGCGAAGGAATTTCTTTGGTAACAACTATGCAACACCGCTTAACTGCCTTAACAGACGCTGCAACTTTACTAGGGGTCTTCATGGTTGGCGCTTTAGTGGCAACAATGGTTAATGTCAAACTATCATGGGCACCAAGTATTGGGGATGTAACACTTAACATGCAAAATAACTTGGATATGATTTTACCACGTCTACTTCCTGCAGGAATTGTCGGTGGCGTTTATTGGATGCTAGGTAAAAAGAATATGACGTCTACTAAAGCCATTTTTATCGTATTAATTGTCTGTGTCGCATTGTCTGCGTTAGGTGTTATTTCAAAATAAGTAAGACAGGAGAAAATCGATGAGTGAACATTTAGTTTTAGTAAGTCATGGCCGTTTTTGCGAGGAATTGAAAAAAAGTGCGGAGATGATTATGGGACCGCAAGAAACAATTTCCACTGTTGCTTTATTACCAGAAGAAGGTGAAGCTGACTTTTTAGAAAAATTTGAAGCGATTACGGAATCGTTAGAAGATTTTGTTGTCTTTGCTGATCTATTAGGGGGAACACCTTGTAATATTTTATCCAAAAAAATTATGCAAGGTGCTTCGTTTGACTTATATACTGGGATGAATTTACCGATGGTTATCAGCTATGTAAATGCAAATTTATTAGCGATTGAAGGTGACTATGTTAAGGAATCAGCAGAAAGTATTGTGAAAGTCAACGAATTGCTGCTAAATGTTGCAGTAGATGATGAGGATGAATAATTCTGACTTGTTGTCGTAAGTAATTAAAGTTTTTAAGAGAATGATTTAGAGATGGACGTTCCAAAAATAAAAGAATTTATTTTTGGAACGTCCCTTTAATTGTTAATAATGAAAGCGTGTTCAAAAATGTTAGGGGGCTGATTTATCAGATGAAACATGGAAAAATAAAACGATTTAGTACATTGACACTATTGGCAAGCGCAACGATTTTAGTACCATTAAGTACGTCTGCAGAAGAAACAACAAACAGCAGCACTGAAACAAGCTCATCAATGGTGGAACCTACCGCAACAGAAGAAAAATTGTGGCAATCTGATTTTCCAGGAGGGAAAATTGGTGAGTGGCAAGATGTGATTGGTAAAACAAATCGAGAATTAGCAGGAGAGTCATTGGCGATTTCACGAGATGCAGCAGCAGGTAATAATGCCGTATCTTTAAATTTAGATTCCCCTAAATTAGCTGATGGTGAAGTAGAAACAAAGTTTAAATACACTGCTGGAAGCGGTCGAACGGGTGTGATTATTCGTGGTAATACCAAAGATAGCTGGGTTTTTGTAGGCTATAACGCGAATGGCAAATGGTTAGTTGAAAGCCCTAATTCGTGGAATGATTCGATTTCTGGGCCAACGTTAAATGAAGATACGAACTATTTGTTGAAAGTACGTTATGTTGGTGAAAAAATTACTATCTGGCTTAACACCACGTTGATTTATGAAGGAGAACCTGTTTTGGCCAATGGAGACAAAATTCCAACAGAAGCCGGACATGTGGGTGTCCGTTTGTGGTACGACAAAAAAATTGTCAATTATGACTATTTTAAAAATGGCCCCGTAGATAGCATTCCAGAAATTGTGCCAGAAGTGACACAAATTGCGCCAGTCAAAGTTTTTACAAAAATTGGTGTCGCACCAAAATTACCGAAACAAGTAAAAGTGACCTATAATACTGGTAAAGAAGCCAATGAAGCAGTCAGTTGGGATGAAATCGATCCTGATGCATACAAAGAACCAGGAACTTTTGAAGTCGACGGTACTTTGGAAAATACAAACATCAAAGCAAAAGCCAGCATTGTTGTTGCTAAAGACAATGAAGCTGAAAAAGGCGACAAAATCTCTTCCGCAGATTTAACAGCCGTGGTTGATCCACAATTTCCACGAATTATTCGCTACGAAGACCCTCAGAGTAATCAAGTGATTTTTAATGGCCAACACGAGAAAATTGACCAAGTAATGATTGATGGCAAAGCATATAAAGCAACTGCTGAAAAACAAAAGAGTGAAGCAAATCAAGCCGTTTATAACGTAGCTGTCCCAGAAATTGGTTTGCATTTCACAACGACATTGACTGTTTCCGAAGGCCAAGAATTAGCTATGAAACTCTCAGATATTCGTGAAGAAGGAATCAAAATACACACAATTTCAATTCCAAATCAAGGCTTGATTTCTGTCAATAGTACAGATGAAGGGGCGACTTTTGCTGGCGTTGTGATGAATACTGGGACAAATGCAAATAACGGAAATAAAAATGGTGATACTATCCAAGATTTAACTACAACAAGCCAAGAAGAAACGAAAAAATATATGTATGGTTTCTTAAATACGGCGAATTATGCTGCAAGTTTTTGGACGAACGCCTATGGAGACGGCTCTGTCGATGGTAGTGACAACAATCGAATCCATAAACAAACAAAAGAAGCGGCGACTGGTTTTGTAACAACCTTGTCAAGTGGGGCATGGACCTATCGACCATTTGATGCACCGGAAGATTACACAACTGGAGAAACGCCAGAAGTGAAAGTTAAATTCTCAAAAGATAGCAACGACGACAATCGGGTGGATTGGCAAGATGCGGCAATTGGGTTCCGTTCAATTATGAATAACCCAATGGGCGCGGAAAAAGTCCCTGAATTAGTCAACCAACGGATTCCTTTTAACTTTGCTAGTCAGGCGACAAACCCATTCTTAGTGACGTTAGACGAATCAAAACGCATTTACAATTTAACAGATGGATTAGGACAAATGAATTTACTAAAAGGGTATCAAAATGAAGGACATGATTCTGCGCATCCAGATTACGGTGCTATTGGTCAGCGACCTGGTGGGGAACAAGCGTTGAATCAATTAATTGATGAAGGACATAAATTAAATGCCGTTTTCGGTGTGCATATTAATGACACCGAGTCTTACCCAGAAGCAAAAGGATTTAATGAGGAATTAGTTGATCCAACGAAGCGTGGCTGGGATTGGTTAGATCCGTCTTATTTTATTAAACAAAGACCCGATGCATTGAGTGGTCGTCGCTATGAGCGCTTTAAAGAATTAAAACAAAAAGCACCGAATCTAGATTATATTTATGTTGATGTTTGGGGCAACCAAGGCGAATCAGGTTGGGCAAGTCGTCAACTAAGTAAAGAAATTAATTCACTCGGTTGGTTTACAACCAATGAATTTCCGAATGCTTTAGAGTATGACTCGGTTTGGAACCATTGGTCTGCAGAAAAAGATTACGGCGGTACAACAACGAAAGGCTTTAACAGTACAATCGTTCGTTTTATTCGGAATCATCAAAAAGACACTTGGATTATTTCCGACAACCCTTTGTTAGGTGGAGCTGAATTTGAAGCCTATGAAGGTTGGGTGGGTAAAACCAATTTTAATACCTATCGCCAAAAAACTTTTGCCATTAATGTCCCAACTAAGTTCTTACAACATTACCAAATTACAAACTGGGAAACTACAACAGCAGCAGATGGTCAAATCTATGGCACAATTAAATTAGCGAACGGTGCTGAAAAAGTGACCGTTACTCAAGCAGATGCTAATTCGCCAAGAAGCATTACGTTAAATGAGACAGAAGTTCTAAAAGGTGATGCGTATCTACTGCCTTGGAATGTCAATGGTCAAGACAAACTATATCACTGGAATCCAAAAGGCGGTACCAGCACTTGGTCATTGGATAAGAAAATGCAAGGAAAAACGAATTTACATTTATATGAATTAACAGATCAAGGGCGTATTGACAAAGGCGCAATTGCCACTACAAATAACCAAGTGACCATCCAAGCCGAGGCTAATACACCGTATGTCATTGCTGAACCTGACAGTATTGAACCGATGACATTTGGAACAGGAACACCATTTAAAGATCCTGGATTTAATGAAGCCAATACCTTAAAAAATAACTGGAAAGTTTTCCGAGGTGATGGTGAAGTTAAAAAAGATGCCAACGGTGATTATGTCTTTAGTTCAGAAAAAGAAAGAACCGAAATCAAACAAGACATCAATCTTCCTAAACCAGGAAAATATAGTTTGTATCTAAACACAGAAACACATGATCGCAAAGCCACAGTAACTGTTAAAATTGGTGGTAAAAAATATACGCGGACAGTGAATAATTCGGTTGCCCAAAACTATATTCAGGCAGATATTAACCATACAAGCAGGAAAAATCCGCAGTATATGCAAAATATGCGAATTGATTTTGAAATCCCAGATAATGCCAAAAAAGGCTCGGTGACATTAGCGGTTGATAAAGGCAATTCCGTTACAAAATTTGATGATTTACGAATTGTTGAGCGTCAAACGGATATCATGAACCCAGACAAACAAACAGTTATTAAGCAAGATTTTGAAGACACACAAGCAGTTGGGTTATATCCGTTTGTTAAAGGCTCAGCTGGTGGTGTAGAAGATCCACGGATTCATTTATCAGAAAGAAATGAACCTTACACACAATATGGTTGGAATGGAAACCTTGTTTCAGATGTATTAGAAGGCAACTGGTCCTTGAAAGCCCATAAACAAGGAGCAGGTTTGATGCTTCAAACAATTCCGCAAAATATTAAATTTGAACCGAACAAGAAATATACGGTCCAATTTGATTATCAAACTGATGGTGAAAATGTCTTTACTGCTGGGACCATTAATGGGGAGTTGAAAAATAACAATGACTTTAAGCCAGTCGGTGAGTTGACTTCGACAGCAGCAGATGGTCAAACCAAGCATTATGAAGCAGAAATAATTGGGGATGCTTCAGGAAACACTACGTTTGGTATTTTTACAACAGGTGCCGATAAAGATTTCATTATGGATAACTTTACGGTCACAGTGGAATCGAAAAAATAAATTTAGTCTATCTAAGCAACTTGGTCTACAAGTTAAACGTACTTGTAGCCCAAGTTGCTTCTTTTATGAAAAGAAGCAAGGTCTAGTGCCTCATTTTTATACTGCAGAATAAACAGACACATTTTTTAAAGTGTCAGGCTTCTTTGTGTATTTCATCAAGAACGAATGGACAAACTTGCCTTTTGCCACAAATCGTTTACAATTACAATGATAGGCATAATTTATTTAGAGGTGAAGTGATTGAAGAAATACAATGTTGATTGGAATTACTGGGTTGTCCGCTTTTTATTTGTAATGGCGCTGATTGTTGGCTATTTATTAATCACGAATTATCAGCACTTTGTCCATAGCGTTTCGGGTTTGTTAGGCATCTTATCCCCATTCATTACTGGGTTCGTGATTGCTTATTTATTGAGTGGAAGTCAGAAAAAAATCGAGGGATTACTAGAAAGAGTTCCTTTACCAGTCGTTAAAAAAGCGAAACACGGCTTGAGCGTACTCCTTTTGTACCTGATTATTTTGTTTATTTTTGTCTTGACATTAAACTACATCGTTCCGCTACTCATTAGTAATTTAGTAGATTTAGCAAACTCTTTACCCACTTTTTATGATCACATGGTTCAGTTTGTGATGAGTTTAGAAGATAAAGGGATTTTAAAAACAGCCGCGATTGAAAAATATTTAAATAGTGTCCTTAAAGATTTGTCGCCGGAACGTTTTTTAAATCAATGGACACAAGCGTTATTTTCATTAGGAACGTTGACTAAAAATGTTTCCTCATTCTTTTTAAATGCATTTTTAACGTTGATTATCTCAATCTATGCGCTGGTATTTAAGCAATCTATTTTGACATTTGTTGAAAAGGCTGCCCACAAATTGCTGTCTGAAAAAGTGTACAAGCAAACACAAACCTGGTTAAATACAACGAATAAAATTTTCTATAAATTTATCAGCTGCCAATTTCTTGATGCCTGTATAATTGGCGTTTCATCAACGATTTTGTTAAGTATTTTGAATGTGAAATTTGCTGTGACTTTGGGGATTTTATTAGGTATTTGTAATATGATTCCTTATTTTGGTTCGATTTTTGCGTCAATTGTTGCTGGTGTGATTACGCTTTTCACAGGTGGTGTTACTCAAGCAATTACGGTGTTACTAGTTTTATTAATTTTACAACAAATTGACGGCAATATTATTGGTCCTCGAATTATGGGAGATGCCCTAAATGTCAATCCGATTTTAATTATTGTTTCAATTACGATTGGGGGAGCGTACTTCGGCGTCTTAGGGATGTTTTTAGCAGTTCCTGTTGCTGCAATCATTAAAATTATTGTCTCGGAGTGGCTAAATGAATCAAAAGAAAATGATAAGATTGTAGATTCTATTGAATCCTAAAGTAAAACTTTTCGTCTCGCGTTGACGAAAAGTTTTTTAGTGAGAAAGAAAGTTTCATTATTTGGAATTTTTGATATGCTATACTTAAAGTAAATAGAAAATCAAAATTGAGGTGAATAAATGCAGTTTTTAAAAAAATATGGCGGCTATTTTTTAGTTTTAGGGGTCTTACTTGATTTTTTTACACCTTATTATGTCGGATTCAAAGATCAAGGTTACAATCAATTGACAGAAGTAATTAGCTTATTAGGTGATGTGAATAGTCCAGTTAGGGAAAACTTTAATCGGTTAACTATCATTGCGGGAATGTTGATGTTAGCAAGTTTACCTAGGATATATGCTATTTTTTCCAGAAAAACGAAAAAAGGTGCTTGGTTAGTAGTGGCAATGATTGGCGCTTATGGTTTATTTGATTGTATTTTCAGTGGGCTCTTCAGCGTAGACACTTCAACCGCTGGCACAGTTGCTGCCGCGCTTCATAACGGAGGATCAGCAGTCGGTTATACAGGCTTTTTGTTGTTATCAGGCGTCTTAACCATTATCTATAGTAAATACGGTTCGCAAAAAAATAAAAAACTTTTTGGCTTTTTGTTTATTTTATGTATGCTTGCAGCCAGCTTATATGGCTTAGCAAGGATTCCACAGCTACAACAGGTAAAACCATTTAATTATTTAGGTTTATGGCAAAGAGTGAGTTCATTTTGTAATTATCTACCAATGCTGGCACTGTGTTTACAAACTAAAACCAATGACAAATTTGATTGAACATTTGTCATTGGTTTTTTACTAGTTAAAATTGTCTGGTAATAACTTAATTATTGGCTACGGTGACTTCACCAGTAACAGTGGCACCATCTTTTTCTAAGTCAGCAGAATCTTTGTATTCTTGTTTATCAAAAGTAATATTGCCATTAACTTTGGTACCATTTAAAGTAAAGCCATTTGCTTTCACCTCAATATCACCTTTGACAGTCCCGTGAACGATGTTGAAATTTTCAGAAGAAACGATTAGCTTAGGAACCGTGATTTCATATTCAGCAGTTACTTTTTTATTATCATCTTGGGAATAAAGTGCTAATTTACGATAGACATCGTTGGAATCTTTCCCCTTATCATGGAAAGTACCAGCAACTGTTACCTCTTTATCAAAAGTGACATTGTCAGTAGCTGCGACAATCCAATTTCCTTTATCACTTAACGCCATTTCGAGCTCTTCAGGCTTGGCACTAATTGAAGCACCAGAGACTACTTCTGTACTTGAATTAGCTGTTTCTTTGCTACTAGAACTACTATCTGTTTTTTTATCAGATGAACAAGCACTAAGCAACACAAGAGCAGCAGTTGCCGTCAAAACAGTGGTGAGTACTTTAGACATTTTCATGAAAATCCCTCCAAAAAATTTATTTATTTCTTCCTTTATCATAACTGATTCAAAGGGAAATGAGTAATCATACACTCAAAGATTGAGAAGTTTGGCTAATGGGAAATTAGGCTTATTCTCTCAAGAAGGTTCAGGAAATATTCAAAGTAATCATTTCTTTTTCAAATGTTCCTTTTCTGTAGTAAGCTAGTAATAGACAGAATTTAAGGAGGAGATTTTGATGCCTTGGAATATGAATGATTATCCTACATCAATGAAAAATTTAGCACCTTTGATTCGGAAAAAAGCGATAGATATTGGCAATGCGTTGCTTGCGGATGGCTACCCTGATGATCGCGCCATTCCAATTGCGATTAGTCAAGCGGAGAAATGGTATCAAGAGGCAAGTGCAGCAGACAAAAAGGCATTTGAACAAGAAGCAAATCCTACGAAACAAGATTCGCATAAACAGGATAAACATGCGGGAAAATTATTAACGGCGGCTGTCAACGTTAAATATAAAGACGGCCAATGGTTGGTGATTTCAGACAGCGCTGAAAAAGCAAGTAATACATTTACCCACAAACAAGAGGCGATTGAACGAGCCCAAGAAATTGCTCGGAATAAGCAAACAAAGCTGAAAATCTATAAGCAAGATGGTACGTTACAAGAAACCAAAGAGTATACTGAATAATTTTTCGAAACCTTGATATTCCGTTGCAATTCAAGAAACGGTTATCAAGGTTTTTTTGCGAGGGAGAAATGGACAAGTAAGAAAAAATAACAAAAGTTAAGAATGAGAATAAGACTTGCTTTTCTAGTTTTTGGTGGGTACAATTACACTAATTAAGATAAAAAATCAAAATAATTGAGGTGCTACGACAATGGAAAAAGCCAATCTTGATTGGAATAATTTAGGATTTTCTTACATTAAAACGCCCTTTCGTTATATTAGTTATTGGCGAGATGGCAAGTGGGAAGAAGGCACGCTAACAGATAACAATCAGTTAACGATTAGTGAAGGTTCGCCTGCTCTACATTATGGCCAACAATGTTTTGAAGGATTAAAAGCGTATCAATGTGCAGATGGTTCTGTCAATTTGTTTCGTCCAGATGAAAATGCCAAACGGCTACAAAAAAGTTGTGCGCGTCTACTGATGCCACAAGTGCCAGTAGAAACCTTTGTTTCTGCATGCCAAGAAGTGGTGAAAGCCAACCTTGCTTATTTACCGCCATATGGAACGGGCGGTACGTTGTATCTTCGCCCTTATATGATTGGTGTCGGCGATAATATTGGCGTAGCACCTGCCAAAGAATACATTTTTTCTATTTTTTGCGTGCCGGTTGGTTCGTATTTTAAAAATGGTTTAGCACCAACCAACTTTATCGTTTCTGAATATGATCGAGCAGCGGGTCGAGGAACTGGGGCCGCTAAAGTGGGGGGCAATTATGCAGCTAGTCTTTTACCAGGTGCAGAAGCACATGAGAAAGAATTTAGTGATTGCATTTATTTAGATCCGTATACGCATACGAAAATTGAAGAAGTTGGTGCAGCCAATTTCTTTGGCATAACCAAAGATGGTACTTTTATTACGCCGAAATCAGCGTCTATTTTGCCAAGTATTACTAAATATTCATTATTGACGCTAGCAAAAGAACGTTTAGGGATGACGGCGCTTGAAGGAGACGTTTACATTGATCGATTAGCGGACTTCTCCGAAGCGGGTGCTTGTGGCACAGCGGCGATTATTTCTCCTATTGGTGGGATTCAAAACGGCACAGATTTCCATGTATTTTATAGTGAAACGGAAGTTGGACCAGTGACTAAGCAACTATATGATGAACTGGTTGGCATACAGTTTGGTGACAAAGAAGCGCCAGAAGGCTGGATTGTAAAAGTTTAAAGAGACAAAAGAGAGAGAATTCATGCTCTCTTTTTTTGTGTAGAATATTCAGAATTTTCTATAAAAAGATTGACTTTGATTCTATTTAAAGGAATAATGGAAGATACAAGATTTAAAAAAGGAGGGGAAGCTATTGCTTATTAAATCAGCAGAATCAGAAGAAATGACGATTTTTTTTGATAAAGAAAACCAACCAAATGCACAAGTTCAAATGGGCATTATTACATTACAACCTGGTGAAAAACGGCCTTTAGCTGGATATGCTCGCCATGAACAGGATGAATATTCTTATGTGATTTCTGGCGAAGCACATACGATTTTAGAAGATGGTCAAGACTTAGTTGGAAAAGCTGGACAAGCCCAATTAATTGAAGCTGGTGAGGGGCACATTAATTATAATAATGGGTTGGAGCCAGCGGTCGTTGTCTGGATGCTTGTGGAAAGGACAAAATAAAAGGGGAGCTGTCTTTCTGTAAGTAAGAGCATAAAAAAATGAAGAGTTATAGGAGAAAGAAGATGAAAAAGTATTTAAAAATCACAATGGTTTGTATTTTATTGGTAGGATTTTTAGCTGGGTGTACCAATAAAAATGAAAATAAAAAGAAACAGAAAAATACCAAAGAAGCCGTTCAACTGATGTCACCCTCGGAATTAACAACGCTCAACACCTCTGTATTATTGGATTTTCCAGATGCTATTGTCCAAACTGCAGCGTTTGAAGGGTTATATAGTTTAGATGAACAAGACCAATTGGTACCAGCCGTAGCAAAAGCATTGCCGACGATTTCAGAAGATGGAAAAACTTACACGATTTCTTTGAGAAAAGAAGCGGTTTGGAGTAACGATGATCCTGTCACAGCACATGATTTTGAATATGCTTGGAAAAAAATGATTGATCCTAAAAACGGCTTTGTCTATAGTTTCCTCATCGTTGAAACAATTCAAAATGGTGCAGAAATCTCAGCTGGGAAATTAGCACCCAATGAACTAGGTGTCACAGCTGTGGATGATTATACATTAAAGGTGACGCTCAAAGAGCCAAAACCCTACTTTACGTCCTTGTTAGCTTTTCCGACATTTTTCCCGCAAAATCAAAAAGTAGTCGAACAATTTGGTGCGGACTATGGAACTGCTAGTGATAAAGTCGTCTATAATGGTCCGTTCGTGGTAAAAGATTGGCAGCAAACAAAGATGGACTGGCAACTAGCAAAAAATAATCGCTATTGGGATCACCAGAACGTGCGCTCAGACATTATCAATTATACGGTTATCAAAGAAACATCTACCGCATTGAATCTTTTTGAAGATGGACAATTAGATGTGGCTACACTAAGTGGTGAATTGGCGCAACAGAATAAAAATAATACGTTGTATCATTCGTACCCAACAGCGACAATGAACTATTTGCGCTTAAATCAAAAACGGAAAGGGCAAGCAACGCCGCTTGCAAACGAAAACCTGCGTAAAGCGTTGGCTTTAGGCATAGATAAAGAAAATCTAGTCAATAATATTATTGCAGATGGTTCTAAAGCGCTACATGGTGCGGTTACGGAAGGCTTTGTGGCGAATCCCACAACGGGCCTCGATTTTCGTCAAGAAGCAGGTAATTTAATGGTTTATAACAAAGAAAAAGCGCAAAGTTATTGGAAAAAAGCACAAGCAGAATTAGGAGAAAAGGTTAACGTTGAATTGATGGTAACAGATGATGGTTCTTACAAAAAAATTGGTGAAAGTTTGCAAGGCTCGCTACAAGAACTGTTTCCTGGTTTGACAATAGAGCTAACCGCATTGCCGACCGAAGCTGCATTGAACTTTGGGCGAGAAAGTGACTATGATTTATTCTTAATTTACTGGACACCAGACTATCAAGATCCTATTTCTACCCTGATGACTTTATACAAGGGTAATGATCGCAATTATCAGAACCCTGTCTATGACAAATTATTAGATGAAGCAGCCACAACCTATGCCTTAGAGCCAGAAAAAAGATGGGCGACACTGATTGCAGCTGAAAAAGAAGTGATTGAAACGACTGCTGGCATGATTCCACTTAGCCAAAATGAACAAACAGTCCTGCAAAATGATAAAGTCAAAGGCTTGAATTTTCATACCTTTGGCGCTCCATTAACGTTAAAAAATGTTTATAAGGAAAAATAAAAAGAGAGCCTGGGCTGAAAATCGCTTTTGATTTTCGGCCCAGGCTTAAATCCTGCTTTTTAACCCAAAATTTGTCACCATTTAGCCTTTTCGGGTTTTATCTCGAACGCTTCTGTTCTAATAGTTCAGAATCAGGTGCAGTGTGTGGCTGGGCATATTTTTTCATATATGTCGGCAAGGCTTGACTAATCTTCGTTGGTAAAACAACATAGTCGGTTTTGGCCAAATCATCACCAATGAGACTGTGTAAGTAAACGGCGCTAGCAATGGTTTCAATTGTCGGCTTAAACTGAGCCAAAAAACCAGCAATGATGCCGGCCAAGGTATCCCCAGTTCCGCCAGTAGCCATACCAGGGTTGCCGCCTGTATTTTGAAAAGGTTCTCCTGCGTGGAAAATTGTGGTGCGATGACTTTTTAAAACAATCGTACTGCCTAATTTTGCTTGTTGGCGCTGGTTATTTGCCAGTGTTTGTTGCTCAATAGGTAAGTGACTCAAACGTTGCCATTCCATTTGATGAGGTGTGAAAACAACTTTTTCAGGATAGGTAAGGGAAAAATTGCCTTGGCTAAACAGGGTAATTGCTGAGCCATCGATAATTAACCATTGTTGTTTTTGATGTTGGATGAGTACCATCTTTAATATTTGTTGTGCAGTAGCATCTAAGCCTAAACCTGGACCAATTAAAATAACCTCCGCTTGTTCTACGACGTCCGTCAGAAAAACTGTTTCTTCAAAGCCCACGACCATGGCTTCTGGGCATCTTGCATGTAAAGGCCCGTGATTTTTAACATCAGTAATCACAGTGGTGAGACCAGCGCCACTATTGATACACGCTTCGGTACTCATGATGATGGCTCCGCCATATTGACGGTTTCCTCCGATTAATACAACACGCCCAAAATTACTTTTATAAGAGTCAGAGGGGCGTTGAGTGATGACTTCCTCTAAAATGTCCTTGCTTAAATAGCGCATTCTATCACTCCTTTTCTTGGGATTTCTTTGTTCTCAGTATACTACAAGAGCCCCGAAAAAATCAGTTTATTTAATGTTAAAAGTTACTCTATTGAAGGCAATGAGGTGTATAATAAGGACCAGATAAATGAGTTAGGAGAGTGAAACAGATGGAAGAGAAAAAAACATTTTATATGAGTGGCTACGTAGGAATTGCGAGCTTATTAGTTATTTTAATTGCGGGAATTGGTCTATTTATTTATGGAGCAAGTCATACCAATGGTGTTCTTGTTGTTTTAGGTATTATTTTGTTAATTGGGGCTATTTTATTTTTAAGTTCCTTAACCATTGTTGGTCCCAATCAGGCGAAAGCTATTTTATTTTTTGGTCGCTACTTAGGTACGATTAAAGAAAATGGGTTGTTTATTACCATTCCATTTACGCAAAAAATGAACATTTCTTTGAAAGTGCGAAATTTCAATAGTTCTCTATTAAAAGTCAATGACTCTGACGGGAATCCAATCGAAATCTCTGCGGTCATTGTTTTTCGGGTAGTCGATACAGCTAAGGCGTTATTTAATGTCGATTATTATCAAGACTTTGTGGAAATTCAAAGCGAAACGGCAATCCGGCATGTAGCAACACAATATCCTTATGACACTTTTTCAGATAATGATGTAACTCTGCGAGGAAATACCGAACAAATTTCCGAGGAGTTAACCAAAGAATTGCAAGAACGCTTAGCAGTGGCTGGTGTAGAGGTTATCGAAACACGGTTGAATCATTTAGCTTATGCAACTGAAATAGCTAGCTCCATGTTGCAAAGACAGCAAGCAAAAGCAATCTTAGCGGCTCGACAAACAATTGTTGAAGGTGCGGTAAGCATGACACAAATGGCCTTAGAACAGATTGAAGAAGGGCAAGAAATTAATTTTACCGATGAACGAAAAGTACAACTTATTAATAATTTACTAGTCTCAATCATTACTGATAAGGGCACACAACCAGTTATTAATACAGGCGACGTTTCTTCTTAAAGAGGAAGCAACGCTAAAAATAGCAAAAAAAGAGTCATCTTTCCGATGACTCTTTTTTGATAAACACGAACATTATATAATTTTAATCTATAATATTTCGGTTTTTCTTTGACATCTCTTTTTCTCATTGTTAGAATAACAGTGAAAAAAGGCGGAAGGAGTTATTACATTCATGAAACCATTAGTCGCTGTGATTATGGGAAGTACCTCAGACTGGGCAACGATGAAAGCTGCTTGTCTTGTGTTGGATGAGTTGGGAATTCCTTATGAAAAACGAGTGATATCAGCACATAGAACCCCTGATTTGATGTTTCGTTTTGCAGAGGAATCACGAACAAAAGGATTGAAGGTTATTATCGCTGGCGCTGGTGGAGCGGCCCATTTACCAGGGATGGTAGCTGCAAAGACAACCTTACCTGTCATTGGTGTTCCAGTTAAAACACGAACATTAAACGGTATTGATTCACTGTTGTCTATTGTGCAGATGCCAGGGGGAGTTCCTGTAGCAACAACTGCGATTGGCTCAGCAGGTGCTACCAATGCTGGGTTATTAGCTGCAGAAATACTAAGTATTGATGATTTACAGTTAGCAGAAAGAATCCAAGCAAGACGACAATCATTGGAAAAAGCGGTTATGGAAAGTGGGGAACAACTTGAATAAACCTTTAAAAGTCGGAGCAACTATTGGCATTATAGGTGGGGGACAGTTAGGGCGAATGCTAGTCATGAGTGGTAAAAAAATGGGTTTCCAAATGATTGTGTTGGACCCAACGCTCAATAGTCCAGCTGGTCAAGTAGCTGACCGTCAAATTGTGGCAGCCTTTGATCAGATATCTGCTTTAACTGAACTAGCAGAGTTATGCGATGTGATCACCTATGAATTTGAAAATATTGAAGTGGCCTCCCTAGAAAAGGCCATTCCACTAGAAAAGCTGCCACAAGGAACAGGATTGTTAAAAATTACTCAAAATCGATTGCTTGAAAAAACGTTTCTTCAATCGATTGGCTGTAAGATTGCCTCTTTTGCGGAAGTGAAAAGTCAGAAAGAGCTGCCACAAGCAACAGAAAAGATTGGTTTTCCATGTGTCTTAAAAACTATTCAAGGTGGATACGATGGAAAAGGACAGGTCGTCTTAAAATGCGAAGAGGATTTCTCCCAAGCGACTAAATTATTAGCTAACGCCACTTGTGAATTAGAAAAGTGGGTGCCTTTCACTAAAGAACTTTCAATCATCGTTGCAGGGAATAAGCATGGTTACCAAAGCTTTCCTGTATCTGAAAACATTCATCGAAAGAATATCTTGCATGAATCAATTGTGCCCGCTCGAATTTCTGAGAATGTGCAACAAAAAGCAGCGGAATTGGCGCAACACATTGCTGAGGAATTAAATTTATCTGGGGTTTTAGCTATCGAACTGTTTTTAACGGATTCAGAAGAGTTGTACGTCAATGAATTAGCGCCACGGCCTCATAACTCAGGTCATTACTCTATTGAAGCTTGCTCATTTAGTCAATTTGATGCGCATATTCGAGGGATTAGCAATTGGGGCATTGGGTTACCCCAGTTACTTCAACCAGTGGTTATGGTGAATCTCTTAGGTGAACACTTAGAAAAAAGCTACCAGTTATGCACGTCAAAACCCACTTGGCAAGTCCATTACTATGGAAAAGCCGAATCAAAAGTTGGCAGAAAAATGGGCCACGTCACCATTACAACACCTTGTTTATCAGAAACGTTAAAGGAAATTGAGACTGTTGGTATTTGGAATGTAACTTAATAAATGCTTGCTCCAAGCAAGTTTTTTATTTTTACATTCGACAAACACGAACGATTATTGTTTTTTTGCAACTAATGTAAGTCTTTATCTGATGTAAATCAGCTGAGTTAGAAAGAATAGGGTTCATGAAGCTAACGAGAAGAGGGAAAGAATGGAAAAGAAAGCACTTGTGTATACAGGAAAAGCGAAGAAGTTGTATCAAACAGAAAATGCAGCGGTTCTTTTTGTGGAATATCTTGATCAAGCAACAGCTTTAAACGGTCAAAGAAAAGATAAAGTTCTTGGGAAAGGCGCTTTAAATAATCAAATCACTAGTCTAATTTTTGAACATTTACAGCAACAGAAGATTCCCAATCATTTTATCAAAAAAGTATCTGAACACGAACAATTAATTCAGGCCGTAGAAATGATTCCTTTGGAAGTTGTCGTACGTAATTATGCGGCAGGAAGTTTTTCAAAGCGTTTAGCGATTGAAGAGGGCACTAAATTAGTGACGCCCATTATTGAATTTTATTACAAAGAAGATCGTCTGGATGATCCTTTTATTAACGAAGACCATATTCAATTTCTAAAAGTAGCCACTCCTGCTGAAATTGTGGAGATTAAAGCATTGGCTTTACAAATTAATCAGGCGCTCAGTCAACTCTTTCAACGCCTCAATATTTGTTTGATCGATTTTAAAATCGAGATTGGTCGGACGAAGGCCAATCAATTGTTACTGGCAGATGAAATTTCTCCAGACACCTGTCGTCTATGGGATTTAAACACAAACGAACATCTGGATAAAGATGTTTATCGCCGTGAATTAGGAGAAATAGTTCCTGTATATGAAGAAGTTTTACAACGTTTACTAACAGCTAATTGAGGAGGAAGCGCGTATGTATTTTGTCAAAGTCTATGTTACGTATAAAGAATCAATTTTGGATCCCCAAGGTGAAGCGGTTAAGGAAGCAGTCCATCGGCTTGGTTTTACAGAAGTAGCCGAAATCCGTGTCGGTAAGTATTTTGAAATGCACGTCCAGCAGACAGAAGCAATTGAAGAGAAAATTGAACAAATTTGTGATCAACTATTAGCCAATGTAAATATGGAATCCTATCGTTTTGAAATTTTATCTTTGGAGGAAATTTAAATGAAATTGGCAGTGATTGTTTTTCCAGGATCTAATTGTGATGCAGACTTATTGTGGGCTGTCAAAGAGGTGATGGGCGTCGATGCAGAATTTGTCCGACACGATGCCACTTCTTTAGCAAAATTTGATGGCGTATTGTTGCCTGGTGGTTTTTCTTATGGCGATTACTTACGTTGTGGTGCAATTGCTCGGTTTTCGCCAATTATCAATGAGGTGATTCGCTTTGCTACAGAAGGCAAAATGGTTTTTGGTACTTGTAATGGCTTTCAAATTTTAACAGAAATTGGCTTACTTCCTGGCACGTTGCTAAGAAATGATTCGCTTCGTTTTATTTGTAAAAGTGTCCCATTGAAAGTGAATACGCACACAAAGTTTACAAGCGAGTATCCTGAAAATGTTTCGATACATTTACCAGTAGCGCATGGCGAAGGGAATTACTATTGTGATGAAAAAACGTTGAAAGAGCTGAAAGAAAAGAACCAAATTGTTTTTACGTATCAAGAAAAGGTGAACGGTAGTCTTGAGAATATTGCTGGTATTTGTAATGAACAGGGCAATGTTCTAGGAATGATGCCTCATCCGGAACGAGCGATAGAAGAATTGTTAGGTTCAACAGATGGACGCAGCTTTTTTGCTTCAATCATTAAAAACTTTGGAAAGGAATTAAGCCAATGATGAATGAACCAACACCAAAAGAAATCAAGGAGACACGGTTGTATGCAGAATGGGGACTAACAGATGAAGAATATCATCAGATTGAGACCATTTTGCAAAGAGAACCTAATTATACAGAAACTGGCTTATTCTCCGTGATGTGGAGTGAACATTGCTCTTACAAAAATTCCAAGCCCGTTTTAAAAAAGTTTCCGACGGAAGGGCCACAAGTGCTTCAAGGCCCTGGTGAAGGAGCTGGGATTGTCGATATTGGTGACGGATTAGCTGTTGTTTTTAAAGCAGAGAGCCATAATCATCCTTCTGCAGTAGAACCTTACGAAGGAGCAGCTACAGGCGTTGGTGGAATTATTCGCGATATTTTCAGTATGGGGGCGCGGCCGATTGCTTTACTGGATTCGTTAAGATTTGGCGAACTGACGGATGCACGAACACGTTATTTGTTTCAAGAAGTTGTGGCGGGGATTAGCGGTTATGGAAATTGTATTGGTATTCCAACCGTTGGCGGCGAAATTGCTTTTGAGCCATGTTATCAAGGAAACCCACTTGTCAATGCTATGTGTGTGGGATTGATTCGTCATGATGAGATTCAAAAAGGCCAAGCAAAAGGCGTCGGAAATAGCATTCTTTACGTAGGTGCGAAAACAGGACGTGATGGAATTCATGGTGCGACCTTTGCTTCAGAAGAATTTAGTGAAGGTGAAGAACAGCAACGATCTGCAGTACAAGTAGGTGATCCGTTTATGGAAAAATTATTATTGGAAGCTTGTCTTGATTTAATCAAAAATCATCAAGATATTTTAATCGGCATCCAAGATATGGGGGCGGCTGGCTTGGTTTCTTCAAGTGCTGAAATGGCATCAAAAGCAGGTTCAGGCTTGATTCTAGAGCTGGATAAAGTTCCGCAGAGAGAGACGCTGATGAGCCCCTATGAAATGCTCTTGTCTGAGTCCCAAGAACGGATGTTAATCTGTGTGGAAAAAGGAGCAGAACAGCAAGTTTGTGAATTGTTTCAAACGTATGACTTAGAAGCGGTAGCGATTGGATCCGTAACAGATGATGGACAGTATCGTGTCTTTCACGGTGGCAAAATAGTCGCAGATGTACCAGTAGATGCTTTGGCAGAAGAAGCCCCTGTCTACCAGAAAGCCTATCAAGAACCAGAGCGGATGCGTGCTTTTAAAAAATTAGCGCCCTTCATTCCAGAAATTACGAATAGCACGGAATTATTAAAACGCCTATTGCAACAGCCAACGATTGCATCAAAAAAATCAGTTTACGAAACCTATGATAGTCAAGTACAAACGAATACAGTGGTGCAACCAGGAAGTGATGCAGCTGTTTTAAGAGTGCGGGGCACCAATAAAGCCTTAGCGATGACGACAGATTGTAATAGCCGTTATTTGTATTTAAATCCTGAAATAGGTGGGCAAATTGCGGTTGCAGAAGCAGCCCGTAATATTGTAGCAAGTGGAGCACAACCTTTGGCTATCACTGATTGTTTGAATTATGGTTCCCCTGATAAACCAGAAAGTTTTTGGGAATTATGGACGTCAGCGGATGGAATCGCCGCAGCCTGCCGTCAGCTAGGAACACCCGTGATTTCAGGGAACGTCTCTCTTTACAATGAAACAGATGGTCAAGCCATTTATCCAACGCCAATGATCGGCATGGTGGGCGTGATTGAAGATGTTTCACAAATTACCACACAAGCGTTAAAACAAGTGGATGACTTAATTTATCTCATCGGTGAAACCCACGCAGATTTTAACGGCTCAGAAATTCAAAAAATGCAACTGGGTCGAATTGAAGGGCAATTACGCTCATTTGATTTAAAAGAGGAAAAAGCAAACCAAGAATTAGTTTTAAAAGCAATTCAAGCAGGCCTAGTTGCTAGCGCGCATGATTGCGCTGAAGGCGGCGTTGCCGTTGCTTTAGCCGAGTCGGCTTTTGCTAACGAACTGGGGTTACAGGTGACACTGCCATTAAAAAAAGAATATCTATTTGCGGAGACGCAATCCCGTTTTATTCTTTCAGTTAGTCCCCAGCATCAAGAAGCATTTGAAACACTTATCGGAAGAAAAGCTCAACATATTGGGAAAGTGACTGAAACTGGTTTGGTCATTCATGCGTTAGATGATGTGATCAATTGTTCAACAAAAGAAGCCAAAGCCTTATGGGAGGATGCGATTCCATGTCTTATGAAGCAAAAAGCTTAAATGAAGAGTGTGGTATTTTTGGTATTTGGGGTCATCCTGATGCGGCACAAGTGACCTATTTTGGTTTACACAGCTTGCAGCATCGAGGCCAAGAATGCGCGGGAATTGTGGCGAACAATTCTGGGAAATTAGATGGCCACCGTGATTTAGGTTTGTTAGCAGAAGTATTCCAAAAGCAAGAACAACTGAATGCGTTAGAAGGAACGGCGGCTATTGGTCATGTACGCTATGCAACCGCTGGTACGGGTAGCGTGGATAATATTCAGCCATTTTTATTTAAATTTTATGATAGTCAAATTGGGTTAGCACACAATGGCAATTTGACAAATGCCAAGCGTTTACGAAAACAACTAGAAAGAGAAGGCGCTATTTTTCATTCCAATTCAGACACTGAAATTTTAATGCACTTGATTCGAAAAAGCACTGCTGCCTCGTTTCTCGATAAACTAAAAGAGAGCTTGAATTTGGTTAAGGGGGGCTTTGCTTATCTTTTATTAACTGAAACGATGATGATTGCTGCACTAGATCCCAACGGCTTTCGCCCTCTCTCCATCGGACAAATGAACAATGGGGCGTACGTTGTGGCATCCGAAACGTGTGCATTAGAAACAGTTGGGGCTCGCTTTATTCAAGATGTGGCGCCTGGTGAAGTAGTCATCATTTCTGATGAAGGCTTGAAAATAGAGGTTTTCACTACGGAAGTCCAACCGGCGATTTGCGCAATGGAATATATTTATTTTGCACGACCAGATTCAAATATTGCTGGAGTTAATGTGCATACAGCTCGTAAAAGGATGGGGAAGAACTTGGCAATCGAAAGTCCAGTCGCAGCTGATATGGTAATTGGGGTACCAAACTCGTCATTGTCTGCAGCTAGCGGCTATGCAGAAGAAGCACAGATACCTTACGAACTAGGTTTAGTAAAAAATCAATATGTCGCTCGAACATTCATCCAGCCGACACAAGAATTAAGAGAACAAGGTGTCCGTATGAAACTATCGGCAGTTCGTGGCGTGGTCAAAGGAAAAAAAGTCATTTTAGTAGATGATTCGATTGTTCGCGGGACCACTATTCGACGCATTATTCATTTATTAAAAGAAGCAGAAGCGCAAGAAGTTCATGTCAGAATTGCTTCACCGCCATTAAAATATCCGTGTTTTTATGGCATTGATATACAGACGAGGGACGAACTAATTGCGGCAAACTATTCAATTGAAGAGATCAAAGAGCAGATTGGCGCAGATTCGCTGGCTTTTTTGAGTGAAGCAGGGCTGATTGATGGGATTCAATTAAATTATGATGCTCCTTATTCTGGGCTGTGTATGGCTTACTTTAATGGAGACTATCCAACGCCTTTGTATGATTATGAAGAACAATATCAAGCATCCTTGAAAAAAGAAACTAGGAGGAATTGACATGGAAAATGCCTATTCAAAAGCTGGCGTAAATGTTGAGGCGGGATACGAAGTAGTGGAACGAATTCAAAAGCATAGCCAAAAGACACAACGGACGGGAACGTTGGGCATGCTTGGTGGTTTTGGTGGTTGTTTTGATTTAAGTAGTTACAAGCTTAAAGAACCAGTTTTGGTATCAGGAACGGATGGCGTAGGCACAAAGTTACTCTTGGCAATTGAAGAACAGAAACACGAGACAATCGGAATTGATTGTGTAGCAATGTGTGTCAATGATGTCGTCGCACAAGGCGCCGAACCGTTATATTTTTTAGATTATTTAGCGTTAGGGACCGTTAACCCAGCTAAAGTTGAAGCAATTGTTGCGGGTGTTGCGGCTGGCTGTTGTGAGGCGAATGCAGCCTTAATTGGGGGCGAAACAGCTGAAATGCCTGATATGTATGAAGCAGATGCTTATGACGTGGCTGGTTTTGCCGTGGGTATTGCTGAGAAAAGTCAACTCTTGACTCCAAGTAACGTAAAAGAAGGCGATTTCTTGATTGGTCTTCCTTCAAGTGGTCTTCATTCTAATGGTTACTCTTTAGTAAGAAATGTTTTTTTTAAGAAACATTCGTTTAAAACAACGGACAAGCTTCCAGAATTGGCACCCAAAACGTTAGGGGAAGAATTATTAACACCAACAAAAATTTACGTCAAGGAATTATTGCCATTGTTAAAAGCAGGACTCGTGCATGGGGCTGCGCATATTACTGGCGGCGGGTTTTTAGAAAATCTACCAAGAATGTTTTCTTCCGCATTAGCTGCAGAGATTCAATTAAATAGTTGGCCAGTGCTACCAATTTTTAAATTGATTCAAAAATACGGTGAAATTCCATCTGAAGAAATGTATGAAATTTTCAATATGGGCTTAGGGATGATTTTAGCGGTGAGTCCAGAGCATGTTGAAAAAGTTCAGGAGCTTTTGCCAGAAGCTTTTGAAATTGGTCGTTTGGTACCTAGGAAAACGAAAGCCGTTATTTTTAAGGAAGCCTTATGAAGATAGCTGTTTTTGCATCTGGCAATGGTAGCAATTTTGAGGCGATTGCTGCAGCTTTTTCCCAGAAAAAAATCGCAGGGCAGTTGAGCTTAGTCTTTTGTGATCAGCCTGAAGCCTACGTATTGACCCGTGCCCAAAAACGCAAGATTCCCGTTGTTTGCTTTTCGCCATCTGATTTTTCATCTCGTGAGCAATATGAGGAACAAGTATTGAAACATTTAAAAGAGCATCAGATCGATTTAATCGTGTTAGCTGGTTATTTGAGAATTATCGGCAAGACTTTACTGGAGGCTTATCCAAAGAGAATCGTCAATATTCATCCTTCTCTGTTACCTAGTTTTCCAGGTCTTCACGGAATTGAAGAGGCATTTCATTATGGAGTGAAAATAACAGGAATCACTATCCATTATGTTGACTCTGGGGTTGATACAGGACCGATTATTTTCCAAACAACCACCAAGATTGATACTGAAGATACATTGGACACATTAGCAGAGAAAATTCATGCTCTTGAGCACGAATGGTACCCAAAAATAATTTCACAAATTGTAAAGGAGACAATGAAATGACCAAAAGAGCATTGATTAGCGTTTCAGACAAAACAGGAGTGACAACATTTGCAGCAGGCTTAGTTGCAAATGGTTTTGAAATTATCTCCACTGGGGGTACAAGGAGTGTCTTAGAAGAAGCGGGGGTACCGACACTTGCTATTGACGACATCACTGGCTTTCCAGAAATGTTAGATGGCCGTGTCAAAACGTTACATCCGAATATCCATGGCGGACTTTTGGCAAAAAGGGGAAACCAAGCGCATCAAAAAGCACTGACTGAACAAGGCATTCAATTTATTGACCTTGTAGTAGTGAATCTTTATCCATTTAAAGAAACAATTTTAAAACCAGCGATCTCTGAAGCAGAAGCGATTGAAATGATTGATATTGGCGGTCCTAGCATGTTACGTTCAGCGGCAAAAAATTATCAAGACGTAACAGCAGTGGTTGATCCTAGTGATTATGAACAGGTATTAAGTGAAATTAGCAGCACTGGAACTAGCCAGTTAGCCACTAGAAAAAGATTAGCAGCAAAAGTCTTTCGTCATACCGCTGCTTATGACGCGCTTATCGCTGACTATTTGACGACGCAAGTGGGTGAAACTGAGCCAGAGAAACAGACGCTTACTTATGAACGCAAGCAAACATTGCGCTATGGTGAAAATAGCCATCAACAGGCCACCTTTTATCAATCCGTTGTACCTGTATCATTATCCGTTGCTTCCGCTCGACAACTTCATGGCAAAGAACTGTCATATAACAATATTCGAGATGCTGATGCAGCACTCCGGATTGCTAGCGAGTTTACAGAACCTACGGTCGTCGCTGTTAAACATATGAATCCATGTGGAATTGGAACAGGAAAAACGATTTTGGCGGCCTATCGTCAGGCATTTGAAGCAGATCCAGTTTCAATTTTTGGTGGCATTGTTGTTTTGAATCGTCCAGTGGACCAAGCGACTGCGGCTGAAATGCATCAAATCTTTTTAGAGATAATTATTGCGCCTAGTTTTGAGGAAGAAGCTTTGGCACTGTTATCTCAGAAAAAGAATCTTCGTTTGTTAACGTTAGATTTTCATGCTCAAGAAAAAAAAGCGGTGGAATTAGTTTCTGTTATGGGCGGGTTATTAATTCAAGAACAAGATACAGTTGTTGAAAATGACCAAGCATGGCAAGTTGTTACAGAGCGCCAACCCACACCAGCTGAAAGAGACGCATTGAACTTTGCTTGGAAAGCAGTCAAGCATGTAAAATCAAACGCTATTGTTTTAGCCAATGAAAGCCAAACGGTGGGAATTGGAGCTGGTCAAATGAATCGAATTGGTTCAGTAAAAATTGCAGTTGATCAAGCCCAAGCAGCTGGAAAATTACAAGGGGCCGTCTTAGCAAGTGATGCCTTTTTCCCCATGGCAGATAGCGTGGAATATGCTGCACAACATGGCATTCAAGCAATTATTCAGCCAGGCGGGAGCATTAAAGACCAAGCATCAATCGATCTAGCGAATCATTATGGTATTGCGATGATTTTTACTGGGACTCGTCATTTCAAACATTAATTTTTAAAGGAGAAACCGATGAATATATTAGTGATTGGGCGTGGTGGTCGTGAACATGCAATCGCCAAAAAATTACAGCGAGAAGACAAAGTCAAGACTGTTTATTGTGCACCAGGTAATCCTGGTATGAGTGGTGATAATATTCGGACTGTACCTATCGGTGAAGAGCAGCAAACGGAACTAATTCAATTTGCGAAGGATAATCAGATTGATTGGACATTCGTCGGGCCGGAAACGCCATTAATTGAAGGAATTGTAGATGCCTTTCAAGCAGCGGGATTACTGATTTTTGGCCCGACAAAAGCAGCTGCAATTATTGAAGGTTCAAAAAGTTTTGCGAAAGATTTTATGCAAAAATACCAGATTCCAACGGCAGAATATCGGGTCTTTCGACGTTTGGCACCTGCCTTAGAATATATTGAACAGCAAGGAGTACCAATTGTTATTAAGGCGGATGGTTTGGCAGCTGGAAAAGGAGTAGTAGTTGCCGAAACAAAAGCAGCCGCAAAACGGGCGCTAGTTGCGATGATGGAGGATCAACAATTTGGAGTAAGCGGTCAAACGGTTGTAATCGAAGAATTTTTGCAAGGAGAAGAATTTTCCTTAATGGCTTTTGTTTCTAATGAGAAGGTATATCCGATGGTGATTGCTCAAGATCATAAGCGGATTTTCGATGGGGATGCTGGTCCGAATACAGGGGGAATGGGCGCTTACACACCAGTGCCTCAGATTCCAGAAGAAGCGGTTCAGCAAGCCATTAGCCAAGTTCTGAAACCGACTGCTAAAGGAATGGTGGCTGAAAAACGTCCGTTTCAAGGGATTTTATATGCTGGTTTAATCCAAACAGCAACTGGCCCCAAGGTTATTGAATTTAATGCTCGATTTGGGGATCCAGAAACACAAGTTGTGTTGGCACGTTTAGAGAGTCCCCTTTCAGAAATAATTTCTTCATTGTTGGCGAAAGAGCAACCAACGATTGTATGGAATGAGTTAGCGAGTGTTGGTGTTGTTGTAGCAGCAGAAGGCTATCCTAATCAATACAAGACAAATCTACCATTGCCCGAAATGTCTGGTGAAACCATCTATTATGCAGGGGTAACTCGTTCAGAACAGACTCTGGTTTCGGCTGGCGGACGAATCTTTTTAGCAGAAGCAACTGCTTCGACTCTTGAAGAAGCCCGCGAAAAAGTTTATCAAACATTGGATAATTACTCATTTCCTGGAATGTATTATCGAAAAGATATAGGCGTGAAAGGCTTGATTTAGGATTTTCAAAAACAGAGGCAAGGACATTTAATCGAATGTTTCCTTGTCTTTTTTTTATTGCAAATTCAGATAGGGAGGCATAAACTGAAAGTATATCCATCATTAAACTAGAGGAGAAAGCTAAAATAATGAGAGAGAAGCAGATTGAAAAAGTTAGTCAGCGGTTGTTTATTGTTACAAGTATTTTAGCAGTCAGTTTACTATTATTAAGTGCGGTGGTCTATCCTGATTTACCAGCTCATGTGCCCATTCATGTGAATTTTTGGGGCGAGGGTAATTCGTTTGGCCCAAGATCTAGTATATTTATGTGGCCAGCGGTCCTGTTTGGCTTGAGTATTTATCAACGAAGTTATCAATCAGTACAACCATATGGCAGATGGCTGAAGGTATTATTAATCATTGTTAATCTTGGCGCTTTGTTTAGTATTCTGCGTCTATTTATTCATTTGTTGGTTTGAAGGGGTCGAAAGGTGAGAAAATGAGAAAGTTAATTTTAGTTTTTGTGGGTTGTGCCATGGCCTTTTGTTTATGGCCTAATCAAGCGGCGGCTGTAGCTGGTGGCTATGGCGGCGGACGTGTAGAAAGTCCAAGCGGAGGTAATCCCTCGAATGGTTTTTCGCCAAGCGGTGATGGATCAAGAAGTTATGTTCATCATAACGAGACCGGGAACAGCAACACAACGCCACTGGAAGGCTTAATTTCAACAGTGTTTTTTGTTCTTTTTGGGGGCGCGATGATTTGGCAAAGACGCCGTAGAAATCAACCAGTCGATGAAGACGCTTTTCAAGAAATGTGGGCAGCATTACCTGGAACATCAAAAGAAAAAAAGGCACTCTTAAAAGAAATACAACAAACGTTTTTAGAAATACAACAAGCGTGGGATCAAGAAAATTTGTCTGTAGTCAAAGATAACTATACAGAAAAACTTTATCAAAAACATCTTGCAGTATTACAAGCAAATCAACAAGCGGGCATCAGAAATCATGTAAAAAAAGTGAAAGTAGCGCCAGCTTCGAATTATCATCATATTAGTGAAACCAGTTTTTCACTGATGCTTCATTTTTCTTGTATTGACTACGAGGAAGATACTCAAAGCGGTCGTGTTTTATCAGGATACAAGCATCAAAAACAATATTTTTCACAACTTTGGTATTTTGATTACAATCCATCCCTTGGAAAATGGCAAGCAGACTTCATTCAACCTAAAGGATAGTGCTAAAAAGCGCTTGGGGTTTAAATCCCAAGCGCTTTTTTATTCTTCGATGCGTTTTACAAGCTGTATTTTTTTATTTAATACGTAAATCAGGATACCGCCGACTGTCATTGAAAGAAGTTCACCAAGTCCAACGGTCAACCATGTGTACCAAAAAGGTAACTGATAAAAGAACGTTAAAGGTCCGGCGACAGTGAACATGGACAAAGCAAAAAGAATGGCCGTCAGCATTAGTTTAATCAATAAATTTTGCTGATTTTTTGTCGCAAAATAGGCAATCCATAAGACTGCGCACGTCCCAGCGCTACCGATGACTATATCGATGATACCAAGAGGCGAAGCGGTGTTGGCAATCGCAACCCCTAACGTAATGGACCAGATATATCGCTTGTTAAAAACGCCTAAATAATTAAATAATTCGGCAAGACGAAGCTGTATCGGACCAAAACTAAGCGGAGCGAGAAGTACAGTGACAACGACATACAAAGCGGTAACCAGCGCCATTTTAGCCAAAGCCGTAGCTGACCACGTACTGGTTTGTGGATTTGATGAATGATTCATTTGAGATTCTCCTTTATAAAACAACGACGTGTTTTAGTGATAACCATAACCAAAGGAAGGGCAGTAAAGCCAACTGAAGTGTTATGGTGTGAGTTGCCTCACTGTGTTACATGTTACTGAAGAACAGACACTCTGTAAAGTCTTTTTATTTCATGGTCCAACCACCATCAATGGTCATAACTGTGCCATGGATATAATCAGCGTCATCACTAGCTAGAAATAATGAAAGTTTTGCCACCTCTTGTGGCTGTGCCCAACGGCCCGCAGGTGTTTCACTTGCTACCCAAGTAGCCATTTCACCTTCTCCTGCAAAATCAGCTGCGTTCATGGGTGTTTGGATGGCACCTGGCGCAATCGCATTTGCTCGAATGCCTAATTTGGCATAATCGTAGGAAAGTTGTTTTGTATACCCGATGATTGCGTGTTTGGAGGCAGTGTACGCTGCGCCGCCACCCCCAGCTACTAAGCCAGCGATAGATGCCATATTAACGATTACTCCTTTTTTTTGTTGGAGGAAATAAGGTAATATGGCATTGGTCACTAAAAAGACACTTTTTAAATTGGTTGCTAAAATTTGATCCCATAAAGCTTCCGAAGTTTCTAGAGAAGGGCGATAATCATCTAAAATACCTGCCGTATTTAATAAAATATCAATTTGGCCGTTGTTTTTCACAATTTGTTTCATCGTGGCTTGCACAAATGAGGGAGAAGACACATCACCGACAAAATAAGTAAACGACTTAGCAGAATCTGGGTCAACCAGTGCGGCTGTCTGCTTTAACCCCGTTTCGTCTAGGTCGATGCCAATAACTTCAGCACCTTGCTCAGCAAAGGCAATTGCTTGTGCTTGGCCAATCCCTGAAGCTGCACCGGTTACAAGCACCCGTTTTGTTTCAAATTCTTTTGGCATAAGAAAAACTCCTTTAAACATTTATAAAATTAAGGTCTGGAAGAACGAGCAATCGCCGTAATCTGCCAGACCTTATGCGTGTAGTTATGCTTCAACAATCACCCAATCTTCTGCTAAGACATCACAGGGTGTTGGTGAAAACATGCTGTAGCCTTCATCAGAAGTTTTGATTAAAAAATACGGGGTAACTTGTAAAAATTCACCTTCGGAGGTGCCAATTTCATCACGTAATTCAATAAAAAGTTCGAAACCGCTCCAGCCTTTACGTACGGCTTTTTTTCCTGCTTTAATCTGTGGCAATACTTCTTCAAATGTCATTTGCTTGTGCTCCTTTTTCGTTAAATGGTAGTTCGTGATAGCTCGTTGCGCCTTTTTCAATTGTCAACTGACCGTTAAGTAAATCCGTCATTTCAGCTATAAATGTTTCTGTTGCTTGTTCATCTACTAAACAAATTAACTGAATAGACTCTGTGTAAATAGTTTCTTTAAGCGTGTAGGGACTATGTTCTAAAAAGGCTTGGGCTTTTCCTAATAAAGGATAGGCGATCGTAATCAATAGTTCTTGTTGCAATTTGCCAATGACTAAACCAATTTCATCTAAAGTGTGGGAAAGAGCATGACTATATGCTCGGATTAAACCACCAGCGCCTAATTTTATTCCGCCAAAATAACGAGTGACAACAGCCACTACGTTGATTAACTCTTTTTTCTTTAAGACTTCCAGCATTGGAACACCAGCAGTGCCACTAGGTTCGCCGTCATCGCTGCTCCTCTGAATGTCATTTTTTTCGCCGATAACAAAAGCACTACAATTATGATTGGCTTTCCAATGTTCTTTTTTTATTGCGGCGATAAAGGCTTTTGCTTCTTCTTCTGATGTTACGCGCTTTACAGAACAGATAAACCGCGATTTCTTGATTTCAATCTCGCTGAAACCATCTTGTTTGACTGTAATATAGCTTTCTAACATATGGGCATCCTTTTCTCTCGTAATAAAGTCAGTATAAAAAAGAATCAACTGAATAGCAACTTTTTCTCTCATCTTTTTTGTGAGATTTTTGGAAAAAAACGTTATAATAAGGTATGATAGAGAAAAGGGAGGCGCTGGAAAATGGTACATACACGACAGAAAAAATATGATACAATTACTCATTATTTGAAAACGAATGGCGGTTCCCAAGTTACCTTGACCTTTACCCAGTTTGATGAATTGTTATTCCCTCATTCTGGTTTACCAAAAACTGCTAAGACAGATGTCGATTGGTGGGCGAACGATTATAAGCATCCAGAAAAAGGCGCTTATGGTTGGTTGAACGCGAGTTACCAAGTAGTTCAAGTGAATTTGGAAAAAGAATATGTGGTATTTAATAAATTACTGAAATCAGCTTGGTACGTTTAAACCAAGATTGTATCCGCTTTAAAAAACAAGAATGATTGACAAAAATTAACTTTACACTATAATATTTTTAATAGATAATGTTGAAAATTGAAAAAGGCAATGGTAAAAGGGGCTGTTAAAATGTCAAAAAAAACAATTATGTTAGTTTGCTCCGCAGGAATGAGTACTAGTTTACTTGTTACAAAAATGCAAAAAGCAGCATTTAATCAAGGCTTAGATGCCCATATATTTGCGGCTTCTGCATCGGAAGCAGACACAAATTTAGAAAATAATCCAGTCGATGTGTTATTGTTAGGTCCACAAGTTCGTTATATGAAGAGTGATTTTGAAAAGCGTCTATCACCAAAAGGTATCCCAACAGATGTCATTAGCATGTCTGATTACGGCTTAATGAACGGGGAAAAAGTGTTGGAACAAGCCTTGGGTTTGTTAGCACAAGCAGATAAAAAAGAGTAAAAACAAGTTGTTTTTTCGAGAATCTTCGAAAAAGCAACTTGTCTTTTTTTATGATTATAGTTAATTGGAATTGAGCTGAGGCAGTCATTCTGGTTTATCAGTTCAATAAATTATAGAGCCGAAATTAGTCCTGCGAGCTAGAGAAAGACAACTGTCTTTAATTTTTTACTTTAATCTAGATACTAAAAAAACATACTTAACAATCTATTTTCTGAATAATAAACGCCTTTTTCCGTAGTCTGAAAGTAGTAATTCAAAGAATGATTAACAATATTATTATATACGAGTCATTATAGTATGGCATAAGCAATTCGAATAACAGACTTATTCAGCAAATAAATGAGAGAGAATTCTGTTTTTGTTGTTTAAAAATAATGAGGTTATTTCATAAGGCATACTTTCTTCATACGTGATTTCTAAAGGACTATCTTTATCAAAAGAAATGATTTGTGAGTCAGGCATTGCAAGTAATATAGGTGAATGAGAGACAATAATAAACTGAGACCCCTCATCAATTAGTTTTTTTATAGATATCATTAAGGCTAGTTGGCGTTGAGGTGAGAGAGCCGCTTCAGGTTCATCTAACAGGTACAGACCATTTCCTCTAAACCGATGGTTCACCAGATTCAAAAAACTTTCGCCGTGTGATTGATGATGTAGGGATTTATCGCCATATTCAGAAAAATCTAAGTCTATATTTTCTGCATATGTAGCAACATTATAGAAACTTTCAGCTCTTAAAAAGAAGCCATCCGTAGCACGCTTTACACTTTTTGCAACAGTTAAATAATTATGTAAATCCAAGTGAGTATCGTTTGTAGAGAAATTAAAATTAATACTACCGCCTTCAGGATTAAATCCCCAATTGACTGCGATTGCTTCTAATAAAGTGGATTTTCCAGTTCCATTTTCACCTGAAAAAAAAGTAATAGGTTTTTTAAAATTTAGTGAATTAAATTTATTCAGCCCTTCAATTTTTGAAAAAACAGAATCTTCTTCAAAAGCTTTGAGTTCTAGTCTTTTTAAAAAAATATTTTCCATGATAAAGCTTGCTCCTTTCTAGTCTTTTCAAATTAAAGCTTGGATTACTAGATATACTTTAACATTAATTTTTCTTTAAAGGTAGATAAATTTGTTATAAAAAATCTGCATATAGGTAAGTCGAAAGTGGAAGATTCGTGTAAACAATAAAGCGTATCAAGAGTTTGTTTAGTAGGTAACGACTAGATAAGAATAGAAAGATAACGGTGGGAGATTTCCTTTTTCGCAAAAAAGCTAGAGAAATGCGTATTTTATAATTGAGGTGGTTAACATGGAAGATTTGCATGGACGTAAAATAATTATTGAAGAAACAGAACGTTCAATACAGACAAAACTGGTTTATTTACCAACAATGTTAGAGCGTTCACCCCTAACAATTCAATGTCAGCGGTGCGGGGAAGTCGTATCAAAAAAAGAAAATAGACTAGCGACAAATGTATACTACTGTCATGCGTGCATTCAATTAGGCCGTGTGACTTCTTGTCAAAAATTTTGTCATTTACCAGAAAGGCCCAATAGCCCAAGAACTGTCTTTTTTGAGTGGTCTGGACAATTAACAAAGGGACAGCAAGCGATCTCAGTTGAACTTTGTGAGACGGTAAAAATAAGAGAGAATCGCTTAGTGTGGGCAGTTACAGGTGCAGGCAAAACAGAAATGTTATTTGCTGTTTTGCACCAAACCTTACAAGAAGGGGGGCGGATTGCGCTGGCTTCGCCGCGTGTCGATGTTTGCTTAGAACTGTTTCCCAGAATCCAAGCGGTTTTTCCTCACGAAGCAATTGCTTTACTTCATGGAAACAGTCAAGAAGCGTATCGTTATACGAAACTAGTGATTTGCACCACCCATCAATTATTGAAATTCCATCAAGCGTTTGATTTACTTATCGTTGATGAAGTCGACTCTTTTCCTTTTGTTAATAACGAGCATCTTTATTATGGAGTGCGTAACGCACGAAAAAAAAGAAGTAGTTTGGTGTACTTAACAGCAACCCCTACGAAAGAATTACGGAAGCTTTTACAGCAAAAGAAGTTAGCGGCCAGTATTTTGCCAGCAAGATATCATCGTAGGCCATTACCTGTGCCACGCCGATTTTGGGTTCAGTCGTGGCAACGTATTTCTACCAAAAATATTAAAATCATTGCACATCATTTGAAACGTTTATTGGTGCGTAATTCAGTTTTATTATTTTGCCCAAGCATTCCATTAATTCACCAATTGCATGCATTAATAGCTGAGCGATTTTCCGACAAAGAAGTTGTCGCCGTTTATGGTAGTGATGAGCTTCGCCTAGAAAAAGTTCAAGCAATGCGTCAGCAGAAAACGGATATTTTGATCACTACAACCATTTTAGAACGTGGTGTGACTTTTGATGCAGTCTCAGTTATTGTTTATGGTGCCAATCATCGAGTCTTCACTTCTTCAACACTTGTCCAAATTGCGGGCCGAGTCGATCGAAGACAAGAATTCAATTACGGCGAAGTTTTATTTTTACATGATGGGGAAACAAGAGACATGAAAGAGGCAATTCGGCAAATAAAGCAAATGAATCGCTTGGCTAGCAAACGAGGGATGTTAGATGGATTGTAAAAATTGCGCAAGCCCCATTCGTTTGGAGATAACATTAAAAATGCTCTTACGTTTTAAAAAATGGATGAGCCCTTCACTTTGCCAGCACTGCCAAGCAAAGTTCCAGAAACTGCCAATGACAGGCACTTGTTTTGGCTGTAGTCGCGTCAGCCAAGAGCATTATTGTTTTGATTGTCAAAGGTGGCAGCTGCTTTATCCAGAGTATTCTTTTCATAATGCAGCGTTGTTTCATTATGATGAAGGAATGCAAGAGTGGATGGAACGCTATAAATTTCAAGGAGACTACCGCTTAAGAACGTGTTTTAATGAGGAAATCAACTTTTACTTTCAGCAACAATCTGCGGACTATATTATTCCGGTACCCTTATCCGAAAAACGAATGCAAGAACGAGGCTTCAACCAAGTAATTGGCTTACTAGAAGCGGCTGATGTTCCGTACAGCCCTTTTTTAATTAGAAAAGAGGAAAATGTTCCGCAATCTAAGAAAACTAGAAAGGAAAGGATGCAGTTGCAACAACCATTTGCCATCCAAAAAGAAAACCAAAAAAAATTAAAAAATTGTTCTGTTATTTTGGTGGATGACATCTATACCACTGGACGAACTCTTTTCCACGCAGCTGCTGTTATCAATGACTGTTATCCTAAAAGTTTGAATACGTTTACTCTCGCGCGGTAAAAAGAAAAGAATTCATAAATTTGATGACTATTTTGTTGGCAAAACCCAGATTATTCGATATAATGAAATTAAGAAGAAGGGAATTAAAGAGTGGTCCTTTAATCTTTTCTTTACTGGTAGATGAAAGGGGTAATTGTTATGTTTAGATATAATGTACGTGGAGAAAATATCGAGGTAACCGAAGCGATTCGAGACTATGTTGAGAAAAAAGTCGGTAAATTAGAAAGATATTTCAGCGATTCACCTGAAGCAACGGTTCACGTGAATTTGAAAGTGTACACTGAAAAAACAGCCAAAGTCGAGGTTACTATTCCTCTTCCTTATCTAGTTTTACGAGCTGAAGAAACGTCACCTGATTTATACGCAAGTATTGATTTGGTTGTCGATAAATTAGAACGACAAATTCGTAAATTTAAAACAAAAATCAACAGAAAATCTCGTGAAACAGGACGTAACAATACAAAAGCCGCTGTCTTCTTAGTTGGTGAAGAAACAGAAGAAACACCTTCAGAATTAGACATCGTTCGTACAAAACGTCTATCATTAAAACCGATGGACAGTGAAGAAGCTGTTTTACAAATGAACATGTTAGGACACAACTTCTTTATTTTTGAAGATGCCGAAACAAATGGAACAAGCATTGTTTACCGTCGTAAAGATGGCAAATATGGCTTGATTGAAACAGACTAAAGCTTAAAATAAGAGCTGAAATGCCTTCGTGCATTTCAGCTCTTTAAACATCTTTAAAGCACGGAGTAAAGAAAAAATAAAGAAATACATAAAATAACTTTAAAAGTTCATCTTTTAAAGGAAAATGTCTGCAAAATAGAGAGAAATGGTTTTCTTTCTCGTCAAGTAATGATAAAATAAAACGGATAGATTGTGCTTCTTGTACAAAAAGGATACAAAAATAAAAAGAGGTAATTGAAAGGAACACAGATACCAATGGCAAATTTTTTGAAAAAAATGATCGAAAACGATAAAAAAGAATTAAGACGATTAGAAAAAATCGCCGATAAAATTGATGCACATGCAAGTGCAATGGAACAACTAAGCGATGAACAATTACGTGAAAAAACAGATGAATTTAAAGCCCGTTATCAAAAAGGGGAAACCTTAGACGAACTATTACCAGAAGCGTTTGCGGTTGTCCGTGAAGCTGCTAAACGTGTACTAGGTTTATTCCCATACCGTGTCCAATTAATGGGTGGGATTGTGCTTCATGACGGGAACATTCCTGAAATGAGAACAGGTGAAGGGAAAACCTTGACTGCCACAATGCCTGTATACTTGAATGCACTATCTGGTGAAGGAGTACACGTTGTTACAGTTAATGAATACTTAGCAACCCGTGACTCTAACGAAATGGGAGAATTATATAATTTCTTAGGCTTAAGCGTTGGTTTAAACATTAACTCTAAATCTTCTGATGAAAAACGCGAAGCGTATAACTGTGATATCACTTATAGTACAAATAACGAATTAGGATTTGACTATTTGCGTGATAACATGGTTGTTTATCGCAGCCAAATGGTTCAACGTCCATTAAACTATGCAATTGTCGATGAAGTGGATTCAATCTTAATTGATGAAGCAAGAACCCCATTAATTATTTCTGGACAAGCTGAAAAATCGACAGCACTCTATACGCGTGCCGATAATTTTGTCAAACGCTTAAAAGAAGACGAAGATTACAAAATTGATATTCAGTCTAAAACAATTGGTTTAACAGAAGCAGGTATTGAAAAAGCTGAACAAACTTTCGGATTGGATAACCTGTACGATATTGAAAATACAGCATTAACGCACCATTTAGATCAAGCGTTACGGGCAAACTATATCATGTTACTAGACATTGATTACGTGGTTCAAGACAATAAAGTCTTAATTGTTGACCAATTTACTGGTCGTATCATGGATGGTCGTCGTTATTCTGATGGCTTGCATCAAGCGATTGAAGCAAAAGAAGGCGTCGAAATTGAAGATGAAACAAAAACAATGGCGACGATTACGTTCCAAAACTACTTCCGGATGTACAAAAAACTAGCCGGGATGACTGGTACTGCTAAAACAGAAGAAGAAGAATTCCGTGAAATTTACAATATTCAAGTCATTCAAATCCCAACCAATCGTCCAATTATCCGTGACGATCGTCCAGATTTACTTTATCCAACCTTAGAAAGTAAATTTAATGCAGTGGTGGAAGATATTAAAGAACGTTACCACAAAGGGCAACCAGTGTTGGTGGGGACTGTTGCGGTAGAAACGTCAGAATTACTTTCTGATAAATTAAACGCAGCTAAAATTCCTCATGAAGTATTAAATGCGAAAAATCACTTTAAAGAAGCCGAAATCATTATGAATGCCGGTCAAAAAGGCGCAGTTACAATTGCAACAAATATGGCTGGTCGTGGAACGGATATTAAACTTGGTTTAGGTGTACTTGAACTAGGTGGTCTAGCGGTTATCGGGACAGAACGTCATGAGTCACGTCGTATTGATAATCAGTTGCGTGGACGTGCAGGACGTCAAGGGGATCCAGGGGTTTCACAATTTTATTTATCTTTAGAAGATGACTTAATGAAACGCTTTGGTTCAGAACGAATTAAAACATTCTTAGAACGAATGAATGTGCAAGAAGAAGATGCAGTTATTCAAAGTAAAATGTTTACTCGCCAAGTAGAGTCTGCTCAAAAACGTGTGGAAGGAAATAACTATGACACACGTAAAAATGTCTTACAATACGATGACGTGATGCGCGAGCAACGTGAAGTTATTTATGCGCAACGACAAGAAGTAATTATGGAAGAAAATGACTTGTCTGATGTATTGATGGGCATGGTAAAACGGACGATTGGCCGAGTGGTGGATAGCCATACACAATTAGAAAAAGAAGAATGGAATTTAGATGGGATTGTCGATTTTGCAGCCTCAACACTTGTCCATGAAGATACGATTTCTAAAAAAGATTTAGAAAATAAATCAGCTGAAGAAATCAAAGACTACTTAGTGGCACGTGCGCAAGAAGTATTTGAAGAAAAATCTCAACAATTGAATGGTCAAGAACAACTGCTAGAATTTGAAAAAGTTGTCATCTTGCGTGTCGTCGATACTAAATGGACAGATCACATTGATGCAATGGATCAATTACGCCAATCTGTCGGCTTACGTGCGTACGGTCAAAACAACCCATTAGTAGAATATCAAACAGAAGGTTATTCTATGTATAACAATATGGTGGGTTCAATCGAATATGAAGTAACACGTTTATTCATGAAATCGGAAATTCGCCAAAATGTCCAACGTGAGCAAGTAGCTCAAGGACAAGCGGAACATCCAGAAACAGAACAAGATGCAGCTGCACAAAGCAACACAAGTGCGAAGCGTCAACCTGTGCGTGTAGATAAAAAAGTGGGCCGTAATGATTTATGCCCATGCGGAAGTGGCAAAAAATTCAAAAATTGTCATGGAAGAAACGCTTAATTAAAGAAAAAACGCAGGGTGGGGCAATTTGTCCCGCCTTTGCTCTTTTTACAATAAAGAGAAAGAAGGAATCATTTTGGAAAACCCAGAAATTCGTACATTATTAGACGAAATGACACAAAAAATTACTAGCTTCAGGAGGTCTCTTTGACTTAGACCAGTTAGAAGAAGACATTGCCGAGGCGGAAAATCGGATGGGAGAACCTGGTTTTTGGGACAACACAGAAACGGCTCAAAAGCTAATTAACGAAACCAATAGTTTGAAAGAAAAATATCAACAATTTCATCAGCTCTCTGAGGAACTTGACGAATTAACGGTGATGTTTGAATTACAACAAGAAGAATATGATGCAGAGATTCAAGAAGAATTGGAAGAAAGAATTCATCTCTTGCAAGAACGTTTAACAACGTATGAGCTATCCTTACTACTAAATGAGCCATATGATCATAATAACGCCCTAATTGAATTACACCCTGGTGCCGGTGGTACTGAATCACAAGATTGGGGAAGTATGCTTTTACGAATGTACACACGTTGGGCAGAAAGTCACGGTTTCCAAGTTGAAACGTTGGATTACCAAGCTGGAGATGAAGCAGGGATTAAAAGTGTCACCTTATTAATCAAAGGTTACAATGCTTATGGTTACCTAAAATCTGAAAAAGGTGTCCATCGTCTTGTGCGGATTTCGCCCTTTGATTCCGCCAAACGCCGTCATACTTCGTTTTGTTCAGTTGATGTAATGCCTGAATTAGACGATACAATAGAGATTGCGATCAATCCAGATGACTTAAAAATTGATACCTATCGAGCAAGTGGTGCTGGTGGTCAGCATATTAATAAAACAGAATCGGCTGTTCGAATTACACATATTCCAACAGGCACCGTTGTCGCAAGCCAAGCACAACGTTCTCAATTAAAAAACCGTGAGCAAGCAATGAGTATGTTAAAAGCCAAATTATATCAATTGGAAATGGAAAAGAAAGCTCAAGAAGCAGCAAGTTTACGTGGTGAACAAATGGAAATTGGTTGGGGCTCACAAATCCGTTCTTACGTGTTCCATCCGTATTCAATGGTCAAAGACCATCGGACAAATTACGAAACCGGCAATGTACAAGCTGTGATGGATGGAGACCTTGATGGTTTCATTGATGCCTACTTAAAACAGCGCTTAAGTTAAGCTCTTCATTAAATTGAAATAAAAATGTAACTTAATGCAAGAAGTTTGCAATATTCACATGTTATAATAAGTAGGATTGAAGAAAAAAGAGATGGAGAGAACGCCATGATTGAAATGAAAGATGTAATGAAGAAATATTCGAATGGTACAACAGCGATTCGAAATATTTCAGTAGAGATTGACCAAGGCGAGTTCGTCTATGTGGTTGGTCCCTCAGGTGCAGGGAAATCAACCTTTATTAGATTAATGTATCGTGAAGAAAAAGCAACAAAAGGTAATTTGACAGTTGCAGGTCATGATTTAATGAAAATAAAAAATAAAGAAGTTCCTTATTTACGTCGTGAAATCGGCATCGTTTTCCAAGACTATAAACTATTACCAAAGAAAACTGTGTATGAGAACGTGGCCTATGCGATGCAAGTTATCGGACGACGTCCTCGCGAAATCAAAAAACGCGTGATGGAAGTTTTAGATTTAGTCGGTCTAAAACATAAGGTACGTGTTTTTCCAAGCGAACTTTCTGGTGGGGAACAGCAACGGGTATCCATTGCACGAGCAATCGTAAATACACCGAAAGTTTTAATTGCCGATGAACCAACTGGGAACTTAGATCCAGAGAATTCATGGGAAATCATGAAATTGTTGGACCGGATTAACGCACAAGGAACAACAGTCGTGATGGCAACGCATAATAGTACAATTGTAAATACGATTCGTCACCGTGTTATTGCCATTGAAAATGGTCGCATTATCCGTGACCAAGTGGAAGGAGAATACGGCTACGATGATTAGAACATTCTTTTCTCATTTATTTGAAAGTATCAAAAGTTTAAAACGGAACGGTTGGATGACTGTTGCCTCAGCAAGTGCGGTTACAATTACATTAGTTTTAGTTGGTATTTTTATGGGCGTTATTTTTAATGCAACGAAACTTGCTGATGATATCGAAAAAAACGTGACAGTGTCTGTCTTTGTCGATATTGGTACAAAACAAAATGAAATGAAAACATTAGAAAAACAACTTAAAGGATTAGACAATGTTGAAGATATTTCTTATTCAAACAAAGATCAACAATTGAAAAAAATCCAAGAACAAATGGGGGATGCCTGGAATCTTTTCGAAGGCGACAGTAACCCATTATACGACGTGTATTATGTCCGTGCAAAAACACCAGAAGACACGAAAGATATTGCGAAACAAGCAGCTAAATTCCCAAGTGTTTTTAAAGCCGATTACGGTGGTGTAAACTCAGACAAAATCTTTAAAATCGCTCAAACCGTTCGAACTTGGGGCTTAGCAGCTGCTGCATTACTTTTATTCGTTGCAGTGTTCTTAATTTCCAACACCATTCGGATTACGATTTTATCTCGTCAAAAAGAAATCCAAATTATGCGTCTTGTAGGAGCGAAAAACAGTTTCATTCGTTGGCCGTTCTTCTTAGAAGGTGCTTGGATTGGGTTGATTGGCGCAATCGTGCCAGTCATCATTATGACGTTAGGCTACCATCAAGTTTATAACATGTTTAACCCGCAGTTATTGCGTTCGAATTATTCATTAATTCGTCCAGAAGATTTTATCTGGAAAGTTAATCTATTAATGATTGCAACAGGAATGATTATTGGATCACTAGGTTCAGTTATTTCAATGCGTCGTTTCTTGAAAATTTAAACGAAAAAAAGCTCTCCATTTTGGAGAGCTTTTTTTGTTTTATTTTTAAAATACTTGTTATTTAATTTAAGAGTTTTCTCAGTTGTACCAACAAATTGATAACTTATAATTTTCAAGTCCTACATATAATGGTAAAATAGAATAGATTGAAATTAATTGGAGGAATAATGAATCGATGAAAAAAAGATTGCTATTATTTATTGGTTTGGCAAGTATACTTACTTTGACAGGATGTGCAAAATGGATTGATCGTGGTGAATCCATCACAGCGGTAGGCTCATCAGCTTTACAACCATTAGTAGAGACAGCGAGTGAGGAATATCAAAGCCAAAATCCGGGAAGATTTATTAATGTCCAAGGTGGCGGAAGCGGAACAGGTCTGAGTCAAGTCCAATCTGGCGCGGTAAACATTGGTAATTCTGATTTATTTGCAGAAGAGAAAAAGGGCATCAAAGCGGAAGACTTAATTGATCATAAAGTTGCTGTCGTTGGGATTACACCAATCGTTAACAAAAATGTCGGTGTCAAAGATATCACAATGGAAAATTTAAAGAAAATCTTTTTAGGTGAAGTAACAAACTGGAAAGAACTTGGCGGGAAAGACCAAAAAATTGTTATTTTGAACAGAGCGGCCGGTAGTGGTACGCGCGCTACTTTTGAAAAGTGGGTCTTGGGAGATAAAACAGCCATTCGTGCGCAAGAACAAGATTCCAGCGGCATGGTTCGTTCCATTGTTTCTGATACACCAGGAGCGATTAGTTATACCGCATTTTCATATGTTACTGATGAAGTAGCTACGTTAAGTATTGATGGTGTTCAGCCAACAGATGAAAATGTAATGAACAATAAATGGATTATTTGGTCTTATGAACACATGTACACTCGTAAAAATCCAAGTGATTTAACCAAAGAGTTTTTAGACTTTATGTTGTCAGATGATATCCAAGAACGTGTGATTGGTCAATTAGGGTATATTCCTGTTTCGAAAATGGAAATTGAACGGGATTGGCAAGGAAATGTCATTAAATAATTCTCTTAACACAAAATTTACAAACTTAACATAAAATTTACATGTTATTAAAAACAAATTGATGTAAAAAAGGTACACTATTTTTATCTGTAAAAGTTGGATTGTTTGAGGAGGAAATATTCTTGGAAGATGTACAGAAAAAATTATTAACAAAATCGAAAAGAGCCAAGATGGAGCAACGAGGGAAATTTATTAGTTTCCTATGTATTGCCTTAATTGTAGCAGTGGTTGTTTCAATTTTCTATTTTGTTGCAAGTAAAGGACTTGCTACATTCTTTAAAGATAAGATTAATGTGTTTGATTTCTTATTTGGAACAAACTGGAACCCAAGTGATATCGGCGCAGACGGTAAACCCATGGTTGGGGCTTTACCAATGATTGCGGGTTCCTTTATTGTAACGTTTTTGTCAGCGATTGTTGCGACGCCATTTGCGATTGGAGCGGCTGTTTTTATGACAGAAATTTCACCAAAAAAAGGAGCGAAATTTTTACAACCAGTTATTGAATTACTTGTAGGGATTCCCTCTGTTGTTTATGGATTTATTGGTTTATCTGTCATTGTTCCTTTTGTCCGTTCAATCTTTGGCGGAACTGGCTTCGGTATTTTAGCTGGTACGTTTGTGCTATTTGTCATGATTTTACCAACGGTCACTACGATGACCGTAGATGCATTAAAAGCCGTGCCTAGACATTATCGTGAAGCGTCGTTGGCGCTTGGTGCTACGCGTTGGCAAACGATTTATAAAGTTGTCTTGCGGGCAGCTGTGCCTGGTATTTTAACTGCGGTTGTCTTTGGTATGGCTCGTGCGTTTGGTGAAGCCTTAGCAATCCAAATGGTAATCGGAAATGCAGCTGTGATGCCAACTAGTTTGACAACACCAGCTTCGACACTAACAAGTATTTTGACAATGGGGATTGGGAATACAATTATGGGAACAGTTGAAAACAACGTTCTTTGGTCTTTAGCCTTGATTCTATTGTTGATGTCTTTACTATTCAACATTGTTATCCGAATTATCGGTAAGAGAGGAGCCTTAAAATAATGAATGCAAAAAAAGCAGATAAAATCGCAACAGGTATCTTATATGCCGTATCTGGCGTCATTGTTTTAATTTTGGCGGCCTTACTGATTTACATTTTAGCTAGAGGAATTCCACATATTTCGTGGGAATTTTTAACACAACCATCCAGAGCCTATCAAGTTGGTGGTGGGATTGGTATTCAGCTTTTTAACTCACTATATTTACTATTGATTACAATGATTATTAGTATTCCAATTTCATTGGGTGCTGGAATTTACTTATCGGAATATGCGAAAAAGAATTGGTTAACTGATTTAATTCGTACCTCGATTGAAATTTTAAGTTCATTGCCTTCCGTTGTTGTCGGGCTGTTCGGCTTCTTGATTTTCGTTGTACAAATCGGATATGGCTTTTCAATCTTATCAGGTGCGTTAGCATTAACATTTTTTAACTTACCATTATTGACTAGAAATGTTGAGGAATCTTTGAAAGCCATTCATTATACACAGCGTGAAGCGGGGTTAGCCTTAGGTCTTTCACGTTGGGAAACAGTTAAAAAAGTTATTTTGCCAGAAGCGTTACCAGGAATTTTGACAGGTGTTATTTTGAGTTCTGGTCGGATTTTCGGTGAAGCCGCTGCGTTAATTTATACAGCAGGACAAAGCGCACCTGCCTTAGATTTCAGTAATTGGAATCCATTGAGCGTTTCAAGTCCAATTAGCATTTTCCGTCAAGCGGAAACGTTGGCTGTGCATATTTGGAAAATTAATACCGAAGGAACGATGCCAGATGGCGCTGCGGTCTCAGCAGGTGCCTCCGCTGTGTTAATTTTAGTAGTTTTACTTTTCAATTTCGGCGCTCGTTTTATCGGCAACCGTCTTTATAAGAGAATGACATCAGCTTAATGTTAGGGGAATTAGCATGAAAGAATACAATTTAAATGATACCCATTTACTTCAACTAGATAGCCAAAAAGACCCGATTGCGTTACACACGGAAGACTTACATGTCTTTTACGGGGACAATGAGGCTATCAAAGGTGTTGATTTGCAATTTGAAAAGAACAAAATAACCGCCTTAATTGGACCTTCTGGTTGCGGTAAATCCACGTATTTACGTTCGCTAAATCGTATGAACGATGGCATTGCCAATTCACGTGTTACTGGAAAAATCATGTATAAAGATGTCGATGTCAATACGAAAGAAGTTGACGTCTACGAAATGAGAAAACGCATTGGCATGGTTTTTCAGCGGCCCAATCCATTTAGTAAATCTATCTATGAAAATATCACATTCGCATTGAAACAGCATGGTGAAAAGGATAAGAAAAAATTAGATGAAATCGTTGAAACAAGTTTGAAGCAAGCCGCACTTTGGGATCAAGTGAAAGATAACTTAAACAAAAGCGCCTTAGCTCTGTCTGGTGGGCAACAACAACGTTTGTGTATCGCTCGGGCAATTGCGATGAAACCAGATATTTTATTGTTAGATGAACCGGCAAGCGCGTTAGATCCGATTTCAACAGGAACGGTTGAAGAAACGTTAGTGAATTTAAAAGATGATTACACGATCATCATTGTGACACATAACATGCAACAAGCGGCGCGGATTAGTGACTATACAGCTTTCTTCTATATGGGTAAAGTCATTGAATACGACCATACAAGAAAAATCTTTACACGACCAAAAATTCAAGCAACGGAAGACTACGTTTCAGGACATTTTGGTTAGGAGGAGCAAGATGGGCAAAGAAATTATTTCATCAAAAGATTTACATTTATATTACGGGAAAAAAGAAGCATTGAAAGGCATTGATTTAACTTTTAATCAAGGAGAATTAACTGCCATGATTGGTCCTTCTGGTTGCGGGAAATCAACGTATTTACGTTGCTTGAATCGTATGAATGATTTAATTCCAGATGTAACTATTACTGGAAGTGTTGTCTATAAAGGAAAAGATATTTATGGACCGAAAACAGATAACGTTGAATTACGTAAAGAAATTGGGATGGTTTTCCAACAACCTAATCCATTTCCATTTTCAGTTTATGAAAATGTGATTTATGGCTTGCGCCTAAAAGGAGTCAAAGACAAGCAAGTCTTAGATGAAGCAGTTGAAACCAGTTTGAAAGCAGCTGCCGTTTGGGAGGATGTCAAAGATAAACTTCACAAAAGTGCACTTTCACTTTCTGGTGGACAACAACAGCGGGTTTGTATCGCTCGTGTTTTAGCTGTGGAACCAGATATTATTTTATTAGATGAACCAACTAGCGCCTTGGACCCAGTTTCTAGTGGTAAAATTGAAAACATGCTGTTAACATTAAAAGAGAAATATACCATGATTATGGTGACACATAATATGTCGCAAGCATCACGGATCTCTGATAAAACGGCCTTCTTTTTACAAGGTGATTTAATTGAATTTAATGACACGAAAAAAGTATTTTTAAATCCAAAAGAAAAACAAACAGAAGATTACATTTCTGGTAAATTTGGTTAAAAGGGGGAAAAAGAATGTTACGGACACAATTTGAAGAAGAACTATTGAATCTGCACAATCAATTTTATGAAATGGGTATGATGGTTAGTAGTGCCGTCCATAAATCCGTGAAGGCATATATTAATCATGATAAAAAATTAGCTCAAGAAGTGATTGATCGCGATATTGAAATCAATGATATGGAAGTCAAACTTGAGAAAAAGAGTTTTGAAATGATTGCGTTACAACAACCAGTGACAACAGACTTACGTATGATTATCACTGTTATGAAAGCTAGTTCGGATTTAGAAAGAATGGCGGACCATGCCGTTTCAATTGCTAAATCAACGATTCGCTTAAAAGGAGAAACACGTATTCCTGAAATTGAAAAAGAAATTTCAGATATGTCTGATTATGTGAAAAAAATGGTGGATAATGTTTTAATCGCCTATGTTAAAACGGATCAAAAAGATGCACGAATGATTGCACAAATGGATGATCGTACTAATGAATATTTCGATAGTATTTACAAACATGCCGTAGAAGCAATGAAAGCTAATCCAGAAACGGTCATTAGCGGAACTGATTATCTACATGTGGCACAATACTTGGAAAGAATTGGCGACTATGTCACAAATATTTGTGAGTGGATTGTTTACTTGGCAACTGGTAAAATTACCGAATTGAATAGTAATCGTGACGAACAATTTTAAGAAAAACAAATAAAAAAACTAGGAGACGGCCTTTTTTAGACCAATTCCTAGTTTTTTTAGCGTAAAATGAACTGATTTTATAAAACTAGTCCTTACTAATGAGAAGAAATCGTTCTTAAGTCCTATGACAAATGATCAAAAACAAGGCATAATAATGCATGTAAGGAAAACACTATTGAGTGAAAAATTTGCTAAGGAGGCAATATCCATGAAAGAAAGAGAACGCGTATTAGAATTAGTGAAAAAAGGTATTCTAACGTCAGAAGAAGCGTTAATTTTATTAGAAAATATGGCAACTGAAAAAGATGAAAAACAAATCGAAAAAGCTGCTGAAAAAGTTGATACACAAAATATTGGAACAACAAATAAAGAAGATCAAGTCGCAGATTTAATGGATGCATTAGAAAAAGGCGAATCAGAAGGACCTACTGTTGATTCGTTTGAAGAAAATACACAGGACAGTGCAGAAAAAGATCGTGAAAACTTAGAAAGAATTCTTGATGAGTTAGCAACAAAAGCCAATCGTGCTTCGGCTGAATTGGACGAAGTCAACGCAGAAATTGCCGGCATCAAAGAAGAAATTAAAGAAGTCGCAGAAGAAATTGGAACATTAGATACAAAAGAAGAGTTAGATGCATTAACAGAAGATGAACAAGTTCAACGAAAAGACTTGCACGTTTTACTTGCACAATTAGAAGAAAAATTAGCGACTCAAAGTACTGAAAAAACAGCACTGGAAGAAGAACTAAAAAACATTCGCAAAGAACAATGGAAAGGTCAATGGAATGATACAAAAGAAAAAGTTTCTTCTCAATTCTCTGAAGAGTGGAAAGATCAAGCCACAGACACCTTTAACCAAGTCGGCGGCAAAGTTGCCGAAGTTGGCGGCCAAGTGGGAGAATTCTTGAAAAAAACATTTAATTCTTTCAGTGACACCATGAATGATAATGTGGAATGGAAAGACATTAAAATGAAAGTTCCTGGTGTGGCAACAACTAAGTTTGAACATGAATTTAACTATCCAAATCCACAAGCAAGTTTAATTGATGTCAAGGTAGCAAATGGTACCGTGGTTTTCAAAACTTGGGATCAAGAAGATGTGAAAGTCGAAGCAAAAATCAAATTATATGGTAAAATGGCAGGAGATTCACCAATGGAAGCTTTCTTAGAACGAAGTGACATTGATGTGGATGATGAAACGATTTCTTTCCAAGTGCCAAACAAACGGGTGAAAGCAGATTTAACGTTCTATTTACCAAAACGCACTTACGATCATGTATCTGTTAAATTATTAAACGGAAATGTCTTAGTAGAAGAGTTAACAGCGAAAGATGTTTACACAAAATCAACGAATGGGACGATTACGTTTAAAAAAATTGATGCAACTATGTTAGAAATTGAAGGTGTGAATGGTGAAATTAAAGTCCTAGAAGGAACGATTTTAGATAACATTATTGAAACAGTCAATGGTGATGTGTCTATTTCCGCGGCACCAGAAAGTCTAAGTGTCTCTCTGATTAATGGAGATATCCGCATTACAGCTAAAGAAAAAACGCTTCGCCGTGTTGAAGCAAGCTCTGCAAATGGGAATATCAAATTGGCCTTGCCAAATGACTTAGGTGTTGAAGGGCAAGTGAAAACTAATTTAGGTAGTATTAACAGCCGTTTAACAGATATTGAAGTTGTTCGTGAAAAGAAAGATCGCGGCAATCAACAATTACATTTTAGACGTGTACTGGAAGAATCAATGGCTCAAATTAATGCTTCTACAACAACGGGAAGTATTTTCCTAAAAGATACGGATAAATAATTAATAATTTTAAGCTAGATGGGCTGACGAATCAGCCTTTCTAGTGTAAAATTTAGTAGACGAGGTGAAAACATATGAAAAGAAAACTAACAAAATCTCCGAATAACGTGGTTTTAACAGGAAGCTTAGCTGGGATTGCTGATTGGCTAGGAATTGACCCAACAATTATTCGTGTCGTTTATGTCTTGCTCAGCTTTTTCTCAGCAGGATTTCCAGGCATTCTCTTATACATTGCCTTAGCAGTCTTGATCCCTTCTGGAAGAACAGGAAGCGATCGCGGCTACGGCCATCAAAATCCTTATAATAGAAATGTTCGCAATGAAAATCCTTATGCTGCCAATAAAAAGCAACGTAAAGAAGCGGAAAAAATTGATGATGACGAATGGAGTGACTTTTAATGACATATTTTCAGCGATTGGTTGTTAATACACTGACATTCATTTCTTTATCAGTTGTTTTTCCTGGCATGATTCATGTGAGAGGCATAATGCCTGCAATTATTGCCGCCTTTGTTCTCTCAATCCTAAATATGTTGGTGAAACCAGTCTTAACAATCTTGTCGCTCCCATTTACTTTATTAACGTTTGGTCTATTTAGCTTTGTTGTCAATGCAGCGATTTTACAAATGACCTCGTTTTTTGTGGGGGAAATGAACTTTGGCTTCTCAAGTTTTTGGGCAGCGGTGCTAATGGCTGTAATTATGTCAATTGTCAATACGATCGTTACGGATCACAATTTATCTAAATATGAATAAAAAAAGCCTGAAGAACGTAGCATAAAATGCGTTCTTCAGGCTTTTTCGATGGTTAAATTTTCTAGGTGACATTCTGGATGGCGGCTGATATAGCCATATAAAATGTTTAAAAAATCAACTTGTTGCTTCGAGTAATGCTCAATTGTTTTCGGTGGTTTTTTGGGCATGATTTTTTTTGCTAGTTCAAGCGATGAATATTTTTGAAACGTTTGTTTAGTTACAACACGTGTTGCTACCACCAAGCCTTGGTAAATTAAATAGTATTTGATTTTTTTCTGACAAGGTAACCACATCAGTTGCCAATCTCGTTGGTTAGCTTGACTAATTCGTTGATTTTGGTTTGCAAAGCGCGTCAGAAAGAGCCAATCTTCCTTGAGTTTTGCCGCTTTTTCGAAGGCTTGTTTTTCAGCAACTTCTTGCATTTGTTGAGCAATTCGTTTGATTGGTTCTCGTCCTTGATTATGGAAAAAGTCGAACAATTCTTGTTGAAATAGTTCGGTCGGAATGGCACTCTCTTTTTGAAAGGTTTGATGCCAATAGTTGGTTGGGACGAGATCGTAGATACTATCCAAAATTATTTTTAAACGGTTTAATTTTCGGCGAATCGAATAAGGACCAAAACAGTTCTCTTTAGTGGGAATATTTAAGAGTTTAATCTCTAATTGCCGCTCATTAACGGCTACCGATACATAAGAATATTGTTCATAAGCATTCATTTGGCGATTGTAGCGCGGCCGATACTGTTGAATCAGTTGACATTCTAGAAGGAGCGCATCCAATTCTGTGTCAGTATGGAGAACATCGAAGTCTATAATTTGTTTGACTAAACGCATCGTCTTTCGAGAATGTTGATTACTATTAATAAAATAGCTCGACACGCGATTTTTTAATTTTTTGGCTTTACCCACATAAATAATTGTGTCGGTTGCGTCTTTCATTAAATAAACACCCGGTGTTAACGGTAATTGATGGGCTTTTTCCTTTAAATATTCTTTCATAAGTTTCCTCTTTTCTTAAAAGGATCGGCTTCAAGTATACAAAGTTTTCTGAAATAGTCAAGTAACAGAAATAGCATAGGTAATTTCACTGAAAAATAGTTTCATTTTTTTAAAATATGATAATTCTAGGAATTATCTAGTGAATAGCTAGAAACTTGTATTTTTAAATGATAAAATATAACAAGTAGCAGAAAGGACTGACATTCGATATGACAGAAGTGGTAAAGATTTATCAACTGGTAGAAAATCTTTCTTTAGAAGTAGTATACGGAGATGAAGAAAGCTTAAATAGAACAATTAAAACTGGTGAAATTTCCCGGCCAGGTTTAGAATTAACTGGGTATTTTAATTATTATTCCCATGACCGTTTACAATTATTTGGGAGCAAAGAAATTACCTTTGCGGAACGAATGATGCCTGAAGAGCGTTTATTAGTGATGCGCCGTTTATGTGCGAAAGATACTCCAGCCTTTATAGTATCCAGAGGACTAGAAATCCCCGAAGAATTAATTACAGCAGCAAAAGAAAATGGCGTTTCTGTATTACGTTCACCGATTTCAACTTCCCGTTTACTAGGGGAACTATCCAGTTATTTAGATGGCCGTTTAGCTGTTCGGACAAGTGTCCACGGAGTTTTAGTTGATGTTTATGGACTTGGTGTTTTGATTCAAGGAGATAGCGGTATTGGTAAAAGTGAAACAGCTTTAGAGCTTATTAAACGTGGACATCGGCTAATCGCAGACGATCGCGTCGATGTTTATCAGCAAGATGAATTAACCGTGGTTGGAGAACCACCAAAAATTTTGCAGCATTTAATTGAAATTCGTGGTATCGGAATTATTGACGTCATGAACCTGTTTGGAGCTAGTGCGGTCCGTGGCTTTATGCAAGTTCAATTGGTCGTTTATTTAGAGGCATGGGAAAAAGACAAGAAATATGATCGTCTTGGTAGTGATGATGCAATGGTTGAAATAGCTAACGTTGATGTCCCTCAGATTCGTATTCCTGTTAAGACCGGCCGAAATGTGGCCATTATCATTGAAGTAGCAGCAATGAACTTCCGCGCGAAAACAATGGGCTATGATGCAACAAAAACGTTCGAAGAGCGCTTAACCCGTTTGATTGAAGAAAATTCAGGAGAATAGAAGGAGAAGATGTGATGATGTTAGCTCAAGTAAATTCAATTGCATTTCGCCTTTTCGGTATTCCCGTCTATTGGTATGCAATTATTATTGTTTCAGGGATTGCTTTAGCTGTTTGGCTAAGTAGTCGTGAAGCCGTTCGTGTTGGTTTAAAAGAAGATGATGTCTTTGACTTTATGCTCTGGGGATTACCTGCAGCAATTGTTGGCGCGCGCTTGTATTACGTCGCTTTTCAATGGCAAGATTATGTAGACAATCCGATTGAAATTTTCTTTACTCGAAATGGTGGCTTAGCGATTTATGGTGGTCTTATTGGTGGGGGACTGGCGCTGTTTTTCTTTACGCGTCATCGTTTCATTTCTACATGGACTTTTTTAGATATTGCCGCACCAAGTGTGATTTTAGCGCAAGCAATTGGTCGCTGGGGCAACTTTATGAATCATGAAGCCTATGGGCCAGCGACCACCAGACAATTTTTAGAAAATCTCCATTTACCAACGTTTATCATTGATAACATGAATATCAACGGAACATATCATCAACCAACATTTTTATATGAATCTGTCTGGAATGTTTTAGGCTTTATCGTTTTAGTGTTATTACGCAAAAAGCCACACTTTTTAAAAGAAGGCGAAGTCTTTTTAGGTTATATAATATGGTATTCTTTCGGCCGTTTCTTCATCGAAGGCTTACGGATGGACAGTTTGTATGCGTTTAGTAACATTCGTGTCTCACAATTGTTGTCTTTAGTGATGTTCGTGGCAGCAATTGTTATTGTGATCGTTCGTAGAAGAAATCCCAATTTGAAATTTTACAATCGGGAGAAACAAAAGAAAAAAATAACAACTTCTTAATCCAACTTGATTGAAGAATATGGTAAACTAAAGAAGTAACGTTGTTTAGCGAAAGGAGAGTTTCACCGATGAAACAAAAAGTCGCTGTTTTAGGTCCAGGTTCCTGGGGGACAGCTTTAGCTCAAGTATTAGCCGAAAATGGACACGAGGTCTGTATTTGGGGAAATAAACCAGAGCAAATCGATGAAATAAATACAAAACATACCAACAAACATTATTTACCAGAATTAATCTTACCTACTTCAATTCAGGCAACCACTGATTTAGCCACTGCTTTAGTAGATGTGGATGCGGTACTGTTTGTGGTACCAACTAAAGCCATTCGTTCAGTAGCACAAGAAGTGGCCCAACATTTAAAAACAAAACCAATTATTATTCATGCAAGTAAAGGGCTCGAACAAGGTACACATAAGCGGATTTCAGAAGTGATAGCGGAAGAGATTCCAGCAGAAAAACGGCAAGGGATTGTGGTTTTATCTGGTCCAAGCCATGCAGAAGAAGTCGCTGTTCATGACATCACAACCATTACAGCAGCAAGCGAAAATTTAGCAGACGCTGTGTATGTGCAAGAGTTGTTTATGAATGATTACTTTAGAATTTATACGAATGATGATGTGATTGGTGTAGAAACAGGGGCGGCCTTAAAAAATATTATTGCTTTGGGCGCCGGAGCGATTCATGGCTTAGGCTTTGGTGATAATGCCAAAGCGGCAATTATGACTCGTGGTTTAGCAGAAATTAGTCGTTTAGGGGTTGCGATGGGAGCAAACCCATTAACATTTATTGGTTTAAGTGGTGTTGGGGATTTAATTGTTACTTGTACAAGTGTCCATTCTCGAAATTGGCGTGCGGGTAATTTATTAGGAAAAGGCCATAAGTTAGATGAAGTCTTAGAAAACATGGGCATGATTGTGGAAGGTGTTTCAACAACTAAAGCAGCCTATGAATTGGCACAACAACTAGAAGTCGAAATGCCAATCACAGAAACAATCTACAATGTCTTGTACAATGACGAAGATGTACAACAAGCAGCAAAAGAAATCATGTTGCGCGATGGCAAAACCGAAAACGAATTTACACTTGATTTTTAGGAGGAAAAAAGATGAAAGTTAAAAAGGCAGTTATTCCAGCAGCTGGGTTAGGAACACGTTTCTTGCCGGCTACCAAAGCGATGGCAAAAGAAATGTTACCGATTGTTGATAAACCAACGATTCAATTTATTGTAGAAGAAGCACTAGCTTCAGGAATCGAAGATATTTTAATTGTGACAGGCAAAGCCAAACGTCCGATTGAAGATCATTTCGATTCAAATGTTGAACTAGAAAATAATTTAAAAGAAAAAAATAAAACCGATTTATTGAAATTAGTCGAAGAAACAACGGATGTTAATTTACATTTTATTCGTCAATCCCATCCGAAAGGCTTAGGACACGCTGTTTTACAAGCGAAAGCATTTGTTGGCAATGAACCTTTTGTCGTGATGTTAGGCGACGATTTAATGGAAGATAAAGTGCCATTAACGAAACAATTAATGGATGATTACGAACAAACACATGCTTCGACAATTGCGGTAATGAAAGTACCCCATGAAGATACTTCAAAATATGGTATTATCAACCCAGAAAAAGAAATCGAAAAAGGACTATACAATGTCGAGAATTTTGTTGAAAAACCAAAACCCGAGGAAGCACCAAGTGATTTAGCGATTATCGGCCGTTATTTATTAACCCCTGAAATTTTTGATGTACTTGAAAATCAAAAACCAGGCGCTGGTAACGAAATTCAGTTAACAGATGCGATTGACACTTTAAATAAAACACAACGCGTTTTTGCTCGTGAGTTTAAAGGAGAACGTTACGACGTTGGCGATAAATTTGGGTTTATGAAAACAAGCATTGAATATGGTTTGACTCATCCAGAAGTAAAAGATAATTTACGAGAATACATTATTAATTTAGGTGCTCAATTAGCGAAAAAAGAGCAACCAAAAGAAAAATAAATAAAAATAAGCGTAAAATTTCAATTCGTTAGAAGGAAATTTTACGCTTTTTTTCTTAAAGAAAAGGGCATGAGAATTTTATAAAATAAATTGTCATTCTTAGCTTTATGAGTTGTGAAAAATATAAGTTGGTGTTATCCTAAGATTATAAATAAAATTTCAGAGGGGAGTAATGATATGTCAGGTGGGGAAATTGCTGCCTTAATTGCAGCGGTAGCATTTGTTGTTTTAGTCATCTTTTTAGTACTTGTGTTATATAAAGTTTCTCAAGTTGTTTCAAAAATTGAAGATACAATTGATGAAACAAATACAACAATCAAAGTCGTGACTAGCGATGTGAATGTATTGAGTCGCCAAGTGGAAGGCTTGCTTGTTAAAAGTAATGAACTATTGACAGATGTGAATCAAAAAGTGGCAACGATTGATCCGTTGTTTACGGCCGTTGCTGATTTAAGCGAAAGTGTCTCTGAATTGAACACCTCAAGTAAACATTTGATTACAAAGGTAGGAACCGTAGGGAAAGGCACAGCGAAAGCTGGTTTAGTGAGTAAAGTAGGCGGTTCTGCTTTTAGAGCAATGCGTTCAAAAAATAAAAAAACAAATAACTAATTGGAGGAGATTTTTATGGCTAAAAAAGGCGGATTTTTCTTAGGAGCAGTAATTGGTGGAACAGCAGCAGCCGTTGCCGCATTATTACTTGCACCAAAATCAGGTAAAGAATTACGTGATGATTTATCAAATCAAACAGATGATTTAAAAAACAAAGCGCAAGATTACACAGATTATGCTGTTCAAAAAGGAACAGAATTAACAGAAATCGCAAAACAAAAAGCCGGCGTTTTATCAGATCAAGCCTCTGATTTGGCAGGTTCTGTCAAAGAAAAAACAAAAGATTCATTGGATAAAGCACAAGGTGTTTCTGGCGACATGCTTGATAACTTTAAAAAACAAACAGGTGATTTATCTGATCAATTTAAAAAAGCAGCTGACGATGCTCAAGATCACGCAGAAGATTTAGGTGAAATTGCCGAAGATGCAGCAGAAGATATCTATATTGACGTTAAAGATTCTGCGGCAGCGGCCAAAGAAACTGTTTCTGCTGGTGTCGATGAAGCAAAAGAAACCACCAAAGATGTTCCTGAAAAAGCTGCAGAAGCAAAAGAAGATGTTAAAGATGCAGCGAAAGACGTAAAAAAAGAATTTAAAGGGTAACAAGCGTTTAGCTTATGAAAGTTAGCAACGGATCGTGTTGCTTTTGTTCAGCGGCTTACCTTAAAATTTAGAAATGAGGCCATCAGTCCGGTTGACTGATGGCCTCATTTTATTTTTATGCTATTCAATAATTTGCAATTCTTTGGTTGTCTTAGTGAATGGTTCGGAGCCTGTTTTGGTTACGTGTAAACAATCTTCAATACGAACGCCTACTTTTCCAGGAATGTAAATACCGGGCTCAATAGAGAAACACATACCTTCTTCAATGACTAAATCATTGCCATGAACCAGCGATGGGTATTCATGGACAGTGGTTCCAATGCCATGGCCTAAGCGATGGTTAAAGTATTCACCATAACCAGCTTTTGTGATTACACCTCGAGCAATATCATCTAATTCGCCTGCTGTAACACCAGGTTTGACCGCTTCAGTTGCTGCTAATTGTGCTTCTAAAACAATTCCATAAATTTCTTTTTGGAAATCAGAAGGTTCCAAGTAGCTGACTGTTCGTGTGGCATCACTACAATAGCCATTATGAACGACACCTAAATCAAATAACACTAAGTCATGGGGCTCAATTTTTGTTTCGCCAGGTACCCCGTGAGGACTAGCTCCGTTTTTTCCTGTTAAGACTAACGTATCAAAACTCATTGAGCGAATACCTTGACGTTTTAATTGATACTCGATTTCTGCAACAATTTCTTGTTCCGCAACGGCTGCTTGAATTGCTTTGAAGCCAATCTCAAAAGCGACATCAGCCCAACTACCAGCTTCTAGTAAACGTTGAATTTCAGGTTCTGTTTTAATTAATTGAAGTTTTTCAATTAAAGGCGTAACATCATGCGAAAAATCGCTAGCTGGGAAATAGGTTTTCAATTGATCGAAACGAGCTAAAGAAAGAGCTTGTTTTTCTAAAGCAAAGCGTGGTGTGCCTTGTGTCCGTTTATTTAATAAAGCCGCAATTTTTTCCCAAGGATTTTCGCTATCTAAATAACCATAAACGGGATAAGTCCAACTACTCTTTTCGGCATCTTCGACTTCTAATGCAGGTGTAAATAAAAATGATTGATCGTCCGCAGCGATAAACAAAGCTAACACGCGCTCATGAGGTTCGCTTTCGTAACCGGAAAAGTAAGCGATATGACCAGGATCACTAATATAAGTGAAGTCAATCTTTTCTTGGTGCATCCAATTTTTTAAATCGGCAATTTTTTCTTGATTCATAAAACATCCTTCTTTCTTTTATTCTGAAGTGAATCACAGTACTATCATAACATGAAATGACAAAAAGTTCCTTTTGAAATGGAAAGTAAATTTTCATGAAAAAACGATAAAACGGTTGCAAAAATAGAAGAATTTTGATATTCTAGGCTAGGAAAGAAATGTAAACAGTGTTTTCAGAAAATGAGAACAAATTCATATTTATAGGAGAAGAAACATGGAAAAACAAACAATTACAATTTATGATGTTGCTAGAGAGGCAAATGTATCTATGGCTACTGTTTCTCGTGTTGTCAATGGTAATCCCAATGTAAAACCAGCAACGCGTAAAAAAGTCTTAGAAGTGATTGATCGCTTAGATTACCGTCCTAACGCAGTCGCACGTGGTTTAGCAAGTAAAAAAACGACAACAGTGGGTGTCATTATTCCAGATGTTAGTAATGCATTTTTTGCTTCATTAGCACGTGGCATTGACGACGTGGCTACAATGTATAAATACAATATCATTTTAGCTAATTCAGATGGAGACGATCAAAAAGAAGTTACTGTATTAAACAATTTACTTGCCAAGCAAGTAGATGGGATTATCTTTATGGGTCATCGCATTACAGATGATATTCGTGGTGAATTTTCACGTTCAAAAACACCTGTTGTCTTAGCAGGTTCAATTGATCCAGACGAACAAGTCGGTAGCGTTAATATTGATTACACAGAAGCAACGAAAGATGCAACAGCGACTTTAGCGAAAAATGGGAACAAAAAAATTGCTTTTGTTAGTGGTGCATTAATCGATCCAATTAATGGTCAAAACCGGATGAAAGGCTACAAAGAAGCTTTAGCAGAAAATGGCTTGTCTTATAATGAAGGCTTAGTTTTTGAATCTGAATATAAATTTAAAGCAGGTATTAATTTGGCTGAGCGTGTCCGTAACAGTGGAGCAACAGCTGCCTTTGTTACAGATGATGAGCTAGCGATTGGTTTATTAGATGGGATGCTAGATGCTGGTGTGAAAGTTCCAGAAGAATTTGAAATCATTACAAGCAATAACTCATTGCTTACAGAAGTCTCTCGTCCACGTCTATCAAGTATTACACAACCTTTATATGATATCGGTGCCGTGTCAATGCGCTTATTAACAAAACTAATGAACAAAGAAGAAATTGAAGAAAAAACAGTTGTTTTACCTTATGGAATTGATCAAAAAGGTTCAACAAAATAAATTGAATTAAACGGCTAAACAAAGAGCGGTAACTCTTAGTTTAGCCTTTTTTTGATACCTAAAAATGAGCCAGAAAAATACGTTTTCTGGCTCATTTTAGCGAGTTAATTATTATTCTTTTTATTATCGTTGTTTTTATTGTTATTGTTGTTGTTATTATTTGTAGTGGCACGTGGAGCAAGATTTCCCCAGTAAGAAGCGTAATTGCTGTCTGTTCCACCGATCCCAAATTTATAGGTACTTTGTGGTGCACCATCTTTGGCATAGTATGAAGTCGTTGTTTTGCCAGGTGTGTTGAACTTGGCACCATTATAGGTAATTGAGCCAGGCTTTTCACCAGTAAATTCAGAAACTTTTGATTTAATAACGCTTGGATCTAATTCAAATTTTTGACCAATGCCAAACAATTCTGGATTCGCATAGTACAGCGCATTAGCTAAGTTCGCCATATAATTCCCGTTATTGTCGCCGCTGGTCGTCGTCATTGGCGCTGGTAGATCATGTCCCGTCCAAGAACTTAGTGTCACAGTTGGAGTAGAGACAATCAGCCATGAATCTTTAAACTCATCAGTTGTCCCAGTTTTTCCGACCCAATCAGCACTGGCTAAATGAGGATTCAAGCCAGCTAACGTTGGTTTGAATTTTGTCGTATTCGCAGAATCCACCACTGAACGCAACAAGTCATTCATAATAGAAGCGGTCGCCGGTGAATAAACTTGCGTTCCTTCATCTTTGTGTTCGTAGACCACATGTCCGCTATTGTCTGTAATTTTTTCAATCATGTAGGCTTTTTGATATTTGCCTTTGTTAGCAAGTGCTTGGAAACCGTTTGTTTGAGTTACAACATTTGTTTCTACTGGACCCAAAGGTGCAGATTCGTAAGCCCAAGCATCTGAAGCTGGATAGTTCATTTTGCTTAAGTAGTGATTATAAGAAAAATTATCATCACCCATTTTTTTCCTTAGCTCATTATTAACATGAACGACAGGGATATTGAAAGACCAATTCAAGGCATTCCGAACAGTCACGAATTGATTTAAATCCACAGTTGTTGAGTTCACAAATTCACGACCATCAGCATAAGTCGTTGGGTAGTTGGCCAGACGACTTTCAGAACCAATGAGTCCTTGATCAATCGCAGGACCATAGACAGAAATTGGTTTAATCGTAGAACCAACTTGACGATCGGCATTAAAGGCATGGTTGTTTTGATTAATATCGAAGTTTCTGCCGCCGATAAAACCAAGGATACGACCAGTAGCGTTATCCATTAAAATATTGCCAGTTTCAATCATTGTATTCCCATTGACATCTGCAGTTCCATCATCAAGCAAATAACCATAATTTGCGACAGCGGTTTGCATCGTGTTATAAATGTTCTGATCAATGGTCGATTGGATTGTATAGCCTTGCGACTGGATTTCGCGACGTGCTTGTTCTTCATATTGATCTAAACCAACTTGATCTAAATCATCACGATTAACTTTAGCTTTTTTCATATCTAAATCCATGACAATCTCAACTGCTTTATCTAACACCGTATAGTATAGATAGCCTTCTGTATTGACATTGGCCTGTTCAGTTGGTAAAAAGTCTTTTTTCAAGTCGTAAGCTTTGGCTTCTTCATATTCCTTTTGCGAAATAGCTTTTTCTCGGTACATACTGAAAAGAACAAAATCTTTTCTCTTCATTCCTAAAGACAAATCGTCTTTCAAGGCACCAGTGTTAGTATAGGGCGTGTAAACAATGGGACTTTGGGGAAGTCCTGCGATAAAGGCCGCTTGAGGAAGATTCAAGTCCTTGGCACTTTTACCAAAGAGTCCTTTGGCTGCTTCTTCCACGCCTGCAATATTTTCACCTTTGTTATTACGACCAAAAGGAGAGACATTTAGATAAGTTGTCACGATTTCGTCCTTAGAAAAGTATTTTTCAATACGTAAAGCTAATAAAATTTCGTTGGCTTTCCGTTTAAAAGTCGTTTCGTCAGTTAAAATCTGTTGCTTGACCAATTGCTGAGTCAATGTTGAACCACCAGAAGAACCGCCGATACCTGTCGCATCAGAAATCAACGCTCGAACTAGCGCTTTTGGTACCACCCCATGATGTTCTTCAAAATATTCATCTTCTGTTGAAATAATGGCTTTTTTTAGCAATGGAGACATTTGATCGCCATTAATTCGTGTCCGAATTAAATCTGATTTGATGTTAGCAATCGGAGTACCATCTGCGTAAGTCATTTTTGACACTTCGGTAATATCACTGATTTCTTTTTGCAATTCTTCCTTCGTTGGGGGCTGTGTATCTTCAACTAGAAAAGCAAAATAGCCCATTCCGATACCTAAGCCAAGAGAGCCACCTAAGACAATCAGAATAACCCCAAAAACCACTAATGACTGAAAAACGCGAATAATGACATTTAAAATAAGTAAAAAGACATTGCCGCCAGAAGAGGTCGTTGGTTTTTGCTTATTGTTACTTGAATTATTTTTCAAAAGTTTCACCTCAATAAAATGATACATTCTGTGTTATTATAGCAAAAAAAAGCTTCTATGAATAGTTTCTACACCAATTGCCATTTTTTGTTGAAAAAACTTAAGAGAAAATAGGGAAATCTCATTTTTTGACTTTTCAAGTGTGACAGAATCGGTTACTATGAATAGGGGAATTTGATCTATTATTATGTTTTACTATAGGAGGAAAATCATGAATTCAGCTTTTTTTGAAGAATTAAAAGCCCGTGGGTTGGTCTACCAAGTCACAGATGAAGAAGCCTTACAAAAACAATTAAATGAAGAATCTGTTAAATTATATATCGGCTTTGATCCAACGGCAGACAGTTTACACATCGGGCATCTACTGCCAATTCTTATGTTACGTCGTTTCCAACAAAATGGTCATGTGCCCATTGCTTTAGTTGGTGGCGGAACAGGCATGATTGGTGATCCATCATTCAAAGATGCAGAACGTAGTTTAAACACACTTGATACAGTGAAAGCTTGGTCTGAAAGTATTAAAGGTCAGTTGTCACGTTTTATCGATTTTGAAGATGAAAAAAATCCAGCGATTCTAGCAAATAACTATGATTGGCTTGGAGAGCTTTCGTTAATTGATTTCTTACGTGATGTGGGAAAAAACTTTACAATTAACTATATGATGAGTAAAGAAAGCGTGAAACGCCGAATCGAAACAGGAATTTCTTATACTGAATTTGCGTATCAATTATTACAAGCGTATGATTTCTTGAAATTGTACGAAACAGAAGGCTGTTTATTGCAATTAGGCGGCAGTGATCAATGGGGAAACATTACTTCAGGGATTGAATTATTACGCCGAGAACAAGAAGTTCAAGGATTTGGTTTAACCATGCCTTTAATTACAAAAGCAGATGGTACCAAATTTGGTAAAACAGAAGGAAACGCAGTTTGGCTAGATGCGGAAAAAACTTCGCCATATGAATTTTATCAATTCTGGATTAACACAGATGATCGTGATGTCGTGAAATTCTTGAAATACTTTACTTTCTTAACATTGGATGAAATTGCAACAATTGAAGAAGAATTTACAGCGAACCCAGGTCAACGTGCTGCGCAAAAAGCGTTAGCCAAAGAAGTGACTACTTTAGTCCACGGTGAAGCAGCCTATCATCAAGCGGTTAAAATTTCAGAAGCGTTGTTCAGCGGAGATATCCAAAGCTTAACAGCAGAAGAAATTAAACAAGGCTTTAAAGATGTACCAACGTATGAGGTGCAACCAGAGGATCAATTAAGTTTAGTCGACTTATTAGTTACCTCAAAAATAGAACCATCCAAACGTCAAGCCCGTGAAGATGTTCAAAATGGAGCGATTTACGTCAATGGAGAACGTAGACAAGATTTAGCAGCTGAATTGACAGAAACTGATAAAATCGAAGGACAATTTACTGTGATTCGTCGCGGTAAGAAAAAATATTTCTTGTTAAAATACTAAAAAAATGAAAGCTTGGGACGAAGGTCGTTTAGACAACAGGTTCCAAGCTTTCGCTTTTAAAAAAGATAAATTGGGATTAATTCTGTTACAAAAAACTCTTTTTTACTATTGGGCATATTCAATTACAGATAACTTGTGCTATGCTAGAATAAAAAGTGCAGTCGCTATAAGGAGTAGGTTATGAAATCAATTGTCGAAAAGTTAAACTTAACGAAGTATCAGCACCCAGTTATTTTAAATAGACCACAGGCAGAGTATCTATCTGAATTTGTTTCAGCCGCGCAGCAATTACCCTCAGAACCAGTTGAGCTGATTTTTGCATTTGTGAAAACGATGGCGGAATTTCAAGAGATTGTTTCAATGGTGATTGAAGGTCAACATTTAGTAGAAAATGGGTTGTTATATGTGGCTTATCCGAAAAAAGGCAATAAAATGTATCCAACTTTTGTCCACCGAGATGAAATTTTTCCAACATTACAAGTAAACGAGGCAGATGGGTATATTAAAGGCTCAACCTTAAAATTTAATCGCATGGTTAGTTTAGATGAGACTTTTACGGTTGTCGGCATGAAGAATGTTCTTAAAAAGCTAGCGAAGAATCAGACCAGTTCTGCTGTTGGGGATTATGTTCAATATTTACCGGAAATTGAAGCGTTGGTACAAACAGAACCAGCTGCTGCAGCGACATTCGCTGCATTAACGCCTGGTTATCAAAAAGAGTGGGCGCGGTATGTATTTAGTGCAAAGCGAGCGGAGACACGGAAAAAGCGGCAAACTGAAATGTTAGTCATTTTAAAAGAAGGCTATAAAACCAAAGCGCTTTATCAGCAAAGGAAGAAATAATGGCGCAGTCAATTGAAACAGTTACAGCATACATCGAAACAGTTGAACCAAACTGGCGAATTGCTTATCAGCAAGTATTAGATGTCGTTTCGCAAAATTTGCCAGCAGGATTTGAATTAACAATGCAATATGGCATGCCAACCTTTGTTGTGCCGCTTTCAGTATTTCCAGAAGGCTATCTTAACCGTGGTGATGAACCGTTACCATTTATCAGCTTAGGCGCTACTAAAAGGCAAGTAGCTTTATATCACATGGGATTAATGGGAAATGAAGCCGTCCGAAGTTGGTTTCAAGAAGCCTATCAGGAACAAGTGTCAACAAAGCTAAACATGGGGAAAAGTTGTCTTCGCTTCACTAATCCTAAGCGAATACCCTATGAACTAATTGGCGAATTAGTAACAAAAATCACACTAGAAGAATGGCTGCAACAGTATCAACACTACCAAAAGAAAAAGAAGAATTATTAGGAGGAACCACATGTTATTAGGATCACACGTTAGTATGAGTGGCAAGAAAATGCTATTAGGCTCTGCCGAGGAAGCGGCTAGTTATGGCTCAACAACCTTTATGATTTATACAGGTGCGCCACAAAACACGCGTCGGAAACCGATTGAAGAAATGAATATTGAAGCTGGGCAAGCTTTTATGAAGGAACACAATTTAAGTAATATCGTCGTTCATGCCCCGTATATTATTAATTTAGGTAATACAATTAAAACGGAAAATTTCGGTTTTGCCGTAGACTTTTTGCGTCAAGAAATTGAGCGAGCACAAGCGTTGGGAGCAACGCAAATCACGTTACATCCAGGTGCGCATGTTGGTGCAGGTCCAGAAGCCGGCATTAAACAAATTGTTAAAGGTCTAAACGAAGTCTTGTGGAAAGAGCAAATCCCTCAAATCGCTTTAGAAACAATGGCTGGTAAAGGAACCGAAATCGGCCGTACGTTTGACGAACTAGCTGCGATTATTGACGGAGTTACGCTAAATGATAAGCTTTCTGTCACTCTGGATACTTGCCACATTAATGATGCAGGGTATAATGTAAAAGATGATTTTGATGGCGTATTAGTTGAATTTGATAAAATTATCGGATTGGATCGTTTAAAAGTTATTCATGTGAATGATTCTAAAAATCCTATGGGCTCACATAAAGATCGTCATGCCAATATTGGCTTTGGCACTATTGGTTTTGAAGCTTTAAACGGTGTGGTTCACCATGAAAAATTAGCTGCTTTACCAAAAATTTTAGAAACACCTTATGTCGGAGAAGACAAAAAAAATAAAAAGGCCCCTTACGGCTTTGAAATTGCGATGTTAAAAAATCAAACATTTGATCCAGAATTATTAGAAAAAATTCAAGGACAAAACTGAAGCAACAATCGCTCTTAAAGGTCCTATTGACATTTAAGAGCGTATATTTTTGACTTTTAATCACTATTTTGCAAAAAAATCAGACTTTTTTCATTATTTAAGAGAAATCCCGCAAAAAGAACTTTTCTTTTTTTGCTATTTCTAGTAAAATAATTCATTGAGAGCAAAACTATACGGAGAGGAGAGAGTTTCAATGGCAACAGGTTGGGTAGTATTAATCGCAGTAATCGCTTTATTAGTAGGCGCTGCAGGGGGCTTTTTCCTTGCACGCAAATATATGCAAGATTATTTCAAAAAAAATCCTCCCGTTAATGAGGATATGTTACGCATGATGATGGCATCAATGGGTCAAAAACCGTCAGAGAAAAAGGTTAGACAAATGATGCAACAAATGAAAAACCAAGGAAAATAGTAAAGGTTATTCAGGTAATCATGAATAAGTGTAAAAACGGGCTGATTTTCAGTCCGTTTTTTTGTTGTTTTGCGGGAGAATAGGATAATCTAGGAGGAAAAGAGCGAAACGTTTAATCAAAAACAACAATAACGAAGAAACCTTCTAGCTCGAAAGTAGTCTTCGTAGAACAACAAAGTAAAAGGAGGGACAACTGAATGTCCATATTCAAAAAATTAGGCTGGTTTTTTAAGCAAGAGAAAAAAAGTTATATTATTGGGGTTTTCTCATTAATGATGGTCGCTCTTGTTCAATTAGTCCCGCCCAAAGTTATTGGCGTCGTTGTAGATGAAATCGTTAACAAAGAAATTCGCTTAACGAAAATTATCGTGTGGGTTGCACTCTTGATTGGTGCTGGGCTTGCCCAATATCTTTTTCGCTATATTTGGCGGATGCATATTTGGGGGAGTGCGGCTCGTTTGGAAAAAGAGCTACGGACTCAATTATTTCATCATTTCACAAAAATGGATAGCATCTTTTATCAGAAATATCGGACAGGTGACTTGATGGCGCATGCAACCAATGATTTAAATGCCATCCAAAATGTGGCTGGAGCTGGGATTTTAACGTTTGCCGACTCTGTGATTACGGGAGGAACAACGATTATCGCAATGGTTCTATTTGTCGATTGGCGCTTAACATTAATTGCTTTATTACCGCTGCCTTTATTAGCCGTCACTTCACGAGTTTTAGGTTCTAAGTTGCATGATGCCTTTCGAGATTCACAAGCTGCTTTTTCAGCGATTAATGATAAAACACAAGAAAGTATCACTGGAATTAAAGTCATTAAAACATTTGGGCAAGAAAAAGAAGATCTTGCTGATTTTACAGAGAAAATTGATGATGCTATCGTCAAAAATAAACGAACGAACTTTTTAGATGCACTATTTGATCCGTTTATTACGCTGATTATTGGTGTTTCTTATGTTTTGACAATTATTATTGGTGGTCGTTTCATCATGGAAGGAACGATTAGTTTAGGTCAGTTGGTCTCTTTCATTGCCTATATTGGGATGCTAGTTTGGCCAATGTTTGCGATTGGGCGCTTATTTAATGTGTTAGAACGTGGGAATGCTAGTTACGATCGTGTGAACGAATTATTACATGAAAAAACGCATATTATCGAACGAAAAGATGCCATCAAAACAATGGCGCAAGGGACAATTTCAATGAAGATTGATTCTTTTTCTTATCCAAAAGAAGAGACGGTGGCGTTGGAAAATATCCAATTTTCGTTGCAAGAAGGAGAAACCTTGGGGATTGTTGGCAAAACAGGCGCTGGTAAAACCACTATTTTGAAATTGTTGATGCGTGAATATGACCAATACCAAGGAACGATTTTCTTTGGAAAACATAACATTAAAAATTACACATTAGATGCATTGATGGGTGCAATGGGGTACGTGCCACAGGACCATTTTCTCTTTTCCATGACGGTACGAGATAACATTCGTTTTGCTAAACCACACTTGGAACAAGCAGCAGTTGAACAAGCGGCAGCATTAGCATTTATTAACCAAGAAATTAAAGCATTCCCTGAAGGCTATGACACAATGGTTGGGGAACGTGGCGTTTCGCTTTCTGGAGGACAAAAACAACGGATTTCTATTGCACGGGCCTTGATTGTTGAACCAGAATTGTTAATTTTAGACGATGCCTTATCTGCAGTCGATGCGAAGACTGAAGAGGCGATTTTATCAAACCTAAAAGAAACGCGCCAAGAAAAAACCACTATCATTACAGCGCATCGTTTAAGTAGTGTCATGCATGCAAAAGAAATCTTAGTGTTGGATGAAGGGAAAATTATTGAACGGGGGACGCATCCAGAGTTACTGGCTCAGAAGGGTTGGTATCAGCGGATGTGGAAAAAACAGCAATTAGAAGCGAAAATTGAAGGGAGTGAGAGTTAATGGAAGAAAAGTATCAATCCGAATGGTCCAGAGAGTTACCGCTGAAAGAACAATTAACGATTGTTCAGCGTTTGTTTCGTTTTGCCAAACCGTTTCGACGCATGTTTTACACAGCTATTCTCTTTGCATTTGGCTTATCAATTATCAATATTCTTTTGCCTAGAGTCATTCAAGTTTTTATGGATAATTATTTAACGCCTAAAACTGCTACAATGCAAGTGATTCTAACTTTTGCTGCTATTTATTTCTTTGGTGTCATTGTCAAAAGTATTGTTTGGTTTTTCCAATGGTATTTGTATTCGATGGCTTCTTTAAAAACGTATCAATATATACGAGTGAAATTATTTGAAAAATTACACACTTTAGGTATGCGTTATTTTGATCAAACACCAGCGGGTTCGACGGTGTCTCGTGTTACAAATGACACAGAAACATTGTTTGAATTCTGGTATGTATTCCTAATGGTGATTACAGGAATTTTTGCCGTAATCTCGTCATTTTTTGCAATGTTTCAACTCAGTCCAGAAATCTCATTTTATTGTCTAATTTTCTTGCCGATTTTATTAGTTGTGATTTGGTATTACCAAAAATTTAGTTCAAAATTATATCGCAGTATGCGGGAAAAATTAAGTCAATTAAACACCAAACTAAATGAATACATCTCTGGTATGCAAATCATTCAACAATTTCGCCAAGAAAAGCGTTTGGAAAAAGAATTTGAGGAAACCAATGATGATTATTTAAAAACACGAGTAGCAATGATTCGTATGAATTCGTTATTATTAAGTCCCATCATTAATTTGTTGTATACGTTAGCGATTGCATTGGCCTTAACTATGTTTGGCATCGATGCTTTACATTCTCCTGTAGAAGCGGGGATGATTTATGCTTTTGTAACGTATGTCCAAGCTTTTTTTAATCCGATGACGCAAATGATGGACTTCCTAAGTATCTTTACAGATGGGATTGTCGCAGGTAGCCGTATTTTAAAAATTATGGATACGGAAGAATTAACGCCGCAACAATCAGTAGGTGCGAATGGGGAAATTATTCGCGGGAAAATTGAATTTCGCAATGTTACTTTTTCTTATGACGGCAAAAACGAAGTATTGAAAAATATTAGCTTTGTCGCAAATCCCGGGGAAACCGTCGCTTTAGTCGGTCATACAGGAAGTGGTAAAAGTTCAATTATTAATGTACTCATGCGTTTCTATGAATTTTATGAAGGGCAGATTTTAATTGATGATCGTGACATTCGTGATTTTCCCATGACAGAATTACGGGAAAAGATGGGCTTAGTATTACAGGACGCTTTCATGTTTTATGGAGATATTGCTGGAAATATCCGTTTACTGAATCCCAATATTACAGATGAGCAAATTAAACAGGCTGCGGAATTTGTTCAGGCAGATAAATTTATTCACACGTTACCCAATACCTATCATGCGAAAGTCATTGAACGAGGAGCGAGTTATTCTAGCGGGCAACGTCAATTAATTTCGTTTGCACGAACGATTGTGACTGATCCCAAAATTTTAGTTTTAGATGAAGCAACCGCTAATATTGATACAGAAACAGAAGGATTGATTCAAGAAGGATTAGCCAAAATGCGTCAAGGGAGAACGACAATTGCGATTGCGCATCGCCTTTCGACGATTCGTGACGCAAACTTGATTTTAGTTTTAGACAAAGGGCAGATTGTAGAACGAGGAACGCACGAAACGTTACTGGCAGAAGGTGGCCTTTATGCGGATATGTATCAGTTACAAAGTACGGAAGTTTAACGTAACAATAGAAAGAGTTAAATAACCCAAACAAAGGCATTTAGTGTTAGGAAATTCCTAATTCTAGGTGTCTTTGTAGCTCTTTAAATTGCAAAAAAGAATAGAAATGGTATGATATGAAGAGAGAAAAACAAACGAGGAAGTTAGGTGGAACTGTGAAGCCAGTTATAGTCAAAAATGTGCGAATAGGTGAAGGGAATCCCAAAATTGTGGTGCCCATTGTTGCTCCAACAGCCGAGGATATTTTGGCCGAAGCAACGGCGAGCCAAACACTAGATTGTGATTTGGTAGAATGGCGTTTAGACTATTATGAAAATGTCGCTGATTTTTCCGATGTATGTAATCTTTCACAACAAGTAATGGAACGGTTGGGGCAAAAACCGTTATTGTTAACTTTTCGTACACAAAAAGAAGGCGGCGAAATGGCTTTTTCCGAGGAAAATTATTTTGCTTTGTATCATGAATTAGTGAAAAAGGGTGCGTTGGATTTATTGGATATTGAATTATTTGCGAATCCACTGGCGGCAGATACGTTAATTCACGAAGCTAAAAAGGCGGGGATTAAAATTGTTCTCTGTAATCACGACTTTCAGAAAACACCGTCGCAAGAGGAGATTGTCGCGCGGTTACGCCAAATGCAAATGCGTCAGGCAGATATTTGTAAAATAGCTGTGATGCCACAAGATGCGACAGATGTACTTACGTTACTTTCAGCAACCAATGAAATGTACACCCATTATGCATCCGTTCCAATCGTTACTATGTCAATGGGACAGTTAGGGATGATTAGTCGCGTAACAGGTCAACTGTTCGGATCGGCACTAACTTTTGGCTCCGCCCAGCAAGCGTCTGCACCAGGCCAACTATCCGTACAAGTATTAAGAAATTATTTAAAGACATTCGAACAAAACAAGTGATTCAGAAGGTGAAAAAAGTGGCAAAGAAAAAAACACAACAAAAAACGAATGCGATGCGCATGGTGGAACAACATAAAGTACCATATAAAGAATATGAATTCGCTTGGAGTGAAGATCATTTAAGTGCAGAAAGTGTCGCTGAAAGTTTAGGTATTGAAAAAGGACGAATTTTTAAAACCTTGGTTACAGTAGGTAATAAAACAGGTCCAGTCGTGGCTGTCATTCCTGGTAATCAAGAATTAGATTTGAAAAAATTAGCAAAAGCTAGTGGCAACAAAAAGGTAGAAATGCTTCACTTAAAAGATTTAGAAACAACCACAGGCTATATTCGTGGGGGCTGTTCACCAATTGGGATGAAAAAACAATTTCCCACCTATTTGGCTGAAGAAGCTCAACAATATTCTGCAATTATTGTTTCTGCAGGCAAACGTGGCATGCAAATTGAATTAGCTCCTGAAGCAATCCTTTCGCTAACCAATGGACAATTTGCGGAAATAACGACAAAAGAATAAGTGGCTATAAGAAGAAGTCGAGACAGAACCGTTTATCTGTTTTTAAACGTGGAGCAAAAATCACTTGGAATTTTTGCTCCACGTGTTTAATTATCAAATTAATAAAGGAAAAGCATTGACTAATCTGTGCTACTTTTTATTGGAATAAAATTTTTGTAATGCTTGCCGTGCAAGCATATCGGCCGCTTTGTTTTGACTTTCAGGTAGCCATTTGATTAAGAGCAAAGGAAAATTCTTTTCTAGTTGTTGATATTCTGCTAAATAAGGCTGGTACTTTTCGTTTTTAGCATAGTTTTTTTCAATTGTTTGGACAACAATTTTACTATCTGAGTGGAGAAGAACGGTTTGTTGATTGTCTTCATTGGCAATCGCTTGTTTTAAAGCTTCAATCAGCACTTTAAATTCGGCTTCGTGATTACTAACAATGCCTAAAGGCACATGCAATTGTTGCCGCGATTGGTCGGTGAGGTAAACGATACCGCCGCCAGATTCACCTGGATTGCCTTTTGTTGCAGCATCTACATAAATTCTTAACATAAAATTACTCCTAATTTCTTTTTGTTCTTAAAAAAAGTATGTTACTATTATAACATATTTAAATTTAGCGGCGTTGATCCAGAAGTAGTGAGGGCACTTTATGAAAAAACAGAAATTCTATTGGCAGCCAGAATTAGCATCAACAATTATTTACTGGTCTTGCACATTTTGTATATTATTTATTAGTTTAATTTTAGCATTGGAAAATAATGGTCCTTACTTGATTAGTAATCTGGTGATGGTTCCATTTTTTGTGTTTGCTTATCTAGGAATTGCGCGGTCTTTTAACATGACAGAAACATCTTTAATTGTCAGAGATGTTTTATGGTTTCGTAAAAAAGCACTTCCGCTTTCTCAGATAGAAAAAGTAACCTACAATGAAAAAAGCATCGAAATTTTTTCCTCAGAATTTAAGGAAGGCTCAAAAGTCTTTTTAATGAAAAAGAAAACGATTCCGTTATTTCTTGAGGCACTTAAGGTAAAAAAGCCTGAATTGAAGGTAGCAGAAGATCATTCTTTGGGCCTTCATAAAAAAGAAGAAAAAAACAAGAGTGAGTCATAAGTCGAAACGACTGGTGACCCACTCTCAAAATCTTAAAATAATCAGCTGAAACAAACGCTACGTTTACTTACTTTTTGGAGCTAAGCGCTGTTGGTTCAGCTTTTTTAGTTATCTATTTTTTTGACATGTGCTGCTTGTAGCCCACGATTGCCTTCCATTATCTCGAACTCTACAGATTGATTCTCATCAAGTGATTTGAATCCATCACCTTCTATAGCAGTGAAGTGGACAAAAATCTCATCTTCTTCGTTGTAAACGATAAAACCATAACCTTTTCTGTTATCGAACCATTTGACAATTCCTTTTTGCATCCAATTCACGCTCCTTTTAGATTTGTAAAGACACTTTCATTATACGAGAAAAGGCTACCAAACGTCAATGGTTGGGTTGTTTAAAAAAGGTTATTCTAGCCATTCTATTCAATACAAGCTATAATTTAAAAGAAACAATGTGTCACAAAGACGATAAAGAATTGAAAAGGGGTCCGTTATGAAGACAGATATTAACATTGCACAAGCAGCAACATTAAAACCTATTCAAGAGATTGCCGAAACAATCGGTCTTTCAGAAGATTCGCTCGAACTTTATGGAAAATACAAAGCGAAAATAGATTTTCCAACGCTTCAATCCTTAGAAGCGCAACCAGAAGGTAAATTAATCCTCGTTACATCGATTAATCCAACACCAGCAGGAGAAGGAAAGTCAACCGTGACCATTGGTTTAGGAGATGCATTAAATCAAATCAATAAAAAAACAGTTATTGCCCTAAGAGAACCATCATTAGGTCCTGTGATGGGGATTAAAGGTGGCGCAACAGGTGGCGGTTACGCACAAGTATTACCAATGGAAGAAATCAATTTGCATTTTACTGGTGATATGCATGCGATTACGACAGCCAATAATGCCTTAGCTGCGTTACTAGATAATCATTTACAGCAAGGAAATGAATTAAAGATTGATTCTCGACGGGTGATTTGGAAACGGGCAGTGGATCTAAATGATCGTGCGCTCAGACAGGTCGTTGTTGGTTTAGGCGGTCCTTTCCAAGGTGTACCAAGAGAAGACGGTTTCGATATTACTGTGGCAAGCGAAATTATGGCGATTCTTTGTTTAGCGCAAAATTTAACGGACTTAAAAGAACGCTTAAGTCGGATTATTGTCGCCTATAATGACCAAAGAGAGCCGGTGACGGTTAAAGATTTAAACGTGGCAGGTGCGCTGACTTTATTATTAAAAGACGCCTTAAAACCTAATTTAGTTCAAACGATTGAAGGAACTCCAGCTTTTGTTCACGGTGGTCCTTTTGCCAATATCGCTCATGGATGTAACAGTATTTTAGCGACAAAAACGGCTTTGCATCTAGGGGATTATGTCGTAACAGAAGCAGGTTTTGGTGGCGACTTAGGTGGCGAAAAATTTTTAGATATTAAAGTACCTTCTTTAGGAAAAGCACCCGATGCCGTTGTGATTGTGGCAACGATTCGCGCGTTGAAAATGCATGGCGGTTTGGCGAAAGATCAGTTAGCAGAAGAAAATTTACCAGCGTTACAAAAAGGCTTTGCCAACTTAGAAAAACATATTCAAAACATGCAACGTTATGATGTACCAGTAGTTGTTGCAATTAATGAATTTACACAGGATACAGAGAAGGAAATTCAACTGTTGAAAGAAGCCTGCCAAGCGTTAGGCGTGCCCGTCGAGTTAACAAGTGTTTGGGCGCAAGGTGGCGCAGGTGGCACGAATCTAGCGAAAACAGTAGTAGCAGAGATTGAAGCCAATACAAAACAGTTTCAACCTTTATATAATCCTCGCCAAACTATTGAAGAAAAAATTCAAGCCATTGTACAAACGATTTACGGCGGGGAACAGGCGATTTTTTCTCCGAAAGCGCAAAAACAAATCGCAGACTTTACAAAAAATGGTTGGGATCAATTACCAATCTGCATGGCGAAGACACAGTATTCACTTTCTGACGATCCTCAAAAATTAGGACGGCCAGAAGGATTTACGATTACGATTCGTGAACTAGTTCCAAAAATCGGTGCGGGGTTTATCGTGGCGTTAACGGGTGACATTTTAACGATGCCTGGCTTGCCGAAGGTTCCTGCTGCGTTAAATATGGATGTGGACGAAACGGGTCAAGCGAGCGGTCTCTTTTAAAGCCGCTCTTTCCTGAGACCTATTTTTAGTATATACTTGAAAGTAGCTCAATAAAAAATAATGACGGAAATTTATTGCGTAGTTTATTATAAGGAGCAACGACTATGGGGGAACGAGCAGATACATTTTTAGCACACTTTAATCGCATTGAAAAGTGGATGAGAGAGAGACTGAACAATCCTGTCAACATGGGATTCAGTGAAATGGCAAGACGTCTTTCCCGAAAAGAAAAAGGACAGATTGCTCAATTTGAAGAGGATTTGCTTCAAATGGCTCAGTTAAGAAATGCCATCGTTCATGAGCGAATTGCTGATGATTTTGTAATTGCAGAGCCAAACGAATGGGCAGTTCAACGAATTGAAACGATTGAACAAGCTTTAACAAAACCAGAAAAAGTAGTGCCTAAATTTGCGAAACGTGTTACAGCTTTTGAAATCACCACTTCTTTAGAAACGTTATTAACGATTATTGCAAAAAAACAATATTCCCAATTTCCGATTTATGAAAAAGGTGTATTTAAAGGATTAATCACGGTTCGAGGGATTGGTGTATGGTTTGCCATTGAGAGCACCAAAGGCGAAGTTCACATTGCCAACCGAACGGTGCGAGAATTGTTGGCATCAAATTATAAACGCAGCAACTATCAATTTGTTTCAATTGAAGCAACCGTTTTTGAAGTTGAACAAATGTTTCGGGAGCAGCCACGCTTAGAAGCTGTGCTTATTAGTAAAAGTGGCCATCCTAATGGTGAGTTAGTAGGCATTGTTCGACCAAGAGATTTAGCAAGTATTCATAGAGAAAAGGAATGACGCGATTGTTAGTAGTATATTTTTTAATCAGTGCCTTATTAGTAGGGCTTGACCAATGGAGCAAATATTTGACGGTCCAAAACATTTCTTTGGGTGAAACAAAAGAATTCATTCCTGGATTTTTGTCGCTGACCCATTTAAGAAATACCGGAGCCGCTTGGAGCTTATTAGAAGGAAAGATGATATTCTTTTATGTCATCACAGTAATTGTTAGTGTCGTGATTATTTATTTATTAATTAAGAATTATAAAAAAAGTATCTGGTATTCTGTAGGTTTATCTTTTGTCTTAGCAGGTGCCATTGGGAATTTTATTGATCGTGTACGTTTAGGCTACGTGGTGGACATGCTCCAAACGGATTTTATGAATTTTCCTATTTTTAATGTTGCAGATAGTACGTTAGTGGTCGGCGTTATTTGTATATTTATTTATTTGATTTTAGATGAAAAAGCAGCAAAGGAAGGCAAAAATGGAACAAATTAACGTAACGATTCAAACAGAAAAAGGCCGGATTGACAAAGTATTAAGTGAACATTTACCCAATCATTCCCGCTCGCAAATTCAACAATGGTTAAAAGAAAAACACGTAACAGTTAACGGTGAAACGGTCCGCGCAAATTACAAAGTTACAGCAGGCGATGAAATTGTTGTAACAATTCCTGAACCAGAAGTGCTAGATATGGTAGCAGAGGATATTCCTTTGACCATTGTTTATGAAGACAATGATGTGATTGTTGTCAACAAACCTCAAGGCATGGTCGTTCATCCTTCGGCAGGGCATCCCAAGGGTACATTAGTGAACGCGTTACTTCATCATGCGGATCACTTATCGGCGATTAATGATGTGGTGCGACCGGGAATTGTTCATCGAATTGATAAAGATACTTCGGGGCTATTGATGGTGGCTAAAAATGATCAAGCCCATGAATCATTAGCGAAACAGCTAAAAGAAAAAACATCGTTACGCAAATACGTTGCCTTGGTCCACGGTGTTATTCCTCACGATAAGGGAGAAATAAATGCGCCTATTGGTCGTTCCAAGGTTGACCGCAAAATGCAAGCGGTCATTGAAGGCGGTAAAGAAGCAGTCACGCATTTTACTGTTTTAGAGCGTTTTGATGCATTTACCTTAGTTGAATTACAACTAGAAACAGGCCGGACACATCAAATCCGTGTTCACATGAAATATATCGGTTATCCATTAGCTGGAGATCCATTATATGGACCGAAAAAAACATTGCCTGGCAATGGACAATTTTTACATGCGAAGTTATTAGGCTTTACACATCCTACTACAGGTGAACAATTAGTCTTTGAAGCACCTTTACCAGAAGTTTTTGAAAAAACTTTACACCAATTAAGAAATAATCATTGATTTTTTTCTGAAGAAGAGGTAAACTCTTTTTTAAGAAGAAAAATAACTAAATAACTGTAACCTTTAAGTTTAGTCCCGTGAGGCTAAGAAGGAATCATGCAAAAGAACACTAGGTGCGCTTAGTTAGTAAGTTGTGTGGGCTACATGGTACCCTTGTACCTTTTTAAACTGTAACCAACATCCTCCTATCCTCATACGGGTAGGAGGATTTTTTGTTGGAAAAAATAACAGGACAATTTCAATAAAAATCCACTTATTTTTCAGCTGCTCAATTGAAGGAAGAATCGCTGACCCCAAGACAGCGAGGACGTAGATAAAAAAGAAATGAGGAGGAAATTATTATGCCAAAGAAAGAAGTTGTTGACGCAGTCACAATGAAACGAGCGCTTACTCGAATCTCGTATGAAATTATTGAAAGAAACAAAGGAATTCAAGACATTGTTTTAGTAGGAATTAAAACGCGTGGGATATACATTGCACAACGTCTAGCCGAACGCTTAAAACAATTAGAAGATATTGACGTGCCAGTTGGTGAATTAGATATTACTTTGTATCGTGATGATGTGAAAGATATGGAGGAACCTGAATTACATTCTTCTGACGTACCAGTCTCAATTGAAGGTAAAGAAGTTATTTTAGTGGATGATGTCTTGTACACGGGCCGGACCATTCGTGCTGCGATGGACGCTGTTATGGATTTAGGTCGTCCGAGAAAAATCTCTTTAGCAGTCTTAGTAGATCGTGGGCATCGGGAACTACCGATTCGTGCCGATTATGTAGGAAAAAATATTCCAACATCAAAAACTGAGGAAATTATTGTGGAAATGGAAGAGCGTGACGGCGCAGATCGTATTATGATCAGTAAAGGAAACGAATAAAAAGGAGTGAACAACGTTGTCAGAAAAAGAATTTCGAAATGAGGATGCAGTCTTAGATATTAAAGACAGACCGCAAGCTTTTCACTGGGTTGGCCTAAGTTTACAACATTTATTTACGATGTTTGGTGCAACGGTTTTAGTACCAATCTTAGTAGGAATTGACCCAGGGATTGCGTTAGTCAGTTCAGGATTAGGAACAATGGTCTATCTGATTACTACAAAAGGAAAAATCCCCGCCTATCTTGGCAGTAGCTTTGCTTTTATTGCAGCGATGCAGATGTTAATGAAGAGTGATGGTTATCCAGCCATTGCCCAAGGTGCTATGACAACCGGCTTGGTATACCTAATCGTTTCATTAATCATTAAAAAAATTGGTTCCGACTGGTTGGATAAAATTTTACCACCTATCGTTGTAGGACCTGTCGTGATGGTTATCGGTTTAGGCTTGGCAGCTAATGCCGCAAATAACGCAATGTATAACAACAACGTTTATGATTTTAAATATATTGCCGTAGCCTTAATTACTTTAGGCTTAACCATTTTTTACAACATGTTTTTCAAAGGCTTCCTAGGATTAATTCCAATTCTTTTGGGAATTGTCAGTGGGTACCTAGTCGCTTTAGCTTTCGGAATTATTGACTTAACCCCTATTAAAGAAGCTGCGTGGTTTGCTTTACCGAATTTTGAAGTACCTTTTGTTCAATATGAACCGAAATTGTATTTAAATGCCATTACAACAATGGCACCAATTGCTTTTGTAACAATGACAGAACATATTGGTCATTTAATGGTCTTGAATAAATTAACCAAGCGCAACTTTTTCCAAGACCCAGGCTTATCTAAAACTTTAATGGGAGATGGCTTAGCGCAAATTGTAGCAGGTTTTGTTGGTGGACCGCCAGTTACAAGTTATGGTGAAAATATCGGCGTGTTGGCAATTACAAGAGTACACAGTGTCTTCGTGATTGGTGGAGCCGCGGTGTTCGCTGTAGCTTTAGGCTTTGTTGGAAAATTAAGTGCCTTGATTCTAAGTATCCCAGGACCAGTTATTTCAGGAATTAGTTTCGTCTTGTTCGGTGTGATTGCCGCAAGTGGTTTGAAAATCTTAATCGATAATAAGATTAATTTTGATAAGAAAAAGAATTTATTGATTGCTTCAGTAATTTTAGTCATCGGCATTGGTGGCTTAGTCTTCAAAGTAGGAACCTTTGAATTGTCTTCAATGGCATTAGCAACCGTCTTAGGAATTGTTTTGAATTTAATTTTACCGGAAAACGCACGTAGCGAAGAACAGTAGGAGGACTGGACGAATGATTATTACATCTGAACGAATTAGTTTAAAACATCTTTTAACTGCTGAGGCTTTAACCGACCGTGAAGTCATGGGGTTAATCCGTCGCGCAGGAGAATTTAAACAGGGGGCAAAATGGCACCCAGAAGAACGTCAATATTTTGCAACAAACTTGTTTTTTGAAAATAGTACTCGAACACATAAAAGTTTTGAGGTAGCTGAGAAAAAATTAGGCTTAGAAGTGATTGAGTTTGAAGCAAGTAGAAGTTCTGTTCAAAAAGGAGAAACGTTATACGACACAGTACTAACGATGTCGGCAATTGGTGTAGATGTAGCAGTCATTCGTCATGGTAAAGAAAATTATTACGATGAATTGATTCAAAGTAAAACGATTCAATGTTCTATTATTAACGGTGGGGACGGGAGTGGACAACACCCTACACAATGTTTATTGGATCTGATGACTATTTATGAAGAATTTGGTGGATTTGAAGGCTTGAAAGTGGCGATTGTGGGAGATATTACACATTCTCGCGTTGCTAAATCAAATATGCAGTTATTAAACCGTTTAGGCGCTGAAATTTATTTTTCAGGTCCAGAAGAGTGGTACGATCATCAGTTTGATGTCTATGGACAATATGTGCCGCTAGATGAAATTGTTGAAAAAGTCGATGTGATGATGTTGCTTCGCGTGCAGCACGAACGTCATGATGGTAAGGAAAGTTTTTCAAAAGAAGGCTATCATTTGGAATATGGTTTAACCAACGAACGGGCAACTCGTTTACAGAAACACGCAATTATTATGCATCCAGCGCCAGTCAATCGGGATGTTGAACTGGCAGATGAATTAGTGGAAAGTCTGCAATCAAGAATCGTCGCGCAAATGAGTAACGGAGTCTTTATGCGCATGGCAATTTTGGAAGCAATTTTACATGGAAAGGCCTAGGTGGAGAAATGAAGACGTTAATTAAGAATGGAAAAATCATCAAAAAAGAGAATCAATTGATTGAGGCAGCACTTTGGCTAGAAAATGGTGTGATTCACGCAATCGGGGAATCGTTTGACGAAGCAGATTTTGAGCAAGTGTTTGATGCGAACGGGCAACTAATCACGCCAGGCTTGGTGGATGTGCATGTTCACTTTAGAGAACCAGGCTTTACGTATAAAGAAACGATTAAAACGGGCAGTAAAGCTGCTGCTCGCGGTGGTTTTACTACGGTTTGCGCAATGCCCAATTTGAATCCAGTACCAGATACGGCTGAAAAATTAAGTGAGGTTTACGACTTAATTCAAAAAGATGCAGTCGTGAAAGTTTTACAATATGCCCCCATTACAGAAGAGCTACGGAGTGAAGTTTTAACCAATCAGAAGGCCTTAAAAGAAGCGGGCGCCTTTGCATTTACGAATGATGGTGTTGGTGTCCAAACGGCAGGAACGATGTACTTAGCCATGAAAGAAGCGGCTGCATTAAATATGGCGCTTGTTGCGCACACGGAAGATGAATCTTTATTATTTGGTGGTGTGATGCATGAAGGAGAAGTTTCTAAGAAATTAGGCCTACCAGGGATTTTAAGTGCAACGGAAGCTTCACAAATTGCACGGGATATTACTTTAGCAAAAGAAACAGGCGTTCATTATCATGTTTGTCATGTTTCAACAGAAGAAAGCGTGCGCGTTATTCGAGATGCTAAAAAAGCAGGGATTCACGTAACAGCCGAAGTTTCGCCACACCATTTAATTTTAGTCGATGAGGATATTCCTGGTGACGAAGGGTTTTGGAAAATGAACCCGCCATTACGTGGTTTAGCAGATCGACAAGCATTGATTGACGGCTTGTTAGATGGCACGATTGACTGTATTGCTACCGACCATGCGCCCCATGGTTTAGAAGAAAAACAACAATCATTTTTAAACGCACCTTTTGGCATTGTCGGTAGTGAAACGGCCTTCCAATTGATTTATACGAACTTTGTCGAAACAGGCATTTTCACATTAGAACAAGTGATTGATTGGATGGCAGTGAAACCGGCAGAAATTTTTGGATTAAACGCAGGAACACTAACAATTGGTGCACCAGCAGATATTGCAGTTTTTGACTTAGCAACAGCTGCACCAATTGATGCAGAAGCATTTGAATCAATGGCTGTCAATACACCATTTACAGGGTGGACAGTCAAAGGAAAGACACTTATGACATTTGTTGACGGAGCATTAGCTTGGTCGGAGGAGGCGCAGTAGGTTTGAAAAGGTTATTGATTTTAGAAGACGGAACAGTATTTGAAGGAAAAGCGTTTGGTGCAGAAGGTAATGTAGTAGGAGAAGTTGTTTTTACTACTGGCATGACAGGTTACCAAGAAGCAATTACTGACCAAAGTTTTAATGGACAAATGATTACTTTTACGTATCCATTAGTTGGAAATTACGGGGTCAACCGAGATGATTATGAATCCATTGCACCAACCTGTAAAGGTGTCATTGTTAAAGAGCATGCGCGGGTTGCTTCAAATTGGCGTCAACAAATGACCTTGGATGAATTTTTAAAGCGCAAAGGGATTCCGGGAATTTCAGGAATTGATACGCGTGCGCTGACTCGTAAGTTACGATCAGCTGGAACAATGAAGGGGAGCATCATTGATGCCGTGGATGATTTGCCGCATGCGTTTGATCAATTAAAAGCGACAGTCATGCCGAAAAATCAAGTGGCACAAGTCTCCACCACTAAGCCTTATCCGAGTCCAGGTATTGGGCGTAATGTGGTCGTCGTTGATTTTGGGTTGAAACATAGTATTTTGCGAGAATTATCAAAACGGCAATGCAACTTAACCGTGTTGCCTTATAATACAACGGCCGAAGAGATTTTAGAATTAAGTCCCGATGGTGTCATGTTGACAAATGGGCCTGGAGATCCCAAAGATGTGCCTGAAGCTATTAAAATGATTCAAGAAATCCAAGGAAAAGTTCCAATTTTCGGCATCTGCTTAGGTCATCAGTTATTTTCATTAGCAAATGGTGCGGATACGTATAAGATGAAGTTTGGACATCGCGGTTTGAATCATCCTGTACGAGAAATTGCAACAGGACGCATTGATTTCACTTCACAAAACCACGGATATGCCGTGGATGAAGCAACAATTGATCCAGAAAAATTACTTGTGACCCACGTGGAAGTCAATGATGGAACGGTTGAAGGCGTGCGTCATCGAGATTATCCAGCTTTTACTGTGCAATATCACCCAGATGCGGCTCCAGGACCGCACGATGGTCTTCATTTATTTGACGAATTTATGGAATTAATGGATGCATGGAAGGAGCAAAACTAATGCCAAAACGAACGGACATCAAGAAAATCATGGTGATTGGTTCAGGACCAATCATTATTGGACAAGCAGCAGAATTTGACTATGCAGGCACACAAGCCTGTTTAGCGCTAAAAGAAGAAGGGTATGAAGTTGTCTTAGTAAACTCAAATCCAGCGACTATCATGACCGATAAGGAAATCGCGGATCATGTTTATATCGAACCGATTACTTTAGAATTTGTTTCAAGAATTTTGCGAAAAGAACGTCCTGATGCTCTTCTACCAACATTAGGTGGTCAAACTGGATTAAATATGGCGATGGAATTATCGGAATCAGGAATTTTAGATGAGCTAAATGTAGAATTGCTAGGAACAAAGCTCAGTGCGATTGACCAAGCGGAAGACCGTGATTTATTTAAACAATTGATGGAAGAATTAGAACAACCGATTCCAGAAAGTGAAATTGTCAATACGGTGGAACAAGCCGTGGCTTTTGCCAAACGAATTGGCTATCCAATTATCGTTCGTCCCGCATTTACTTTAGGTGGAACAGGCGGCGGCATGTGTGATACAGAAGAAGAACTCCGTCAGATTGCCGAAAACGGTCTGAAATTATCACCAGTTACACAATGTTTAATTGAAAAAAGTATTGCTGGTTTTAAAGAAATTGAATATGAAGTGATGCGTGATTCGGCTGATAATGCGATTGTGGTTTGTAACATGGAAAACTTTGATCCTGTCGGCATTCACACTGGGGATTCGATTGTTTTTGCTCCGAGTCAAACCTTATCAGATTATGAATACCAAATGTTGCGAGATGCGTCTTTGAAAATTATTCGTGCATTAAAAATTGAAGGTGGCTGTAATGTTCAATTAGCTTTGGATCCGCATAGCTTTAATTATTATGTGATAGAAGTGAATCCTCGTGTTTCTCGCTCATCTGCACTTGCTAGTAAAGCCACAGGGTATCCCATTGCGAAGTTAGCTGCAAAAATTGCTGTTGGTTTAACATTAGATGAAATGAAAAATCCAGTTACTGGAACCACTTATGCCGAATTTGAACCGGCTTTGGACTATGTTGTTTCCAAAATTCCTCGTTGGCCTTTTGACAAATTTGAAAAAGGTGCTCGAGAACTAGGAACGCAAATGAAAGCAACCGGGGAAGTCATGGCAATTGGCCGCAATATTGAAGAATCCTTATTAAAAGCAGTTCGTTCTTTAGAAATTGGTGCTTATCACAACGAGTTAGCAGAACTAAGTCATGTCAGTGATTTAGAATTAACGAAGAAAATGGTCCATGCGCAAGATGATCGATTGTTCTACTTATCAGAAGCCATTCGCAGAGGATATAGCATCGAAGAATTACAAAGTTTAACGAAAATTGATTTATTCTTCTTGGATAAACTTTTACACATTATCGAAATTGAAACAGCCCTTGAAAGTCACGTGGACAACGTAGCTGTCTTGAAAGAAGCCAAACAAAATGGCTTTTCTGATCGGAAAATCGCAGCACTTTGGGGGCAAACAGAGCAAGCCATCGCTGACTTCCGTAGAGCCAATCAAATTGTGCCCGTCTATAAAATGGTGGATACGTGTGCTGCAGAGTTTGAATCACATACGCCTTATTTTTATAGCACGTATGAAGTGGAAAACGAAAGCAATGTTTCGAAAAAGCCTTCTGTACTAGTATTAGGTTCTGGTCCCATTCGCATTGGTCAAGGGGTCGAGTTTGATTATGCAACCGTTCATTCTGTCAAAGCAATCCAAGCGGCTGGTTATGAAGCAATTATTATGAATAGTAATCCTGAAACAGTTTCAACAGATTTCTCTGTTTCTGATAAATTATACTTTGAGCCATTAACTTTAGAAGATGTCATGAATGTGATTGATTTAGAAAATCCGATTGGCGTGATCGTCCAATTTGGTGGACAAACAGCGATTAATTTAGCTGAGCCGCTCACAAAACAAGGCGTTAAAATTCTTGGAACAACGATTGAAGATTTAGATCGTGCGGAAAATCGTGATTTATTTGAACAAGCTTTGCAAGAGTTAGCGATTCCTCAACCACCAGGAGATACGGCCACAAGTGCAGAAGAAGCAGTCGTGATTGCTGATCGTATCGGCTATCCCGTTTTAGTGCGTCCAAGTTATGTTTTAGGTGGTCGTGCAATGGAAATTGTCGAAAATCAAAAGGATTTGGAAGATTATATGCGACATGCAGTCAAAGCTTCTCCAGAACATCCTGTCTTAGTTGATAGCTATTTATTGGGACAAGAATGTGAAGTTGATGCCATTTGTGATGGTGAAACAGTACTAATTCCAGGGATTATGGAACATATTGAACGAGCTGGCGTTCATTCTGGTGATTCAATGGCGGTTTATCCACCGCAGTATCTTTCTCAAGAAATTCAAGCAACGATTGCCGATTATACAAAAAAACTGGCACTTGGTTTAAACTGTGTAGGCATGATGAATATTCAATTTGTTATTCATGAAAATCGTGTTTATGTGATTGAAGTGAATCCTCGTGCGAGTCGAACAGTTCCTTTCTTAAGTAAAATCACAGGGATTCCGATGGCCCAAGTTGCTACAAAAGCGATTCTTGGTGAGAAACTGACTGACCTAGGATATCAAGATGGATTATATCCTGAAAGTAAACAAGTTCATGTGAAAGCCCCTGTATTCTCCTTTACGAAACTACAAAAAGTAGATACGTACTTAGGGCCTGAAATGAAATCAACTGGGGAAGTTATGGGTAGTGATTATTATTTAGAAAAAGCCTTGTATAAAGCCTTTGAAGCATCTGGCTTGCATTTGCCAAGTTATGGGGCTGTACTTTTCACCATTGCTGATGAAACAAAAGAAGAGGCGTTAGAAATTGCTAAGCGTTTTTCAGCAATTGGCTATAGTTTAGTCGCAACGGAAGGAACCGCTGACTTTTTAGCGAAGCATCAGTTGCCTGTTAAGAAAGTGACGAAAATTTCTAATCCTGAAGGGGAAACCGTGCTGGATGTCATTCGTAATGGGAATGCACAAGTGGTAATCAATACTATGGATAAAAATCGTTCCAGTGCCAACCAAGATGGGTTTTCAATCCGTCGAGAAGCAGTCGAACATGGAATTCCATTGTTTACCTCACTTGACACAGCGAATGCGATTTTAAAAGTTTTAGAATCAAGAGCCTTTACGACAGAAGCCATTTAAGCAAAAATCTGGAACAATCGTCTGAGGAGGACTGTTCCAGATTCTTTTACGAAGAAATAGAAAATCATTTATAGGGGAATCAGAGAATAAAGGAGTGAAGGATACTGATGCAGAGAAAGCAAGAAATGATGACCATTGTAGCTCAAAAACAGTTAGCGCCACGGATTTATCAGTTAGACTTACAAGGCGAGTTAGTGAAAGAGATGACACGACCTGGACAGTTTGTGCATATCAAGGTTCCGCGTGCAGATTTACTTTTGCGGCGACCGATTAGCATCAACCAAATTGATCATTCGAATGAAACCTGTCGTTTGATTTATCGAGTCGAAGGCGCTGGAACGGAAGTGTTTGCTGCCATGAAGGCTGGTGAACAATTAGATATTTTAGGTCCTTTAGGAAACGGCTTTGATATAACTACCGTAGCAGCTGGTCAAACTGCTTTTATCGTTGGTGGAGGAATCGGGATTCCCCCATTGTATGAATTATCAAAACAACTCAATGAAAAAGGCGTGAAAGTGATTCATTTTCTTGGTTATGCATCAAAAGAGGTTGCTTATTACCAACAAGAATTTATGGCATTAGGAGAAACACATTTTGCCACAGATGACGGCTCGTTTGGCGCTCATGGCAACGTGGGCCGTTTATTGTCAGAAGCGTTAGCAAAAGGACGGATCCCTGATGCAGTGTATGCTTGTGGTGCGAATGGTATGTTAAAAGCAATTGATTCTTTATTTCCAACACATCCACACGTTTACCTTTCTTTAGAAGAACGGATGGCCTGTGGAATTGGGGCTTGCTATGCCTGCGTTTGCCATAAAAAAGGAGACACTACTGGAGCAAAAAGTGTCAAGGTCTGTGATGAAGGTCCGATTTTTAAAGCAAGTGAGGTTATCTTATGATGAAAAATCCTTTAGCTGTTTCAATTCCAGGTTTAACATTAAAAAATCCAATTATTCCCGCCAGTGGTTGCTTTGGGTTCGGGGAAGAATATGCTAACTATTATGACCTTGATCAATTAGGTTCAATTATGATTAAGGCAACAACTCCCCAAGCACGATATGGAAATCCCACACCACGTGTAGCTGAAACACCTAGTGGTATGCTAAATGCCATTGGATTGCAAAATCCAGGTTTAGAAGTGGTTATGCAAGAAAAATTACCGAAATTAGAAAAATACCCTAACTTACCGATTATCGCAAATGTTGCAGGTGCTTGCGAAGAGGACTATGTGGCTGTTTGCGCAAAAATTGGGCAAGCGCCTAACGTCAAAGCAATTGAATTGAATATTTCCTGTCCCAATGTGAAACATGGCGGCATAGCTTTTGGTACAGATCCAGAGGTTGCTTTTCAATTAACACAAGCAGTCAAAAAAGTCGCCTCTGTTCCGATTTATGTTAAACTATCACCAAACGTAACGGACATTGTGCCGATCGCCCAAGCAATTGAAGCAGGGGGCGCAGACGGTTTTTCTATGATTAATACATTGCTAGGGATGCGCATTGATTTAAAAACGAGAAAACCTATTTTAGCCAATCAAACTGGCGGACTATCTGGCCCAGCCATTAAACCTGTTGCTATTCGCTTAATCCGACAAGTCGCCAGTGTTTCTCAGTTGCCAATTATTGGAATGGGCGGTGTTCAAACAGTGGATGATGTCTTGGAAATGTTCATGGCAGGTGCTAGCGCTGTCGGTGTTGGTACGGCCAACTTTACAGATCCATATATTTGTCCGAAGTTGATTGACGGATTACCTAAGCGAATGGAAGAGTTAGGTATTGAATCGTTGGAACAATTAATTAAAGAAGTGAGAGAGGGGCAGCAAAATGCACGATAGACCAATTATTGCGTTAGATTTTCCCACGCAAAAAGAAGTGGCTGTTTTTTTAGAAAAATTTCCTAAGGAAGAAGCCTTGTTTGTTAAAGTGGGGATGGAACTTTTTTACGCAGAAGGACCAGCTATTGTTCGCTGGCTTAAAGAACAAGGACACGATGTTTTCTTGGATTTAAAATTACATGATATTCCGAATACTGTGGAAAAAGCGATGACAAATTTAGCAAAATTAGGCGTTGCCATTACCAATGTCCATGCAGCAGGGGGCGTTCGAATGATGCAAGCAGCTAAGGAAGGTCTAATCAAAGGGACTCAGCCAGGCGCTAAGGTTCCTGAGTTAATTGCTGTAACCCAGTTGACTTCTACTAGTGAAGAAGAGATGCACCACGATCAATTAATCAACGTTTCTTTAGAGACAAGTGTCATTCATTATGCTAAATGTGCGGAAAAAGCGGGTCTGGATGGCGTGGTTTGTTCAGCATTAGAAGCACGTGGTATTCAAGAAGCAACCAAGCAGACGTTTATTTGCTTAACACCTGGTATTCGTCCAGCAGGAAGTGCAGTAGGTGACCAACAACGGGTCGTAACGCCGCAACATGCTCGCGAAATCGGGTCCACATATATCGTTGTTGGCCGACCTATTACCCAAGCAGAAAATCCTTATGAAGCCTATCAAGAAATCAAAAAAGACTGGAGCGGAAAGTAACATGACAAAAGTAGCAAAAAAAATTGCCAAAGATTTATTAGAGATTGAAGCGGTATTTTTAAACCCTAATGAGCCGTTTACCTGGGCTAGTGGCATAAAAAGCCCGATTTATTGTGATAACCGTATCACGATGAGTTATCCTGCTGTGCGTAAAGAAATTGCAGAAGGCTTAGCGGCAAAAATTAAAGAAACTTTCCCAGAAGTCGAAGTGATTGCTGGGACAGCTACCGCAGGGATTCCACATGCGGCATGGGTAGCCGATATTTTAGGATTACCAATGGTTTATATCCGCAGTAAAGCCAAAGATCACGGCAAAGGGAATCAAATTGAAGGCCGAATTTCTGAAGGACAAAAAATGGTAGTTATCGAGGATTTAATTTCAACAGGCGGTAGCGTGTTAGAAGCGGCAGAAGCGGCGGAACGTGAAGGAGCAACGGTTTTAGGCGTTGCGGCAATCTTCACTTATGAGTTACCCAAAGGAACGGCAAATTTTGCAGATAAACAGATGACGTTACTAACGTTAACCAATTATTCAACTTTAATTGATGCTGCATTAGAAGCAAATTATATCGAAGAAAAAGATGTTACCTTATTACAAGAATGGAAAAAAGATCCTGAAAACTGGGGCAAATAACCGTTGAACTAAAGATAGTTCTTGTCGTCTGATTTTTAGTGTCATTTTCAGTAACCAGATTTAACGGTAGGAGAACTTAGGTCATTTGCCGAGGAGCGTAATGATCTAAGTTCTTTTGTTTGACGTAGAAAAGATGTTAGGATAGAGTTTTAACATGAGTTTTACCTGATTACTATGTGGAAATGAAGGAAGAGTGTATGAAAAAAATAAAAAATATGGACGTTGAATGGAGCTATACAGGCAACGATGGACCAGAACATTGGCATACGCTATGTGACTGGTTTGCAGAAGGTGCTAAGTTTGCTTATCAATCGCCAATTGCTTTAGAAAAAGAAAGTGCTGAGACAATAAATTCTCAGATTACGTTTCATTATAAAAAAGAAGAATTCACTGAAAAGGAATTCAAAAATACGTTTCATTTTGTACCACCAAATATGGAAAGTTACGTAATGTTTGAAAATGTTGCGTATCATTTAACCGATATCCATTTTCATATGCCTAGCGAACATTTGCTATCGGGAAAGCAGTATCCGCTAGAATTCCATTTGGTTCATATGAACGACGCTGGCGAAAATTTAGTTGTCGGTTGCCTGTTTACCATCACTGAGGAAGAAAATCGTTTTTCAGAAGCGAATCATCCGATGGACTGGGAAAACGGCACGCACCAACAATGGTTTAATCCGTCAATCTTTTTACCAGAGGAGCGTCTACACTACCATTATGTAGGCTCGTTAACAACACCGCCAACTAAGGGTCCAGTGAAATGGTTTGTATTTGATACCATTCAAAAAATGGATCAAGCTTTTTTAAATAAGATCAAGGAAGGTATGTTGGCCTTTAACAATCGGCCCCTTCAGCCGTTGAATGGGCGTAAGATTTATTTTTCAAATGATTAGTGTGTGGAGGAAAAAGTGTTGAATATTCAACAAATGAAGTATGTTGCTGCCATAGCTAACAATGGGAGTTTTCGGGAAGCAGCCAAAAAACTATTTATTACACAACCTAGCTTGTCAAATAGTATTCGAGAATTAGAAGAAGAACTAGGGATTTCCCTCTTTTTACGTACCAATAAGGGCGCTTTTTTAACAGAAGAAGGAATGGTTTTTTTAGAACAAGCAGAGAAAGTCTTAGTTCAAATGGAGTTATTGGAAAATCGCTATCGCGAGACAGTGACCAGCGAACGATTCTCCATCTCTTCACAACATTACGATTTTTTAGGTGAGGTAATTGCCAAAGTTCTTAAAAAGTATGGGGATCAATATAAAGATTTTCGTGTCTTTGAAACCACAACCTTAAAAGTAATTGAAGACGTCAAAGGATTTCACAGTGAGTTGGGGATTATTTATTTAAATGAACAAAATAGTGTCAGTATTGAACGGTATTTAGAACAAGCTAATCTAGCCTACGAGGTAATTAGTACCTTTAATACACACATTTTTTTAGGTAATCATCATCCTTTAGCCAAGCAAAAAGAAATTCATTTAGAGGAATTAGTTCCCTATCCACAAGTTCGCTTTAATCAAGAAGGAAGCAATTTTTCCTATTTTTCTGAAGATTTAGTTGAAATTCCTGAACAGGAATCGGTCATTCATACTACAGATCGTGGAACTTTAATGAATTTGTTGGTAGAAACCAATGCTTATGCTTCTGGTTCAGGAGTCGTAACGGGTTTTACGAAGAAAGAAATTCGGTTAGTGCCATTGGCGCCAGCTTTGGAAAATCGTATTTGTTTACTCTTTCCCAAAAATCGGGAAATCAGTCCAATTGGTCGCTACTTTATCAAAGAACTAAAAGCGTTGTTTAAAAAAGAGGTAGATACCAAAACGTTTAGCACTAAGGAATAAAAAGAAGAGGTCGGGACAGAAGTGTTTAACTCCGAGAAATAAGAAGGAATTTCCGAAAATTGTTCTTTAATTTTTGGAGAATTTCGGCTTATTTCCGAAGGAGTTGCTTCTGTTCCCGCCGTTTATTAGTTTTTGAGCGTGGAGCAAAAATCCAAAGTGATTTTTGTCCCACGCTCTTCTTTTTTGGCTCATTTTGAAACAGTAGAAATGGTTTCTCTTTCAATTAATGTGACAGGTACTTGAATGTCTTCTATGATTTGAATGTCTTGTTGCATCGTTTGTAATAACACTTCACCAGCTAGTTTTCCCATTTCTTTAAAGTCTTGTGCCATGGTTGTTAATGGCGGTTCGACAAATGCTGCCGCTTGAATATCGTCAAAACCAATAATCGATAATTCTTTTGGCACATGAATACCTAGGTTTTTACAGTTTCGTAAACAATGTAACGCGCTGAAGTCATTATCGCAGACCACGGCTGTGAGTTGGTGCGCCTCAAAATACTGTTTAAAGTTGTGTTCATCTAAGAGATTGGTTTCCGTGATTGCTGTATGAAATGCCAGATTGGCTTCTTTTAAAGCTTGGAGATAACCTAAATAACGTTGCCGAACGGATTGTAGGGCTGGACTTCCTGAAAGGATATATCCAATTTTTGTATGTCCTAAGCCAATTAAGCGTTCGGTTGCTGTTTTACCACCAGCAAAGTTGTCTGATTGAATGGTTGCAAAAGGTAAATCATGGATCTTTTTATCCAAGACAACGACTGGAAAATTCATCAAAGCCAACTCAAACAATAAGTCGAGGTAGTCATTACTAGTAGCAGCATAATAGACAAGCCCGGCAAACTCATTCACAATGTCCGCAGCATTTTTCTCTCTCAAAAAATTAGGCGAGGTCATAAAGACTTCTAAACCAGCTGCTTGAATAGTAGGGGCCAAACCGCTATAGAAATTTCCTACTGATAAATCGTCTGCAAAAGGCAATAAAAAAAGAACTTTATTTAAAGAGGTATGAAGAGGATGCTTTGGTGCTTGAACAAAACTTCCTTTTCCTTGGTGACGTTGGATTACGCCTTGCGTTTCCAACTCAGTTAGCGCTCGTTTGGACGTAATTCTACTGACGTTAAACTGAGCCGATAATTCTTTTTCGGTAGGCACTTGCGCTCCAACAGGCAATCGCCCTGAATCAATTTCATTTTGTAAATAATCAATAATTTGTTGATATAATGGTTGCTTCATTCATTTCACCTCACAATAAGATATATCTTATTTATAGTTTACCATAAATTAATTGGTTTTAAAATGAAAAAAATGATCGAAATCACTAGACAAAGTGAAATGTAAACGCTATAATTCAATTGTGAAATGATATATCAAATTTAAGAGGTGACGAGAATGGTTTATACAGAAGTTCCAAAATCCGTAGCAACATTTATGGAGACAATTACAGAAAAATGCGGTGAAGCACATCAAGATTGGGCAAAAAACTTTCAGGCGGCCTTTGCCAATACTTTACTAACAACAGTGAAACGTCAAGAAGATGGTACTACCTTTTTATTAACAGGCGATATTCCAGCAATGTGGTTGAGAGACTCAACAGCGCAAGTTCGTCCCTATTTAGTGATTGCGAAAGAAGACGAAGACCTTGCTCAAATGATTGCTGGGTTGGTTAAGCGCCAGTTTCGTTATATTTGCATTGATCCTTATGCCAATGCGTTTAATGAAACAGATAATCATGCAGGCCATCAAACTGATAAGACCGAAATGAATGGCTGGATTTGGGAACGGAAATATGAAATTGATTCATTATGTTACCCGGTCCAATTAGCCTATTTACTTTATAAAAATACTGGGATGACCGAACAATTTAATTCAGATTTTGTGGAAGGCGTCAAAAAAATTCTCAACGTTTTCACAACAGAACAAGATCACGCACAGTCACCTTATTTATTTGAACGAGATACGTGGCGTCAAGAAGATACGTTGGTTGAAGCAGGGAAAGGAACGCCAGTCGGCAAAACAGGGATGACATGGTCAGGCTTCCGTCCTAGTGATGATGCCTGCCAATATGGTTACTTAGTTCCTTCTAATATGTTTGCAGTCGTAATTTTAGGCTATATTCAAGAAATTTTCTCTGATGTTTTAGAAGATGCTACGATTGTGGCGATTGCTAAAAAATTACAAGAAGAGATTGAAGAAGGCATTCAAACATTTGGACGAACAAAAAATCAAAATAACGAAACGATTTACGCGTATGAAGTGGATGGCTTAGGCAATGCAAGCGTGATGGATGACAGTAATGTTCCCAATTTAGTAGCAGCCCCTTATCTGGGTTATTGTTCAACAGAGGATGAACAATATTTAACAACGCGTCAAACCTTATTAAGTAAAGAAAATCCTTACTTCTATGAAGGCAAATACGCGAAAGGGATTGGTAGCTCGCATACACCAGAAAATTACGTGTGGCCGATTGCTTTAGCAATGGAAGGAATGACAACCAAAGATAAAGCAGAAAAAGAACGGATTTTAGATTTATTAGTTGCCACAGATGCGGGGACTCATTTGATGCATGAAGGTTTTGACGTAGATAATCCTGAAAATTATACAAGAGAATGGTTTTCATGGGCTAATATGATGTTTTGTGAATTAGTTATGGATTATTTTGACATCCGAGTGGAAAAATAGGAGGAAAAGTGATGACAAAGAAAAAAGTCTATATTGTTTCCCATAGTCATTGGGATCGTGAATGGTATCTTCCTTATGAAGAACATCATATGCGCTTAATTGAATTAGTGGATAATGTATTAGATTTAATTGAAAATGATCCAGAGTTTAACAGTTTCCATTTAGATGGACAAACGATTATCTTAGACGACTATTTACAAGTTCGCCCAGAGAAAAAAGAAGCCGTGAAAAAAGCTGTCCAAGCAGGCAAACTAAAAATCGGACCATTTTATATTTTACAAGATGACTTTTTAATTAGCTCTGAATCCAATGTTCGAAACATGCTGATTGGGCATTTAGAAAGTCAAAAATGGGGAGCACCAGTTCAATTAGGTTACTTCCCGGATACATTTGGTAACATGGGTCAAACGCCTCAAATGATGCAATTAGCAAATCTGCCTGCGGCTGCCTTTGGGCGCGGGGTGAAACCGATTGGCTTTGATAACCAAGTCTTAGAAAGCGACTATAGCTCACAATATTCTGAAATGTGGTGGGAAGGTCCTGATCAAACGAAAATTTTCGGCTTGCTTTTTGCTAACTGGTATAGTAATGGGAACGAAATTCCTTCAGAAAAAGAAGCGGCAATCGCTTTTTGGAAACAAAAATTGGCTGATGTGGAACGTTACGCTTCCACAAACCATTTATTGATGATGAATGGGGTCGACCACCAACCGGTACAAAGAGATATTACTAAGGCCATCGCTTTAGCCAATGAACTATTCCCAGAATATGAATTTATTCATTCCAATTTCGATGACTATTTGAAAGCTGTTCAAGAGGAGTTACCAGAAGATTTAGGAACAGTAACAGGTGAATTAACGAGTCAAGAAACGGATGGCTGGTACACATTAGCCAATACTTCTTCTGCTCGCGTCTATTTAAAACAGTGGAACACAAAAGTCCAACGCCAATTAGAAAATATCGCAGAACCTTTAGCAGCAATGGCTTACGAAGTAACTGGCGACTACCCACATGACCAATTTGATTATGCTTGGAAAACATTGCTTCAAAACCATCCGCACGATAGTATTTGTGGCTGTTCTGTCGACGAGGTTCACCGAGGCATGATGACTCGCTTTGAAAATGCCAATGATGTCGGGCATTTCTTAGCAGATGAAGCAACACGACAATTAACAGAAGCAATTGATACAAGTGTTTTCCCAGAAAAAGCGCACCCGTTTGTTTTATTTAATACTAGTGGCTATCAGAAATCGGAGGTTGTCACTGTGGAAGTGGAGATTGAACGATTGCCATTTTATACAGGAAAACCTGAAGATCTTTATCATGAATTAAAACAAAAAGCCACCCCAGATTATCAAGTGATTGATCCAACAGGACAAGCAGTTGCAAGCCGTATTGTCAAAGAAGATGTTCGTTTTGGTTACGATTTACCTAAAGATGCTTTCCGTCAACCGTACATGGCTAAATACTTAACGGTCGAATTATCTGTCAAAGAAATGGCGCCATTCTCTTGGGATAGCTTTGCATTGATTCAAGGAAAAACGAAAGCTTTTGAAGGAAGTCTTTTGGCTCAACCAGCAACAAATGAAATGGAAAACGAATTTATTCAAGTGAAAATTGAAAACAATGGTAGCTTAACCATTGCTGACAAAAAAACAGGAGAAACATTTTCAAAATTGTTAACATTTGAAGATACTGGCGACATTGGGAATGAATATATCTTTTTCAAACCGACCGAAGACCAAGGAATTACAACCGAAAATGTAACGGCTGAAATTACGAATAAAGAAAATTCCCCTGTAAAAGCAAGTTATCAAATTAAACAAACCGTCATGTTACCAGTTGCAGCAGATGAACGATTAGAAGAAGAACAAAAGGCTGTTCGTGAGTTTAGAGAACGCCAAGCACAACGTTCAACGACGCTTCGCCCGTTCGAAATAACGACAGTGGTTACAATGATCAAAGAAAGTAACCAATTATTCTTTGAAACAACCATTAATAATCAAATCAAAGATCATCGTTTACGCGTGCTTTTCCCAACTGGCATGGTCACAGAAACACACGAAGCGGATAGTATTTATGAAGTCGTGACACGACCAAATCAAGTAAGCGACACATGGGAAAATCCAACAAACCCGCAGCACCAACAAGCGTTTGTGAATGTTCATGACCAAAACAAAGGCCTGACTATCTTCAATGAAGGCTTAAATGAGTATGAAGTCTTGGCAGATGGAACCATTGCGGTCACATTAATTCGTTGTGTTGGCGAACTAGGTGATTGGGGCTATTTTGCGACACCAGAAGCACAATGCCAAGGAGAATATACCTTTAAATATGGTTTGTCATTGCATGGAAAACCAGAAGAACGCTTTGCTACGTATCAACAAGCCTATAGTGCACAAATTCCTTTTACTGCAGCTACTACTGCGCGTCATGAAGGTAAACTAGCACCGAACCATGTCTACTTGACAACGGCAGAAGGACCAATTGGTTGGACAGCCGTTAAACGTCAAGAGCAAACAAATCATTTAGTCGTTCGTGGCTTTAATCTAACAGCGCAAAATATTTCTTGTGAACTTTACAAAGAGACACAACCAGCGACTTGTTTAACAAATGTATTAGAAGAACCGTTGACACCAGCGATAGAAGTTGATGCACCATTACGTCCGTTTGAAATTCGGACATGGCGTTTCGAAAAATAAATAAATAGGAGAACTTTGTTGAAAAGGACAAAGTTCTCCTATTTTCTTCTCTGTCGTTTTTTTGAGATATTTATAATAAAAATCTAGCGATACAATGAGAAAATCATTCATTTTACGGTCAATTTGTGCTACTATAACGTCAACTGAAGGAGTGAAGCTAAATGGATTTAACCAATCGTTTTAATCGTCAAGTAAATAAAATTGCTGTTTCTTTAATTCGTCAATTTGACGAACAAGTCTCAGGAATTGAAGGTATTTTAAAATTAACGCTAGGAGAGCCGGATTTTAACACACCTGAGCATGTCAAAAAAGCAGCCAAAGAAGCAATTGATGCGAATTTTTCTCATTATACAGGGATGTCTGGTTTATTAGATGTCCGTGAAGCAGCCGCTTATTTTATGAAAGAAAAGTACCATTTGACTTACCAGCCTGGGACAGAAATTTTAGTAACAGTTGGAGCAACAGAAGCGATTTCAGCTTCGTTATTAGCAATTTTAGAACAAGGTGACAAAGTGCTATTGCCAGCACCTATTTACCCAGGGTATGAACCAATTATTACATTGGCGGGGGCGGAACCGGTATATTTGGATACACGAGACAACGATTTTGTCTTGACCCCTGAAATGATTGAAGCGGCAATGGCCGAGCATGGGGAACAAGTCAAAGCAATTATTTTAAATTATCCTAGCAACCCAACTGGTGTCACCTATAACCGCCAAGAGTTGCAAGCAATTGCTGATGTTCTAAAAAAATACGACATTTTTGTGATTAGTGATGAAATTTATAGTGAGTTAACTTATGATGAGAGTCATGTTTCGATTGCTGAAATGTTACGTGACCAAACGATTTTAATTAACGGTTTGTCGAAATCACATGCCATGACAGGCTGGCGGATTGGCTTTATTTTTGCACCAGCGATTTTAACAACGGAGATCATTAAAGTTCATCAGTATTTAGTTACTGCGGCTGCAACAGTGTCTCAAAAAGCGGCTGTTCGTGCCTTAATCGAAGGAATGCATGATGCTGAAATTATGAAAGAAGAGTATCGGAAACGGCGCGATTTTGTTTATGAACAGATGACTCAATTGGGGTTTGAGGTTGCACGTCCAAATGGCGCCTTTTATATTTTTGCTAAGATTCCTACTGGTTATGAACAAGATTCTATGAAATTTTGTATTGATTTAGCGCAAAAAGAAGCAGTAGCGTTGATTCCAGGTATTTCTTTTGGCCCAGAAGCAGAAGGATACGTCCGAATTAGTTATGCGTCCGATATGGATAAATTAACAACGGCCATGGAACGAATTGCACATTACATGGCGACACAACGCGTAACGCACTAGCCTTTATAGATTCTTTACACACCTTTACCTTTTATTTACATTTAATTGAAACAGAATTAACAGAGTCTTGGTAGACTAAACTTGTAACTAATTGAAAAGGAAGTGCAAAGATGAAAAAACGTGTAATTGCAGCAACTATGCTGAGTCTAGGGTTATTATTAACTGGGTGCGGAGCTCAAGGAGGCACAACTGAAAAATCCAGCGAAGCGGATAGTAACAAACCAGTTAAAATTGTCGCTGTTGGTTCCACCGCTTTACAACCATTAGTAGATGCTGCGAAAGATCAATTTACACAAGAACATCCTAATTATACAGTTTCTGTCCAAGGTGGCGGCAGCGGAACAGGACTTTCGCAAGTTGCAGATGGCGCAGTGACCATTGGAAATTCCGATGTGTTTGCCGAAGAGAAAGATGGCGTGGATGCCTCTAAATTAGTCGATCATCGGGTGGCCGTGGTCGGTATGGGACCAGTGGTCAACAAAGAAGTCGGCGTGAAGAATTTAACGAAGCAACAATTGATTGATGTCTTTACTGGCAAAGTCAAAAACTGGAAAGAAGTGGGCGGCAAAGATCAAGAAATCGTCGTAATAAACCGCGCAAACGGAAGTGGCACCCGAGCAACATTTGAAAAATGGGGCTTAGATGGAGCTAAACCAGTTCAATCACAAGAACAAGATTCTTCGGGAACAGTTCGTAAAATTGTTGAACAAACACCAGGAGCAATCAGCTATTTAGCTTTTTCTTATATGGATGATTCCACCGTTGCCTTAAGCATTGATGGTGTTGAACCAAAAGAAGAACACGTGAAAGACAATTCATGGAAAATCTGGTCTTATGAACATATGTATACAAAAGGGGAGCCTAATAAAGAAGTAAAAGCCTTCTTAGACTATATGGTCACCGATGATGTTCAAAAGACAATTGTCAAAGACTTAGGTTATTTAGCCATCACAGACATGCAAGTAGAACGAGATGTAAATGGAAAAGTAACTGAAAAATAAACAAAAAAACTCAGCCAATAAACAGGATTGGCTGAGTTTTTTTAGGCTTCTTTTTTTGTTAAAGGCAAGGTGATTGTAAAAGTGGTCCCTAAGCCTAAGTGACTATCAATGGCGATTTTACCGCCTAATAATTCTGTGTAATTTTGGACAATAGCTAGACCTAGACCGGTGCCACCAGAATGACGGCTACGTGCTTTATCGACACGATAGAACCGTTCAAAGATCCGTTCTTGGTCTTTTTGACTAATGCCAATGCCAGTATCTTGAACAGATAAACGTAATTGCTGATTTTCTATAGCATAAGAAATAGTAATCTGACCATTTTTTTGGGAATACTGAATGGCATTTTCAATTAGATTCTTCACGATTGGATAAAACAATTCGTATTTGGTGAAAAACTGGCTCTCTGGCAGACCATGAACGACTGTTTTCAGCTGTTTTGCTGCCAATTGTTGCTGATAAGAACCGAGAATTTCTGTAATAAATTTTTCTAAAGTAATTTCTTGTTCTGCATAAGGAATTGTTGCACTGCCCCGAGAAAGTTCTAAAATTTCTTGAATTAATTGTTGCAGACGCTGGGCATCTTTTTGCATGATGTGCAAAAATTGATCAAGGACTTTCGGATCTTCTTTGGCGCCATCTATGAGTGTCTCGGTAAAGCCTAAAAGAGAAGTGACAGGCGTTTTTAATTCATGAGACACGTTTGATACAAAATCTTTTTGCATTTTTTCTAGTTGGCGAACGCGCGTTAAATCATAGGCAATTCCTAATACTTGATAATCATTGGCACTTTGATCATCCAAGTAACGAAGAGAAAGATCTAAGCGTAAAGGTGTTGGTCCCTGTGTCACAGTGATTTCTTGATGTAAGCTGTTTTTTTCAGCGACGACTTGATGGATTAAATGAATCAAATCGGCGTCTTGAATCACTTCAAGATAATTGCTTTGCATATTTTTAGCAGAGAGTCCTAACATTTCCTGCATTTTAGGGTTCAACAGACGAAGCCGTCCTTGCGTATCAATGATAAAGACACCAATCATCAACTCATCTAAAAGTTCGTGAAATTGCTCATCCGCAGACGTATACGCTTTATACGTTTGACTTACTTGTTGACTCAGTAAGTTAATAGTTTCGTAAAGTTCATTCCATTCAGAAGATTGCTGGATAATGGATCGATTTTCATCTGGATGTTTAAGCATTCGTTTCAGAATCGGTAAGACAGTCACTAGCGGTTGATTTTTTTGCCGTAACAATAAAAAGATAAACAAGGTAATTAGTAGGAACAAGATGCCAAATGTAAAGATAATATAGCGACGAAAAGATTGGATATTTTTAGAAAATAGCGCGGTTTGTTCCGAAATCCGAATAATACCAACGATTTCTCCTGATTTTAAAACAGGCGTGGCAACGTACAGAAGTTCTTTATTTAACGTTTTACTCTTTCGTAAAGCTGAACCATAGGTAGCTCCTGATAGAACCGCAGCGATTTCAGGTCGTTTTTTGTGCGACTCTAGCGGTTCATTTTGGCTGCTGTCAAAAAAGACGGTACCATTTTTTTGCAACAAAGTTACCCGTTCTTCTGCATCATCTAACGCATGGGTGACAAGGAGTTGTTGTTGGTTTGTCAGTTGCCCTTTTTCGAAAACGGAAGGGGGCAACTGGTCTGTTAAAAGGGTATTTTTTCTTCTTAAATAGGTTTCTTGCTGAGCAACCATTTCTTTTTGAAAGAAAAAATTGGTCGCTGCAATACTCCCGACAAATAATAAAAGCATGACTGCCGCAACTAAAAAATATTCAATCCGCAGTCTCTTTTTCATCGTTTTGGCTCCTGAAAACGGTAGCCAAAGCCACGGACAGTTACTAAGTAAACGGGCCGTTTGGGATCGGGCTCGATTTTATCACGTAAATGACTAATGTGGACATCGACGATGCGACTTTGTCCAGCGAAGTCATATTGCCAAATTCGTTCCAACAAGGTTTCCCGATTAATGACCCGATCTTTGCGTTTCATAAAGTAAACGAGTAATTCAAATTCTTTCGGTGTTAGTTCAATGGGCTGATTGCGCACAAAGACCTCATAATTTTGTTCATCCACACGAATCTCGCCAATCACAAGCGGAGCTTTAGGTGTGTCCTCTTGAAGCGGTTCGGTCGTGGTAGGTTTTAAACGACGAAAAATAGCTTTCATGCGTGCTAGGACTTCTCTGGGACTAAAAGGTTTTGTTAAATAATCATCTGCCCCAATTTCTAAGCCGATGATTTTATCTACTTGTTCATCTTTGGCAGTTAAAATCAAAATAGGCGTGTCAATTTTTTCTCGACGAAGTGCTTTGGTAATTTCTAAGCCATCCATACCAGGAAGCATTACATCTAAAATTATAAAATCATATTGATTAGACAAAGCTAATTCGAAGCCGTTTTTACCATCTTCGGAAGTAGTCACCTGATAGCCTTCTTTTTCCAAATTAAAGGTTAACAAAGTTAAAATCGATGGTTCATCATCGACGACAAGAACTTTTTTCATTTACATAACTCCTTCAAGAAATTTCTGAAAATAAGTGTATATTTCACTATTGTTAGTTTAACATATTTTTAGAGGAAGAACGTACTTTAAAGTAAGCGAGAATGCTACTTTTGAGAAAAGTCAACTCATGGTATAATAGAGAAATGAAATGAGGAGAAGCGAATGATTGGTATTAGTAGTTGCTTAGGTGGGATTTGTTGCCGTTACGATGGAAAATCTCAAGAACAAGAAGCGTTAAAACAACTTGTAACTAATGGAAAAGCAATAATGATTTGTCCCGAAGTTTTAGGAGAGTTGCCCATTCCACGTCCGCCAGCAGAAATCATTGGCGGGGACGGCTTTGATGTTTGGGCGAATACTGCTTATGTATATACGGATAATGGGGAAGATGTCACTGAGGCGTTTAAAGCAGGGGCACAGCGCGCGTATCAAAAATTAAAAACTCAACAAATTACAACCTTGATTTTGAAAGAAAAAAGTCCCAGCTGTGGCAGCCAGCTGATTTATGATGGACAATTTTCTGGCATTAAAAAAGCTGGAGTTGGAGTCGCAACTGCTTATTTTATTCAACAAGGAATGACCGTTTATTCTGAAGAAACATGGCAACTTGCGGACATTTCTTTTTAAAAGGTAAAAACTTAGTAAAAAAAGATTGACTATTCCCTATGAAATCGGTAACCTATAAGGGATTGAAGATGGGAGCACGGCTCATGGAAATGGAAAAAACAAACCGCATGAATGCGTTATTTGAATTTTATTCGACATTATTAACGGAAAAGCAGATGAATTATATGGAGCTTTACTATGCTGATGACTTTTCTTTAGGAGAAATTGCGGAAGAATATGAGGTTAGTCGCCAAGCGGTTTATGATAACATTAAACGAACCGAAAAAATTTTAGAAGAATACGAAAAAAAGTTACATCTTTATTCAAACTATGTTGTACGGAAAGAATATCTTGAACAACTACAGCAGTATGTTCAAGAAACTTATCCCAAAGATAGTGAAATCAAAAAATATATTGAACAAATTCAAGAAATAGAGGAATGAAACTATGGCTTTTGAGAGTTTAACAAACCGCCTACAACAGGCAATGAGTAAAATCCGTCGTAAGGGAAAAGTTTCCGAAGCCGACGTAAAAGAAATGATGCGAGAAATCCGTTTGGCTTTATTAGAAGCCGACGTTAATTTACAAGTGGTCAAAGATTTCACAAAACGCGTCAGAGAACGGGCAGTAGGAGTCGAAGTATTAGAAAGCTTATCACCAGCCCAACAAATTGTAAAAATTGTTGATGAAGAATTAACGAAAACGTTAGGTTCAGAAACGGTTGAATTGAATAAATCTTCAAAAATCCCAACAGTGATTATGATGACAGGGTTACAAGGGGCTGGTAAAACAACTTTTACTGGTAAATTAGCCAAACACTTAATGAAAACTGAAAACGCTCGTCCGCTTTTAATCGCTGGTGACGTTTATCGTCCAGCAGCGATTGATCAGTTGAAGGTTTTAGGTCAACAATTAGAAGTTCCCGTTTTTGATATGGGAACAGATGCTAATCCAGTGGAAATTGTTCGTCAAGGGTTAGCATTAGCAAAAGAAAAGAAAAATGATTATGTCTTAATTGATACGGCCGGCCGTTTACACATTGACGAAGCTTTAATGGACGAATTGAAACAAATTAAAGAGTTGGCTAATCCCAATGAAATTCTGTTAGTTGTTGATGCGATGACGGGGCAAGATGCTGTCAACGTTGCAGATAGTTTTAATGAACAGCTTGGAATTACTGGGGTTGTTATTACCAAAATGGACGGCGATACTCGTGGGGGGGCTGCGCTGTCAATTCGGGCAGTAACGGGCGCTCCGATTAAATTTGTCGGTTCTGGTGAAAAATTAACTGATTTAGAAATTTTCCATCCCGATCGTATGTCGAGTCGTATCCTAGGTATGGGGGACATGTTGACGCTAATTGAAAAAGCGCAACAAGATTACGATGAGAAAAAAGCAGAAGAACTTGCTCAAAAAATGAAAGAAAACAGTTTTGACTTTAACGATTTCATTGAGCAATTGGATCAAGTTATGGGCATGGGACCGATTGAAGACTTATTAAAAATGATCCCTGGAATGAGTAACATGCCTGGTATTGAAAATGTCAAAGTCGATCCAAAAGATGTGGCACGGAAACGGGCGATGGTCTTATCAATGACCCCTGCAGAACGTGAAAATCCTGATCTATTAAATCCTAGTCGCCGCCGCAGAATTGCAGCTGGTTCAGGAAATAGTGTGGTTGAAGTCAATCGTATGATTAAACAATTTAAAGAATCCAAAAAAATGATGCAACAAATGTCCAAAGGGGATATGAACATTCCTGGTATGGATCAAATGCTAGGTGGCGGCGTTAAAGGCAAGCTAGGTAAAATGGCCATGAATCGTATGATGAAGAAAAACAAAAAGAAGAAAAAGAAAAAAAGATAAACAGGCTTTAGTTAATTATTGGAAGAAACAGAAAGTGCGCTATCAGTCGAAGAGACTGATGGCGCACTTTCTGTTTAAGCGTAGTTTTGGATAATTGCGTTTAACGCTTCGGCAAAACCAGCGCCGTGTTGTTCATAATATGACGTAAATCGTTCATCACCAACATACATAAGCCCTAACCCTTTATGTGCTTCTGGCGAATAGCTTGACCAAGAGTACATTAACCAATCTTTGTGTAATTGGAAAATTTCTTGCGCAAGTTGGCTAGTCAATTTGGGTGATTTTTGATACATGGCTAACTTAGAAAATAAATCTTTTTCCACGTTCTGCATTGCTTGCATGTCTTTTTCCGTCAAGTTTAAATATTTTTTGTTGGCTTGTTCAATCGTTTCGTTGCCATATTTTTCCCGAATCTCTTTACCATATTTTTCTTCGTTTTCTTGAACTTTTTGTTGTTTGAATGCTTCGAATTTTTGCTGATCTGACATGTTTATCTCTCCTTTGTAATGGTGTAAGGTTTGTTGAACAGAGGCTAAAAGACGATCAATTTCATTGCGCTTTTCCAATAGTTTTTGTTGATGCTCGTATAAAGCCTGTTCAACATTAAAGTCAGGTTGCTCCAAAATTTCTTTAATTTCATCTAGTTTCAGATCCAATTCACGGTAAAAAAGAATTTGTTGCAAACGATTCACCTCGGCTTGCCCGTAAATTCGATAACCAGAAGAATTAATTCTGGCTGGTTGAAGAAGACCAATTTCATCATAATATCGTAACGTCCGTGCACTGACGCCAGATAGTGAAGCCATTTTTTTAATTGTATATTCCATCATTCATTCCTCCTGACAAAATCTATCATAAACCTTTACGTAACGAGAAGGTCAAGCAAAAAAATAAAAAAAGTGAGACAACCTGTAAAAAGTTGCCTCACTTTTTCTCGATTGATTCAATTAGGCAGTTAAGCGATTAAAGAAATCCACGTAAGCATCTACAATTGATTGTAAGAAGCCAACAGTGCCATCAATAATTTTACCATCTTCACCAATTAAGTTCGTAATACCGCCAATATAGGCTTCAGGTTGTTGTAAAGTTGGAACATTTAAGAAGACTAATGATTGTCTTAAATGATGGTTCGCACCAAATCCGCTAATTGCACCTGGTGAAACACTCACCACAAGTCCTGGTTTTTTATCCCAAACGCTTTCGCCATACGGACGTGAACCGACATCCAATGCATTTTTTAAAACAGCTGGTACTGAACGGTTATATTCTGGTGTTACAAACATTACGCCATCTACTTGTTTAACTTCTTCACGGAATGTTGTCCAAGCTTCGGTGGGGGTTCCTTCATCATCCAAATCTTGATTGTATAATTCTAAATCACCAATGTTAATAAAAACAGGTTCGAAATCAGCTGGAAATAAGTCCGCCATTGTTTTTGCTACCAATTTGTTAAATGAATCTTTTCTTAAACTCCCTACAAAAATACCAATTTTTTTTGTCATGTAAATCCCTCCATTTTCTTTTACTTACTTTATGATAGTACTTTTCCAAAAAAAGCGCAAACGTTTTATCCTTGTACATTGTTGAACTTCGTAACTTCACGTATAATAGCTAGTAAAAGGATGAGTAAAGGAGCAACTGCTTGAATAAAAAAATAAATTGGCGCCGACAGTTAACACCGTTGGAGAAACAAACATTGACTGAATTAAAAAACAAGGAAATGATTAAACAAGGAACTTTTTATAAATTGGAACAAACATTTCCTGAGGAATCAGCTTATACTTATTATGGTTTATACAGGAAGGAACAAACCATTCAAGCATATATCGTAGGGTATTGTTTTGATGGGGAAACCTTGGAAGCGACGATTGTTGCGCCAAATGTAGGACCATTTTTTGAAGAACTTGTTCAAGAACTCGAAAAGCAAGCAGCTTTGTGGGGAATGAAAGAAGTCTTTCTCGTGATGGACGACAAGCAATCTGTTGGCCTGAATTATTTTAATAGACAAGGGATTCTGCCAGCTTTTTCAGAACAGTATCTGGTTTTTCAAAGAGAAACTTACTCACAGGCGTTGGCGAAGCTGACACTTCTCCGACCACAAGTGGCTGATTTGGATTCCTTGGCTAGGTTACTCGAAGGTACGCCTTTGCCGGAGGACCTTCAACGAACACTTATTTATAAAGAAAACAATCAACTTTTAGCCACGCTACGTTTGGATCATTTTGAAAACGAATGGGGGATTTATGGCTTTGTTGTGACAAAAACGCAACGAGGTCGCGGTCTTGGCCGTCAAGTGTTACAGTCTGCGCTCCGAATGATTTTAGAAAATTCAGCTTCAGCGACTATTTTTTTAGAAGTTGAAACAGAAAATCAAGCAGCGCTTCATCTCTATCAAACAGAAGGCTTTCAAGTGAGAAACCAGTACAACTATTATCAAATTTTGTAAAAATTCTTCATTATTTCGTTTGTTTTCCTGCAAATTGGCTAAAAAAATTGAAAAAAAGTAAAGGTGTCAAGAAAAAACTCTTTACAGGTTGTTGTTAATCTGTTAAACTAACTCTTGTGATTAAGTTAATGGAGGTGTATTTAATAATGGCAGTTAAAATTCGTTTAAAACGTATGGGTTCTAAAAAGAGTCCTTTTTACCGTATTGTAGTAGCTGATTCTCGTTCTCCTCGTGATGGACGTTTCATCGAAACTGTAGGTACTTACAACCCTTTGAAAGACCCTGCAGAAGTAGTTTTAAAAGAAGATTTAGTTTTAGATTGGTTATCTAAAGGTGCGCAACCTTCTGATACAGTTCGTAACATCCTTTCAAAAGAAGGCGTTATGAAAAAACATCATGAAGCTAAAAACGTTAAGAAATAAGGTGATTGAATATGGCAGATGTGAAAGAGTTAATTTTAACTATTGTCCGTCCGTTAGTCAGTCAACCTGAAGCAGTCTCATTAGAAATTGAGGAATCAACTGATTTCCTCGAGTATAATTTGACTGTGGCCAAAGAAGATATTGGACGTATCATTGGTAAACAAGGGCGTGTTGCAAAAGCAATTCGGACAATTGTTTATAGTGTACGTATCGATGGTCCGAAAAAGGTCCGTTTAAATATTCTTGATGGTAAATAAGCATTAACAAGGAGGTAGCCTAGCTATCTTCTTTTTTTATACATAACCAAAAAGTTTTCATTGCTAGAGATAGGCCTTTCTTGCTAAAATAGATGTATCCAGAATAAAGGAGCGATTTGTATGGCAAAACGAATTATCATTATGAACTTTGATATTGAAAGTAAATCGTACCAAGCATTTTCCGAAATAAAAAAGATGCAGGCAGAAAGACAGCTTAAAGGTGAGCAAATGGCGGTTGTTACGCATGTTAATGATGGCCAGCATCAATTTAAAATCAATGATTTTATCGATTTTACAGGCAACAATCATACATCAAAAGATAGCATGATTGGGATGCTAGTAGGCATATTAGGTGGTCCTCTGGGCATTCTTTTTGGCTGGTTTGCTGGAAGTATGTATGGTGCAAGCAAAGACGCCAAAGAAATTCAAGAAGCACAAACGGTTTTTGAACATGTGATTCAAAAGATTGATGAAGGACAAACGGGATTGTTATTAATTGCAGAAGAAGAAGACAACCGTCCGCTCAACCAATTGGTTATGTTTGACTTAGGTGGCGAAATCACGCGGCTTGATTTAGAGGAAGTCCAACAAGAAATTAACGATGCGAACGAAGTTGCAAATGAAGCGAAACAATCGTGGCAAGCAAAAAAAGAACAACATAAAGAAGCGACATCGAAAGAAGAATAAGGAGCAAAGACTGTTTTCTGAATAAAGGGAAACAGTCTTTTAAAATACTAAGAAATCACGGTTTTTTATGGTAGTTTGCTAATTTTTTGTTATTTTATCGTAAAATACGGTAAACTAAGAAGAAAACTTTGAGAAAATAGATAAATTATTATTTGCTAAAGGAGCAAACTTCTTCTAAAATAAAAAGGAAGTTTAAAAGAAAGTATGGTAGCAGATGGAAATACAATTTTTAGGAACAGGCGCTGGTGTGCCAGCAAAACATCGCAATGTCACAGGGATTGCGTTGAAATTATTAGATGAACGAAATGCAGTTTGGCTCTTCGATTGTGGTGAAGGGACTCAATTGCAAATTTTAAAAAGTAGTATTCGCCCAAGAAAAATTGAAAAGATTTTTATTACACATTTACATGGGGATCATATTTTTGGTTTACCTGGTTTGTTAAGTAGTCGTTCTTTTCAGGGCGGGACAGAACCTTTAGAAATCTATGGACCAGTTGGGATTGCTGATTTTGTCAAGACTTCTTTACGGGTCTCGCAATCGCGGTTGTCCTATCCACTGAAATTTATTGAATTAACGAAAGAAAATGACGTTATTTTTAAAGATAAACAATTCACTGTTCGCTGTAATATCTTGGACCATGGCATCACGAGCTTTGGCTATCGAATTGAGGAAGCAGCGCATGAAGGAGAATTACAAGTAGAGAAACTTCAAGCTTTAGGGATTCCTTCTGGGCCATTGTATGGCAAACTCAAACGTGGTGAAACGATTGTTTTTGATGGACAGGAAATTAATGGACAAGCGTTTGTGGGAGAGCGTAAACCTGGACGAATCGTGACGATTTTAGGAGACACTCGCAAAACTAAAAATAGCGTAACCTTAGCACGACGAGCGGATGTTTTAGTCCATGAAAGTACGTTTAATAAACACGAAGCAAAAATGGCAAAAGCCTACTTCCACTCAACCAGTCAACAAGCAGCTGAAGTTGCAAAAGAAGCGCAAGTAAAACAACTTATCTTAACGCATATTAGTGCCCGTTATTTAACCAAAGAGGCCTATCAGCTTCAAGAAGAAGCCCAAGAAATTTTCCCCAATACAAAAATCGTAAAAGATATGGATATCATTGAGATTCCATTTGCCAATGAAGGAGGAGCTTAGATGGATTTAACAAATAAAGTCGTTGTCGTAACTGGAGGTTCAGCTGGTTTAGGTGAACAAATTTGTTATGAAGCAGCTAAACAAGGGGCAGTCGTCGTTGTCTGCGCCCGCAGAATTAATTTGATTGGTAAAGTTCGCGAGCAGTGTGCCGCTTTAAGCGGACGAGAAGCATTTTCTTATCAATTAGATATTGCCGATCCAGAAAGTGTTGAACGTGTGGTTGAAGCTATTTCAGCAGAAGTTGGTCCTATAGATGTTTTAGTCAACAATGCTGGTTTTGGCTTGTTTGAAAATTTTGTTGAAATTGACTTGGCTGTTGCACGCCAAATGTTTGATGTCAACGTTTTAGGAATGATGACGTTTACTCAAAAAGTAGCTATTAAAATGATTGAAGCTGGGCAAGGACATATTATCAACGTTGCTTCAATGGCTGGGAAGATGGCTACAGCTAAATCAACCGTTTATTCTGCAACGAAATTTGCTGTGTTAGGTTTTTCAAATGCTTTACGTTTAGAATTGAAACCGTTGGGTGTAGCAGTAACGACTGTCAATCCAGGACCAATCCAAACAGAATTCTTTGATAAAGCGGACCCGACAGGCACTTATCTAGCTGCGGTGGATAAAATTGTTTTAGACCCTACGAAATTAGCGAAAGAAGTGGTTGGGAGTATGGGGACTTCTCGACGTGAGATTAATCGTCCGTTTGTCATGGAAGCGGCTGCCCGCTTTTATACATTGTTTCCACATTTAGGAGATTTCATAGCGGGAAATATTTTAAATAAAAAATAAAGGAGTCGATCAAGTCATGAAAAATCAATGGCGTGTTATTTTGGGCCTTGTGTTGGTCTTAATTGTTGTTATTTTTGCTGTTTTAAATAATCAAGCTGTTCCAGTAAACTTTGGTTTTACTAAAATTAGTGGACCGTTAATCTTAATTATTTTAGGTTCTGCAATTATTGGCGCACTAGTTGGATTACTAACCTCCACAACCACCATTTGGAACCAACGTAAGGAATTAAAAGCTGTACAAAAAGAGTTGGATATTTATAAAAATGATATGGATAAATTAGTCAAAGAAGAAACGGAAAAAGTTCAACGTTCTTTTGATAATCAATTGGCTGATTTGCAAGCCAAACAAGCGGCAGCACCACAAGTCGCAGAACCAGTGGTCAACGAACAAACATCAAACACAGAAGTAGACGCAACGCCTGTGTCAGGTAGTCGTATTGATCGTTATGTGAAACCTCGTGTGAATGAAGAGGAACAAAAATAAGGAAGAGACTTTATCACTAAGTTTCTTTTAAAATAAAACTGTGATATCTGCTATTTATCTAACAGATATCACAGTTTTTTTCTCAGATTTAAAAAAATGCTTTCTTTAGTTTTTGGAAAAATTTTGCTATAATTACTTGGTTAGGAGTGACGTCGTGAAAAAATCAAACTATCAATGGCAGTTACAGACAAAGACAGAATTACCTGTAGAATTTATAGAACAATTAAAAAAAGAACAAATTAATCCATTAATTGGCCAACTTTTATGGCACCGCAATATCCGGACAGAAGAAGCATTACGTAAGTTTCTACATCCGACTATCGAAGATATTTATGATCCGTTCTTAATGCATGATATGGAGAAAGCGGTAGCCCGCATCCAGCAAGCCGTCGAAGCGGGTGAACAAATCCTTGTCTATGGGGATTATGATGCAGATGGCATCACTAGTACCACGGTTATGAAAGAAGCAATCGAATTAGTCGGTGGCATGGTTCAGTACTTTCTACCGAATCGTTTTGTTCATGGATATGGGCCTAATAAAGACGTATTTGCTGAACAAATTGAACAAGGAGTCCAATTAATTGTAACCGTTGATAATGGTGTAGCCGGACATGAAGCAATTAGCTACGCTATGGCTCAAGGGGTAGATGTAATCGTTACTGACCATCATGAATTGCCTGAACAATTACCAGAAGCCTTTGCGATTGTCCACCCTAGACATCCGCAAGGTGACTATCCTTTTGGAGATTTAGCTGGTGTTGGTGTGGCTTTCAAAGTCGCTACTGCGTTACTTGGTGAATTGCCAATTGAGTTATTAGATTTGGTAGCAATTGGGACAATTGCTGACTTGGTTTCATTAACCGATGAAAATAGAACGTTTGTCAAAATGGGCCTTCAAATGATTCAAACTGGTGATCGAATTGGTTTAGACGTTTTATTACAAGAAGCGGGTGTGAAAAAGGAAGCTGTTTCAGAAGAATCAATTGGCTTTACCATTGGACCTCGTTTAAATGCGTTAGGTCGATTAGGGGAAGCCGCACCAGGTGTTGAATTAATGACTACATTTGATGAAGAGCAAGCGCTGGAAATCGCTAAATATATTGATCAACAAAACAATGAACGAAAAGATATTGTAACGACGATTGCCAAAGAAGCGCTGGATTTAATCGACCCGAATGCGCCGGTCCATATTTTAGCGAAACAAGGCTGGCATGAAGGCGTCTTAGGGATTGTCGCGGGCCGCATTATGCAAGAAACGGGGAAACCAACCATTATTTTAGCAATAGATGAATCTGGTACGACCGCTAAAGGCTCTGGACGCAGCATTAGCGCATTGAATCTCTATGAGGCGTTGAACGAAGTGCGTGAGCAATTCACTCATTTTGGTGGGCATCATATGGCAGCGGGAATGACTTTACCTGTTGAAAATATTCCTTTTGTTCAAGAACATTTGTCACACTTTATTGAAAAAAATCAAATTGATATGGCTAATGGACAAGAGTTGCTCATTAGTGAGAGCTTAGCGGTTTCGCAGGCAACGACTACTTTTATTGATCAATTGCGTATTTTGGCGCCTTTTGGGACTGATAATACTGTGCCAACTTTTGTATTTAAGGAAATCACGCCTACGCAAATTCGTAAAATTGGTGCAGATAATGCACATCTGAAATTTCAAATGAATCAAGAAGGGGCGCAATTGGATGCAATTGCTTTTCAAATGGGGCCTCAAGCGGATGAACTAGCACAAGGAACCGCCGATGTGGCAGGCCAACTTTCCATCAATGAATGGAATGGTCGTAAGAAACCACAATTAATGGTGACTGATTTTGCTGTATCGGGAAGACAATTATTTGATTTTCGTGGCAAAAATAATCAAACGAAACCAATTCCTTCAGAAGCAACAGCTTATCTTTTGTTTGATGAAAAAAATCAAAAATTCATTTCAGATCCAACCGCTAATATTATTGTTTGGTCAAACCAAGAAGAATTGGTGGAAGCTGTTTCTCAAAATCAAATCGAACAACTGGTTTTTGTCGACTGTCCTGTGGAAGCAATCACGGTTAAAGAAATTGTTGAAGCGACTGAGATACAACGTATATACATGATGTTTATTTCACCAGAAGAAGCTTATTTAAACGGTATGGCTTCACGTGAACAATTTGCAACATTGTATAAATTTATTTTGCAGCAAAAAGAAGTAAATCTACGTTCCCAGCTATCGAAGGTGGCAAATTACTTAAATATCCAAGAAAAATTATTAATTTTCATGATACAGGTGTTTTTTGACTTAGGATTTGTTACAATAGAAAGCGGTGTTTTAAACAGTATTGAGAAACCCGACAATCGACCATTGACTGAAAGTCAAGTGTACCAACAACGATTGAAAAAAATAAAAACAGAAGAATTTCTACTTTACAGTGATTGTCAAACAATACAACAATGGCTGTGGAATGAGGAGGACAAATAAAAATGGATTTAAGAGATTACATTGCAAGCATTCCAGATTATCCTGAGAAAGGGATCGTGTTCCGTGACATTTCTCCATTAATGGCTAATGGGGATGCCTATCGTGAAGCAACGAAACAAATCGTGGATTACGCGAAAGAAAAAAGAATTGATATGGTTGTAGGACCGGAAGCTCGTGGCTTTATTGTCGGCTGTCCAGTGGCTTATGAACTAGGGGTTGGCTTTGCTCCGGTTCGTAAAAAAGGAAAACTTCCTCGTGAAACCATCGAAGTGACTTATGACTTAGAATATGGTTCAGATACATTAACGTTGCACAAAGATGCCATCACACCAGGCCAACGTGTTTTGATTTGTGATGACTTGTTAGCAACTGGTGGTACAATTAAAGCAACCATCGAATTAGTCGAACAATTAGGTGGTATTGTGGTTGGTTGTGCGTTCCTAATTGAATTAATGGATTTACATGGCCGCGATAAAATTGATGGCTACGATATTGTTACCTTAATGGAATACTAATCTAATTTAATTAGAAAGAGCGAAGGATTTAATCCTTCGCTCTTTCTTTGACATATTTATAAAAACGGAGCGTAGCTTGGGGGGAACACACCGTTTTATTATTTATTAAGGGAACTTACGATAAACGTATCTTGCTTGCTGTTGTTTACGTGTACGTGTATAACGCTTCTCATCCCATGACATAAACCAAAGAATAAATAACGGCGTCACGATCATAAAAGCAAGACGTAATCCTAATGTTCCCAAAAAAATACCTATAACCAATACAAAAAATAAAAATCCAACACGACGAATTGCTTCCATGTGTATCACCTCTTCATTTGATTCGAACGAGTGTTCGTATTGTTATTATACGAATGTATGTTCGTTTTGTAAAGTCTTTTCTACTAATTTATGTTAAAATAATTCGAAAAGAAGAATAATCCTTTATAATAAAGAGATTTAGGGCAATAAAAGAACACGATGCTCAAAGCATCGTGTTCTTATTGTGCTGTGATTACGTATAAAAGAGAACAGAAAAATACATGAGGATCGCTGCAAGCATGACGAACAAGTGCCAAACCACATGCATAAACCGCACATTTTTCAATGAATAGAAGGCTGCACCTAATGTGTAAGACACGCCCCCTGCGACTAATAACGCCGTTCCTGTAAACCCAAGAGATTCATATAACGGACGAGCAGCGATGATACAGAGCCAACCTAAAACAATATAAATAATCGTTGAAATGTTTTTCACTGTTTCTTGTTTATGCAACGTGAGGGATTTATAGACAATACCGACAATGGCGATTAACCAGACTAAACTAAATAAGGTCCAACCTAACCAACCGCCAATACTAATTAAGCAAAACGGCGTATAGCTGCCAGCAATCAATAAGAAAATAGAACTATGATCGAAGACCTGAAAGACCTTTTTGGCTCTTGTAAAAATTAAACTATGAAATAACGTTGAAGATAAAAAAAGTAGAATCAACATGGAGCCATAAATAGCATAAGATACCACGTGAATCGGTGAGCCTAAACGAGCTCCTTTAACAAGTAAAATGACTAAGCCAGCAATACTTAAACCTGCGCCTATGCCATGTGTAACTGCATTTAAGACTTCGTTCACGATTAGGTATTTTTTTGAGAAATGCGTTTTTTCCAATAAATTCACTTCCTTTATTTTAATTTGATGAAAAATTCGGCAGTGTCTGTTATACTATAACTAGATAATTAACCGTTTAATGGTATTCTACCATGAAAACAGGTTCCTTTTAAAGAAAGAGTGATAAATTTATGACAAACGTTAAAATCGTAACGGATTCTTCATGTACGATGGAAAAAAGTCTTAGAGATGAATTAAATATCCATATGATGCCTTTATCAATTATGGTTGATGGCGTTGTTTATCCAGATGATGATCATTTGCCAGGCGAAAAATTTATGGACATGATGGCTAATGCGAAGGCCTTACCCAAAACGAGTCAACCACCAATTGGTGAATTTGTAGAATTATATGATCGCTTAGGTGAAGATGGCAGTGAAGTAATTTCGATTCACATGACAAAAGGCTTAAGTGGAACGGTTGAAGCGGCCCGTCAAGCTAGCAACTTATCATCAAGTAAAGTAACGGTGATTGATAGCGATTTTACAGACCAAGGTTTGTCTTTCCAAGTCATTCAAGCAGCAAAATTGGCACAAGCGGGAGCGGGTGTTCCAGAAATTTTAGCTGAAATTGAACGCGTCAAACAAAATACTAAATTATACATTGGCATTTCAACATTGGATAATTTGGTTAAAGGTGGACGAATCAGCCGTACAACAGGATTATTATCAAACATTTTTAATATGAAAGTTGTCATGGACTTTGAAAATACGGAATTGATTCCTGTAGCGAAAGGCCGCGGCGTTAAAACGTTTAATAAATGGTTTGACGAATTGAAATCAGAATTAAGTAAGATTCCAAATGTTCGACAAATTGGCATTTCTCATGCGGATGGGCTAGAACTAGCAAATGGATTCAAAGAAGGATTACAAGCAATCTTTAAAGACATGGATATTCCCGTATTACATACGAATCCAGTCATTGCAACACATACAGGAAAAAATGCCTTTGCTATTATGTACTATACAGACTAAGAAATAACGAGGTTGGGTCTCACTCTTAAATGAGTAGACGCAACCTCTTTCTAACAAGAAAAGGAAAATTTCTTGTTGGTTTATTTAAAAGGAAGTGACGAAGATGAAAAAACAAACACAGCATATTTTGCTGACCGTCTTAACACCTATCCTCATTGCGCTAGGTGTTTTTACATTGTTAAGTGTGGCCATCCCCAAAGCAAAGCCACTATTAAAGCAAGAGAAAGTGGCCACAACTGCTCAAAAAAATCAAAAAGAAGTCATTCATTATACAGCAATCGGTGATTCTTTAACTGAAGGAATTGGCGATTTGACGAATAGTGGAGGTTTTGTTCCTATTGTGGCAGATGATTTAAAAGAACACTACAACTTGAACGGTGTTCAAACAGACAATTTTGGGAAAAATGGGGATCGTAGTGATCAAATTTTAAAACGAATCAAAGAAAAACCTGAAATTCAAAAAGGCCTTGCCTCTGCGGACGTGATTACGCTAACGGTTGGCGGAAATGACTTAATGAAAGTAATTAGTAGTAATATTTTCGACTTGAAAGTCAGCTCGTTCAATCGTCCACAAAAAGCCTATCAACGCCGAGTAAGACGACTACTTGAAGAAATCCGAGAGTACAACGAGAAGGCCCCTATTTATGTCTTAGGAATTTACAATCCCTTCTACTTAAACTTTTCCGAAATTACAGAAATGCAAGAAATCGTTGATAACTGGAATCAAGCAACCGAAGAAATGGTTCAAGAGCAAAAACGAGCCTATTTCATTCCTATCAATGATTTACTCTATAAAGGTCGTGGCGATGAAGTTGGCGTAACTGGTGGTGACTCAGAAACTACAGGAAGTAGTGCTAGCAAAGAGGATTTAAACAATTTGTTATATGAAGAAGATCGCTTCCATCCGAATAATCTTGGCTACCAAATTATGGCCGGAGCTGTCCGGGATGAAATGGTCAAGACAGAGAAAGAATGGATAACCAAATCAGAAGGTAGTGAATAAAATGAATGAAGAAAAGCCAAAAACAAGTAAATCAATTAAAAAGACACAACCAACCAATCTTAAACGAAATCCCTGGAAAATCGCTTTTCTTGTTCTAGTGGGTTTAGTCATTGGTAGTGTAGCTTTCGTGACATTTCGAGCAACACAAGTTCGCGAACCAGATTTAAAGAAAATACCAGCAATTGTTGAAAAAGAAGGCGAGCCAGTCGTCACCATTCAGTCAAAAAAACAACAAGTGAACAAACTGATTGACTTTTATTTAGCCGATTTTCAAAAAGGTTCGGAGATCAAATATAAATTTTATTTAGAAAATGATGCTTTATTAAATGGAACATTTCAGGTGTTAGGGCATGACATTCCTTTTTACTTATATTTTGATCCTTACGTGATGGCGAATGGTAATGTACAATTAAAAGCAAAAAGTTTATCTATAGGAACGTTAGGCTTGCCAATTAAAGAAGTATTGAAATTTGCTAAACGTTCTTACAAACTACCTAAATGGGTTGAAATCAATCCAGATGATCAAACTGTTTTATTACGTTTAGATCAGTTTAGAATGCAAAATGGTCTATTTGTTCGAGCAGAAAAGATTAATTTAGTTGACGATGACATTCGGATGAATATATACTTGCCAAAAGAGAAATAAAAAAGGAGTGTTAGAGATGGAAGAAAAAGCAATTTTTGCAGGCGGCTGTTTCTGGTGTATGGTGCAGCCTTTTGATACACAACCAGGGATTATCTCAGTTGTTTCGGGTTATACAGGTGGGCACGTGCCTAATCCAACATATGAACAGGTTCTAACACACACAACAGGCCATACGGAAGCAGTAGAAATCACTTTTGATCCAGCGATTATTTCTTACGAACAATTAGTGGAGATTTATTGGCAACAAACGGATCCTACTGATGCTTTCGGTCAGTTTCAAGACCGCGGCGATAATTATCGGCCAGTTATTTTTTATCGTTCTCAAGAACAAAAAGAAACTGCTGAGAAAAGTAAAGAACGTCTAGCTAATAGCGGCCGTTTTACAGAACCAATTGTTACCACCATCGAACCAGCAGCACCATTTTATCCTGCTGAAGAATACCATCAAGACTTTTATAAAAAAGACGCTTTGCGTTATGGATTGTCCCATCAACGTAGAAGTGAATTTATCGAAGAAAAATGGAGTGACTAATTTACATGAGACGAAGCTTTTACCATTACTTAATGACATTAAAAGGTCCGGCTAAAGATCCTGAAACTGATTTTGCCAATGAAGCGGCCAAAGATATTCAGTTTCCAAAACAAACCGAGGATTATCATGAACTTTCTTCTTATTTAGAAATGAATGCTGACTATTTAAGCAACATGGACATCTTTGATGAGTTATGGGAAAAGTACCTTGAAAACAATAAATAAATCCAGAGGAAAAGCAAACAAAGCTTTTCCTCTTTTTTCATTCATGTTATAGTAAACAAAAGTAGTGACGAATTTGTTAGAAATGAGATGAAATCTATGAAGAACAAACGAACTGTTCCTTTTTATCAATATATTATTTCGCTCCTCTGTGTCGCATTTTTAGCTGGAGGAAGTAGTTATATTTATTTTGATCATCGTGTTAAAAAGATGAGTCAAGAAGGGGCAATTACCAATGCTGATTTAAGCAAAGTGCAGGATTTATATAATGAAATTAGTACCAATTATGTAGGTGAAGTAGATAAAAATGAATTAGTTGAAGGCGCCTTAAAAGGCATGTCTGAAGCCATTGGAGACCCATACTCAACTTATCTAAATGAATCTTCTGCCAATGATTTAAACGAAAGCTTATCTGGTGATTTTGAAGGAATTGGTGCCACTATGACAATGAAAGATGGCGAACCAGTTGTAGCAGAGGCCCCTGTAGCAGATTCCCCAGCTGAAAAAGCGGGAATCAAAGAAGGCGATATTATTGAAAAGGTTGATGGTACAGCTACAAAAGGGATGAAACTAGCAGAAGTCGTCTCAAAAGTCCGAGGTAAAAAAGGAACTTCCGTTGAATTGACTATCCAAAGAGAGGGAGAAACTAAAAATATCTCAATCAAACGTGGGAAAATTCCCGTTAAAACAGTGACTGGTGAGTTAGACAAAAATGATGCACAAATTGGCTCGATTAAAATTACGTCCTTTGGTAAAAAAACATATCAAGAATTGAAAGAAACAATCACGAATTTACGTGCCAAAGGAGCTAAATCCTTTGTAATTGATGTACGCCAAAATCCTGGTGGACTGCTAGATCAAGCAGAGCGAATGGCCAGTATGTTTTTAAAAAATGGCGAAACAATTGTTCAATTTGAAGACAAAAAAGGACGTACGATGAAAGAAGTTGCTTCCAAAGAATTAGACGGCGGCTTTAAAGTAAAAGAACCTGTTGCAGTTATCATTGATGGCAATAGTGCCAGTGCATCCGAAATTTTTGCTGCAGCACTGCATGAATCTGCGAATGTCCCATTAATTGGAACGAAAACATTTGGCAAAGGAACGGTCCAAACGGTGAAAGATTTAAATGACCAAACCGAAATAAAATTGACTGTTTTGAAATGGTTAACACCAAAAGGCGAATGGATCAACGAAAAAGGAATTGAACCAACCATCAAAGCTGATTACCCCGAGTATGCCTATTTAAAATTGATTCCTCGCGATAAAACGCTAAAAGAAGGAGATCAATCTGAAGATATTCAGAACTTAAATGCTATTTTAGCCGTATTAGCGTATCCTGTTGATGAAAACAATGCAAACTACACCGCAGAAACAAAAGCAGCGGTTAGCGATCTTCAACAGAAAAATGGCTTGCCTGTAACTGGAGAAATCGACAATGAAACAGCCACAAAAATTGAAGCCACTTTAGGTAAATTAATTCTTGAAAATGACGCTGCCTACGATACAGCAGTCAAAGAAATTCAAAAAAACTAGAAAAAAGGTGGCACGAAGTTGAAGAAGAAACGTGATTATGTTGGGTATTTAATGTACTTTCTGAAAATCTTAGTACCAGCAATCGTAGCCGTTTTTATTTTAAGAGGATTTTTCCTGATTCCTGTTCGGGTGGATGGCCATTCCATGCAAAAAACCTTGAATCAAGGAGATATGATTGTGATGGAAAAATTCTCCGCCATTAAACGGTTTGATGTGGTGGTCTTTAAAACAGACACAGGATCGATTCTGATTAAACGTGTGATTGGTTTACCAGGAGAAGCTGTGCGTTACGAAAACGATCAATTATATGTCAATAATCAGCCAATCGCTGAACCGTATTTAACTAAAAACAGAAAAAAAGATCATGAAACGATGCCTTATACTACGAATTTTGATTCAAAAGAATTGTTAATGCAAGAAAAATTACCTAAAGATAGCTATTTTGTACTTGGTGATAATCGCCGTATGTCCAAAGACAGCCGTTCTTTTGGTGCAATACATGCAGATCAAATCTTAGGGAAAGCACAATTTGTTTATTACCCACTCACTCATATGAAGATCATTCCTAAATAAGTAAGACCACTAGTTCGTTTATTTAAATAACGACTAGTGGTCTTTTCTAATCTGAAAAATTGTTCTCTTAGCTGAAAAATGTTAAGGTTAAAGTAATGATAGATGTAGGAGGTCATGCAAATGATTAGAAAAACAATTTTAGCAAGTTCTATCTTAGGCGTTGGGTTGCTAATTGGTGCATGTGGTAATCAAACCCAAACTCAAATGAATTCAACTAATACCAGTGAATCATCACAGCCTAAAGTAACCGAATCAAGTCGCAAGTCATCTGAAAGTGCGTCTAATAACGAAAATGTATCAAGCGATTCTAGTAAATCCACAAGTTCCACTACAGAATCAGAAATCTTAAAAGGTCTGGCGGAAGAAAAAACGCTAAAAGAAAAAATCCCGTCCTTAAATCAAACAACGATTAAGAAAGTCACTGATAATGAGTATAAACGCATTCTTGTGATGGAAGAAAAGGCTACAGGAACGACCTATAAAAGTATTTTGATAAAAAAACAAAATCGCTTAAAAATTGTCAACGAAACAACCGATGAATTGTTATACAATGGAACCCTATAAGAACGAAACCATTCAATAAACTCAAAAGTATCGCCATTGTTTTCAAAGAAAAATTTCTTTGGAAACAATGGTTTTTTTGTTGACAAAAGAATTTCTAAGATATATAGTTAGTTACATAAGTAGTTAACCGTTTAAGCGAGGTGTAAAAATGGAATTTAATTTTTCGGGGGAAAAGCCTTTATTTCAGCAAGTAGCCGATCAGATTGCCGAAGGAATTTTTAATGGCGCTTACTTAGAAGGCGAACAAATTCCCTCAACCACAGAAATATCAAAAAGTTATCAAATCAATCCAGCCACCGTTTTAAAAGGAATGAATTTATTAGTAGAACGACAGTTGATTGAAAAGAAACGGGGGATTGGCATGTTTGTTTTACCAGGCGCTCAAGAGAGAGTAAGAAGTGCACGGAAAGAAGAATTTTTAAATAAAGAAGTCTTAGAAGTTGTCGCAGAAGCTAAAAAATTAGGGATTACAGCTGAACAATTAAAACAACTAATTGAAAGAGGGTATGACGCATGAGTTTGCGGGTGGAATCAGTAAGTAAAAAATATCATCAAAAAAAAGCACTAGATAATATTTCAATTACTTTTGAAAAAGAAACGATTTATGGGCTCTTAGGCAGAAACGGGGCTGGTAAAAGTACGTTATTAAATATCATAAATAATCGAAGTTTTGCCACTTCAGGTTCCGTTAAATTGGCGGGAGAAACAGTGACCGATAATGAGGCTGCTTTGACTCATATTTACTTAATGAGTGAAGATAATTTGTTTCCTCCTCAGTTAAAAATTAAAGATATTTTTAAAACGACTGAAGGTTTTTATGGATCCTTTGACTGGTCTTTAGCCGAACAAATGTTAAGCGATTTTGATTTAGATGGTAAAAAGACATTCAAAAAATTATCAACTGGTTATCGGAGTATTGCTAAACTAATAGTGGCGCTATCCGTCCCCTGTGAGTATATTTTTTTAGATGAGCCAGTCTTAGGTTTAGACGCCAATCATCGGGAATTATTTTATACTTATTTAATTGAGACATACCAAGAACGTCCCCGTACGTTTGTGATTTCCACCCATTTGATTGAAGAAATTGCGAATTTATTAGAAGATATTATCATCATTGATCAAGGAAAATTGATTCGCGCAGAATCTATTGAAACAATTTTGAAAAACGGTCGCATTGTTTCTGGGCCGAAAGAACAAGTAGAGCGCTATACTCAGTCATTGGAAATCTTAGGCATGGACACTTTAGGTGGAGCAGTTACGGCTTACGTGTACGGCGACTTGCCGACTGAAAAAGCAGAGGTTCAAATTGCGCCGCTAAATTTACAAACATATTTTGTACAATTAACCAATAGAAAGAAGGAAAAGTAAAATGAAATTTAAAACAGCTTTGCGGTATCGTGTTATTTATCAAGTCCGTTCCTTAGCAATTTATTTTGGCTTTTATGCTTTGTTCGGCATTCTTTTTCCTCTTATTGGTTTGCTCTTTTCTAACGACGTGAACACTGTCAGCTCTGATGCAGTAATTCCTTGTCTGGTTTTTATGGGGATACTATCATTTTTGGGGATGAACACAGATTTTAAACTGTTTATTCAAAACGGGCTTTCCCGCTGGACGATTTTTTTGGTGAATTTTGTAAGTAATGCTATTTTATCTTTGGTTGGATCCTTGGCTGTACTTGTACTGATTAAAGTATTTAGCGGCAATTTCATTTCTCATTTTCAATTATCAATGAAATTAATTGATGTCTATGCGCAAGGAAACTTTTTCATGTCGTGGTTGCTCTTTTTTATCTTACTAATGCTTAGCGGCTCACTTGGCTTGTTAGCAGGTGTCTTTAATGATCGGATAGATGGCGTAAAAAAACTCATTGTTTTATTGCTGTTATTAATGATTCCTATTTTACTGGGCACGATTGCACAATTAGGGGGGACACCAATGCGCCTGAGAATGCTCCACGTCTTGCAAGCAATGGTTGGTTATCAATCCACTGGTTTTACTGTCCTGCCACTTCTTCTGACAATCAGTTGCTTTGTTGGCATTAATCTTGGTTTGGCCTATTTATTGAATAAACATCGTGAAATTAAACGCGTAAATGCATAACTAATTAATAAGAACATGTTCAATGAGGTGAATTTGGAACATGTTCTTATTGTTTTAATTGAGAGATACATCGGAAGTACCATGACAAAGGAAAGGGCTTCCGTCAAAATAGAAAGAGAAGAAAGGAGTATGAAAAGAGTAAAAAACTTTGTAAATAAGTAAACGACAAAGAATGAAAAATGGAGGGGTAACATGGCGGTAATTGAAGCAAAAAATATTAAAAAAAGTTATGGAAAGAACGAAACAAAATTTGATGCGTTAAAAGGTGTTGATTTAAAAGTTGAAAAAGGTGAATCTGTGGCCATAATTGGTAAAAGTGGCTCTGGGAAATCAACATTTATGCACATTTTGGCATTGCTAGATCAACCAACTTCAGGAGATATTTATTTAAATGGTAAAAATGTTACTAGTATTAGAAAGAAAGTGCTGAATAAAACGAGAAATGAAGAATTTGGTTTTGTTTTTCAACAATTCTTTATGAATGCCAAGGATACAGTTTTAAATAATGTTCTTTTACCATTAAAAATCGGTGGGATTTCCGGTAGCAAGAGGAAAAAGATGGCTTTAGATGCGTTAAAAGCAGTCGGTTTGGAAGATAAAGTTCAAAATAAAGCGAATAATTTATCTGGTGGCCAAAAACAACGGGTATGTATAGCGCGTGCTTTAGTTAATAATCCGCAAATTATTTTTGCAGATGAACCTACAGGGAATTTAGATTCTGCCACTGGGAAGAAAATTGAAGAATTGTTATTTGATTTAAATAAAAATAAAGGAATTACCTTAATTATTGTGACACATGATCCAGACTTAGCAGCACGTTGTGATCGGCAAGTTCATGTTCGAGACGGCTTGATTGTAGGAGGAGATGAGTAAATGAAATTTAGAGATATTTTAAAATCAGCTAGTACCAATTTAATGCGTAATAAAGGTCGAACCGTATTGACCATTATTGCAATCTTTATTGGAGCATTTACCATAGCTTTAACTACAGGAGTCAATATTGGTGTAAATGATTATATTGACAAACAAGTCGGCAGTGTCGGTGGTGCAAATCAGCTATTTATTCAGCCAAAAATGGAGATGAATGTTGGTAACGGAACAGAACCAAGTAAATATAATCCAGAGAAAAAAACCAGTACGATTCAACAACAAAGTATGCTTGCTGAAAAAGATATTGAGAAGATTAAAAAAATCTCGGATGTTACATCAGTGGAACCAATGAAATCCGTTGCTATCGATTATATAAAAGGAGCAGATAAGCATAAATATGTATTTTCAGCAACTTCTGCGCTAGATGAGATGACCATTGATTTAGCGGCTGGCCGTAAAGTTTCGCAAACGAGCCAGGACTTCGAAATTAATTTGTCACCAGAATATGTAAAAGCGCTCGGCTATACATCTAGTAAAGCTGCCGTGGGAGAAACAGTTCAATTAGGTATCTCAAGTTCCTTGAAAGGACAAGAGCAAGTTATTGAAGCAAAAATTGTTGGCGTTAGAAATGCCAGTGTCATTCAAAATGGGCTCTCGCTGATGAATAAAGCATTGATTGATAAAGTTGTCTCAATCAATCAAGCAGATCTTCCAGAACATTTAAAAAATCAATACGCGATGATTATTGCTGAAGTTAAAAAAGACAGCACGCCAGAGCAGATTAAGGACATCAAAAAAGATTTAGATAAAGCTGGCTATTTAGCGACTACTGTCGAAGATGAAATTGGCATGATTCGTAATATAATCAATGCAATCACTGGTGTTTTAACCATGTTTGGTGCAATTGCCTTGTTAGCTGCAAGCTTTGGCATTATTAACACGCTGTATATGTCTGTCCAAGAAAGAACGCGAGAAATTGGTTTAATGAAAGCCATGGGACTTAGCAATGGGAAAGTCTTTACAATTTTTAGTGTTGAGGCGGCTTTAATTGGCTTTTTTGGCTCAATATTAGGCATTTTAGGAGCTGTTGGGGTTGGAAATTTAGTTAATCGTTTGGCAACGGATTCTTTTTTAAAGGCTTTAACAGGATTTAAATTAATTCAATTTTCATTGCCATCTTCACTAACGATTATCTTAGTTATTATGTTTATTGCTTTTTTAGCAGGAACTTTACCAGCTCGAAGAGCAGCAAAATTAGATCCAATTGAATCTTTACGTTATGAATAATAGACTAAAAACAGCTACTTTCTCTCAATTTAACTAAAGCATATTCTTATATAAAAAGAAGGCAATAGGCGTATACTAAAAGTGTGAAAAATGAAACAAATGAGAGGAAGTTGGTTTATGAAAGCTGTTGTGATTAATCAGTACGGAAGTAAAGAGGTACTTGAAGAAGCAGAAGTAACACTGCCAGAATTATCGGAACATCAAGTGTTGGTAAAAGAATACGCGACATCAATTAATCCGATTGATTGGAAATTGCGTGAAGGATATTTAAAACAGATGTTTGATTGGTCCTTTCCGATTATTCTTGGTTGGGATGTCGCTGGTGTGATTACAGAGGTGGGGAGTCAAGTAACGGATTGGCAAGTTGGCGATAAAGTTTTTGCTCGTCCTGAAACTACTCGTTTTGGCACCTATGCAGAAGTAACGATTGTGGATGATCATTTATTAGCAAAAATCCCTGAAACAATTAGCTTTGAAGAAGCGGCTGCCGTTCCGTTGGCTGGTTTAACCGCTTGGCAAGCATTGTTTGATCATGGTCACCTTAAAGAAGGAGAAACTGTTTTAATTCATGCTGGTGCAGGTGGGGTCGGTACTTATGCGATTCAACTAGCAAAAGAAGCGGGCGCACATGTCATCACGACCGCTAGCGCAAAAAATCATGCCTTACTGAGAAAAATTGGTGCAGATGAAGTGATTGATTATCATACAACGAATTTTGCAGAGGTATTAGCTGATGTTGATTTGGTCTTTGATACAATGGGTGGTGAGGTTCAAAAAAATAGTTTTGACGTCTTAAAACCAAACACAGGTCGTCTTGTTTCAATTGTGGGCATTGAAGATAAACAATTGGCAGCCGAAAAAAATATTTCTGCTGAAAGTATTTGGCTTCAACCAAATGGAGAACAATTACAAAAAATTGCTGATTTGATGGCAGCTGGAAAAGTGAAATCAATTATTGGTGAAGTTTTCCCTTTTTCTAGACAAGGGATTTATGATGCACATGCACTCAGTGAAACGCACCATGCAGTTGGTAAAATAGTTGTTCAAATGGCAGAATAAAAAGAAGCTCAGACAGTGAATTATCTTAAAATAGAAAAAGTGGGTCCTAAGTCATTTCGACTTAGGACCCACTTTTTTGTTAAGAGGACAGATGTGCCAACCAAGTTTGTGTTTCCTTAATTTCTTGATAAGTTAATTGATGACTTTGTGTCCAAACCTCTTGTACGGTTGCTCCATGATTCTGAAATAGTTGAATCACACGCATACTCTCAGGAAGTGGGACAATCGGGTCATGCTCTCCTAGAGATAATAAAACAGAAGTGTCGGTCAAGTCTGGTTGATTGGTCAATTCAACAGGAAACATGGGATGATAGAGGACAGCTTGATGGTAGCTGTCGGGGTGAGTAAGCAATAATTGAATAGCGATATTGGCCCCATTTGAATAGCCAATAAAAATAATTTTATCCAATGAAAATTGATGCTCGTTAGCGGCTTGTTGAATAAACTTATGAAGCGCCTCGCCGCGTTTTTCTAGATCTTCTAAGTCATAATGACCTTCCGCTAGGCGCTTAAAATAACGATTCATTCCATTTTCTGAAACATCACCACGAATACTTAGTACAGTAGCTTGTTTATTTAGTTCTTGAGCAATTGGTAGGAGAGCTGTTTCATCACCACCTGTACCGTGAAGTAGCACAAAGACAGGTGCTTCAAGATGTCCTTTTTTAAAAATTGAATGCATGTTTTTTCCTCCTTAGGCTCGTTTTGTATTGAACGGCTTGATAACACTCTCAATATACTCACGACGGTTTTCTAAAAATGGCGCAAGAGATAACTTTTCTCCTAATGTTTCGTAAGGTTCATCCCCCATAAATCCTGGTTCATCGGTGGCTAATTCGACTAAAATATGCCCAATACGAACATACAATGATTCAAAGTAATAACGATCGACATAGCCAGAGTTTTGTAAGCCTAAATGATCAAAGAGCGCTTGCCAAGTCCCAAGTGATTTACGATCCGCTAGGCGGAATGCAACGTGATGTACTTCACCATATCCTTGTTGCGCTTGTGAGCTAGTATCATCGTCTACCAAAACGACTTGGGCACCATTGCCACCTTGCCCAACTTCTAGTAAATAGCGATTGCCTTCTTGTGCCACTACGTGAAAGCCTAGAATTTCTTCAAAGACTTCTTTGAATTCATGAAAATAGGAAATAGCTATTTCGACAGGTCCTAAGCCATAAATCGCAAATTCTGTGGGGACAGGTCCTTTTTCCCAAGGGGTGCCCGCTGCAACGCCCTGATTTAATTCATCAGAGATTAATTGATACGCTTGATCATCAAAATCCCAAAAGCGAAGGACCTTTTTCCCGAATTCTTCAGAAATGCCTGTGTGTTTGACCGCAAATTCATTGAAGCGATTTTCATAATAAGTCAAAGCTGCATCTGAAGGAACCCGGAACCCTGTTCTTGAAATCGTATTGGTTCCTTTTAATCCTTTAGGGTTATTGGGAAAATCGAAAAAGGTCATGGTTGTACCTGGTGTACCCAAATCATCGGCAAAATAGGTATGGTAAGTATAGATATCATCTTGATTCACTGTTTTTTTGACTAAACGCATCCCTAAAACGTCTGTAAAGAAGTGATAGTTTTTTTCTGCATCACTTGTCATAGCTGTAACGTGGTGGATTCCTAATAATTGATCTTCTTTTTTCATCATTATTTCCTCATTTCGTTTCATTTGTTATTTTTCGTAAAGTTTTTTGAAGAAGTGTTAATTCTTCGGAAGAGAGTTGTTCAAATGCCTCTGCAATTCGCTTTGCATGCATCGGGAAAATTTCTTCAATTAATGTTTTTCCAGCTTCTGTTAATTCGACGTAAGTAATGCGTCGGTCTTTTTCACTGGGAGTGCGCGTTACATAGCCTTTTTTATGTAATTGGTCAATAACATAAGTGGTGCTACTGCTAGCGATTAAAATTTTCTCCTTGATTTTTTGGATGGTCTGAGGACCTTTATGGAGTAACAGCTCTAACACTGAAAATTCTGTAATGTTTAAGTCATAACAAGTAACATCTTGCTTGGCAAGTTGCTCTAGTCGATGGCTGGTTCTTAATAAACCGATATAGGCTTTTAAAGCTTCTTGCTGTTGGTTCATTGTTTCACCTCTTTTTATTTCGAATTCGAGATAAATATAACTTACTTTTGGTAAGTAATCAATTAATATGCTTAAAAAGACAGCCAGCAAAAAATGTGAATTTTTGCTGGCTGTCTTTTTTGTTTAATTTAGAAGATCGTTGGAACTAAGCCGCCATCGATTCTTAAGGCTTCGCCTGAGAAGGAAGAAGAATCTGGGCTGGCCACAAAGGTAACAAAACGACCAATTTCTTCTGGTCGAATGAGCCGTTGGATTTGTGAACGAGAACGATGATTTTTCATGAAATCTTTTTCCCAATCCTCTTTGGGAATGTCTGAATCAGCGTACATATCTTCCAACATTTTTTCTACACCTTCGGTAAGGGTTGAGCCAGGCATAACCGTGTTAACGGTGACATGTGTGCCGACAGTTAAGTTGGATAAACTTTTAGCTAAGGAAAGATTCATCGTTTTTGTCATGCTATATTGGGGCATTTCGCCAGAAGGCATCACCGCTTCTTCGCTAGCAATGAAGATAATGCGACCAAAATCTTGTGCAAGCATTTTAGGTAGATAAGCTTTTGCTAATGCATTGCCTGACAACACGTTCACAGTAAAAAATTTTTCCCAAGTGGTGTCATCGATGTCCCAGTATTCCATTGGCTCAAAAATCCCCATATTGTTCACTAAAATGTCGACTTTAGGGAATTTTTCAAGCAAAGTAGCTCGTTGACTTTCAATGGAAATATCGGCAGTCCCTGCTTGAGGATGAGTGTCTGGAAACATTGTTTGTATTTCTTTAACAACTTTAGTTACTTCGGCTTCATTGCGCCCATTGATAATGACATCGGTCCCTTCACGAGCCATTTCAATCGCAATTGCTTTGCCAATTCCTTTGGTTGAACCAGTAATTAATGCTAATTTATTCGTTAAGTGTAAATCCATTTAAATCCCTCCAACGTTTGTCTATCTCTAGTGTAGGTCTTTTTCTGGACTTTTAAAAGGAAAAAGTTTTTTCGGCCCGCGAGAAACAAGCCCCAATAATTACTTAACAGCTAGATTTTCACTTTTTGGGCGTAAAACGAGTAATTATTGTCAGTAAAAAAGCATCACTTTTTTGATAGAATAACTAGAGACGAAATTGGCTAAGACCAATTTTGTAAAATTGTACATAAAAAAGAAGAGTGGGAATGCTATGAAGAAACAATATTACTGGAATATACCCGATAACTTACTAAACTCGTTAAAACAGCGGAAAAAGTTATACAACTTTTATAAAAATGAACAAAATAAGGCAAGAGAATTAGTAGAAAATTGTCAGTCGGTTCTTTTTCCTGAATTAGTCGCTTCGCTGAATAAAATAGATGAACGGATTAAATTATTGATATTCTATCAAAATTTAGAAGATTGTGAGCTTTCAGAAGAAGAAATTATTACTGTGATTGAGCGAGAATATTTTGTGACTTTTTATGAAACAATTGAAGAACCGACCACTGAAATTATTAGTAGTCATTCTATGTATTATTTATTGCAACAGCCGACTAAAGAAATGCTTTGGGATTTAGACTTTAGTAACATGTTAAAACAAGGTCAGTTAGTTGATTTAATGGATTATCAAAAATTGACCAAATGTTATCAAAAGCTGCAGAATCAAGCTAAAAATTTGATTGAAAAATTAAATAAAGAAACATTTTACACATTCTATAGCCAACTTTTATTGATTGATTGCCAATGCAAATTATTAATAGAAGAGGCGCTTCTAAAAGAAGAATCATTGATGACGGTCGATGAATGCTTAACAGCCATTAAGCAAGAAATTCGAAAAATTCATTTTGAACAATTTAAATACCAACATTATTTATTTGAAGATTTATCTTTGCGGTACCAAGTTTAACGAAAGTGACAAAAAGAATGGTTGAATCTAACAAGAATGTTCGTTGTTTTCTGTTATATAAAAAGATATGATAGTTTCTGTAGAAAAAATAAAGGAGACGATTCATGAACGCAAATCGCTTAAAGTTATTGATGATGGGGTTAATGGTTCTTGACCATATTAGTTATTTTGTTCCACCAGAATGGGCACTGATTTTTCATGTAATTACTCGTTGTGTCGGTGTGTTTTTTGGTTACATGGCTGTAGAAGGGTTCAACTATACACGGAATGTTTATCGTTACAATGGTCGTTTGTATATTTGGGCAGCAATCATGTTTGTTGGAAATACGCTTCTAAATCATTTAGTGAATAATCCAGCTGTCACTGTTCACAATAATATTTTCTTCACCTTAGCCCTTGGTGTCAGTATGTTAATTGTGACAAAAGCGATGCTAGAGATGCCAAAAATCAGTTTAAAAATTGTTTTATTGATTAGTATATTAGCAATTTTAGGAATAGGAGCAATGTTTGCTGAAGGTGGCATTGTGATGTTACCTTTTATGTTGATTACGTATCTAGCCAGAAAGAGACTTGTCTTACGGAACTGTTTATATGGTGCATTAGCGCTCTTTTTCTTAGTTACAAGTTTTCAATGGTTGGGAGATTGGCCAACGACAATTGAAATGTTAGCTTATAATTCTGATTTTATGTTTATCACTGTGTTACCATTTATATCGCTTTACAATGGTGAGAGAGGGAGCAAAGCACCATTTTTCAAATATTTATTTTACGGATTCTATCCGCTTCATTTATGGCTGATTGCATTGATAGCCAATTACGTTCATTAAACCTTTTTATATTAAAAGAATAAAAACAGCGACTCACAAAAATGTGAGTCGCTGTTTTTTTAGATGGGTAAGATACTGATTCCTAAAAGAAGAGTGACAAGTAGAAAAACAAAAAGCACAATTCGCTTATCATGAACCAGTAAGGCAATGTATTCTCGGATTAGAGCAGTCGGTAAAAAATATAAGGCAGTTGGCGCCCCGACACCTTCAGCTTTTAAGCCAACACGATGGGCATACATAGCTCCTCGTAAGACATGATAGTTATTTGTTGAAAAAATAACAGAGGGTTGTTTAGAATCAGACGGCATCTTTTGCCAATCTGCCTGAATTATTGCTTTAGAAAACAACATATTTTCATAAGTGGTTGTGGATTGGTCCTCCATCAAAATTGCTTCTGCAGGAATATTTTGTGAAAGCAAATATTTTTTCATTGCGAAAGCTTCGGCCACAGGTTCGTCAGGACCTTGACCACCGCTGACTACAAATTTAGCGGTGGGATTTTTTTCATAATATTCAATCCCTTTATCTAACCGACTCTTCAAAAGTGGAGGTACTTCCTCGCTACGAATTCCCGAACCTAAAACAATGATATAATCAACCGCTTTTTTTAAAGGAATCATTTGGTACATCCATGAATACAAGACGTAAGCAGCAAATAGAAAGGTCAGCAAAAGATCCATTAACAATAGAAAAAGTAAGAACAGAAAAAGCATATAAGGTATTTGCGCTGTGCCAACTGATAATAAATATAGAAAGGCTGGTAAAGCAATTAATAAGTTCAGCCCTAAGCCCGCCGACAATTTAGCCGTGACACTTTTGCCTTCTTTCGTTTGCATCGTACGTGAGTTAAAAATAAAGTAAAGGCAAATGCCGATAAACACAGCGGGAATTAATAGATAAGCAATGGCCAAAGTAATTAGGTCGCCATTCTTAAAATGTAAATAAATTTTGTCTAGTCCGATAAATAGTAAGGTGACTAATGACAATAAGGTGCCAGAAGCCAGAGTGATACCGCCGAGGATACTGCGGTTATTAATTTTTAATATACCAAATCCTAGTAGGGCGATAAACAAAAAGAATAGTAGTAGTGCCATTTAATTCCTCCTAAAAATAAGTATCTAAAGTATAACATGCTTTAGGATCGGACATAAATAAACAGCTGTGCCGAAGCATAAGTTTTCCTTTCATTCTTAGAAAAGAAGTTTTTTCATGAAAAGTAAATTAGATAACAATTGTTTAGAGAAAGAAAAGCTTGATTTACTAAGCTTTTCCTTCTCTATAAAAAATATTAATAAGGACATAAAAATTAACAATTTGTATGCGCTTACATACTAAGGTAGATTTAAAGTGTAAAGAAGAAAAAATGAGGTGAGAAAATGATCACTGTTTCAATTGCAGGAGGTTCACAACCAGAGATTTTACAGTTAGTTAAAAAAGCACTAAAAGAATCCGAGCAACCGTTGCAGTTTATTGTATTTGATACAAGCGAAAATCTTGATACTGAAAATCTCTGGAAATATGTTCATTGCTCAGATGAGGCCGCGGTAGCACGGGAAGCTGTCAGTTTAGTTGCAACTGGTCAAGCACAAATTTTATTGAAAGGAATTATCCAGACCCACACATTACTAAAAGAAATGTTGAAAAGTGAGCATCAATTAAAGAATAAACCAATTCTTTCCCATGTAGCAATGGTGGAGCTGCCTGCGGGAAAAACCTTCTTGTTAACCGATTGTGCGATGAATATCGCCCCCACTCAAGCGACCCTCATTGAAATTGTTGAAAATGCTAAAGAAGTCGCCCAAAAATTGGGATTGCATCACCCGAAAATTGCTTTGTTAAGCGCAGCGGAAAATTTCAATCCTAAAATGCCTTCGTCTGTTTTAGCAAAAGAAGTCACGGCACATTTTAATGATCAACAAGAGGCTACGGTTTTTGGTCCACTTTCGCTTGATTTAGCGACCTCTGAAGAAGCGGTTGCGCATAAACGTTACAGCGGTCCTATCATGGGGGATGCAGATATTTTAGTGGTCCCAACTATTGATGTTGGAAATTGTTTATACAAATCATTAACCTTGTTTGGGCACGCCAAGGTGGGAGGAACGATTGTTGGCACAAAAGTCCCAGTCGTTTTAACATCTAGAAGTGATTCGACAGAAAGCAAATTTCATTCATTAAGATTTGCCATGAGACAAGTTTAAAAAAAGGAGCAGAAAACAATGGAAACAGTATTGGTTATTAATCCTGGCTCGACCTCCACTAAGTTAGCGCTTTTTGCTAATCATGATTGCTTGGCGGAAGAAACGCTTAGACATAGCGTCCAAGAATTGGCACCTTTTGAAAATGTTGTCAGTCAAACACCATTTCGAAAACAAATGATCGCGGAATTTTTAGAAACACATAACATCACACAATTAGCCGCTGTCGTAGGGCGTGGTGGTTTGCTTAAGCCTATTCCTGGCGGTACGTATCTTGTCGATCAACAAATGCTAGAAGACTTGCGGACAGAACGCTTTAATACCCATGCTTCAAATTTAGGGGCGATTTTAGCTAATGAGTTTGCAGAAAAATATCACGTGCCAGCCTTTATTGTCGATCCTGTTGTTGTAGATGAGCTACAGCCATTAGCCAGGATTTCTGGATTAAAAGGCATTCAGCGGCGTAGCGTTGGTCACGCCTTAAATCAAAAAGCGGTCGCTCGAAAAATCGCTGAGGATTTAGGGAAAACATATGAGCAAAGCAATTTTATCGTTGTTCATTTAGGTGGGGGCATTAGCTTGGGGGCGCATCAAAAAGGCCGCATGGTGGATGTGGTAAATGGGCTTGATGGTGAAGGTCCTTATACGCCAGAACGCAGTGGTGCCTTACCGCTCGTTGAATTTGCGCAATGGATACTTGAACAGGAGTTAACGATTAGCCAAGTGAAAAAGCTAATTGCGGGTAATAGCGGCCTTAAATCATACCTAGGTGAAACAGATTTACGGCATATCCAAGCACAAATAGCTGCAGGTGATCAAACAGCAAATTACTATTTAAAAGGAATGTGTTACCAAATCGCAAAAAGTATTGGCGAGATGGCCGTGGTTCTTGAAGGCACAATTGATGCAATTATTTTAACAGGGGGCGCAGCCTATTCGCAAACCGTTGTTCAAGAAATTAGTCAAAAAGTCACTTGGATTGCACCAATTAAGGTTTACCCAGGTGAAATGGAGATGGCTGCTTTATATGAAGGCGTCAATCGAGTATTAACAGGGGAAGAACAAGCTTTAAATTATAGTGAAGCAAAAATTGAGCAGGAGTGATCAAAATGGCGGGACAAACAGATTTACTGATTTTAGGTGGCGGAACAGGAGGCTATGTAGCAGCAATTCGAGCCGCACAAAAAGGGCTAAACGTCACAATTGTTGAAAAATACAAATTAGGTGGCACTTGTTTGCACAAAGGCTGTATCCCTACAAAAGCTTTATTAAGAAGCGCAGAGGTTTTTGATACCTTAAAACAAGCGGCTTCTTTTGGGATTGAAACAGAGGCAGCGTCCATTGATTTTTCTAAAATACAACAACGGAAAGAAGGAATTGTTGAGCAGTTGCACAAAGGTGTTGAAGGCTTATGCAAGAAAAATAAAATCAAAATTTTAGCAGGCGAAGGTGCGATTTTAGGTCCCTCTATTTTTTCACCAGTCTCTGGCGCAGTGGCAGTTACGTTTAATGATCCAACACGGGAAGAAGAAATTATCGTTCCTAAAAATGTCATTATTGCGACAGGCTCTAGTCCTAAAACGTTACCTAATTTGCCACTGGATGAAGAATTTATCTTATCTTCTGATGGGATGCTTGAATTAGAAGAGCTACCAGAATCAATTGCAATTATTGGTGGTGGCGTTATTGGTGTCGAGTGGGCTTCTTTATTAAATAGTTTAGGTGTCAACGTAACTATCATTGAATTTTTGGATCGGTTACTTATAAATGAGAGTGCAACAATTTCTAAAGAATTAAAGAAACGTTTAGAGCAACGAGGAATCAACATTCTATTAGGCAGCAAAGTCCAAGAAGCGAAAGTTACTGGACAAAAGGTTCAAGTAGAAGTTGCAGGACAAGAAACCCTCACCGTTGACAAAGTCATGGTAGCAATTGGGCGTCAACCCAATATCAATAAGTTAGGGTTACAGAATACCTCAGTGAAATATACTGACAAAGGCATTGAAGTAAATGAATTTTATCAAACCACAGAAGGACATATTTATGCGATTGGCGATTGTATCGATACACTCCAACTAGCACATGTGGCTATGAAAGAAGGCGAGTTAGCTGTTCAGCATCTTTTAGGCGAGACAGTTGAACCTTTAAATTATACAAACGTGCCTCGAGGTGTTTATACAAATCCTGAAATAGCAAGTGTCGGCTATACTAGAGAAACTTTACCAGCAGATAAAGAAGTAGTGATTGGCACCTTTAATTTTAATGGTAATGGTAAATCACTTGTTTATGGAGAAACAGATGGCTTTATAGAAGTAATTCGTGACAAGAAGACCGATGATTTATTAGGGGTTTCTATGATTGGGCCACATGTCACGGATTTAATTGCCGAAGCAAGTACTGCCATGTATTTAGATGCCGCGCCCATTGAAATTGGTGAAGCAATCCATGCGCATCCAACAATGACAGAAGTATTGCAAGAAGCAGCCTTAGATACTTATGGCTTAGCGATTCACAAATAGAGAAAGGTTGATGAAAATGAAAACGCTTAAAAAATCGGGTTTATCAAAAGAAGAATTGATTCAGGCATATCGTCAAGTACTACGAGGACGTCGTTTAGACGAACGGTTGTGGCAATTAACAAGGATTGGTAAGACCTCTTTCAATATTTCTGGTCAAGGGGCAGAAGTTGCACAAGTAGCGATGGCGATGGCTTTTGATCCTCAAAAAGATTATTTTTTACCGTATTATCGTGATATGACCGCGTGCTTGGTTTGGGGCATGACCTCCAAAGATATTTTAATGGGTTCTTTTGGAAAAGAAGCGGATCCTTCTTCCCATGGTCGTCAAATGCCGAATCATTATGGTTCAAAAGAGCATAATATTGTTTCCTTCTCTTCAACAGTAAGTACACAAATGCCATTAGCAACAGGTGTTGGTTATGCAGCGCAACTTCAAAAAGCTGATTTTGTTGCATTGACCACCACTGGGGAAGGCTCTGCCAATCAAGGAGAAGTCCAAGAAGCTATGAACTTTGCAGGCGTAAAAAAATTACCAGTCATTTTTGTTGTTGAAAATAATGAATATGCGATTTCTGTCCCAATTGAAGAACAGTATGCCAATAAACGAATGGCCGATCGCGCGAAAGCTTATGGCTTTGAAGGTGTAACCGTTGATGGTAGTGATTTTACTGAAGTCTATCTAGCATTTAAAGAAGCAGTAAAAGCGGCTCGCGGGAAAAAAGGACCAAAATTGATTGAATTAATGGTTTCTCGCTTGACTTCTCATTCCGCTGACGATGATCAATCTGTTTATCGTTCAAAAGAAGAAATTGAAGAAATGAAAAAGAACGATGCAGTGAAGCTTTTTGAAAAACAATTATTAGAAGAGGGCTATTTAACAGCCGAAGACATTGCCAAAATTGATGAAGAAATTCGTGCAGAAATCAATCAAGCAACGGATGAAGCAGAAGCAATGCCAGATCCTGTACCGACATCAATTTTAGAAGAAGTGTATGCAAAATAAGAGAAGAGGAGAAGAAATATAATGGCTGAGATGACTTATTTAGAAGCAATTAACTTAGGAATTTCTGAAGAAATGGCTCGTGATGAAAAAGTAGTTATTTTTGGGGAAGATGTCGGCGGCGACAAAGGCGGGGTGTTCGGTGTAACAAAGGGTTTAGCTGCTAAATACGGTGACGAGCGTTGTTTTAATACACCGTTAACAGAAGGCTTAATTGGTGGTTTAGCTGTCGGCTTAGGTTTAATGGGCTATCGTGCAATTGGTGAATTTCAATTTGCGGATTACATTTTGCCTGCAACCAATCAATTGTTATCAGAGGCTCGGACAATGCGCTATAGAACAAAAGGCGATTGGACTGCGCCAATCGTTTATCGGACACCTTATGGCGGCGGTGTTCGTGGTGGGCTGTATCATTCTCAGTCTACAGAAAAAGTTTTTTGTGGACAACCAGGATTAAGAGTTGTGACCCCCTCTAATCCTTATGATGCAAAAGGGATGATTAAAGCAGCGATTCGTTCCGATGATCCAGTCATTTTTTACGAACATAAGCGTTTATATCGTCTACTAAAAGATGAAGTGCCTGCAGATGATTATATCGTACCAATTGACAAAGCCAATGTCGTTAGAACGGGTAGTGATTTAACCGTGATTAGTTACGGCATGACCTTGCAATTAGCTTTAGCTGCGGCGGAAAAACTAGCCGCTGAAGGAATTGATGCCGAAATCGTCGATGTTCGCTCGTTATATCCTTTAGATCGCGAAACATTAGTAGCTGCAGCTAAGAAAACGGGGAAGGTTTTACTCGTAACAGAAGACAATAAAGAAGGCAGTGTGATGAGTGAAATTGCAGCAATGATTTCAGAAGATGCTCTCTTTGATTTAGATGCACCGATTCAACGACTTGCAGGACCTGATTGTCCAAGCATGCCTTATGCATTACCTTTAGAAAGAGAATTTTTAATCAATGAAGAACAAGTATTAGCAGCAATGAAAGAATTAGCAGAATTTTAATTGAAGCAAGGAGGAAAAAATAAATGGCCACAAAAGAAATCAAAATGCCTCATCTAGGCGAAAGTGTCACAGAGGCAGCCATTGTCCAATGGTTAGTTAAACCAGGAGATTCAGTGAAACGCTATGATCCCTTAATGGAAGTCGTTTCTGATAAAGTCACCACGGAAGTCCCATCAGATTTTGATGGTGTAGTAAAAGAATTTCTGATTTCTCTAGATACAGATGTGCCCATCGGAACAGCGGTGATGACGTTAGAGACAGAAGAAACAACCGAAAAAACAGAAGAAGCTACTTTAGCACCAGTGAAAGAAGCAAGTGCGGAACAAGCACAAGAACATGAAACGGTTGAAACAACAAGCACTGCGACGTCCCATAAAAAAAATAATGGTCGTTATTCCCCAGCAGTCCTTAAAATTGCCCAAGAAAAAAAGATTGATTTAACACAAGTTACAGGGACAGGTCGTGATGGTCGAATTACTAGAAAAGATGTTACAAACTTTACACCAACACAGGCAAGAACGCCTGAGAAAACAGTGAGTCCAGGAACTAGCCCTTCAATTTCAGAGGAGCCAGTTGCTTCGCAAAATGAAAGTGCCGCAACAGCTAGTCCAACTGAAACAACCACAGATAAAATTGTCTCTGCAGATCCTGTACGTAAAGCAATTGCTAAAAAAATGGTCCAAAGTGTCAACGAAATCCCTCACGCTTGGTTAATGGTGGAAGCGGATGTGACCAACTTAGTCCAACTTAGAAATTCATTAAAAGATGAATTTAAACAACAAGAAGGCCTGTCTCTAAGCTTCTTCCCATTTTTTGCCAAAGCAGTCATTCAAGCGTTAAAGAAAAATCCAAAAATCAATACATCTTGGGATGATGGCTCAATTATTTATCATAAAGATGTTAATTTATCCATAGCTGTAACGACAGACGAGCATCTTTATGTGCCAGTGATTCAACAAGCGGATAACTATTCAATTGCAGGGCTAGCTAAAGAAATCAATCGCTTGGCACAAGAAGTCCGACAAGGAACGCTAGCAAGCAAAGAAATGCAAGGAGGGACCTTTACTCTTAATAATACTGGAACACTAGGTTCCGTCCAATCGATGGGAATTATTAACCATCCACAAGCTGCGATATTACAAGTAGAGTCAATTAATAAACGCCTTGTGCCAACCGCAGATGGAGGCTTTAAAGTGGCAGATATGGTTAATTTATGTCTTTCTATTGATCATCGAATTTTAGATGGACAACAAGCAGGTAAGTTCTTGCGAGATGTTAAAGATAATTTAGCGAAATATAATGCGGATACGGATGTATATTAAAAATCGTTCCTTGCTTTAGTTAAATAAAAAGCGCCTCAAAGAAATAAGCGCTCTTCTTTGAGGCCGCTCTTTATCTAATAGAAAGTTCAATCATTCTCAAACTTGTTCTAAAAAAACAAAAATAATCAATAGGAGTGTTGAAAATGCCCACTGATAAACTGGATGCTCAATTAACCCCAAGAATATTTTTTAACAAAGTGTTAGCTGGAACAGCTTCCGGCACCATTATCGCCTTAATTCCCAATGCTGTATTAGGAGCCATTTTAAAATATTTTGCAGAATACAAGATTATCGAAATGATTATTCATGCGGCGCAAATTTTCCAACTAGCCACCCCTTTAATTATTGGTGGACTGATTGCTTTTCAATTTGGCTTAACGCCACAGAAAATGATGATTGCTGGCGGTGCAGCATTTGCTGGCTCTGGCGTGATTAAATTTAATTCAGAAGTGAAAGGCTTTATTGGTGCAGGCACTGGTGACATCATTAATATTATGATTACCGCTTCTGTTGCAGTCTTACTTTTATTAGTCATCGATAAAAAATTCGGTTCAGTGGAAATCATTGCTTTACCGATCGTTGTTGGAGTAGGTGCAGGTTTGTTTGGCATGTTGATTTATCCATATGTGACACAAATTACGGTCGCCATTGGGAAAGTGATTAACAATTTTACTGATTTCCAGCCAATTATCATGAGTATTTTAATTGCTTGTTCATTTGCTGCACTGATTATTTCGCCAATCACTACTGTGGCAATCGGTTTGGCGATTCAGTTGAATGGCTTGTCTGCAGGTGCTGCTGCAATGGGAATTGCAGCCACAACTGTTGTTCTTGTGATTAATTCTTGGAATGTCAACCAATCGGGAGTGACACTGGCTGTCTCTTTGGGCGGTATGAAAATGATGATGCCTAACTTATTTAAATACCCAATTATTTTAATTCCTTGTTTATTTACAGCGACTATTTCAGCAATTCCTGTGGTTCTATTCAACATTTCAGGAACCCCACAATCGGCTGGATTTGGCTTGGTTGGACTCGTGGGGCCACTTGCTTCATTGGATGCGGGCTTAGGGATCTTACCCTTACTCTTTTCTTGGTTTGTTGTTCCAATTGTCGCGGGTTTATTCTCAAAATTCTTATTTGAAAAAGTGTTGAAACTTTATGATAGTAAAGTCGTCTTTGCTTATCAAGGCTAGATTATCCATTAATTTTCTTTAATGATTTGGATAAAATCTCTAACATCTTCTGTCATACTAAAATCGCGGCGCAAAGCAATGCCGATGGGGAAATAGTCAAACTTATCTTTTAAAGGAATCCATTTCAGTCCCTGACTTTTTCCCACTTCATAATATTCAATCGGCAGCAAACAAATCGAATTATTTTTTTGTAAACTATAAAGAAGTACTTGTAAATCATCGTTATGCAAAATGATATTCGGCTCATAACCGAAGCTCCGAGTCCGATCTAGTAGTAGGCGACCAATCATAAAATTATCACTTAACGATGAAAATCGTTGATCTTTCAAATCTTTAAAAGTTAATTTTTCATATTGGGAGAGAGGATTTGATTCTGGTACCACGACATAAACATGGTAGCCTTTGGTAGTCGTTTCTAAAGGTTCAATATGAATAATTTCAGGTAAGGTATTTGGGAAAGAAATTAGTCCCATATCAATTTCTTTATTTGCTAACATCGTTTGTAATTTTGGCGAGCCATCTTGCTGTAATATTAAATTCACATGTGGATGGGTTGTTAAAAATCGTGAAATTTCTTTCATAAATTGTACAGCAAATAAAGTAGTTAAGCCTAAACGCAATTGCTTTTTAACTGGTTTCTGGTTCATTTCACGAATATCTGTTACCAATTGATCGAATTGAAAAACAACTTCTTGGCCATGTTCATATAAATAAAGACCTGTATCGGTTAATTGAAACGGTTGATCAGAATGATCAAACAACGCTGTGCCTAACTCAGATTCCATTTTTTTCAATGCTAAAGAAAGTGTTGGTTGGGTGACAAATAAATTGCGAGCGGCCGCCGATAAACTGCGGGTATTAACAATTTCAATGAAGTACTTTAAAAGCTGAATATTCATCAGAAACTCCCCTTCTTTTTTAAAAGCGCTTACATAAATGCACTTGGATAAAAAATAACAAATAGATCACTTATAATATAACATATGTTTTGCCTTTTTATTGCTATAAAAGTAAGAGATAGAGATTTTCTTAGCAGATTTTTACCTAAAAATAAAAAATTGAACGGAGGAAAAGAAATGAAGATTATTATCGCAGGTGCTGGCGCTATGGGCAGTCGCTTTGGACTAATGTTACATCAAGCAGGAAATGACGTTATTTTTGTTGATGGTTGGCCAGAACATATTGAAGCAATAAGAAAAAACGGGTTAGTTGCTGATTTTAATGGCGAAGTGGTGACCGCTAAAATTCCTATTTATCCTCAGACAGAAGTAGCAAGCATCGATTTTACAGCAGACTTAGTTATCCTATTTACAAAAGCAATGCAACTGGAAGGAATGCTTGAAGCATTAGAACATTTCCTTAATAAAAATACGAAAGTTTTATGCTTGTTAAATGGAATTGGGCACGAAGATATTATCAAAAAATACGTGCCATACGAAAATATTTTATTAGGAAACACAATGTGGACCGCTGGGTTAGAAGGACCGGGCAAAGTAAAATTATTTGGCAATGGTTCGATTGATTTACAAAATTTAGGAGCGCAAAGTGAACAAGCGGCAGAAGCAGTCATTAAGGTATTAAATAACGCTGGCTTAAATGCACGTTATTCTGAGAATATTTTATCATCCATTTATAAGAAGGCTTGCGTAAATGGAACAATGAATGGTTTATGTACTTTGTTGGATTGTAATATGGCAGACTTTGGCGAAACAGAGCAAGCAGATCAAATTGTTCAACAAATAGTTAATGAATTTTTAGCAGTCGCTGAAGTGGAACAAGTTACGTTAGATAAACAAGCAGTGCTTCAACAAATCCGCTCGTGTTATAATCGAGAAACAATTGGTTTGCACCATCCATCGATGTATCAGGACTTAATAACCAATCATCGTTTAACCGAAATTGATTATATCAATGGAGCAATTGTTCGCAAAGGGAAAGCCTATGGGATTGCTACACCGTACTGTCAGTTTTTAACAGAGTTAATTCATTGTAAAGAAAATTTACTTCATGCTAAATAACAAGTAAAAACAGAAATATTCTTGAGTCGGTCTTGAGAAGAGCTTGACCTACTTCTTTCTATACTTTGCCAGTGTACAAGGCTGAGACAAAATCCAAAGTGAGTTTGTCTCAGCTTTTTTGTTTTTTAAAGAACACTACAGAAAATAAATCAAATCCGTGAAAAATATGTTAAACTAGAGAAGGTGTTTTTTCGCAAGAATCTACGCGGAACACAGGACTCGTTGAAGAATTGAATCAAAGAAACAATGTGTTAAAGAAGGGATTTGAACAGATTATGACCATTCAATGGTTTCCCGGCCATATGGCCAAAGCAAGAAGAGAAGTTTCGGAAAAAATCAAATATGTCGATATTGTATTTGAACTAGTTGATGCGCGGTTACCGCTTTCTTCCCGTAACCCAATGATGGACCAAATTGTCCAACAAAAACCACGATTAGTCCTTTTAAATAAAGGGGACTTAGCAGATAACGACCAAAATAAAAAATGGCAACATTACTTTCAAAAGAAAGGGTACCAAACCCTAGTTATCAATGCCCAACAAAATAAAGGAATCAATAAAATTGTGCCAGCAGCCAAGGAAGCGTTAAAAGAAAAATTGGCTCGTGAACAGGCGAAAGGCTTGAAACCGCGTGCGATTCGCGCCATGTGTATTGGGATCCCCAATGTTGGTAAGTCAACCTTAATGAATCGTTTAGTCGGAAAAAAAATTGCGCAAACTGGGAACAAGCCAGGTGTGACAAAAGGACAACAATGGTTACGCTCTGGTTCCCAATTGGAATTACTGGATACACCAGGAATTCTTTGGCCAAAATTTGAAGATGAAGAAATTGGGAAAAAATTAGCTTTAACTGGCGCTATAAAAGATCAATTATTGCATTTAGATGATTTGGCGATTTATGGATTAGAATTTTTTGCACGTTTTTATCCGCAACGTTTGACGGAACGATATGGTTTAACAGAGGAAGAGCTATTTTTACCTGCCCCAGAACAATTGATGTTAATTAGCCAAAAACGTGGTTTTAGAGATGATTATAATCGAGCCAGCGAAATGATTATTTTAGAAATTCGCAGTGGAAAATTAGGTACGTATACTTTGGACCGCTGGGAAGAACTAGGAGACGAATAACATGGCAAAAGAGTCGATTCAGGCAATCAAAGAAGCGCTGTTAACTGTCACTGATGCAACCGATGAACGATTAGCAAGCTGGCGAGAAGATGAACGTTCAGGAGTGCAACAAGCGATCAAACAGTGGGAACGTCGCCAGTTAGCCAAAGAAAAAGAGTGGCAACTTTTTAAAGAAATGAGTCAATTTGAGGAAGCGGCCTATAAAAAAGGCCATCGTTTAATTGCGGGAATTGATGAAGTAGGCCGCGGACCATTAGCTGGTCCTGTTGTGACAGCTGCAGTTATTTTGCCGAAAGATTGTCAATTATTAGGCTTAAATGATTCAAAAAAACTATCTGCTAAAAAACGGGAAACGTTATATAACCAGATTCAAGAACAGGCTGTCGCTATCGGGTTAGGTATCGCTGATCAAGGAGTCATTGATCAAATTAATATTTATCAAGCAACTAAACAAGCGATGAAAATGGCAATTGACGATTTAGCTTTTGCACCAGATTATTTATTAATTGATGCAATGCAGTTAGACGTTCCCCAACCACAAGAAAGTTTGATTAAAGGGGATGCACGCTCCATTTCGATTGCAGCAGCCAGTATTATTGCAAAAGTAACAAGAGATCGATTAATGGAAGAATATGATGAATTATATCCTGGATATGGATTTAAAAACAATGCAGGCTATGGAACAAAAGAACATCTTCTCGGGTTAGAAAAATACGGTGTAACACCCATTCATCGACGTACGTTTGCGCCAATAAAAGATATGATTTAAAAATAAAACACTTTTTTTACGTATTCTTATTTTAAGAAGATGTGAAAGAGGTGTTTTTTGTTGGAAATTTTACAACGACAATTATTATTTAAATTAGCGGTATGCCAAGGAATTGGCAATTTAGGTATCTTAAAAGTGTTACAAGAAGCTATCGCACAAAAGCGTGTTGATTTTTCCAGTACAGAAATTATTAGAATTGCTGAAATCAAGAAATATCGTGAATTATTTGAACAATCTTGGTTACACCATACGATTCATAGTGAAGCGTTATATATACGACAATGCCAACACCAATTTATGACAATTTTAGATGCCGTCTATCCTAAATTATTACGAGAAATTTATAATCCACCAGCAATTCTTTTTTATAGAGGAAATTTACAATTGTTAAGTAGAAGGAAAATTGGCATCGTCGGCGCTCGCTATGCCACTTCGTATGGGTTAAGAGTGACTGAAGCTCTGGTTCCTAAAATAGTCAAAGAAGGATTCACAATCGTCAGTGGTCTTGCCAAAGGCATTGATAGTCGTAGCCATGAGATGGCCATCCAGAACGGGGGTCAGACAATTGGAATTTTAGGCACTGGATTAGATGTATATTATCCGTATGAAAAGAAAGAATTACAGCAAACTATGAAGCAGAATCAGCTTGTTTTAACAGAATATGTGAATGGGAGTGGGCCGAAAAAATATCATTTTCCTGCACGTAATCGCATTATTGCTGGATTATCTTTAGGGGTCTGCGTGATGGAAGCTCGTAAGAATAGTGGATCTTTAATTACTGCACAAGCGGCGATGGATTACGGGCGCGAGGTATTTGCCGTACCGGGAAGTATTTTCCAGTCTTTTTCAACAGGCTGCCATGAATTAATTCAGGACGGCGCTAAATGTGTTCAGACAATTGATGATATTTGTGAAGAATTGTGACTTTTACTAATTGTGAATTGACAACCTACGTTCACTTCGGTACTATTTAATCAGATTTTAATCTTTTGGTTGGTAGTTAGGAGTGTCTAAATGGAAACGGTTGTTAGAAAAAGATGGTTGTTTGGTATGCAGCTACTGGGCTTTTTGATTTTGGATCAAATTCCTTTGATGATGGTCTCAGTTGTTCAATTTTCTACAGAAAATTTTTGGTTTCGCTTTGTTAGTGGATTAGTGGCTGTTGGACTTGGTGCCTATTTCGTCTATCTATTTGTTGCTTTTTTGAAAAAGAAAAAGCTCATAACTTGGACTTTTTTAGGAATCAAAGAAACCTTGCCAGTGGTCTTGTTAGGTTTGGTGATAATCTTTTGTGTGGGAATATTTGGTGATTTCTTATTACGTCTGGAAGGATTAGAGACGACCTCTAACCAACAAAGTGTTGAAGAAATTGTCCAATCTATTCCTAAAGGGCTTATACTTATTTTTGCAGGTGTGATTGGGCCAATTTTCGAAGAGGGAATTTTTCGTGTCGGGATTCAAGCGTTTTTCAAGCCAGCTTCAAAAATAGGCATACTCGTTTCTTCTATTTTATTTGCACTTGTGCACACGCCGACAGATATAGGTAGTTTTGTTATTTATTGGGGCATGGGTTTAGCTTTAAGTTGGGTCTATCTACGCACGGGTCGCTTTGAAGCTGCTGTCTTGACTCATTTTGTTTGGAATGTTATAGGTATTTTAATGCTTTAGGATAAAATCTATAAATCATAGGCATTTTTTATTTATAAATTCGGACAGTCAAACAGAAATGACAGAAATGTTAGAAAGCCTAGTCTTGACAAACCTATTCTATATAGCATATGATGTATTACGATTTGTGCGTTTTTTACATATATTATATAGTAGGAAAGCGAACGCGAAAGGAGCTAATTGAATGGCCTATAAGTATCTCGTGATTGTAGAATCACCTGCCAAAGCCAAAACAATTGAAAAATATCTAGGAAGAAACTACAAGGTGGTTGCCAGTGTTGGTCACATTCGCGATTTACCAAAAAGTAAAATGGGGATTGATATTGAAAATAATTATGAACCTCATTATATTTCGATTCGCGGAAAAGGCGATGTCATCAAAAGTTTAAAAGCGGCTGCAAAAAAAGCTGAAAAAGTCTATCTCGCAGCCGATCCGGACCGAGAAGGTGAAGCAATTGCTTGGCATTTAGCTTATCTTCTTGGCCTTGATTTAAAAGATAAAAACCGTGTGGTATTCAATGAGATCACTAAAGAAGCGGTAAAAGCGGCATTTAAAGAACCTAGAACCATCAACGTTGATTTAGTTGATGCACAACAAGCACGGCGCATTTTAGACCGTTTAGTTGGATACTCGATTAGTCCTATTTTATGGCGTAAAGTCAAAAAAGGTTTGAGTGCTGGTCGTGTGCAATCTGTTGCTTTAAAAATGATTATTGATCGAGAAAATGAAATTCGAGAATTTAAACCTGAAGAATATTGGAGCATTGATGGGAATTTCCAAAAAGGTCGCAAGAAATTCAAAGCAAATTTCTGGGGCGTAGATGGTAAAAAGAAAAAATTACCAAATGCAGAAGCGGTGAAAGAAATCACTTCTCGAATTGACGGTAAAGATTACGATGTTACAAAAGTTGAGAAAAAAGAACGGAAACGTAATCCTGCATTACCTTTTACAACCAGTAGTTTACAACAAGAAGCGGCACGTAAATTAAATTTCCGTACCCGTAAAACCATGATGGTTGCGCAACAATTGTATGAGGGAATTGCTTTAGGGAAACAAGGCACTGTGGGGCTGATTACCTACATGCGTACAGACTCAACCAGAATTGCCGATTCCGCCAAAGCAGAAGCTGCTGAATTCATTGAAAAGACCTACGGAGATGAGTTCTCAGCACATGGCGGCCGCAAAGCAAAAAATACGCAAGGTGCACAAGATGCCCATGAAGCGGTTCGTCCGTCAAGCGTTTTAAGAACACCTGATGAAATGAAGAAGTATTTAGATAAAGATCAATTAAAATTATATACTCTTATTTGGTCGCGCTTTGTTGCTAGTCAAATGACACCAGCGATTTTAGATACCATGAAGGTCACGCTTCAACAAAACGGCGTAACGTTTATTGCCAATGGCTCCAAAGTGAAATTTAAAGGGTTTATGCAAGTATATGTTGAAGGACGCGATGATGGTAAAGAAGACAAGGAAAATATTTTACCTGAATTAGTGGAAGGTGACGTTGTTAAATCGGTCGATATCGAACCGAAACAACACTTTACTCAACCACCGGCTCGTTTTAGTGAAGCCACGTTAATCCGGACTTTAGAAGAAAATGGTGTGGGCCGACCATCAACGTATGCGCCAACATTAGAAACCATTCAACGGCGTTATTACGTGAAGCTAACCAATAAACGGTTTGAACCAACGGAATTAGGTGAAATTGTGAATTCTCTAGTTTCAGAGTTTTTCCCACAAATTGTCGATACACATTTTACAGCGACAATGGAAACGGACCTAGATAAAGTCGGTGAAGGCCAAGAAAAATGGGTTGAAGTTGTCGATCGCTTCTACAAGCCCTTCGAAAAAGAATTAACAAATGCCGAAGAAAAGATTGAAAAAATCCAAATTAAAGATGAACCAGCAGGTTTTGACTGCGAACTATGTGGACATCCAATGGTGATTAAACTGGGTCGCTACGGGAAATTTTATGCATGTAGTAATTTCCCAGATTGTCGGAATACAAAAGCGATCGTTAAAGAAATTGGCGTGACGTGTCCTGTGTGTCACGAAGGACAAGTTATCGAACGCAAATCAAAGAAAAATCGAATTTTCTATGGCTGTAGTCGGTACCCAGAGTGTGACTTCACTTCTTGGGACAAACCAGTAGGCCGACCATGTCCAAAATGTGGGCAATATTTAGTAGAGAAAAAAGTTAAAGGCGGCAAACAAGTCGTTTGTATCAATGGCGATTATGAAGAAAACGTCCAAAAATAAGAAAAATTGAGACCGAAGAATTTACTTCGGTCTTCTCTTTTAGTAAAATGAATTGAGTTTGTAAGAGACAGCTCTTAACTTCTTGACATAGAAAGGAATTTTTATACATGACAAAAAAAGTCACAATTATTGGTGCCGGTTTAGCCGGAAGTGAAGCGGCATGGCAAGTGGCCAATGCTGGCGTACCAGTTGATTTATATGAAATGCGCCCTGTCAAAAAGACACCAGCGCATCAAACAGAAAATTTTGCAGAGTTAGTTTGTTCTAATTCATTACGTGGAAATAGTTTAACCAATGCGGTAGGTGTTTTAAAAGAAGAAATGCGCCGTTTAAATTCAATCATTATTGGTAGTGCAGATCAAACCGCTGTACCAGCTGGCGGCGCCTTAGCAGTTGACCGTGATTCTTTTTCTGAAACAATCACTGAAAAAATTAAAAGTCATCCATTAATTACAATCAAAAATGAAGAGATCACCGATATTCCGGAAGGGATTGTAATTATTGCAACGGGTCCTTTAACCTCTGAAAGCTTATCTCAAAAAATTCAAGAATTTAATGGTTCTGAAGGCTTTTATTTTTACGATGCAGCAGCACCAATTATTGATAAATCAACAATTGACATGGATAAAGTTTATTTAAAATCTCGTTATAACAAGGGGGAAGCGGCTTACTTAAATTGTCCGATGACTGAAGAAGAGTTCAATGCTTTTCATGAAGCGCTAGTCAATGCAGAAGTGGTTCCTTTACGCACGTTTGAAAAAGAGAAGTTTTTCGAAGGCTGTATGCCCATCGAAGTAATGGCGCAACGTGGCATTAAAACCATGTTGTTTGGCCCAATGAAACCTGTCGGACTAGAAGACCCTAAAACAGGTAAACGCCCTTATGCTGTAATTCAATTACGTCAAGACAATGCTGCAGCTTCTTTATACAATATTGTTGGTTTCCAAACGCATTTAAAATGGGGCGAACAAAAACGAGTATTCCGTATGATTCCGGGATTAGAAAATGCTGAATTTGTTCGCTATGGCGTCATGCATCGTAATAGTTTTATGAATTCTCCAGAGTTGCTAAAACCAACCTACCAATCAAAAAAACGTGACGATCTGTTTTTTGCTGGACAAATGACTGGTGTTGAAGGATATGTTGAAAGCGCGGCAAGTGGTTTACTTGCAGGTATTAACGCAGCTCGTCTTGCCAAAGGGGAAGAGCCGATTGAATTCCCTCGCGAAACGACTTTAGGAAGTATGGCTTATTATATTACACATGCAGAAGGCAAACATTTCCAACCAATGAATGCAAACTTTGGGCTTTTCCCAGAGTTACCTGAACGAATTCGTGACAAAAAAGAACGCTATGAAGCAATTGCTAATCGGGCCTTAGATATCCAAGCTCAAGTTATCCAATCTTTAGACTAAATTAGAAAAAATATGAGAAAAGACCGAGCATCATTGCTAAGAAATGCGATGATACTCAGTCTTTTAATTTTTAGAAAAAAATAACAAAAGCTAAAGAATAGTTAAAATTGTGAACATATTTAGAAATATTGATTAAATTCTGACAACTTAATTGTCTTTTGAAAAAGGTTATGCTAAAGTTACTTTGTAATCGAATGAGGAGGGCTATCACATGGAAGAAAAGAATTGGCCTGAGTTATTTGCTCGTTATCTTATTGTCGAAAGAGGCTATTCAGAAAAAACAAAAAAAGCATATCAAGAAGATATACAACATTTTTTTTCGTTTTTAAAGACTTCAGGTAATGACAATTATTTGACTGTGGAACATTTGGATGTTCGGGCTTATTTGAGCGAATTATACGATCAGGAATATAGCCGCAATTCGATTAGTCGAAAAATTGCCAGTTTGCGTTCTTTTTATCAATTCTTATTAAAAAATGAAGCAATCCAAGAGAATCCTTTTTCCTATGTTCATATGAAAAAGAAACAGTTACGGTTGCCCCGTTTTTTTTATGAAAAAGAAATGGATGCATTATTTGAGAGCGCACAAGGGGAGCAACCGCTTGATTTGAGAAATCAAGCGTTGCTAGAAGTTCTGTATGGGACTGGTATTCGGGTCAGTGAATGTGCGAACTTAACGGTGGACGCAGTTGACTTTCAAGCTTCTGTTTTATTGGTTCACGGAAAAGGAAATAAAGATCGCTATGTGCCTTTTGGTTCATTTGCACAAGACGCCTTAAAGGATTACTTAGAGAATAGCCGCGCGCTATTAATGACAAAATATCAAAAAAAACATCCATATGTCTTTGTTAATCATCATGGTGAACAAATCACGCCAACAGGGATTGAATATGTCTTAAACCAACTAATTAAAAAAAGTTCATTAAATGCGGAAATTCATCCCCACATGTTACGCCATACATTTGCGACACACTTATTAAATAATGGCGCCGATATGCGGACAGTTCAAGAATTATTAGGACATGCTAATTTATCCACAACTCAGATATATGCGCATGTGACAAAAGAAAGTTTACAAAAAAATTATCGAACGTTTCATCCTCGTGCATAATGGAGGTAAACGTCTAGGAGGAACAATAATGGTTGAATCACAATTTCACTCTACAACAATTTGTGCAGTCGAAAAAGATGGAAAATTTGCAATGGCTGGTGACGGCCAAGTAACAATGGGCGAATCTGTCGTTATGAAAGGTACGGCCAAAAAAGTGCGCCGTATTTACAATGATGAAGTCGTTGTCGGTTTTGCAGGGAGTGTGGCAGATGCCTTTACATTAGAAGAAAAGTTTGAAGGAAAATTAAATGAATACAACGGAAACTTAACGAGAGCTGCGGTTGAGTTAGCCCAAGAGTGGCGTACACAACAGTCTATGCAAAAATTAGAAGCTATGCTGATTGTGATGAATAAGGAAGAAATGCTCTTAGTTTCAGGAACTGGGGAAGTCATCACACCAGACGATGGTATTTTAGCAATTGGTTCAGGCGGTAATTTTGCTTTGTCCGCTGCAAGAGCCATGAAAAACTTTGGCGATAAAGAAATGCCAGCGAAAGAGATTGCTAAAAATGCCTTAAATATTGCTGCAGATATCTGTGTATTTACGAATCATAATATCATTGTAGAAGAATTATAAGCGAGGGAAAATCCATGAATGAATTAAACAAAACACCAAAAGAAATAGTCAAAGAACTAGATCAATATATTGTTGGACAGCAAGCTGCCAAAAAATCAGTGGCGGTAGCTTTACGTAACCGCTATCGTCGCTTGCAATTAGAAGAAAATATGCAACAAGATATTACGCCTAAAAACTTACTAATGATTGGACCAACAGGTGTTGGTAAAACTGAGATTGCTCGTCGTCTCGCAAAAATTGTCAATGCGCCTTTTGTAAAAGTTGAAGCAACCAAATTTACAGAAGTAGGCTATGTTGGTCGGGATGTCGAATCAATGGTGCGGGATTTAGTAGAAAATGCGATCCAAATTGTTGAAAAACAACAATACAGTCGCGTGTATGCGCAAGCATTAAAAAAGGCCAATCAACGTTTAGTCAAAGTATTAGTGCCTGGAATTAAAAAAGAACAAAAACAGGCTGGCGGTAATCAATTTGAACAAATGATGAACATGTTTAACATGGCTCAGCAACAGCAAGAAGCACAAGAAGAAGTAACGGAAGATATTCGAACGAATCGCCGAACAATTTTGGAACAGCTGGAAAAAGGTCTATTAGATAATCGTGAAGTAACAATTGAAATTGAAGAACCGAAGAAAACGATGCCAGCTATGAACAATGGCCTAGAACAAATGGGTATCGACTTAAATGAAACGTTAGGCGCTCTGTCACCAAAGAAAAAAATCGAACGTACTGTAACGGTGAAAGAAGCACAAGAATTATTAGTGAAAGAAGAATCAGCAAAAATTGTCAATGACGCTGATATTCATAGTGAAGCGATTCGTTTAGCTGAATCAAGCGGAATTATTTTTATCGATGAGATTGATAAAATCACCTCTAAAAGTCAACAAAATTCGGGCGAAGTCTCTCGTGAAGGAGTACAAAGAGACATTTTGCCGATTGTTGAAGGCTCCCAAGTTAACACGAAGTATGGTCCTTTACAAACGGATCACATTTTATTTATCGCTTCAGGTGCTTTCCACTTGTCAAAACCAAGTGACTTGATTCCAGAATTACAAGGCCGCTTCCCAATTCGAGTTGAATTAGATGATTTAACGGCGGATGACTTCGTAAGTATCTTAACTGAGCCAAACAATGCTTTAATTAAACAATATGTAGCATTAATCGGCACAGAAAATGTTTCAGTCATCTTTACCAAAGAAGCAATTGAACGGTTAGCACACATCGCTTATGATGTAAACCGTGATACAGATAATATTGGGGCGCGTCGTTTACACACAATTTTAGAGCGTTTATTAGAAGATTTATTATATGAAGCACCAGATATGCAAATGGGTGAAATTACGATTACCGAAGCATATGTCAATGAAAAATTGAATGACATTGTTCAAAATGAAGATTTAAGTCGTTACATCTTATAAAAAAGGCTGGAGGAGAAAAGATGGCTACATTATTAGAAAAAACACGTCAAGTGAACGAGCTTTTGCAAAAAAACAATCTGTTTGACGTACAAGCAGAACTTCCGTACAACAAAATGGCAATGATTTTAGGGGATATTTTAGAAAGTAATGCGTATATTATTAGCAGTTCAGGGGATTTGTTGGGGTATACTGAAAAATTAGATGTTAATAATGCCCGTATCAAAAATATGTTTAAAGAGAAAAAATTTCCTCAAGGATACACCGAGGCCGTGGATATGCTCAAAGTAACCGAAGCCAATATTCCAATAGATAGTGATTTAACTGCATTTCCTTTTGAATCACGAGAGCTGTATCCGTTTGGTCTAACCACTATTGTGCCTTTGTACGGTGCTGGCAAACGCTTGGGTACGATTATTTTAGCGCGTGTTGAAAAATCCTTTAACGAGGATGATTTAGTGTTAGCTGAATATAGTGCGACCGTTGTCGGCATGCAAATTTTGTATCATCAATCCAGAACAATTGAAGCAGAAGTTCGCAGTGCGACTGCCGTGCAAATGGCCATCAACACTCTTTCCTATAGTGAATTAAAAGCCGTCCATGCCATTTTTGAAGCCTTAGATGGCGAAGAAGGTCGTTTAACTGCTTCAAGTATTGCAGACGAAATAGGCATTACTCGTTCCGTAATTGTGAATGCCTTAAGAAAATTAGAATCAGCTGGAATTATTGAATCACGTTCTCTTGGTATGAAAGGGACTTATTTAAAAGTATTAAATCAACAATTTATTAAAGAGTTGGAAAAATAAGCAATTGCTCGTATCAACTAGGAGGACAACGCAATGACTGTACAAATTGAAAATGAATTTCTAATCGCAACATTTGCTGAAGAAGGAGCAGAATTAGTAAGTTTACAATCAAAAGAAACCGGCATTGAATATATTTGGCAAGGAAATCCTGAATTTTGGGCCCGCCATGCGCCCGTACTTTTTCCGATTGTCGGTCGTCTAAAAGAAGATACGTATATGTACCAAAATCAAGCGTATCATTTAACTCAACATGGTTTTGCTCGTGATCAAGTATTTGATGTGATTGAAAAAGGTGGAGAAGAAGTTTCTTTTTCACTAAAATCAACAAAAGAAATCAAGAAGAAGTATCCTTTTGATTTTGAACTAGTGATTACTTATACATTAGAACACCAAGAATTGACTGTAAACTACCAAGTAGAAAATACAGGGAAAGAAGAGATGTATTTTGGGATTGGTGGTCATCCAGCCTTTAATGTACCTTTAGAATCTTCACTAACGTTTGAAGATTATTATCTAAGTTTTTCACCTAAAAAATCACGGACACAAATTCCCTTAGCAGGCCCGTTTATTGATTTAGCGAATAAAACGCTAGCCCAAACGAATACCAGCTTTGACTTAACGCATCAATTATTTGAAAATGATGCAATGATTTTTGAAACAAAAGGTCAAACAGCAATTACGATTGCCACAGACGAAAGTGACCATCAAGTCACTTTGAGTTATCCAGAAATGCCTTTTGTGGGGATTTGGTCACCGACACCGAAAGAAGCGCCTTTTGTCTGTATCGAACCTTGGTGCGGGATTGCTGATGCTGTCGACGCAACTGGCCAACTTGCTGAAAAATTTGGCATCAATAAGTTACCAGCTAACGAACTATTTAAAACACAGTATATGATTAGTGTAAAATAAAGAAAAAGGCTGTGAACATTATTTGTTCACAGCCTTTTTCTTTATTTTTTTGCACGTAAGCCAAAAGAGAGGCGACTTTCTGTTCCATTTTTAATTCGCTGAATGTTTTCACGATGACGGACAAAGATAAAAGTAGTCAAAGCAATCGCAATCACGGTTAATAACCAGTTAAATGTTGGTAAAATAGCTGGGACAGTGAAAGGCAAAATAATAGTAGAAAGTGTAATTAGTACAGCGCTAATCATACTTGTTAAACTCACCATACTGGTTAGATACAGACAAATCACAAAAATAAGAGCAGAATAAATAAAAAATGTGGGGCTGTATGCTAATAACATGCCAGCGCTAGTGGCTACGGCTTTACCACCTTTGAAATTGGCAAAAATAGGGAAGGTATGCCCTAAAACAGCTGCTACCCCAAAGAAGAGCGGATTCACGCCTTGTAAACCAAACAAATAGGGTAATGAAGTGGCTAACGTTCCTTTCAAGATATCCATTAATAATACCGTAATTCCGGCAGGTTTCCCTAAGACACGAAATGTATTGGTTGTTCCTGTATTCCCACTCCCAAATTGGCGTATATCTTTTTTAAAGAAAAGTTTACCAATCCAAACACCTGAGGGAATCGAACCTAATAAATAGGCAACAAGTAACAAAATGACGATTTTCATCAAGTTAACCTCTTTCTTATTCAAACTAGGATTTATTTTATCATGAATAGAAAAACGGAACAACGTCTAATAACTAAAACAAGAAAAGTTTTTCTTTTGCTTGAGGAAGCGTTGACAAATGGTTGATAACCGTTATAATAAATGTGTGTCATTAGACAAAGACGTCTAATCACTGGTTTGAAAATTAGTTATCAACGAAGATACAATATATATGTACTTATGAAGTGTCAGGGAAAGAGGTGCGAATCCTCTACAGACCTACCTACTGTATGGTGGATGAAACCAATAAGACCACAGATTATTCTGGAAGGATTGGGAGTAAGAAGAAGCTAAGTCAGGATACCGGCTTGATAAGTCTAATCATTCTTTTGTAGGAAAAAGAAGGGGCTTTGAAGATAACTGGCTGAGTATATCATTAGCATAGTTAAGTGACTGCTTTTTTTCTATTGGAGAAAAAAGTGGTTTTTTTGTATTGTTTTGACGTTGAGACAAAGGAGGTTCATTTCAGAAAATTTTCCCCAAAATAAAATAGACGAATGCGAGGATGAAAAAATGAAAAAATTTACTTTAACAATGATGACTTTAGGTTTAGTAGCAACACTTGGCTTAGCAGGGTGTGGCAAACAGGAAAAGAAAGCAACTACCTCTTCTGAAAAAACAGAAGTAACGTTACCAACCAAAGACCGTAGCGGCAAAGAAATTACTTTACCCAAAGAAGCAACCAAAATTATTTCCCTAGTACCATCAACAACAGAAGTGATTGAAGACTTAGGTAAAACCGACCAATTAATCGCAGTTGATACTCAAAGTAGTACAATGATGACTGATTTAAAAAAATTACCACAAATGGATATGATGGCTGTCGATGCCGAAAAATTGATTGCCTTGAAACCACAAATTGTTTATGTGAATGACATCAATTTAGCTAGCTCAGAAAGTGTTTGGAAACAAGTGGAAGATGCTGGAATTACAGTCGTTAATATCCCCACTAGTACAAGCATCAAAGCAATCAAAGAAGACGTCCAATTCATTGCGGATAGCTTATCCGAACATGAAAAAGGACAAAAGTTAATCCAAACAATGGATCAAGAAATCGACGAAGTAGCCAAAATTGGGAAAACTATTAAAAAACCAAAAACTGTTTTGTTTGAAGTGGCTGCCTTACCAGACATTTATAGTTTTGGTAATGGGACATTTTTAAATGAAATGATTGAAACAATTGGGGCAAAAAATGTTTTGGCAAATGAAAAAGGCTGGTTACCAGTGACAGAAGAAGCGGCCATTGCTGCAAAACCAGAAGTCATTTTAACCAATGTTAACTATATGAAAGATCCCGCCAAAGAAATTTTAGCTCGTAAAAACTGGGAAAGCGTTCCAGCAGTTCAAAACAAAGAAGTTTTCGAAATTGATAACATGTCTAGCTCTTTACCAAATAACCACATTACCAAAGCATTAAAACAAATGGCAAAAGCTGTTTATCCAGAGGAATACAAGGATTTAAAAGATGAGTAAAAAAACGTGTCTCATACTGATGCTCTTGATCAGTATGAGCATGCTCTTTTTGGGTATTAAAATTGGAAGTGTTCAGATTTCGTTAACGGATTTGCTTCAAATTTTAGTGAAAAAGACGGTTTCAGAAGACGGGATTTTAGAGGGAATCATCTGGAATGTTCGGTTACCGCGTGTCGTGATGGCCTATCTCGTGGGCGCAGGCTTAGCAGTAAGTGGCACGGTGATGCAATCGCTCTTAGGTAATCCTTTAGCTTCTTCGTATACTTTGGGCGTATCAGCGGGAGCATCCTTAGGCGCTGCGTTAATCATGGTAACTGGAGTAACTGCTTCGATCTTAGGGGCATTTTTATTGCCTTTAACTGGTTTTATCTTTGGCTTAGCAACGGTCTTTTTAGTTTTGTTATTTACGCAAACAATGGATAGTCAAATGTCCAATCAAACAGTTGTTTTAGTAGGAATGATTATGACCTTGTTTGTCGGTGCTATTTTGACGTTGATTACAGCACTTTTCCAAGATTATTTGAAACAATTAGTCTTTTGGCAAATGGGTAGTTTTTCTGGCAGTAATTGGCAAAAAATTGCTATTTATTGTCCAATCTTGCTTGTCAGCAGTCTGTTTCTTTGGTTTGATGCCAACGCATTGGATGTTCTCGGTTTAGGAGAAGAACATGCGATGTTAGCGGGAGTAGAAGTCAAAACAGCAAAACTACGCATTATTCTTTTGGCTAGTTTATTGGCAGGAAGTGCGGTTTCATTTGTCGGTGTGATTGGTTTTGTTGATTTAATAGCACCACATATTGTCCGTCGCTATTTAGGGGCGACTCATCGCTGGCTGATTCCCGGTTCAGCAATCTTAGGTGGGACCATCATGGTACTAGGGGACACAATTGCCCGCACGATTTTATCACCAAGAGAAATTCCCATCGGGGCCGTAACAGCCTTGATTGGAGCGCCATTCTTCTTGTATATTTACTTTAAAAAAAGGGGCGTTGCTGCATGATTGAATTAAAAAAAACAGCTGTAACGCTCCAACAAACCCCCATTTTAAAAGATATTTCCCTCGTTTTTCCGACAGGTAGTAAAACTTGTATTTTAGGTCCAAATGGTTGCGGTAAAACGACACTTTTAAAAACGATTGCCGGACTTGTCCCTTATAGTGGTTCTGTTTTAATTGATGGTCAAGAAGTTCATGGACAAAAGCGGAAGGAATTGGCAACGAAAGTAGCGATGATGAGTCAATTCACGACAGTTGCTTTTGATTATACGGTTTACGAAACAGTTTTGATGGGGGCGTATCGACAACAAGCACAACGTTTTTTACCTATTGTTTCTAAACAAGAAAAAGAACGAGTCCTTTATTATTTAGAACGCACGGGTTTATTGCCTTTAAAAGATAAAGTTGTCAATCAGCTTTCAGGAGGACAACAACAACGAGTATTTTTGGCTAAATTATTTGTACAAGATCCAGAAATTATTTTATTGGATGAACCCAATAATCATTTGGATATTCGGTATCAACAAGAATTGATTCAGCAGTTAAATGAGTGGAGTGCGCAAGAAGGGAAAACGTTAATCGGGGTGTTTCATGATATCCGTTTAGCGTTAACGCTAAGTGAAAAAATTGTGTTTATGAAGCAAGGGAAAGTGGCCGCGCAAGGTGATTTTCAAACGTTGGCTTCCAAAGAATTTTTACAAACAATTTTTGAAACAGATATTGTCTCCTATTTTCAGAAACAACATAAAGTTTGGGAAACTATTCAATAATTTTGACAAGTTTTTTGGAAACAGGTAAGATAAAGGCAAAGAATCAGAAACACAATGGCGTGTTTTAACAAATCGGCAAAGGAGCCCAAGACTAAGTACGTGATGGTACTTGCTTTGGGCTCCTTTTTTATGGAGGTAGCGATGAAACGAATCATTTTAATGGGAGCTATCGGTTGTGGCAAAACCACGTTATGTCAAGCTCTGCAAGGCAAAGAATTAATTTATGATAAAACACAGGCGGTGGAATTTCATACAGAAATGATTGATACACCGGGCGAGTTTATTTTGCATCGACAATATTATAATGCATTAAACGTCACAGCGGCAGAAGCAGATGTGATTGGTTTGGTTCAAAGTGCTGTAGAAACACAACAAGTTTTTTCACCAGGATTTGGTAGTATTTTCCCGAAAGAAATCATTGGTATTTTAACCAAGATTGATTTAGCACAAGATTCTCAGCAGTTAGAGATTGTTCGGCAACAATTAAAAAGTGCGGGTGCAACAAGAATTTTTGAAATTTCTTCTGTTGAAAAAATTGGCTTGCAAGAATTAGTAGATTATTTAGAGGAGGATGAAGCAGAATGAAAATTTATACAAAAACTGGCGATAAGGGAATGACGAAATTAGTCGGCAGCTCAACCGTCGCTAAGGATTCTGATCGAGTTGAAAGTTATGGAACGATTGATGAATTGAATTCTTGGGTGGGCTATATTATCAGCCAACTTCCACAAGAAAATCAAGAAATTAAAGAAGAACTAGAAGCTTTACAACATTTACTTTTTGATGCGGGAACAGATTTGTCAACACCGATTGAAGCACAACGACCATTTAAATTACAAAAGGAAAGTGTGCATTGGCTAGAACAGCGGATTGATTTCTACACTGCACAATCACCAGATATTGATCGTTTTATTTTACCTGGCGGAACCCCAGCAGCCAGTATGGTTCATGTGGCTCGGACGATTGCACGGCGCGCAGAACGCATCATTGTTCGTTTAAATTGGACAGCCAAAATTAACGAAGAGGTATTAATTTTTACCAATCGTTTATCAGATTATTTTTATGCGTTGGCTCGCTATTTAAATGTTCAAGCACAACGACCTGATGTTTTTTATGAACGAAGCGAAATGGTTTTCCATAAAATTAAAGAAGATGGATTGTAAACAGTTGCTTTTCTAAAAAACTTATGGTAAATTTCAGATAGATTAAACGAATATTTTATGAAAAATATGAATGGAAGCCAGTGAGAATCTGGCACGGTCCCGCCACTGTGAAGAAGCAAGGTTGCTTTTAAGTCAGGTCTTTTCATTTTTTCATTATTGGGCATGCTGTTTCGAGGCAAAACAGGATGTTTCTTAACAACGCTTGTGTTGAAAATCCAGCCCAAGATATTTGTATTAATCCAATTAATGGCACGAGGAAGTGCTTTTGGGAATTTTGGGCTGGTCTTTCAATGTTGAAGGAGATTTCAGGTACAATGACGTACTGCTATATTCCCTTTTTTTATTGACAATTAATTAAAGGCGTTGTACTCTATGGATAAGGTTTCGTGTACAATGGCGTATACATAAGGAAGCAAAGACGCTTCAGACAGATGATTTTTCGTTTGTTTGAAGTGTCTTTTTGTATTTTATTAAGGAGGAATTGAGATGAAAACAATTCATTTCCCTACCGAACTATGGGTAGGAGAAGGCGCATTAGCCAATTTGGAAACACTTCATGATAGACGTGTTTTCATTGTCACAGATCCATTCATGGTTGACTCTGGATTTGTGAATGAAGTGACAAAGCATTTAACAAAAAGTGAATGGCAAATTTTTAGTGATATCATCCCCGATCCACCAATTGATAAGATTGCTGCGGGAATTAAGCATTTAGCGACATTTCAAGGAGATACGATATTAGCTTTAGGTGGGGGATCCGCTATTGATGCGGCCAAAGCAATGAAATTTTTTGGCAAACGTACTTTGCAAACTCAGATTGCTGAGTTTATTGCGGTTCCTACAACTAGTGGAACTGGTTCAGAAGTTACGAATTTTTCAGTGATTACGGTTGCTGAAACTGGCACCAAAATCCCGCTTGTAACAGATGAAATTCAACCAGAAATTGCGATTTTAGATACAAATTTAGTGATGAGTGTGCCACCAAAAATCACAGCGGATACAGGAATGGACGTCTTAACGCATGTTATTGAAGCGTATGTTTCAACAGAAGCAAATCCGATTTCAGATGCGTTGTGCGAAAAAGTCGTTCGCTTAGTATTCGACAATTTAGAAATAGCCTTTAATGAGGGTAGCAACCAACAAGCCCGTGAAAATATGCATTTAGCTTCATGTATGGCAGGGATGGCGTTTAATGTTACTTCGTTAGGCTTGAATCACGGTATTGCTCATGCGGCCGGTGCGCGTTTACATGTGCCACATGGACGAATGAATGCGATGCTCTTACCGGAAGTCATTGCATATAACAGTGGCTTAGCGAATGGCAAAGTCACCAACGAACCAACAGCTAAACGTTATGCGCAGTTAGCAAATTGTCTAAATGATACACAGACAACCAATGCACGGATTGGTGTTCAACAATTTATTCGACAAATCAAGCAACTCCGTCAAAAATTAAACATGCCTGCCACTTTTAGTGATTATGGTTTACCAAAAGAAGAGGTCCAAGCTGCGATCCAAAAAATAGCTGAAGGCGCATTGATGGATGGCTGCACCAAAACAAATCCTGTCCAACCAACAGCAGCAGAAGTGACAAAAATTTTAAATTCTATCTTATAAGCGATTGACAGGATGAAATCGATAACATATAATGTGGGTAGCACAACGGCGTGCTTCAAAATTTAAGAGCAAAGAAGCTCCTTAGTAGAAAGCGAAAGTGGAACCTTTACGTTTTTTATTGAGGATTTTTTATTTGCTAAATTAAAGGAGCGAGTCTGGTTGGAAGAAAAACAACGAATGATTCAAGAATATGTTCCTGGGAAACAAGTAACGTTAGCGCACATCATTGCTAGTCCTAATAAAGAAATTTATACAAAATTAGGGTTGCCAGAAGGCACCAGCAATGCACTAGGTATTTTGACAATCACTCCGAGCGAAGCGGCAATTATCGCTGTTGATATTGCGACTAAAAGCGGAGATATCCAAATCGGTTTTATTGATCGTTTTTCTGGATCGGTAGTCATTTCTGGTGACGTAAGCTCAGTGGAAGCAGCCTTACAAGCGGTGATTGAAGGTTTACAACAGATTTTAAACTTTTCTGTAACTTGTAAAATTACCAGAACATAGCGTTGAAAGGACAAGGGCGTGAAGAAAATGGATGGACGAATTGTAATAGTCGATGATGAACCTATTACGAGACTCGATATTCGTGATATTGTGATAGAAGCAGGGTACGAAGTAGTCGGTGAAGCAGCTGATGGTTTTGAAGCAATTGAAGTATGTAAAAAAACACAACCTGACCTAGTATTAATGGACATTCAAATGCCAATTTTAGATGGTCTAAAAGCAGGTAAAAAAATTGTTCAAGACCAACTAGCCAGTAGTATTGTCTTTTTATCTGCATACAGTGACGTACAAAATACGGACAAGGCTAAAAAATTAGGCGCACTGGGTTATTTAGTTAAACCTCTAGACGAAAAATCATTAATACCTACAATTGAAATGAGCATTGAACGAGGCAAACAAACGCAGCTGTTACTAAGTCAAATCGATAAATTAAGTTTAAAATTAGAAGAACGTAAAATTATCGAAAAAGCCAAAGGTATTCTTGTAAAAGAAAATCATATATCGGAAGAAGAAGCCTACCAAATGTTGCGTACGTTAAGTATGAACAAACGCGCACGTATGAGTGAAATTGCAGAATTGATTGTAATGGATGATGAATAAATGAAACGATTAGAGCAATTATGTCACCAATATACCAATCTTTCAGAATCAGACATTAAAGAATTACAACGTACAGCACGTTATCTTTCTTCGACGACACTGTATCAAAGTGCAGATGTTTTTATTGATGTGTATAAGGAAATGTCACAGCAAGCACTAGTCGTTTATCATAAGCCGCCTGCGAAGACAACTTCTTTATATAGCGGAGATGTCGTCGGGATGGAAGCTTTATTAAAAAATGAACCTGGTGTTCTGCGTACCATGCAAACTAGCTTAAATAGCATTGGTTTGTTAGCAGTGACTCAGGAAAATCGTTTGATTAAGCAAAATATCTATCCCATTCGCAATGAACATCGAACGATTGGTGTCATTATTGTCGAGATTGCGGCAGATGAAGAGATTCAAGCGGACTTACAAAAAGAGGAGCTAAATAACTGCCAGTTAGCAAAAGTAGCGAAATCAACTAGTCAAGTCGATGCGTTATTTATTGATCAATTGGCAGAAGCCGTTTTGATTTTTGATGCGGCGGGTCACTTATTAATTACCAATCACAATGCACAAGAGCTTTATCGCAAACTTGGTTATCGGGATAATATCATTGGAATGAGTTATGACAATTTGTCCATCGATTATACAACTTTTGAATATGTGTTGTATCAAATGAAATATAAAATGAGTAATCAACCAATTGAAAGCAAAACGACCTACCTTAATTATTATTTTAAGGTTCGGAAAGTGTGGTTGGCATCAGAAGAACAACTGATTATGATTATTCAAGACAATACAGAATTTAAAGAAAAAGAAGCGGAAATTATTTCCAAATCTGTTGCGATTCGTGAAATTCATCATCGTGTTAAAAATAACTTGCAATCGGTGGTTTCCTTATTGCGTATTCAAGAACGGCGAACGCAAAGCCCCGAAGCAAAGAAAGTCCTTCATGAAAGTGTCAATCGAATTATGGCGATTGCAGCCACCCATGAATTGCTGTCAAAACAAGTCAAAGATGACGTTGCTTTACGGCAAACATTGGAAGCAGTGATGTATAATTTTAGACATCTTTTTCAAGGCGCACAACCCATTGAGATGATGATGGATGTTGATCCAGCCATTATGGTTTCTAGCGAACAAATGGTTACCATTTCCCTTGTTGTCAACGAACTATTACAAAACATTTTTGATCATGCATTTGAGCCACAAACAAGTGGCGTTGTTAAACTTAGTGGAACATTAGATAATAAAATGATTACCATTACTGTTACAGATAATGGTAAAGGCTATGATGTTCATCAAAGTAACGAGACCAGTTTAGGTTTGATGATTGTCAAAAGCTACGTAAAAGATAAATTAAAAGGAAAAATTACAATTGAATCCAATAAACAGGGAACTAAAACCTGTTTCTATTTCGAACAGAACACCAGTGATGTTGTTCATTGATTAAGCAAAGGCGCTTAAAGAAAAGTAGAAAGAAATTTTCTAACGATTCTTTAAGTGCCTTTTTGTATGCAAAAGGAGGCGAGTCAGGCGATGTCGAAGGAAACACTTTTAACCGTAGGGATTGATTTAGGGACGTCTACAACCCAATTAGTCTTGTCAGAATTAACTGTTGAAAATTTTGCCTCTGCGTTTACAGTACCACGTATCAGCATTTCTGATAAAAAAGTCATTTATCGAAGTGACATTATCTTTACACCCTTACTTAACCAATCAGAAATTGATGCAGAACCTATCAAAGCGTTTGTAGCGGAGCAATATCGCCAAGCAGGCATTCATAAACAAGATATTCAAATGGGTGCGGTAATTATCACAGGTGAAACTGCTCGAAAAAGCAATGCCAACAATGTGCTACGAGCACTTAGTGGCTATGCAGGTGATTTTGTCGTTGCTACGGCTGGACCTGATTTAGAAAGTATCATTGCCGGGAAAGGCGCTGGTGCTCAAACTTATTCTGAAACGAAACGCAAACCAGTGGTTAATTTAGACATTGGTGGTGGAACGACAAATTTAGCTGTCTTTAAAGATGGCGAAGTGATTGACACGGCTTGTTTTGACATTGGCGGACGCTTAATTAAATTAGATCAACAACAAAAAATCACCTATATAGCTCCGAAGATTCAAGAAATTATAAATAAAAAAGGGCTAACCTTGCACCTTGGTGACCAAGCCACCGAACAAAACTTACTGCCAATTATTTCGGAATTAGTTGCCGTGTTAGAAAATAGCATTGGCTTGGGGACACAAAGTCCGTTCTACCAGTTATTAGTAACCAACCATCCACTACGAAAAGCTGAGGAATTACCAATTGTAACATTTTCTGGTGGTGTGGCTGATTGCTTAAATACGACAAGTACGAATCTCTTTAAATATGGAGACATCGGCTTGCTTTTAGGAAAATATCTGAGAAAGTCACTGATTTTTTCGGAAAAAGAAGTCTTAGAAAGCGCAGAAACAATCCGAGCGACGGTCGTCGGAGCAGGTTCACATACTGCTGAAATTAGCGGAAGCACGATCGCTTACCGTGAGCAAATTTTGCCGGTAAAAAATATCCCAATTCTAAAATTAGCGCAAGAGGATGAAACCCTTACTGTGACAGAATTAGGCCAGCGAATCCAAGAAAAACTCAATTGGCATCGTATTGAAGAAACGCCCCAGATTGCTCTAGCAATTAGAGGCATGAGTAATCCAACATTTGCTGATATTCAACGCTATGGTCAAGGGATTGTGGAAGGATTAGCTAGTTTAGTTGCTGAACAAATTCCCATTATTGTTATGGTGGATGAAGACATGGCGAAAGCTTTAGGGCATTCCTTAAGTGCCCATCTGCCAAAAGACTATCCGTTTATCTGTCTTGACTCGGTCAAAGTAGAAAACGGTGATTATGTAGATATCGGTTTACCAGTGGCAGAAGGAGCAGTCCTTCCAGTCATTGTTAAGACCTTAGTATTTAATTAAAAAGGAGCGACACAAAGATGATTTTAAAAACCAAACTATTTGGCAAAGTCTATCAATTTACATCCGTTAAAGAAGTCTTAGCCAAAGCCAATGAAGAAAAGTCTGGCGACAAGTTAGCTGGCGTAGCTGCTAATTCAGCCGAAGAACGCGTGGCGGCGAAAGTCGTTTTATCAGAATTGTCCTTAAATGACTTGTTTAACAATCCCGTCGTTGATTATGACGAAGACGAAGTGACACGCATTATTATTGACCAAGTCAATATGCGAATTTTTGAAAGTATTAAACATTGGACAGTTGCAGAATTACGCGAATTTATCTTATCTTCGGAAACAACCGATTTTGATATCAAACGAATTTCCCGTGGACTCACTTCTGAAATGATTGCTGCTGTCTGTAAATTAATGTCCAACATGGATCTAATTGTTGGCGCAAAAAAAATCAATATTGAAAAAACCGCCAACACAACGATTGGCCGTCCCGGAACTTTTTCGAATCGTTTACAGCCAAACCATCCAACCGATAATGTCGATGGCATTATGGCATCAGTTATGGAAGGTCTTTCTTATGGCGCCGGTGATGCCTTAATTGGTTTGAATCCTGTTGATGATTCTACAGAAAGTGTTAAACGGATCTTAAACAAATTTGAAGAGTTCCGCAGCGAATGGGAAATTCCAACACAAACTTGCGTGCTTGCTCACGTAACGACACAAATGGAAGCCATGCGTCAAGGCGCGCCAACTGGCTTAGTCTTTCAATCCATCGCTGGTTCAGAAAAAGGGAACACAGCATTTGGTTTAAATGCAGAAATTTTAGCTGAAGCACAAGATTTAGCGCTTCACAGTGGTCAAGCAGCTGGTCCTAATGTGATGTATTTTGAAACAGGTCAAGGCTCAGAACTTTCTTCTGAAGCAAACTTTGGCGCAGACCAAGTGACAATGGAAGCGCGTTGTTATGGCTTAGCCAAAAAATTTGATCCGTATATTGTAAATACCGTTGTCGGCTTTATTGGACCAGAATATCTTTACGATTCAAAACAAGTCATCCGCGCTGGTTTAGAAGATCATTTCATGGGCAAATTAACTGGAATTTCAATGGGCTGTGATGTCTGCTACACCAACCATATGAAAGCTGATCAAAATGATATGGAAAACTTAGCAATGTTATTAGCAACAGCTGGTTGTACGTATATCATGGGGATTCCTCATGGCGATGATGTCATGTTAAATTATCAAACAACTGGGTTCCATGAAACTGCGACGATTCGTGAAACATTAGGCTTACGTCCAATTAAAGAATTTGAAGAATGGATGGAAAAAATGGGCTTAATGGAAAACGGAAAATTAACAAGTCGCGCTGGCGATGCATCTGTATTTATTAAATAAACGAGGTGAGAATACAAATGAACGAAAAAGAATTAAAAGAAATGATTGCCGGAATTTTAACAGAAATGGTCGCTGACAATCAAGCGGTTTCGACTGCCACTGTGACTGCTGAAGAAAAACCAGTCACAACACACGTCACTGAAACGACAGAAATTGAAGAAGGCCTAATTCCTGACATTACTGAAGTAGATTTACGTAAACAATTACTATTGAAAAATGCCGTTGATCCTGAAGCACTATTAAAAATGAAAGCTTTCTCGCCAGCTCGTTTAGGCGTTGGTCGTGCAGGGACGCGTTATATGACTAGTTCAACATTACGTTTCCGAGCGGACCATGCGGCAGCACAAGATGCGGTCTTTTCAGACGTAAGCGAAGACTTGGTAAAAGAAATGAATTTTATTTCTACAAAAACAATCTGTAACAGTAAAGATGAATATTTAACACGTCCAGATTATGGTCGTCAATTTGATGAAGAAAATAGTGAAATCATTCGGAAAAATACGACACCAAAAGCCAAAATCCAAATGGTCGTAGGGGATGGCCTTAGTTCAGCTGCTATCGAAGCGAATATTAAAGAAGTCCTACCAGCAATTAAACAAGGATTAAACATGTACAACTTAGATTTCGACAATGTAGTTTTTGTTAAATATTGTCGTGTGCCAGCAATGGATAAAATTGGTGAAATCACTGACGCTGATGTTGTTTGTTTGCTAGTTGGCGAACGTCCTGGTTTAGTAACAGCTGAATCTATGAGTGCCTACATTGCTTACAAACCAACTGTCGGTATGCCAGAAGCACGGCGGACAGTTATTTCAAATATTCACAAAGGTGGGACACCGGCTGTTGAAGCAGGGGCCTACATTGCCGAAATTATCAAAAAAATGTTAGACAAGAAAAAATCTGGTATTGATTTAAAAGAAGCTGAATAAAGGAGGATTTCTCATGAAAAATGATCGTCTAGGCGCAAATGTCCTAAGTATGAAAGTCATTCCCAATGTCGATCCGGCATTAGCAAAAGAATTATCATTGAAACCAGAACATCGCTCATTAGGAATTGTTACTTCAGATTGTGATGATGTCACTTATGTTGCATTAGATGAAGCAACCAAAGCCGCCGATGTTACTGTAGTTTACGGTAAAAGTATGTATGCTGGCGCAGCAAATGCTTCAACCAAATTAGCCGGTGAAGTGATTGGCATTATTGCTGGTCCGAGTCCTGCCGAAGTCAATAGTGGCTTGAGTGTCATTACGCAAGTCATTGAAGAAGAAGCCAGCTTCTATAGTGCTAACGAAGATGACAGCATTGTTTATTTTGCACATGTAGTATCAAGAACGGGTAGCTTTTTATCTGAACAAGCGAATATTCCTGAAGGTGAAGCGATTGCTTATCTGATTGCACCACCGCTAGAAGCAATGGTTGGCTTAGATGCAGCAATGAAAGCTGCCGATGTTCAAATGGGTGTCTTTTATGGCCCACCTTCTGAAACGAACTTTGGCGGCGCCTTATTGACAGGTAGTCAATCTGCATGTAAAGCTGCTTGCAGTGCGTTTGAACAAGTCATTCAAAATATCGCTGACAATCCGTTGAGTTATTAAGGATGTGACCTGAATGAAAGCATTAGGAATGGTCGAAGTCAAAGGATTTTTAGGTGCCATTAGTGTGGCCGATGCGGCATTGAAAGCCGCCGACGTTACTTTGTTAAAAGCTGAAATTATTAATGGCGGTTTAACAACTGTGGAACTGATTGGTGACGTTGCCGCGGTCCAAGCTGCCGTTGAAGTAGGCACGGAAGTAGCTAAAGAATTAAATTGTTTAATTGCTCATCATGTGATCTCACGGGTTGATGCTCAAACGGAAGTAATTTTATCAGATCCAGAACCCAAGTCAGCACCTGAACCGATGGAACAAATAGAAGTAATTGAAGAAGAGATTGAAACACCAGATTTGGAAGAACACACTGGCACACGCCAAAAATTAGAAACACAACGCGTGGTTGATTTACGCAAACAAGCCTACAAAATGAACCTAAGTAGTTTAAAGAAAAGTGAGATTAAATTTGCCAATAAAGAAGCTTTAATTCAAGCAATCATGGCTGAAATAGAAAGAAGTGAAGACGAGTGGAATTAGTAGATAAAGACTTACGTTCCATCCAAGAAACAAGAAATTTAATCAGAAAAGCCAAAGAGGCACAGCAAGTATTAGCAACATTTTCGCAAAAACAAATCGATGCGATTGTCCAAGCAGTTTCAGAGGCTACGTTTAACCAACGAGAAAAGTTAGCGAAAATGGCCAATGAAGAAACAGGATTTGGTATCTATGAAGATAAAATCATCAAAAATGCTTTCGCTTCAAAAGTAGTATATGACGAAATGAAGGACAAAGCTACAGTTGGTGTGATCCATGATGATGCTGCCAAAAAAGTCACTGAAATTGCTGTCCCAGTTGGTGTAATTGCAGGATTAATTCCTTCTACCAACCCGACATCAACAGTCATTTACAAAGCATTAATTTCATTAAAAGCTGCCAACAGCATTGTTTTTTCACCACATCCCAATGCGTTGAAATCGATTATTGAAACAGTGGAAATTATCCAAAAAGCGGCTATTGCTGCAGGGGCACCAGAAGGTTGTGTCTCGGTCATCAAAACGCCAACTATGCAAGCGACCAGCGAATTAATGAAAAATAAAGAAACAAATTTAATTTTAGCTACTGGTGGAAACGCAATGGTTAAAGCCGCGTACTCTTCTGGAACACCAGCAATCGGTGTTGGGCCTGGTAATGGACCAGCCTACATCGAACGAAGCGCAAATGTTCCTCATGCAGTGAAACAAATAATGGATTCAAAAACTTTCGATAACGGTACAATTTGTGCATCGGAACAATCAATTATTGTTGAAACTGTCAACCGTGAAGCGGTCAAAGAAGAGTTAATTAAGCAGGGCGCGTATTTCTTAAGTCCAGCCGAAGCCGACAAATTAGCTAAATTTATTTTACGACCAAACGGTACAATGAACCCGCAAATCGTGGGTCGTTCCGTTCAACATATTGCTTCATTGGTTGGTTTATCTATTCCAAAAGATCGCCGCTTAATTGTTGCCGAGGAAACACATGTAGGCTTGAAATATCCATTTTCAAGAGAAAAATTGGCACCGATTATTGCTTTCTATACAGTTGAAAACTGGGAAGCAGCTTGCGCGTTATCAATTGAAATTTTGAAAGGTGAAGGTGCGGGTCATACGATGGGTATTCACACAGAAAACAAAGAAGTCATTCGTGAATTTGGCTTAAGAAAACCCGTCTCTCGTTTGCTTGTTAACACCTCTGGTACACTTGGCGGAATTGGTGCTTCAACTAACTTAGTGCCAGCATTAACACTTGGTTGTGGCGCAGTTGGTGGCAGCTCAACTTCTGATAATATTGGGGTTGAAAATCTGTTCAATTTACGTCGTGTTGCATATGGCGTGCGTGATTTAGAAGAGATTCGTCAAGAATTTGGTCAAACATCAACCACATCTGTGGCTACTTCTTGTGAAACAACCAATCAAGAAGAACTAGTAAATGCCGTGGTAGCTCAAGTTTTAGCTCGCTTAAACTAACAAGAAACGAGCGAGTAAGAGTAAAACAAATAAATTATTGGATTTAGGGTTTGGGACCTAAGTCAAATTGCTAATTGTCCCAAATTTTTAAAAATAAAACATACATCTTAGGAGGAAATTATAATGTCAAGTACAAATGCTTTAGGAATGATCGAAACTCGTGGTTTAGTAGGTGCTGTTGAAGCAGCCGATGCAATGGTGAAAGCGGCAAACGTTACTTTAATTGGAAAAGAACAAGTCGGTGGCGGTTTAGTTACAGTAATGGTTCGCGGTGACGTTGGTGCCGTGAAAGCAGCAACAGATGCTGGTGCTGCTGCAGCAGAACGTGTTGGCGAATTATTATCTGTCCATGTAATTCCACGTCCACATACAGAAGTAGACGCTATTTTACCACACGCAACAACTGAATTATAATTTTGATTTTTTGGGGCAGAGGTAGGTTCATTACTTCTGTCCTAAACTTTCATTGAGGAGGGGTGTTATGACAGTTATTACAGAAGATATGCTTCGCATCAAAAGGCTAAAAAAAGAACTAGAAGATGGCACGGATTTTGTGTTTCCTGTAGGCAGTTTTCTGACGCCAGCCGCCAAAAGCTATCTACGTGAGCATCGGATTAATAGCAGCTTCTCTTCAACAAACCCATTGCTTTCTGAGGTTCATTCAGTGAAGGCCTCCTCACAAAAACAAAAACAAGAACATTTATCAAAAGAAACAATTTATGAGATTCGGCACTTAAGCCATCTATTGTATTTGCCTTTCTTAACGAATGAAGCGTTATCAACAGAAGGTTGGTTATATTTCGAACAACAACAACAGTGGTTAGAGAAATTTATTTTAGAACAGTCGCTTGTAATGGAACCAGTCATTTTGGAATCAAAGGTAACTATTCTAACTAACCAACAGAGACAATGGCGCTATTCCTCAAAAGAAATTCAATTACAACTAGATAAAATTATTCTCCAGTTAAAAGGAGAATCACAACTGTTCGGACTTTTTCAAGCTTGGGCTACAGAATTAATTAGCACCATGGCTGAAATATCACGAAACTAGGAGATGAACAAATTGGATTCAATGAATGAAATTGTTGAAGAAGTTGTTAAACGAATTCAGCAACAACAACAAAATACTTTTGAAGTTGAAGCTTCTGGCCGACATGTTCATTTGTCTCGTCAAGAGATTGATGCATTATTTGGACCAGGATATCAACTAACAAAAGTGAAAGATTTATCACAACCTGGACAGTTCGTTTGTAAAGAACGAATTACGGTTGCTGGACCTAAAGGACTTTTTCAAAATGTGGTTATTTTAGGCCCTGAACGTAGCGAATCACAAGTCGAAGTTTCTATGACGGATACGCGTATTTTAGGAATTAATGCCCCAGTTAGAGAGAGTGGCAAGACAGAAGGGACACCTGGCGTCACGCTGATGAACGGATCAGCAGTTGTGACATTAAGTCACGGCTTAATTGTTGCCAAACGTCATATTCACATGACACCCGAAGATGCCTTGAAAAATAAAGTAAGCAATAGCCAAATTGTGCAAGTCAAAGTGGAAGGCACACGTCCGTTAATCTTTGATGATGTGGTTGTGCGAATCAGTCCGCGATTTGCAACGTACATGCACATTGACTACGATGAAGCCAACGCTTGCGGCTTAACCAAAGGAGCTCGTGGCTATATTCTTAAGTAAAAGGAGGAAGGACAATGAACGTTTCTGAAATGGAAAATTTGATTCAACAGATTACTGATCAAATTTGTCAACAATTGCTGTCGTCGTCTTATTCAGTGGCTTTAGCAGAAGCAAAAGAAGCATTTCCTGAAGAAATGTTTATTCGTTTTCCTGATGTAAATTGGGTAACCAAGGAGCAGAAGCTAGCACGAGGCTTGGTTGTAAAGAGGCTAACGATTTCCCAAGTAAATGCGATTGCGCATTTACAGGAAACGGATGAATTAGTCAAAAACATCTTAGCATTCTTATTTGAAGGTAAGCCGGTATTGGTTTTAACCCCAATACCTTCAGTGACTAAAAATTCACGATTGAAGTATCGTTTGAAACAAACGATTCAGGAAAACGTGGACATGTGCCAACAGTTTGGGATGATTTTTTATCATGATTCAGAAAATTATGCTATGTTTCAGGCGGACTGTCAAAAACAACTTCGTTCTTTAGCTGAGACCAAACGAACCTACATTACTGAAAAACAATTGATAAGAATGACAGAATCAGGTGTTTCTTTAAGTAAAAACGCCTATTTAACCCCGTTAGCGAAAGATTATGCTAGGAAACATCAATTGCTGACGTAAGGAGGAAAAACGATGCTTTTAGGAAAAGTGACTGGTAGCCTTTGGTCAACAAGAAAAGATGAAAAATTAAATGGCTGGAAATTTATGATGGTTGATATTTTGAATCAAGAGGACGAAAAGCAAGGATTTTTAATTGCTGCTGACAACGCTGGAGCTGGTGTCGGGGACAAAGTGTTAATTAGTCAAGGCAATGCTGCCCGTATTTCGGCAGAAGATCCGAATGTCCCAATTGATGCAATGATTGTTGGTGTCATTGATTCTACAGAGGAAGAATAGGGAGGACGAGACATGAGCATTAATGAAATTATTATGTATATTATGGTTCTTTTCATGATTATTGGAGGAATCGATAAATGTATTGGCAACAAACTAGGTTTAGGGGAGCAATTTGAGGAAGGGATTATGGCTATGGGTTCTCTAGCGCTTTCTATGGTAGGGATTATCACTTTAGCGCCTGTCTTAGCCAATCTTTTAAGTCCGATTGTCGTTCCTGTCTATGAATTACTAGGGGCTGATCCAGCAATGTTTGCCACAACCTTATTGGCTAATGATATGGGGGGCTTTGCGTTAGCGCAACAATTAGCCAATGATCCACAAGCTGGTTTATTTGCGGGGGCAATCTTAGGCGCAATGATGGGGCCAACGTTAGTCTTTACAATTCCAGTAGCGCTTGGCATTATCCAAAAAGACGACCAACAATTCTTAGCAACGGGTGTTTTGAGCGGGATTATTACAATTCCTTTTGGTTTATTAGCAGGTGGTTTAACAGCTGGCATGCCATTGTCATTGATTATTCCTAACTTAATTCCAATTATTATTGTTGCCGCTTTAATTATTTTAGGTTTATGGTTAGCGCCAAAGGGCATGATTAAAGGCTTCCAAATTTTTGGTCAAGGCGTAGTGATTGTCGCTATCTTTGGTTTAGTTGTGGGGGCGATTCAACTATTATTAGGAATTACAGTGATTCCTGGTATTGCACCAGTTACTGAAGGAATTGAAGTCGTTGGTGGGATTGCTTTAACTTTAGCTGGCGCTTTCTGTTTAGTAGCAGTGATTACGAAAGTCTTTAATAAACCATTGATGAAACTAGGAAAAGTTTTAGGAATGAATGAAGTAGCGGCTGCAGGAATGGTTGCTACATTAGCTAACAATATTCCCATGTTCCAAATGTTAAAAGACATGGATAATCGAGGAAAAATTATTAATATCGCTTTTGCTGTTTCGGCTTCTTTCGTTTTAGGTGATCACCTTGGTTTTACTGCAGGCGTAGCAAAAGAAATGATTTTTCCAATGATTGTTGGAAAATTAGTTGGAGGGATTACCGCCATTTTTGTGGCTATCTTTATGGCAAATCGAATGCTAGGGAAACCCGAAACAGAAGTGAAATAATGAGGTGTAAATATGACAGAATTAAATCGTGAAATGATTGAAACGCTTGTTCGACAAATTGTCACAGAAAAATTAATGCCGACTAAACAAGTGGATCCAAGTGGAATTATGTCCATCAAATTACCCGAAATCGACGTAACAGAAGACGACCGCTTAGATACAGGCAACCCAGCGGACATTGTTTACACAAAAGATCTGTTTTCTTTAGAAGAAAGCCCGCGCCTTGGTTGCGGTTTAATGGTGATGAAAGATACCACCTTCGACTGGACACTAGAATACGATGAAATTGATTATATTATTTCAGGACAATTAGATATACTGATTGACGGACGTAAAATTTCTGCAACAGCCGGCGAAATTATTTTAATCCCGAAAAGTAGCAAAATTCAATTTTCAGTGACGGGTGATGCCCGCTTTGTCTACGTGACTTATCCAGCAGATTGGCAAAGCCAATAATTATTTTGTCGGTATTCAGAGAATAATTTTGCCAAAACCCTTTACTCAGCGTTATAATAAATAAGAACGAAAAAAGGGGTTGAGTGAATGACATTTGAGAATCCAAGTCAAAATCAAATTTTTGATATTTTAAAACAAGCAAAAAATATTGCGGTAGTTGGTTTGAGTAACAAGCCCGACCGCACGAGTTACAAAATTGCGGAAATTTTACAGCAACATGGCTATCGTGTATTGCCTGTCAATCCAGTTTTAAAAGGTGAAACGGTGCTTGGCGAAACGGTTTATGGGACATTAACAGAGATTCCTGAAAAGATTGATATTGTTGACGTCTTTCGGCGGAGTGAATTTTTGCCAGAAGTGGCCGCAGAAACATTGAAAACAGAAGCGCCTGTCTTTTGGGCCCAACTAGGTTTGGAAAATGAAGAGGCAGCGAACTTGTTATTAAATGAAGGTCGTCAAGTTATTATGAACCGTTGTATTAAAATTGAATTGGCAAAAATGGCAGATGCTGAATAAACACGTGTAATTTTATAAAGAAAGAGCGTCCTGAACGGAAAGCTCTTTTTTTTTTGACCCAGATAGAGTATTATTGTAATGATGGTTTTAGAAGGAGCGAACGGAAAACGCAAGAAACCGGCTCACTCTTCTTCTAATTCTTTAAGAAATAGTTAATGTACGCTTATTAACTAAACGAGAATCTAAGTATAAGGAGTTTTTTCTTTGGCTAAAAAAATTAACAATGAGTACAATGATGCCTCTATCCAAGTCCTAGAAGGATTGGAAGCAGTGAGGAAAAGACCTGGTATGTATATCGGTTCAACCGATAGCCGTGGACTCCATCACTTAGTCTATGAAATTGTCGATAACGCAGTCGATGAAGCGTTATCTGGCTACGGGAATGAAATCAACGTAACTATCCAAAAAGATAATAGTATTTGTGTTGCAGACTCTGGCCGCGGAATGCCAACAGGGATGCATGCTTCTGGTATCCCAACAGTAGAAGTAATTTTTACTGTCTTACATGCGGGTGGTAAGTTTGGCCAAGGTGGCTATAAAACTTCAGGCGGACTCCATGGGGTGGGTGCCAGTGTTGTTAATGCCTTATCTAAGTGGTTAGAAGTTCATATTGTTCGTGATGGCGTAGAATACATGGAACGATTTGAGGACGGCGGTAAACCAGTTGGTACCTTAAAAAAAATCGGCAAAACAAAAAAACGCAACGGCACCTCCGTTACTTTTTTACCTGACGACACCATTTTCTCTACGACAAATTTTTCTTACGAAATTTTAGCAGAACGTTTGAGAGAATCAGCTTTCTTATTAAAAGGCGTCAAAATTACTTTAACAGATGAACGTGGAGAAGAACCCAAAGAAGAAGTCTTTCACTACGAAGAAGGCATTAAAGAATTTGTTGCCTATCTAAATGAAGAAAAAGATACATTAACACCCGTTGTTTATTTTTCAGGAGCCAAAGAAGGTATTGAAGTTGAATTAGCCTATCAATACAACGATGGCTATTCTGAAAATGTTTTATCTTTCGTTAACAATGTCCGCACAAAAGATGGCGGTACCCACGAAGTCGGTATGAAAACGTCAATGACAAAGGCGTACAATGAATATGCACGTAAAGTAGGACTATTAAAAGAAAAAGATAAAAATTTAGAAGGTAGCGACTTCCGTGAAGGCTTAGCAGCCGTCCTTTCTATTCGAGTACCAGAAAACTTACTACAGTTTGAGGGCCAAACCAAAGGAAAATTAGGTACACCTTTAGCAAGAACCGTTGTCGATAACGTCGTAGGCGAACAAATGGGCTTCTATTTACAAGAAAACAGTGAAATGAGTCAATCATTAATTCGGAAAGCGATTAAAGCCCGTGAAGCCCGTGAAGCGGCTCGCAAAGCTCGTGAAGAAAGCCGGAACGGTAAAAAACGGAAAAAAGGTGAATCGTTACTTTCTGGAAAATTAACACCGGCTCAATCTAGAAATCCTAAGAAAAATGAACTATATCTTGTCGAAGGAGACTCGGCCGGTGGCTCAGCAAAACAAGGACGCGACCGGAAGTTTCAAGCCATTTTACCGCTACGAGGAAAAGTCATTAATACGGAAAAAGCGAAAATGCAAGACATCTTGAAAAACGAAGAAATCAATACTATGATCTATACAATTGGCGCAGGCGTCGGTCCTGAATTTTCAATTGAAGATTGTAATTATGATAAAATCATCATCATGACCGATGCGGATACCGATGGTGCCCATATTCAAGTGTTGCTATTAACGTTCTTCTATCGTTACATGAAACCATTAATTGAAGCCGGCAAAGTCTACATTGCCTTACCACCTCTTTATAAAGTCTCTAAAGGAACTGGAAAAAAATCAGTCATTGAGTATGCTTGGACCGATGGTGAATTGGCAGAAGTGATTGATAAAGTTGGTAAAGGCTATATGCTCCAACGCTATAAAGGTCTGGGGGAAATGAATGCAGAACAACTTTGGGAAACAACGATGGATCCTGAAACTAGAACCTTAATTCGTGTTCGGATTGATGATGCAGCTCAAGCAGAACGCCGTGTGACCACATTAATGGGCGACAAAGTCGAACCTCGTCGAAAATGGATTGAACAACATGTTCAATTTACATTGGAAGAAGATGGCAGTATTTTAGATCGTTCAGAAGAAGACACTTCTGCACCAACAGGAGAAAGTCTTTTAGATGCGGAAAAAACAAAAGAAGCAGAACAAACCGATGACACTGAAATCAGTTTGTTTGACATAGAGTAGGGAGTGACAATTTTGGAAAAACGCCAAGAAGTTCAAGAATTAACCCTTGAAGAAGTAATGGGCGATCGTTTTGGAAGATATTCCAAATACATCATTCAAGAACGGGCCCTACCAGATATTCGAGATGGGCTAAAACCAGTACAACGCCGCATTCTCTTTTCAATGAATAAAGACGGCAATACCTTTGATAAAGGCTTTCGTAAATCAGCAAAATCTGTCGGAAACATTATGGGGAATTATCATCCCCATGGCGACAGTAGTATTTATGAAGCGATGGTCCGTCTAAGTCAAGACTGGAAATTACGGGAAGTACTAATTGAAATGCACGGAAACAACGGAAGTATGGATGGCGACCCACCAGCGGCGATGCGTTATACAGAAGCTCGTTTATCACAGTTAAGTGGTGAGTTGTTAAAAGATATCGACAAAAATACCGTCGATTTCGTCTGGAATTTTGACGATACAGAAAAAGAACCCACTGTTTTACCAGCCAAATATCCTAATTTATTGGTAAACGGCTCAACGGGGATTTCAGCAGGCTATGCAACAGAAATTCCTACGCATAATTTAGCGGAAATCATTGATGGAACTGTGTATTTAATTGATCATCCTAATGCAAGTTTAGAGAAATTAATGGAATACATTCCAGGACCAGATTTCCCAACAGGTGGGATCCTACAAGGAAAAGCAGAAATTAAAAAAGCCTACGAAACCGGCCGTGGTAAAGTAATTTTACGTGCGAAGACAAAGATTGAGCCCTTAAAAGGCGGCAAACAACAAATTGTCATTTCTGAAATTCCTTATGAAGTCAATAAAGCAACGCTAGTGAAGAAGATGGATGAAATCCGTTTAAATAAAAAAGTAGACGGCATTGCCGAAGTTCGTGACGAAAGTGACAGAACTGGCTTGCAAATTGTTGTTGAACTAAAAAAAGATGTCAATGCAGAAGGTATTTTAAATTATCTATTTAAAAATACTGAATTACAGATTAACTATAATTTTAATATGGTTGCGATTGATAACATGACCCCGCAACAAGTGGGACTAAAACGGATTTTAGAAAGTTACATTACGCATCGCAAATCAGTTATCATTAACCGTTGTCAATTTGAGTTGGACAAAGCTCGCAAACGTGAGCATATTGTTGCTGGTTTAATTAAAGCATTGTCTATCTTAGATAAAGTGATTGCAACAATCCGTGGCAGTAAAGATAAAAAAGATGCGAAGAAGAACTTAGTATCCGACTATGCGTTTACTGAAGAACAAGCTGAAGCAATCGTTACTTTACAGCTATACCGTTTAACCAATACGGATATTACTGATTTACAAGAAGAAGCGAAAACTTTAGAACAACAAATTGCTGAGTTATTGAACATTTTAAACAATGAAAAAGAACTATTCTCAGTCATGAAAAAAGAACTTCGCGAAGTTAAAAAGCAATATGGCAATCCGCGCTTAACTCAAATTGAAGAGGAAATCCAAGAAATCAAGATTGAAACAGCCGTGTTAGTTGCGCAGGAAGACGTGGTCGTAACCGTGACGCACGAAGGCTATATCAAGCGGAGTAGTATTCGTTCTTATACAGCATCAAAACCAGAAGAAATCGGCATGAAAGAAGGCGACTTTTTACTATATGCTGGCGAAGTCAATACATTAGATCATCTTTTACTAGTAACAAATAAAGGGAATATGATCTATCGCCCCGTCCATGAGTTGCCAGATTTACGCTGGAAAGAAATTGGCGAACATATTTCTCAAACCATTTTAAATCTTGCTATCGATGAATCGATTATTGCTGTATATCCTTATAAAGAGTTAAGTCCGACAAAAACCTTTGTTTTCATTACAAAAGCTGGCATGATTAAACAAACCAAAATGGCTGATTTTGAGCCTTGGCGCACTTATAAGAGCCGCCCGACATCTTGTATGAAATTAAAATCAGACCAAGATGAAATTACCAATGTTTATTTAACAAATGATCAAGACTTATTGGATGTTTTCCTCGTTAGCAATCGCGGTTTTGGCTTACGTTATCCATTATATGAAGTACCTGTTGTGGGTAGTAAAGCGGCTGGAGTTAAATCAATGAACCTCAAAGAAGACGATTATGTCGTTAATGGTTTACTGGTTCATTCTGAAGGGGATACACCGATTGTCATCGTTACCCAACGTGGCGGTGTTAAACGCATGTTAGCCCAAGAATTAACACAATTAGGACGAGCAAAACGTGGATTAATGGTCTTACGGGAATTGAAGAAAAATCCACATCGTGTTGTCTTTATGTCTGAAAGTACCGATTTAGATTTATTAGTTACTACGCAAAAAGGCACACAAGAAGTTATTCAGTCGAAAAACTATCCAATCAGTGAACGAACATCCAACGGTTCCTTTGTCATCGATGAACAAAAAGATGGCCAAGTAATGGAAGTCCACGAGATGCATTCTGCAGTGATTGAAGAAGAACAAACAAACTGAACTGTGTTATAAATATCTCCACAGCAGCTATCTGTATTAATACAGATAGCTGCTGTTTTTAATACAGAAGTACATTTTTCACAAGTGATAACAACTATAAATCGTTCTTATTTTCACAAGTATAAATGTTTATATATCAGCATTCAGAATCTTTGATCCCCATTTATTTATTAAGAAAGTGCAATAAATAATAAAAAAACGCTTGCATCTAAAAGGTTATGTGTTATACTAATCACATAAAGCTGTTACATACAATCAAGTAGCAGTTAACTAAGGAGGCAAACACTTCATGAAACAATGGGAAGGCTTTAAAGGCGACAAATGGAGAACAAGCGTTGACACTCGTGATTTTATTCAAAACAACTACACAGAGTACAAAGGCGACGACAGTTTCTTAGAACCAATCGCTCCGAGCACTGACAAATTATGGACAAAACTACAAGAATTATTTGAAATCCAACATGAAAAAAATGGCGTTTATGACATGGATAGCGATATCCCAGCAACTATTACGTCACATGAACCTGGTTACTTAATCAAAGAAGAAGAAAAAATTGTCGGTTTACAAACAGATGTACCATTAAAACAAGCATTTATGCCATTCGGTGGTATTAAAATGGCGAACAATGCCTTAGTTTCAAATGGTTATGAAACTGACGAAGAAATGACAAAAATCTTCACAGAATACAGAAAAACACATAACCAAGGTGTTTTTGATGCCTACACAGCTGAAATGCGTTTAGCACGTAAAAACAAAATCATTACTGGTCTTCCAGATGCTTATGGCCGTGGCCGTATTATCGGTGACTATCGTCGTATCGCATTATATGGTATCGACTACTTAATGGAACAAAAGAAAAAAGATCATGATAACACTGGTAACAAAGAAATGACAGACGATGTTATTCGCTTACGTGAAGAAATTTCTGAACAATACCGTGCGTTAAATGACTTAAAACAAATGGCTGCTTCTTATGGTTTCGATATTTCTCGTCCTGCTGCAAATGCGCAAGAAGCAATCCAATGGTTATACTTTGGTTACCTAGGTGCCATTAAATCTCAAAATGGTGCGGCAATGTCAATTGGTCGTATCTCAGCATTCTTAGATATCTATATCCAACGTGACTTAGAAGCAGGTTTAATCACTGAATTTGAAGCACAAGAAATGATTGACCATTTAATCATGAAATTACGTATGGTTAAATTTGCACGTACACCAGAATACAACCAATTATTCTCTGGTTATCCAATTTGGGCAACATTATCTATTGCTGGTATGGGTATTGACGGTCGTTCATTAGTTACCAAAAATGACTTCCGTATCTTACACACCTTAACAAACATGGGACCATCTCCAGAACCTAACTTAACTGTATTGTATTCTTCTCACTTACCAGAAGGTTTCAGAACATATGCAGCTAAAATCGCGAAAGAAAGCTCATCTATCCAATTTGAAAACGATGACTTATTACGTGAAAACTGGGGCTCTGACGACTGTGCAATCGCATGTTGTGTTTCTGCAACAGTTATGGGTAAAGATATGCAATTCTTCGGCGCTCGTGCGAACTTAGCGAAAGCTGTTCTTTATGCAATTAACGGCGGGGTCGACGAAAAAACTAAAATGCAAGTAGCACCAAAATATCGTCCAATGACTGGTGACAAATTAGATTACCATGAATTCATGGAACGCTATAAAGACATCTTAGACTGGTTAGCTGAATTGTACGTTAACACATTAAACATTATTCATTACATGCATGATAAATATGCATATGAAGCACCACAATTAGCTTTAATGGATACTGATTTACAACGGACATTCGCAACTGGTATTGCCGGAATCTCTCATGCGACTGATAGTATCATGGCAATTAAACACGGTGAAGTAGAAGTAATCCGTGACGAAGATGGTATGGCAATTGATTATGTACCAACAAAAGAATTCCCAACATACGGAAACGATAACGAAGAAGCCGATGCAATGGCTAACTGGATTTTAGATTACTTTATGACACAAATTAAACGTCAACACACATACCGTAACTCTAAACCAACGACTTCATTATTAACAATCACTTCAAACGTTGTTTATGGTAAAGCAACAGGGAACACGCCTGACGGACGTCGTGCTGGCAAACCTCTTGCACCAGGTGCGAACCCAAGTTATCAAGACGGTAAATTCTTAGGTGAGAAAAATGGCTTATTAGCTTCATTAAACTCAACAGCTCGTTTAGAATATACAATCGCTTTAGATGGTATTTCTAATACACAAACCATCAACCCTAATGGTTTAGGTAAAGACGACGACACAAGAATTAACAACTTACGTAACGTATTAGATGGCTACTTCGATAAAGGTGGTTACCACTTAAACGTAAACGTATTTACAAACGAATTATTATTAGATGCACAAGCACATCCAGAAAAATATCCAAACTTAACTATCCGTGTATCTGGATATGCCGTGAAATTCCGTGACTTAACTCCTGAACAACAAGCAGACGTTATTTCAAGAACTTCACACGACAGACTATAAAAAACATTTACATTATTTAACTGAAAGGGTGACATTTAACGTGTCATCCTTTTCGTTTGAAAGAAGAGGGATCATTATGACAACACCAGTTACAGGTAGAATTCATTCAACAGAAAATTTTGGTACCGTTGATGGCCCAGGTGTCCGTTTTATCGTATTTACACAAGGGTGTCGCATGAGATGTCAATTCTGTCATAATCCAGATACTTGGAAAATTGGTTCCGGTGGTCGTGTGGTGACGACTGACGAAGTATTAGAGGAAGCATTACGTTTTCGCTCTTATTGGGGCGAAAAGGGTGGTATCACTGTCAGTGGTGGTGAGCCGCTATTGCAAATGGACTTTTTAATCGATTTATTTAAAAAAGCCAAAGCACAAGGCATTCATACAACCTTAGATACGTGTGGCAAGCCTTTTACTCGGGAAGAACCCTTCATTAGTCAATTTGATGAATTGATGAAGTATACAGATTTACTCTTATTCGACATCAAACATATTGATAACGAGCAGCATAAACTGTTAACAACGCAATCAAATGATAATATTTTGGAAATGGCTACCTATTTATCTGAAATTGACAAACCTGTTTGGATTCGCCACGTATTGGTGCCTCAACGTAGTGATTACGACGAATATTTAATCCGTCTGGATGCCTTCATAAGAACATTAAACAATGTAGATAAAGTTGAAGTGCTTCCTTACCATACGATGGGCAAGTACAAATGGGAAGAACTAGGTATTCCTTATCCATTAGAAGGAATTGAGCCTCCTAAAAATGATCGTGTTGAAAATGCGAAAAAACTACTACATGTCGAGGACTATCAAGGTTATCTAGCACGTTAACAAACGAAAAAATAGAAAAGAAGACAATTTTTTTGTTGTTTCTTTTCTATTTTTTGTTATCATTAAGAGTGAATCAAAACCAAGGAGTGTGTATTATGTCAAAAATTTTAGTTTTTGGACACCAAAATCCTGATACAGATGCTATCGGAGCAGCAATTAGTTTTGCTTACTTACAAAAAGAATTAGGAAAAGAGACAGAAGCTGTCGCTTTAGGAACACCAAGTGAAGAAACACAATATGCCTTAGATTACTTCAATATTGAAGCACCACGTGTTGTCACTGAAGCAGCTAGCGAAACAAACCAAGTCATGTTAGTGGATCATAACGAATTCCAACAAAGCATTTCAGATATCGCTGAAGTAAACATTTTAGCAGTAGTGGATCATCACCGGATTGCCAACTTCGAAACAGCAGATCCATTGTATTATCGTGCAGAACCAGTAGGGTGTACCAGTACAATCATCTATAAAATGTTTAAAGAAAATAACGTGACAATTCCAGCTCAAATTGCTGGTATGATGGTCTCAGCGATTATTTCTGATACATTATTATTTAAATCACCAACTTGCACACAAGAAGACATCGATGCAGCGCACGCCCTAGCTGATATTGCTGAAATTAATTTAGAAGGCTATGGTCTTGACTTATTAAAAGCAGGAACAAATTTAAGCGATAAATCAGCTGAAGTTCTTTTAGATTTAGATGCTAAGAGCTTCCCAATGAACGGCAAAACAGTTCGCGTTGCCCAAGTAAATACCGTCGACTTAGCAGAAGTTTTAGATCGTCAAGCTGAATTAGAAGCAGCTATGGCCGCAGAAAATGCAGCCAATAATTATGACTTGTTTGTCTTAATTATTACGAATATCCTAGACAGTGATTCTGAATTATTAGCGATTGGTGCGGAACAAGCCAAAATTGAAGCAGCGTTCAATGTAACATTAGTTAACAATCGTGCGTTCTTACCCGGCGTTGTTTCTCGTAAAAAACAAGTAGTACCACAATTAACAGAAGTCTTTAACTAAAACCGTAAGCGCCTAAGCAACGCGATAAATTCCTTGTTGCTTAGGCGCTTCAATAGTAAAGGGGCGTTAACATGAATGATTTAGCAATTTACTATCATTCTCCGCAACAAACGAAACAATACAATCATTTGCTCAACCAATCACTTTTTTTCCCTCTTGTTACTTTTATGTATGAACATCGGGAAGAAAGAATCATTTTAAGACAATTAAAAGCGGCCTTTGCAACAGAAGCCAAGTTAGAACAATTTTTATCAGAAATGATTGATTGTCAGTTAATCATTCGGGAAAATCGTCAATATCGTTTGAATTTTCCTATTTATACGGCAGCTGAAGTTGCGAGTTTGCCCTTGGCTGAAGACGAACTTCCTAAATTTAAAGGAACTGTAACAGAGCAATTATTTTGGCTAGCTGAATCTTTTTGGCCACAAGTGTTTCCAGAAGAGGAAGACTATTTTTTTGGCGTGAGCGGTGACCCCTCATTTTATCAAAAACAAAGATTGGCCTCGGCACAACTATCTATAATTACGCTTGAAAAAGAAAAGACAGAGGTTCCAACAATGCCTCGTTATTTTGATTATTTGGGCAAAGAGGAAGCCTTGCCAGAAGCCTTCAGCGCTTTATATGACTTGCTAGGGGACGTAAATCCTGAATACTATCTTTCGCAAGCGAGAAGAGTCATTAAACAAGCTCTGCGAGGCCGCAAAGTCAGTACTGTGCCTAATATTTTTCAAGAAAGTTTGCACTTGACCCAAGTGATTACGATTGACCAGGACCACTTAAAACTCCTTTTACCAGTAGCAACGGAACAAGCTGAGCCTTTAGAAGCACAGTCGGATATTCTAGCATTTTATTATGAAAAAATTGCTAACCGATCGGCCATCGAACGCTTAGTTTTTATGCAACAATTGATTGAGCAACTAGGTACGAACTCTCTAAGTTATCTTAGAATAAATTAAAGTTACGATAATTTTATTATGTAAACTAAAAATCAATAACAAGAAATGACGCCGCTTCTTAGTGAGAAATGGCGTCATTTCTTTTGCGAACTTTTTTCGTCCAAAAGCCACCGGAAATGAACTTAGGCTCATAGGAAATGATAAATGCTCTCGGCTCTAATTGATTGATTAATTTGTACAATGTACGTTCGTTTTTTCTTGGGGAAAGAATTTCTAAAACCATTCGTTCTCCTTCACGTCCGTAGGCGACACTTTGCGTAACACCATAGCCGTGTTCACGAAGTGTTTCTGGTAAATGAAATTGTTCAGTAGTAGAAGGGAGGATAACCGATACCATAATATAACCCAAGGCCAAATAGTCTTCGATTTTAATTCCTACACTAATGCCAACAGCGTAACCAAGCGCATAAACAAGTAAATTTAAAGGATTGTCTAACCGATTCAGAACCATACTCAGCCCTAAGACATAAATTGTTATTTCAGCCATACTAACCAGCGGTGCAATAACCCGATAACCTTTCATCGTTAACATAAAACGAATAGTATTTAAGGTAATATACGCAAAATTAATGATAAAAATCATAGCTAACATTTTCAAATCAACGACCATAAAATAAGTACCTCTTTTCAAAATCTTTACATCCAGCCCTCATTATAGTACAGAAAAACTGAGAATCAAAGGCGAAACACTTATAGAAATGAATTCTTTTTTGAATACTCGCTCATATTATTCGCCTAATTTAACTGTTATTTGATATAATCTTAGTATGAAGTAAGAAGGAGGTAAGCGATGAAAATTTTTGTTTGGATTTTGTTATTTTTATTAGTAATTAACGTTATTGCTGCCTTAATTACTGTTTTTAGAAAACCTCGTAGTATTTCCAGCGTTTTAGCATGGATGATGACGTTGATTTTCTTGCCTGGTATCGGCTTTATTATTTACTTATTCTGTGGGCGAGGTATCGATGGACAAGAAGTTTTTAAATTGTCTGATGATGAAAAACAAATGGTTCAACGAATTAAAGAAAAAGTGGACGTTGATAACAAAAAAGCAGGGCGCGATAAACGTTATGATTTACTTTATGATGCGAAAGTTTTAAATCGTTATTTCCGGAATATGGACGCATCACCGTTGGCCAAAAGAAATAGTTTGCAATTATTTACAGATGGCCAAGAAAAATTCCAAGCATTATTTGAAGATATTCGTGCAGCGAAAGAAACTGTTCATGTGGAGTATTATGCGTTTTTTAATGACACAATTGGCAATCAATTTTTAGATGTATTAATCGAAAAGTTGCATGAAGGCGTGGAAGTTTACTTAATTTACGATCCTTGGGGTTCACCCGGCGCAAATAAAAAGTTTTTTGCTCGTTACGTTGACGCTGGAGGAAAAGTAGCTCCCTTTATTACTTCTCGCGATATGATTCGTAAAACACGTCTAAATTATCACTTGCATCGGAAAATTGTTGTCATTGATGGGAAAATTGGCTGGACCGGCGGGTTCAATGTCGGGGATCAATATTTGAATGTCACCGAAAAATTTGGTTACTGGCGAGATACCCATATTCGTTTGGTCGGGACGGCCGTATTTTCATTGCAAGAGATATTTATCATGGATTGGAATGCTTCAGTCAAATATCCTGAAGAACGTATGACGTATCATGAAAAATATTTTAAATTACCAGAAGATCATGAAGTGGAGCATTTGTCCTTACAAGTTGTTTCAGATGGTCCTGATTCAGAAGAAGAAATTTTGAAAAGCGGGTTTGTTCGGATGATTTTTTCTGCAGAAAAGAGTGTCTGGATTCAAACACCGTATTTAATCCCTGACGATAGTATGATTAATGCGTTGTTAGTGGCGGTTCGTTCAGGTGTCGACGTGCGAATTATGATTCCTTGCATGCCTGACCATCCCTTTATTTACCGCGCAACACAATATTACGCGAATTACTTACACAAACGCGGCATTAAAATTTATATTTATGATAGTGGGTTTATTCATGCAAAAACAATGGTAATTGATGATGAATTAGCTATGGTTGGGACAACAAACCAAGATATTCGCAGTTATTCATTGAATTTTGAGGTAAGTACGTTTATTTACAATCCCGACATTGCGTGGATGTTAGCGCAAGTCTTTGAAGAAGATATAGAAAAAAGTGTCTTACTAACCGACGAGATAATTAAAAAACAAGGGTACTGGCTACGCTTCAAGCAAAACTTTTCACGCTTGTTGTCACCAGTCTTGTAATCAATAAATCAGCAGTGAATGTAGTAAACTACTATTTTCACTGCTGATTTTAGTAACAAAACACTGAAGTGGTCTACCTAATTCATTGATAATCCCTCTAAATAATGGTAAATTAAAAATAAATTCAATCAGCTATTCTATCGTGAGAAACATAGTTATTACGTAGATCAGATCAAAGGGACATTCACGACGAGCAAATATTGAGTGTGTTTGCTGAAACGTGCATGTGTGATTTGGTCTTTTTTATTGAGCTGTTATTTTATAGATAAGGAGTGGTCACCATGGACTACCAAGCAATAGCAAAAGAAATTTTGAAAGACGTAGGTGGCAAAGACAATATCGTGGATGTCACACATTGTTATACACGATTGCGTTTCGTATTGAAAGATACGAAACAAGCGAACAAAGAAGCCTTACTACAAACAGAAGGTGTCATTTCTGTTGTTGAAAGTGGCGGGCAGTATCAAGTGGTTTTAGGCAATAAAGTCGCGCATGTTTATAATGCTCTAGAACCTTTGTTGGCTCAGCAACTTACGACCAAAACATCTACAAAAGAAAAAAATTCATTAGGTAATCGAATTTTAAATACTGTTGCCGCGATTTTCACACCTGTCGTACCAGCAATTGCCGCTTCTGGCATGTTAAAAGGAATTCTAGCTATTGCTGTGATGGTCGCAAACAATTTTTACCAGGTCGATTTAAAACCTTTGAATACGTATATTATTTTAAGCGCCGCTTCCGATGCACTTTTTTATTTTATGCCAGTTATTTTAGGTTATTCAGCTGCTAAGGTTTTCAAAACAAACGAATATATCGCCATGGTAATTGGTGCCACCTTATGTTATCCAACCATCGTTTCATTAATGACTGAAGAATCAGCGGTTACCTTGTTTGGATTACATGTGACCAAAGCCAATTATGTTTCCACAGTAATTCCTATTATTCTTGCAATTTTTATGTTAGCTTATGTGCAACGCTTTTTGGAAAAAGTCATTCCAGAAGTTCTAAAAATTATTATGGTTCCTACGCTGTCATTACTTTTAATGATTCCAGCCACTTTATTATTATTTGGACCGATAGGGATTTATTTAGGCGACGGCGTGAATTGGTTGTATTATTATATAATGAATTTTAGTCCCATCTTGTTAGGCGGTTTTATCGGCGGAATTTGGTGTGTCTTAGTCATTTTTGGGGCTCACCGTGGGCTTGTGCCAATTGGGATTAATGATGTCGCTCGAACAGGACGGCAAAATTTGCTAGCGTTTGCTGGTGCAGCGAACTTTTCTCAAGCGGGCGCCGCATTTGGCGTGTTTGTCCGCACAAAAAATAAAGACTTGAAAGCTGTTGCTGCCTCTGCAACAGTGACTGCATTATTTGGTATCACAGAACCAGCCATTTATGGTGCAAACTTGCGGCTAAAAAAACCGATGATTTATGCGGTGGCTAGCGGAGCAGCAGGCGGGGCCTTAATGGGCTGGGGCGGTTCCTACGGGACAGCCTTCGCTAACCAAGGACTCTTGACCATCCCAGTTTACGCAGAAGCAGGAACCAAAGCCTTTATTTGTTATTTATTAGGTTGTGGCATTGCTTTTTTTGGTGCATTTCTATTAACGATTTTTCTAGGCTTTAATGATTTACCGCTTGACGAGTCACGTCAAGAACCCGGCTTAAAGACAGAGGCAGGGACAGTCAAAGAAAAACAACGGATTCAAGCACCTGTTCAAGGACAACTCGTATCTTTAGACCAAATCAACGATGAAGTCTTTGCTTCTCAACAAATGGGAAAAACGCTAGCTATTTATCCGACAGAGGAACAAATTGTTTCACCAGGAAATGGGCAAGTGACGGCTTTATATCCAACTCATCATGCAATTGGCTTAAAGTTAGACAATGGTGCTGAAATCCTCCTTCACATTGGAATCAATACAGTCGAATTAAAAGGGCGGGGATTTGAAACGTTCGTAAAAGTAGGAGAAAGGGTCAGACTAGGACAAAAACTGCTCTCTTTTGATAAACAAATCATCCAAGCTGCTGGTTATGATCCAACCGTCTTAGTCATCGTAACAAATACTGCGGAAATGGCTGTAATTGAGACAACCAAACAAACAGAGATTACACCACAAACAAATTTATTTTTCATGCAAGTAAAGGAGCAAAACTAATGGTTAAACAATTTAAGAACGATTTTTTATGGGGCGCTTCTTCATCCGCTTTTCAAATTGAGGGCGCTTGGAATGAGGACGGCAAAGGCCTAACAGTCGCTGATTACAATTCTTTTAAAAAGTCAGCTGTACAAGCAGATACGAAAGTCGCCAGCGATTTTTACCATCGTTTCAAAGAGGACATTGCGTTAATGAAAGAATTAGGCTTAAAAACCTATCGTTTTTCTCTTTCATGGGCACGAATCATTCCAACAGGTGATGGCGAAATCAATCAAGCCGGCATCGATTTTTATAATGCTGTCATTGATACACTTTTAGAAAACGATATTTTGCCGTTTGTCACACTTTATCATTTTGATTTACCTTTTGCATTGGTGGAAAAATACAATGGTTGGGTTGATCGTCGCTGCGTTTCTGCATTTCAACGCTATGCGCAAGTTTGTTATCAAGCGTTTGGTGATCGAGTCAAAAATTGGCAAGTTACAAACGAACAAAACTTAATGATTCGTGTCGATGAACGAATGAATATGTACGATGTTGCACCAGAAAATAATGAAAAAATTCGTGCACAAATGGATTACCATATGTTTGTTGCCCATGCGTTAGCGACGAATGATTGTCACCAATTGGTCGCTGGGGGAAAAGTCGGTCCCTCTGTTTCCTCAACGATGACTTATCCTAGTTCTAATAAGCCTGAAGATGTTTGGGCGGCTCGTATGAATGATAACTTTAAAACGAATTACGCTCTAGAAATGTATTGTTTTGGCGAATACCCAGGTTACTATCAAGAGTATTTGACCAAATGCGGCATTTATCCCGAAACACAGCCAGAAGATCAAGCAATTTTGAAAGCCGCTAAACCAGATTTTATCGCTCTTAATTATTATCGGACGTTAGTCGCTAGCTATTTACCGACAGATGAGCAACACCCATTGGGTACGAAAGAAAAGGACATTGATTTTGATCTATACGGTTATTTTAAAATCGAAAAAAATCAACATTTAAAAACCTCTAAGTATGGTGCCCAAATTGATCCAACTGGTCTACGTTTAGTTTTAAATGATTATTATCGTCAATACCGTTTGCCATTAATCATTACAGAAAACGGTTTAGGCACACCCGATCACCTAACAGAGGACGGAAAAGTTCATGATGACTATCGAATTGCGTATTTGCATGATCATATTGCTGCTTGTCATGCGGCTATTTCTGACGGTGTTGAGTTGTTTGGCTATTGCCCTTGGTCGGTCATGGATATTTTAAGTTCTCATCAAGGATTCAAAAAACGCTACGGTTTTATTTACGTCAATCGTGAAGACCATGAGTTAAAAGATTTACGACGCATTAAAAAAGATAGTTTTTATTGGTACCAATCAGTAATTAAAAATAATGGGTTACCAGAAGAATAGTGCCCAAAAAGGATCATCCATTGCATACGCGGGTGATCCTTTTGTTTTCAAGTTCTGTCATTCCGTGTTAGATTTAAGTTAATAAACCCATTAAAGGTGGTGAGAGAGATGAATAATTACGATTTATGGAAATGGGCTGCCGGGAAACGAACCGAAAAAGATAAAAATGAAACCTATAGCGCCAAAAATTGGTGGTATGTTTTACTAATGCTCGGTGTATTTGTAGGGATCATGTTGTTGTATTATTTAATCTCTGTACTTTGGAATTAAGGGAAAATAGGCAAATGAGGAATTAAGAATAAAAAAAGACACCTTTTCAGGTGTCTTTTTTAACAGGATTCAGACAATGATAGCTGAATCGGAATAGGATAATTTTCCTCGAGTGCAACATCAGGATCCTTCATTCTACGAAGCAGTAAGTCAATCATAACGTCACACATCTCGTCGATTGGCTGCACAATGGTTGATAGTTGTGGAGCAATTCTTTTGATTAATTTTGTCCCATCATAACCAATTACTTTTAATTCTTCAGGAATGGCTATCTTCAATTTTTGAGCAATATTCATAACTGTAATTGCTGTCAAATCATCGGTACAAAAGATGCCGTCTACAGTTTTATTTTGAAGCAAACGTTCGATTTCTAGATTTTTTAATGTTGTAGAGGTTCCATTATCAATTTGTAGAATCGTTTTTTCTGCGCCATATTTTTCCATCGTTTGTTTATAACCAGCCAATCGATAATCGCTAGGTGCGCCTGTGTTATTAGCACCAGTAATAATTGCAATCTTTTGTGCACCACTTGCAAATAAGGCTTCAGTGGCTTTTTGGCCACCTTGAAAGTTTTGCGAAGAGACAATTGGAATGCCAGGTGCCAAGAAACGGTCAAAGGAAACAATAGGTAGTGAAACATTTTCATATTCGTTAATAGCTAAGTTATGGCTACCAGTGATTACACCGTCCACTTTATTTGCAGCGAGCATTCGTAAATAGGCGCGCTCTTTTTCTGGATCTTTTTCACTATCACATAAAATCACTTTATATCCTTGAACAAAGAGCTTTCTTTCCAGTGTTTCAATTAATTCACCAAAAAATGGATGACTAACAGAAGGGAAGACTAAACCAATCAGCTGCGTACTTTTTCCTTGGAGGCTTCTGGCTAATCCATTAGGTTGATAATTTAATTCTTCCATCGCTTGATGAACTTTATCAATTGTTTTTTGACTAAGATAACCATAATTATTAATCACGCGGCTCACCGTTGTCGGGCTCACCCCAGCAAGCTTTGCTACATCCGTTAATTTAACCACCATCAAAATTCACCATCATTCCTAATTATTCGTATTTTCCAGCTCATAAAAACAAGCTTTTGCCGTCTTGGATAGATGAAGATACCGTTGCGCTTTATCTGGAAAGAAGCGACCAGTCATCGTTTTTTCACCTTTATTTACATAGATTTCTGCAACAGAGCAATCAACAAAAATAGTTAACTGAACTGACTTATTTTTCCTAATTTTAGTTTCACGAATTGTGCCATACTTTTCAGCAAAAGGTTGGCCAGCAAATGTTCGATCAAGGGTTATTTTACCATGAATCGTATCAATTGTAATTAAAAGTCCTTTTGAACCTGTTTCGTTCGCTAAAAGCCGAATAAAAGCAATCTCATTTTTGGGAATATCCACTTCTAATTCAAAAGAAGCAGTAGATAAAAAATGGCAGCCATTTGATAAAGTAGTGGCGGATTGACGAAGCATTTCTGTTTCAGAAACTGGATATTGAAATAGTTTCCCGTTGTGAATTGTGAGTTCTTTAACCAGACTTAAGCCATTTGCCCAACCCTCCACATCACTTGGGTAAGTGATTTCTGGCAACCCAATCCAACTGACCGCAAGTGCACGACCATCTGGCGCATTAAAGGCTTGAGTGGCGTAGACATCAAATCCTTCATCTAAATTTTCAAAAGGCCCAGCCTGAACTAAAGAAAGATTCTCCAAATCAAACGTTTCGGCCAATGTGTACATATTCGGATAGATATTCTGATAACTTTTTACGGATGGAGATAGACCTTGTGGGCAAAATAATAAGACAGGCTGGCCATCAATAAATACCAAATTGGGGCATTCAACCATGTAGCCTAATTCTTGGTCGGTGAACGTCAATTCGCCAAGTTGATGGAAATTGTGTACATTTCGATCTTTAGAAAAATAGACCACAATTTTTCCTTGTCCATTTAAATCACTAGCACCAATTAATAAAACAAGTCCTTCTTGATAAGGAAATACCATCGGATCACGAAAATGGGAAGAATAATTGGGGTCAATAGGTAGGAATGGTGTTGATTCCTTTGTGATCGCACCTAAAGAATTCAGCCATGCAATATTTTGATATGCAAATCGTTGCCAAGCTTGATCACGAACATTCCCTGTATAAAATAAACATAGTTGGTTATCTATTGGTAAAGCTGAACCTGAATAGACGCCGTGAGAATCATATTCAGAGTCGGGAGAAAGGGCAATTCCTTCATACTCCCAGTGAATTAAGTCGGAGGAAGTTAAGTGGGCCCAACTTTTTAGTCCGTGAACACTCCCGAAAGGAAACGCTTGATAAAATAAATGCCACTGGTTATTGAAATACGAAAAACCGTTGGGATCATTTAGTAGTCCTGTCTGTGGTTGAATATGATACTTAAAACGCCAACTAGATTGCGCGATAATAGAAGTTAGATTTTCGAGGTGAGCAGATGTCCAAGAAGAATAAGGCGCATAACGTAATTCATCCGTCCATTGGTTCATGATGCTTGACATAAGTAATGTCTCCTTTATTAGAAAATAGTAGTTAGTCTAATAGTATAAACAAATCATAAAAAAGTCAAACGTATAACATATATGAATCTATTTAAATCAAAAGAATATTATAATTTACATTTATTTATGATAAACGTTTGACATATTACGCAAAAACGAGTATCATACAAAATGTAAAAACGGTTACAGAAAAAATTAACAGGACTAGTTTAAGAGTGAGGAGAACCAGAATGAACAGAAATTGGTGGCAAAAAGAAGTGGCCTATCAAATTTATCCACGTAGCTTTTCGGATAGTAATAATGACGGAATTGGTGATTTACAAGGCATTATTCAAAAAATGGATTACTTAGAAAATTTAGGAATTACGCTGATTTGGCTGAGTCCAATGTACCCGTCGCCAATGGCTGACAATGGATATGATATTTCAGACTATTATGGTATTTCTAGCGATTTTGGTACAATGGCAGACTTCGATGAACTCATTGAAGAAGCAAAAAAACGAAACATAAAAGTTATTTTAGATTTGGTGGTAAACCATACATCTGATGAACATGCTTGGTTTCAAGATGTTTTAAAAAATCCTCAAAGTCGTTTTCGAGACTTTTATATTATAAAAGAAGGACGAGAAGCACCTACAAATTGGCGGTCTAACTTCGGTGGTAGTGTTTGGGAAAAATTACCTGGGGAAGATGCCTACTACTTTCATGCCTTTCATAAAAAACAGCCGGATTTAAATTGGGAAAATCCTGAACTACGCAAAGAAATCTATCAAATGATTCGTTTTTGGTTAAACAAAGGAATTGCTGGTTTTCGTGTAGATGCGATTAATTTTATTAAGAAAGATTTGACTTGGACAAACTTACCTGCTGATGGGGCAGATCAATTAGCCAAAGTAACAAAAGCTAGTAGAAACATGCCAGGAATGAGTGACTTTCTGAACGAATTAAAAGAAAAAGCTTTTGCTGGCTTTGATATTGTCACAGTTGCCGAAGCGGCCGGCGTCAATTATCCAAATTTATCAGAATTTATTGGAGAAACAGGGTATTTCGACATGATTTTTGACTTCAAATGGGCTGATTTGGATGTGAAATCAGGAAGCGAATGGTTTTATAGAATCGATTGGTCTTGGAATGATTTACGCACATTAATTTTCAAACAGCAAGAAGCCATGCAAGAGGCTGGTTGGAGTGCAAATTTTATTGAAAATCATGATCAACCTCGAGCGACAACGAAATATTTAAAAGAACAGGCTCAACAGCCAAATGCGGTTAAAACATTCGGCGCCATGTATTTCTTTTTAAGGGGCACGCCTTTTATTTACCAAGGACAAGAATTAGGAATGACCAATTTTGAAAGGGGTTCGATTGATGAATTCGATGATATTTCTAGCATTGATCAATACTATCGAGCAATAAAAGAAGGATTTACGCCCAAAGAAGCCTTGTCACTTGTCAATTTGCGTAGTCGAGACAATGCCCGCACGCCTTTTCCATGGAATGATTCTATGTATGGCGGTTTTTCAAGCGTCAAGCCTTGGTTAGGAATGGTGGATAATTATAAAGAAATCAATGCCGAAGCAGAAATAAAAAATAGTCAAAGTATTTTTCATTTCTATAAGCGGATGATTGCATTTCGTCAAAAGAGTCCCTATACAGACATCTTACTTTATGGAACATTTGAGGGACTATCAAATCTTCCAGATAATGTTATTGCTTATAAACGCAAATTAAATGAAAAAACGATTTACGCCTTTTTTAATTTTGGTGAGGCGGTTCCAATCCCTCATTATTTAGTTAATGGCACAGTTATTTTTGATACACAGTCTGAAGAACGAGAGCAATTAGTTCAGCAGGGAACATTATTAAAAAGCTATCAAGGACTATTGATTACTATAAATGAGTAGCTAGGAGGAGTATAACATGGCAGAAAATTATCAGCAGGCAGCCAAAGACATTATTCAATTAATCGGTATGGATAACATTATATCGGTCACCCATTGTCAAACGCGGTTACGTTTTATTTTGAAGGACCACGAACAAGTAGATGGTAAACAACTAGAAAAAATTGATTTAGTAAAAGGTGTCTTTTATAATGGCGGTCAATACCAAGTGATTTTAGGAACTGGTATTGTGACTAAAGTGTATGATGAAATAGAAAAACTTGGAATCAATGTTGTGTCAAAAGCAGAGCAAACAGCAATTTTAAAAAATAATGAAACGGGCATGCGCAAAACAATGCGCATTTTAAGTGAAATATTCATTCCAATTGTTCCAGTAATTGCAGCAACAGGATTGTTCCTAGGGTTAAAAGGTGTTATTTTTAACGATACTTTTTTACAATTATTCGGAGCAAGTGTAGCCAATATTCCTGAAAGCTTTCAACAAATTGTCTCTGTCATTACAGATACCGTCTTTGCCTTTTTGCCAGCTTTGATTGTTTGGTCTACCTTTAAAGCATTTAATGCGACGCCTGTAATCGGGATTGTTATTGGTTTAATGATGGTATCACCCATTTTACCAAACGCTTATGCAGTTGCAACACCAGATTCTGGCGTGAAAGCTATTATGGCTTTTGGTTTTATCCCAGTTGTCGGTGCACAAGGATCCGTTTTAAGTGCAATTGCTGCTGGTATAATTGGCGCAAAGACTGAACTTTTTTTCCGAAAAAAGATGCCGAATATTCTTGATCAAATTTTTACACCCTTTATGACTATGTTAATTACTTTTTTAATCATGATTCTCGGAATTGGCCCAATTTTGCATACCGTTGAGTTAGGCATGGTAGATGTTGTCCAATGGTTGATTGGGTTGCCCTTAGGATTAGGTGGTTTCGTGATTGGTGCCTCATATCCTTTAATGGTTTTGATTGGTATTCATCATACACTAACTATGGTAGAAACATCATTATTAGCAAATACAGGATTTAATGCATTGATTACAATATGTGCCATGTATGGGTTTGCCAACGTTGGCAGTTGTTTAGCTTTTGCGAAAAAAGCGCAAGATAGCAAAGTGAAGTCGACAGCCATTGGTTCTATGTTGTCTCAATTATTTGGAGTTAGTGAACCTGTGTTATTTGGATTACTTATTCGTTGGAACTTAAAACCGCTGCTATGTGTTTTATTTACATCAGGTTTAGGCGGAGCAATTTTAGCTATTTTTCATATTCAATCAAATTCTTATGGATTAGCCGTTATTCCTTCTTTCTTAATGTATATCTATAGTGCACATCAATTAGTGATCTATTTATTAGTCGCACTTTTATCTGTCGGTGTATGTTATGCATTAACCAGTCTATTTGCAATTCCGCAAGAGGTTTTGATTTCAGATAAAGTAATCGAAGAGGAAGAACGCGAAGTCTTTGAAATGCAACATAACACCTTAGATGAACAACTTTTTTCTCCGGTAAATGGTTACGCCATGAATCTTACTGCTGTTAATGACCCGGTATTTTCAAGCGAGATGATGGGCAAAGGTTTAGCAATCATGCCAACAGCGAACAAGGTTTACGCGCCTGCAGATGGTTTATTAAACTTGGTTGCAGAAACTGGACACGCTTATGGTATCCAAACGGACGCAGGAGCTGAAGTATTAATTCATATAGGAATTGATACTGTCACATTGGGGCAGGAGGTCTTTCAGACACAAGTAACCCAAGGTCACCGTGTTAAAAAAGGAGATCTTTTAGGAACGTTCGATCGAAAAGCCATTAAAGAAGCTGGGCTTGACTCAACTGTCATGGTTATCATTACAAATACTTCAAGTTATTTAAGCGTAGAGCCAATGATGTCAGATCATAATGAAATTACGCCGGAACAAATCATTTTAAATCTAAATACACCTAACTAAACAAAAGAACAGCAAGAAGTAGTTATCACTTCTTGCTGTTCTTTTTCTTAATAAAAAACCAATGATTTTCGGTTGTATTTGTCTATCCGTTTGTAGTATGATTGAGTCAGTTTTAAAGGAAACATGCCAAGTATGGAAGACCATACTTGGCACGCATTGACTAATTAAACATGGGGAACGTTGCCATAAGTTGATGTTCCAGTCAATAATGCAAGTAAATCAAACATAGCATGTACCTCCTTTAATTGATAATCAAAGTATAACATTTTTTAATGAATTTACATAATAATACAAGTGGAGGTCTGTTCGTGAAGGTAGCAGGAGACAAAATAAAACAAGCGAGAAAACTTAAAAAAATCACACAATCAGAGCTGGCTAACGGCATCTGTACGCAAGCAACAATTAGTAATATTGAAAACCGTAATCTATGTGACAGTTTAGATATTTTCTCATCTATTTGCCTCCGATTAGATTTAGAAGTAGAAGAATGCATGATGATTTCTGAAGAAAAGAAAATTGAAAATCTACTAAACAAAGTCGAGGATTTATCTTTACGGTTATTTCACTTAGAGGCCTACAATTTATTACAAGAAGTGCCTGAAGGTCTTATCTTATCTAATAATGAACTAACGACTAAATTGTTATATTATAAGGGAATTACTTGTTTATTAGGAAAAAAAGATAAAGCAGAGGCCTTGTTTTACCTATACCGGGGCGCGGAAATTGACCGTAAAGTCAATATTTACAACATTTTAAGCCTGAATGCGCTAGGTACGCTATATGAACTGGAAAAAGATATGAGAAAAGCGCAAGTGTATTACGAAAAATCATTACAAGAATTGGAACAATTTAAATTAGAATGTTCCTTGGAGCGTTGTAGAATTTATTATAATTCTGCTAAATTCTACTCGGAAATGAAAGACTACCAAAAAAGTGTCATTTTAAGCGAAAAAGGGATTCAGATTTGTCGTGACAAACACTCCATTTATTTGCTAGATTATCTTTTATATGAAAAAGCCTTTAATAAACAAATGCTCGGGGAAGACACAGCCGATGACTATCGTCAAGCCTATTATTTTACACAATTTTTTGGCAATACAGAAGTCCTACAATATATTGAGAAAGATATGAAAGCTTTTAATATTTCCTATTAATTTAATCAAAAAGCCGATAAAAGCTGAAAACCCAGTTTTTATCGGCTTTTTGAAAAGTCTAGGCAAGTTGCTTTTAAAAATCAGCAGTCACGGTTACGATAAGCAAGACGAAGTATTTAGGAGGATTTAAAAATGAAAAGAGTAATGTGGTTTAGACGTGATTTACGATTACAGGATAATAAAGCATTAGCACACGCGTTACAAAATTCTGCAGCTGATGAATTGATTTTATTATTCCAAATGAATCCTCAACAATTTATTCAAGAAAGTGCTAATCATAACGCTTTTTTTGCAAGTTTAGCCTCGCTTAAAGAACGAATCGATCAAGAGGCACATTTACAAATCATGGTCGGCGAACCATTAGATTTATTTTCACGTTTGAAACGCAAATTACCCGATTGGCAGGCCATTTATTTTAATGAAGATACTTGTGGCTTTGGGGCAAAGCGGGACCAGCAAGCTATGCGCTTTTTTGAAGAAAATAATATTCAGTCTTTCTCTTTTCAAGATGCCTATTTGCATGGCTCTGAAGAAATTAAGAAGAACGATGGCAGTAAGTACCAAGTGTTTACGCCCTATTACAATAAATGGAAAGAGGCGCCTAAAGAAACCCCGATTCCTGTTTCCTATACAGCTGAAAAAATTTTTAGTGCGTGTCTTTTTCCAGAAGAGGAAGCAGCTTATCGTGAACAGATTGCGAGGATTCCTTTAACACACTATAGTGTCGGCGAAAAAACAGCCAGAAGGTGCTTAAATACTTTTATTGATCAAAAACTTCAATCCTATGAAAATAAGCGTGATTTCCCTTATCAGGATCAAACGAGTCATCTGTCTACTTTTTTAAGAACGGGAGAACTTTCGATTCGCACTATTTGGCAAGAGCTTGCATCTGTGCCTTCTAGCTTAAGTAAAGAAACCTTCAAAAAAGAATTAGCTTGGCGCGACTTTTACAATATGATCTATAGTGCGTTTCCACAACAAAAAGAGGAAGCTATTCAAGAAAAATTTCGTTATATTCAATGGACAAATGACCCAGAAATGTTTGCCAAGTGGCAAAAAGGGGAGACGGGGTACCCTATAATTGATGCCGCAATGCGACAACTGAATCAAACTGGTTGGATGCACAACCGCTTAAGAATGATTACTGCCTCTTTTTTAGTTAAAAATTTACACATCGATTGGCGTTGGGGTGAAAAATACTTTCAAAAAATGTTGATTGATTATGATGCTGCCAATAATATTGGTGGCTGGCAATGGGCTGCCTCGACAGGAACGGACGCTGTCCCGTATTTTCGGATTTTTAATCCAATTATCCAGTCAAAAAAATTTGATAATGACGGCCAGTTCATCAAAAAATATGTTCCAGAACTTAAGCAAGTGCCACAAAAGTATATTCATCAACCAAATCTAATGAACGAAGCCTTACAAACGCAATATCATGTACATTTAGGAGAAAATTATCCAAAACCCATTGTCGATTATGCATCAAGTAAAAAACAAACATTATTTCTATATGAAGCGAGCAAAGAAATTCATCAAGAAATGAACAATCCAACGTTTCAATAAACAGTAAACCCAACTAGCTTAGCAAACAACTTGTAAGGTTAGTTGGGTAAATTAATTAGTCGAAAGAGAAGTGCAATTTATCGTCTAAAGTTTTTTATTCTATTCTAGTTAACATAATATACATTATACAAAGTAGAGTTAAAAGCATTGAAAAGCAAACAAAACCAGTCTTTAGTTTATCTAGACTGGTTTTGTCACGTACGTTATATAAATTATGCTTGTTGATTAATTGCTTGTGCGACACGTGCTCCATATTCTGGATTTACTCTAGTGAACAAATCAATTTGACGCGCGATGATTTCTTGATTTTTCACTTGACCTAAAGATGCCGCTATATTGTTAATTAAGTTTTCTTTTTCTTCGTTTGGCAGCAAATTATACAAAGCGTTTGCTTGTGTAAAGTGATCTTGATTATAGCTATAATTACCAACATTTCCCTCAACTTCAAAGGAACTAATTTTCGCCTTAGGATCTTCTTTTGGTGTTTCAGTATAACTATTTGGTTCGTAATTAATTTCGCTATTGCCATTGTTAAAACGCATATTGCCGTCTTTTTGGTAGTTATTTACAGGCGCTTTTGCTTGGTTGATCGGCAATTGGTGACTATTAGCGCCCACACGATGACGATGTGCATCCCCATAAGCGAACAAACGTCCTTGCAATAATTTATCTGGAGAAGCTTCAATACCAGGAACGAAATTCCCTGGTGAAAAGGTTACTTGTTCAACCTCTGCAAAATAATTCTCTGGATTTCTATTTAAAGTCATCGTGCCAACTTCAATCAGCGGATACTCTTTTTGAGAAACCGTTTTTGTTACATCAAAAAGAGTTTCTTTCATTGTTAACGCATCTGCATACGGGATAATTTGCACAGATAATGTCCAAGAAGGAAATTCTTGATTTTCAATCGCATTATGCAAATCTTCAATATGGAAATCTGGGTTTTTCCCAGCAATTTCTTCTGCTAATTGACTCTCTAGATTTTTGATTCCTTGATTCGTCTTGAAGTGATATTTAACAAAAAATACTTCTCCAGCAGCATTGACCCATTTGAATGTATGGCTACCAAAACCATGCATATGACGGAACGACAACGGAATGCCACGATCACTCATTAAAATTGTTACTTGATGAAGGCTTTCAGGTGAATGAGACCAAAAATCCCAAACAGCTTCTGGACTTTTCAAATGCGTCCGTGGATTTCTTTTTTGGCTATGAATAAAATCTGGAAACTTAATTGCATCACGAATGAAAAAAATGGGCGTATTATTGCCAACTAAGTCGTAATTTCCTTCGTCTGTATAGAATTTAAGCGCAAAACCGCGAGGATCACGCAATGTATCTGATGAACCTAACTCTCCAGCTACAGTTGAAAAACGAGCGAATAAAGGTGTTTCTTTGCCAACTTCAGATAAAAAATCGGCTTTAGTATATTGTGCCATTGATTGGCTCACCTTGAAAATCCCATGAGCACCAGCACCTTTGGCATGAACAACCCGTTCTGGCACGCGCTCACGATTAAAATGAGCTAATTTTTCTAATAAATGAACGTCTTGGATTAGGACAGGTCCAAATTCTCCTGCAGTTAGCGAATTTTGATTATCGCCAACTGGACTTCCTTGTGACGTAGTTAAATGTTGATTTTTCACCTAAAACACTCCTTCATCTAAAATTATACTCATTGTATAAAAAAACCACTCTGCATAACAAAAATAATGCTTAAAAACACTCGAAAACATTTGTTATTTAATAGAATGATTAAAAATAGCAGTAGAATTTAAATCAAAAACAAATGTATTAACTTTAAACTGTTTACACCACCAAAAATAACAACCAATAATTCAAAGAAAACTAAAATGCTGTTTTTTTATTCAAAAAAGACCTAGCATCCCAATCATGCTAGGTCTTTCGTTACTTTTTTTGAGCGACCGTTTTTATTGGTCATTCAGCGTTATTGATTGATCGCAACAGTCGTGTCTTCAGTCGATAGACCTGTCATAGAGGTGCTATCGGAAAATATTTTTTCAACTTCTTGTTCTGATAAAATATTTTCTTTCTTAGGCATTGAAATCGTCGCTTTTTTGGCTTTTTGTGTAATGCTAATTTTACTAGATAATGATTCAAGTCCCATGTCAACGTTCTTGTCTTGCTGCGGTTTCACATTAATCAACATATTTGTTTTATTTTCTTTTGTATTAACAGAAACTTTGGCAGAAACATCTTTGATTTTTTCGAAAGGATCTTGTTCTTTACCTTTTTCAGATGTTTCTGTCGTAATTTTGATTAACTTTTGTAATTCTTTTTTTGTAAACGTATGGGTAATGGTATCCCCTTTTTTCTCGAACGTATCCTTGTCTAATCCTTCTAAAAACTCTTTGTATTCCTTAGCAGACTGTTTTCGTTCTTTTTCCGATTCTTGATACTCTTTGATTGTATCTTGCCATTCTTTCGTACTTTCCTCGTTCATGGCTAAAAGATCAATGTATTTTCCTTTTAGTTTTTCTGTATCTAACTGAGAACTATCGATAGCACCGTCAGTCATTGAGTCTGCGACAGCGACAATATATTCCATCATATCTGTTGCTAAATAGAGTTTTGGCTCTTTGCCTTCGTTATCTACTGATCCAACCAATGAAATCGGTACATCCATTCCCATCGCTTTTAATTTCATCTCTAAGTTGAATGCTTTTTCTTTTTTGGCATCTACTTGAATCTTCCCAGAAAGCGATGCGTCTTTGATTTGCGTGATGAGCATCCCAATCATAGGATTCGTTTGTGCACTATCTTCTTGTGAAAATTTCATGTCACTAATTGACATAGAGAAATCCCAAACCCCAGATTCTTGTGCGTTTTGATTGCCAATCCCTTGAATGAACTCATCTTTCGCACTTTTGCCACAACCTGTCAGTAACAAAGCTGAACAGAAAACGCCTGCGACAATCCCCACTTTTCTTTTTAACACACTTTTTCCCCCTCATTATATAAAAAATTAATTCCCTTTTATTAAGAATAGCAAACATTGCTTATAAATAGCAATGTTTAATTTTAGATTTCCTCTCTTTTAATAAATGGGATTGATTTAATCTTTTAGGTTTGAATCATTAAGCTGTATTATTTTTAAAATAAAATTGCTTTTCGCCAAAAAATACTGGGAAAAGTTCTGCTAAACTGCCAGCTAAAGGACCTTCTCGCAATTCTTTTTCAGTGACCCAAAACAAGGGTTGTTCCGTTTCTTCTGGTAGTTCATCCGCTGTTTCTGCAATGAATAATGTGGCTAATTCCCGCGCACCTGAACAATCATTCAGCCATTCTGCAACACCTACTAATTGTGGCTTCAGCACTAATCCTGTTTCTTCAAGGAGTTCGCGAACCATGGCTGTTTCCATGCCCTCGTTTTTTTCAACATGTCCGCCAGGGAACGTCCAACCAGGCCAATCCTTTTTTTGTCGTTCTTGCACAAGGATTTCATTTTTCTGATTTCTAATCATACATAATGTTGTTAATTCCACTTCAAAATTCCGTTTCATTTGGCACCTCATCATTTTTTCCTTTGTTAAGGTTACGATACAGAAAAACAGAGAAAGATTCAACTAAGAATTTTCTCTGTTTTATCATCTAGCTCTTTAATAAGTCGTATTGCGATTGATATAAATGATGATATAACGCATGTTTTGCCATTAGTTGATCATGAGATCCTTCTTCCACAATACAACCACCATCAATATAGAAAATTTTATCGCTATTTTTGATGGTAGAAAGTCGATGAGCAATAATAAACGATGTCCGTCCTTTCAGAAGTTGTTGTAGTCCTTCTTGTAACAATTCTTCTGTTTTTGTATCAATACTAGAGGTTGCTTCGTCTAAAATTAAAATTTTGGGATCTGCCAGTAAAGCACGAGCAAATGAAATTAATTGGCGTTGTCCTGCCGAGAGTGTACTACCCCGCTCTTCCACAACTGTTTCATAGCCATCTTTTAAATCCTTGATAAAGTCGTGCGCACGAACAATTTTTGCGGCTTGGATGACTTCTTCCTCTGTGGCTGCTAAATTTCCGTACCGAATGTTTTCAATAATCGTTCCTGAAAAAATAAACGTATCTTGAAGCATTACCCCCATTTGTTTTCTTAACGAACGGAGTGTCACATCGCGAACATCATAACCATCAATTTTAACGGCCCCTTCATTCACATCATAAAAACGACTTAACAAATTGATGATTGTTGTTTTACCCGCACCTGTTGGCCCAACCAAGGCGATTGTTTGTCCTGGCTCAATATGAAAACTAACATCGGTCAAAATATTTTTTCCTTCTTCATAACGGAAATAAACATGCTGAAAGTCGACGGTTCCTTTAATTGGCGGCAACTCAATAGCGTGCGGCGCATCTTGAATTTCTGGAACAACATCCATCGTTTCAAAAATCCTTTCCAAATAGGCAGTTGCAGTAATCAGAGAATTGTAGAAGTTACCAATATTGATGACCGGATTCCAAAAGTTATTGATATAACCGATAAAAGCAATTAGCGTCCCAGTAGTAACGGACACACCTAATTGACGGATTCCTACGAAATAGATAAAACAAGTCGTAATGACGGATATATTTTGCACTGCTGGCCATAATAAATACTGGACACGCACAGCTTTCATAAAGGATTGACGATATTCTTCGCTTACCTCGTTAAAAATTTGGAAATTTTCATCTTCTCGTGCAAAAGATTGTGTAATTTTAATTCCTGAAATACTTTCATGAATATAGGCATTTAAGTTTGATTGTTTATTGCTAAGCTCTTGGTAAGCTTTCCGTTGTTTCCCTTGGATAAACAGAACCATCACGAACAACACAGGCAATAGCAGTAAACTGTATAAGGTTAATTTCACATCAATAAATAACATGAAAATTAAGGTGATAATCACATTAAATAAATCAGAAATTAAATTGATCAATCCGTTACTTAGTAAATCACTTAACGTATTGATGTAATTGACCACCCGAATTAAAATTTTTCCATGCGGCCGACTGTCAAAATAAGAAAATGGTAATTTTTGTAGATGCTCAAAAATTGAAAAACGCATATCTTTTAAAATATCTTGTCCAATTTCTGTGATGGCATATATTCGATAACGCATACACCAACCAATAATCACCAAGGAAAATAGGAAAATAGCCCCTAGTATGAAGAGTAACGAGAGATTCTTTTGTGGAATTACTTGGTCAATCGCAATTTTAGTAAAGTAAGGACCTAACATACTTGCCAGATTAGCTAATATGATGACAAATAATGTTTTAAAAACAGCTTTTTTGTAAGGCTTAATATAGGCGCCTAATCGTTTATAATGAGACCAATTAAATTCTTTTTCTAAAGTCTCATCCACATCAAACGTATTTCTAGCCACGCGACTCACCTTCCTTTGTCAGACCTAATTGTTTTTGATATACGTCAAAATATTTGCCTTTTTGTTCGACTAATTCGCTATGCGTACCGCTTTCCACCACACGGCCTTTTTCCATCATCAAAATTAAATTGGCCTCTCTCACAGAAGAAATTCGGTGGGCAATAATAAATGTCGTTTTCTTTTCCGTCAAACGGCCTAGTTCTTTTTGAATTTTTGATTCTGTTTCCATATCAACAGCGGAAGTTGTGTCATCTAAAATTAAAATAGCTGGATCTTTGGTTAAGGCACGGGCCAGTGAAATCCGCTGTTTTTGGCCACCAGATAGGCCAACGCCGCGTTCACCAACAATTGTTGCATAACCTTCGGGCATTCTGGAAATAAAGCTATGGGCATCAGCAATTTCAGCCATCATTTGCACTTGTTCCAAGTTAGCCAATGTGTTACCAAAAGCAATGTTATCTTCTATTGTATTGGAAAAAAGAAAGACATCTTGCATAACCATGGAGATATTTTCTCGCAATTTACGAACAGAATAGCTTTTAGCATCTTTTCCATCAATATAAACAGTGCCTTTTGTTGGATCGTAGAACCGAGCGATTAAGTTAACTAAAGTGGTTTTGCCTGAACCAGTTTCCCCTAAAATACCAATTGTTTCACCAGGTTTTGCTGAAAATGAAACATCCGATAAAATGGGGGTTTCTGGATCATCTGAAAAATGAAAGGACACGTGATCAAACGTCACATAGCCTTGGATCGGTTCTGCTTCTTTTTCCCGAGCAATGGGAATCTTCGGTTTCGTTGCTAATAACTGACGAATTTTAATGGACGATGCCGTAAAGCGTTGCACATCATTGATCAACCAGCCACTCATTCGCATCGGCATGTTCAACATCCAGAGAAAGCCGTTAAAGGCCACTAAATCACCAATTGTCATTCGACCTTGAATCACAAAGAGGCCACCAAGAACTAAGGCAATAACATTTAAACTACCTGCAAAACCGTCTAACCACGGTAAATATTTTTTTGAGACATCTGCAGAAGCCATATTCCATTTTTTATAGTCTTCATTGTGCTTGTTAAACTTTTCAATTTCATAAGGTTCTTGAGAAAAAGCTTTAACCACCCGGTTTCCACCAATATTTTCTTCGACCATCGAATTTAGCCGAGAAAAACTTTCCCGGATCTCAAAAAATACCGGATGCGATTCCTTCGACATTTTTTGTGTTAACAGAAAAATCAAAGGCGTAATTAAAATTAATGCCAGCATCAATTGCCAATTGATCGTCCCCATCACAATCACGGCTGCGATGAACCATAAAATACATTCTAAAAGGTTATAAGTGACCCAAGAAACGAAATGGCGGATAGCGTCTGTATCCCCTGTCATTCGCGCCATAATGTCGCCAACACGTGTATGATTAAAGAAATCAAAATCTAATTCTTGAAGTTTGATATACATATCTTTTCTTAAGTCAAATAACGCAGATTGTCCGACCGATTCAAACAAGACTTGATAACTATAACGAACAACTGTCCGAATAACGGTCACCCCAATCATAATCCCAAGAATTGGGACAAGCTCTTCAATCTTCCCCTGATTGATTACTTGGTCTACAATTCTGCCAGATAACAATGGAATAATAACAATTAAAATAGCGTTAATAACGACAAAAATAACAGCTAGCAGTAACTTATTCTTATTTTTTTTAGCATATTGCCAAATCCATTCAAAACTATTCATTTTCTCCCCTACTCTCTCTTGTTTTTATGGACGTGTATAAGATTACTGTTTTTTTATAGGAAAAGAAATGGGCATTCTTGTATATTTTGATGTACAATATAGTATAGAAAGCGGATACAAGTAGGAGTGATTTTTTATGAACTACACAAATAGTCGAACGTTTAATCCTGAAATTTTATATGCCTTCGATCCTTGGAACGAAGAGACCCACCCTTATAATTGTCATCATCATGAATTTCTGGAAATATCTATTCTTTTAGAAGGTGAATCTGAATATATTGTTCAAGGGCAACAGTACCATGCCACTGCTGGTACGGTGTTTCTTTTTAATCCGCGAACGGAACATGGTGAGCAACAAAAAGCAGGAACTTACTCACATCAACTACACATTGGCATTTCAAATCTCTATTTAGAAGGCTTAGCGCGAAACGTATTTCCAAATAAATCAGCTTTATTAGATTTAAGTCATTTACATGGTGCTTTTTTAGAAAAAGCTTGGCAAATTGTTCATGAATTAAACCATCAAGAAGTTGAATCAGCGTTACAAATTAAAGCTTTAGTTATTGAACTATTGGTTTATATTTTAAGAAGTTTAGCAGTTGATCAAGAAAATAAAATTGAAACTCGGCTATCGAAAACGGAAAAAAGAAAACGAAATTTAGTCAATCATACGATTTATTATCTGGAAACCCACCATGACGAAGAAATTACTTTGGAACAGTTAGCTGAAATGTTATATGTTACCCCGACTTATTTGTCGAAAACCTTTAAAGCGGCCACAGGCGTTGGGCCAATCAATTATTTAATTCAAATCCGCTTAAACCATGCGAAAGAATTGCTGAAAAATGATTCCTTAAGTGTCAAAGAAGTAGCAAAAACGGTTGGTTACGAAGATGCCTATCATTTTAGTAAATTATTCAAAAAATATTATGGAAAATCTCCTTCACAATTTTAAGATAAAAAAACAAGGAATCGTCGGCTTCATTGCGTCCGTTTCCTTGTTTTTGCTTTACGTTGACTCTTTTAACTGTTTCGTCATTGTATAATCGGTATGGCGTTCATTTCCCATATAAAAATCATGTTCATCTGTTTTGACGAAGCCCAATGATTGATAAAATTTTTGCGCTGGATGATTATGTTCCCAAACACCTAACCAAACCGTCTCTTTTTCTGCTTCTTCCGCTAATTCAATTGCTTTCGTAATCAAATGTTTGCCTAAGCCTAAACGCTTAAAAGATTTACGAATATAAATGCGCTCAACTTGTAACGCTTGTGGATGTTGATAGGTAATCTGAGCATCACCGTGATTTAATTTCACATAACCTGCAAGTTCATTATTATAAAAAGCAAAGAAATATTGCGAATCTTTATGTAAGATTTCGCTTTCTAAAACTGCTGGACTAAATTTCCTCTCATAATGTGCCTGTAAATCCTCTTCGTTTTCGCCATCTCCATAAGTATCTGCAAAAGTCTCTTGGCAAATGGCCTCTAATTCTGGTACGTCTGCGACGGTACACTCTCTAATAAATACTGACATACTAAAACTCCTTTGTAGATTAAATCAACTGTTTAATTAAAATTAAACAAGGATTCCAAGCGTCCCATAATGTCGGAAAAACCTCAAGGCGCTTAAAATCCAATGATTCGTAAAAACGAATAGTATGATATTAACCTGTCTAGCGAATGACGTCAATCTTTTTGCTTTGTTTACATAACAAAATTATTGTATACCCAATCTTTTTTATTAAATAATAGCATAGGTAGTTTAAAAATGTAAGTTAGTCATTTATTCTTTATTATTTCCTTAAAACGACGCCTTTTCTCGCTAAATCTGCCCTTTCTTTATTTTTTTCTGTTAAACTAAACGTATTAAGTCTATGAGGAGCGTGCGTATATGGATTATCTGAACACTTATAAGCGGTTGCTAGCATTGGCAGATGCTGGTCTTTTTTACGGGAAAGATGCTTTTGATCAAGAACGTTACCAAGAACTACGAGAACTTACGTTACAACTTATTAGCGCAACCGGACACGAAGCGACTGTCTTGCCCGACTTAGAAAAAATCTTAACTAAAGAAGAAGGTTATCCAACACCGAAAGTAGATGTTCGCGGTTTGATAAAAAAAGAGAATCGTTTTTTATTAGTTGAAGATTTACGGACCAAAGAATGGTCATTACCTGGTGGCTATGCCGAAATTGGCTGCTCTCCTAAAGAAAATATTGAAAAAGAAGTATTGGAAGAAACTGGCTTAGTTGTTACAGCAAAAGAATTGCTTGCTGTTTATGATACAGATAAACGAAAAGACATTCCTCAACTATTTCAGTACTATAAAATGATCTTTTCTTGTGACATTCTAGAAAATCATCCCTTTGAAAAAAACATTGAAACCTCGAATTGTGCTTATTTTTCTTTAGATAATCTCCCCTCTCTTTCTATCAAACGAACAACGAAAGAGCAATTAATGGCATTAATGAACCAAACAACTGGAGCGCTTAGTGACTAACAAAAAGGATGAAGAACTTCTGTTCTTCATCCTTTTTCTATTATTAATTACATATTTTCTAAAGCGGCTTGGGCTAATAAGTTTAAGTAGTTCCAAGGGCGATCAAAATGTGGTTGGAAGAAGAAATCAGAAATCGCTAAATCTTCGACAGTCATTTTATTTTGGACCGCTAATGATAAAGTATTGGCAGATTGTGTGATATCATATTTAGACATCAATTGACCACCAACAATGCGTTGTGTTCCTTTTTCATAGACTAATTCCATCAGAACTTTTTCAGTTGTTGGCATAAACTCTGGACGATAGTTATCTTCGAAAACAGTTGCTTCGACATCTAGTCCGTTTAATTTGGCACTTTCTTTTGTCACACCTGTTGAACCAATTTTCCAACCGAATAAATATAAGCCAGAAGTTCCCTGTGTGCCACGATAAGCCAATTTTTGTTCAGTCAAATTACGACCTACTAGCATACCTTGACGAACAGCATTCGTTGCTAATGGGATATAATTTTTTGTTTGACTTGGGTTGTAGTGAACAACTGCACTATCACCCGCAGCAAAAATATCAGGATTGCTTGTTTGCATATACTCATTGACTTCAATTGCACCATTTGGTAACATGTCAACTTTATCTTTTAATAATTCTGTATTTGGACGGAAACCAACACACATAATCACCATATCTGCTTCGAATTCTTGACTTGGTGTAATGACTTTTGCTACTTTTCCTTGCTCATCTGCTACGAATTGTTGGACATTTTCACCTAAAGCTAAATTAACGCCACGATCAACTAATTCTTTTTCTAGAACATCTGTGAATGGCTTATCTAAATATTTATTTAAAATGCGGTCTAACCCGTCAACTAAAGTAACTTGTTTACCTGATTCTACAAAAGCTTCTACTAATTCAATACCAATATAACCGCCACCAACGACAACGACACGTTTGGCATCTTTCGCTTTTTCGATGATCACGTTGGCTTGTGAATAGTTTTTACATAATAAAATATTTTCAGCATCAATTCCTGGAATTGGTGGAATAATTGGCCAAGAACCAGTTGTCATCACTAATTTATCATAAGAAACGGTCTCAGTTGCACCCGTTTGTAAGTTTTTCGCTATAACAGTTTTGTCGTCCACGTTGATTTCTTCAACATTGTGTTCCATCTTCACTGTTGCTCCTAAAGAAGCCAGTTCTTCTGGATTTGAATAAAATAAATCAGCAGCATTTTTAACTACGCCTCCAACGTACAAGGCAATTCCGCAAGATAGGAAGGAAATATTGTCATTTCTTTCATATACAGTGACTTCCGCCTCCGGGTGATTTGCTAAAATACTTTTAACTGCTGAAGTTCCAGCATGGGTACATCCTACGACTACGACTTTCATGTTGTAAATCCCTTCTTTCACAATCTTTGTTTTGCAGAGGTGACGTCTCCCTCTGTCTGTTTAAAATATATCAGAGGAATCAAGCTTATTCGAGTTCTATGCTTGTGAATCGCATATAAAAAAATTCACAAACTGTTGCTAATTCTTAATAATAGCTAGTTAATTTTTTGTTTTTAAGAATTTAAAAGTCAATAACCACACAAAAAAACAAGCATAAGAGTGAAAACTCTTACGCTTGTGAAATTTGCCTAGACAAGTGACTTATCTTTTGATAAATTTTTAACAGTATGTAATTTTTTACACATTCTCCTGTTGTGCTTGTTGGCAATCTGGACATAATCCATATAATTCTAAACGATGTTCATTAATTTCGAAGCCTGTTAATTTACTAGCGGCCATTTCAACGTCCTCTAACCCTGGATAATGAAAATCAACGATTTTACCACATTTTTGACAAATCACGTGATAATGTTTCTTCGAACTAAAATCAAAACGACTAGATGCATCGCCATAACTCATTTCTTGAACGAAACCGATTTCAGTAAATAAACGTAGATTGTTGTAAACCGTTGCTACACTCATATTTGGAAAATGATCTTCTAGTGCGCGATAAATTTCATCAGCTGTTGGGTGTGTATGATTTTCGATTAAATATTCCAAGATAGCATAACGTTGCGGAGTAATTCGGATATTGGCTTCTTTTAATTCAGCAAGTGCATTTTTAACCAATACGTTGTCCATCTTTGTATCCCTCCCCTGTCTATCTTTCTTAAATAATACTATTTCTTATTACGATTGACAAGAATTATTGTAGGATTCTCGTGGAAAAAACGAGCATTTTACTAAACTAAGAGAAATGCTCGTTTTTTGGCGTGTTTTTTATTCTGGAAATTCGTAAAGAGCTGTCGAAAGATAACGTTCGCCGTTATCCGGAACCAGCGCTAAGACACGTTTGCCTGCGCCTAATTCAACTGCCAAATCAATGGCCGCTTTAATTGCTGCCCCTGCTGAGATCCCCACAAGGATGCCTTCTTTTGGCCCCATTAAACGAGCAGTTTCTAATGCGTCTTCACTAGAAACAGCGGCAACTTTTTGATAAACGGTGGTGTCTAAAACTTCTGGGACAAAACCAGCGCCTATTCCTTGGATTTTATGTGGACCTGGTTCGCCACCTTCTAAAACAGGCGACTCCGTTGGTTCTACTGCAACAATTTCAATGTCTGGAAAAATCCGTTTCAATTCATGGCCAACTCCTGTAACGGTTCCTCCAGTGCCAACACCAGAAACAAACGCATCTAAGCCACGTTTACCAAAGACATCAACAATTTCTTTTCCTGTTTTTTGTTCATGTATCATTGGATTAGCTGGATTATTAAATTGCAAAGGCATGAAGTACCCGTGTTCTTCTGCTAATGCTGTGGCTTTTGCAATTGCCCCTTTCATTCCTTCGGCACCAGGGGTTAATAATAGATCAGCCCCATATGCTTGCATTAATTTGCGGCGTTCAATACTCATAGTATCTGGCATCACAATCTTAACTGGATATCCCAACGCAGCACCTACCATTGCTAACCCAATGCCTGTATTACCACTAGTCGGCTCAATAATCGTTTGTCCAGGTTTTAGGCGACCATCTGCTTCGGCTTGTTGGATCATGCTTAAAGCAATTCGATCTTTCACACTGCCACCAGGATTAAAGAACTCTAGTTTAACAAAAACATCTGCAGCTCCTTCTGGTACCATCCGTTTTAATTTCACAACTGGGCTTTGACCAATTAACTCTGTTACTGATTTTACATAACCTTTAGTCATAATCCTACATCCTCCAATTTTACAAACAATATAATAATTCTTTCTCTAAGCATAGCTCAAAAAAACGATTTCTACCAGAAAAACGAATTTTAGTTTGTGAAAAATTAAATAAAAAAACGGATTATGCTCATCAAATAATTGCTGCTAGCCCTACCTATTTTCACGATAAAAGACCTTACAAAAACTGCCGCTTTTGTAAGGTCCTTCTTCAACTAAATAATTGCAAAGTTAACCGATTTGGATGGTTTGACCCACCGATAAAACAGAATCCAATGTTAATCCATTTAGTGACATTAAATTATCAACTGTCGTTCCAAAACGTGCAGCAATGTCCCACAACGTGTCGCCGTTTGCGACAGTGTAACTTTGACTAGCTACAGTTTCTGCTGTTGCTGTTGCAGAAGCCGCTGTATCGATTGTTGTATCAACGGTTCCCGTTGTATCTGAATAACTAGTGGTTTGAGCGACTGGTGCTCCCCAATCATATTGAGTTAAATTATATGCTTCAATTAACCAATTCAATTTTTCGGCATAGCCTGGATCAGTTGCATAACTTCCAGCTAAAGCGGCTGTTGCATCGCGATAACTGCTAGTATTACTCTTCCAAACGCCTGAATAATGGTATGTATCCCCAAAAGCAGTGGAACGAATAACATTGGCATGATCTTGGAACGATTCCGCATAAGAATTATAACTTCTAAATGCTGCTGTGACGGTCACCCATTGTCCGTCTAAATATTCTTTTGTTGGCATATAAACAGATTGTCCATTATAACTTCCTTTTACACCAAACAAGTTATAATTCGGTGCAGATGCTAACCCAGAACTACCATAACTACTTTCTAGCAACGCTTGAGCAATCATGACGGAAGCATACATATCATTGCTATTGGCAACGGCTGCTGCTGAATTTCCGATTTCATTAATAAATGCTTGCTGGCTTGATTCTGCTTGGGCAGGTACCGCAGCACCAACCACAGGTGCTAAAATCATTGAAGTCCCCGCAACGGCGGTAGCACGTTTATAAGCTTTTTGCTTTTTAAGAGCTTTTTGAATATGTTTACTACTTCTTGTTAACTGTTCGCTCATTCATTTTTCCTCCTCACTGTCTCACTTTTCTATTTTACCGTTAATTTCCTATTGAAACAAGAAATAAACGTATTAAATTTTGAGTTTTAAAATTTCTGTAATGTAATTGAAATCTTGTTTGTATTTAATTAACCCTCTTCACACTTGTGAAAACAACCACTTCTTCTTTTCATTTTGATGAGATTTTTGTTATTTATCCTCTTACTTTTCTTTATTTATTGTGATAAACTTTTTAATGGACTTGTCACTTTTTGAACAAACTTTATAAGAGAAGTCTGTTTTTGTAGTCAAAACAACTATTGCCGAGTAGTTGTTGTATTACAAAATGAATTACATAGAAATGTAGGTGGTTAGATGAAGAAACAACAATCGGGTTTAACAAATCAAGTGACGTTTTTATTAGCGTTAACTTGCGGGGTCGTGGTCGCCAATATGTATTATATTCAACCAATTGGCACCCAAATTGCTCAGGCCTTTCAAGTCAGTATTGGTTCTATTGGTTTTGTTACTATGCTGACCCAATTAGGCTATGCGCTAGGCTTACTTTTTCTTGTTCCATTAGGCGATGTCGTTGATCGTCGCAAATTAATCATTCGAGTAGCCGCGCTCTCCTCGCTGTCTCTAAGTGCTGCATTTTTTGCACCAAGTTTTCTCCTTTTTGCACTCTCTTCTTTTTTTATCGGGCTGCTCTCTATTGTCGCCCAAATTATTATTCCTTATGCTGCGGTCATGGCGGGACCAGCGAACCGTGGTAAAGTAACAGGTCGAATGCTGGGCGGACTATTGACAGGAATTTTATTGTCTCGAACGATCTCGGGTTTCATTGCTAGTGCAGCTTCTTGGCGAACAGTCTACCTAATCGCCGTAATATTCGTGTTAGCATTGGTTGTTCTACTCCAATTAAAATTGCCCAAAACAGTGATACATACTCAAACTTCAAATCGATTAACTTATTTGGGTTCTTTGAAAAGTCTTCCTAAGCTAATCAAATCGCAACCTTTGTTAAGAGAAGCAACTGTCAATGGCTTTTTTATGTTTGCAACCTTTTCAATCTTTTGGTCTACATTAATTTTCTTTGTTAGTAGTCCAGCTTATTATTGGGGACCGAAAGAAGTCGGTATTTTAGCAATTTTTGGGTTATCAGGGGCTTTCGTAGCACCCATCATTGGTCGTCTATCCGATTATTATCCAGAGCGGAAGATTGTTTTGATTGGCCTGCTGATGCAGTTCGGTAGTTTTATCTTACTTTTTCTAGGTGGAACACATGTGGTCTTACTAATCTTAGCAATTATTGTTTTAGATATCGGTACTCAATTTGGGCAAGTAGCCAATCAAACACGCGTCCAAAATTTGGGAGAAGAAGCCAGCAATCGTAACAATACCGTCTTTATGTTTTTCTATTTCATCGGCGGTTCACTGGGTTCATTGATTGGTACATTAATGTGGCAAAACTATGGTTGGTCTGGTGTTACTTTAACTGGTATTGGGTTCCAATTGTTCGCATTATTTTTTCACTTTATGCTCTTTGCTCCCAAAAAGAAATGAAGCAAAAAAACCTGAATGCTATCACAAGCATTCAGGTTTTTTAATCTTTATTTATAGTGATTTATAGGTATTAACCACATTTTCAGGAGTAAAGCCGAATTTTTCAAGAACTAGACCGCCAGGTGCAGAAGCGCCGAAGTGATCAATTGTGATTGTTTTGCCTTCTGTTCCTACATAGCGTTCCCAACCAAAGCTTGCTGCAGCTTCAATCGCCACACGTTTTGTCACAGCTTTAGGTAACACACTTTCTTTATATTCAGCAGATTGTTTTTCAAACAAATCAAAACTTGGCATTGACACGACAGATACATCGATGCCTTCTTCCGCTAATTTAGCTTGTGCTTCCACTGCTAGATTTACTTCAGAACCAGTCGCAATTAAAATCCCTGCTGGTTGTTCACCTTTTTGTGGTGACAATACATAAGCACCTTTTTGAACAGAATCAGAAGCGTGTTCTAACGTTCCTTCTAAAACAGGTAAGTTTTGACGACTTAGAACTAAAATAGTTGGTGTTTCCGTAGAAGTCATAGCAATTTTCCAAGCAGCAACAGTTTCATTGCCGTCTGCTGGACGAATCACATGAACATTTGGAATGCAACGAACACTTGCTAATTGCTCAATTGGTTCGTGTGTTGGTCCATCTTCACCCACCGCAACAGAGTCATGCGTTAAGACGTAAGTTACAGGAACTTTTTGTAAAGCGGCTAAACGGATTGCTGGACGTAAGTAGTCAGTAAAGACGAAGAATGTCCCGCCATAAACATGGCTACCACCGTGTAATTGAATCCCGTTCATTGCTGCGGCCATTGCAAATTCGCGAACACCAAACCAAATATTACGGCCTTCGTATTGACCAGGTTCGAAATCTTTTTCTGCAGCAACCATTGTATTATTTGAGGCAGATAAATCGGCTGAACCGCCCCAGAAACTTGGAACAACTTTTGAAATAGCTTGAATCGTTTCTTTACTTGTTACACGACTTGCGGCACTTGTTCCTAGCTCATATTTAGGTAATTCTTGTTCCCAACCTTCAGGTAATTGGTTGGCAAAAGCTTCTTTAAATTGTTTGGCTAATTCTGGATGCGCATGTTCATAGTTCTTAAACATCTCATTCCAAGCCGCTTCTGCTTTTTGGCCTTCGTCAATCATCGTTTCTTTAAAACGAGCAGCGACTTCCTCTGGCACAGTAAAGTCAGGGTATTCCCAACCATAAACAGCTTTAGCCGCTGTAATGCCCTCTTCACCAATTGGCGCGCCGTGAACGGAAGATGTTCCTTCTTTTGGTGCTCCGTAACCAATGACTGTTTTAACTTCAATCAATGTTGGTTTATCTGTTTCAGCTTTAGCCGCTTCAATCGCAGCCTCTATTTCATCTAAATCATTGCCATCTTTAACTAAAATATGTTGCCATCCGTATGCTTCATAACGAGCCCCAACATTTTCAGTAAAGGCTTTAGAAGTTGGTCCATCTAATGAGATGTCATTTGAATCGTACAAGACAATTAATTTACCTAATTTCATATGACCAGCCATTGAACTTGCTTCTTGAGAAACACCTTCCATTAAATCGCCGTCACCACAAATTGCGTACGTATAATGATCCATAATAGGGAAACTATCACGATTATAAGTTGCAGCTAAATGCGCTTCAGCCATTGCCATACCAACAGCCATAGCAATCCCTTGTCCTAGAGGTCCCGTTGTTGCTTCAACACCATCTGTGTGGTGCACTTCTGGATGCCCTGGTGTTTTACTATCCCATTGACGGAAATTTTTCAAATCGTCAATTGTTACGTTGTATCCTGATAGATGTAATAAGCTGTACAACATTGCAGAGCCGTGGCCTGCTGAAAGTACAAAACGATCACGATCAACCCAGTTTCTAGAAGTTGTTGGGTTCACCTTTAAATGTTTTGTCCAAAGTGCATACGCCATTGGGGCAGCACCCATTGGTAAACCAGGATGTCCTGAGTTCGCTTTTTGTACGGCTTCAATACTTAATGTCCGGATTGTATTAACGCCCAATTGATCTGTCTTGTCAAACAAAAAAATCATCTCCTAATTTAGGTTTTTTTTACCTTTATTCATAGTGTAGCTTATTTCGACAATGAAAGCAATTACTTTCTGTTGTGAAGTCCTTTTTCACGTTGAATTTGTTTTAGTTTTTCAGGAGTCACATCGGTCCCTTCTTGATCCACGACCTTCATTCCTTCGATATGGTGACGCATCCCTCCACGAAATGCTTCTAAATACTCTTTACGTAATTCTTGTTGTTCGACTTTTTCTTTCGCACTAAGTTCTTCCACTTTTGCTTTATTCGCTAATTCATTTATACGGGCAATTTTTTCTTTCGATAACATCAAAATCCCTCCTTACTCTCACTGTCTATATTATAAGAACTGCCTTAAAAAAACAACTATATTCTGATATTTATAAAACACGAACGCTTGTTTGATTTCGTTCGCATTTTATGGTACACTAATTTTATCAATTGAAAGAAGGTGCGGGTTTTGGCGAAACGTACAGAAACAAGACAATTAGAAGTACTTAAATATATATACGAACAAGTCGAATTAAAGGGCTATCCGCCAACCGTTCGCGAAATTGGGAAGGCTGTTGATTTATCCTCAACTTCTACCGTTCACGGACATTTAGCTCGTCTTGAAAAAAAGGGTCTAATCTTACGTGACCCAACAAAACCGCGAGCAATCGAATTAACACCAGAAGGCTTGGAAAAGATCGGAATTCAGCCGACAACTATTCCGATGTTAGGTGTCGTAACTGCTGGTGAACCAATTTTAGCGGTGGAAGAAGCATCAGATTTCTTCCCGTTACCTCCTGATTTACGTACAGAAGAAAATGCTTTATTTATGTTGACGATTCGAGGAGAAAGTATGATTAACGCAGGTATTCTAGATGGCGACCAAGTGATTGTTCGTAAGCAATCGAATGCCAATAATGGCGACATCGTAATCGCAATGACCGATGAAGATGAAGCAACCTGTAAACGATTCTTCCGAGAAGTAGATCATATCCGCTTGCAGCCTGAAAATGATGCATTAGCGCCTATTCTTTTAGATAACGTTACAATTTTAGGTAAAGTTGTTGGTTTATATCGCAATCATATTTAATAAAAAAAGGAAGTCACTCCGTTGAGCGGCTTCCTTTTTTGCTTGTTAACAAGTGAATAGCCTTTTGAGCTTCCTCGATAACCTCTGCTTCAGTTTCTACAGAAAGTAGATAATTTAAAGCTTCTAAACTTTGCTCGGGTTCTCTTTTTGCGAGCTGACCTAACGACCAAGCAGCTGTTCCGCGAATGACAGGACGCTGATCATTTAAACAGAGAATAATTTGTGGGATAGCTTCACGGCCGCCCAAATTCGCTAACGCAATTAAAGCATTCCGTTGCAATGGTTTTTTACCACGCCAAGAGCCTGCTAAGTGTCCGAATTGCTGTTTAAACTCTTTATTGGAAATAGTTAATAACGGTGCCAATTTGGGATAAACTTCCTCAATCTTTGGTTCCATCTCTTCATGAAAATGAAAATCTTTTCCTTTATTATAAGGGCAAACCAGCTGACAAATGTCGCAACCATAAATGACGTTACGCATTTTTTTTCGATACTCTTCAGGCATCATGCCTTTTGTTTGCGTTTGATAAGACAAACATTTTTGAGCATTCATTCGACCGTCCCCTAACAAAGCCCCTGTAGGACACCCTGTGATACAACGAGTACAATCACCGCAACCATTTGGAACAGGTTCATCTGGTTCAAATTGAATGTTGGTGGTCACCTCACCTAAATATACAAAGGAACCAAATTCTTCGGTAATCAGTAGACCATTTTTACCAATGAATCCTAAACCCGCCCGCTGAGCAACAGCGGTGTCAACATATTCGCCAGTATCTACTTGCGGCCGAAAGCGCCAGTGTTCTTTTTCTGCTTCAGTGGCAGCTTGCTCTTCAATAAAAGCAATTAATTTTTGCAACCGATCCTGCAAAATGTGATGATAATCAATTCCCCAAGAGGCTCGCGCAAATTGTCCACGCTTTTCATCTCTTGGCATTTTTTCCTGAGCTTTGGTGGGATAAGCTAAAGCAATGGAGATAATACTTTTAGGATGCTCAAACGTTTTTTCTGGGTAAATTCGTTCTTCCACATTTTGATGTTCAAATCCCGAGTTATATCCTCGCTCTCGTTGTTCATGCAGAGAATCTTCTAATTCAATAAATGGTTCAGCATGAGTAAAGCCGATTTTATCGATGCCTAAACGTTGACTCTCTTGAATAATTTTTTCTTTCAATGTCGGCATTGCTCATGCCTCCCTTCATTTTATTATTTATCGTTTCGATGATACGTTTCATAGTCATGTGCATAGAGATTTTTCTCGTCCACGACGCCGGGAACAGTGGCAACTTTTTCCCAAACAGACCAGTCGATTTCTGGAAAGAAGGTGTCGCCTTCAAATGTTTCATGAATCATCGTCCGATATAAGACATCACATGCGGGAATCAGTTCTTTAAAAACGACAGAACCTCCACCAATAACGGTCACGCCTTCATAGTTGTCAGCATACGCAAGAATCTCCTCTACGGAATGCATAACCAAAACGCCTTCAGCTTGGTAATCCGGATTACTGGTAAGAACAATCGTTGTTCGATTTGGTAACGGACGACATCCCATGCCTTCGAAAGTTGCACGTCCTAAGACCAATGTATTATGAATTGTTTTTTCCTTGAAAAATTTCAAGTCGTTGGGTAAATGCCAAGGCAATTTGCCTTCTTTACCAATCACTCCTTGTTCATCTTGGGCCCAAATGGCTGCTAACATAGCTTCTCTCTCCTTTTTTATACGGCAATCGGCGCTTTAATCGTTGGATGTGGGTCATAGCCTTCTACTTTAATATCTTCCATATCAAAATCAAAAACAGAAGCCTTGTCTGGATTCAAAACGAGCGTTGGGAAAGAACGAACTTCTCGTGATAATTGTTCTTGCATTTGCTCCACATGATTTTGATATAAGTGGGCATCTCCTAGCGTGTGTACAAACTCCCCCACTTCTAAACCTGTTTCATGTGCAATCAGATGTGTCAATAAAGCATAGCTTGCAATGTTAAAAGGAACACCTAAAAAAACATCGGCACTGCGCTGATAAAGTTGACAGCTTAATTTTCCTTTATTTACATAAAATTGAAACATAGTGTGACAAGGTGGCAACGCCATTGAAGGCACATCTTCTGGATTCCAAGCAGAAACAATTAAACGGCGAGAATCAGGATTGGTTTTAATCATTTCAATCACATTAGCTAATTGATCAATAAAGCTACCATCTTTGGTTTCCCAGTGACGCCATTGCGCACCATAAATATTCCCTAATTCACCATATTTTTCTGCAAACTCTTCATCGTTTAAAATGGCGTCACAGAATTTTTGATGTTCTTCTTTGTATTGTTCTGCAAATGCTGGATCTTGTAAGACACGATGCCCAAAATCCGTCATGTCTGGTCCTTGATAATCTGCGCTTTTTACATAGCGTTCAAACGCCCATTCATCCCAAATATGATTATTTCGCTCTAACAAATAACGAATATTCGTGTCGCCTTTTAAAAACCACAATAACTCACTTTTAATCAAGCCAAACGGTACTCGTTTGGTTGTTAGTAAGGGAAATCCTTTGGCCAAATCAAAACGCATTTGATAGCCAAATAAACTATACGTACCAGTTCCTGTACGGTCTTCTTTAAAATGACCTTCTTCTAAAATCTTTTTTCCTAGCGCTAAGTATGCTTCTTCCATCTTATTCCCTCCGTCTCTTAATCCGCGTATTCACTCAAGTATTCCCAACGATTCATTTTTTCTTCTAACAATTGTTCCGTTGCTGTTACTGCTTCTTGCAATTCTTGTAAACGAACAAAATCATCACCCTGATGATTCATTTCTTCAGTTAATGTTTCTAATTTCGTTTCTAATTGTGTGATGTCTTCTTCAATTGTTGCCCACTCTTTTTGTTCCATATAAGTCAGCTTTGTTTTTTCTTTCTTTTCTGTCGATGCTTCTTTTACTGGTTTATTGAGCGGTTTTTCTTTGACCTTTTCTTGTTCTTTTTGGTTCGCCAAATATTCACTCATTGTGCCATAAAATGATAGGATCTGAGCATTTCCTTGAAAAACTAACAATTTATCCATTGTTTTATCCAAGAAATAACGGTCATGAGAAACCGCAATTACCGCTCCTTTAAACGTTTGGATATAATCTTCTAAAATGGTCAACGTATCAATGTCCAAATCGTTGGTTGGCTCATCCAATAATAACACGTTAGGCTGACTAATTAATAATTTTAAGAGATATAACCGGCGTTTTTCTCCACCAGACAGTTTGCCAATCAGTGTGCCATGCATAAAACGAGGAAATAAAAAGCGCTCTAACATTTCAGCGACCCCAACGCTGCTTCCATCACTTCGTTTCACTTCTTCTGCTGCTTCTTGCAAATAAGCAATCATCCGTTGATTAGGGTCCATTTCTTCGTTTTGCTGGGTATAATAGCCAATTCGGACGGTTTCACCGATACTATATAGGCCACTCTCTAAAGGAATGCGTCCAGCTAAAATATTTAATAACGTGGATTTTCCTGCACCATTTTTACCAGTAATGCCAATTCGATCGTTTGCTTGAATGAGTAAATTAAAGTCTTTCAAAAGCTGTTTATGATCAATGGCATAATTTCCTTCCTTGATTTCCAGAACTTTTTTCCCTAAACGTTGCGTGGCAAAGTCTGCTTCTAAGGTGCCATTGGTTTGTACCTGATGCAAGTTTTCTTTTAAATCCTGAAACCGATCAATTCTTGCTTGCTGTTTCGTTCCTCGTGCTTGAACGCCTGCTCGCATCCACGCAAGTTCTTGTTTGAAGAGGCGTTTTCTTTTTTCTTCTTGCTCTACAGCGACACGTTCACGTTCGGCTTTTTCCATCACATACGTTTCATAGTTTCCTTTGTATTCATACAGTTTTCCAAAAGAAAGTTCGAAAATCCGATTGGTTACTCGATCTAAAAAGTAGCGGTCATGGGTCACCATTAAAACCGCGCCACGATAGTTATTTAAAAAGTTTTCCAGCCATTCAATCGTTTCATAATCCAGATGGTTCGTTGGTTCATCCAATAACAGTAAATCAGGCGCTTCAATTAAGACTTGCGCCAAGCTTACTCGTTTTAACTGCCCACCAGAAAGCTCACCTATTTTCTTTTCCAATGTGGGAATACCTAATTTTTGTAAAATAATTTTTGCATTGGTATCTGCTGTCCAAGCATCTTGTTTATTCATGGCTTCTTCTGCTTGCGTGTAACGTCTTTGAACCCCTTCGTCTAAACCATTCTCACTTAAAGCAGCTAACGCTAATTCATAATTTTTGACCGCTTTTATGATCGGGCTGTCTCCCTGAAACACGGCTTCTGCAATCGTAATATTCTCGTCAAATGTTTGATTCTGGGAAAGGTACCCAATTTGATAATCACTTGGCTGCTGAATTGCAGCAAGATCACCATCACCGCTATCTACGCCAGCAATAATATTTAATAAACTGGTTTTCCCTGTGCCGTTAATCCCAATTAAACCAATGCGATCTTTTTCATGAATCAAAAAAGAAAGATGATCAAATAGTGTTTTTTCCCCATATGTTTTGGTTAAATCTGTTACTTTTAATTCTTTCACCGACACTACCAACTCCTTCTATTTTGGTCTTGCTTATTGTATCAAAAATTGGATTATAAAAAAAGTGCATGAGATAAAAATCGTCTTGGTTTCATCTCATACACTATTACTTATTCTTTATTAAAATTTTTAACAAATCGTTTCAGCGGAACATTATTCACTTCGCCGCTAATCGAATAACTCTCTAATAAATTGACATTTTTTCGTAACTCGTTCGCTTCGATAATTGAAATGCGTTCAGATTGTTCGTAATGATCAATCATCCGTCGTTCTTCTTGGAAGCCTAATAATAGGTCTTTGACATAGTCTGTCTCCGTATGAACAATATACGAATCAATAAATTCGCCTTTTTCAAACTTATGGGCTAAATCCAAGCGTCCGTCAATGAAGAAATCAATTAAATCATCATCATAGACACCGCGCAAATTATCTAAACTCTTCAGAATAACTTGAGAATTTCTTAGAAAAACTTGGCGAATATTTTCTAGTTCTTCATTTCGTAATTCTTTTTCTTCTTCAGAAGCTTCACCACGATTGAAAAATAACTTAGGATGTAAAAGAATCGAAATGATTTGTCGAGCAAATAATAACCAAAAGCCTACAATCGATAATAATTGTTTGGCAATCGACCGTTGCATCCGTGTAATCAAGCGTTGATACATACGATAACTTCTGACACTAATTTCTCCTTGTTTCAGACTTTCTTCTAAGCCGTCTCGTTCAATGGACACAATTAACGTCCGCAACTCTTGCACTTCTTGTTTTCGTTCCGCACTTAGCTGCTCGGTATACAATTCTTTTAAACGATCTTGATAATTTTCAATGACCGCATTCATTTCACCACGAGGATTCTCTTCATTTTGCTGTTTTAAGACATCAATGACATCACGTAATAAATCAATTTCGACTGACTCTTCATTTTCCACTTCCGTCTCTGAATCAGTTAAAAATGGTAAAACTAGAATCCCACCAATCAGAGTCACCAAAATAACACAAGCCGTAATGAATAGTAATAACGGTCGTTCTTTAAAATGCTCGCCGTTAATCGCTGTTGGCAAAATAAAGATGGTGGCTAAACTCACTGTTCCTTTAACACCGCCAAAAGTTAAAATCAGCATTTCATTCATTGCGTTTTTAACTTTCTTAAGTCCATGTTGAAGCGTGTAAACACTGAAAATGGCTAAGAAACGAATCAAAAAGACAACGGCGCTAATAATTAGAACAACCATTAGTAGGAACCAGTTTGAATATTGTTGGTCAATCCAAATTGGCGAAAACACTTGAGAAAGTTCAATTCCTAAGAATAAGAAAACTAAGGCATTTAAGGTGAACTCAATCATACTCCAAATACTTTCGCCAACATTTGACAGTTCTGCTTCAAAAAGCGAAACTTTTTTCAAACTAGACGCTTGCATAATTCCAGCAATCACAGCGGCAATAATTCCAGAAACGCCAATCAACTCTGAAATTAAATAAGCAATAAATGGCAAGAGTAATTCAATCAACAAGTAGCCTGTAACATCTTTTGCCACCGCAGTTTCAAGTAAATGAACAATTTGCTGTTTTAATAGAACTAACACGATTCCGACTACCGCTCCACCAATACTGGAAATAACCAAGGTCCCTGCCGCTTCCACCGGCGAAAATGACCCCGTTAATAAAGCCGCTAATGCAAATTGAAAGGCTGTAACGCCTGATGCATCATTAATGAGTCCTTCACCAGATAAAATGTTCATCGAACGTTCAGGAATGTCAATTCGACCTGATAACGAACCTACCGCCACCGCATCCGTTGGCCCTAGAGCCGCTCCAAAAGCGAAGCAAGCGGCTAATGGTAAAGTAGGCAAAATCATATGCAGGGTCCAGCCGACTCCGACTAAGGTAATTAACACACCAAAAAAGGCCAAGAAAAGAATCATCCCGAAATTTTTCATCATTGCTTTCAGATTGATTAGCTCCCCTTCTCTAAATAAAAGCGGTGCAATAATCATTACTAAAAACACTTCAGGCTCAAATTCAATTTCCTGCCCCATTTTAGTTAAACCAATTAGAACGCCTACAATAATTTGCACAATTGGCAGCGGAATGACGGGAACAATCCGGTTGAATATGTTTGAGAAGGTAATAGACAGTGCAAAAACAATGATTAGAAAGGTAAATTCCATCCTATCATTCCCTTCTATATTAAATTTTTATTGACTTACCGATCAAAACATTTAAGTAATTTTTTCTTTTTAAGAATAATTTTCTTTTCAACTTCTTCTAACTCAGAACTGCGTTCGCAAAGTTCCAATTGAGCGCGTCGTGCTTCTAAACGAAGAAGTTCTCCTTTAATTAATTCAATTTTTTTGTAGCGTAAGAAATTTTTCTTTTGCATACGTTCTGCAAAGTGTTGTCTTTTTTCTTCAGGGATTGCTTGATATTTCTTTTTCAAGTCAGCGACACACTTTTCAAATTCTTCACTCACCGAAACAACTTCCTTCCAAAATTTAATCTGACTAATTATAACAAATTTTACCAAAAGTACAAGCAAAATTGCTTTCTTTTTTTCAAAAGAAATTCAGACAAAACTTAACGCGGGAAAAGCTGATTTCTAGAAGCTGAACATGGTTAATCTTCATTAACAATAATATCAATTTCTGCCTCTTCATTCATCCGTGTTGAAAGAAAAAGAACCATTTCTTCTAGTGGCGCAGAAAAGCGTAAAACCACCCCTCTTCTGCCTTTTTTTAAATACCCTAAACGAATACCGTTTGGCTTTTGAACAAGGACAATCTTTTCGATATCTTTAAAGGCCGTGCCCCGATTGTCAAAAGGATGCGTAATAATACAGTCCTCCGCAAAACCTCTTGCATCGTAAAGAAAACTGAAGATGATCAAAATATATAACACACTTCGAATCATTTCAATTTTATCTCCTGCCGAAAATGCATTGGCCAGAATCATTAAACTAAAAAAAGCAACTAAATATTTTGTTGTAGGATGTTTTGCAGCCGGAATTACAATACTTTTACGTACGAAGTAAAAGTAACCATACATAACGACGACAAATAAAAATAGCAATAACGTAAATCCATCGATAATCACAAACGACTCCTTTATTTCTTTTTCTTTTGAATATCTGTTAATATATCATTTATTTCTTTAATTTCTTTTTTTGATTCGTTAATCTTTTTGATAACCGCCTCACGGTTTTTTCCAGGCGGTAAGTCAATTGATTCTTGGTAGTAGTTTGCTAAAGCTTGAACTTTTTTCATTTTTTCGCTTTGCAACAAGGCTATATTTCTTTTCATTTAACCGCCTCCTCTTCCTTAGTATACATTACTTTGTAAGGAATTGCTTAATTTGCAAGATATTTTCTAATAAAAAGGAGTAATTTTACATTTTCTTATAAACAAAAAGTATTCGGCTGAGTAACAGCAGCAAACGATAAAATAATAGAATAAAAAATGAGACAGAAGTAGTTTACTTTTGTCTCATCTTTTATTATTGTGCTGAAATCGCTAAACCAATTGCTTTTTCCCCTAGATGGGTCCCGATAACTGGACCAAAATGACCGATTTCAATTTCTGCATTTGGGTATAGCTTTTGTAATTTTGCTTGTTCTTTTTCAGCAACGATGCGGTTATTGGCATGAATCACGTACAGTTTAACTGGTGCTTCAATCCCTGCGTTTCGTTCACCAATAATCTTTTCTGCACGAGCAAAAGCTTTCTTTGTTGAACGGATTTTTTCAAATAATACAATCTTTCCATCTTCAAAAGTCAAGATAGGTTTAATCTTCAATAGTCCAGCAATCAAGGCTGCGCCATTCGTTAAGCGACCGCCACGAACTAAGTTGTTCAGATCTTCTACAATTAGATATGCATACGTATTATCACGAATTAAATCTAATTTGGCAAAAATTTCTTCTAAGCTGGCTTTTTCTTCTGTTAAATCTAAAGCAGCTTCTACCATGTGTCCCATTGGCATACTTGTAATTTTTGAGTCATATGGATACAAAGCAACGCCTGGGATTTCATCAGTAAGTCCGTGCAATGTATGAACAAAACCAGAGATTCCTGAAGAAAGATGAATGCTGATGATGGTGTCGTACCCTTGTTCAGCGATTGATTTGTAAAGCTCTAACACTTCTCCTAAAGCAGGTTGTGAAGTCGTCGGAAATTCTTTACTATTATTTAGCAATGCATAATATTCATCTGCTTCAATGTCAATGCCTTCGTTGTATATTTTTCCATCTAAAATGACTGGGATGGGAATTACAAAAAGATTCGGATGATCTTTAATGCGCTCGGGTAAATAAGCTGTACTATCTGTCACAATAGCAATTTTCATTTTGTAACCTCGTTTCACTAATTTTCCACGTTGTTTCTAATATAGCATAAAAAAGGATATTTTAAAATGCTTTCCTTATTCGTTCAGGAATTTTTCGATGGCGTCAGCATTTTTTTGTTCATCTACTTCTAAAATACTGCCTGCATAAGAGGATTCACCAAAATTCCAAGAATCTGGTACCGGAACCGATAATGACTCAACTCCTGCTTTTCCTTTAATCAGCAATGATGGTCCGTTCGTTAACATGAAACTAACAGGCACATCTGTCGACATATAGCCGACTAATTTCCCAAGTGATTCTGGGGTTCTTAATAAAGTCATTGGGTTTTTCATTTGGCTCATTACAGCTGACATAACTTGTTGTTGGCGACGAACCCGACCAAAGTCGCCTTCTTCATCCATCCTAAAGCGAGCGTATTGAAGTAAGACATGTCCATCCATGACCTGTTGCCCTTTTTCAATATCAACGCCATCTAAATTCAGTGATTTTTCTGCATCGATTTTGACACCTTTTGGAAACATAGAGTCAACAATTTTTTCAAATGATTGGAAATCTACCTTAGCATAATATTTCGTATCTAAATTAAAGTTTTGTTTTAACGTTTCACGAACCAATTCAGCACCGCCATAAGCGTATGCGGCATTAATTTTATTCGGCCCGACACCAGGAATGTCCACGAATGTATCACGCATAAATGAAATTAATTTCGGTTTTTTTGATGGTCCATTTAGTTGGAGAACCATTATTGTGTCGGCTCGTCCAGCATCTTCCCCACGTGTATCGCTGCCAAGAATTAAAATATTCTTAGCTCCGTTGCTACTTTTGACGCCATTAAATGTTTCTACTTTTTCTTGAGGCAACGAGTCATCATGTTCTGCTGCAGATTTTCCTTTTAAAAACATGACTGTACTATAAGCAAATAACAGAATCAATAGGATTACTAGCCATTTGAAAAAGCGTTTTGTTTTTGATTTTTTACGTTTCTTTTTTGGTTTCTTGTCTTTTTTTCCGCGGGGTGGTTGGTCAGAACCGTTGCCACCACCTGAATCTGTTTGATGTCGCCTCTCACTTCTGCGACTGTCCTCAGTATAGCTGTCTTCGTAAACTGTCTCTTGAAGGCTTTCAGCTAGTTCTTCTGGTTCTTCTTCTCTATGTTCACCCATTGATTTTCGGGGATTAAAGGTCTTTTTATGCTCTGCTGGTCTCGATTTTTCATGAATATGTTTATAACGATCTACACGACTCATCGTGTCACTCCTTTACCTCTGTGTTTTATCACCTTTCTTAGGATACCTCATTTCGCAGGAAATTCCTATTACAAATATGTAATTTAATAAAAAATGAAACTCACTTTATCTAATAAGTAAGCTTCATTTTCATTTTTAACTCTTTAAAGTGTGGACAAAACATAGATCGGGTAATCCCCTAAAATTTTTATTTCTGCGCCAATCAGTTCCAGTTCTGTTAAAGCTGCTTCAATTAATTTTTCTGGTTGATCTTTCACTAAGTCCATTAAAAAGAAGTACTCTCCTAGCTTTGTTTTCAACGGCCGCGATTCTATTTTGCTAAGATTAATCCCTCGCCAACTGAACACGCTTAATGCTTTGTGTAAAGAGCCAGGAACATTACTTGGCATCGTAATCGCCAGCGTTATTTTTTTCTCAGATAGCGGGAAAGAAATCGCTAAATTTTCAGAACCAAGAACCCAAAATCGGGTTTGATTTACCGATAAATCTTGTATATTTTTTTCAACAATGGTCAAATCATACATTTCCGCAGAAAGTTTTGGTGCAATAGCTGCAAAAGGTAATTCTGGATGTTCTGCAATGTATTTGGCGGCGTAAGCTGTTGAAGGCGTTGCTTCTAAAATCGCTTCAGGAAAGTTTTTCGCTAAAAACATCTGCGATTGAGCTAATGCTTGCGGATGTGATAAAATTTTCTGACTTTGTTGCCAGATCGCTTGATTCTCTTTTGCCACCATTAATTGTTGTTGAATCGGTAAAACTAACTCTGCTTGGACAGGTAACTGCGCTTGATGATACAAATAATCTATCGATGCATTAACGGTTCCTTCAATCGTGTTTTCTATTGGGATAATGCTACATGCCACTTCTTGCTGTTCAATTGCTTTCAAGCAAGCTGGAATCGATGCGTACGGTATCAATGTAGCATCAGGAAAAGCAGCCAACGTTGCACTGTACGTAAAGGAACCAATCGGACCTAAATAACCAACTTTCATCGTTTCTCTACTCCTTTAATTGTTGCAGAATTTCATTGATAATTTCTTCTGGCGAGCGATTGGTCGTATCAATTGTCATCTTCGCACATTCTTCATAAAAATTTTTACGAGACTCAAATAAAGTAATGATTTCTTTTGAAGAACGTTCTATAGCTAAGGGTCGTTGGTTTTCAGTATCTTCTTTGATTCTTTTTAACAGCTCTTCTGGTGTTGCATGTAAATAAATCACTTGCTGAAAAGATTTCAATAAGCTACGATTTTCTGGTCCGATAACAATCCCGCCCCCAGTTGAAAGGACGGCTGTATTTTTTGACAGCTCCTTTAAAAGTTGGGTTTCCTGTTCTCGGAAAGCTGCTTCACCATATTTTTCGAAATAGTCAGGAATTGAGCGTCCTATTTTTTCAATTAACGCTGTATCTAAATCAAGATGAGGCATCTTTAGTTTATTGGCCAAACTTTGGCCGATAGTTGTTTTACCCGCACCCATGAAACCAATTAAAACAATGCTTTCCATGGTTCGTTATCCTCCTTCGTTAACAACTTAAACGTTCTAAGTCGTCAAAAAATGCTGGATAAGAAACTGAAACTGCTTCAGCCTTATCTAATTCAACAGTGCCTTCTTTTACAAGTAATGCAGCAATTTGTAACATCATCCCGATACGATGATCCCCATAACTGGTAACTCTTCCACCATGTAAAGAAGTTGGCCCATGTATAATTAAGCCATCATCAGTAGGCGTGATGTCGGCGCCTAAAATTGTTAATTCTTTCGCTACTGCATCAATCCGATTGGTTTCTTTGACTTTCAATTCTTCTGCATCTCGAATGATTGTCGTGCCAGTAGCCTGAGTAGCTAACAAAGCAATAATCGGTAACTCATCAATTAAACGTGGGATAATAGCGCCACCAATCTCTGTAGCTGTTAATTGACTCGTTTTTACAAGTAAATCGCCAGAGTGATTGGCCTCATCTTCATTTAAAATAGTGACGGAACCGCCCATGTTTTTAATCACATCTAAAATACCTGTCCGCGTTTGATTTAAGCCAACATTTTTCAGAAGTATCTCGCTATCTGGGACTACTAAACCTGCAACTAAAAAGAAAGCCGCAGAAGAGATATCTCCAGGAACTACCACATTTTGACCTGTTAATTGTTGCGGTCCAGTTAACATAATTTTTTTACCGTCTACTTCAAGTGTCCCACCAAATTGTCGAATCATCTCTTCTGTATGATCACGTGTCTTTTCTTTCTCAACCACTACAGAAGTGCCCTCGGCTTGCAAAGCGGCGAATAAAATAGCCGATTTCACTTGAGCACTTGCAACAGGCATTGTGTAGTCAATCGGTTGCAAATTTTGAGTCCCGCGAATAGAAATTGGCGGAAACTCCGTTTGCTGAACCCCTTGACATTCCGCTCCCATTTGGTTTAAAGGAAGCATCACACGATTCATCGGTCGTTTGGCAATAGACGCATCACCAGCTAGGCGCGTTTCAAAGGGGCAGCCAGCTAAAATACCCAGCATCAGACGAATTGTTGTCCCTGAATTTCCAACATCAATTGTATTCTTCGCCTTTTTTAAGCCTGCAAATCCTTGCCCCTCAACGATGATTGTCGTCCCGTCATCTTCAATGTTCACACCTAAAGAACGAAACGCCGCTAAGGTACTTAAACAATCTTCGCCTCTTAGAAAATTTGTAATCGTCGTTTTTCCAGAAGAAATCGCTCCAAACATAATACTTCTATGGGAAATCGATTTGTCGCTAGGAACCATCAGAGTCCCTTGTAAATGTTTCACATTTGTACGTAGTTGCACCCTCATCACCTCTTATTTTTCGTAACACGTATAGTTCGTTTTTTTAGATAAAATTTGTTTTGCAGCTTGGCAGTCTGATTGATTTTTAAAAGACAATTGAAGAATCCCATAGATTTCTTCTCTCGTTTCTAAAATTTTAATATTTGTAAGAGAAAGGTCCGCTTCGCCTAAAATTTGCGTAATTTCAGCAATGATTCCTGGTTGATCTGGTACATCAACAAACAGATCATAGAAAGCTGGGATTGCGCCTTCTTTATGAATGGGCAACTGAGCACGTGTTTCTTTGGCCTTATCAAAAAAATTACGAATAGCTGGGGCATTTTTTTCTGTTAACCATTGGCAAACAGTAGTCATCTCTTTTTGCCAATTTTCTAGTAAGTCCAATAATACTAAGCGATTGCTTAATAAAATATCCGTCCACATCGTTACATCAGAGGAAGCAATTCGAGTAATATCTCTAAATCCTCCAGCCGCTAGCTGCTGTGCTCTAGGGTAAGTGGTATTCAGTTGCTGACTTTCGTTCACTAAAGCTGCGGCAACAATATGTGGCAAGTGACTTAGAGCACCAGTAATTTCATCATGTTCCTGTGCAGGCATCGTAATAAACTTCGCATGCGTTCCTTTTAGTAACGTTTGTAACTCCTGAATCTGTTTGTTTTTTTCGCCATGGTCATCGGTAAAAATATAGTAGGCATTTTCAAACAAACGTTCATCAGCGGCTGTTACGCCGGATTTATGTGAACCAGCCATTGGATGACCACCAATAAAATTTTTCATGTTAAGCTTTGTTGCTAACTGATTAATTTCCACCTTGGTACTACCCACATCTGTGATCAGAGCAGTTTCTAGTGATAATTGGTTTAATTCTTCTAGTTGTACTAAAGTTGCTTTAACTGGGGAACAAAGAAAAATAATCTCTGCTCGTCTTGCCCCACTTGTTAAAGATTCAGCTATCTCATCAATTAGACCCGTTTTCTTAGCAAATTCAGTTGACTCCGCTTGATTATCGAAACCGATAATCTCACTGTTGGGATGTCCTTTTTTGATACACAAAGCCAGTGAACTCCCGATTAGCCCTAATCCTACGATTAAAATACGTTTCTTCATTTTTTCCCTCCATATACTTGCGACTTTCTTCCATTAAAAGTTTTGAGTATATAGACGATAACGTTTCACTGCTTCTTTCATTTGTTCAAATGAGTCACTATCAAATTTTTCGAGCATAGCCTTCGCTACTTCCGTTGCAACAACGGCTTCACAAACAACGCTAGCGGCCGGTACCGCCGTGCTATCAGAGCGCTCAACGCTGGCCTTATAAGGCTCTTTTGTATCAATATTCACGCTTTGTAATGGTTTATAAAGGGTTGGAATAGGTTTCATGACACCACGAACGATGATTGGCATTCCGTTGGTCATTCCTCCTTCAAAACCGCCTAAATTGTTGGAAGTTCTGGTATAACCAGTACTTTCGTCCCAAACAATCTCGTCCATCACTTGACTACCAGGGCGTTGCGCCATTTCAAATCCAATGCCAAACTCAGCACCTTTAAAAGCATTGATGCTTACAACAGCTTGCGCAATTTTGGCATCTAGTTTACGATCCCATTGAACATAGCTACCTAAGCCAGCTGGAACGCCACCCACAAGTACTTCTACTACCCCACCAATTGTATCGCCATTTTTCTTGGTTTGGTCAATTAGTTCTTTCATTTTTTCTTCTACGGAAGGATCTAATACGCGAACGGCAGATTGTTCAGACCGTTCTTGAATTTCACGGATCGTTAAATTTTCAGGAATCGTAGCTTCAATCCCGCCTAATACCGCGACATGCCCAGCGACTTGGATATCCAGTTCAGCTAAGAGTTTTTTAGCAACCGCACCAATCGCCACGCGCATCGTTGTTTCTCGTGCCGAAGACCGTTCTAAAACATTCCGTAAATCATCATGTTGATATTTCATGCCACCAACTAAATCAGCATGTCCTGGACGTGGTTTGCTGACGCGGCGGATTTTCTTTTGTTTTTCAGGAACTGGCTCTACTGACATCACGGAGGTCCAATTTTTCCAGTCTTTGTTTTCGACAATCAACGTTACTGGTGAGCCAAGTGTCTTACCATGCCGAATACCCGAAGTAATACGTACTTGGTCTTTTTCAATTTTCATCCGTCCCCCACGACCGTAACCGCCTTGACGTCTTACTAATTCTCGGTTAATCTCTTCGCTACTTAAAGGCAAGCCGGCTGGTAAGCCTTCAATAATAGCAGTTAATTCAGGTCCATGTGATTCGCCTGCTGTAATAAAGCGCATCTTAAATTCCTCCTTCTCTGTTTAAAAATGCTCGAATTTCTTCCGTTGGTAAAGAGACAATTTTCGCTTGACCAATTTTTTCTAAGACAATGATTTTAATCTGTCCCCCACGTGTTTTTTTATCATGTGTAATTGCTTGATAGAGACGTTCTTCTGGCCAACGATCTGTCGTTACTGGTAAATCGAACTTTTCTAGCATGGTGACCAACTCTTGGGTAGTCCCAAGTGGGGAAAGCCCTCGTTGTTCTGCAACTTGAGTTATTTGAATCATTCCTAAAGAAACGCCTTCACCGTGAGCAATCACCCCGTAACCAGCTGTATTTTCTAATGCGTGGCCAATCGTATGCCCAAAATTCAGAATCAAACGTAAGCCCAAATCTAATTCATCTTCTTCGACGACATCACGTTTAATCTTGCAACAGGCCGTGATAATTTCTTCTGCATGTGCCACTAAATCTTGTTCATTTTCCAAAGAGGATAAACGGTGCCACAATTCAACATCAGCGATAGCTGCTGATTTTACAATTTCTGCAATTCCTTCACGCACACGTCTAGGTTCTAATGTTTTAAGTGTATTAGGATCAATTAAAACCCCATCTGGTTGGGCAAAAGTACCGACAAGATTTTTGGCTTTTTTAGTATTAACCGCTGTTTTACCTCCAATGCTACTATCTACTTGTGCCAGTAAGGTTGTTGGTACTTGCAAAAAGTGAATACCGCGCATATAGGTTGAAGCGACAAATCCAGCTAGATCTCCCACAACGCCTCCACCTAAAGCAATTAGACCATCACTTCGAGTCAATTGCTGTTCCGCTAAAAAATCATAAAGCAGTTGAGCTGTTTCGAGGCTCTTACTTTGTTCACCTGCCGCTACAGCAATCAATGATGTTTCAAAACCAGCAGCTCGCAATTCTTTCTCAACAGCTGCGCCATATAATTTATTCACCGTTTCATCGGTAATAATCGCTACCCGTTGTGGCTGCCACAGGCTACGTACCCAGGTGCCAATTTTATCTAAGGCACCTGTTTCGATGGTTAAATCATATGAATGTGTAGGTAACGTTACGGTTAATTTCATGTCCACTACTCCTCTGTCTTTACTAATCTTCTAAAGCATTAATTTCTTTCATTGCTTTTTCGATGATATGAACTTCTTTCATCATACGTAGGTAATTTTTTTCATTCAAGGATTGTGGCCCATCTGACCACGCATTCGCTGGATCTGGGTGAATTTCTACAATCAAGCCGTCCGCACCTGAAGCAACACCTGCTCGGGCCATTGGCGGTACTAAATCCCAGATACCAACACCATGACTCGGATCAACAATAATTGGAAAATGACTTAATTTTTTAATTAAAGGCACCGCACTTAAATCAAGTGTATTGCGCGTAGCAGTTTCGTACGTACGAATCCCACGTTCAATGAAGATCACATTGAAATTCCCTTGCGCAGCAATGTATTCAGCTGCGTTTAGCCATTCATCAATCGTACCAGCAATCCCGCGTTTTAAGCCGATAGGTTTTCCAGTTTTACCAACCGCTTGTAATAACTTGAAATTTTGCATGTTGCGCGCACCGATTTGTAAAATGTCACTGTATTTTGCGACAAGTTCTAAATTCGCTTCATCCATCACTTCTGTAATGACTTGCATATCTAATTCATCAGCCGCTTGGCGAATGTATTTCAGTCCTTCTTCTTCTAGTCCTTGGAAAGCGTATGGCGACGTTCTAGGTTTGAATGCACCACCTCGTAAAATTGTTGCACCGCCAGCTTTAGCAATTCGCGCACATTCACGAATCTGATCTAAGCTTTCGATTGAACAAGGGCCCGCCATCATGGTCATACTGCCGTCACCGATTTTAACACCGTTCACATCAACCACTGTATTCTCTGGATGAAATAAACGACTCGTTAGTTTGTAAGACAACGAAATGCGAACACTTTTTTCCACGCCTTCTAATGCTGTTAACTCTGCTTCAACTAATTTTTCTGTATCACCAATCAAGCCTATCACTGTTTTTCCATTATCTTGACTTGTTTGAGTAGTTAAGCCTGCACCTGTTACTAAATCAATGACTTGTTTCATTTGCTTTTCGGTTGCATTTTCTTTCATAATTACGATCATTATATTCTCTCCTCATGCCTTTAAACGGCGCTCTTTTTATCTATTTTCAATTTTACGTTTTACGACTGATACAGGCATTTTTTGTCCTGTCCATTGTTCAAAAGCAGCAGCGCCTTGATAAAGTAGCATGTCCAAGCCGTTGCTTGTTTCTGCGCCACGTAAACGGGCTTCTTTTAATAACTGTGTTTCTCTGGGATTATAAATAGCATCATACACAAATAACTTCGGTTGAATCATTGCATAATTTTCTATAGGACTACTATGCGCATGTGGATGCATACCCACACTCGTTGCATTAACTAACAAGACGCTTTCAGCAACATCTTTTGCTAGTTTTTCAGTATCCGCTAAATCGTTTAAATGAATTACACAGTTGGTTCGTTCAGTGAAATTTGCCAGTTTTTTTTGACTGTCGTTAAAGCCCGCGCTTTTCCTGTTGTAAACGGCGATTTCTTTCACGCCATCTAAAGCAGCTTGGGCAATGATTGATAAGGCTGCACCACCTGTTCCTAAGATGGTCATTTTATTCTGAAAAACGTCAACCTTTTTCTCTTTCAAACTCCACATAAAACCAGTACCATCCGTGCTGTCTCCGTAAAGTTTTCCATCTTTGTTGACAATCGTATTAATTGCGCCAACCAGTTGAGCGGTAGGACTTAGTTCATCCATATAACTTACAGCCGCCACTTTATTGGGCATTGATAAGTTGGCCCCTAACATGTGAAACGTTCGAATCGCTTCAATTGCTTGTGGCAATGTCTCTTGTCCAACGTCAAACGCCAGATACCGAGCATCAACTCCTAAATTTTGAAATGCTGTATTATGAATCAACGGTGAAATACTGTGTCGGCTGGGTTTCGCGAATAACCCAGCTAAACGAGTAGCTCCAGTTATTTCTTTCATCCTGTGTGCTCCTTTACGAAATTTTTTTAGTAAGTTTCTGAAATCCTAATTTTTGGCCAAACAAAAAGGATATTCACAGTAAATTTTAAGAAAAATCTACAGTGAATACCCTACAAAAAAGCAATATAAAAGCCACTATAGATTTTCTTAAATCTACATGGCTGAAAGTCATCTTAAATTTCCCTAGCCATTATAGATACAAACGTTTGTTGTCTGTACCCATAATGTTATGAATACAAACCTATCTAAAATAGCTAAAGTAAAAGTTATTCAGTTGTGTATGGTTTTTCTTCGTTGTTGTCATAAGAATCACTCCAAAACTGATTTAATTAAGAATTGTTAACAGTATACCGCTAGAAAAAACATGTGTCAACACTTATTCGCTTATTTTTTCGACTATTCCATTAAAACCAATGTTATTTTATTCGTCAAAAGACTGAAAAAAGCCACAGGAACCAGTCATTTCACTGATTCCTGTGGAGCAAAAATTATTTTAATTCTTCAGCGTATACATCATCAACTGTTTGTGTTGGGTCGATAACAATGTATAAGTTTTTAGTTTTTTCGCTGACTTTTGTAGATTGATAGATGTTATCCAAGCCCTCATCTGTTTTATCTTTGTAAGGGAAATAAACTAAATCTGGTGTGCCATTTTTGTAAAGAATTTCCATACGTTCGATATCTTCATATTTTAAAGCACGAGAGAACATCCCTAATTCTAAGCCACCTAAGTTAATATCGTGGGTTTGAACATGATCTCCTTCTTGGAAAATTTCAATTTTGAACCCTTCACATGGATGAATTTCAACAAATTCACTACCATGGATACGGCCAAAACTTGTTGTAATATGTTTGATCCATAAATCACCAATAAAACGACGATCAATCGTCCAAGTTTCACCATTTCTGAAATAAAATTTAAGTCCTGTCATTTCTCTAGCCATAGCACAAATCTCCTTACTTAAAAATAATTTCTTACATTATTAGTTTACCATACTTTTGATAAACGGTCACAAACTTTCGCTGTAGATTCTTAATCTTTTGTTATTCTTTTTAAAAAAGAATCAATCTCAACTACTGCACGTTGGTGAGAACCTTTGGCAATTTGTCGTTCTCCTTCATAAGCAACAAATTCATAGCGTATTTTGTGTGCAGTCTGTTCAATGCTGGTCATCGTAACAACGATTGTCGCCCCTACCGCGGATGGAAATAAGTGGCGCAATTCTAACACCGTTCCGACAGTTGTTTCCCCAACTGATAATTGGTCCTTCACAGCTTCTTTGGCTGTTTGTTCAATCATGGCAGCTAAAGCAGGGGTTCCTAAAACTTCTAAGTCACCAGAACCGAGCATTTTAGCCGTTTGTGATTCTTTCACCAAGAATTCTTTTGTAAACATTTCTGTTGGCATTATGCTTTCTCTCCTTTTGAACGTTGTTTTTTGGCAAACGAAAGCAGAACTTCTTGTTTATTCTCTAAGCTACCTTCAACAACGTGTTGCTCGATTTCAGCAATCAGTTCCCCTAACCATTTGCCTGGTGTTTCTTCTAAGACGGCTAAAAGGTCTTTTCCTGTTATGGCCAATTCATGTCTTTGATGGATGGGTAATGCCTTAACTAACTCTTTTGTTACTTGTACTTGACTCTCTTGTTGGTAATAATATAAAAGCCTTTCAACAAGTACTGCTGATTCTTCGCCTAATTCATAAAGCATCATTGGCTGCCAGTCGTTACTCAAGCGAAAACGCAAACCGCGTACTAATTGTGAAACGTTTTGAATTAATTGATTTGAAAGTTTCCAAGCCTTTAAGAAGGAGCGAATTTCTGCTTCTGGTAAATTCAACGATTGGATAAGTAACGTCCACACTTCTGCTTCTGTTTCAATTTGACGAGCAGGCAAGTCCATTAAACGAAAAAGTCCAGCCCCTTGTTCTCGTAATTTTGGACAGTATTGATAGCATTCTGTTTCAATAAACGGAGCTAAGCCACCTTGTCGATTAACCCCTAAAAGCATTTTTACAAATTCAATTGTAATGCGTTCTACTGAAATTTTTTCCAATAAAGGATGAAATTCAGCGATAGCGGCTAAGGTTTTTTCTTCAATTTTAAAATCTAATTGGCTAGCAAAGCGTAAGCCCCGCATCATCCGCAGAGCATCTTCATGAAACCGCTCATGGGGATTACCGACTGCACGAATGGTTTGATTAGTTAAATCTTCGATACCATCAAATAAATCAATGATTTCGCCTGTGCTGTCAAGCGCCAAGGCATTAATCGTAAAATCTCGCCGTTTTAAATCTTCTTTCAAGGAGCGAACAAAGGTGACTTCATCTGGTCGGCGAAAGTCTTGATAAGTTGACTCGGTACGAAAGGTTGTTACTTCATACTGTTGGTCTTCCATCAATACAAGGACTGTACCATGTTCGATACCCACATCAACGGTTCGTTTAAAAATTTGCTTGATTTCTTCTGGATAGGCACTTGTCGCAATATCGACATCATGGATTGGTTTATTTAATAAAGCATCACGGACACTGCCCCCGACAAAATACGCTTCAAAGCCCTGTGCATTGATTTCACGAATAACGGGAGCGGCTTCTTTAAATTCGTTTGGAATAGTTGTCAATTTCATAGCATCTGTTCCAATCCGTAAAGTAGTTCTGTTCTCTGTACCACTTGCCGACAAGCTAACGCTACTCCTGTCATGAATGAACGCCGATCATAAGAATCATGCCGAATAGTGAGCCCTTCACCTACACTGCCAAATTGGACTTGTTGGTGTGCCACTAAACCAGGTAAGCGGACACTATGGATTCGCAGACCCTCGAAATCAGCCCCGCGTGCCCCTGGTATTGATTCTACCTCTTGCGGATTCCCTTGTTTTTTTGCTGGCCGAACTTCTTGAATCATTTCTGCAGTTTTTATAGCCGTTCCGCTCGGTGCATCCAATTTGTTATCATGATGTAATTCAATGATTTCCACATCTGGAAAATACTGCGCCGCTTTTTGGGCAAATTGCATCATTAAAACTGCCCCAATTGCAAAATTTGGCGCAATTAAGCCGCCGATGGCTTTTTCTCGAGATAGGTTTGTCAATTCGTTGATTTGTTCCTCCGTAAAGCCTGTCGTCCCAACAACTGGCGCCATACCATGTTCCAACGCAAAACGTGTATTTGGATAGGCGGCTTCAGGAACCGTAAAATCAATCCAAACATCTGGTTTGACAGCTAGGACTTCTTCTAAGCGCTGAAAAACGGGAATTGCTGTTTCATCATTGAAAGAAACAGTTTCTTGTGCTTCATGAGGATCATACACACCTACTAATTCAAAGTCTGCGGTTTCTAAGACCATTTGTGTAGCAGTACTGCCCATCCGTCCTTTAAACCCAGCGACAATTATTTTAATCATGTGTTTTCCCATCCTTTCTTTCAAAGCGATAGCGATCCCGCTTGTTAAATTTGGCCATATTTTCTTCAAAAACTTCGGTTAAATCAATCTCTAAAGAATTTGCCATGCTAATCAATACAAAAAAGACATCTCCAAGTTCCTCTGATACTGTCTTTGGTTTTTCGTCTGCTTTTTTCTGTTTTTCACCATAATAATGATTGACTTCACGGGCTAATTCTCCGACCTCTTCCGTCAAACGAGCCATTTGTCCTAATGGTGAAAAATAGCCTGTTTTAAACTGTTGAATATAATCATCAACTTCTGTTTGCATCGATTGCAAACTACGTTGTTCTGATTCTGACATTTTACCCCAACCTTTCTTACTCTACCTCCTACATCTTATCAAAAACTTGGCTATCTGGAAAGGTTCTACTTGTTGTTTTATATAGAGAATGATACAGTTTATACTGTAAAAGGACGTGATTAAATGGAAGAACAAAGATTTTATTTTAAAGATGTGTTATTTATTGTATTAGGAAGCTGTATCTATGCCTTTGGTTTGGTTACTTTCAATATTGCCAATGACCTGGCCGAAGGTGGTGTCACGGGGATTACTTTGATTTTAAGAGCCTTATTTCATTTTAACCCAGCATATACGACATTATTAATCAATATTCCGCTCTTATTAATTGGTGGTAAAATTTTAGGCAAACGTTCCCTCTATTATACGCTAATTGGTACCGTGTCGTTATCGGTATTTTTGTGGTTTTGGCAAAAATTTCCTGTTGAAATTAATTTAGATCATGATTTATTGATTGCTGCTCTCTTAGCTGGTTTGGCCGCAGGATTCGGTAGTGGCCTTGTTTACCGCGTAGGCGGAACCACTGGTGGGACCGACGTCATTGCCCGCATTTTCGAAAAATACTTTGGGATTAGCATGGGACGCTCGTTGTTACTTTTTGATGTTGCAGTCTTACTCCTCTCGTTGACCTATATTGATGTCAAACGAATGATGTATACTTTAATTGTGTCCTTTGTTTTCAGTCGTGTTGTTGATTCTGTACTCGATGGAGCCTATGCTGCGAAAGGAATTTTAATTGTTTCCAATCATTCCGAAGAAATCGGTCAAAGTTTAATGGCTTCTTTAGAACGCGGGGTAACATATTTAAATGGTGAAGGTGCTTATTCACAAGTGGAAAAACGGGTTCTCTACACGGTAGTCAGTCCTCGAGAAATAATGGAAGTCAAACGGATTGCTAATGAAATAGATGAAAAAGCCTTTGTGTCCATCATTAACGTACATGAAGCAATTGGCGAAGGCTTTACTTATGCAAAACCCAGCAAACAACGGCGCTTTAAATTAAAACAATAAATAAAACCCAGCATTTATTGAAAATGCTGGGTTTTATTTATTGTTGTTTCAAACGATTTAATTCATCGGATAATTCTAAAAACGCTTCTTTGTTGCCTGTTTCTAAAGCATCATCAATTTGAGCTTTAAGTAATGCCATTCGCTGCGTTTGTTCTTCTTGCTTAAAATATTGATCAATCGCTCTGGCAACTTCCTGATCCACTTGTTCATTCCATGGCGCAAACGGATTGTCTTCTAAAACAGATAAATACTGGCTCGTTTGCCAAGCCTCTGGAAATACACATTCTAAATAAAGAGCTTTCCGCCAATTCATTCGAATCTCATGAAAAATTTGTTCCGGATCTGTAAATTCTTGTGCTTGGATAAAAAGCAATAACGGCTCCTTACCTAAACCATCTGCTACCACGCGGATCCCTCGATCAGTCTTCTCTACGTTCTCAACAAAATGAACATTATTTAAAATCGCATCGTGCGTTAATAAGTAATTTAAAATCCACAGTACCTCTCTTCTTCCAAAAGGCACGGTATTCACTAACCAAGTTAAAAATTTTTTCTTTTCTGATAAACTAACAAACATCGTCGTTTCCTATCTTTCTTCCATATCTGCTAGCACAGATTGCATGTCGACATCACCAGGTTCATGTTCCAAATAATGGTGCAACAAGTGTTTTGCTTTTTCAAGTTCGCCTTCTTCTCGTAAGAACAATGCGTATTCTTTTAGAAATTCTGGTTCGTGAGACAATTCTTGCGCTGCTTGTTCGTAATGAACTTTAGCGACGGCAAAGTCTTCTAATTCGTTGTACGCTTTTGCTAAGTTCCATTCAGCATAAGGATGATCCGTTTCCTCTAAATCATTTAAGATAGTAATTACTTCCTCAAAACGCTCTTCCGTAATGTAGAGATTACTTAAGGTCAAACGACTTTCATCTGTTTTCTCACCTAATTCCAAAGCTTTTAACAACCAGTTTTCAGCACCAGCAATATCGTGTAAGCGATAGGCATTTTCAGAGGCAAATTGGTATAACTCTACTTGGAAGGGGTTTTCCGCAATTCCTTCTTCGATCACCGCTTTTGCTTCCTCTAATTGCTCTTCTTCTTGGAGCGCTTCCGCTAAATATAGATAAAGTGATTGATAATGTGGGTTTAGTGTTTTTAATTGCTGGAACAACGCAATGGCTTTTTGATTCTCATGTAACTGTAAATAAGTGAAAGCTAATTGGAATAAACGATCGTCAGTTTGTTCTTCTTTGACCGCGGCTTCCAAATAAGGAACTGCTTCTTCAAAATCACCTAACATGCTGTAACTACTTCCTAAGCGTTCATTCAAGGAAATAGCAGAGATTTGCGCTGTCCCGCTTTCTACAATGCTTTGATAACGAGTAATAGCCTCGACAAATTGACCATTTGTAAAGTATAGTTCTCCCAAAGCAAATTGAATTAACGGCTCTTCTGGCATAAGATTGGCTGCTTCTTTTAATTTCGCTTCACTGACTTCTGGAATCCCTAAAACTTGGTACAAATCCGCAGTAACTAAGAGGCTTTGGACATAACTGTCACTAGTTTCTGGAATTTTTTCTAAATAGATGAATGCGTCATCTATTTCATTATTTTCAATGGCGATTTCTGCTAATGGAATGTTTAAGCCATCTGCATCGGGAAATTGTTCCAACAATTGTTGGAAAATTTGTTTGGCTTCTTCTAGAAAACCTAAAGATAATAACGTTTCCCCTAAATCAGCTAAGGTATTTTCATCATCTTTCTTTAATGCTTCTTCAAACATTAACTGTGCTTCTGCTAAATTTTCAGCTTGTAATGCTTGAACCATTTTTTCACTATATGACATAATTTCCCCTCAAATCTCTTTTAAAATTTCTTGGTATCTTTCAATCGTTGTTAACAGTTGATCGGGCGTTGGCTTTAAAGCTGCTCCTAGTTGACCGATTTTTTCCAACACCATAGGAGGACCTAGTGTTTCTGTGTGAAGCAAAACTTGTTCTGCGTAATCAGCACTTAAAATTTCTTTTGGAAACGCCACCGGAAAACCTAAGCGAATAAACCAAACGATAAAATTTTTAAATTGAAAGTCAAAGTGATTGACTTGCTGGCTCCATAAAACTTGTAACAATAATCCCAATAATCGTTTCATGGGACCTGATAACAAATGGCCATTTTCGGTTGTAGCAAAGGCCGCTTCAAAAACTCGGCCAAATTGATCCACTTTTTCCCCTGCTTGTTCATAAAAAGATAACAACTCGTCTAAAATACCATTAAATGACGTTTGATTCAACCGTTTTTTATCTGGATACGTTTGGTATAGCATTTGTAAATAAGCATAATCACAGACAAGACCCGCTCGAATAAAAACGAGCAAATCAATTAAAGGAGCGGCACCTTTTTTATTGGTCAAGGTACTATCAAACAAAATTTCTTCTGAATGATTTTCTATATGCATGGTTGCATGCTGTGCTTGCTGAATTGTGACACTTGGTAAAAGTCCTTGCCGTAACGCTTGAACAGACACAGGCATCAGCCAACATTTGGAGGAACACTTACTTACTTGGTGCAAAAATGCGGTTAATTGTAGTACCCCTTCATTACCTAAACCAATCAATAAAACATCCTGATTTTCTGGCCAATCAGCTAAGAAACGTAACACACTTTCTAATTCTGATAAGTCATTGCAATGAACATCATTGCGACAAATATACCAGTTTAATCCCAACTGTTCCCCAAAGGCATAATTAATCTTCTCCGAAAAAAGATCATAGTAACGCTGATTCGCCAAAACAACGATTGACTCCGTCGTTACTGGTCGTTTTTTTAGGACAGAAGCAAATGTTTCTCCATAAATAATAGCGACCTTGTTTTCCCCTCTAGAATAGTTGTATTTCATTGATTCACCACCTTAAGACTGTTTCCTCTTCCTTCACCCCAAGTCTAGCATAACCACTAAAAAACAGCTACTGGCAACAACTTATTTTTGTCCTTCATTCATAAATCTTTCTCTTTTTATCAAAAAAGCAAGGAGCGAGTGTCGAACCGTTCCCGCTTGATTCTCGGAGCGAAGCACGTTTTTCTCACCCAAGGCTCGTTACAATTTAGCCTTTTAGCGTACTGTTTCGACCACCTCTTAAAATAACATTTTTTATGTATGATTCAAAAAAGAACCCTTGGAAACCAAGGGTTCTAATTGTCTGTCTTATTTCACTGCATCTTTCAATGCTTTACCTGGTTTGAATGCAGGTACTTTGCTTGCAGCGATTTGAATTTCTTGTCCAGTTTGTGGGTTACGTCCTTTACGAGCTGCGCGTTCGCGAACTTCAAAGTTACCAAAACCGATTAATTGAACTTTTTCACCTTTAGCAAGAGTTTCTTGAATTGTTGAAAAGACAGCGTCTACTGCTGCAGTAGCATCTTTTTTAGTTAAACCAGTTGAAGATGCAACGTTTTCGATTAATTCTGCTTTATTTGCCATGGATCATTTCACCTCCTCTATAAGAGATACGATGTTTTTACACACCTAAAGTTCCGTCTATTTTTGAGTGGTCCAAAAACAGACAGCAAATATTGATCTGGTTCAATATTCTGTTAACAAGATAGCATAAGAAAGTTGTAATAGCAAGGTTTTTAGTGTATTTTAACCAGTTTTTTCAAAAAATAATCATTTTTTCTCAAAGTTGATAAATTTATTTGAATATCTAAAAAAAGTATGGTAGAATGCACTATTTTCGGCGTCGCGGAATGATTTTAATTGGCGTGCCCTCAAACGTAAATGCTTTTCTGATTTGATTTTCTAAAAACCGGGCATAAGAAAAGTGCATTAGTTCTTCTTCGTTGACAAAAATAACAAATGTAGGTGGTTTGACTGCCACTTGTGTTGCATAAAAAATCTTCAAACGTTTTCCTTTATCGGTTGGTGTTGGATTAATTGCTACAGCATCCATTACAACGTCATTTAACAACGCTGAAGGAATCCGTAAGTTTTGATTCATACTTACTGTTTCAATTAGTTCAGGCAGTTTGTTTAAACGTTGTTTGGTTAATGCAGACACAAAAATAATGGGTGCATAATCTAAATATTGGAATTCATCACGAATTTCCGCTTCAAAATCACGCATTGTATTTGTATCTTTTTTGACTGTATCCCATTTGTTGACCACGATAATAATACCGCGACCTGCTTCATGGGCATAGCCCGCCACACGCTTGTCTTGCTCACGAATACCTTCTTCTGCATTCAAGACCATTAAAACAATGTCTGAGCGTTCAATCGCCCGCATTGCGCGCATGACGCTATATTTTTCAGTTGATTCGTATACTTTCCCACGTTTACGCATACCAGCCGTATCAATCATTAAGAACTTTTGACCTTCTTCAGATTCAAAATACGTATCGATTGCATCTCGCGTTGTTCCTTCAATATCTGAAACAATCACGCGATCCTCACCAAGAATAGCATTAATCAATGATGATTTACCGACATTTGGACGCCCGATTAAACTAAATTTAATTGTATCTTCGTCCTCTTCTTCTGAAGTGTTAGGAAAATGTTTAACTGCTTCGTCTAACACATCGCCAATGCCTAACCCGTGACTACCAGAAACTGGGAAAGGATCCCCTAGTCCTAAAGCATAAAATTCATAAATATCATTACGCATTTCAGGATTGTCAACTTTATTAACAGCTAAGATCACTGGTTTATTACTACGATATAAAATTTTTGCTACTAACTCATCTGCATCAGTAATTCCTTCACGGCCACTAGCAACAAAGATAATCACATCTGCTTCATCAATCGCAATTTCTGCTTGGTGTTTGATTTGATCCATAAATGGTTCGTCACCTAAATCAATCCCACCGGTATCAATAATACTAAATTCACGCCCTAACCATTCTCCAGTTGTATAAATACGGTCGCGTGTTACGCCAGGAGTATCTTCTACAATCGAGATACGCTCACCGGCAATGCGGTTAAAAATAGTCGATTTACCGACATTCGGTCTACCGACAATCGCAATAGTTGGATTTGCCATTTGATTCCCTCCTTGAGAATTTCAATCCTTACTAGTTTACCTAATCAAACCTTAAAGTGCAAGAAAAGTTTTAGTTTCTGCTGATTTTCTAACTAATTCAAGAAAAAATGAGTTTGACATAGCCGATCTGTTTACGGCTATGTCAAACTCATAAATTTCAAGAAAGTAACGTGTTATTCCTCTTCTTTCGCATCAGATAAAGCGTCACCTAAAATATCGCCCATGGTAAAGCCAGTATTTTCTTCAGGCAATTCATATTCCTGTTCTTCTTTTGGTTCTTCTTGAGACTCAGGTTTTTGTTCTAACGCTTTGATACTTAAAGCAATACGATGTTCCTCTGGATTAACTTCTAAAACTTTCACTTGTACTTGATCCCCTTCATGAAGAACTTCATGAGGCGTTGCAATGTGCTTGTGAGAAATTTGAGAAATATGCACTAATCCTTCCACACCAGGGAAAACTTCCACAAAGGCACCGAAGCTTGTTAGGCGTTTTACTGTGCCATCTAAAACAGTCCCAGCGGCTGCTTTTGTTTCGATATCTGTCCATGGTCCAGGCAATGTTTCTTTAATAGATAAAGAAATACGTCCTTCTTCTGGATTAATTGAAAGAATTTTTACTTGAACGTCTTCGCCAACAGTTAACGCATCACTTGGTTTGCCCACATGCTGATGAGCAATTTCAGAAACATGAACTAAACCATCCACGCCACCTAAATCAATGAATGCACCGAAATCTGTTAAACGAGCTACTTTCCCTTCAACAACGTCTCCGTCATGTAAAGAAGAAAGTAATTCTTCTTTTTTCGATTCTTTTTCAGCTTCAACAACTGCTTTATGTGAAAGAATTAAGCGGTTTTCTGAAGGTTCGATTTCAATAATTTTAAATGCTAGTGTTTGACCTTTATATTCAGAAAAATCTGCAACAAAATGATCTTCAACCATTGAGGCAGGAACAAATCCGCGAACACCGACATCAACAACCAAACCACCTTTAACAACATTTGTAACAGGTGCTTCGATTACTTTGCCCGCTTGGAAATCTTGTTCAATTTCTTCCCAAACTTTTTTAGCATCTAAACGGCGTTTTGACAGTAAATAACTGCCGTTTTCTTTATCTTTGCCAATTGATGTGATAACAACTAAATCTAACACATCACCGACTTTCACAAGTTCGTGTACATCTTCAACTGGTAAAGTCGATAATTCCTTTGCAGGAACAACGCCTTCAACGCCCGCTCCTTCAATGCCGACAACAACTTGTTTGTCTTCAATGGCTAAAACTTCGCCTTTAACAATATCGCCAACACTGACTTCTTGAACGCTGTTCATTGCATCTTCCATTGTTTCGTTGTTTGCTACTTGTTTGTCTTCAAAATCTGTCATGCCTCTTATCCTCCTATGCCAACAAAAATTCCAAAACTTAGCTATATATACTTACATAGTACGAGATTTTTGTAAAAAAATAAAGCGATTTCTTCTATTTTTCTTAAAATTCTTTAAAAAAGTTCAAAACCTTTTTGTTTAATCACATTTTGTATGGCGGCGACGACTTCTTCAATCGTCAAGCCTGTTGTATCGATTTTCACAGCATCACTTGCTTGGACAAGGGGTGATACTTCTCTGGTTGAATCTAAATAATCCCGACGTTCAATCTCCGCCTTCAAGGTTTCAAAATCCGTCTCAATCCCTTTTTCTTGATTTTCTTTAAAACGACGTTCTGCACGTTCTTCAACGCTAGCCACCAAGAATATCTTTACTTCGGCCTTTGGTAAAACTGCAGTACCAATATCTCGACCATCCATGACAACTCCGCCGGCTTGACCAATTTTCTGTTGTAACGCCACCATTTCTTCTCTAACTTTTGCATGTTTTGAAACAGCTGAAACAGCATTCGTTACATCTGGCTGGCGAATCGCTTCGGTCACTTCATGACCGTCGATAAAAACACGTTGGCCATTCTCTGCTTGCTGAAAAGAAATAGTGTGGTTGACACAAAGCGCTACTAATGGCTCTTCCGCTTGAATGTCGATTTGATTTTGCAAGGCCAGATACGTAATCGCTCGGTACATGGCACCCGTGTCACAATACACATAATTCAATTGTTTTGCTAAAATTTTTGCAACTGTACTTTTGCCTGACGAAGCTGGTCCGTCAATAGCAATACTGATTTTCCCCATGAAAAAACTCCTTAACTGATATGCATCCTTTAAAATGCGCTTCTTCTTTTATATTAAAATCAGAAGAAAAGAACTTGGATTTAAACTGATGACGAGTTTCTAACGAAAAAGCAATAAGCCGAAATCCCTCGAAAGACGCAAACCATCTTTCGGAAATTTCTGCTTATTGGCATTCTCATGTAATCATCCGTCGCGGTTTAGCCCTTGAAAGTGCTGTCCAAACCTCTTTTTCTGGATTATTTAATACGTAATGGTTGTCCCGGATAAAACACAGATGTATCAATCCCAGGATTTAACGCTAAAATTTGTTCTAATGTCATTCCGTTACGTTCGGCAACTTGACGTGCCCCTTCGCCACTTTGAACGGTATCATAAACAGGTTGTTGGTTCTGCGCTTGTTGCTGTTGTTGATTTTGAGCTTCTTGTTGTTGCTGCTCTTGTTGTTGCTGTTGTTGTGCTTGTTGGTCCTGTTGTTGCTGTGCAGCAGCATCAGAACTTGAAGGTGTTGTATTTTCAGCTGGTTGGCTGCTTGCTGGTTCTGAGCTTTCCACTGATTTTGACGTACTTTCTTTTTTCTTCTCTTTTGATGATGATTGGACTAATGAAGAAGATGGCTGGCTATTTTTGCTAGCACTTTCGTTCGGTTTCTTGTCTTGCATCATCCATAAGAAAGTCCCAATTGGAATGGCAATAATTAATAATAGCAAAATAACTAAAACAGTTAGAAATAATGAATTTCCTCGTTGCTGTTGGCGTTTTGCTAAACGAGAACCACCACCATTTTGATCAGGTTCATAAATTGATTGTTCCCATGGCTCACGAGCTTGGTTTTTCTTTTTGTCCTTTTTACTCACTGCTAATTTCCTCCTAAACTTCTCTCGCTTGTTATTATATCATAGCTTTTGCCAACTGCCGACTAAAAAAATGAATTAATCACGTTCTTTAAATAATTTTAGAAATTTAGAACGCCAACCTCCTTCATTTTGATTGCTGGTCTTGTTCGATTTTACTATTGAATCTTGGTAAATGTCAAAGAATAACGCACAATTATCACAACAAGTTTCCGGTGATTGTTTGACAATCGGTTCTTGAAAATAAGTTTGAATCAACGTTCTTCGACAGGTTGTGGTTTCAATATACGTCAGCATCCCTCTTAATTGCGCTTGACGATCTTTTTCTTTCTCCTCTAAACGATGCTCTAGCTCTTCAAAAGAATAATCCTTGGCTAAATAGCCTTGAACCCATTTTTGTTGTAACTCGGTGGCATTTTCTAACAAACCTGCTTGTTCTTCTCCTTCAATCAGCGATTTTAATGTCGCTCGATTCGCTCTTGTCTCTTCTAAGAAAAACCGATGAATAAATTCATCCCCTTTTTTATACAATAATAGCGCCCAACTTTTTTGACCATCACGTCCAGCTCGCCCGATTTCTTGCAGGTAATTTTCTAAGCTATCAGGCAAATCAAAATGAATCACTCCACGAACATCAGGTTTGTCGATTCCCATCCCAAAAGCATTCGTTGCACAAAGAATATCGATTTGATTATCAATAAATTGTTCTTGCAAGCGACTACGTTCACTAGCCTCCAAGCCCCCATGATAATAGGCTACCTTAAAACTGGTTTTCGCCTGAATAAGTTGACTGATTTGTTCTGTTTTGTTGCGCGTGGCGCAATAGATAATGATTTTACCAGCCGTTTTAGATAAGTAATCCAGTAACACTTCTTCTTTTTCTGACGTTTCCTTCACGAACAAGCCAATATTTTTTCGATTCACTGAAGAAAGAACTTCTTGATAGCTACCATGAGAAAATAATTGTTTTATAATTGCGTGCTGTACAACGGGTGTCGCTGTGGCAGTTAACGCCAAGGTCAAAGGAAAGTCTAGCTGTTTTTGGACCAGATCTAATTTACTATATTCAGGGCGAAAATCGACGCCCCACTGATAAACACAATGGGCTTCATCCACCACAAATAATGCAATTTTTTGGCGTTGTAACACACTAAGTACTTCTTGCTGCAAAAGCATTTCTGGGCTTAAAAACAGATAATCGTATTGGAACATTTTCGCTAAAATATAACGCTTTTCTGAATACTGTAACGTACTGTTTAAGGCAACCGCACCTTTAATTCCTTGTCTTTGTAATTGACGCACCTGATCTTCCATTAACGAAAGTAAAGGAGAAACAATTACCGTTAGTCCCTCTAACTTCTGGCCCACAAATTGATAACACAATGATTTACCGGTGCCTGTTGGCAAAACAGCCAATGTATTCATACCGTCAAGTAAGTTTGTAATCACTTCTTTTTGACCAGGCTTAAACGCTGCATAACCAAATCGAGTGAATAATTCTTGTTCTAATGTCAACAACACTCACTCCTTTTCTTGCCAAATTTGTTGGATTTGATATAACCGAAAATCTAAATAAGAAAGCGTCGCTTCTTGCGCTCGCCAATCCCGATACACCCACAACCGCGGATCTTGTTCTGTTTGAGCCAAGTTTTGGAGTATTGCCTCCTTTTCAAGATAAACAGACGCCTGCAGCTGCCCTTGAATAGCCAACTCTAATAGATGGTCATGAATGGTACTCGGTTTTATTTTTCGCTGCTCAGCAATTTCTTGAAGCGTCTTGCCTTCCGTTAACAATCGTTGGGTTTCTTGCATACTTTGGTTTAGATTTTTTTCTAGATACGGCCATACAAGCGTTTGTAAAGCAGGATAGTTTCCTCCGTACATTATCAACTGCAGTAAATGATGAACCGCTTGCGTATGCCATAATCGCTGTTCAAGAACTGTCTTATGGCTTGTTAATTGCTGAGGAACTTTGCCAGTTTGCTGATAACCAGAAAGTTGCGCAACCAAATAGTCGCTTTCTGCTTCAGGTAGTAACTCAAACCCTCGCAACAGTTCTTCTTTGATTGATTGAACGCGCTGCTCTTTCTTGTCTTGTTGTAACCATCGTTTCAAATATAGTTGCGGAATCGGTGTTGATAAAAGTGGAATATACTGTTTTTCCTCAAATGATAAATACGAAGTCACTTGCACGGCAAATTGAATGAGTTGCCAACTTTCTCGATCACTTCTGCCAAAACGATAAAGATCAATTGCAGGATAATCCAGCAACGAAAAATGGTGCTCCTTTAAAAATAGTTGCCCTTCTTTTGTTAGTTGAATCTCATTTGTCTCTTTGTGATACTGAATTTGTTTCGCCTTCGAAAGTTTTTCAAGAAATTGAAAATAGGCTTGTTCGGAAATCGTTGGCCACCAGCCAATGAATCGTAAACAATCATATAAAAACCCATAAATCAAAACAGAGCTAGTCCGTTTGCCTTTTAAAAGATGATACAAAGTTGATGCACGTACCTTGTATCCATGAGATAATAACGCTAAAATAAAAGTTGCTTCCATAGTAAACCTCTTTTAGATAGGATGTGTCACTGTTTATGCAATCACGTTTAGTTCCTGAAAAATGTATTGCTTGTGGACTTTGTCAAGTTTATGCGCCCAATATATTTGATTATGATGATCATGGGATTGTCCTTTTTAAAGACGAGCCGCATGCTCGACAACAATTTATTCCAGAAAACGAACGCGAGAATGTGTTAAAAGCGTACCGCAAATGTCCCACGCGTGCAATAGAAATAAGCAAAAATGAGTGCTAAATAATTTAGCACTCATTTTTGCTTAGAGTATTTTTTCGAGCCAAGCAAGTGTTTGCTCATCTATCGAAACAAACTGTAATTGTCCTTCTTTTAGCGGTTCTTTGACTAAATGAATTTGATCATTTAGGCCATTGATCCATTCATAACGAAGACCATTTTCTTTTGCTTTAGAATTTTTAGCTTCTAAATAATAATTGACATGGTAATTTTCTTTACCATCCAATTGTAGCGTATTAATGGTCACTTCAAAATCTGGTGAAACATCGGTCGATTTCTTTTCACGTAATCGTTCAATTGCTTCAATAAAAGAAGGAAATTGAGGATTATTTTCCCCACCAACGAGATATTTTTTAGCAAATTCTGTACTATCCGTATGACTTTTCACTTGTTTGGCAAATGCTTGATAAAAGGTTTCTAGCGCTTTGCGGGCATCATAGTCGCTAGCTAACGGAAAATTCAATTGTAGCGTTGGATTATCGGAGAGCGCTTCGACAAAATCATTTTCACCAATCGTTTCTTTTGATGTTTGAATTTCTTCTCCATTAATCGTCTTTTTAAGTTGAATCGTCATCCCTTTGGACCAGAACAAAGGGCCAATCGTTTTGTTTCCATTCGTTAGCGTACCAACTTTCCGATCATTAATATAAATATCTGCGTCTGGCAGATTGCTCTCCACAACAAAATTCATTCGTTTAAAATCTAAAGGAATACTAGAAATATAATTTTCCTCTTCTAATAAACGATACTCTTCTGTGATAACAGGTTCGCCGGTGCTATCTTTCACTGTGGCTGTAAAGGTATATTGTCCTGGCGCTAAGGGTCCCAATTCTTTTTGATAAGTGGTTGAGTCGGAAGTTCCCACTTCCCGACCGTTCATTGCCAGCGTCACACCGCGTTGATTCGTCGTTAACTGAACAGAAACAGGCGTTAAAATGAATTGATAACGGTGAAAGAAAAATGCTGTTTGACTTGTTTCACGAATAGTTAAACCATGTAGCTTTTTATCCTTTAATAGCGCTTTTTCTAATTTTTTTAGCTCAGTTGGATTTTTTTGATAATAAGTGATTAAGGGCTTAATGCTTTGCGGATTCACTTGAAATTCAGACTCGTTCGTCCTCATTTTTTTACTTAATTCTTGGGCATCACCATTCTCAATCGCTTCAATAAAATGAGAAATTTGTTGTTCCTTAGAAAAATAATGCGTCCCGAGAAAATAGCTACCCGCTCCAAGAACGATGAATACAAAAAGAAACACCCAGATCCAGCTTCTTTTTGATCTGAGAGGAGTAGATTCGTTCCCTTTATTCATTGATGGTTGTGCTTGGTTTTCCTCTTGATGCATTGATTCATTCATTAGCGGAGCGCCGCATTCTTCACAAAAGGACTCCGTATCACGATTCACGTGACGACAATTTTTACACTTTTTCACTCAGGAAAACTCCTCTTTCTTTGATGATTTCTATCATACCAAGGGAAAGTTAAAATTACAATGCAGATGGTTTAGTATTTTTTAACAGAATGATGACAGATTATGACAACCTCTTTTCTTTTAGGCGTAAATTTTAAAAACCCACTGTCAAACATTGTTCAACAGCAGGTTTTTTATCATTTATTTTGTTAACGGTGTTTTTTTCTGAATAGTATGTTGTTTTTTTGATAGCCATGGCAATAACTTCGCATGTAGTACTAGAAAAACACCACTGACTAAGAGGCCTTTAATAAGGTTGAATGGCACAATACCAATCGCCACATAGCTTGCTAAAGATGTTCCTAAAAATTGTTGTGTGGTCACACCATATAATTGTAAGTAAACTGGTGTAATGACAAAATAATTCGCAATACTCATGAAAATCGTCAAGGCTAAGATCCCACTTACTAGGCCCACTATCCGATTTGTACGGATATTTTTCTTTTTACCAAAGAAATAAAAAATTGGCAAGGTGAAGATACTACTTGCTAAAAAGCTAGCGAAATCTCCCACCATATTTTGCGGTGCTAGTCCGGTTAAGAACAGGTGTAGCAACGAACGAACAAAAGCAGTAATTACTCCTGCTAACGGTCCGTACAAGAACATTCCGAGTAAAATCGGAATATCACTAAAATCGATTTTCAAAAAACTAAACGCTGGCATAATCGGAAATGCCACAAATTGTAATACTGTACCGATTGCAGCCAACATTGCAATGCTGACCATTTTTTGTACCTTGTTGTTCATCTGAAATCCTCCAATTAAGGACCCATCTTCAACGAACTTTTTGATTCGCTTCTTTGTCATACAAAAAAACCCTATTTTTCTGCAGGGAAAAATAGAGTAGGATTATCTGATGAAAAAGCGTCTCAAATAAGCCCTATCTTCTTTATCCAGACTATACTGTCGGTATTGGAATTACACCAATTCAATCGTTAAAAACGAGTCGTGGACTATAACCACCGGTCGGGAATTACACCCTGCCCCTGAAGACGAACCTTGTATTATATTTTTTTACTTACTTAGTGTAACCCATTTGAACAATGAATGCAACTAACTAAGCTTTTTTATTAAATTTCATTGATTGTTTCATTTCTCAAAAAAAAAAACAATCCCTTCGCCATAAGCGCGAAGAGATCGAGTCATTTTATCTTATTTAGCTTGATTTAATAATTGACTGATTTCTTTTTTAGTTAAATCACGATATTGCCCTGGTCGCAAACCTTGTAAGGTCAACTCACCGTAACGTTCACGTTTTAATTTTTGAACAGGGAAACCAACAGCTTGAAACATTTTCTTCACTTGATGATTACGTCCTTCATGAATCGTTAATTCCACGACACTGCTACCTGTTTTAATATCCGCTGAAAGAATTTGAAAATTGGCTGGTGCTGTGCGTTTGCCATCAATGCGAATGCCTTTGGCTAATGGCAATAGATCCCGTTTAGTTGGTACACCTTTAATTTTTGCTACGTAGACTTTATCTACTTCATGTTTAGGATGGGTTAATTTTTGTGAAAAACTTCCATCATTCGTTAAAAGTAACAACCCAGAAGTATCATAATCCAGACGACCGACTGGATAAATTCGCTCAGTAACATCTGTAAAATAATCCGTTACTACTTTACGGCCTTTATCGTCAGACACCGCAGAAATAACCCCTCTTGGTTTATAGAATAAATAATAACCATATTCTTCTTGATAAATTGGTACACCATCAACTTCAACGGTATCTTGTTTACTTACTTGTGTTCCTAATTCTTTGACCACTTGGCCATTGACTTTTACGCGACCTTTGACAATTAATTCCTCTGCTTTGCGACGCGAAGTCACCCCAGCATGAGCAATTGCTTTTTGTAATCTTTCCATTGTTTAAGCTTCCTCGCCTTCTGTTGTTTCAGACATTGGGTTCGTTTCTTGATAACGATCAAAAAATAGATCCATTGGTAGTTCTTCTTCTAATTCATCTTCCATTTGTTGGATATCTGGTAATTCATCTAAACTTTTCAACCCAAAGTAATCCATAAAATACTTCGTTGTGCCATACAAAATCGCTCTACCAGGACCATCGACGCGGCCTTTTTCTTCTATCAACTGACGGGCAACTAACTTTTGGATAGAGCCAGAAGTCTGTACGCCACGAATTTCATCAATTTCAATACGCGAAATTGGTTGCTTATAAGCAATAATGGATAATGTTTCTAGCGCCGCTTGTGATAAGGCGTTCGACATAGGCGATTGCGCATATTTTTTTAGTAATGAGGCATATTTTTTCTTCGTTGTTAAGACAAAATGATTGCCGACTTCTAAAATATTCAACGCCGATTTATTGTCAGAAGCATAATGTTCTTTCAATTTCGTTAATTCTTCATAGGTTTTTGCTGTTGACTTCTCTAATAAGTACGCAAGCTCTTCCAAGCCAATTCCTTCTTCGCCAACCACAAATAAAATTGCTTCAATTTGACTAACTAATGTCACTGTGTTTCCTCCACCTCTGTTGTATCTTCCTGCTGGGTTTCTGTATTAAATAACAAAATTTCACTATAATTATTTTCTTGTTCAGCATAAATCACGCCTGTTTTCATTAATTCTAAAAGAGCCATGAACGTTGTCACAATTTCTTGTTTGGAATAAGAATCGAAGAAAGAATCAAACGACACTGCCTTCCCTTTCTGTACTTGACGCATACGTTCTGAAATAGCGGAGATTTTTTCTTCGATGGAAACATCGTCACTGGCAACAGTTGTTTCAACAGGCTGGCGATTTTTTTTCTTTTCTAACATGGAATGAAAGGCTAGAAATAAATCAATTGTATTGATTTGATTAGGCGGTAGTGTTGTATCTTCCTCTTTATAATCATCCATATCCATTGGTTCTTTTGTATAATAGAGTTTACGTTCTTCTTCTTTTTCATGTAAAACAGTCGCTGCATATTTAAATTTCCGATACTCCAATAACTGAGCTACTAAAGCTTCCCGTGGGTCTTCCTCTTCAAAAAAATCTTCATCATCAATGATTTCAAGCTCTTGTTTTGGAAGCAACATCTGACTTTTAATAGCCATTAAGGTGGCAGCCATGACTAGATATTCTCCAGCGACTTCTAACTCTAAGGTTTGCATCGCATGAATATAAGACATGTATTGTTCAGTTACTGCTGTAATGGGAATGTCATAGATATCGATTTCTAATTTTTGAATTAAATGTAGTAGAAGATCCAGTGGTCCTTCAAAGACATCTAGTTTTAAATTAATTTCTTGCAAAAACGACACCTACTTTCTTTTCTCGACTTCCTAGTTTACCATAAATTTATTCGTTTGTGGGCATTCTCGCAAATTAAGCCCGAGGAAAATGTTCCTTATAAACATCTGCCATTCGTTGTTTGGTAATATGTGTATAAATTTGTGTCGTGGAGATATCTGCATGTCCTAATAATTCTTGCACGATTCTAAGGTCTGCGCCATTTTCCAACAAATGTGTCGCAAAACTATGCCGTAATGTATGCGGCGTAATATTTTTCTCTATCTGGGCTTCTCGGACAATCTGTTTTAAATTTTTCCAAATGCCCTGTCTAGATAACGGTTCGCCATGATGGTTAACGAACAGGTGTGTTTCATTCGGATGATTTTTAATCAATTGAGGTCTGGCTTCGTTCATATAGCGCTCAATCCATTGAATCGCATAATCGCCTAAAGGGATAATTCGTTCTTTGTCCCCTTTTCCGATTGTTTGCAATAAACCAATGGATAAATGCAGATCCCCTAATTTTATTTCAATTAGCTCACTAACTCGCAGGCCCGTTGCATACATCACTTCTAAAATAGCACGATTCCGCATACCTAGTGGTTTACTTGTATCAGGCGTTTCAATTAATCGAGTCACTTCGTCAACAGATAATGTACTTGGCAATTTTTGAACTTTCTTGGGGGAGTCAATATGTTGCATCGGATTATGTTCGCTTAAGCGTTCTTGACGTAAAAATTGATGAAATCCTCTCAAACTAGAAATCATCCGAATCACACTTGCTGAAGCTTGCTGTTCTTCGTGAAGGGATTGCAAAAATTCTGTAATCATGTAACGGTCAACTTCGTCCCAAGAATGCAGGCCTTGTTCTTGTAAAAAGGCTACGTATTTTTTTAAATCTCGTTCGTAACTCCGCCGTGTGTTATTTGATAAGCCCCGCTCTATTTGTAAATAGTGTAAATAATCGACTAATTGTTCTTCCATTATCCTTCCCTCATTTCTAGTACTATCCTATCAGATTATGCCCTAGATTGCATGGGTAAATTCCAACTTATTAAAAAAAATCAACTGACAACAAAAGACTTGTTCACTAAGTCGTTAACTTAAGAACAAGTCTTTTGTTGTTGCTACTATTAGTAAAGAATAAATTTGTTATTTTATATATTTATCTAGAAAAGCAGCTACTGTTTCCTTATATTTTTCTGGGTTTTTATTATAAGCTTTCGCATGCTCTGCTCCAGGCACGACATATTTTTCTTTAGGTCCTTGGGTTGCATTATAAACTTCGTCTAACATACTAAACGGCACAAACGTATCATTTTCACCATGAATAAAGAGCATTGGTAAATGATTCTTTTGTAATTGTTTAACAGCGCTTGCTTCCCCAAAGAAATAGCCAGCTCTAAGTTTCGTAATCCCGCTAGTAACATTAACTAATGGGAAACTTGGTAAATTGAAAAGCTCTTTCAATTGATATTGCAACTCCTGATTGACTGTAGAATAGCCACAATCTTCCACAATGGCTTTCACGTTATCTGGTAATTTTTCCCCGCTCGTCATCATGACTGTAGCAGCACCCATACTGACACCGTATAAAGTGATTTGTTCTTGCTGACCATTTTCGGTTAAAACTTTCTCAATCCATTGGACATAATCTTTACGATCGGGCCAGCCGAACCCAATATAATCTCCTTGACTTTTCCCGTGACCACGCGCATCTGGCGCTAACACATTGTAGCCCCAATCATGATACATTTTCGCAAAGACAGACATCGTTTCTGCCGAACCCATATAACCATGCGCCATAATAACGGTACGATTACTTTTTTTGTCGGCTGGTAAATAAATGGCCTTTAGACGTAGCCCATCTTCCGAAGTAATTGACCATTCTTGTCGATTTTTGTCATCTTTAAACCACGCGCCTTCAGGTGTCTGGACCACTTTTGACCCTGGGGTATTCTCATTTATAAAGTCTTTCTTTCCTGGAACTACTGCATAATTATAAAAATATAAGCCTGCCGCAATTAAACCAATTGCAATTACTACAATAAGCGCAATCAAAATTTTTAACCATCGATTCATCTACGTACTCCTTTTATTTAAACTGTATGATTCATTATAAGTTGTCGCCCTTTTTTTGACAACCACCATTCAAAGATTCAACCATCTTTCTTTACCACTACAATGAGACAATTTTGTTGCGACAAAAAAAGCATAGCACAAAAATATTACCTTTTACGCTATGCTCCACTTATCTATTTATAGGAAACTAAAAATTATTTATTTTCAATAAGTTTAAAACTTGACCATGGTTTCAAAAATTCTAATAAGAAACGTTCGTCATCAGAAATACGACCAACCACATTTACACGGCCATCATTTTTCATTTCTTTTAAAGCAATTTGTGTTTCCCCTTTGTATTGTCCATAGCCAACGTTGTCAATCAAGACATCGCCTCGAACAATATCTCTCGTTGTATGAGCTGGGAAAGGACGATCTTTATAGTAAACACGTGTCATTGTTGAACGCAAAACGTAATCAGAACGATCTCCACGATAACTGTGTAAGTTATCGAACAATGCAATTCTTTCATCTTCTGTGATTTCTGGTTCTGTATCCACTTTGATCGAAGGATACGGTGCATGAAAGGCTTCTGCCATTGCTGCTAATTCTGCTTCTGAGGCATAAGCATTTCCGACAGAAATATCATCGATTAATCCTGTTAAAACTAAATGCTTAACTTGCGTTGCAATTTCTAAATCGCGGTGGTCTTCCAAAGAACATAACCCATCTTGTGTCGGCCATGGTCCAAATGTAGCATCGTGTGAGTTCACAAACGCCATCGTATTTAAATTATATTTTCTAAATTTTTCTGAACAATAAACAAAATGCTCATAGCCTAAGCCTGTATAACGATGTGGATAGAAATTATGTGAGCCTAGTAAATTTTCTGTGTTTGGTGAGTAGGCCATAATATTATCTACATAACTTGTCCCTGAACTCATATTAATTTCAATTTTAATGCCATAAGGGTTTCTTGTCATATTCGCCTCTTCTTGCCCAGTAAAGCCAAGATCTAAACGAATACCGTAAGCGCCCATATCATGGAAAAATGATAAATCATCATAAGAGATGCCTAATTGTTCGAACAATGCAGGATTAATATCGACCATCACTTCCATACCTAATTGGTTGGCGTAATCTACGACTTTTTTAAACTCTGCTAATACCTTTTCCCGATCATCATTGATTTGCAATAAACTAGTAAAGACACGCTTAAAGCCGTATTTATGAGCCAAATCCAAATATGCTTTGTCCTTTTCAAATGTTGAACGTTCTGGATAAATTGAAATACCTAATTTTCCCATGTGATTGCCTCCTAAATTGTAAAACATAATAATGTATCTGCTTACATTGTAACAAAAAAAACAAAAGTGGTCTACACCTTTCCTATAGGAAATCTTATAAAAATTCCACTGGTTTGTTATCTTCTCTTTTGTTATGATAAAAAAGAACCTAATTGTCAGTGTGAAAGGAAGAGGAAAACAGATGAAACATAAGAAAATGCTTGCTGTTGCTTCAGTTGCAGCATTCACCTTGCTTTTAGCAGGCTGTAACACAACCAATAATAAAGGCACGACCGCAACGAGTGATTCTGTCGCTAAATCCAGTGAAAGCAAAACAAAGGATTCGGTCGACTTAAATTCACTAGATTTACCACAACTAGATGACAAAGTTGCCGAAGATCAAGACTTAGTCCAAATGGTTACTTCAATGGGAAATATTGAAATCAAACTATTTCCTAAACAGGCTCCAAAAACTGTCGAGAACTTTATGAAACATGCCAAAGATGGCTATTATGATGGCTTGACTTTCCACCGCGTCATCAATAACTTTATGATCCAAGGTGGCGATCCTAGCGGTGATGGAACTGGCGGAAACAGCATCTGGAATAAACCATTTGAAGATGAATTTTCAAACCAGTTATATAACATTCGTGGCGCGTTATCAATGGCGAATGCAGGACCTAATACTAACGGCAGTCAGTTCTTTATTGTCCAAAATACAGATGATCAATCTGATGGTCTTTTATATGATGATTATCCAAAAGCAATCATTGATGCTTACAAAAAAGGCGGCTATCCTTCTCTTGATAAAAAACATACTGTTTTCGGTCAAGTAACCAAAGGAATGGATATTGTCGATAAAATTGCCAAAGTCGAAGTTGGTGCCAACGATAAACCAAAAACTGATGTTAAAATTGAAAAAATCAATATTCTTCAAGAAGCAAAAAAATAACAAAAAGTCAGAACGTACGCTGAAGATACGTTCTGACTTTTTGTTATTTTTGAATCGCTTGTAATGCCTTTTCTGGTACTTGGTCTTGATTGACCTCTTCATACGTATTGATGTGGGCCCCTTTATTTGAGACTTTTAGATAATGATCTGTTTTTAATTCATGGTCCGCTGTGAAAGTTATTTCTCGCGTTTTGCCTTCCTCATCTGCGGCTACTTGCGTATAACTAGCAATTCCATAGCCATTAACGCTATCGGCTTTCTTTGTTTTAACATACACATTTCCTTCTTTAACCAATGGATTTAATTGATCTAACACACCAGCTAATTCGCCAGAGTTCTTCTCTGCGTAAAACTTGGCCCCAAATAAACCACCACCAATAACAATTGCTGTCACCACTAAAAATTTAATAAATTTCATCACATAAATCCTCCCGAGTAATTATTCTCTGTTACTTCTTCCAAAGTATAGCAAGTTTTAAACAATCCTTCCTCGGGCGCAACGACCAGTTTTTCCTCAGACTTATGTCGTATTTTTGTTATTTTGAATAAATAACAAAACACTACTCTTCTATCAATAATTGACTTAATAATTGAATTTCTTGATTCTTAGTTAAGTCAATTGTTTTCATTGTAACCGCTGTGGCTAAACCTAAATAGATTACCACCATTTTAGGAAATAATTCGACAAATTTTCCTTTGTCCATTTGTACATATTTTTTATCCAATAATAAACGCTCTTCAAAAAAAGCTTGAAGCATTTGCTGCAATTCTTCTTCATAACCATGTGCTTTCATAAATAACGCCGTATAGATTTTTTGATGTTTTTGGGCAAATAATATAAAGTTCAGACCCAATGCAATCACTGGGTCTGAGGCACCGACATCTGCTTTATAAAATAATTGCATACGATGAAATAACGATTTAATTAAGGTTCGCTTTAAATCGTCCATGTTGACAAATTCTAAATAAATTGGCTGCGTAGAAATCCCCATAGTATCTGCAATATTTCTAGCAGTTAAATTAGAAAAACCTTTATCTACTAAAATTTTTTCAGCTAAGTTTAAGATTTTTTCCTTTGTATATACCTTCGTTCTAACCATTTTCATACCCCTTTTCTCTTTTAGTTAACAATAACTTTATTATGTTCACACAAAAGAAAACCATTTTCATTATATATATAATATTTTACACTTTTTTATGCGTTTCTTTTCTCAAAATTTTCTATACATTTCAAAAAAATTGAGAATTTTTAACGCTTATAAACAAATAGGTCCAGAACAAAAGGTCATCACCTTTTGTTCTGGACACTAAACGGCTGCACTCTTTATTCTTCTATTTGTTTGCCTTGTTCTTTGGCAAGCTCATTTTTATCATAAGCTACAAAGAACGGATAGTAAATCAAGATGGCCACTAGAATTAAAACAATATTCAAAACAGCAGCACGCCAATCGCCGCCTGTCGCCATAAAGGCGCCAATTGGTCCTGGTAAGGTCCAAGGAGCGGTAAAGACAACTTCACTTACTAAACCTAATTTTGTGGCAAACCAAGCAATCGTTGCTAAAACCATTGGTGCAAAGATAAAAGGAATCATTAAAATAGGATTTAAGACAATCGGTACACCGAAAATAACTGGCTCATTAATATTAAAAATAGACGGTGCTAAAATAGCTTTTCCTAGTTTTGAACCATATTCTGATTTTGCCCGAAAGGCTAATAATATGGCTAAACCAATTGTGGCTCCGGCACCACCAATCCAAATGAACCATTGGTAAAAAGGTTCTGCCGCAATCCGAGGTAATGCTTCGCCAGCTGCTTTAGCAGTCGTGTTTTCCTCTAATAGTTGTAGCCATAGAGGACGCGCCAACGATCCTACGATTGAAGCGCCGTGAATCCCAAAGAACCAGAAAAATGTGGTTAAAAAGACCAACAGCAAGACACTCAATAAAGAGTCCGCTGCTTGAACTAGTGGTCCTACTAAGTTCCCTACAAATGTGTGCCAATCAAAGCCTAAATAATAAGTGATTGAACCAATCAATAACATGACAATTAACGTCGGAGTCAACGATTCAAATGAACGAGCAACAGCAGGTGGAACGTTATCAGGCATTGTAATTTTGAACTTAGACTTATCTGTTACTCGATAGATTTCGACAGCAATAATTGACGTCACAATCCCGACAAACATCCCTGCACCACCCAAATTAGCCATTGGTAAAACAAACCCAGAAACGCCAGCTGCTTTACTGGCTTCTTCAGGAATCGCCACAGGTACTAATGTTAATAAAAAAGCAATCGTAGCCAAAATCCCTCCAGAGACTTGATCAAGATTATATGATTTCGCTAAACTAGCGCCAATGCCAAAAGTCGCATATAACGCCATAATGTACATTGTCATTCGGTAAGGCAGTAAAATTGTAGCAGCATTACTTGTTAAAAATTGAGTAATGCCCCAAGATTCTGGTAACGGCGGAAACGCAATAATTAGAAAAAAAGAACCGACAATAATTAAAGGTAATGTCGCAATAATCCCATCCCGCACCGCACGTAAATGGCGCTGATTGGCAATTTTAGCCATTGGTCCAGCTAGATGATTTTCAATCCAAACAGTCAGTTTATCTAACATAAATAACACTCTCCTCTGTTTTTCTCTTAAAAAATAACTCCTTTAATCAGCCATAAATAAGAGATCAGCTCTAATAAAATAAGAGAAATTAAAAACAACCAAATAAAACGCTTACAAAAACCTGTTTTCGTTTCAATAAAATAATGACTATACGCTAACGCAAAAGCAATCCCAACAGGCAAAAAAATCATGGCACCAATATTAAACGGCAGATTGAAAGTCCATAATAAAACACTCGGCAACAGGACACCACATAAGAGCCCCATACTAAAAAGAAAACCGGCACTTTTAACTGAAAACTTAGGAACCATTGCTTGATTGTTTTCCATTTCAATTTCGCTCCTTTCGTTTGTTATTTTGTTACATTTAAAATTATAAGCTATTAAAAATATTATTTCAATCTATTCGCTGATTTAATACTAATTTTAAAATAAAAAACCAGTTCACTGAGTGAACTGGTTTTATGCTTATTCGACAAATTCAAATTCAAAATTACCAATCCGAACAATGTCGCCATCTTTCGCACCACGTGCTCGTAATGCCTCATCGACACCCATACCACGTAATTGACGTGCAAAACGCATTACTGTTTCATCATGATCGAAATTCGTCATTTCAAATAATTTTTCTAATTTTTCACCAGATAAAACCCATGAAGCATCTGGTTCACGATCAATCGTAAATTCTGGACCTTCTGGTTGGAAGCCATAACGAACGGTTTCTTCCTCTACCACTTCATCTTCATATAATGGGAATTCAGGCGTTACTTCCAACAAGTCAGCTGTTGCATTTAATAAAGGTTCAATACCTTTACGAGTAACCCCAGAGATTGGGAAAATAGGTAGCTCATCAGCATACTCATCGGTGCGTTCCTTCGCAAGTTGCTCTTTAAATTTCGCTAAATTCTCTTCTGCTTCAGGCATGTCCATTTTATTGGCAACAATAATTTGAGGTCGCTCCATCAAACGTAAATTGTGTGAAGCCAATTCTTTATTGATTGCCAAATAATCTTCATAAGGATCGCGTCCTTCCATGCCACTCATATCAATGACATGTAAAATAACACGCGTCCGTTCAATGTGGCGTAAGAACTGTGTTCCTAAGCCGACACCTTGAGAAGCTCCTTCAATTAAGCCTGGCAAATCTGCTGCAGCGAAGCTTCGACCGTCACTAGTAGTCACCATCCCTAAGTTTGGAACTAACGTCGTAAAATGATAGGCACCAATTTTCGGACGAGCGGACGAGATAACAGAGAGTAACGTTGATTTCCCTACAGAAGGAAACCCAACTAAACCAACATCTGCTAAGACTTTTAATTCTAATTCGATTTTACGTTCTTGACCCGGTTCGCCGTTTTCGGCAATTTCTGGTGCAGGGTTTCTTGGGGAAGCAAAGCGAATATTCCCACGACCACCGCGTCCGCCTTTCGCTACTACTAAGGTCTGACCATTCTCAATTAAATCCCCAATTAAGGCTCCAGTTTCTGCATCACGAACTGTTGTACCTGGTGGAACTTTGACAAGTAAATCTTCTGAACCACGACCGTGCATTCCTTTACTCATACCATTTTCTCCAGGTGTCGCCTTAAAATGACGATTAAACCGGAAATCCATTAATGTGCGTAATCCTTCTTCAACAACTAAAACAACGTCGCCACCGCGACCGCCATCACCACCAGCGGGACCCCCGTCTGGTACATATTTTTCTCTACGGAAAGCAACCATTCCGTCGCCGCCTTTACCAGCTTTGACATCAATCGTCACTTGATCTAAAAACATGGACATATAATTTGTCCTCCTATTCTACTTCTACTATCTTTAATCACCTCAAAAAGCGTGATTCGAAAGTCTTTATTATTGTATCGGGAAAACAACCGTTTGTCTAGCAATTCTAGTTAGTTATCGTTGGAAAAAGCAAAATTTCTCATGAATCTTTCGCTTTCTTTTTGTCGCTTCGCTATCAGTCTTTTGACAAAAAAATTTTAGAGGTTCATACTATAGATAGTTGAAGAAAATCACTTTTTCAGCAAGGGTCCAAAGAAACACAAACATCTAAAGGAGGAATTTTTGTTATGACAGTCAAAGTAGGAATTAACGGTTTTGGAAGAATTGGTCGTTTAGCCTTTCGCCGAATAAAAGAAGTTTCTGATGATATTGAAGTTGTGGCTATCAATGATTTGACTAGCCCAACAATGTTGGCTCACTTATTACAATTTGACTCTACGCATGGCACCTATCCTGGCACCGTGACAGCCACTGAAAATGGCATTGTGGTTGACGGCGAAGAAACCCGTGTCTACGCAGAACCAGATGCAAGTAAAATCCCTTGGGTTAAAGAAAACGGAGTAGACATTGTGCTTGAATGTACAGGTTTTTATACCTCTGAAGAAAAAGCACAAGCTCATTTAGATGCAGGTGTGAAACGTGTGGTTATCTCTGCTCCTGCAGGCGCAATGAAAACAATCGTTTATAACGTCAATGATGATACACTTGATGCCAACGATAAAATCATTTCTGCCGGTTCATGTACGACAAACTGTCTAGCACCGATGGCTTACTTTTTAAATAATGAATTTGGTATTGAAGTTGGTACCATGACAACTGTCCATGCCTACACATCAACACAAATGCTATTAGATGGCCCTGTTCGTGGTGGAAATCTTCGTGCGGCACGCTCTGCTGCAGACAATACTATTCCCCATTCAACTGGTGCTGCTAAAGCAATTGGCTTAGTTATTCCAGAACTTAATGGAAAATTACAAGGCCATGCCCAACGTGTTCCCGTTGTGGATGGATCCTTAACAGAATTAGTTAGCATTTTAAAAACAAAAGTAACAGCTGATCAAGTAAATGAAGCAATGAAAAAACACACCATTGATAACCCTTCTTTCGGTTATGATAATCGTGAAATTGTTTCTGGAGACATAATCGGCACGACAGAAGGTTCGATTTTTGACCCAACGCAAACAGAAGTAACGACAGCTGGCGATTTCCAATTAGTGAAAACTGTGGCTTGGTATGACAATGAATATGGTTTTACTTGCCAAATGATTCGCTTATTGGAAAAATTCGCTAATTTATAATTCCAATGAATAAAAAACTGCCTTGCATAAATTAATGCAAGGCAGTTTTTTTAATGTTTACTTTGACAACTTTGACAAATACCATGAAAAGTTAAGCGATGATCTTTGACTAAAAAATGATACCGACTTTCAACAATTTGCTCTACTTCACCAAGCAAGTCTTCTTCCACTTCCTCAATTGTGCCACATTCTAAGCATAACAAATGGTGGTGAAAGTGTTTGGCGCCTTCTTTTCTTAAATCATAGCGAGCTAAACCATCGTTAAAGCTCACTTTATCAACGACTTTTAAGTCTGTTAAAATTTCTAGCGTTCGATAGACTGTTGCTAGACCAATTTCCGGACTTTTTTGTTTTACCAAGAAGTAAATTTCTTCTGCTGATAAATGATCTTTTTCATTTTCCAATAATACAAGTACGGTTGCTTCCCGTTGTGGTGTTAATTTAAAGCCTGATTCATGTAATTGTTTTTTTGTCTTTTTTAAAGCAGCAGTCGAATCCATTATTACAGCTCCTTGTTTAGAATGATTACAAATTAAGAAACTTAATTTATCAATCAAATTAAAATAATTATAAAAGAAATAACTGTAATTTGCAAGATATTCTCAATTAGCTACCTTAATTTTTTTCTTTTGATTGTTCCAACGAGCCAATTAGAATTGTTTTACCATCTTCTTGTTTAATTAATTTTTGTTTCATTAAATGGCCTAAGGCGCGTTTAAATTGAGCTTTACTAATGCCAAAGGTTTGTTTAATTTCATCAGGGCTTGATTTATCGGTGAAAGGAATTTGGTGATCGTTTGCTCTTTCTAAGAAAGTTAGAATCATTAACGCATCATCGCTGATTACTTCATGACTTCTTGGTTTTAACGAAAGATTCAATACGCCGTCCGGCCGCACGCCAATCACACGTCCCACTACTTTTTCACCTAAACGTGGTTCCTGGAATCGTTCAGAAGGATGGATAAATCCAATGTATAAATCATCAGTTAAAATATACGTTCCTGCAAGTTTCAGACGATACACATGCCCAGTTAAGTTTTGGTTTTGCATTTCAGCATTCCCGCGTTTTGCCATTGCTTTAAAGACTTTTTCATCTGCTAATTCGCCCCAAATGCGGTCTTTACTGTCCACTTTTAAAGTAACCATTACTCGGTCTTCTTTTTTAGGCCAAAGTTCCCGCATAGTTGGTAATTCATCCAACGAAATAACGACATCTTTATCTGGTAAGCCAACGTCTACAAAGACACCTAAATCACGTCTCGTTCCTGTGACAGTACCAAAGCCATAGCTACCAATGCGCACAGTAGGAATTGTAGTTGTCAGTGCTGGCTCTTGTTTTTGATTTAAATAACCAAACCCTTCTACAGCTTCCCCTATAGCATGCGTACCTTCTTCTTTTTTTAAACGGAATGTGATGCCATTTTTTTGAACAAAATAAAATTGTTCATTTTCATCGACCACAATGCCGGTAAATGTTGTTGCTAGTAATTCTCTCATTTATCATTAACTCCTCAAGGAAAATCAATCGAACAAAAGATTTCTGCTTTTGTTCGATTGTTTCTATTTTCTTTTATTGCCCTGCATTACGAGAAGCGTTCCCTTTGAACCAACCTGTTTTAGCATTGATTGTAACTAAATACATGTGAACATTTTTCTCTGTAGTGCCTTCTAATAATTTTGATTGATTGTTTGTTGCATAAAGATTGTAGTAACCTTCGCCATTCACAATTTTGGCAGGTTCTAAAGAATATCCGCCAGGAACCACATAGCCACGAGCAATCACTGTGTCTAAGACTTTTTCTTTCACACCTGGTGCCCATGTCCACGCTGGATTGCTACTATCAGCGATATCGGCAGCATCTGGCGCATAAAGCGGACTAGTGTAAACCCCGTCACTATTCGGCGCCGTGTAGCCATTCGCTTCTGTTTTTGCTGTTTCTTCCTTCTTAGCGTTCTCTTTTTTCGCAGCAGCAGCTTGTTTCGCTTGTTCTTCTGCTTGTTTTGCTTGCTCTGCGGCAGCTTGTTCTTCTGCAATTCTTTTCTGTTCTTCTTCAACCTTGGTTAACGCTTGGTCAGCTGTCTTGACTTGTTTGACCAGTTCTTTTTTCAGCTTATCACTTATTACTTTATCTACTTCTGCCTTAGCAGCTTGATACGTGTCTCGATTCAGCTGATTGGTAGTTTTTCCATCTTTATAAATGACCTCGACTGCTTTTTTAGCTTTTTGTAATTGGTTGTATTGTTGGTTCGCTTGATCGATTGCTTGGTTCATCAATTGGTCAAATGGATCATTTCCTGTTAATTTCTTTACGGAAATTGGTTGATCAGCAGCTAGAATCGCCGGTTTCAACTCATTGCCATTGACAATCGGCGCCTCAAATAATTGGTTGATTTGTTGAATGGTTAGTTGCTTCTCTTTCAATGTTTGAATTTGTTTATTTAATTGAGAATACTCTTCTGAATCTTTAATTTCCGCGACTTGTTTTGAGAGTTTTTCTGGACTAACAGTCACCATATCTGGTTTAATAAAAACTTGCTCCTTCGTGGTATAAAAGGCTGCTAGTTCATCTTTCAGCGTATCTGTTTTCTTGGTTAGTGCCGCCGCCTCTTGTGCGGCAGCTTTTTGCGTTTGATCATGATACGCCCAAGCACTACCTCCAGCTAATAAAACAACCGCAAGCGCAACGAAAGCCACTTTTTTTGATGGTTTCTTCGGAGCAGGCGCTGGTTGAGCATTCCCAGTTTCATTCATCGGTGGTATCACACCTGAATTTGAAACTTTTTCCTCGGTTACGTCAGCTTCGCTCGGTTCCTCTAGCGACGCTGCACTTGTTAACCCTTCTTCAGAATCTGAAATGGATTCAGTTGGTGTTTCGGCTTGGGTTAATACTGCCTCACCGCTGTTTTCTAACTCTTGGGTCTCTGCTGTTTCTTCTGATGGATCTTCAGACATTTCTGTATCTGCTCGATGCGCTTGAATATAAGCTTGCAAAGTTTCGTTTGGTGTTACATCTTGATCTTCTATCGGTGGTTGTGAAAAAATTTCTTCTTCAGAAGTGGTAGAGATAACTTCAGTTCCTGAAATCTCTGTTAAAGCTTCCTCTTCTGACTTCACTGTCTCAGATACCTCAGCTGTTTCTGCTTCAACAGTAGTTGTTTCTTCTGTTGTTTCTTCTATTGTTTCTTCTGTTGTTTCCTCTAAATTAACTGCTTCGTCCGTTGCTAGTTTTTCTTCTGTTGAATGAGTAGGCGTCTCTTCTGTCGCTGGTGTCGACTCCTCCACCGAATCATGAGTCTCCTCACTAGCCCCTTCTTGAAGCGATGTTTCTAGACCAGAAACATCCTCTGAATCAGAGACTATTAAGTTATCTTCTATCGACTCTTCTTTTTTGTCATCATTACTTTCTTCTTCAGGTGATTCGCCAAACAGTTCCATCACATGGCCTAAGCTCATATCTTTTAACTCAGACCATTCAATATTCTCATTTAATTGATCTTCGTGTTTTTCATTTTCCTGTGTTTCAAAATCTATATTTGTTGAAGTCGTTTCCGCTTCTTCTTTATCAACTGTTGTGTCAGTTAGTGAATAGCCACATGTTGGGCAGGTCGTTAATTCTGCATCGAATTCGTTCCCGCACTTCGGACATTTTTTTGTCATTCTTCCGCCTCACATTCTGCTAATATTCCATTACTTCTAATTTACCACAACTTGCGCCTTCTTCCAATAACTAGCAATGACATTTAGAGACTTTTTAAAAATCAAAAGCGGCTCTTCTCGCATGCACGAAAAGAGCCGCTAAACGGTATGTTTATTCTAAAAAGTCTTTTAATTGTTTTGAACGAGAAGGATGTCTTAGTTTTCTTAACGCTTTTGCTTCAATTTGACGAATACGTTCGCGAGTGACACCGAAAACTTTTCCGACTTCTTCTAGCGTACGTGTCCGACCATCATCTAAACCAAAACGTAAACGTAAAACATTTTCTTCACGGTCTGTTAAAGTATCCAGAACATCTTCTAGTTGTTCTTTTAACAATTCGTAAGCTGCATGTTCAGCAGGACTGGTAGCATCTTGGTCTTCAATGAAATCACCTAAATGTGAATCATCTTCTTCACCAATTGGTGTTTCTAAAGAGACTGGCTCTTGTGCGATTTTTAGGATTTCACGAACTTTTTCTGTTGGTAAATCCATTTCCGCACCAATTTCTTCTGGCGTTGGTTCTCTACCTAAATCTTGCAATAGTTGGCGTTGAATCCGAATCAATTTATTGATTGTTTCAACCATGTGAACAGGAATTCGAATCGTTCTAGCTTGGTCCGCAATTGCCCGCGTAATCGCTTGACGAATCCACCAAGTAGCATACGTAGAGAATTTGAATCCTTTACGGTAATCAAATTTTTCAACAGCTTTCATTAAGCCCATATTACCTTCTTGAATTAAATCCAAGAATTGCATACCACGACCTACATATCGTTTGGCAATTGAAACAACCAAACGTAAGTTAGCTTCTGCTAAACGTTGTTTTGCTTCTTGATCGCCTTCTTCAATTTTAAGTGCCAATTCAACTTCTTCTGCGGCAGTTAATAATTGAACGCGCCCAATTTCTTTTAGGTACATACGCACGGGATCATTAATTTTAACACCTGTTGGCGCAGATAAGTCTTCTGCTTGGGCCTTTTCCGCTTCTTTTTCATCTTTTTTCAAGCTATGTTCACTTGGGTCTCCATTTTCATCGACCACGCTGATACCAGCATCTTCAACTTTTTGGATCAATTTTTCCATAGCTTCTGCATCCAAAGTATACGGTGTGGCTAATTGATTCGCTAAATCATCATAAACCACTGTTCCTTTAGGCTTGTTTTCTTTGATAAATGCTGCCACTGCAGCTTCATATTTTTTACTTGTTTCTTTTTCCATGAAAGAAGGCCCCCTTCATTTTTCGGTTCACGCTTGAAATAACTGATAAATCACTGGGACTTATCAAAATAAAATGAACAAAACGCTTAGTTCTATTCATTATATTGCTTAAGTAAATGTTCGTTGAGCTTTAAGCTGTCGAGCCAATTGGATAATCTCCATTGTTAATTCGGCTTCAAGCTGTTGGTTGCCCACTCGTTTTGCTTCTTGCTGTTGAATCTTTTTCTGCTCAATTGCCTCTGCAATACTTGATAAGGCAATTACATGTAATAAATCGGCAACTTCTCGCTCAGAGCTTTCTTCTGATAAATTCTGATACGCAATTTCAATTGCTAATTGTTTGGTTTGATTATCTTGCAAGAAATTAATAAAATCGGCAATGTCGAAACTTTGATGCAGTGTCGCATAACTTTCTAGCAAGAAATATAATTCTTGGTATTCATCATGAGCGAATGAAAAATCTGGCAATTGTTGAATGGTTTGCCGTACTCCTTGTTCATTCATTAAACGAAATAATAAAGAACGTTCTGCTTTTTGAACTTGGGTTAACGGTAACTTGTTCTGGACGTGATTCTCTTCAAAAACAGGTTCTTCCATTGGTGGTGGCATCATTTCATCTTGATAAAATTGTTGCCTTTCTTGTCGTTGGACTGAACGTTGCTCTTGCTTCAATTGATTGAATTGCTCTTCCAAACTATGAACAGAAAGTTGAAATTCCTGAGCAATTTGGTTTAAATAACGATCACGTTCCAAGGGAGATTGAACATTGGTTAACTCCCGTAACAATTCGTTCACATAATCCAATTGTTCTTTTTCGTTATTCATGTTTCTAGTTAACCGATGATAGTTCATTTTAAAACTAAAAACTGTTTCTCGGCCATGATTGGCTAAATTTTGAAAAGCTTCTGCGCCATATTTCCGCACATATTCATCAGGATCCAGCTTTTCAGGGATGCTGACAATACTCAAGTCAAAATGACTGTTTTCTTGCAATAATTGAATCGCACGGTTTGTGGCTTGAACACCGGCATTATCGCCATCGTAACAAATAACTACTTCCTTAGCGACCCGTTCCAAACGCCGAATTTGTTCATTGGTCAAGCTAGTCCCCATTGAAGCCACCCCACTTTTTACGCCTGATTGCCAAGCAGCGATAACATCCATGAATCCTTCAAAAAGCAAGACCGTATTTTCTTTACGAATTTCTTTTCTGGCTCTATCAAAGTTAAACAGCGTTTCTCGCTTATTAAAAAGTGTTGTTTCAGGACTATTCAAGTATTTAGGCATCTCATCCCCTGGAAAATCAGCTGTTTTTAACAAGCGACCAGAAAAGGCGATGACATTGCCTTGGGGATCATTAATTGGAAACATGATTCGTTGATAGAAACGATCCAAAAACGTACCGTTATCTCTTTGGACAAACAGCCCAGAAGGCTCAAAAAGCGTTTCATCCAGTTGTTCGTTTTTAAAAACTTGACTTAAGAAATCACGTTTTTGCGGCGCAAATCCAATTTGAAAGGTCTCAATTAGTTCTTGTGTTAACCCCCGCTCTAATAAATAGTTTAATGCGGGTTCGCCAATTTTAGTATTCACTAAAATATGATGGTAAAGTTCTGCGGCTTTACTATGCAGTTGTAACAAACTCCGTCTTTGTTGGTTTTCTGGGGTATCCGCTACTTCACGCGGCTCTGACCAATCAAAGTCCACAGATAAATGTTCCAAATCTGCAACACGTTTCACGGATTCTGGAAAACTAATGCCTTCAATTTCTTGCAAGAAATTAAAAACAGTTCCACCTTTCCCGCAGCCAAAACAGTGAAAAATTTGTTTGTCTTCTGCTACTGAAAATGAAGGGGAACGTTCTTCGTGAAACGGACATAAACCCATATAATTTTTACCGGATTTTTTTAACTGGACATACTGCCCAATAATATCTACTATATTCGTTCGGTGACGAACTTCCTCAATGACTTCCTGAGGAATGCGTTGTGCCATTGTCCTCACCTCCTAAGAATAGCATTGTGCTAACTCATGTGATTGACCGTTTAAAAAACGCACTGTCATTTCAGTGCGAATTCCAATGGACACATTTACACATGATTTATTGTATCACATAATCGCTGTTTTTCAAGTATCTTGTTTCAACTCAACAAAAAAAGAAAGTATCTAGGACAAAAGTCATCCTGACTCCTGCCCCAGACACTAACTCTTAAAATAATCAGTTAAACATCAAGCTTGCTCCGACTTCATTCAAGATTTAAAGAAGAACTGCATTTCTGGAGACGAATGCTTTTAACTCAACCTCTGTTTTTTATAAATCTTTAATTGTTTTTCCAGCACGTTTCATTTGTACGAAACCAATTGCTACACGCACCACAATATTAATGGCCATCATAATAAAGAAGAGACCCATTGTTTGCGAAGTTAAGAAACCAATTTCTAAAATGTTGTGGAATAACATAGCTGCTACATAAATACCAATAATGGTACTGAAAACCAAGAAAATGCGTAATGGATTTAAAGGCAGACATGCTCGAACAACAGCCATACAGCTAATTCCAACTAATAAATAATACATTAACGTCGTGGTGTCTAAAGAAGAAAATCCTTGATTTTGTCCAATCAGATAAACAGCAATGATATTCACTACAACTAAAAGCGCATTAACAGACGCATTTTTCAAAGCCGTTGGTAAAAACTTCCCGACAACTTTTCGTTTGTCCCCTTCGAAAGATAAGAAGAAGGCTGGATACCCTTCAATTGCTAAATCAATCAAGGTCACTTGAATCGGAATGAACGGGAACGCAATGGCCGTTAAGGCACAAATGATTGAGAGAATAAACGAATAAATTGTTTTAATGAAGAAAACGCTGGAAACTCGGGTTACATTATTTACCACACGTCGTCCTTCAAACAAGACATCTGGTAACGTTGTAAAATCAGAATCTAGCAAAACTAGATTAGAAATTTGCCGAGTAGCGCCATCTCCCTCTGCCATGGCGATACTACAATCCGCTTCTCGTAACGCTAAAACATCGTTGACGCCATCGCCGGTCATCGCCACCACATGCTCTGTGTCTTTCAACTCACGCACAATGGTTCGTTTTTGCTGAGGCGATACACGTCCGAACACTGTGTATTGCTGAACCGCTTCTCGCACTTCTGCTTCTGTCGTTTTGGTCGACAAATCAATATAAGACTCATAACCGGGTAGCCCAGCACGACGAGCAATATTTGAAACAGTTACCGGATTATCACCAGAAATTACTTTTAAGTCGATTCCTTCTTCTTTTAGATAAGCCAGTGTTTCTTTGGCATTTTGGCGAATTGGATCATCAATTTCTAGAATCGCTAATGGCTCTAAATAAGGCATTTTGGTTTCGTTTAACGGTTGTTGTTCCGCAATGGCTAACATCAAGACGCGATAACCATTCTCTTGTGCTGTAAAAACAGCTTCTGGCAACCGACTATCGTCTACCAAACGCTCAGGAGCCCCTAAATAAACTGTCCCAATTTCTGGAAATTCAATAGCCCCCCATTTTCGTTCAGAAGAAAAAGCCAAGACTTCTTTTGCGCCAAATCGATTGGATACTTCATAATGATCACGAATTGCTTGCATTGTAATATTATTATCCGTACTTTCAGATAGGTAGCTTCCGATAATCTGCGGGAAGAGTTCTTGATATTTGTCATGCAAGATAATCGCCTTTTGCACTTTCATTTTACCTTCTGTAATCGTTCCAGTTTTATCTAAACACAAAGTGTCCACATGGGCCAATGTTTCAATTGAGTACATATCTTGTACTAGAATACGTTTTTTGGCTAACTTAATGACACCTGTTGTCAGCGCAATACTAATTAATAGTACTAATCCTTTTGGTAACATCCCTAACAAAGCAGCTGCAGAAGCAACAACAGATGTTTTAATGCCAGCATCTCTTAGCCAAAAAGCTTCAACAAATAAAATAATCCCTAGAGGAATAATCACCCAACTTGTAAATTTAGAGACTTTACGAATCGAATTGACTAACTCTGATTGAATTGGTTTATGCACTTTGGCTTCTTGGGTGATTTTCACAGCATAGTTTTCGGCACCAACGTGGATAACACGGGCATAGGCTTGTCCGCTAACAATGAAACTTCCAGAAAGCAAGGTATCGCCGATTTCCTTTTCAATTAAATCTGATTCGCCTGTTAACAACGCTTCATTCGCTTCGACTTTACCGTCGATAACTTCCATATCAGAAGGAACTTGTTCCCCTGCAGAGATAATAACAATATCTTCCATAACTAGTTCTTTTGTATCAATTTCTTGTTGTACGCCATTTCGAACAACATGAACATTTTCTTTTGCCACAATAGATAATTTTTGAACTAAATTACGGGCATGAATTTCTTGGAAAATTCCGATTGACATGTTCACAATAATAATCGCTAAGAAAGCCAGATTGGAATACGCTCCGACAAATAGTAAACAAACAGCGATTGCAAAGTTTAAAAAGTTGAATAACGTCATGACGTTATCAAAAATAATATCTTTTGTAGATTTTGCTACATTTTCCTCATAATTATTTTGAAGGCCTAACTCTTTCTGCTTGGCAACTTCTTCTGTACTTAACCCTTTTTTCAGGTCGACTTTATTCAACATCCAGCTCTTTCCCTACCTTTTCAATTAATCAGTTACATCCCTTCTAGTTTACTTGCATTTTCATGAAACTGCAAGAAAAGCCTAAAAAATTCCTGTAAGTTGAAAGAATTCTTTAGACTTTTCTCGTTTTAATTTAACTTTTCAATAAACCAACGATTCATTTTGACAATTTCCGCATAGAACATATTGCCACCATTTTGATAAAGGTAACCACCATTGTAAACTAACGCTTGCCAACGATAATAACGATATTTCGTATTTTGGTCATTTCCTAGCAACGGTGAAAGGACTTCTCTTGAATATTCTTCTGCTAACTCTGTCGTGTGTTTCCCGCCGCGTTCTTTAACAAACTGAATATAATCCAGTCCATAATTATATGCTTGTACGCCTGTCCACTCATCACAGCCAGCTTCTTTTGCTTTCGCTAACGCTTCCGCGAGAAATTTGACGCCATGTGCGATACTTTCCTCTGGTGTTTCAATCACTTCTTGTTGTCCATAAACACTTTCACTGCTCTGCATAATATCGCCAGATTTCCCTTTAGATTCTGTATAGATAATCGCTAAAGCTAATGTTTTGTATTCAGGTATTTTATTTTTTTTGACTTCTGCTTCTACTTGTTTTTCAAAGGTCATTACCGTTTCAACATTTTGATGTATTTTATAGCCAAGATAGCCAAGACCAGCAACTAAACCAACAAACAAAAGTAGCATGATTTTATAAATTATTTTTCTTACTCTACGCATCGAATCATCCAAACTTTTTCTTTTAAGATACGTTCTATGTTACTTGAAATAACTGAAAAAAGCGAAGTTTTTGTTACTTCTTTAGTTTTATTTAATAAAAGTAACTTTTTTGTGAACAAACCGTAACTTCGCAAGATTGAACGTTTTCACCTAGAATAGAATAACAAGTAATTTTCTTCTATTGACGCTTATTTATTGCATCAAAAAAGCCCAGATAAGAATGAACAAAATTCTTTTCTAGGCTTGACTTTATACAACTTATCTATTCTTTTAACAAACAGTCAAATGTTTTATGGAATTTTTTTCCCAGTCATTTCTTCATAGTCTCTACTCATCATTCTCCAAGCTTTTTCAATATCTTCATTCAATCCAAACAATCCGCTTCTACCAACAATATAAATATCAGGTCCTGCAGCATCAATTCGCTTAAATGAATTTCTATTCGATGAGCCGTCCATTTCAATTACATAACGATACCCTTTTTCTTCACGTAAATTACGAAGAGCAACAATTTTATCAAGTGTTCCTTCAATAAATCGCTGGCCAGCAAAGCCTGGATCAACGGTCATGATTGTGATTTTATCCAACAATTCAATATATGGAAAGATTGATTCAATAGGCGTTTCGGGATTAAGGACGATCCCTGTTTTAAGATTAGCATTGTGAATTTGGTCAATTAGGCGAAATGCTAGACCATCTAAAACCTCTGCATGCATACAAATCCATTCACATTTGATATCTACTAGTTGTTGTACCCAAAAGCTTGGATTCGTAACCATTAGATGAGCAGATACTGGGAGCTTCGAAATTTTTCTTAACTCCTCAATAAACCACGGAGATAGCGTGATATTTGGCACATAGTGACCATCCATAATGTCTATGTGATACGAAGCAACATGACCATTCAAAAAGGTGATTTGTTGTTTAAACTTGTCCAAATCCATCGTCATTAGTGACGGAGAAAATTCAACTTTGTTCATTCTAATTTTCAACTCTTTCTATCTGATTATTTGGTTGATGTTTTTGAAAATTTTTCTAACTCGTTATATTCAGACGTTGACACATCTCTGACAGGCAATATAAATTGCATTAATTTTGTTACGCTTTTTCATTTTGTTTAGAAAATCTGAATATCTTCCAAGTTTATCTCCTCTTCTTCTTTTTCTACTAAAGCTTCCATATCTTTCTCAGTTACATCTTTCTTAATAATAGCTAAAACTAAACCGGTAACCACAGCGTTTACAACAATTGCAATAATGCCAGCCAGCGGTTTACTCATTGTTGGAATCATTAAAACACCGCCAAATGGAACTGTCGCATCTGCCCCTAAGATCATTGTTGTTGCGCCACCCACGAAGCCACCAATCGCTGTAGCAATGACTCCTCGGACAATATCATTCATAACTAAAGGAATAACACCTTCAACAATGTTAATCACGCCCATTGGTACGGCAGACTTTAACGTTTCAACTTCTAGTTTTGTATAAATATTTTTTCTAAATAATTTAGCAAAGAAGAAAGCTAATCCAAAGCCTATTGGCGTTGCTGTATTTACTAATTGCAATGCTGTAATTGGTCCATTAAGTCCTTCCGCTTGCATTGTCAAAACAAAGGCAAAAACAGTTTTGTTAATGGGTCCGCCATAGTCTATACCACTTAATAAACCAATTACACCACCAAAAATTAATAATGACGAGTTACCTAAGCTATCTAAAAAGTTCGTTAATAATGAAGTAAATGCCGTTATTGGGGTCCCGATAATATATACCATGATTAATCCACCAGTAATTGAGGTTAAAAATGGAATAATTAATGTTGGCATTAACCCTTTCGCCCAATTGGGTAATTTCACATATTTCAAAATAGCTAATACAAGATATCCTGCCAAGTAACCACCTAAGATACCACCAATAAAGCCGGCACCAACTGCATTCGCAGTTAAACCAATAATAAAGCCTGGAGCAATTCCAGGTTTACCGGCGATTGAAAAAGAAATGCCAGTAGATATAACAACCGGAAGTAAGCCTAAGCCAGCGCCACCCATAGTAGCTAAAGCATCCCAAAGCGAAAATTCACCTGGCACCAAGATTCCTTGACTTGAGCCACCAAACCCCATACCAATTGCAATTAAAAAGCCAGCGCCACAGACAATTGGAATTAAATATGAGATTGCTGTTAATAAATGACCTTTAAGATTTAATTCTTTTAGTTTTTTCATTTTTATCCTCCTAAACATTGTTCTTTTCATTTTATTTTCTATTTAAAAAAATTACTGTTGTGGATTCTTCTGTAGAAAATATCCACAATATGCTGTCTTAGTAATTTCATTAAGAGAATGCCTTTACTACATCCTCTGGCGATTTTGATTGAAGGAATTCTCTCACTACTTCATCATTTCCGAGTTTTCTGGCAAACAATGATAATAGTTTAAGATGGCTAGTTATTTCTTTATGATCATTACCCACAGCAAAAAGAATGATTCCTTTTACGCCATTATCATCTAAAGATTCCCAAGGAATTTCTGTACCATTAATACCAATGGCCACGCCTATTTTTTTTACATACGCACTTTTGCCATGTGGAATGGCTAGATAGTTTCCGATGCCTGTTTGGCCTTCCGCCTCTCTAACATAGATATCTTTTATAAAGCCTTTTTCATCTGAAATATTGCCATTTTCAAGCAAAAGATTGGCTAATTCTTTTAACGCTTCCTCTTTTGTATTTACATTCATATTCGTTTTAACGGTTTTTAAGTCAATGATATCCTTTACTTCCATTACAATTCCTCCTAGAAGATTACTTTTCTTGTGTCATAACTTCTTCTGCTTTTTCAATTAGTTTAGTGGGTGATTTTACAGCAACTTCTGTAGGTACTTGAATGATTCGTTTCCCATCAAAACGCTCTCTTCCAGAAATTTTTACATCAATGGCTAATATAACAATGTCCGCTTCCTTAATTTGTTCATCCGTTAGTTTGTTTTCAATCCCAATGGTCCCTTGTGTTTCTACATGGATCTCAACTCCTGCTTTTTTTGCAGCGTTCTCCAATTTTTCTTGTGCGATATATGTGTGAGCAATTCCTACTGTGCAGGCTGCTACGCCGACTATCTTCATTATTTTTCCTCCTCAAATTTTTCTATAATTTTATAAAAATCTGTTTCTGTTTTTAAACGCAACAACTTTTCTAAGAAGTCTTCATTTGCTAATTTTCTAGTAAATCGACTGATTTCTTTTTTTACTTTTAACTGTTCATTTTCTTTTAGTAAAATGACAATAATTAATTTCACTTGCTTAATGTCTGCCGTCCATTCTTGGATTTCTGTTTTTAAGCCAATCAGATATATTTCACTTTTTTTCAAGAGTGCATTCTCTAAATGTGGCAAGACAATTTGCTCTGCAATCTGATTACTTCCCATCTTCTCACGATTTACCAAAGATTCCTCAATCTGCTTTTTTTCTTCGAGCGTTAACAAAGGTGCTGCTGTTTCTGCAATGAATTGATATACTTGCTGTTTTGAAAGAAGTTCTTGGTTTAGGAAAACTTGGTATAAAGGATTAACGTTCATGATAGATTTCCTCAACTTTTCTTTGTAATCGATACTGATCATCCATTGTAAACATGGCACTTACCAACAATGATTTAATGGGGACCTTTTCCTGTAAATGAATCGTTGTCAAAATCAATTCAATATCAGAATAATCTTTTAATGATTTCTTTATATTTCGTGTGGCAATAATTTCAACAATTTGTAATTCAGGGAATTTCTTTTCAACTTTTACTCTCAATAGTTCTGAAGTTCCAATTCCAGTGGTACACATAATCAAAGTACGAATAGGTAACTGATTGGTTTCAATCATTCGCGCAAAATACAATGTAATAAACCCATTCTCATCTTCGTTTATAGCCGGCAGTTGATAGTTTTTACTTACTTGCTTAGAAACTTGCACAATTTTTCTGAAAATTGTTTCATACGTCATTTTTATTTGATCCAATAAACTATTCTTAACATGTATGCCGTTTTCAAGACGATTTATCATTGGTTTTATATGACTAGCCAATTCAAGAAGTAGCTGATCATTATCAGTTAAAATTTTTAGTTGTGCACTCATTTCCTCTAAATAAAATTGAGTAATTTGCATTACTTTGAAAGAAAAATTAGTTACTTTACTAAACGAACCTTGCATCCTAGAAGAAACCAAATATTGATATAAGTAATAAATTTCAACGTTAGGCAGTCTCTTATTTAAATAAGTTTCAATCTGTTGAATCGTTGTTTGCGCGACCTTTTTGAGTACTAAGTCCTTTGTTAATTCTTGTTCTTCTTCGTTAGATAATTGGTATTTTTCAGAAATAGCTACTTTTCGTGAACGACTAATTAAGATATAAAGATGCGAAAAGATGTTTACGTTATATGGATGTGGAATAGTAATATCCAGTTTTTTTTCAATGTTCCTGACTTGATCTAACGTAAAAAGGACATCATAATTATTAAAATTTAATGCTTTGTTGTTTCGAAGATCCTCAATATCGATAATGTTCAACAGTTGTATTCTATCGGAAATGGCTTTCCTGATAGCTCTTTCCTCACCGATAATTGCCAACGTTCGATTTTTCCGTTTGAGTGTTAAATCATATTTCTTTAAATCTTCGGATAATTGTTGTTCATCGCTAAATATCACAGAATCGCCAACATAATATCTTGCAAATAATTCATAAACATTTTTAGCTTGTGGAGAAGCTAACAACAATTCCTCCAGAATTCGATTGCGTCTTTCCCTTGGCGAAAAATCACTTTCTTTTTTGACTAAATGTCGATTCTGTTCCATAAATCGTTCATAGTCTAGCTTGTATCCTCGTCCTTTCTCAGATAATATGAGTGAACCTTCTGAAAATTCATCGTTAATTTTTTTTATCAAACGATAAACTGTCTTAGGAGAAGTACTTAGGCAGTTTGCCAATTCTTCTGCAGTCATATAATCTTGTTTTTTTGAGAGAAGTAACAACAATTTTTGTCCACGTTCTTTTTTCGAACTCATAGCAACCCCTCCTTGATATATTTATTATAATCCATATAAAAGAAAACGCTTCCTTGTTTTCTGTCCGTTACATTGGCCATTTTTGTGAGTGGTTAAAGTGTTCAATTATGCGAAACTTTCTAAGGCTATTTATAAATAAAAACCTGTAGAGCAAGCGATTTTTATTACTGGTTCTACAGACACTAATACTTTCAAAGAATACAAAAAAAGGGCTGCCTTGCGGCTAGCCCTTTTTTACTTTTATTTTACGGTAACATTTCCGATTACATCATTCATTGAAGTCGTTTGACCTGCTTTTTGTAAATCGTATTTAGCAACAATATCTTGATTTGTGAAAACAACAATTAAATCTGATTTTTTGCCAGCTTGTTCTAATGCCGCTAAATCAATGGTTGCAATTTTATCGCCTTGTTTTACAACTTGGCCTTCTTCAACATGTAATGTAAATGGTCCACCTTGTAACTCAACAGTATCTAGACCCATGTGTAATAATACTTCAATGCCTGAATCTGTTTGGATACCTAACGCATGTTTTGTTGGGAAAATGCTAGTAATTTTACCAGCAACGGGTGTTGAAACTTCGCCGTCTGTTGGTACGACAGCAAAACCGTCACCCATCATTTTTGCTGAGAAAACATCATCTGGTACTTCAGAAATAGGAATAACTTTCCCATTCGCTACAGAATATAATTCAGTTTCTTTTGTTGAAACTGGTGCTTTTTCTTCAACAACTGGTTTAGAAACAGGTGTTTCTTTGGCTGGTGTTGCTGGCGCTTGGTGGTTATATAATCGTTGCATTTCGTCAGCAACAAATTGTACTTCCGTACCAACGATCACTTGGATATTGGTGTCATCAATGACTTTCACACCTGGAACCCCAGTTGCTTTAATTTTTGCTTGATCCACTTTGCCTGTATCTTTCACTGTTAAGCGTAAACGAGTTGTACAGTTATCAATAGAAGTTACATTAGCATCAGCGCCTAAACCATCATAAATACGACGAGCTAGAGAAGCAAATTTGTTGTCGCCGTCTGCAACATCTGGTGTTTCTTCGCCATCGCCTTCTTCGCGTCCTGGTGTCATTAAGTTAAACTTAGTGATTGCAAAACGGAAACCGAAGTAGTAAATTGCTGCAAAGACAAGTCCTTGAACCACCAACATCATTGGATGATTCGCGACTGGGTTTTTCAAACTTAAGAAGAAGTCTACAAAACCTGCACTAAAGGCAAAGCCAGCTGTCCAATGCATAAACGCAGCGAATGCTAAAGAAATACCTGTAAAGACTGCATGTAAAACATATAAAGGCCAAGCAACGAACATAAATGAGAATTCTAAAGGTTCAGTAACGCCTGTAAAGAAAGCCGCAAAACCAGCAGCTAACATTAATGAAGCTGTAACTTTTTTCTTCTCAGGACGCGCACATTGATAAATAGCAAACGCGCCTGCTGGTAAACCAAACATCATTACTGGGAAGAAACCAGCTTGATACATCCCTGTTTGTCCTACAATTGCTTTACCAGTATCTAACGCTTGTTGACCAGCTAAAAAGTTCCCAATATCATTGATACCAGCAACATCAAACCAGAAAACAGAATTCAAGGCATGGTGTAAGCCTGTTGGAATTAATAGTCGGTTAAAGAAACCATACAAGCCAGCTCCTACGAAACCTAAGCTAGATATTCCTTTACCAAAAGCAACTAATCCGTTATAAACAACTGGCCAGAAGAAGAATAAGACAGCTGAGATTGCTAACATCGAAATAGCTGACATAATAGGAACTAAACGTTTTCCACTAAAGAATGATAAAGCCATTGGCAATTTCACACCAGAGAAACGATTATACATTGCCGCAGCAACTAAACCAGCGACAATCCCGACAAAGACATTGTTGTCCATGCTGTTGAAGGCTGGGTTTACTTCAGCAATATCCTTGAAGCCTTTAATGGCTTGGATAGAAGCAGGCGCTAAAACAGTTTTTGGCACTAAATAAGCGACTAAACCAGCTAATGCTGCCGATCCATCTTTATCTTTTGACATTCCTAACGCTAAACCAACCGCAAATAATAATGCTAAGTTGTTTAAGATAGCCAAACCACCATTCATTAGAAAAGTTGTGGCTGGACTAGCGCCGATTGTTCCCACGATCCAGTTGGCAATACCAACTAATAAAGAAGCCGCCGGTAATACAGCAACTGGTAACATTAACGAACGTCCCATTCTTTGCATATACGCTTTCATTATACGTAACTCCTCACATAAACTATTTAATTTTTATTATTTGGTCATTCTTAATCGTTCAATGTGAATCGATAAATAACCAAGTTCTTCATTTGGTACTTGATAATGAAAATTTCTCATTAATAAAACTTGTACTTTTTTTGAGATTTCATAGCTTTCAGCATACTTTTTCTTTACGACTTCCAAAATTTCTTCATCTAAAACAGCATATTGATTTTGTTGGAAGCGATGAATAAACAAACGTAAATGATTCACCAAACGTGAATAACTGAGACTATTTTTATCATCATGAATATCAATAGCCAATTCCTGCTCGATTAAATGAATAATTTCAGAAACGATTGTAACTTCACGGATACTTTTACTATTATCAGTACGCCCGCTGCGAGCACTATGGATATGAATTGCAATATATCCCGCTTCATCATAACTAAATGGAATCTCTAAGGTTTGTGTTAAATATTCTACAGCCCATTGAGCAATAGCAAATTCTTCACTATATAAAATCTCAATTTCACTTAAAAGCTTGTTCCGAACAATAATATTATTTTGAATATTTTCAGCTGCAAAAGCAATGTGATCACTCAACCCAATATTAATATGTTCATTCAACTTTTCACCCAATACCGTTTCAGCATGTTGGATAATTTCTTCACTCGCTAAAAAGTATTTGTCTTCAATTTGTGATAGCAGTACTTGAAGTTTTTTCAGTCCTTCTGGCTCCATCACAAACATCCGCTCCACCAATTGTCGAGATAAGACATCATTTTTAGTCTTATTAAACCCGACGCCTTTACCGACAGCTACTTTCTCCTGTCCTTCGTCAAGAACAAGTACAGCATTTTGATTTAGCACCTTTTTAATTTTCATAAATGACCCTCTTCTGCAGAAGTAATTCTAACATTTTCAGTGAAAACAACAAAAAAAGCATAGAACAATCCCGTTAAACATGTTGCGTAACCATTGTACACCACATTGTATTACGAAATTCTTCCATGCCTAGTATTATCTAGTCACATGAAAACGCTATTCATTTGTTAACAGTGCTTATTCTAACGAGTATCATTATTTTTGTCAACCTTTTTCAATTATTTTTTTATTAATTGTTGACTATTAACAAAAAAGAAGCTCTTATCGGAAAAAAAGTACCTTCAGCTAAAGGTACTTTTGTTCACTAATTTATTCTTTATAGGCATACTTATATGTGCTCGTTGCACCGAAGTTATGATACTGAATACCTTTGACACCTGGTCGTACAAGCTGACTACGGGCCTCTTGGTATAAAGGAATTAAAGCGGCATCTTCTTCCACCAATACTTTTTCAGCTTTAATTAATGTTTGCCAACGAGTTTCAGGATCATTTGCGTATTTAGTTGTTGACTCTTCAATTAGTTGATCAAACGTTGGGCTAGAATAGTTCATACGGTTACCACTAACTGAGCTTTCTAAGAAAGTCATTGGATCCTGATAATCGGGTCCCCACATGCCAACAGACAATTCATAATCCCCTTTTCTCATTAATTCAATCGCATTATTTAAAGGAACTGTTTTGACATTAATAGTGAGACCTGGCAACGTTTCTTGTAACTGGCCTTGGATAAATTCAGCAACTTTTCGGTCACTATCACCATCTCTTGAAAGAAGTTCAATGGCTACATCTCCGTTTAGCTCTGCTTTTGCTTTGTCTAAATACTCTTTGGCTTTTTTGGCGTCTGTTTTGACAAGGGCGCCTGCTTCTTGACGAAAATCTTCATTCGTTTCTGGGTTATATACAAATTTTTCTGGAATGTACCCATAAATTTCTTTTGAACCATCTGCTAAAATATTGTCGACTAAACTTTTTTTATCCAAAGCATAAGCTAAAGCTTTGCGGACATTCTCATTTGCAAAAATGGATGGTTTTTCGTTTCTTTTTTGGTTTAAACGTAAGGAATAGACTTTTGACCGTTCGATTGCTTCATAGTCTGGGTTGTCTCGATTTTGTTTAGCAAAATCTCCTGTTAAGACAGCCACATCTAATTCACCTGATTCGTACAAATTATAAACGGTATTGGTTTCTTTAAGAACTTCAAAATGAATCGTTTCTGATTTTACTTTTTCTTTATCGTAATAGTCGGGATTACGCACAAAATCCCACGACATCGCTGACTGATCCCAATTTTTCATTAAAAATGGACCATTAGATACAATCATTTCACTAGAAGTGCCATAGGCTTGTCCTTTTTCTTTCACGAATGCTTCGTTTTGTGGGAAAAATGGAGAAAATGCCAATAACGACGTAAAATACGGTACAGGCTTTTCCAAAGTAACCTCCAAAGTATAATCATCAAGCGCTTTGACACCCAATTCCTCTGGTGCTTTTTCCTCTTTTGTAATAGCTGTTCCGTTCAGAATCGTTCCTTCTAACAAGAAAAAGTAATTGGCTTGGTTTTTGGGATTCGCTAATTTACGCCAAGCAAAAACGAAATCATTGGCTGTTACAGCATCACCATTGGACCACTTGCCATCTTCTCTTAGTTTAATGGTATATCGTTTGCCATCCTCAGAAATTTCTGGCATCTCTTTAGCAGCAGCAGGTATTAGTTGATCTTTTTCATCCAATTGATATAACCCTTCAAAGACATTGGACTGTGCGTTAATACTGGCTTCATCTTGTGTAAAAATAGAATCCATTGAACCGATTTCCGAGTTCTCCATTAAATTTAAAACTTTTTTCGAGACACTGGTTTTCTCAGTTGCTTTCTCGTCTATTTTTGTTTCTGCTGTTGTGCCACAACCTACCAAGACCGTACTAACAAATAACATAATCCCCATCATTTTTAACTTTTTCATACTATTCCCCCTATGTGTCAATCAAGCGGCAATTCTTCCATGGAAAGCCGTTCTTGCGAAACTATCAAGCATGCGTAGGGCAAGCCCTCATTTTCGTACTCAAATTCTCCCCGCTGGTTGTCAATTGGGTCTGCACGCAATTGCATTTTCGCCGGCTGAAAGTCTGCCTGGATCTCACTATTTGCGACCATTCTAAAAACATCTAAATTGCCGAAATAATGATTCCACCGCTGTCTATCCCCGTCTCGGTAAGCACCTCCGCCAAAAGATAAATCCGCAAAGAGCCAGCCGTACGGTTCTATATAAAATTGTGCCCAATCATGACAGCCTGTATAATGTGTAGAAACATATAATCCCGATTGCCATTTGGCTGGTATCCCTGCAATCCGACAAAGCGTGATAAACAAAACCGCTTGCACGCCGCAGTCTCCTTTTAAATTAGTTGCAGCATACTCTGAAATATTGGAAATTGTAAAATATTCACGCATGAAAGAATAATGAATCTTTGTCGTCACAAAGTCATAAATCAAGCGTGCCTTTTTTAAGGGATTACTTTCATCGCCCACAATCTCATCTGCTAAATTTCTTAAATAAGGCGTGAATCGAATATGCGGTAACTGTTCCTCTAAATCAAAGCTTGGTTGCATTTTGTCTACGTTATTTTCTTCTAACTGTTGGTAAACCATCCGATTAACATAACAATATTCAACTGTAAACGTTTGATTTTCTTTTAAGATTGTTTCAAAACACAGTGTTCGTTGAGGCGCATCTTCTGCCGCAATATAGGTTGCTTCAGGTGACGTAGCTAGGATTTCAATTTCTGATTGTTGTTGACACGCTTTGGGCAGCGGCAAATGGACACGAACACGCTCACCTGGACGCTCAAATTCTTTTTTCACCTGAATGGTGGCTTTAATTGTTGTTCTCACTTTTCTACCACCGTTTTTTTGCATTTGTTCGATGTTCTCTTTTAGTTCTTTTTTGCGGAGAATTTCTAATTGATTGCTTTCTGCTTCCCGCAAACGTGCAACATATGCCGCATTTGTTTTAATTAAATTGGCCAAAAATCGAAGTTGGAAATACGGTTCACCGTCAATATAAACCCAGTCCACTAATCCCGTTTCTTTTAAACGAATTAATTCCTCTGTTTGATAATCCTGAAAAGTGTCTCTCATCATTTGATCAGCTTTTGCAAAGCTATGAGGATACTCATTCATACGCATCATTTTAATGACATCTTTTTCAATTATCAAACGTTCTTTTAATGCCTGCGGAAGTTCTTTTGTCAACCAAAAATCAATGGCAATATCCGCACTTGCAAAATCGCCAAATTCTTTCACCCTTTGAATTTCCTCAGGCAAAGGAACACTAAGATACTTTAAATCATACTTCATTTGCTTTACTCCTTTTTTAATGAGAAATGCCTAATCCAGCTGCTTCTCCTAATTCCAATAATGGTTTTGCTTCTAAGGATACGCCCCCAGTTACGGGCGCAGTTTCTAAACCGAATGTCGCATCTAAATCTGCTCGTGTGATATTCTTTTGAGCAGCAGCTAAATGGGCAGCAGCCGTGATGCCAATGGTTGTTTCTTCCGCCATGCAACCAATCATGCATTCGATGCCTGCTGTTTCACAAATCTGATTAATTTTCAGCGCTTCATGAATGCCGCCACACTTCATTAATTTTATATTGATAACATCGACTGTGCCTTTTTTAACTAATTCCAACGCATCTTGAGCATCAAAACAGCTTTCATCAGCCATAATTGTCGTATTAACTTGTGAAGTAACGTATTTTAGACCTTCTAAATCGCGTCTTTTAACTGGCTGTTCCACTAATTCAATTTGATAATCTGCTAATTCTTGAATCGCTTTAACTGCATCTTTGGGCGTCCAAGCCTGATTCGCATCTAAGCGGAGCTTGATATCAAAGCCAACTGCTTCACGAATCGCTTTTACTCTTGCGATATCAGCTTCAATTCCTGTTCTGACTTTAATTTTTAATGTATCAAAACCTAGTTTGACTTTTTCGACGGCTTTTTGTGCCATCACATTTGGTTCATCAATACCTAGTGTAATATCCGTTATTACTTGGTTATCATAGCCGCCTAACAATTGATAAAGAGGCAGTTGAGCTTTCTGACCCATCAAATCATAACAAGCAATATCGATTGCTGCTTTTGCCGCTGGAGCGAAAGCAGATATTTTATCCATCACTTCATGAATTTTCTCAATATTAAAGGGGTTTAAGCCAATGATTGCTTGGCCAAATAATTCGATCGTTTCAATCGTGCCAGCCAACGTTTCACCGGTAATAAAAATGCCTGGCCCTCCTTCTCCATATCCAACTAATCCCTCTTCTGTTTCAATTTCCACAATTGCACTATCCGCTGATTCTATCGTCCCCAAAGCGATCGTAAATGTTTCTTTCAGTTTAATTTTCGATGCCCTAACATGTACCTGCTTAATTTTCATAAAATCCTCCCTTTGATATTTCCAATTGACTGAAAATTCAGTTTTTTAAAAATATCCAAAAATTAAATTTAGATTGTTATCGATCATTCTAAACTCATTGTTTTCTAATGTCAACAAAATAATGAGATTTTGATTAAAATAAAATGAATTTAGATTTTTATGAGCTTTTTTAATAAATCAGTAAATTCCATGACATGTGAGATACTTCTCATTTACAAACATTCTTAAAAAAGGTATGATAGTAAAGAGGCAACTTGCAAAGGAGTAGAAGACGAATGAGTGAACAACCTCAACAACGTTCAACCGAAGAAGTTGAAGCAATTAAAGAAGATATTTTAACTGCATTAGAAACAGTGATTGACCCTGAATTAGGCATCGATATTGTTAATTTAGGACTAATTTATGAAGTTGAATTTGCAGAAGAAACTGGTGATACTGTCATCAAAATGACCTTAACCACAATGGGTTGTCCGTTAGCAGATGTTTTAACAGAACAAATCCATGGTGTTTTAAAAGATATTCCTGAAGTGAATAATATCGAAGTAAAATTAGTCTGGTACCCTGCTTGGACAACGGATAAAATGAGCCGTTACGCACGAATTGCTTTGGGTATTCGCTAGTTATTTCGAGGCTAATGATAAAAAACATATGAAAGAACCGATTGGTCCGTTCTTTCATATGTTTTTTTGTTTGTTTAATTTACTTATTTGAAAAAAACTACCTGATGCCATCAATACTTGGCTTTTTCCAAATTTTTGCTACTGGATGGAAGTCTAATAAAAACTGTAGCTGCGTTCCACCGAAGCCTGACGCTCCAGCAAACATGATATGAAAAGTGAGCCCTCTATCCATAATCAGATACCCCGTATCCTGCACGCCATTTCTTTCATAAAACTGATAACGTTTTTCTCTTTGGGCTTCATTCGCTGCATTTTTGCCAATTTCTTCACTCTCTAAAAGAACCCCCTTAGGATAACGTGTCTTCAATAACGCTAACACGGTTGAGCCTAATCGTTTGTTTCGGTGGTGCTGATCAATTGCAAAGAAAAAGACATAGGTTGCTTCAAGTGCAATTTGACTATTTAACAAAATCCCCACGTTCTCATCCGCCTCTTGAATAACAAACAAATGAAATTTTCCTGCTTGAGAAGACGTCAATAATTGATCAAACGGCAGTCTCTCTTCTTCTGGAAAAGCTTCTATGTAGGTTGCTTCCCAATAGGCTTGATTTTCTTGATTTAATAATGTGAATTGCATAAAAGCTCCTTTCTAAAATGATTGCTTCGTACTAATAACTTTTGTTACTTACATAAGACCTAAAAGTTATTTAAACATGCGACTGGTTATCCCTATACGCAATTATTTTTTGATACTAATCTAGTAGTTTAATTGTTCTCTGTTTCTGAGTCAATAAAAGAGCACAAGATTCGAGACTTTCAACGTTTAGTGAAAAGTCGATTCTTATTTCATTACAACCGATTCACTATTCGCTGCCCTCTTTTTTCTATTCGTTGATTTACTTGAACTAAATATTCATTTATCTCCTCTATATTCTGAGGTAAGATAAACGAGTCTTTTTTCAAATGATTTTTCCATAGCGCTACTGGTTGATACTGTTCATTTAAAAATGGTTGCATCTCATACGTATGAACGTAGCTTTCCCATGAATGAAACGAAGCTAAAAATATCGAAAGTTGTTCTAAAGAATAATCCCAATAATCTTTAAACGATAAGCTTCTTCCGCTGTTAAATCCTAGTGGAACTACTGTAATGTTTCCAATTGAATGGGTAAGTTCGGCAAAACGCTTTAATTGTGGGTCCTGATGGACTCGCTCAAATTTAGTAAAATTGTCGAGAAGAAATTCATTCCATGTATATTTTTTTGGTACAGGATTTGGTAAATAGTCAGGAAAAACTTGGTCAAAATAAGTTAAATATCGGTCCGAAATCACAGCCGATGTCCCGGAATCATGAGGCGGATACTTGCTATTTACTGCAAGCAAATTCTGTTCAGAAGATTTTTCTAAATAGCTTTCTTGATTTTCCCCAATTACTTCCGCTGGTCTAAAGAAATCGGGATAAACAAGTTGTAACATAATTTTATACGTTGTCCAAAATGAGTTCATAATATCTTTGTGCATGGTCGCCTTCCCAGTTAACTTTAAAAAAACATCCTCCACAACCTCGTACTTTTCAATATGGACATTCGATGTTCTAGCTTTTAAAATATTTTTAACCGGCTGCTGGTGGTCATACTCTTGACCCAAAAGCAACTTCTTTAAATCATCTTTCTCTGAAATTGTCTTAACTGTAATCTCCGCCACTTTGAATAACTCCCATCCTACGATTTTTTCTATATTCTTTTATATTATTATACTAGAAAAACGCTCCCTCCTGCCCTTTTTTAATCAACAAATCAGCAATTAGAAAACACCAGCGAAACAGAAGTGCAACACTAGCATGCGAAAAAATGCGATCGCAACTTATTTTTTAGACACTCTGTGTGTTTCGTATAGTCGAGGCTGGTTGCGTGTATTTTTTTCAAGAAAATTGAGAACAGCTATGGTATAGTCAAAACTACGATTATTTCAAACACGGAGCGACAGTTTATGGAAATGTACCAAGTAATTAGATATTTTTTAAATGAAATGGAGAAAAAGATTTGGCATGCCTTGTTAACATTAGTACTTTTTTGTCTTTATATTTCCATTTTTGATGTGCCTTTTACAATTAAAAATACATTCATCGGCAGACTACTTTTCCCGAAAGCTTTTATGAATGCAGGAAGTGCGAATCTGATTTTTTATTTGATTAGTTTTTTTGGTTTTTTATGGTCAATTTTCATTTTTGCTTATCTATTGAATAAGACACGCCTCAAATTATTAAATAAAACCTTTCCTTATCTTTTGGAAATATTAGAAGTCTGTATTTTGCCTTTAGTGATTCTTTTTGCTTACATTTATATTTATTTGCGGGTCCATGGCGAAGGTTTCAGCTATATACGAGAATCTCTTTTACAGCAAGAGTTAACTTATTCAATGAAATGGTTCCTTTGCCTTGGTAGTTTGGCGCCGTTATTTTTCTTTTTAAGCACTTTAAATTTAGCTAAACGAGTCAGACAAAAAAAAGACATGGAATCATGAAAATCCATGTCTTTTTTAGTCGGATGTTGTTTTTACTGCAGGACAGTTTTCTTCCAAAAATTCAAAAATACTACTGTAATAATTTTCAGGTTCGTAGACACTTGAAGATAAATGTGGTGCTTTAGCAACAATGAGACCTTTTTTTATCCCCTGAGTTGCCGCTAAATTTTCTTCAAACATTGTCATTGGAACAAAGCGATCACCTGTACCGTGAATAAAAAATGTCGGCAACGTATTTTTGTGTAATTGTCTCACGGAAGAAGCGGTTTTCAATTGAAAGCCATAGTTATTTAATGCTAATTGATTAGCAATTGTTAAAATAGGAAAAGCGGGTAAATGAAAAGATTCATGTAGGACGTATTTAAATTCATCATAGACAGAAGTGTAGCCACAATCCACTATTAGTCCGCGGACATTCGTTGGTAACTTTTCACCACTTGCCATCATGACAGTAGCCGCTCCCATGGAACCGCCCACTAAAATAATTTCTGCTTCCATATCAATGGCAAGAACTTCACTAAGCCAACTTAATAAATCTAACCGATCCAGCCATCCCATCCCAATTTTATTCCCTGAACTTTTCCCGTGCGCACGCAAATCGGGAACTAAAACATTGTAGCCTTCTTCTGCAAAACGTAATGCAGTATATGCCATATCGCGTTTTCCGTTTGAACGATAACCATGCACACAAATCGCCCAACGATGGTTATCTGGATAAGGAATAAAGCACCGTGCATACAATGTTTCATCTTTAATTTTCAACCAACGATCTTCAGCAAAAGACTCTGTCCAAAAAGCTTCGCCTTCTTGTTTTTGTTGTTCTTCTATTTTTGTATATCTTGTTTCACGTTCTTGAAAATTATCAGGATTTAATAACCGATGCCCTTTTTTATGATACCAAGGGTTGTCTTTAAGCAACGCAATTTTCAAAAAATAATTGGCAATGTAAAAAGAAAAAACAACGCCAATTATTGCAAAAATGATCAGTAACCCGAGGAGCCATTTCATCTGCAAATCACACCCTCTTCTAAAGTATTTCCTTCTTCATTTAATATACTATGGATTTTTCATTTCTGAAAGAAATCACCCTTACATTTTGTTATTTTTTGAAAAAAAGCAGCCGTCTCAAAAAGAGGCGGCTACTTTTAATCTATCAACAATCCAACGTTGTCATATCTTCATATGTCTCACGGCGAGCAACTAATTTTGCTTGTCCATCTTCGACAAAAACCACCGCTGGTCGAGGATTTCGGTTGTAATTACTTGCCATTGAATAACCGTAAGCCCCCGTACTACTAATGGCCAATAAATCCCCTGCTTTAACTTCTGGCAATAAAATATCTCGAAGTAAGACATCGCCTGATTCGCAATATTTACCAACCACTGTGACTTTCTTGACTGAATCATGCCCATCACGATTCGCTAGAAAACCATCATAAACTGCTTGATACAAAGCAGGCCGTATATTATCACCCATGCCACCATCTACGGAAACAAAATGACGAACACCAGGAACCTCTTTTTGCGCGCCAACTGTATATATCGTTGTGCCCGCTTCGGCAATTAAACTGCGGCCTGGTTCAATCCAAAGCTCAGGCAGTGGATACCCTAATTGTTCACAATGACCTTTCAAGGAATAAACAATTTTTTCAACAAATGTTGCTGGTGCTAATGGCTCATCTTGCTGCGTGTACTGCACACCAAAACCACCACCCATATTTAAAACACGTGCTGTAAATTGATGGACTTGCCGCCAGTCTTCTAAAATAGTGAACATTTTTTCAACAGCAGCTAAAAAGCCTTCCACAGCAAAAATTTGCGAGCCAATATGGCAATGGACCCCTTGTACATCAAAAGAGGGGTTTGATAAAAGACGAACGAGTGCTTCTGTTGCCTGGCCACTTGCAACATCAAAACCAAATTTTGAATCTTCTTGGCCTGTCAAAATGTAATCATGTGTTTCTGCATCCACGCCAGGACTCACTCGAAAAAGAACTTTTTGTGTTTGGTTTCGTGTAGCTAATAATTCTTCCAACAAGTCAATTTCGTAAAAATTATCAATGACAATTGTACCTATTTTGTTATCCAAGGCGTAACGTAATTCTTCAGGGGTTTTGTTATTTCCATGGAATTCAATTTCCGCTGACTCCATGCCCCCTTTTAAAGCTGTGAATAGTTCTCCACCAGAGACAACATCGCAAGCAATATCTTCTTCCTTTAACACTTGATAAATAGCTAAACAACTAAATGCTTTACTTGCATAAACCACTTTATTTTTGATACCTAATTGATTTAACGTTTGTTTAAAACCACGTGCTTGTGCGCGAATATGAGCGACATCATAGACAAATAACGGCGTCCCGAATTTTTGCGCCAACTTTACGGTGTCACAACCACCGATTTCTAAATGATTTTCCCGATTCATTTTTGCTGTACCAAATAACATGTTTTCCCGCCCCTTCATTTTGTTTTATTAAAAATCATAGCATAAAACCCAGTAGCTTCCTATAATTTTCCACATTTTTCTCTGACTTTCTCCTGTTGCTTTTTTTCGCCAAATAGCCTACAATAATTGGCATACGAATAAAAAACCTTTATTATCAAGACTTTAATCTTTTAAATAAAAATTGGTATATACGAAAAAGAAAGAAGGCAGATGACTTGGCTACACTGAACCGCGATCAACAAATTGAAGAAATTATTAATTTGGAAGCAATTTTGAATTTACCGAAAGGAACAGAACATTTTGTCAGTGATTTACATGGTGAATTTGAAGCTTTTGACCATATTTTAAGAAATGGTTCTGGGCGAATCCGAGAAAAAGTTCAATTTTTATTTAAACAAGAATTAAATGCCCATCAGATGGACGAGCTTTGTTTTATTATCTACTATCCAGAAGAAAAATTAACACTTTTAGAAAATGAAAGCGCCCTCTCTTATGAATGGTGGCTATTAACGATTCGCCGTCTGGTTGAAATCGTCCGTTCTTCTTCGATGAAGTACACACGTTCTAAAGTTCGCAAAGCCCTTCCTGAAACCTATGGGTATATTCTCGAAGAATTGATTTATCAATATGATGAAACAACAACCAAAAACGGTTACTATCAACAAATTATTGAAAAAATTATTTTACTAGGTGAAGCCAAACGTTTCGTGACAGAATTAGCTTATCTAATCCAACGTCTGATTATCGATCACCTACATGTTATTGGGGATATCTATGACCGGGGGCCAGCACCAGATAAAATTATGGACCGATTAATGTCCTATCACTCCTTGGATATCCAACTAGGCAATCATGATATGATTTGGCTGGCTGCTTATAGTGGTTCACTGGCTTGTTTAGCCAATGTAGTGCGTATTTGTGCTCGCTATGGAAATTTAGATTTGTTAGAAGAACGTTATGCTATCGATTTAACCGCCTTAAAAAAATTTAGTTTAGAAACGTATAAAGAAAATCCTGCTTTTGCACCCAAGAAAAATCCCTATCGTGCGTTAACTGAAGATGAAAAACAAGTAGCGATGCGTGTGCAACAAGCCATTGCCATTATTCAAGAAAAACTAGAAGGGCAAATTATTGGTCGACGCCCTGATTTTAACTTGGCACATCGGCTACGCTTAGATAAGATTCAAGGGGAAACTATTACTTTTGACGAATGTCGTTATACATTAATTAACAGCTGTTTCCAAACCGTTTCTGAAGAGCAGCCTTACCAATTAACACGTGAGGAAAAACAGATAATTGATGATTTATTAACGCAATTTCAGTCTTCGCCGCGGTTAACAAAACACATGCGCTTTCTAATGGAAAAAGCTTCTCTTTACCTTGTGTATAATCAAAATTTATTGATTCATGGCTGTCTGCCTCTGAATGCGGACGGTACTTTTCAAGCTTATACATTTAAAGGCCACTCCTATTCAGGAAAAGCTTTAGTTGACTTCTTTCAGGAAATGTTAGAAGAAGCTTATGCTCAGCCTGCTAGTACAGATGACTATGCAACAGATTGTTTATGGTATCTTTGGTGTGGCGAAGGTTCCTCATTATTTGGCAAACGAGCTATGAAAACCTTCGAGCGTTATTTTCTCGCTGAAAAAGAAACACATTACGAAGAAAAGAATCCTTATTACTCTTTGCGTGATACGGTTGAAGTTTGTGAAAGAATCCTAGATGAATTTGAAGTGACTGGTGAAAATCGACATATCATTAATGGCCATACACCAGTTAAACGAACAAAAGGCGAATCGCCGATCAAAGCAAATGGCGCGCTTCTCGTAATTGACGGCGGCTTTTCAAAATCTTATCAGACAATTACTGGAATTGCTGGTTATACATTGTTGTACAACTCGTTTGGTTTACAACTGACCGCGCATAAATCTTTTTCTAGTAAAGAAACAGCCATTTTAAATAATCAAGACATTCATTCCATCAAACAAGTCATCGATCGCCCCTTACAGCGGCTATTGGTGAAAGATACCACTATCGGCAAAGAGCTATTAAAGCAATCGCAAGCACTCCAAAAACAAATGAAACAAAACCAGTAGTGCCGTTAAAAAGACGCTTGCGCTCTTATCCGAAAAATGATTAAATGGAGGAGTTGAGAAAAATATCTATTAGAGAAACGGAAAGGGTTTTACATTGAAGAAACAGCAACTCTCACTATACGGCACCATTTTCTTTCTTTGCTTTTTCCTAATTGTGGGCTTCTTCTTCTCAAGTCGTGGCGAAGATTATGCCAAAGAATCTGAACAAAAAGTTACAATTGATTCCGCCAAACATGAGAAGCATACGAAAGACAAGGAAGAAAATAATTCAGCAAATACAGTATTTTTTGATAAAATAAATGACCTGCTCGTCGCTTCTGTCAAAGAATTTGAAGGAACGGTCGGGATTAGTTATTTGGATTTAGAAACTGGCGAACAGCGTTCCGTGAATGGCCAACATGAATTTTATACAGCTAGTACTATTAAAGTGCCACTGACGATGTTAGTCGCTGACACGGTTGCTTCTGGTCAAAAAAAATGGACAGACCTGATTCCCTATAACGCCGAAGAAGATTATGAAGAAGGAACTGGGATCATTGCCTATAATATCCAACCAGAATATCCATTAAAAACGTTACAAGAATATGCCATCACCTATTCTGATAATATCGCTAAAAATATGCTCTATGATACATTGGGTGGTGATGCAAAAGCAAAACGAGAAATGTATCAGCGTTATTTGCACAAGTCACCTTCGATTGAAGAACCACAATTTTCTTCGGAAGATGCGCTAGTTATTCTACAAAAATTATATACTGAAAAAGCAACAAAACCAGATTACCAAGCGATTTATGATTCTATGAAACAAAGTGTTTTCCATGAAAGAATGGAAACTCCCACAACTCAAGGAAAAGTTGCTCATAAAATTGGTTCCTATGATGAATTTATTCATGATATGGGGATTTTAGAAACACCTCACCCCTTTGCTTTAGCAATTTTTACTAAAGGACCTGATAATGCTAAGAGTGCTGCGTTTATTGCTTCAGTGACAGATAAGTTATGGCAATTACAGGTGTCTGAATATCCTAATGATAACAGTTAAAAAAATACCCTTGGTTTATTAAGATGACTTAATAAACCAAGGGTATTTTTTTATTGTTTGTTATCATTATCCATTTGTACAGACAACAACTTCGTAAAACGTTCTGCCAACATTTGGTGGGCATCAATTTTTTTGGTTCCTTGTGCTTTTGCTGCAAAACTAGCAAAGTTTAAGCCGGCCCCAAATAGTTGTAACGCACCGTTGCCTAAATCTCCCTTTTTAAGAGCTTCAAGCCCATCTTCGATAAATTGGTTACTTTCATCTAAATGACACTCAGGAAGATATTTCACGCCGTGATGATATCGTTTTACATTCAGAATGATTTGCTTCGCGGCTTCTTCTGAAATAGCCGCTCCCAAGTTTAACAGTAGCTCATTGATTGGTTCCACCAAGCGAGCATAGTCACTTTCGTATTTTTGACAATTCAGTGCAATCGCTTTGCGGCGTTCTTCATTTTTCATTTTTTCCACTCCCTTTTTTATTAAAAACGAGCACGAAAGCTACCAACTGGCTTCGCACTCGTTCTTTCTAACCACTAATTTTCTTTGTTCATGCTTTTAATTTTAATTAAACGTGTAATTTCGCCACGTTCATTTTCTTCTAATTTCATTTGAATGTAGTAAATTGTTTCTTCTAATTGCGGAATCGTCATATACTCTAAGGCGTTGACACGACGACGCGTTTTTTCAATTTCTTTTGATAATAATTGGCACGTCTTTTCAACATTTGCAAGTGCTAATAATTTCGGTAAAATGCTTGAAATTTTAGCAAAAGCTTGATCAAGCTCGCTGTTTGAATTCACGTAGCCATAATCTAAGGGTGCTTCTTGAACCGATTCATCGTAATCAAAAATCATTTTAGGAACTGGCACACTTAAGATGTTCTGTTCAATAATTTCTAATTCAACTTTTTCGGCTGGAATTGCCACTAACTCTTCAATAAAGGCTTCGTTCAACGTTGCGTTTGCCAATACAAAATTTGATAACGCATCCGTCACTTCTTGTTCAACCTGAATACGTAACTCATTGTTTTCTTTGACTAGCGCAATAAACCGTCGCATCAATTCATCTTGTTTGTCTTTCAGCAACTTATGACCTCTCGTGGCCGTAGTTAACTGTTTTTTCAATCGGGAAAGTTCCATACGGGTTGGATTAACATTTAATCGAGCCATTTTTCTACTTCCCTTCAGTTAAATATTGATCGAGCATATCCTCTTTAATTCGTTTTAGTTCTGTTCTCGGTAGCATACTTAATAGTTCCCACCCAAGATCTAACGTTTCTTCAATCGAACGGTTTGTATCGAATCCTTGATTGACATATTCTTCTTCAAAACGTTGGGCAAAAGCTGCGTAAATTTTATCGACATCAGAAAGAGCTGATTCTCCTAAAATGACAGCTAATTCTTTGGCTTGTTTCCCTTGTGCATAGGCTGAGAACAATTGATTCATCGTCGCTGCGTGATCCCCGCGCGTTTTGCCTTCGCCAGTTCCTTTGTCTTTAAGACGGGAAAGTGATGGCAATACATCAATTGGTGGTTGGATACCACTCTTATATAGTTCCCGGGACAAGATAATTTGCCCTTCTGTAATATAGCCAGTTAAATCGGGAATTGGATGTGTTTTATCCTCCTCTGGCATTGTTAAAATAGGAATCTGTGTTACGGAACCTTTTGAGCCACGAATTCGTCCTGCCCGTTCATACAACGTTGCTAAGTTCGTGTAAAGATAACCTGGGTAACCACGACGTCCTGGAACTTCACGGCGTGCTGCTGAAATTTCTCGCAACGCTTCGCAATAATTGGTCATATCCGTCATGATAACTAAGACATGCATGCCCTTTTCATAAGCTAAATATTCAGCGGCTGTCAAAGCCATTCTAGGTGTTGCAATCCGTTCAATGGCTGGATCATTCGCTAAGTTCATAAACAAGACTGAACGATCAATTGCGCCTGTTTGACGGAAATCTTCCATAAAATATTCCGCTTCTTCAAAGGTAATCCCAATGGCCGCAAAAACTACGGCAAATTCTTCTTCACTATTTAACACGTTGGCTTGTCTGGCAATTTGTGCCGCTAATTCTTTATGAGGTAAGCCAGATGCTGAAAAAACAGGTAATTTTTGACCACGAACTAAGGTATTTAAATGGTCAATCGCTGAAATCCCTGTTTGGATGAACTCATCGGGATAATCACGAGCAACTGGATTGATAACTTCGCCGTTAATATCTAATTTTTTCTCAGGTAATAATTCTGGTCCATTATCTTTTAAGCGACCTAAGCCGTCAAAAACGCGCCCCATCATATCTGGCGAAACCCCTAATTCTAAAGGATGTCCCAGAAAGCGAACTTTTGAATCACGAATATTGATGTTACTCGTTCCTTCAAAAATTTGGACCATCGCTTTATCTCCATTGATTTCTAAAACTTGCCCTTGGCGAATTTCGCCATTTTGCATGCGTACTTCAATTAATTCTTCGTACTTTACGCCTGCCACTTTTTCAACAATCATCAGAGGACCAACGACTTCATTGATTGTGCGATATTCTTTAATCATTCGTCATTCCTCCTTCAGCAATGATTTCTTTTATCGTTGTTTTAATTTCTGCTTGTAAACGATCCAATTTTTCTAATTCTTCTTCTGGTAAATACTTGCTACGAGCAATGCGATCACGGATTTCAACTGTTCCCGCCATTAACTCAGAGAAATAAGTGCCTAAACTTAAGGCTTTTTGACCTTCTTCACCAAAAGTTAGAATCAATTGCAACATTTTCGCTTGTTTGGTTCGAGAAGTGAACGTATCCACGTCATCAAAAGCATTTTGTTGCAAATAGTCTTCCCGTAATGATTTGGCTGTTTCCAACGTTAAACGGTCTTTATCCGACAAGGAATCAATCCCAACCAAACGAACAATTTCTTCCAGTTGAGATTCCTCTTGTAAAATCCGCATCCCTTCAGCTACCATAGCGGCCCAGTTTCCTTGCAATTCCAAGTCTAAATATTGCCCTACTTCTGTGGAGTAAAGAGAATAACTTTGCAACCAGTTAATAGAAGGAAAATGACGTTTTTGTGCTAATTGAGAATCTAAGCCCCAGAATACTTTAACAACGCGTAACGTATTTTGTGTGACAGGTTCTGATATGTCCCCACCAGATGGCGAAACCGCACTAATCGCTGTAATGCTTCCTTCACGATGATCTTTTCCTAACGCGATGACTTGTCCTGCTCGTTCATAATATTCAGCTAAGCGACTACCTAAATAGGCTGGATAGCCTTCATCACCAGGCATTTCTTCTAACCGACCACTCATTTCTCGTAACGCTTCTGCCCAACGAGAAGTAGAATCCGCCATAATTGCGACTGAGTAACCCATATCACGGAAATATTCTGCAATGGTAATCCCTGTATAAATCGAGGCTTCCCGTGCCGCTACCGGCATATTTGACGTATTCGCAATTAAAATCGTCCGATTCATCAAAGACTCACCAGTTGTTGGGTCAATTAATTCTGGAAATTCATTTAAAACATCTGTCATTTCATTCCCGCGTTCCCCACAACCAACGTAAACGACTAAGTCGACATCGGCCCACTTAGCAATTTGGTGCTGAACGACTGTTTTTCCAGCGCCAAATGGTCCTGGAACTGCTGCCGCTCCGCCTTTCGTAATTGGGAAAAAGGTATCAATTACGCGTTGTCCGGTCACCATCGGTACTTTGGGACTTAGTTTTTCTAAAATGGGACGTCCCCGCCGAACGGGCCATTTTTGCATCATGCTAAAACTTTCCGTTCCTTTAGCCGTTTCCACTGAGTAAACTGTTTCATCAATGGCAAAGTCACCTGCTTTAATTTCGGCAATCGTTCCTGAAACGCCGAAAGGCACCATAATTTTATGTTGAATAATCGGTGTTTCTTGAACCACACCGACGATGTCACCTGCCGACACTTCTTCACCAACTGCCACAGTTGGTTCAAACGTCCATTTTTTCTCACGATCTAACGCATCAATTTTAACGCCACGGCCTAAAAAGTTACTGTGGGTTACTTCTTGAAATGTATCCAATGGTCGTTGAATACCATCAAACATTTCGGCAATTAAACCTGGGGCTAATTCAACAGATAATGGTTCTCCTGTTGAAATAACTGGTTCTCCTGGTCCAATGCCTGTTGTTTCTTCATATACTTGAATCGAAGCGACGTCGCCTCGCATTTCAATAATCTCTCCGATAACGCCTAAATCTCCTACATGACAAATGTCTTGGATACTAGCATCTGACATGTTTTCAGCTAAAATCAAAGGACCTGAAACTTTGACAATTTTTCCAATTTGCACGCTCATTCTCCTTTGCATTATAAAATATTTTGTCCAATTGCTTTTTCAACATTTTTTTCAATCTCACTTAAACCGATTCCGATTGTACCATTATGACTTGGGATTAAAATAATCGCTGGTGTCACTTGTTCTTTGTATCGTTCAATCGTTTCTTCTGCTAAAGTAGAGGCTTCTTCCGTTATGAAAATGACCCCAAACTTATTTTTTGCCATAGTTTCAATGGCTTCTCTAACTTGCATTTCTGAAATGGCATGATGGACCTCAAAGCCAAACAGTTTAAATGGTAAGATTGAATTTTTGTCTCCAATGACACCAATTTTATACCCCATTGACTTTTCGCATCCTTTCTCGAATTTTTTCATTTGAAAACCCACTATGTTTTCCGACCAAAATTAAACGTAGATTTTTCCATTCAACCTCTTTCGCATTCAAAAAGGCTAGTAATGGGAGCGGCCCAAAAGCAACCGTCCGACCGTTTTCATACATTGAGGTCAGGTAATCATCTTTGAGTTTTTCAAAAGCCAATAAATTTAATTCATTGGTTTCTTTATTGATAATCTTTTCTAATAGTTGTCCGTAATTCGTTGTTCTGACAAATGCTGTAAATTCTACAAGTGACTTTTCCGCATAGGTCAACAGCTCTTTCTTTGAGAGACTGCCAGCGCTAGAAAGCACGGTTGATAAAAAGTTACTGTTTTGATGTTGAACAATCCCTCTAGCCATCGTTGATAGATTAGTTAAATCAATAAAAGCGATGACTTCCTTCGTTAACTCTTCATACCCCAATTCATCCGCTAATTTTCGCTGTTGCTGTAAAAATGCTCGATCATAAAGGATATCAATTGCTTGCGGCAAACCGCCTTCTTCCAGATAGGCAAAAACATCACGGATCACTTCTAATAATGCTGGTTCAAGTTCGGAAGAGTTTTTTGTATGAATGGCACTTTTGACTGTGTTTAGAGAATAACGACCATCTTCTAAATAAAGATAATCAAAATCTTTACCTGTTCGCTCAGCTTTTGTCAAAATTTTCAAGTTATGGAAGGTAAAACGCATCGTATACAACGTTACTACAGCTGGTTCTGGAGCCATTTCATATAACCAGCGATAAAGACTTCCCAGCGCTTCAGAAGAATGGTAGTCAAATTTTTCTTCAAAAGTTTCGGTTAAATAAGGTTGATAAACCGTACTTTTTAACATATTTTTAACGTCTTCAACTGTTTCCGCTTCTAAAAGTTGTTGAAACTGTTGCTCAGAAAGCAGCTCCGTTTCTTTTAAACGAATCAGCGGATTAATTTGATGATACGTTGGTTTTCTCATGCTACGTCCTCCCTTCTTAACTGAAAAGTTTTTCTGCTACTTTAAAGCCTTCTGTTTTTTGAATCTCTTCAACTAATGCTGAAAAGAGAAAATTATAATCCAAACCGTCTTTTGCAACGATAAAGCCACTTTCTTTTGGGACAACTTCCTCTGAAAGCTCCCATTGAACAGTAGCATCAGAAAGGGCGGTCAGCCATTCTTGCGTCACTTTCGTTTGAGAATACTCGCCTAAAAGAATGGTTGCTTTTCCTGTTAATTCAAGTGAACCTAATTGTGCTTTCATGAATTCTTGAAATTCTTCCGCTGACCATTCACTCATCTTTAAGACCACTTCGTCAAATAATTGGTTAAGATATGCTTGTTTTTTATTTAATGCATCTTGACGAATTTCTAGTGTTTGCCGTTGTTGGCGTTGTTTAAATTCTTTTAATAATTGTTGTTGTCGTTTTTCTATTTCATGTTCTTGCTTCAGCAAAATTTCTTGTTGTGCTGCTTGGAATTCTTGATCGATGCGCGTTTGTTCACTGGTGACATAGGCTTCGATTTCTTGCTTTCCTTGCTGCTTAATTTCACTGATGATTTTTTCAATGGCATCCATCCATTTGCCTCCTCAATTATTTGACGTTCAATACAAGTAAGAAGGAAATTACGAACCCTAAGATGGCATAAGTTTCAACCATGGCAGCATAGATAATTCCTTTTGTTGCATGTTCTGGTTTCTTCGCTAAAATTTGGATCCCCGCAGCGGCTACACGACCTTGGGCAATCCCAGAGAACAATCCAGCAAAGGCAATCGGTAAAGCTGCTACAAAATAGTTCAATCCTTGAACCATACTCATATCGTTTCCTAAGTTAATATAAATTAAGAAAGCAATAACGAAACCGTATAGTCCTTGTGTACCTGGTAATAACTGTAAAATTAACGCTTGACCAAATTTTTCTGGCTGCTCCGTCGTTAAAGCTGCTGCTGCTTCCCCAGTAAAGCCAACCCCTTTGGCTGATCCAATCCCAGCAAAAATTGTCGCCATTGCCATTCCTAATACTGCAAAAACAATTCCACCATTATTATTAATTAAGTAATCCATCATCTCTATTTTCCTCCAATAAATAATTTTCTATTTTTTCTCAACATTGACATACTTTTCTTTTGTTTTTAGCGGATTAAACGCCCGGCCACCGCCTGTGTAAAATTTTCCAAAGAACTCAACATATTGCAAACGTGCGCCATGAACATAAGCACCTAATAACGATAAGAATATGTTTAACGCATGTAAAACAATTAACAGCAAGATGCCCACGCTAAAACGGGCAACTGGCGGCATGAACTCTACGAGCATATTAAACGCTGAAGCAATACTTCCCCCAGCAATTCCTAACGCCATCAAACGTGTATAACTAACTAAATCACCGACATAACCTGTCACACCGTATAGTCCATACAGTCCTTTGGCTAAACCTTTTAATTTGGCCTTCGATTGAATCATTGGAATCACAATAATTGCAATGGCAGAAAGGCTAGCTAAAATCGCACCTGCTGTAAATAAGCCTTCATTTTTAACCACTAATTTACCAACGACTAACAATGCTAAACCAAACAAAATCCCTAACCAAGCGTAACTTTCGTTGATACTATCTAAATAGCGCTTTTGTTTTGATAACTGAATCCCATTAATCATTAAACCGACAACCAATTGGATAAACCCAAAAATAACCGATAAAATAAGAATCGTATTTACATCTTCGGTCGTTGATAAAATCGGAAATGGTGATTTGATTCCAAACATTGTTGGCGGTAATGCTGCACCGAAAAACGAACCGTAAATGAAGCCCCAAATAATTGTTGGAAATGATAAAATCAAGAAAAAGTCGGCAAAACGTTTCATGCCTCTCGGTAAAACAAATGCTTTCAACGCAATAATAGACAAGAGTAGCATCAGTAAGCCATAGCCAATATCCGCTACCATCATGCCAAAAAAGACTAGATAAAACGGCATCATCGCAGGTGTCGGATCAACTTCTTCATATTTTGGTAAGCTATACATCTCTGTTAACATTTCAAACGGCTGCACCAATTTATTATTCGCTAGTTTAACTGGTATATCCGTCTCAATTTCCGCCTTCGTAGGATTTTCAAAAGTAAGAGCTATTTCGTCCTTAGGAACTTTTTCTTCAATCGCTGTCAAAATCTCGGCTTTTTCTTCGACTGGAATCCACGTTTGCAAGATGAAAAATGATGAAGCATTTAACAAATGTTGACGTGCTTGTTCTCTTTGGATAACCGCCAATAAGACTTCTTCAGCCAAGCAAAACGTTTCATAAAAATCATGATAAGAAGCCAGTTGTTGCTTTAAGGCTTTTTCTTCTTTTTGTAAAATTTCATATCGTTCTTTGACTTGTTGATATGCCTCTTTAGGCGGAACATCATAACGGTATTGGAGTGGTTCAAAGCTATATTGGTTTAATAACTCGGTTACACTCTGCTGATGTTCCTTCAGGTAAACGAGTGTAAAGTAACTATGATGCATACTTTGATAAATTTCTTCAAAATAAACCGTTGGCCATTGAGACAAAGCGCTCAAGAAACTGGCTTTATTGGCTAGATTTATCGAACCATGAACGACATAACTACTTTTTAACTGCTGTTTATGCGGTAAAATATCCAGATATTGCCAGCGGCCTAATAATTCTTCTTCAGCTTCTAATCCTTGACGATCCGTTTGAATTTGTTTCAAAGATTCTTGAATATTCTTTAATTCCGTCAAATAGCTTTGTAATGTTTCTTCATCAAAGGTTTGTTCCAACTCTTCCAAAGTATAGACTTTTCTTTTTATCTTTAACCCTTTTCCTGAAGAGCGTGTCAAAAATAAAAGAAGCTCTTGCAATTGTTGTAGCATCGTTTCATATTTACGTAGCTGTTCAGTTGACTGTTCTGCTTGTAAAAAAGAATATTGACTCTTTAAGGCTTGTTCTTCTTCAGGCGAATGAAAAATCCGTTTTACTTCGACAATTTGCAAGCCTTGAATGGCTTGTAGAATTGCTGCTTCTTTTTCGGCAGCGGCAATTATTGTCATTTTTTCCATTTTACTAACTGCCATAAACGTCTTTCACCCTCTCAATAATTGAATCAATGACTTGTTCTTTGTTCGTTTCGTAACGTTCGTGAAGCGCTTGTTCAGTGCGCTTTGTTTCATCTAAAAGTTGTTCTTTTTCAAGTTGTAACATCTTTTCTTGCGTTGCTAGTGAATCCGTCAGCACTTTTTCAACAGCTTCTTCACTCTCTTGACGTAGTTCAGCTAAACGTTCTTGCTTCTGTTCTTCATATAAACGACAATTCATCTTAGCTTGTTGCCGATGCTCTTCCACCGCATCTTCCGCTGCCTTGATTTGCTCTAGTACTTCTTGTACCATTGTCTCCACCTCCTTAGTTTTTACACCTTTAGCATATAAGAAAAAGGACTAGCGAAATAGAGATACGCTCAGCCCTTTTGTTTTAGGTATGCAAAAAGGCGCAAACTCAAAAATTGTTCTTCTCACCCCTTGAAGAACTGAATCCTTGAAGCTTTCGCCCAACCATTCTTTATTCAATACTCTACCATCTTAGCAAAGTTTTTCGCAAAATTCAATACTTACCCAAATGAATTAAAATAACAAATTTTCACTTTTATAATAGGTAATAAAAAGGCATTATTTTTTTCGCTTTATAATTATTGATCTTGAATTTTTTTCACATAGATGTGCTATACTTACGTAAACAATTAAATTTATTTGGAGGGATCTCTGATGAATATACGATATATTTCAATCTCTGGTAATACACGCTCATTTGTTCAACATTTAACAACTTATGCTGAAGAGCAACATCAGCAAAACGAAAAAAATCCTACGATTACTTTCAAAGAAATTTCGGAAAATTCTCCGTTAGAAGTAGAAACAGAACCATTTTTTACCTTTGTGCCTACCTATTTAGATGGTGGCGATGGCATCAACAACGGCAATACCGAAATTTTAACAGAAGTCATGCGAGAATATCTTGCTTTTGAAAATAATTATCGTTATTGCTCTGGCGTGGTGGGCAGCGGCAATAAAAACTTTAATCACCAATACTGCCTGACAGCTAAACAGTATGCGGAACAATTTAACTTTCCCTTCTTAGCTGACTATGAATTAAGAGGCACCCAAGCGGATATTGAACGAATTTATGCTATTTTAAAGGAAAACCAATAAGCAAGTTTCATTACTAAAAAGCTCACCTATGATAGACTACATTTTGAGGTGAAGAAAAATGAGAAATACATGGTTAGCAGAACAACTTCAGTCAATCAGTGAAGAACCCAATTCTTTTATTATCGAGGAAACCATCAAATATATTGAACAATTAGAAGATGATAATGAAAGTCTTCAAGTTGCATTGGAAGGAACTATTTGGAGTCCTAAAAAATGGAACGAACCTTTGGAAAAATAATTTAAACAGAAGAAAAGAGCCAGAAACGTAAGTGTTTCTGGCTCTTTTCTTCTGTTATTTACAAATTATAGACGTGCATTTAAATCTTTTGCTAATTCTTCAAAACCTGGTTTACCTAATAAAGCGAACATGTTGCGTTTGTATGCTTCAACACCTGGTTGATCAAATGGATTAACCCCATTTAAGTAACCTGAGATGCCCACCGCAATTTCAAAGAAGTACATAACATAACCTAATGAATAAGCATCCATTGTTGGCACTTTAACGATCATGTTTGGCACACCACCATCTGTGTGAGCAAGCAACGTACCTTCGAACGCTTTTGTATTGACGAAGTCAATTTCTTTTCCTTGTAAATAGCCTAGGCCATCTAAGTCTTCATTTTGTTCTGGAATTGAAATGCTATGGCGTGGATTTTCAATTTTAACCACTGTTTCAAATAAGTTACGCATACCCTCTTGAACATATTGACCCATAGAATGTAAGTCAGTTGAAAAGTCTGCGGCTGCTGGGAAAATACCTTTGCCATCTTTTCCTTCTGATTCACCGTATAATTGTTTCCACCATTCAGAGAAATAGTGCATGCCAGGCTCATAGTTAATTAACATTTCAGTTGTTTTGCCTTTACGATATAAAATGTTACGTAACGCAGCATATTGATAGGCTTGGTTTTCTTTTAAGTCGCTCGTTGCGCCGTATTCTTTACGTGCATCATTTGCACCTTCCATTAAACGATCAATATCCGCACCGCTAACAGCGATTGGTAAAAGACCTACTGGCGTTAAAACAGTGAAACGGCCGCCCACATCATCAGGAATCACAAATGTTTCCCAACCTTCCGCATCAGCTTCAACTTTTACTGCTCCTTTAGCACGGTCAGTTGTCGCATAAATACGTTTATTGGCTTCTTCTTTGCCATATTTATTAATTAATAACTCTTTAAAGACGCGGAAAGCAATCGCTGGTTCTGTCGTAGTTCCAGATTTTGAAATAACGTTCACAGAAAAATCACGATCACCAATCACATTGATTAAATCAGCTAAATAAGTTGAGCTGATGCTATTTCCAGCAAAGAAGATTTGTGGCGCTTTCCGTTCTTCTTTGGATAATAGATTATTAAATGAATGTGTCAAAAATTCAATTGCTGCACGGGCACCTAAATATGAACCACCGATACCAATGACTACTAATACCTCAGAGTCAGATTGAATTTTTGCTGCTGCTTTTTTAATGCGCGCGAATTCTTCTTTGTCATAGTTTTCTGGTAAATCAATCCAGCCAGTAAAATCATTACCAGCTCCTGTACCTTCACGTAATGCTTTGTCCACTGCAGTGACTTGTGTTTGCATGTATTCCAATTCATGGTCAGCAACAAATGGTGCTAATTTGGAATAATCTAATTGAATGTGTGACATTCCTTTTCCTCCTCGAAAGTAAACTTACTACATGTATACTTTACGTGTTTTTAGACATTTTTTCAAGCAAATTCTTTTGGATAGACCAATTGTTTAATTTTAACTATTTAATTAGAGATATTTATTCTCTTAATCAAACAAACCAAGAAAAAATGCTAGGAAATCCTAGCATTTTTTGTTATTAAACGAGTCCTTGACTTAGCATCGCTGCCGCTACTTTTTCAAAGCCAGCAATATTCGCACCTAAAACAAAGTTATCTCGTGCCTGATATTCGTTAGCTGTATCACGACAAGTCTCATAAATGTTTTGCATAATTTGATCTAGCATACCGTCAACTTTTTCAAAGGACCAAGCTAAACGTTCAGCATTTTGGCTCATCTCTAATGCAGAAACCGCAACACCACCTGCATTAGCGGCTTTGCCTGGACAATAAATTACAGCTGATTTAGCAAAAACGGCGACTGCTTCTAGTGTACAAGGCATATTTGCGCCTTCTGCCACGACTTTCACTCCGTTTTTCACTAAAATAGCAGCTTGCTTTTCGTTGATTTCATTTTGTGTTGCACATGGTAACGCAATGTCATACGCTGTTTCGAAATCCCAAACAGATTCTTTGTCATAATAAGTTGCGCCTTTACGTGTTTCAACATATTTTGAAATGCGTTCACGATTTTTTTCTTTTAGTTCTTTTACTAACGCCACATCAATTCCTTCTGGATCATAAACAAAACCAGACGAATCGGAACATGTGATTACTGTAGCGCCTAGCTCAGTTGCTTTTTCCATGGCATAAATTGCGACATTCCCGCTACCAGAAACAGCGACTTTTTTGCCTTCAAACGTATCGTTTTTATCTGCTAATAAATGTTTAACAAAATAAACCGTTCCATAACCCGTCGCTTCTGTTCTTGCTTGGCTTCCCCAGTATCCTAAAGGTTTTCCAGTCAACACTCCTGCATCATAGTTGCGCAAGCGTTTATACATGCCAAACAAATAACCAATTTCACGAGCGCCTACGCCAATATCGCCTGCTGGAACATCTGTACTTGGACCAATATGTTTTTGAAGTTCAGTCATGAAACTTTGACAAAAGCGCATCACTTCAGCATCTGACTTGCCTTTTGGATCAAAATCACTACCGCCTTTGCCGCCACCGATTGGCAAACCAGTTAAACTATTTTTAAAAATTTGTTCAAAGGCCAAAAACTTCATCACACTTAAATTCACACTTGGATGAAACCGCAAACCACCTTTGTATGGTCCAATCGCTGAATTATATTGGACACGATAGCCTCTGTTCACATGCCAGTTGCCCTGGTCATCTTGCCACGGCACACGAAATTGAAAAATACGTTCAGGTTCAATCAAGACACCTAAAACATTTGCTTCAATGTATTGAGGATTTTTTTCTAAAAAACCTTCTACGGTTGGTAAAAACTCATCGACTGCTTGTAAATATTCTGTTTGACCTTGGTCTAATTGGTGAATCTTTTCTTGAATATTTTTAACATATTGTTTTGCGTCCATTTAATCATCCTCTCATTGTTATAAGTTTATTTTAACTGAAAATTCAAAAATTACCATAGTCAAACGTTTATTTTTTCCTTAAATCCAGAAAAAATCCCGTAATTATGGTACACTACCTATTGAATTGGAGGAGAACTATGAAGAAATTTGATGTAATTATTGTCGGTGCTGGGACGAGTGGTATGATGGCCACGATTGCGGCCGCAGAAGCTGGTGCTCAAGTATTATTGATTGAAAAAAATCGCCGTGTTGGGAAAAAATTATTAATGACTGGTGGCGGTCGCTGTAATGTAACCAATAATCGGCCCGCAGAAGAAATCATTTCATTTATTCCTGGGAATGGAAAATTTTTGTACAGCGCATTTTCACAATTTGATAACTATGATATCATGAACTTTTTTGAATCCAATGGTATTCACTTAAAAGAAGAAGATCACGGACGCATGTTCCCTGTTACAGATAAATCGAAGTCAATTGTTGATGCGCTATTTAACCGCATTAACGAATTAGGAGTCACTGTTTTTACAAAAACACAGGTCACAAAATTACTACGAAAAGACGATCAAATAATTGGCGTTGAAACCGAACTGGAAAAAATTTATGCGCCGTGTGTTGTATTAACAACTGGCGGCCGCACTTATCCTTCCACAGGAGCAACTGGTGATGGCTATAAACTAGCCAAAAAAATGGGGCATACCATCAGCCCACTCTACCCTACCGAATCACCTATTATTTCTGAAGAACCTTTTATCCTTGATAAAACGTTGCAAGGTCTCTCTTTACAAGATGTTAATTTAACTGTTTTGAACCAAAAAGGAAAACCTTTAGTTAATCATCAAATGGATATGCTGTTTACACATTTTGGCATTTCAGGACCTGCCGCGCTCCGCTGTTCTAGTTTTATTAACCAAGAATTAACTCGCAACGGCAATCAACCTGTCACGCTAGCCTTGGATGTGTTTCCGACAAAATCTTTTGAAGAAGTGCTGAAAAATGTTGATTACATGATTGAGGAACAGCCAAATAAAGTGGCGAAAAATGCCTTCCATTCTTTAATACCAGAACGTCTGCTCACTTTTTATCTAGAGAAACTAGCAATTGAAGAAGTGCCTGCCAAACAACTAACAGAAAAGCAACGTCTTTCCTTTGTGGAACTACTGAAAGACTTTCAGTTCATTGTTACGAAAACATTGCCTTTGGAAAAATCTTTTGTCACAGGCGGTGGGATTTCCCTCAAAGAAGTGACCCCTAAAACAATGGAGAGCAAATTAGTCAATGGTTTATTTTTTGCTGGTGAACTTTTAGATATTAATGGCTATACTGGAGGCTACAATGTTACAGCTGCATTTGTCACTGGACATGTTGCTGGCTCCCATGCCGCAGAAATTGCAGAATACACCTATTTACCAATTGAAGAAGTCTAAACAAAAAGTCGCTATTTTAGCGACTTTTTGTTTGCTTTTTTTATTTATCAATAATTTTCCCGTTTTCTAAATAAATAGTGCGGGTGGCTACTTTTTCCACAAACGTTTCATCATGCGAAGTGAAAATTACTGTTCCTTGATAGGCACTTATAAATTCTTCAAGTGCTTGGATTGTCTCTAAATCAAGAAAATTGGTGGGTTCATCCAATAAGATAATATTATTTGGTTCTATAAACAGTTGCGCCAAAGTAATTTTTATGGCTTCGCCACCACTTAGAGAAGATATCTTTGTCTGTAAATTTTCTTGTTGAAAACCTAGCCGATATAAAAGTGAACGCACAACCTTTTCAGAATAATTTGTCCGCTTCAATAAATAAGTCAACAGTGGCTCATCATTTTTTAATCGATAATCTAATTGATGATACGTTCCTAACCGGACTTTGGGAGAAAAGTAAATGGCCGGGTGACGAGCTTCAATTTGTTGAAGGAAGGTACTCTTCCCAGCACCATTTTTTCCACAAAGTGCTATTTTTTCGTTTAAAGGAATTTGAACGTTCACTTGGTTAAGAATTGTTCGATTCTCATAAGCGAAAGTTAAATTTTCAATTCTAATTGGATATGGATTGTATAAAGAGAACTGATTATTAGTAGGAAAAATAATTTTTCGCTCTTGTTTTGCTTGCGCAACATCGGGTAATCTGTCAATTCTGACCCTAAAATGAGAGAATCGGACTTTAGTAGGATACAATTTTACCGAAACTATGGCAAAATAAAGACGGAGGTGAAAACCATGAAGATTACATTGACACGAAAAACATCAGCTTGGGGCGCGTTACGCTATTTTACATTTTATAAAAATGGTGTGCATCAAGGGAAACTTTTTACTAATGTACCTATTGAAATTGAGGCTGATCCTGGAGATGTTTTAACGTTCTATGAAGGCTGGTTCCAATTTTATCGGCGCATTGAAGTTACTGAAGATACCAAAGAAATCACGATTATCAATTCTAAAAAATTGCAACATGTTTTTTATACCTGTGTCGTCTTATTTTTAATTTTAACGCTATTATTCCTTTCCGCACAGAAACTTTCGACGTTTATTATTGCTGAAATTTTAATTTACTCTGGTATTCAGTGGCTGTTCCGGCAACAAACCTATCATTTTACTGTCAAGAAAAAAACGGAATCCTTTGCTTCCTATTCTAAAAAAAGTATCGCACACTAAACGAATCTTTAGCGTGCGATATTTTTTAATTACTTTTCATTAATTCGGCCACATATGTGACTGTTTCTGGTTGTGTTTCTTCAATTTTATTAATCGCATCTGCAAAATTCGGTAAATGCGCTTTGTGGGCAATTAATAATTCGTCCAACAAGGTCTTCGCCATGACGCCGCCAGGAACTAATGGATTAATAGTGAAAGCATGCAATGCTGCGCCGTAATCACCATTGATGGCTGCTCGAATAACCGTTTCTTCCATAGCTTTCATATTTTGAATAATTCCTCGTGCTGCTGGCGGAAAGGCCCCCCAGTTGTAAGGTTCATGGCCATGAGCTGTCACAGGTCCAGATACTTCTACAACACAATCATACGGTAAATCAGTAATTGTCCCATTATTTTCAGTAGAAACAACCATATCCGTTCGTTTATCATTATAAATTGATGCAATCATTTCACAAGCTGCATCGCTATAGTGTGTGCCGCCCCGTTCTTCTAATTCTTTTGGTTTGTAATCTAGTTTGGGATCTTTATACAATTCAAACAGACGACCTTCCGTTTCTTTAACCACTTGTGCTCTTGTTTCGCCCCGTTCATACTCTTCGATGGAATGCTTCAACATCTCATCTTCAATATAATAATAGCGATGATAACCACATGGTAACATTCCTAAATCTTTTAACTGTTCATAATGGAACGGCGCATCAAAAATATTTTTCAAATGACTTTCTTGCTCTTGCTTAGGTCCGTAAATTAAATCAATGAGTTCTTGTGTTCGCTCTTGTCCTTCTTTGTCCCAAACGCGGTGCCAATGGAAATGATTAATTCCAGCAAATTTAAAGAATAAGTCTTCTTCTGGAAATCCCAGCATTTCGGCCGCTTGTTTTCTATGACCAATCGGCACATTACATAAGCCAACTGTTTTTTTCCAACCGCCATGTTTAATTGCGGCTTCCGTAACCATTCCAGCTGGATTAGTAAAATTCACTAACCAAGCATCTGGGCAAAGGCGTTTCATATCGTCAATAATAGCTAAAATGACAGGAATTGTTCGAAATGCTTTAAACATTCCTCCCGCGCCATTTGTTTCTTGGCCTAATACTCCATGGGACAAAGGAATCCGTTCATCTTTAATGCGAGCATCTAATAATCCTACACGAAACTGTGTTGAAACAAAATCCGCCCCTTTTAAGGCTGCTTCACGGTCCAAGGTTAAATGAACTTCCCAATCTAAACCAGCAGCTTTAATCATGCGCTTCGCCATTGCCCCAACGATTTCCAATTTTTCTTTACCAGCTTCAATATCGACTAACCAAATTTCCTTAATTGGCAGTTCATCTTTTCTTTTAATGTATCCTTCAATTAATTCAGGTGTATAACTAGAACCGCCACCAATTGTTGCAATTTTTAATGCTCCTCTTGTCATCCGTCTTCTTCCTCCTTGATTAAATTGTTATCGTTTACATATTTAGGATAAATTATGGGAATGTTCCCATGTCAAGCACTATTTTCAAAAAAATGTATGCTATACTTCTTATAAGAATACATTCCACTTTGGAGGTAAAAAATGACGTCTATCATTGATGTAGCAAAAGTTGCCGGTGTCTCGAAATCGACTGTTTCTCGCTTAATTTCTGGAAAAGGATATGTGAGTGCCGATAGTCAAGAAAAAATTCTCAAAGCAATGAAAGAATTAAATTATACCCCGAATTATGTGGCGCGGAATTTACGAGCAGGTGCCACAAAAACCATTGGCTTTTTAGCCCCTAGCTATTTAGGTTCCTTAGGTATTTTCTTGAATCGCTTTATTTCAATTGCCAAAAAATACAATTATTCCGTAACCTTATTTTTTACAGATGGCGATCAGCAGAAAGAAATTGATGCCTTGAACCAATTAAAATACAAACAATTAGATGGCTTATTTTTATTGACACGAACAAATGAATGGTCGGTGATTGAGCCATACAGCGCGTATGGCCCTTTAGCAACCTGGCATCGTATCGATTCACCTAATATATACTCTTCCTACATTGATCATTACTCTGGTTATTATCGTTCCTTAGAATATTTACAACAACAAGGATACCAAAAAATTGGTCATGTCCTCGGTAATCCCGAAAATTTAAACACGCACGCACGAAAACGTGCAATGAAAGATTTTTATGAAAACACTCAGGCACCTTGGCAAGCTGAGTGGCTGATTAATGATCAGTATACTAACCATTCTGGTCGCAAAATTGCCCATTACTGGCAACAATTAACCGAAAAGCCAGAAGCTTTGGCCTTTTATAATGATCACGTAGCAGCTGAGTTTATTTCAGAACTTGAAAATCTAAATTATGCCGTTCCTCGCGATGTCGCTGTCATTGGCTTTGATAATAGTTATGTCAGTGAATTGATGCATATTACGACTGTTGATTATGCCATTCAGTATCAAGCCGAAAACTCATTTATTTACCTATACAACCAATTAAATCAGACGAACATTCCTGAAAAAAAATTAACCGTTCGTCTAGTTGAACGACGAACGGTGCCTAAAAAAGACCCGGCAGATCAGTCACTTTGACTGATTTACCGGGTCCTTTTAGAGTTAAACAAAAATTATTTATGCTTTTGTTCATTTTTTAAAATAGAAATTGACTGTTTTAAGGATTGAATCATGCCGCCTTCGCTGTATACAAGAACGTTTGATTTGTATAAACGAGCAGAGAAGATTGTTAAAATAATTCCAAAAACTGCCAAAATCACTAATGAGACAATTGCTTCCATTGTTGATGCCGTTTCGGTCGCCAAGCGTACTGGCATAATGTATGACGAAATCAGCGGAATAAAGGAAGTCACTTTCACCACGATATTTTGTGGATCATTCGTCCCAAACGTAATGCCAATCATATAACCGATTAAACCAATATACATGATGGGCTGAACTGCTTTTGCTGTATCCTCTGGTTTGGAAACAAGAGAACCACAAAGTGCTGCCAAAACAGCAAAAACGAGAATACCAATAATGAAAAAGCCTAATGTAAAAATAAAGGTTGATGAAAAAATACTTTGTGGTGAAATACCACTTAATAGACTTTTCATAAAATCAAGATTTTTCAATTGAGAATAGCCGAGAACAAACGCCACTCCGTAAATGAAAATTTGTGTTAAAGCTACTAGAATAACCCCAGTTAATTTGCCATAAAAATGGGTTTGCGCTTTTGTACTAGAGAGAATAACTTCCATGATTCTAGTGCCTTTTTCAGAAGCAATCTCTTGGGCAATAATTGAAGAATAACTGCTGATGAAGACAAATAACAAAATTGTTATCCCCATTGCTAACGCCATTTGAATCCCTGTGTTATCTTCTCCTGTTTTTATTTTGCCATTTTCATCAAAACTAATTTTGGCTTTTTTAAATGTTGCTTGTTGATTCAACATGGCAACTTGCTCAGCTGTTAGGTTTAAACGATTGGCATTCGCCATTGTTTGTAATTGGTTTAACATTTGAGGAATTAGCATCTCGGTTGCATTTCCTAAAGAGCGTTCAGAGTAAAGCTGACCAGAAATCTGATTATCTGTAGTGTCCAAAAGTAAATAAGCATCAATTTTCTCGTCTTTTAATTGTTCTTGGGCCTTTTTCTCAGAAGAAACTGCTTTGAAAGAAAAGTCCTCTGTTTTATTCTTTGTCAACTCTTTAACGAGCGCTTGATTTTCCGAAACCAGACCAATGGTAGTATCTCCTGAAAAACCGCTAGCTAGAGAGCCCGCTAAGTAAACAATTCCTACAAGAAGAAATGGCGCTAAAATCATGATTAAGAAAGACAGCGACTTCACATTTTTCTTATAGACATCAGTCGCAATAATCCAAAATTTACTCATCTTGCCCACCTACTTTCATTTTGAAAATTTCTTCCAATGTTGGTGGTTGTTGATTAAACATTGGAATGTAGCCGTTGGCTGTCGCTTTATCAAACAACACTTTGCCCACTTCAGCGTTTTCTAATGTCGCTTCTAAGACGCCATCTTGTCGCAAGTGTGCTTCTTTCACACCTGCTGTAGCAGCAACTTCCTCAACAGATAACGGTGATTCTAAAAATAATTTTGTTCGACCAAATTGTTGTCGAATTTCATGAACCTGACCATCTAAAACCATGCGTCCATTTTTTAACATGACTAAATGGTCACAGATTTTCTCCACATTGTCCATATTATGACTGGAAAAAATGACACAAGAACCTTGATTTTTCAATTCAATAATGCCGTCTTTTAATAATTCTGCATTAACTGGATCCAAGCCACTGAATGGTTCGTCTAAAATAATTAACTTCGGTTCATGAATAAGTGTCGCAATCAATTGAACTTTTTGTTGATTTCCTTTTGATAAAGATTTAACTTTATCTGTTTTTTTGCCTTTAACTTGAAATTTTTCCATCCAAAAGTCAATTTTAGGTTCAATTTCTTTTTTAGTTTTTCCCCGCAACGAAGCGAAATAAATTAGTTGGTCTTCAATCGTAATTTTAGGATATAAACCCCGTTCTTCTGGTAAATAACCAATAATATTGTACTCTTTTTCATTTAATGGTTGACCATTCCATAAAACCGACCCGCTATCTTGTGTTAAAAAATTTAAAATCAAGCGAAATGTAGTTGTTTTCCCGGCACCATTTTGGCCAATTAATCCTAAAATTTTCCCGTCCGGTATCGTAAAGGATACATGATCAACTGCTTTAAAATCCCCAAAGGTTTTGACTAACTCTTTTACCTCTAACACATAAACGCCCCCTTCACTTTTTCTAAACCGCTGTTTAGTTACTCATATCGTATCTTTCCTGTGTTGGCTTGTCAATGACAATTGTTATGGAAAGATGTTGCACTTTAATCAGACGCTTTATTTTCTGCTAAACGAAAAAGGCCATCCGTCTCGGCAGAAATATACACTTCATTTGCGGACAAGCCTGTACTTTCATAAAATGTATTTTTAAATTCCTTTGCCGATTTTGATGATTGACAGGCCCAAATTCGACCTGTACGATTCAGCCATCTACCCAATTCATTCATTAAACGCTCATCAATCAGTAATTGATTTGGTACTTTTTTAAATTTTATTTGATAAACGGGTGTTAGTATTTTCATGATCAGACGTCCTCTCTTTTAAGTTAGTATTAGTATATCACGAAAGAAATCGTTATCATATTTTCTTGAGAGTTCAACTTTTCATGAAAAAATTGAATAAAAAAAACAGAGCCTGGGACAAAAATCACTTTGGATTTTTGTCCCAGGCTTAAAACCTTACAAACGGCGGGAACAGAACCAACACTACGCGTTGCTCCGATCTCAACAACTTCTAAGGTGTTTTCTCGACATGCGTCTCGTCACAGTACAGCCTTCAAAAGAGCTCCAGCTCTAAGAGTTGCGATGTTTCACTGTGAAGCATGAACAGATGAAATCATCGTACCTACTTGGTGAAGGTCCTTCGGAAATAAGCCGAAATTGTTGAGAATCACGAAGAACGTAGTGATTCGATGATGAACAATACCTACTTGGTCTCCAAAAATTAAAGAGCACCGGGTCCTTCAATTCTAGCATGTTCCATGCTTAGAAATTGATGCGAACGAAACGGAGTGTAGTGTATCATGCAACATCAACTCGTTCCTCGTTGTGTTTTATGACAATTTTCGGAAATTCCTTCTTATTGCTGAGAAACACTATTTGCAAAGCAAATAGATGTTGAACAGTACCTACTTGGTTCTCGGAGCTAAACGTTTCTGTCCCGACCTCTGGCTTGTTTTCATTTATTTTTCTATCTCAGAGGTTGTTTCTTGGTGCAAATGACGATACACATTCTTCGCGACAGTTTCAGGTAACCCAGCTTTTCTTAATTCTTCAACACTGGCTGCCGTAATATTTTTAAGCGATTTAAATTCTTTTAAAAGATTTTTTTTGCGTTTCGGTCCCAAACCTTCAATGTTATCTAATTTGGAAGCAAAACTATTTTTACTACGTAATTGACGATGGAATGTGATGGCGAAACGATGGACTTCATCTTGGATTCGTTGCAACAAGAAAAATTCTTGTGAGTTTCTTTCCAATGGTACAACTTCTAAGTCTGGACCAAATAAAAGTTCACTCGTTTTGTGCTTGTCGTTCTTGGCTAATCCAGCTACAGGAATATCGACTCCTAGTTGATTGGCTAACACATCTTTAGCAACATCGACTTGGCCTTTACCACCATCGATTAAAATTAAATCAGGAAAAGGCAAACCTTCTTTTAAAACTCGTGAATATCTGCGATAAATGACTTCTCTCATAGAAGCGTAATCATCAGGGCCTTGGACGGTTTTTATTTTATATTTTCGATACTCATTTTTAGCTGGTCGTCCGTCAATAAACACAACCATCGCAGAAACAGGGTTGGTTCCCATAATATTTGAATTATCAAATGCTTCAATTCGAATGGGCGCAGGTATGTTCATCGCATTGCCTAATTTTTCAACTGCGCCAATTGTTCGTTCTTGTTTCCGTACAATCAAATCGAATTTTTCATTTAAAGCAACTGCAGCATTTTTACTGGCTAATTTAACCAGTTTTTTCTTTTCTCCCCGTTGCGGCTGCAAGACTTTCGTAGCTAATAAAGCTTCGACGCTTTCTTTATCAATGTCATCAGGAATCAAGACTTCTTTTGGCACAAAATGCTCATTCTCTTGATAAAATTGTCCAATAAAAGTTAAAAATGCTTCACTGGCATCATCATAAAATGGAAAAATCGATACATCACGTTCGATTAATTTTCCTTGTCTGACAAAGAATACTTGGACACACATCCAGCCTTTATCAACAGCATAACCAAACACATCACGATCAATTAAATCCACATTCGTCATTTTTTGGCGGGTCATAACTGTTTCAATCGCTTTAATTTGATCGCGAAATTCTGCAGCTTTTTCAAATTCCATATGTGCAGCTGCATAAGCCATTTTTTCTTGTAAGCGGTCCTGAATTTCTGTATGTCCACCAGAGAGAAACCCTTTAATCTCTTCCACCATATCTTTGTAGACTTGCGGATCCACATCAAAAGCATAGGGACACAGACATTGTCCTAAATGATAATACAAACAAGGTGTTTTTTGCGATGGATTACATTTTCGCAAAGGAAAAAGCCGATCTAACAGTTTCTTTGTTTCATTCGCTGCATTTACATCTGGATATGGGCCAAAATATAACGCTTTGTCTTTTAAAACCTTTCGAGTAATCATTAAACGAGGATATTTTTCGTTTGTGATTTTGATAAAAGGATAGGTTTTATCGTCTTTTAACATGATGTTATATTTGGGATTATTTTTATGGATTAAATTAATTTCTAATAAAAGTGCTTCAATATTCGATTCTGTCACAATATATTCAAAATCATCGATTTCACTGACTAATCGTTCTGTCTTAGTATCATGGCTACCACGAAAATAAGACCGGACACGGTTTTTCAAAATTTTGGCTTTCCCAACATAGATAATCGTGCCGTTTTTATCTTTCATTAAATAACAACCAGGTTGATCAGGAAGCAGTGCTAATTTATTTTTTATTCGTTCGTTCATACGATACTTCCTTTCTAACAAAATGCTTCGTCTATTATACACCTCTTTTTGTAATTAAACAAAAAAAGCCGCTACTTTATGTACGAAAGAAACAGCCTGAAAAGACAATCGCTAATGATTTCTCTTCAGACTGAATCAAACTATTCGTAATGACTAATCAACGTTTATAAGTGTTTGGCAATCATTGCTTGCAATTGGTCTTTTGTATGAACACCGACTGCTTTTTCAACAACTTCGCCATCTTTTTTCAATAGCAATGTTGGGATGCTCATGATTCCAAAACTTGCTGGTGTTGCAGGATTTTCATCCACATCCATTTTGACGATTTTCACTTCGTCTTCATCATATTCTTCAGATAATTGTTCTAAGATGGGTGCTTGCATACGACAAGGGCCACACCAAGTTGCCCAAAAGTCGATTAAGACTAATCCTTCATCTGTTTCTGTTGCAAAATCTTTATCGGTAATTGCTTGTGTCATTTCACAAACCTCCTACTCTTTACTCTTATTACATGCTTAGTATAACACGTCATCTCTAAGATAGCGAGTGTTCTGCTTACTTATTGTAAGTCCTTATTTATTGGAATTTTACGACAGTCGCACCATTACCACCTTGGTTTTGTGGCGCAAATTCATAGCTTTTCACACTGCGGTGATTTTTTAAAAATTCCGTTATTCCGGTTCTTAATGCACCTGTTCCTTTGCCGTGAACAATGGTTACTTGTGGATAGCCCGCTAGAATCGCAGCATCAATGTATTGGTCAACTTCTGCCAATGCTTCTTCGTAGCGTTTGCCACGTAAGTCTAGTTGTGTGCCAACATGACTGCTTTCTGCAGAACGAACCGTTGTAACTCTTGGTTTTGCTTCTTTTTGTGGAGCGACAGGCGTCATATCCTCTTCAGATACGTTCATTTTTAAAATGCCCAATTGGACTTGCCATTGTCCTTTGCCGTTGTCTTTTAATAAGGTCCCTCGTTGGCCGTAAGTATTGACAATTACTTCATCGCCAGCTTTTAATTTTTTCTGTTCTTTCGCCTTCTTCAGCACTTTGTTTTTAGCAAGCTTGGTTTCTTCGTGGTGTAATTGAGAAAGTTGTGTTTTCGCATCAATTAACTGATGTTCTTTGACACCACCTTGTTGGCCACTTTCCAATTGCATTTTGCGAATATCAGAAATAATAGTTTCCGCATTTTCTTCCGCTTCTGCAATAATTTTATTCGCTTCTTTCCGCGCTTTTTGTAATTCTTTTTCTCGTTCTTCAAAAAACACTTGATAGGCTTCTTTCAGTTCTTTATGCAAAGCCGCCGATTCATCGACATAGTGGCGAGCTTCTAAATATTCAGTTTCGGCCATTTTGCGACGGTTTTCCAGGTCTTCAATCATTTCGTTTAAATCTTGACTTTCACCGTCCATTATTTGTTTTGCAGCTTCAATAATACTGTTGTCTAATCCAAGACGTTTCGAAATTTCAAAAGCATTACTTCGGCCAGGCACGCCAATTAATAAACGATAGGTTGGACTCAAGGTATCTACATCAAATTCCATACTGGCATTGATTGTTCCAGCTCGATTATAGCCATACACTTTTAATTCAGGATAATGGGTTGTTGCCATCACATAGGCTCCTTTAGCACCCAATGAATCTAAAATGGCAATCGCTAAAGCGGCCCCTTCTTGCGGATCTGTCCCAGCACCTAATTCATCAAATAGTACTAAACTTTGATGATCGACTTTCTTTAAGACAGACACGATATTCGTCATATGTGAAGAGAAAGTACTTAAACTTTGTTCAATCGATTGTTCATCCCCGATATCCGCAAATACTTCTGTAAAAATCCCCATTTTACTCTCTTCTTCAACTGGAATAGGTAATCCAGCTTGACCCATTAATTGTAAAAGACCTAACGTTTTCAGAGTAATGGTTTTCCCGCCGGTATTAGGCCCTGTAATCACAATTGCTTGATATTCTTCTCCAATCACAATGTCATTGGCTACAGCTTTTTCTGGATCCAATAGCGGGTGCCGGGCTTGTTTAAAAACTACATGATTTGCTTGACTAATTTCTGGAACAACTGCTTTTAGTTCTTTTCCTAGTCGTGCCTTAGCATTAATAAAATCAAGTTTACCGATGACATAGGCATTATGCGTAATTTCACGGCGATAAGGGACCAACTCGGCCGACAGTTCTGCCAAGATGCGAGTAATCTCATTTCTTTCGGCAATTTGTTGTTGTCGCAAGCGATTATTCATTTCTAAAATTTGTTTAGGTTCAATAAATAAGGTTTGTCCTGAAGCACTTTGGTCGTGAACCACGCCACCAAAAATATTTTTATATTCTTGTTTGACTGGAATCACGTAGCGTTCATTTCGCATAGTAACAAGGGCATCACTAAGGTAACGTGCGTTTTTCCCACGAATAATACTATCTAGTTCTTCTCGAATGGTCTGCTCACTACGTCGAATATTTTGCCGAATTGCCTTTAAGGCTGGCGAAGCTTCATCTGTGACGTAGCCATCATCATCAATGGCTTGTTTGAGTTGGCGATTTAATTCAGGCAAAACTTCTAGTTGCTCTCGCCACATATATAAACGTTCAAAATCAACTTCATTTTCACTTAACTCATCAAAAAAACGAGTCAGTTCTGAAGTAGTCGACAAGACACGGCCTACTTGTGCTAATTCTATGCCATTTAAATCCGCACCAATTTCAATCCGTTTCATGTGTGGTTGGATATTTTCTAATTTAGGAATGGGGATTCCACCACGTAATCGTTGAACTTTTAAACCATCCTGTGTTTCATTTAGCCATGCTTGAATTTTATTTTCATCAGCAATCGGTAATAATTCCGAAACTTCGTTTGTCCCCTGAGCTGTCACAATAAATTGCAACAACTGTTGTTTTACTTTATCAAACCCTAATGTTGATAGAATACGCTGATTCATTTTTCCACCTACTTTTCTAACTTTTTCATTTGTTGAAAAGACTGAGACATAACATAAGAAGTTTCGCTTTGCTCACTTACTTCTTATCTCTATCTCAGTCCCATTCAGCTTTATTTCGTAATTGGTTCAACCCATAATTCATATGCTTGTTTTGTTAGAATTGGGGTATTTTTTACAATGCCTCGTGCCAAGCCACTTGATCGAAACTGATTTTGGACAATATCTGACGGAATCATTGACGCCGTAGCTAACACTAGAAAAAGACCCACGTATAACACAAGAACACTTAATACGCCACCTAATAGTCCATTTACCTGTTTCAAAACTGGAATAAATGTTAATCCATGTAAAAAGATCGCTAAAAAACGAACGACCAACCAGCCTGCAAACAGCAATAATAAAAACGCAACCGCTGAATAAAAGGCTTTGTCCAAGTCTAAAGAAATCTCTTGATTAAAAAAGACAAGCTTTGACGTTGGCGTAACCGATGGATATGGAATATACAATTCTAAATGAGAGGCGACCTCTTTGTAATAAGTTCGAGCAACAAAATATGAAATTAAGTAACCTACCGAATAGAGCACTTGTAAAATCAAGCCTCGTTTAGCTCCTGTATAAAATCCAAAGGCTAAAAGTAATAAAATAAGTATTGTTAACATCTTGTCATCCTTTCAGGAACTACTCCGAAACACCTTTATTTTGAATCTGCTGTTTTCGATTTTCATTCAAAATTTGTTGGGCTTCCACATGATTATGAATTTCTACATCTTCTTGTCCATTCTTTTTCAAAACATCCCGTGCTTCTTCTTCGATAATTTCCATTCGGCGCACACGATTCTCTAATTCAGCCAAACGAATGGTTTTCTGTTTTAAATCTGCTACTTGTTTTTCCAATTTTAAAGCATATTCTTGTTTTTTTAGTTGATCTGAAATTGCATTAATTGCTAATAAAACAGAAGCTTGTTCCGTATCAGTTTGCGGAGAAAGATGTTTAATTTCCGCCAGTTGTTCGTTGACAATTTTTGTGACTAAATCCATATGTTGTTTTGACTCTTGGCCAATAATTGTATACGTATGGTCTGCAATGATTGCTTTATATCGTGTTTTTTCATTTGATGCCATGTTGAGGTTCCCTCCTGTAAATCAATCCATTCTTGCTTATTGTACCATGAAAAAAAAGCGAAGCGCAATTTTCGTACAAATTCTTTCTTATTATATGCCACAAAGCGAAAAATTTAAAGATTTCTTTACAAGAACTCTGGCAATTTAAGAACGAATAGAAATTGTGTAGGAGTAAAAGCGTGGAACAAAAAGTCAAAATGATTTTTGTCCCACGCTCAAACTCTGATAATCAGCTAAAAATGTTTGTTTCAGCTGTACTTTTTAAGGCTTAGTTATTATCTTTCATCTTTTCTACACGTAAACAACGCATAGCATTTAAAACAGCGATAATAGTTACACCAACATCAGCAAACACTGCTGCTTGCATTGAAGCCAAGCCTAATGCACCTAGTACCAAAACAATGATTTTAACAGCAATCGCAAAGATAATGTTTTGTTTAACAATTCTCAATGTTTTTCTTGATAATTTAATCGCAGAGGCGATACGACTTGGTTCATCATTCATAATCACCACATCAGCAGCTTCAATTGCCGCGTCACTTCCTAAACCACCCATGGCAATCCCAACATCAGCCCGGGCTAAAACAGGTGCATCATTCATGCCGTCACCAACAAAGGCAACTTTGTTTTTAGGTGAAGATGCTTTTAACAACTCTTCTAAACGATCCACTTTGCCATCTGGTAAAAGTTCTGCATAAACTTTGTCAACACCAACTTCTTTTGCAATAGCTTCTGCAACTTGTTGATTGTCTCCAGTCAGCATAACAGTTTGTTTGACCCCTTCAGCTTTTAATTCTTTTATTGCTGAAATGGCGTCTGGTTTCAATTGATCCGCAATCACTAAGTAGCCCGCAAATTGATTATCAATAGCGACAAAAATTAAAGTTCCCGCTTCCTTCACTTCTGGTGCTTCGATACCAAATTGTCTCATTAACTTCGCATTACCGACTAAAACTGTTTTGCCTTCAATTGTGGCTTTGATACCGTGTCCGGCAACCTCTTCAATTGCTGTTGCTGGAACAGTTTCTTTGCCATAGCTTTCTTTAATAGAAATAGCAATTGGATGAGTGGATAATTGTTCTGCTGTTGCTGTTAAACGCAACAACTCTTCTTCGGGTAAGACAACACTAGTTATGTTTTGAACCACAAAATTTCCTTTTGTTAGCGTACCAGTTTTATCAAAAACAATCGTTTCCGTATTCGCTAAAATTTCTAAATAGTTACTTCCTTTAATTAAAACACCTAGCTTGCTGGCTCCGCCAATTCCACCGAAGAAACTTAAAGGAACAGAAATGACTAAGGCACATGGACAAGAAATAACCAAGAACGTTAATGCCCGATAAACCCATTCATTAATAGAAGTATCAGGGAAAATAAATGGTGGAATCACTGCCAATAGGATAGCTAAAACAACGACAACTGGTGTATAGTAACGAGCAAATTTAGAAATAAAGTTTTCTGCAGGGGCTTTTTTACTGCTAGCATTTTCAACTAAATCTAAAATTTTGCTAACTGTTGAATCCCCAAATTTTTTCGTAACATTAATGGTCAAGGCCCCATTTTTATTAATAAAACCACCTAAGATTTCATCGCCGACTTTGACCGTTCTTGGAACGGATTCACCAGTCAACGCAGAGGTATCTACCATACTTGATCCATCAATAATTTGACCATCTAATGGAACTTTTTCACCTGGTTTCACTAATATTTGTTGTCCAATTTCAATTGTATCTGGAGCGACCGCTTTTATTTGTCCATTTACTAAAAGATTTGCTGAATCTGGACGAATATCCATTAATTTGGCAATTGATTTTCTGGATTGATCAACCGCAGCACTTTGGAACCATTCGCCGACCTGGTAGAACAACATTACTGCCACAGCTTCGGGATATTCCCCAATAAAGAATGCCCCGATCGTTGCCACAGACATTAAGAAATTTTCATCAAACACTTCCCCACGAAAAATATTCGTTACCGCTCGTTTGACAATGTCGCCACCAATTAAGACATAAACGACTAAATAAGACGCCAAAGCAACCCAATTATTACTTGGCTTAATGATAATAAGTGCTAAAAATAAAACAAATGCAATAATGATACGAATTAAGCGATTCTTATTTGGATTACGTCCCTCTTCTTCTTTGACATCTTTTAAAGAAATAACTTTGACATCTGGTTCTAACTTACCAATCACTGCACGCGCTTCATTTTCGACTTCTAAATCATGTCCTGATTCAACTTCCAGTGTCATCTTTTCAGCCATGAAGTCCACACGCGCTTTTTCTACTCCGTGAATTTTTTGGACAGATTTTTCAATTTTGTCTGCACAACTTGCACAATCAAGTCCTTCTAGTTTATAACTCTTTTGCATTTAAACACCTTCACTCCCTATATAATAGCGATTATTCCGTTTACATGAACAACCTTTCATGAATCTATTATAAATGAAGATGCAATCATATGTCAACCGCTTCACGTAATCTTTTTCTATTTTATAGACATAATGGCATAATTGCTGTAGGTGGAATGGATAACTGAGTAATAACTTTCGGATTGAGTCTATTGCTCCCTTTCCACCAAATTTTGGTTTGTTGGTGTTGAAACCAAGCACTTTGTTCAAAAGGTGCTGACAATGTTTGTAAGTGATGCACTTCGATCTGATTGGTTGCCTGCGGTTCTGTTGTGAAATCATGGGCCCGAATTCCAATAGAATGACAAGAAATAGGAACTTCTTGTGTAACCGTTAGTGTTTGTTGCCAGCCAATCACTTGGACTCTGTGCGCATCTATGCGTTTGACAGGCCAAATATTTTTACAACCAGTGAGTTTAGCTGCTTCAATCGTTTGAGGTTGGTTAAATAATTGATTTGTTGCACCAAAAAGTGTTTGGTTTTTTGTGATTATCACTAAACTCTGACATAACTTATACAGTTCATCTAAACTATGACTCACAATTAAGGCATGTTGATTTAAATTACTTAATCGCTGTTGAAGTTCAATTTGCAGCTCTTCCTTTAAGGGTGCATCTAATGCGGAAAATGGCTCATCTAATAACAGGTAAGCCGGCTGAGCCGCTAGCATTCGCGCAAAAGCCACTCGCTGTCTTTGTCCTCCAGAAAGTTGACTAGGATATTGTTGTTGGACTTTAGTTAAGTGAAAAGATGCAAGCAATTGAGTGACCAATTGTAAATCTTTTGTCACGCACGTCAGATTTTCTACTACCGACAAATGAGGAAACAACGCATACTGTTGAAACAAAAGACCAATTTTTCGTTGTTGCGGCGACAAATTGATCTTTTGTTCAGCATCGAATAAGACTTGATCATTTAAAACAATCTGACCTTTATCCGCAGTCTCAACACCCGCAATACATTTTAATAACATACTCTTGCCACAACCAGAAGCACCTAAAATTCCTGTTGTTTGAGTCTTTGTTTCAAACTGAATTTGCAAAGTATGACTTTTCAATTCTTTTTGAATATCAACAATTAATCTCATTCCGATCTTCTCCAAGCGCGCTGACTAAAAAATTCCGTAAAAAATAAAATAATCAGGCAAAGTAATAACATAATCACAACATATTGATTGGCTAAGCGCCAATCCCCACTTGCTACAGCAGAGTAGATAGCTAAAGGAAGCGTTCTTGTTTTACCAGCAATATTCCCTGCTAACATTGTCGTCGCTCCAAATTCACCTAACCCGCGGGCAAAAGCTAACACGCCACCGGCCAAGAGACCGTTCATCGATAAAGGTAACGCAATTTTTCTAAAATATCGACTTTCCGAAAACCCGAGTGTCTGGGCTACCGCCAACAATTCACTATCCATTTGTTCAAACGCCGTTAAGGCTGAACGATACATTAAAGGAAATGAAACAGCAACGGCAGCAATAACCGTAGCTGGCCACGAAAAAACAACTTGAATGGCAAAAAAATCAAGTAAAAACTGGCCCACTGGTTGCTGAACACCAAAAATAGTTAAGAGAAAAAAGCCAAAAACAGTCGGCGGTAAAACTAATGGCAACGTAAATAAACTATTCAAAAGAATTTTTAATTTACGATTTTTCAAACGAAAAACAATATACGCAACGCCTGTTCCTAAAACAAAAGTAAATAAAATGGCGATTATTGCTGTCTGAAAAGATAAAAGAATTGGTCGAACATCCATTTTCCCACCTACTTTGTTAACTTAAAGCCAATATTTTCAAAATATTTTCTGCATTGTTGACTCTGTAAAAAATTTAAAAAAGCATCTGCTGATTTTTGTTTCTTAGAGGCGGCAACTTTACCAACTGGATAGATAATTGGCTTTTTCAAAGCAGCTTCAGGCATGGCCGCAACAATCGCTACTTTTGAATTGGTTGCTGCATCTGTCGCATAAACCAAGCCAGCTTCTGCACTTGCATTAGCCACCCATTCAAGGACTTCTGTTACATTCGTGCCAAAGCTTGCGTGTTTTTCTACATAAGACCAAGCGCCTAAAGCTTTTAAGCCTTCTTCGGCATATTGACCAGCTGGAACACTTGCAGGATCACCAATTGCTATCATTTGGGCCTTTTTTAAATCAGAAAAATCATGCCACTTTGCTTGATCTTGGTTAGGCACAATAAGAACGAGCTGGTTTTCCAATAAAGGAACGACACTTTTCTTATTAATTAGTTTTTCTGCAACCAATGCATTCATTTGTTTTGTCGAAGCCGAGAAAAATACATCGGCTTTTAGGCCTTTTTCAATTTGCATCTGTAATTTTCCAGAACTATCATAGGTTCCAGTTACCTGAATATCTGGATGCTCTTTTTCAAAGGCTGGAATAATTTTCTTCTCCATGACTGATTCTAAGCTAGCTGCTGCCGCAAGGGTTATTTCTTCTTTTTTTGTTGAAACTGTTTCTTTTTGCGGCTGATTTGTACATGCAGCAATTAGGGCAACTAAACTGAATAAACTAAGCAAGAACACAGTCTTTTTTTGTTTAGACATTTGAACGCCTCTTTTCTTTTATAAATACCCGCCATAACTCAAGTCAATAATTTCAGATTTTTTTATCACTTCTTTGGCCATTAATCTTGGTAATAACAAATCAAAAACAGTTTTTTCTGAAAATAAAACACCACCTGGTAAGCCAATGATCGTTTGCTCTCCTTTATAAGCTAGCAAAAACATTGAGCCTGGTAAGACTGGTGTCCCATGGGTTACGATTTCAGCACCTGTCTGCTTAATTGCTAACGGGGTCAAATCATCAGGATCTACACTCATACCACCTGTACAAACAATCAGATCAAGCCCTTGTGCTAACATCTTTTTGATCGCAACAGTAATTTTTTGCGGCTGATCATCGACAATTTCTTGCTTGACAATCGTAACTAAAGGATACGCGGAGAACTTGGCTTTTAACACAGGGTAAAAAGCATCCTCAACCAATCCTGTGTAAACTTCACTGCCAGTAGTTACAATCCCGACCCGTATTTTTTTGAAAGGTTTCACAGAGATTAGTGGCTCAGACGTGCTGAGCTGGCGTGCCTTTTCTAATTGGCTTTTAGAAATTGTTAGTGGAATTACTCGAAAGGCTGCAACTTTTTCATCTTTCTGAACTTCTATATTGGTAACTTTAGTTGACAAGGCGAGACCTTCAATTTCATTTAAAGCAATTAATTTTTCTCGATTGACTTTTAAAAGACCTCTCGTGCTAGCTTTAGCAACAATTTTTCCTTCATGGACTTCACTCGGCTGACATGAGTCATCTGTTAACAGGTTATACAAAAATGTCGCTGCCTCTTCTTCATGTATTTCTGCTGGATCCAAGGAAACAAACAGATGTTTTTTCCCTAATGATAAAAGAATTGGAATATCTTCTTGAACAACTATATGTCCTTTTTTAAAACACACTTCCTTGGTCTTTCCATAGTCAATTCGCGTAATATCATGACTCAACGGAAGGCCAACTGCCTCTTCTGTTCGAATTGTTTTCATGGTTTATTCCTCATCATGTATGATTTTTTTATTTGTGATTAAATCCAAAGCGTGGGGCAAAACAGGCAACAAAAAATGCAAATGTTCTGTTACACTTTTCGGGCTACCAGGCAAATTAACAATGAGCGTGCGTCCTCTTTGAACAGAAACGCCTCGACTTAACATAGCAAATGGTGTTTTTTCCAAGCTAAGTTGACGCAAGCCCTCACTGATTCCAGGAATGACTCGTTCTGCTACACGTAAGGTTGCTTCTGGGGTCCGATCCCGTTCACTCAATCCTGTGCCGCCTGTTGTTAAAATCAAATCACAGGTCTTAGACCACTCTTGCAATAGCTCTACTAATTGATTTTCTTCATCTGGTAAAATGGTTTGTTTCGTTACCTGGTAGAGCACAGGTAACTGTTCACGAATCAAGGGACCCGATTGATCGACAGCAAGTCCTTGAAAGCAACGATCACTTAATGTTACAATGCCCACTTTAAACAACGTCTAACTGGTCTCCTTTTTTAATATGACCTTCTGTCACAACAACTGCAAAAATCCCTTCTCTAGGCATGATGCAATCGCCCACTCGCGCGTAAATCTGACAGTGTTTATGGCACTCTTTCCCAATTTGAGTAACCACCAATTCGGAATCGCCTATTTTCATTTTCGTTCCAACAGGTAATTGACGTAAATCAATCCCTGAGACGATAATATTTTCCCCGAAAGCACCATTGCCAACCCGAGCTCCTTTTTCATTGAAAGCCGTTATTTCTTCAAAAGATAACAAACTGACTTGTCGATGCCAATTACCGCCGTGCGCATCATTTTCTAATCCGAAACCTTTAATTAAGTTGACTTCAGGAATTTCCTTTTTCTGAGTGCCTCTTCGCGGGCTAATATTTATTGCAATAATTTCTCCTGTTTTCATACTTACCCTCCTATTTGTGACATAAATCGTTGTTCTCCTTGTTGTTCCAAGAAAAGATGTTTTTCAGGCTTACAGGCAATGCCACTCTTGATAATCCCTAACAATTCTGCTATTTGTTCCATAGCTAAAGCTTCCTTTAACGAGTAGCCGTCTGCAGAATGCAGGCACGTTTTTAAATGGCCGTCTGCAGTAATTCGGATTCGATTGCACGTCTCGCAAAAACAATGCCCTAATGCACTAATAAAACCTATTTTCCCTTTAAAATCTTTTAAGGCGTAATAACTAGCAGGGCCATTGCCCAATGGTTTTTGGTATGGTTGTAACGTTCCATAATATTTGGTTAAAATGGCTTCTACTTCTTCTTGTTGCTTACCTGGATGCTCCTTCCCTAATCCAATTGGCATCATTTCAATGAAACGAAGATGCACAGTCTCTTTCTTAGCGATTTCAGCCAGTTCTACAATTGTTGCTTCACTTAGCTCTTTCCTAGCTACAGTATTAATTTTGATATTAGGTAGTCCCACATCAATCGCTTGTTCTAAGCCCGCCAGAACATTCCTTAACTGACCAACTCTTGTTATTTCACGAAATTCTTCTGGATCCAAAGTGTCTAAGCTAATATTAATGCCGTCCAAGCCCGCCTCTTTTAATCCTTGAGCCTCACGAGCTAACTTCATGCCATTAGTCGTTAAGGTTACTTTTTCGATTCCTGAGATTTGCTTTATCCTTTTAATTAAAGAGAGTAAATTCGGTCTAACAAGCGGTTCACCACCTGTTAATTTAACTTTTTTGATGCCTTCTTTCGCTAGTATCCTCAATAAAAAAATAATCTCATCATCTGTTAGAAGCTGCTCTTTTTTTAAAAAGCAAAGACCTGTTGCTGGCATGCAATACGTGCAACGTAAGTCACAACGATCTGTTAAAGACAAACGAACATAATCAATTTCACGGTTAAATGCATCTTTCATGCTGTTCACTCATCACTTTCCTTTGATTTAATTGAAGAACGAATGAAATGACCACTACGTCCACCATTTTTCTCTAATAAACCAATGTTTGTCATTGTCATTCCTCGATCAATTGCTTTACACATGTCATAAATTGTTAAGAGTGCTGCCTGCACACCTGTTAGCGCTTCCATTTCAACGCCAGTTGAACCCACTGTTTTTGTAAAGCAACGTACTTCTAAACAAGTTTGATTGCGCCAATCAAACTGAATTTCACACTTTGTCAAAGCAACCAAATGACACAAAGGAATCCATTCAAACGTTCGTTTTGCGGCGGTAATCCCAGCGACTCTTGCTACCTGTAATACTTCACCTTTTTTAATCATTTGGGTCTGGATCGCTTCTGCTGTCGCTTCCAACATGTGAATTTCTCCATAAGCGAGGGCTGTTCTTTGAGTGTCATTTTTTTCCGAAATATCAACCATATGCACTTCTCCTTGTGTATTCAAGTGCGTAAATTCCTTACTTTGAACCATTTCTCCACCTCACATTTGACATTTGTTAACGTTTACACAATACTTCTTTTTCAAGTGTATCACTCTTGCATCAAAAAAACAATCTGGCATCCATAATTTTTTTTAGCGAGAAATCGAAGTTAAAAAAGTTAAGCGACAAAAATTACGTGCTTCGCTTAGCCTGACCAGACTTTTGTCTAAGTCTTAAAACTTGATAAGCAATAAGCCACCAGTCGACTCGACTGATGGCTTACTTTCATACTAATCTTAGGTCAGGTTGTCATCAAGTTTGCCAATAATAGACTTTTACAAGCGCGCCTTTTTTGAGTAGTACACCAGCTGGTTGTTCTAGCAGGCAATTTGTTTCTAAAGTATTTGATAAATTGGATGAAAGATGACTTTTTGTCACTAAATTTACTGTGCCATCTATTTCTTTCGCTCGGTAAAATCGACGTAGTCTACTGGGGGCTAATTCATGCGCTAAAATTACTGTTCGTTCCTTTAGATTTAACTCGACACAATTAAAAAAAGTAGCTAATAATGTCCAGTAAAAAAGATGTAAATTAACCATTGCCGCAAACGGATTGCCTGAAACGCTTAAAATGAGTGTTTCTTGAAATTGACTTCCCATAACTGGGGTTCCAGGTTTCATATTTACAAAATGAAACAACTCTGTTCCTCCGATACGTTTAATCGCTAAAGGTAAATTGTCCTTTTCACCTACCGAAACACCACCACAAGTAATTAATAAATCAAGTTTTGGTGAAATCTCAATCAGCCTCTTCGCTAATTCTTCAGGGTCATCTGAACAATGGTCTAGGTGGATTACTTCATTGCCACTCGCTTTGACAAAAGCTGCTAACATGTAGAGATTACTATTATAAATTTTCCCAACTGACAGTGGTTCTTCCAAAGAAACTAACTCACTACCCGTCGCTAAAATCCCCACTTTCATGCGCTTCAAAACAACAACTTTATCAATCCCTTGCATTGCCAACAAACCAATCATGCGACTATTAATCTGTTGATGTTTTGCTAAAATTTTTTGCTGAAAAGCAATATCTTCTCCAATTTCCGCATAGTTTTGGCCCGCAGTGACAGAGCGAAAAATTTTAACATGGTCTTGCCCAAAATCCGTCCATTCTTGTGGCACTACAGCATCAAAATCGGTTGGAATAAAAGCACCTGTTGTTATTTTAATCGCACAGTTATTCGTCTGATTACAATAAAACATGGAATCCCCTGCCACTAAAGAACCGACGACTTTTAAACAACTTGGGCTTTCAGCAGTCGCACCTCGTGTTTCTACTGCCCGAACGGCATACCCATCCATCCCGGCACGAGGAAAATGAGGAATCGCTGTCTCTGCAAAAATGGTTTCTCCGCTAATCCGTCCCAAGGAATCAAGCAGCGCCACTTCTTCTGTTTCACATTGACTCTTCATATGTTGGGTCATTTTCTCTCGTGCTTCTTCCAACTCGATCATGTTTTAACCATCCTTTTTTATTTATTCACTGGTTTAATCGCAACGGCACAAACTTTATATTCAGGAATTGTGGCGATATCATCAAATACAGCATTGGTGATTTCGTTAACATTCCCATCTGGAAAGTGGAATGTCATAAAGACTTCTTGCGGAAATACTCGATTTCCGACAGCCGCATAGGTTTCAATTTTGCCACGTCGAGAATGAACTTCAACTTTGTCACCTTCTTGGATTCCCAGAGCTTGTGCATCGACTGCATTTATCTCAATATAAGAGTGATTCGCTATTTGGTTAATCCCTTCCGTTCGTCCTGTCATTGCTCGGGTATTGTAATGGTAAAGCATTCGGCCTGTCGACATTAAATACGGGTACTCTTCATCTGGTAATTCTTGTGCTTGCTTATACGGAATTGCTTTAAATAAACCTTTCCCACGAGCAAAACTGCCCACATGCATAATCGGTGTACCTGGATCTGTCAAGCTACGACAAGGCCATTGTAAGCTCTCCTTCTCTAATCGTTCATAATTAATTCCACCAAACGAAGGCGTCACAGCTGAAATTTCTTCCATAATTTCTTTTGCAGATTCATACGCACAAGGATAGCCCATTCGTGTCATGACTTCACAAAAAATTTCATAGTCTTCTCGCGCTTGTCCTCTTGGTTCAACAGCTTTACGGACTCTTTGCACGCGCCGTTCTGTATTTGTAAATGTCCCGTCTTTTTCTGCATAACTGATGCCTGGTAAAACGACATCTGCATAAGCAGCCGTTTCGGTCATAAATAATTCTTGAACAACTAAAAAGTCTAAACTTTCTAAAGCTTGACGAACATGTCCTGTGTCTGGATCCGTAACAATTGGATCTTCTCCAAAAATATAAAGGCCTTTGACGCTTCCTGCCGTTGCTGCTGGTAAGACTTTAGTAGAAGTTAAACCTGTGTTTCGATTTAACGGCACATGCCAAGCTTTTTCAAATTTGTCGATCACTTCTGGATTATTGACTTTTTGATAGCCTGGGAAATCATAAGGCATACAGCCCATATCGCAAGCACCTTGAACATTATTTTGACCTCGCAAAGGATTGACACCACAGCCTGGTTTTCCAACTTTACCAACCAACATTGCCAAATTAGACATACTCATAACACCCTCAGTTCCTGTCGAATGTTCCGTTACGCCTAAACAATAAATGATTGGTGCTTTCTCTGCTTTTGCATACATGCGTGCTGCTTGAATTAAATCTTCTGGATGAATATGACAAATTTCTGCGACTTTTTCCGGCGTATAATCAGCCACCATTTTTTCTAAATCTAAAAATCCTTCTGTCCGTTCTTCAATAAAATGGCGATCTGCTAAACCTTCTTTCAAAATTACATGCATCATGCCATTAGCAAATGCGACATTCGTTCCCGCCTGAACTTGTAAATGCAGCGCACTATCCTTCACTAAGTTAATTTTCCGCGGATCAACAACAACAACTTGCGTTCCTCTTTGGATGGCTTGGCGAATTTGCGCACCAATAACTGGATGAGCTTCTTCTGGATTGGAACCTACTAATAAAATCATGTCGACATCTTCAGTGATATCAGCAATAGGATTAGTCATCGCACCAGAGCCTAAGGTTTGGGCTAAACCATGGACCGAAGCCGAATGACAAACACGGGCACAGTTATCAACATTATTGGTACCAAAAGCAGCACGCACCATTTTTTGAAAGACATAATTATCTTCATTTGTCGCTCTAGAGCACGAAAAACCAGCAAGAGCATCCGGACCGTTTTCTGCTTTAATTTCGTTAAATTTTGACGAAACAAGCGTTAAGGCTTCTTCCCAAGAAGCAGGTTCAAAAATTCCATTCCGTTTAATTAATGGCTCCGTTAAGCGATCTCCTGACCCAACAAATTTATATGAAGCAAATTTTCCTTTCACACAAAGTAAATTTTTATTAGCTGGTCCATCCAGGGGTTCAACACCCACCAAACGATTATTTTTAACGAGTAAATTCATCTGACAGCCTGTCCCACAATGCGGACAAGTTGTAGGAATTTTCTGGGTTTCCCATTTGCGGTACTCTTTTGTATCTTTTGCTGTTAACGCACCTGTAGGACAGGAAGAGACACAATTGCCACATGATTCACAGATAGATTGATCAAACGCCTGCCCATAACTTGGCATCATTTTTGTTTCAAAGCCACGATTAGCAATACTAAGTACATCTCTTCCCTGCCGCAATTGACAGACACGGGCACAACGACGACACATGATACACTTTTCTGGATCATAAGAGAAAAATGGATTACTGGTATCTTCTTGATGGCAAGGCATTCTTTTTCCCTCGGTAAAGCTAGTGGCATCAATCCCATAATCTAGCGCATATTGTTGTAATTGACAATCCCCGTTTTTTCCACAAGAAAAACATTCTAATTTATGATTACTCAATAATAAATCAAGAATAAAACGTCTGGAATCAGCAACTTTTTCAGAATGTGTTGACACAACCATGTCCTCTTGACAATGTGCCGTACAAGCAGTTGTTAAGCCTCCACGTCGACCGCCTTCCACCTCAACCACGCACATCCGACAAGAACCATCAGGTGCTAATTCCTTTAAATGACAGAGCGTTGGAATTTCAACACCTAGCCCTTTCGCTGCTTCGAGAATAGTAGTCCCTTTAGGCACAGTTACTTCTTGGTTATCAATAGACAACGTAACTGTTTGCGTATGCAACTTTGTTTTCATTTTTACCAACCTCCTTTGCTGGTGGCATAGATTTCTGTTTCAGCAGTCGTTTCAAATTCTTCTGGAAACAAAGCCAATGCACTCTTCATTGGATTTGCGACGGATTGGCCCAAACCACAAGCTGATAATCGCGTGACATGCGTGAGCATCTTTTCCAATCGCGGCAAATCACTAGCTGTTGCCTCGTTCCGATTAAATTTACTCAATAATTCCAAAATCCTAGTTGTTCCCAATCGGCAAGGGGTGCATTTACCACAGGACTCATGAGCAAAAAAGGCCGCCACGTGTACTAAATAGTCCACAACATTGACTGAATCATCCATTACTACAATTGCGCCAGAGCCGACAGATAAATCATGCGCCCATAAATCTTCGTAAGAATACAAACAATCCCTTAACGTTGCGACAGCACCAATTGGACCTGATTGTCCACCGAAGTGAATAAATTTTAATGGTCGACCAGTTGCAGAGCCTCCGCCGTATTGCTCGCCATAAATTATTTCTTCTAATGGTGTTCCAAGGTTGACCTCGTATAAGCCCCGACTTTTAATATGTCCAGACAAACAAATTAGCTTTGTGCCGCCACCATCGGCAGTACCCATCTCTAAAAAGGCTTGTCCACCTTCTCGTAAAATTACAGGAACACTTGCAAATGATTCAACATTATTTACTAATGTTGGTTGCAAATATAAACCAACATCTGCTAAGTGTGGTGGTTTGACACGCGGCCGCCCCGTTTTTCCTTCAATTGAATTTAAAAGTGCTGAATTTTCCCCACAAATATAGGCGCCAGCACCAGAAATAATCGTAATATCATAATTGAATCCTTCAATTCCTAAAATGTTTTCCCCTAAAAAGCCAGCTTGTCGTGCATTATCCAGTGCTTCTTGAAATGTTTTTTGGATTCTGCGATATTCTCCTCTCATATAAATATAACCTGCTTTTGCTGAAAATAAATAGCCAGCAATGATCATTCCTTCAATCACACTCAATGGATCTTCAGATAAAAGTACTTTATCCTTAAAGGTCCCTGGTTCGCCTTCATCAGCATTACAAACAATGTACTTTGTGGTTCCTTTTGCATGATAAAGATGGCGCCATTTTTTTCCTAAAGGATAGGCTGCTCCACCGCGACCTCTTAAGTGAGCAACATCCAGTTCGTTTAAAATTTCTTCATCCGATAGTGAAATTGCTCTTTTTAAACCATCAAATCCATCGTATTTACAATATTCAGCAACATCGGTCGCAGATTGCATTTTTCCCATTCTCTCTAATAACATTGGTTGGTTTCTCTTAAGCATTGACTCACCTCCTACAGTCCTTCATAGCAATCATTTTGTAAATGTTGAATTAATTGATAAATTTTCTCTTCTGTTAGTTGACTAAAAACGGTGTCCTTAATTTTAATTACTGGACCTAAATCACAAGCCCCGATACAAGGAATACTGTGATACATAAATAAGCCATCTGGTGTCGGCTGATTCTCTGGCACTTCTAAAATGGTTTCTAAAACTTCGGCAACCATCGCCCCACCAGTATAATGACACGGTGTGCTGTTACAAATCTTCAAGACATACTTCGCTTGCGGTTCCGTCTTTAAAATGGCATAAAAACTGACGATTTCATAGACTCGCGCTTCCGTTAAATGTAGATGCTCTGCAACTAATTGAGCTGTCTCCTGATCGATATACCCTTCTTCTGAAGCAAATTGTAATTCAATTAAAATATTTAAAATTCGTTGTGGATCAGCATCGTTTTCTAGAATAATCGCTTCTTTTTCAATTAAGCTTAATGCACACATTCCTTTTTATTCCCCCTTTTTAGTGAAACTTGAAGTTGTTCTCCTTGATAATAGATACGCAATTCTTTTGGTATTTCAGCAGATAGTAAACAAAAATCGGCTTTATCTATAACTTTTTTTGCTGATTCTTTTTGGCGATTCTGGTTATTCATCATAAGAAATAGTCCTGGCTGCACAACATTACGTAATGAATTTGATTCACAAATGATTAATGCTTGGGCCGGCACAGCTTTCAGAAATTGCTGAATGGCTTCCGCCAAATTTTCTTGAAAAACTTTCAATAGAAAAACTTTTTGACAACCTGCAGCTAATAATTTCATGGTATCTTTATTGCCAATCGTCTCTTGCTCTTCTACTAATTCATAACCAGCTGTAATACTGGTACAAATTCCGCATCCTTTTGTGCCTCGTTGACACACCCCTCGTTGACCACTAATCGTAATAATCTTCAAGCCATAAATTGGATAGACTTCTTGGTACTGTTTAATAAGAGCTTCGGCTAATGTCGTTTTGCCACTATTCCGACCAGTAGATCCAATTTGAATCATGTTTGGTACCTCAATTGCCATAGAGCTCCTCCGTCTGAATCGTTTTCTCAACTCTTGGTTTGACAGTTGCTGGTTTTGTCATAAAGATCAATGGTACGGCCATAAAAAGACTGCCACCTACTGCATTGCCTAAAAATACCCATAATGTATTCTGCAAATAATCCCACCAACTGATTGTGGTACTTTGTGAAAAAATTGCCGCTGGAATAATAAATGCATTAGCGACCACGTGTTGAAACCCACAAACAACGAAAACCATGACAGGAAACCATAAGCCAAACATTTTACCTAAATATGATTTTGCCAACGCTCCGAGATAAACCGCTAAACAAACAAAAATATTACAGCCAATCCCTGAAACAAAAGCAACTAGCGGTGGATCAGCAATTTTCGCCTGAGCAACTGCGACTGTTTTATCCAGAAACGCACCTTCAGTTAACCCAACAATATGGCCAAATAAATACGCCACAAGAAATCCGCCTAGACAATTGGTCAATAAAACAACTATCCAGTTATAACAAAGAGCGCCCACTCGAACCTTTTTCTGTAATACGCCTAATGTCATTACCATCATATTGCCTGTTGCTAACTCACCACCAACAAAAGTAAGCGCTATCAACCCAACTGGAAATAAAGCTCCACCCAGAAAGTTGTTAAAACTTCCCCATTCTGTGGGGGCAGTTCCAGTGATACGAATAAACGCCAAGTAACCCAGTGCAATACAAAAACCAGCCATGATGCCTAAAATACAGAGTCGAACAAACGATAATTTCCCTTTCATTTCTGCCTTATCACCTAAGCTTGCAACTATTTCTTCACTACTGAAAAAATCCATTACGATTCCTCCTTTTTATCGATACCACTGAGACAATTCTTCTTTTCGATTGACATTTTTAAGTTGATTCTCTTTTGATAGTTGCACCGTTTTTACAGATAGACGCTCAAATTCTTGCCGAATCTGATAGTTATTTTGCGCAAGCTGTTTTTGAAATGTTGGTAAACAAGAACATCGATAAAAGCCAAATAATGGTTCTTGACGACCTTCAAAGTCAAAGATTGTTACTTGATTTTGTCCACGCTTAGAGGCTAACTGATACACAAGTTTAGGAGAAAAAGTTGGTATATCACAGGCAATTACAAACACTTCAGCTTTCTGAGTATAGTTCATTGCTGTCACAATCCCACCTAATGGCCCCTTTCCAAGATACATATCTTGAATGATTGTGCATTTTCTAAACGCCTTAGGAAATTTTTGACTATCATTCGTTACTAAAATAACCTCTTCGAACAGTTCCATTAACTTTTCAGCTGTTTGCAAGATCACGTATTGCCCTTGAATTTTCAATAATGCTTTATCAAATCCCATCCGTGAACTTTTCCCGCCGCATAACAGCACTGCTGTACAATCAGCAATAATTTTCGCCACCCCTTTACCATAATTTTCATTAGTTCAAAAAAATATTTTTTAGTCATGTATTAAGTCTATTATAAGACATCCCTCGTACAAGTCAATTCCTTTTAAAAAAAAAGAACGAGAAAAAGAGCGACTCTTTTTCTCGTTCTATCTTATTCATCTGTTTGACGTTTTATTTCTTCAATCTCAATGCGTAATGATTTTCGTTTCTCAATGGCGACATAAACCAAGCCAATCAAAAAGGGTAACACAAAGCTACCAAATCGATACAGTAAAACAGATGCTACGGCATCAACATTGCCGACCAATGGTTTAAACAACAATAAGTAAACAAATTCAAATGGACCAATGCCAGCAGGTGTTGGAATAACTCCTGAAAGAATAACAGCAAAACTGGTAAAGGACATCACTAATAATAAATCAATATTCGGGTGATTTTCTACTAAAACAATGTAAGGAATAATGTACCAAAATAATAATTTAAATACATTCCATGAAAAGATTCGAAGCAACGCTGAGCGATCTTGTGTAATTGTTTGGACAGCTGCCCGCAAGGAATAGATTTGTAAATTACAATTATCCACCCAATCTCTTAGTTTTGGTCGTTTAAACCAACGATTGGCAAACTTAACCAATAAAACTTGCAACTTTAAGCTACTAGATAAAATAAGTAATGCTGCAATTATTACTAATGTTAAAATAACACCTGCTAAAATGAATGGAATCATTTTAGGCGCATTTTCATAAAACAGGGAAAATTGAATAATCAAACCGATAATTGCTAAAAAAATCACGGCTGCTTTGTACATAATCATATGTAATGCCGTTATCCCCACACTTTTAGAAACAGGAATTCCCTTTTTCTTATAAAAATAAATTTCTGAAAGCAAGGTTCCCGTGCCAAATGAAATAATCCGATAAAATGCTACATAACAAGAAGTAAAAAAACCATCCACTGTTGTAAAGTCTTTGTTAAAATAACGAGCTATTTCCTTGATTGAGCGCCCTTCTGCAAATTGATAAACTACTCCAAAAAAAATAACAGCAATCAGCACCAGCCAACTCGTTTCCATCAGTTGAGCAAAAATATCACTTAATGAATTATCCATGACATAAAAGATTACGCCTAAAACGATAATCATTAACAACATATTTAAGCCAATTTTTACTTTTCCTTTCATCGCTTCTCCTTTTTTGTTCTTACTTAAACGTTAGATAGATGCAACTAATCATCGCGATTACGCCAATTGAATAACACAATGCAAAAACTGGTTTTTGGGTTTTATGATGAAATTTCTTTTGTCCCATTAGCCCACCTAGACCGCCACCGACAAGTCCTATCGTCAATAAGCGGCGTTCTGGAATACGCCAGTTCCCACGTTTTGCTTGTTTTTTATCATAACCCATCATACTAAACAATACTAAATTAATGACGAGGAAATAAATGATTACTATCCACTGAAGCATTCTTTCTGGCCTCCTAACTAGTTACTGTACTAGGATACCTTGTTCTGATTCTAATTGCAAAAAATTTTTCAATGACTCATGAAACTACAACAGGAAAGTAAGTTCTCGGTTGCCCGTTTTCTTACTTTCCTATTGAGTGCCTCATTTATTTTGCATTTAATTCAGCAATTTTAATAATCACATTGGTCGCTTTTTCCATGGCTTGTAATGAAACAAATTCAAAACGGCCATGCATATTTTCGCCACCAGCAAAGATATTTGGTGTGGGAATCCCTAAATAAGAAATTTTTGAGCCATCCGTTCCACCGCGAACAGGTTCAATAATTGGTTGAATTGACAATTCTTCCATTGCTTGTTTAGCAATTTCGACAATGGACATATCTTTTTCAATCACTTCTCGCATATTATAGTATTGATCAAATAAATCAACTTTGATTCGTTCTTCATCAAATGGTGCATTCAATGTTTGCTGAATTTCTTTAATTTTAGCTTTACGTGCTTCAAAAATCTCGCGATTGTGATCGCGAATAATATACGTCATTGTAGCTTCTTCTGGCGTTCCAGCAAACGCTGCTAAATGATAAAAGCCTTCTTCACCTGCTGTTTTTTCTGGAACTTCGTCAGCAGGTAAGGCATTATGGAAATCAATTCCTAATTGTAACGCATTAATCATTGTATTTTTCGCTGTTCCTGGATGAACGTTTTTCCCTTGAATTGTAATTTCTGCTTGCGCCGCATTAAACGTTTCAAATTGTAATTCACCTACTGGTCCGCCATCCATTGTATAAGCAAAATCCACGTTAAATTGAGCGACATCAAATTTGTCGGCACCTACACCAATTTCTTCGTCAGGACCGAAAGCCACACGAATGGTGCCATGTTTAATTTCTGGGTGATTAATTAAATATTCCATGGCTGTCATTATTTCCGCAATACCTGATTTATCGTCAGCTCCTAATAAAGTGGTACCATCGGTTGTAATAAGTGTTTCACCACGATAATTTTTTAAGTTAGGAAAGTCTTTCGTATTTAAAGTGAATTTGCCTTCTTTATCTAAAGGAATCGTTGATTCTCCGTCATAGTTCTCAACAATTTGCGGAGAAACATTCACTGCATTAAAATCAGCCGTATCCATATGGGCAATAAAGCCGATTGAACGAACGTCTTTCTCCACGTTACTAGGTAACGTAGCAATTACAAAACCATTCGTTTCGTTATAAATAACATCGCTCATCCCTAATTCTTCTAATTCTTTTTTTAAGGTTTGTGCAAAGGCTACTTGTGTTTGTGTTGATGGTGTCGTTGTGCTTGTTGCATCTGAGCGTGTTTCTGTTTTCACATAGCGTAAAAAACGAGGTAATAAATTTTCATACATAAAAGAACACTCCTTTAATCTTCATTTTTTTATTTAAAACGAAATGGGTTGGTATTCGCTTCTGATTCAAAAATAGATACAGCCCACTCATTTTCTTGTTTCCATTGATTCATTAATTCCACAAGTTTTGGCTTACAAAGCGCTTCAATGTAATGACCAGGATCGATAACTGGTAAATCTTCAGCAATCATGTCATGTGCCGTATGATAATACACATCACCAGTAATATAGACATCGGCTTGTTTACGTAATGCATCATGATAGAATTTTTCACCACTTCCACCACAAATGGCTACCCGTTGAATCATTTTAGTATCATCTTTTGCAATGACCCGCAAGCCATCCAATTGGAAAGCTTCCTTGACTTGCTGTACAAAATCAGAGAGTCTCACAGGCTTGTCTAATACTCCAACCCGACCTAAACCAAATTCTTTTGATTGATTTTCAATGGTATAAACATCATACGCCGGTTCTTCATAAGGATGCGCCTGTAACATAGCTGCAAGAACTTGTTCTTGTTTAGTTTCAGGGAAAATCACTTCGATTTTTGCTTCTTGGACGACACTTTCTTGACCAATTTCGCCAATCGTGGGATTTGCTCCTTGTGTTGGTGTAAAACGTCCTGTTCCAATTAAAGAGTAACTTGTTTTAGAATAATCACCTTGAGCTCCAGCGCCAGCTAGACCTAAAGCTTCTCTCATTTGCGGAGCTTCATCAATTGGCACAAAAACGGCTAATTTTTTATAAGGAACAGTATGTGTTTTAGTTAAAAAGGTGGTCTGTTTAATTCCCAATAATTCACAAAACCAATCATTTAGCCCATTGTCAATAATATCCATATTAGTATGCGCTGCGTAAACAGCAATATCGTGTTTTAATAAATCAGCGTACATTTTTTCTTGAAAATTATCTGTGGTTAATCGCTTAACTGGGCGGAAAATAGGTGGGTGTTTCGCAATAATTAAATCAACCTGCTTCTCAATTGCTTCTGCAACGACCTCAGGACGAACATCTAAGGTAACCATCACATTTTCAATTGGTTTATCTAACGTACCAATGTGCAAGCCCACAGGATCTCCCGTTTCAGCTAGCCACTCGGGACAATAGTCATTGAAGCGTCGAATCAATGTCTTACCGTTCACAGCCATTGGCCAGCACCTCCTCAATTAATTGTTGGTCTTGCTGTAGTTTCACTTGTTTTTCAATATGTTCTCCACTTGCTTTTGCTAGTTGTGCAAGAACAGTTTTGCGCTGTTTTAATTCTCGTTGCCATTTTTTGGTAAAAACGGGTCCTTGTTTTTTAATTAAAACTGGCCCAAATAGTAATTCTTGGTCCGTATAAGAAACGGATTGCTCTGTTTTTTCGGCTACGATAATTTCATACAACTTACGGTTTTCTTCCACGATTGTTTCATCAATAATACTGTAGTCGTTTGCCATTAACCAGCGGCGTAAAGTTGGTTCACCAATATTCGGTTGTAAAACAAGGCGTTCCTTCCCTGTTAAACGATTTTTTTTGCGTCCAGCTTCTAAAATATCTCGGATTAATGTGCCGCCCATTCCACAAATACTAATGACGTCTATTTGATCTTCAGGTTCAATTGCATCTAGCCCGTTCGCTAAACGTACGATAATTTTATCCGTCAAATTGGATTTACTGACTTGGGTTTTGGCAGATTGATAAGGTCCTTCTACCACTTCCCCAGCCACAGCAAAAGACAGTTTATTTTCTAACATTAAAGCAACTGGTAAATAAGCATGGTCTGAACCAATGTCTGCTAAGCGACTTCCTCTAGGGATTAAATCACCAACCGTTGCGAGACGTTTTGATAATTGATTTTCATTCATATTTTTGATTCCTCCGTTGCTTATTATACCATTGTCAATTGAAGATGAAAACTTACACATTCGTGCAATCTACTGTTTTCTCTCCGTAATCACTTATAAAAAAGAACCCCCTTCAAAATCAATTTCATAACTTTGAAGAGGGCTGTCATTATTGCTATAAAGAGCATTCTCCTTATATTAATAATAGGGAAAACATTTTTAATTAGGCATTTGCCAACCAGTTTTCAACTTCTGCTAAGGCATCCGCAATCCCTGCTGGATTTTTCCCACCAGCTTGAGCCATATCAGGACGACCACCGCCGCCACCGCCAACTTTTGGCGCAATTGCTTTGATTAAGTCACCGGCTTTTAAGCCTTTTCCGTTCATGTCTTTTGTCATAGCCGCTAACAAGCTTACTTTTTCATCTTGTGCAGTTGCCAGAACTAGTACATCAGACAATTCTTTTTGTTTCCATTGGTCAGCCAATTGGCGTAATTGATTCATGTCTTTAACATTGACTTGAGCGGCAATATAACGAACACCGTTGACGTCTTTGACATCTTTAAAAATGTCACCAGCTTGTTGGTTCGCTAATTTGCCTGCCAATTGTTCGTTTTCTTTTTGTAGATCACGTAATTGTTGTTGCAATTGCTCTGTTTTCGTAACCACTTCTTTTAATTGAGGTGATTTAACTAATGTAGCAATCTCTTTCAATTGACGTTCTTCTTCTTGTAAAAGTTGATACGCTTCTTTACTCGTCACTGCTTCAATACGGCGTACTCCTGCACCAATTCCAGATTCAGAAACAATTTTGAAAATCCCGATATCTTCTGTATTAGCAACGTGTGTTCCACCACATAATTCGATAGAGTAATCCCCAATATTAACTACACGGACTTCTTTGCCATATTTTTCGCCAAATAACGCCATTGCGCCCATGTTTTTCGCTGTATCAATATCTGTTTCAATTGTGACAACAGGAATAGCTTCCCAAATTTTTTCGTTAACGATGGCTTCCATCCGCGCTAGTTCTTCTGATGTAACTTGCCCAAAATGAGTAAAGTCAAAACGTAGATGTCCTGGTGCAACTAATGAGCCTGCTTGGTTGGCATGCTCCCCTAACACATCTTTTAAAGCACGATGCAATAAATGGGTTGCCGTATGATTTTTCAAAATACGTGTCCGCATCCGTTCGTCCACTTGCAATTGATAAATTTGACCTTCTGCTAATGGCGCCAAAACTTCTACTTTGTGTAAAAATTGACCGTTTGGTGCTTTTTTCACATCCACCACGTTGGCAACGACTTCCCCTGCGGTATTTTTTACATAGCCGCGGTCAGCAATTTGTCCACCCATTTCAGCATAAAATGGTGTTTCAGCAAAAATTAATTCGGCTGTTCCTGCAGATGCTTCATTTACTAGTGCGTCACCTTGAATAATAACAAATAATTCACTATCATGTGTTAATTCTGTATAGCCAACAAATTTACTTTCTACTTTAATATCTGTTAATAAAGCAGATTGAACACCCATTGAAGTTTCTTTACTGCGGGCAGAACGAGCGCGTTCACGCTGTGCTTCCATTTCTGTTTCAAACCCAGCATGATCGACTTTCAAGCCTTCATCTTCCGCAACTTCTTCCGTTAATTCTACGGGGAAGCCAAAAGTATCATAAAGTTTGAAGATAATTTTTCCATCTAATGTATCGCCTTTTGCATCTTTAACTTCTTTAATAACCTCATTTAACATGCTTAAACCTTCATTGATGGTTTCATGGAAACGTTCTTCTTCTGTCCGAACCACTTTTTCGATGAAGTCTTTTTGTTGTAATACTTCTGGATAGTAGCTTACCATGATTTCGCCAACAACAGGCACTAATTTGTATAAAAAGGCTTCATTAATGCCTAATTTTTTCCCGTGCATTACCGCACGACGTAATAAACGACGTAACACATAGCCACGACCTTCATTTGAAGGAAGCGCACCATCACCAATTGCAAAGGACAAGGCGCGAATATGGTCAGCAATCACTTTAAAGGAAACATCCGTTTGTGGTGCATCTCCATATTTCACGTTGGTTCCTAAAGCTTCTACCGCATGAATGATTGGCATAAATAAATCAGTTTCAAAATTTGTTGGTGCATCTTGAATGATAGATACAACACGTTCCAAGCCCATGCCCGTATCAATGTTTTTATGTGGTAATGGTTCATACGTATCTTCTGGTGTATGGTTAAATTCAGAGAACACTAAGTTCCAAATTTCTAAATAGCGTTCATTTTCGCCACCAGGATAATTTTCTGGATCATCTTCTGGAATATCTAAAAATTCTTCGCCGCGATCATAAAAGATTTCCGTATCCGGACCACTTGGACCAGCACCGATATCCCAGAAGTTATCTTCTACATCAATAATATGGTCTTCAGATAAACCAACTTCATCACGCCAAATGCGTTTTGCTTCTGTATCTTTCGGATAAACAGTCACATATAATTTTTCTGGGTCAAAAGCAAGCCATTCAGCACCAGTTAAGAATTCCCAAGCCCAGTGAATCGCTTCATTTTTAAAATAATCTCCAATTGAGAAGTTCCCTAACATTTCAAACATTGTATGATGACGAGCCGTTTTCCCAACATTCTCAATATCATTTGTACGAATAGATTTTTGAGCATTCGTAATTCTTGGATTTTCTGGCACAACAGAGCCATCAAAATATTTTTTCAAGGTTGCAACACCAGAGTTAATCCATAATAATGTTGGATCGTTTACTGGTACTAAAGAAGCGCTTGGTTCTACTGAATGTCCTTTAGACTTAAAGAAGTCTAAATACATTTGGCGAACTTGACTACTTGTTAATTCTTTCATTGATTTTCCTACTTTCTATTAATAATTAACTATTTATATTTTGTACCCTCTTAAGTGGCAGATTGTGAACACAAAAAACACCATTGCAGTCAAGGACGATTGCTCGCGGTACCACCTTGATTGCAATGATGTTGGATCATTACCTCTTAAGCTCTATAACGCAGAGTCGCGTTGATATTTCTATCAAGTCCATCTAAAGGGAGCAAGTAAATTTATCTGATGCCCTTCTCTCAGCAATGAACGGCTTTCTGTGATCAAAATAAGATTCCTCATATCCTTTAGCTTATAGTCAAAAGTATAAGAAAGATCTGCTAAAAAGTCAATTGTTTTCGTAGGAATCTTTCCTTACTGAGCTGTTTCAAATAACGTTTGCTCTAAATAAGGCAAAATTTGTTCATTTATTTGATACCCTTTTCCCCAAGAGGTTGTAATAATCTCTTCGTTCATACCTGCATCACTAAATTTTTGTTTCACTCGTTTACATACGAAAGACAGCTGCGATTTTGTAGAAGCATCTGGTTCTTTCTGCCAAAGCAAGCGACAAATTTGATCACGATCCAACCCTTCGTGGGCATGCTGATACAAGATTTTTAAAAAGCGTTGTTCGTTTTTTGTAAAGCGAATCTTTTTTACTTGGTCATCAAGTAGCTCGGCTGTGACTTCGGCAAAACTTTGATCGACAGTGTCAATTTTTTCACGAATATCTTCCAATGAATCTTTGAGGCCTAACCACCGGATAATACCTCTTTCCTGCCAAATCTCCGCTTCACGTTTATTACACATCGATTGTGAACGTCGATAAATCGGCTTCTCTAACGATGAAACACTTCCTAATAATCTCAAGCAATCGTTCTGAGATAGTGTTTCGCTTAATACAATTGCATCAAAATAATTAAAAAAAGTTAACTCATGTTCTATAGTTTCTTCACAGCAGTTCGTACAAAAGACTTCATAATTTAAATGTTGTAATTGCTGCTGAAATGTTTGCTCAACTAAAATGTTCTTTGTTAATACCAAAATCCTTCTCATTTCTTCTTTCCTCCTAGAACTCTTTCTGCTACCAATAACTAAACGCACCAATCAAAATACGTTACCAAATCGCGTGTTTTCTCCATCGATTGGTTAATAAACACCTTTTTATCTTCATCTCTCTTCGCTCCTTTATTCTTTATTTTGGTGGTTATTTATATTATATTAGAAAATGATTTTTTTTGTGTGTAAAATTTTTTTATCCTCCGTAAAAAAAAATGAATTTCCTTTAATATCAACTAATAAAGCTGATTTTTTAACAAAAAAAGTGCCGAAACTTCCTACTTTTTGCTAAAACACGCCAAAAATTCTGCAATTTTATTATTTTTTTCTTGAGAAAACATCAAAATGTTGATGTTTAATACTAACATTTTGATGTTTTCGACAAAAATCTTTACAATTAATCGGTAATTTTCTCTACTTTTAACGATAACTACTTTTAAAAAAGAGTTATTTTAAAAGTGACTTAAATATTTATCATATAAAAAGTAAGGGACTAAAATCTTTACGATTCTAGTCCCTTACTTTCTATAATCCACAACGTTTTTAGTTAGAAGAATTCTTTTTTGCTTTTCTAGCAGAACGATCTTTTTGACGACGTTCAATTTTACGTTTTTTCTTATTGCTGTCTTCAATTGCCCAATTAATTTTTTTCTTGTATCCTGGTTTAATTTTTTTCTTTTTCTTTTTCACTAAACCAATTAACGTTGGGTCTAATTCTTCTCGAGATTTTTCTCGTTTTGTTCGACGGTTGCGATCATACGTCTCTACAATCTCACCATTTTTAATTTCTTTTGGTTTGAAAGAAACACCTAACTGCTCAATCTGAGTAATCGCTTCATCATCTGCTGGTGAATATAATGTTATGGCAGTCCCATTCAATCCATTACGTCCTGTGCGGCCAACCCGATGGATAAAGAAGTCCAATTCATGTGGAACTTCTGCATTGATGACATGTGAAACTCCTTCAATATCAATCCCACGTGCGGCTAAATCAGTAGCTACCACATATTGGTAGTCAAGATTTTGAACTTGACGCATCACACGTTTTCTTTCGCGTGGTGTAATGTCTCCATGAATTTTGGCAACTTTTAGGCCCTGATCTTTTAAGTAATCGGTGATTTCATCAACTCTTTGTTTAGTATTTGCAAAAACAATCGCTAAATAAGGATGTCCGATAGTCAATAATTGATAAATTATTTGATTGCTGTTTTTTCCTTTGGTGGAAATCAACCAATTGTCAATTGTTTCTGAAATAACTGCTTTTGGTTTGATATGTTCAATCACTGGATTTTCTAAATATTTTTTTAAAAATGGTCGTAATTTTTCTGGAATGGTTGCAGAAAAAACGAGCATTTGTAATTTTTCTGGCAAACGACCAGCAATTTGATCGACTTCTGCTAAAAAGCCCATATCTAATGTCATGTCTGCTTCATCGACAACAAAGGCAAAAGCCGTATGCACTTTCAAGGCTTGTTCATTCATCATATCTAAAATCCGCCCTGGTGTACCAATCACCACATGAGGTTGCTGATGCTTTAATTTATTTAATTGACGTTGTTTATCTGTTCCGCCAACAAAATTTGACACTCGAATTTCTGGTTGACTGAAACGAGCCAGTTGCTGCGCTTCTTGATAAATTTGATTGGCTAATTCACGACTAGGCGCAGTAATCACAATTTGTACTTCGTCGATAGTTGGCTTAACTTTATCCATTAATGGAAGTAAAAAAGTATGCGTCTTTCCACTTCCTGTTTGCGATTGTCCAATGACACTTTTCCCTTTCTTAATGATTGGGATTAATTTTTCTTGGACTTCTGTTGGTTCTTCAAACCCTTTTTCTGCGAGTGCTTCGTTGATAAAAGGTTGAAATTGAAATTGTTTAAATGAAGGCACTTGCCTCACCTCTTCTCGTTAAATTCTTTATGCACTTTGGCATTATAACACAAAAACAACTTTTACTCACCTGCTGATTCCTTTGTTTTCGCAACTTCTAATGTACTGACTGTATAAGTATGGCTGGCTTTTTCATAAAACAAACGCCGTTTTTTACGAATCAAGGTTAACAAAACGTTGATCAAAAACAGTAAATATAAAATTAAACAGAACAAATACAGAAGCAGTGACACCATTTGCAACATCCGATTAGAAGAATTCAATAAATCAGTGGCATTGGCTAGATAAATACTAATTAAACCATACACAAAATACAAATAACCGTAGCGAACAAACAAGGCTTTTAAACGAATTTTTTCATGTCCTGTTTCAACCACCCGAATGCGAACAACTTTTTTCCCTAACGTTTGACCATTTGTCAGTTTCATCATGACGATAAAGACCGCAAACACCATGATAAAGAACCACATCCGATCTGAAAAAATCGGATAATTGGTTGCCCAATTTTTATAAGCTGGAATGAAATTTAGTCCAAAAACGAGCAGGCCTTGCACAAAGCCAATCACCAACCAATCAATCCCCCATGCAAAGAAACGTCTCAACAGGCTAACTGTCTGCCCTTTTTCATAAGAGGTGGCATCAATTTCTTCTCGTGTTGGCAATAAAAAGGTAAAGAGCGGCGTCAACCAATAACCAACTATGCCTCCGACGGTATTATTAATTAAATCATTGACATCCGCCAAGCGATACGAACGTGGATAAATAAAATAAAGGCCAGATAACTGTGTTAATTCAAAAAATAATGACAATAAAAAACTCGCAAGAACTGTTTTTAAAAATGAACATTTGAAATAATACCGTAAATACACACCAAAAGGTAAAACTAATAAAACATTAAACAGTGGTTCTAAAACGGCATGTTGTTTTAATGCTGGCAAATACGTACTAGGATCTTTGATCGAAAAAACAGTTTCGTTTAAAATCCCTGAAATAAAATGAAAAGGCCGCAGTTCTATTGTTGGTCCTGTGTATTGAGCCACTTCTGCCCGAGATGGCAACGGTAAAATTACCAAGAAATAGGCACATAATAAATAAAAAACAAATGAATACAAAATCATTGCTCGTGTCCAAACAAAAGAACCATATTTGCGGTATTCATAGATTAATAATGCCCCAGAAATAAAAAATGCTAGAAACGGGAAAATAATGATTGCCCATTTAATTGGTTCGCTATATACTGCCATAAAAATTCCTCCAAGATAAACAATTTCAAGTATGAATGCCTCAATAACACTATACTTGTTTCTAAAAAAATGTACCAACAATAAATTTTATTTTGCAAATCCTCTCCTTTGCAGTATCATTAAGAAAAAGGAGGACGTTCTCATGTTACAGCCATATTTTGCGTTTGGAGTGCCGCTATTTTTACTTGTGCTCTACTTACTCTTTGCACTGATTCACCGTCAAACAACGATTCATTATTTACGGTTTATTTTGTTACTTATTTCAACATTTCTCATGGTTTTTAGTTTCCAAGTATTGCAAGAATCATGGACCATCAACCCTGAAACGTTAAAAGATGCCGCTTATTCTCCGCAATGGTTATGGATTCCTTTAGGTATCGGGTTAATCCTCACACTTTACAACGCTTGGCACGGCCTTCGTACAATGATAAAATACAAGACCGATAAACATTAGTAAGAGTCTAGGACGATGGTTGTGTCCTAGACTCTTACTGTCTCATCATTCAAATGAAATTTAATTTTTCTTAACAAACTCTGATTTTAACTTCATTGGACCAAAGCCATCTACCTTACAGTCGATGTTATGATCACCTTCCACTAAACGAATGTTTTTCACTTTTGTGCCTTGTTTAATTGCGCCACTGGCACCTTTAACTTTCAAATCTTTGATTACAGTAACACTGTCACCATCCGCTAAAAGATTGCCATTTGAGTCCTTGACTACTAAGCCTTCTTCTGCAACTTCTTCCGTTGGTGACCATTCATGACCACATTCTGGACAAATAAATAATCCGCGATCTTCATAGGCATATGCCGACCCACATTCAGGGCAGTTTGGTAATTGCTCTGTCATTAACGTTCTCCTTTGTAAAAAATAATTCTTTTTCATTTTACCTTATTTTCTAGTGAATGAAAAGTAGTCCTAATGATTTATCAACGTCCGATAACTACTTTCTAATTGCTTATTTATTTTTGAGCCCACTCTTGGCAAGCTGCCTGGATTTCTTGGTAAATCACTTCAATTTCAGCTGTATCACGTGCATTAGCGCCACTTGCCAAAGGATGGCCGCCGCCATGATGTTTTTTAGCAATTGTATTAATGATTGGTCCTTTGGAACGTAACCGAACGCGATAATAACCTTCTGGCTGTTCAACAAAGATTGCCCATGAGAGAACATCTTCAATTTTTCCTGGCATTGAAACAATGGCTGCCGTTTCAGAATCGACAATATCATAACTGTTTAAAATACTTTGTGGTAAAATGACACGAGCAGCGCCATTTGCATCGATTTCTAAATTTTGATAAATATAACCCGCTAATTTAGCAACCTTTAAAGGCATTTGGTCTAACTCACGATTTAAGTCTGCGGCATTAAAGTTAAACGTACGCAATTGCGCAGCAACAGCGAGTGTATGCGCCGAAGTAGAAGGATAAAGAAAACGTCCTGTATCCCCCACAATCCCAGCATACAATAAACGAGCTGCATTATCTGTCATCGTTAATTCTGCTAAATGCTGTTGCCAAAAATCAACAATAATTTCACTACAACTACTTGCATTTGTATTCACCCAAACTAAATCTCCATAAGGTTCATCATTCGGATGATGATCGATTTTAATTAATTGATCGCCTAAAGAAAAACGCGCATCACTAATTCGTGGAGCATTTGCAGTATCTGTTACAATGACTAATGCACCTCGATAGACATCGTCAGTAATAACGTCCATTTCAGCTAAAAACTCTAAGCCTTCCACTGGTCCGCCTACTTGATAAATATTTTTTTCAGGAAAGCTCGCTCTTAAGAGTTCTGCTAACCCAACCTGTGAGCCAATTGCATCTGGATCGGGCCTTTGATGTCTATGAATAATAATTGTTTCATATTGTTTAATTGCTGCCATAATTTCTTTTACTACGTCCATTCTTTGTAGCCTCCTACGTTCTCTCCATCACTTGGCAAACAACAATTGCTTTTGCCACAATGACATTTTCTAAATAAACTTCAATATCTAATTTTGCAGAGCGACGACCAATTTCTAAAATCCGTGGACGAATGTCCAATTCACTTTCCAACTGGATTAGCCGCAAATAATGTAGATTCACTTGTTCAATTAGTACATTTCTTTTTTGATTCATCAACATTGTTCGTTGTGTCACGTTAGAAATAATTTCACTTAGGACACCGAACGAGATGGTACCAACACTGTTAACCATTTGGGGCGCAACCGAAAAACGAAAACGGGTTGTTTCTTTGCCATTTTCTTCAACAGGCATCACTTCCCCGGAAATTTGATCTGAAATTGTATCTGCAATTTGTGGTTGTCGTTGCACCAATTGCATAGCTTTCATCACATCTTGGCGAGAAACAATTCCAACAAGCGCTAAATCATCTTCCACCACCGGCATGACTTCTAGACCATCCCAAATCATTTGATGACTGACACTCGCTACACTCATCATCTTTTTCACAACATTGGGGTCCTTTGTCATGACTTTATCCACGGTTAAATGTTCACTTTTACCAATGACATCTTTGGCTGTGACAATCCCCACTAAACGTAATTTCTTATTTACTACTGGGAAACGAGAATGATGGGTACTTTCAGATAATGCCTGATAATCTGCAATCGTTTGAGTTGTCAACAAATAATTGGTTTTTTCAAGCGCTGTATAAATATCACTGACGAGTAAAATGTCTTTTTTAATCAGCTGATCACTTAAAGCACGGTTAATCATAGTAGCCACAGTAAATGTATCATATGTGGTTCTCAAGACAGGCATACCCAGACGATCTGCTAACTGCGCAATCTCTTCAGATGTTTCAAATCCACCTGTAATTAAAACGGCTGCCCCATTTTCTAAAGCAAGCTTTTGCACGCCTTGGCGGTTACCAACAATCATTAAGGATCCGGGAGTAATATATCGCGTCATCGCGGTTTCTGTCATCGCACCAATTACAAATTTATTAAGGACTTTGTCTAGACCAGAGCTACCGCCTAACACATCCCCTTCAATAATCCGGACCACTTCACCAAATGTTAATTTTTCAATATGTTTTTTTAACTTCCGCTCAATTCGTATCGTACCAACACGTTGAATGGTGGAAACAAGCCCAATATTTTCTGCATCTTTGATGGCCCGATACGCTGTTCCTTCACTAACACTTAAACTTTTGGCAATGCTTCGAACAGAGATTCGATCGCCAATTGGTAATTCTTCAATATGTTTTAAAATTTGATCATGTTTCGTCGCCATAATTTCCTCCTAAACTAGGATCGTCTCTCCTGGGTTTAATACTTTCCCGCCAACTACTTGCTCTACGAATATTGCTGGATTTTGTTGGATAACAGGAAAGGTATTGTAATGAATTGGAATGGTTATTTCGGGATTTAAGTAAGAGACTGCTTCTAGCGCATCCTCTGGTCCCATCGTATAATTATCGCCAATTGGTAAGAACGCTACATCAATGGATTTGTCTTTTGCAAAAAGGCGCATATCTGAAAACAACGCCGTATCACCAGCGTGATAAATTTTTTTATCTTCTGCTTCTAAAATAATCCCACTTGCTTCGCCCATGTAGGTCATTACGCCGTCTATTTCATAACCGGAACTATGCAAAGCTGGCACAAATTTAACCGAACCAAAAGGAAAGACATAACGCCCACCTAGATTCATTCCATGCGCTTTTACCCCTTGCGACTGTGCATACGTAGCCACTTCAGCTATCGCAATAATCGTTGCCTTGTTGGCTTGAGCAATTGCTAGCATATCGCCAATATGATCGCTGTGTCCGTGGGTGATTAAGATGTAATCAGGGTGTAAATCTTCAAGTGAAACGTCCGCTAAAGGGTTGCCATTAATAAAAGGATCAAATAAAAGGTTCGTGCCGTCGTTTAGACGAATTTCAATACATGAATGTCCATGTCCTATCAGTTCCATTTGTATTCCTCCTACGGTATTTTCTACACACTCTTATGATAATTAATCGTCAAATTCATTCTTAAAAGTAGTACAGTTTAGTACAGTTTACTTTCTTTATTGTAACAGAGAATTAGAAATATACAATCGCATTTGCTTATTTTCTTAGCTAGTAAAGAAACAGACGAGAAAAATCATGAATCTTTCTCGTCTGTTTCTTTTTACTTATTTGGTTGTTTTCCGAAAACGTAAAATCGTTAATATAAAGGCCGCCACACATAATAGAAAGGCGACAAAAAAGGTTTCACGCATTCCCACAATAAATATATCTGGGCGATTAGCCAGATACGTGGTTACTCGTTCACCATAGGCTTCGCTCATACCACGATATAAAATGGTCGTTGACAACGCAATCCCAATGACCATTCCTAAGTTTCTAGCAAAAGAATTCATACTTCCTGCTACACCTAAATCTTGCTTTTCAACACTGCTCATAACCATTGTATTGTTTGGAGACTGGAAAAGTGCATTTCCCAAGCCCATAATGGCTGTTGCAATCACATAATACCAGATAGGCGAATTCATATCTAAAAACATATACATTAACGACGTACAGCACAAGAGCAACAATCCGCCAAATGTTAAAATACCTGGGCCAATTTTATCCGTCAAATAGCCACTCAGAGGAGCCCCAACCACCATTAATAACGGAAATACCATCATTAATAGACCAGCATAACTAGCACTTAGTTTGCGTGCATCCTGCAAATAAAATGGAATGACAACATTTACAAAAAAGTTTGAGGCAAAAATTAAAACGGCGGACAATAAACTTAAAGTAAAAATTTTGTTTTTAAAAATTGCGAACTTAATAAGTGGGCTTTTTCTTTTTCGTTCAACCATTATAAATAATCCTAATGCGATTACTGCAATAATGAACAATAAATAGGATTGTAACGAGCCAAACCCGCTCTCTTGTCCGAGGAAAATCCCGCCGAAGAACGTCATAATCGCAATGGCAATACAAGCAAATCCTGAAAAATCGATTTTTTCTTTTGTTTTTGTAATATCTTTTGGTAGAAACTTTTCACCAATTAAAATTGTAACTAGCCCCACAGGAACATTAATCCAAAAAATATACGACCAAGAAAAGTTTGATAAGATCAATCCACCAATCCCAGGACCAGCAATCGCGCCTAAAGAGACAAAGGCTCCTACTGCACCAAGCGCCCGCCCTCTTTCATTTAAAGGGAATACTTCCGTAATAATTCCTGAATTGGTCGCCATGGTCATGCTAGCACCAATACTTTGAACGACTCGCGCAAATAATAGAAAGCTCAGCGATTGATTAAAGCCACAAAGTAACGAACCAATCGTAAAAATAACCGTGCCAATTCGATAAACTTTTATTTTTCCAAAACTGTCGCCAATTTTTCCAAATAATAATAAACAAGCACAGACAACCATTAAATAAATAGATACGACCCATTCCGCTTGATTCATGGGTACGGACATTTCTTTTGAAATAGTCGGTAAAGCAATATTTACAATGCTGGAATCTAATGTAGACATGAAGGTAAACATAGCCACAGAAACTAAGATCCACCAACGATTTTTCTGCACTTCAGAATCCTCTTGGTAACTTTTAATTTTCTCCATTGATTCATCCCCTCTCGCTCCAAAACAGTTTACTTACTAATAATAACTCTATTTCTTCTTTTTTTCATCGGAAATTTTCTAAAAAATCACTCATGAGATGTTCACCTTCTTATTACACGCTCGCAATTGACAACCATTCGCTTTTACGCTAATTTAAAATTAGCAAACGGAAAACACAAGGAGGACTTGAAATGACCTTAATTTCTCGCATTAAACAATTAGCTCAGTCAAGGCAACTAACCCTCGCCCAATTAGAAAGAAACGTCGGCATTTCCAATGGACAAATTCGTCGTTGGGATACCTCTTCGCCTAAAGTAGAGAATCTTTTAAAAATAGCAGACTATTTTTCTGTCTCCTTGGACTATTTAATGGGCCGCACCCAACAAACAGAGATTAATCATCAGGCACCTATGACAAGCACACAAAAAGAGTTACATATTCACATTACTACGGAAGAGTTAACAGAAGAAGAAATTACTCAGTTAGAGGAAGAAACAAATCGTTTCTTGCGGTTCCGTAAATTTGAAATGACAAATTCTTAAAGAACGTTCACTTCTCCTAGTCAATTGATAGCAAAAACTAGAACCTAAACAAAAAAAACCACCACGACCGTCGTCTGTGGTGGAAATGAAGGTTGTTATTTACTCTTGGTAGGAGTAAGTATGAAAAAACCAATTCGGGATAATTGGCATAACGTAAGTATAGTAGTTTGTGCCTTTTTTATCATGAGTTTCAGCTATATTTTTTATAAAACTTTTATTAGAACACCATTAACAGTCCTTTATTTAAATTCTTTAAAGCGTTTTCTTTTATTGAACATATTGTTTTAAACATTCGATTTCCTGTGCTACACTTACTTTTAGAAGGGGGATTTTATTATGGCAAATCAAAAAAAAGATAGCTTATCAACATTATTTTCTGAAGAAGTTCATGGACCGTTTGTTACCTTCTTGTTTAACACCCATGTCGCTCATCAAAACGTAGAAAAAGATTCGCTTGTTTTGAAAAATTTTGCAAAAGCGGCAAAAACACGCTTTGAAAAAAAATTTCCTGAGGAAAAATGGGCCGTTTTTCAAGAAAAAATTGACGCACTTCTAGCTGATGCTTCCTTCTGGCGCAACGGCACAGCAAGTGTTTCAATCATCTTATCTCCAGAAAATACCTTTGTTCAACGATTAGATGTGCCCGTTGACGATCAATATTACGTGGACACGATTCCTTATTTACTTGGACTAGTCAAAGACAAACAATTTAACTACCATTATTACCTACTTGCTCTAAATCGCGATTCAATGAAACTTTACAAGGTCGATCATACGACTGTGACTCCTGTTGAATTGCCTAAAGACGCGCCAACAGACGTGGTCACAGCTTTAGGTGATGAATTAACTGGTGGTAATTTAAACTTTTCAACTCAAGGTAGTTCTAACGGTTCTAAAGAAGGTGTCGCTTATCATAGCATCAATACTAAAGATAAAGAAGTTGAAATTGATTGGGTGAACTACTATCAAGCAGTCGATACTTTCTTAAAAGACCAACTGGATAATCCTGAAAAATTACCGCTTTATCTTTATGCTTTACCAGAAAACCAAACACTCTTTAAAAAGATTGCTAAAAACCCTTATTATGATTGCTCAATTTCAGTTGCTGCTTCACCTGCACAAGCAACCATTCAAGATATCCGCAGTGCTAGTGAAAAAATAGCTGCAGAGTTAACAGAAAAAGAAACAGCTTCTTATAACAAATTACTAGATCGTAAATTCTTAGATCAATTTACAGATATTTCGCCAGCGGCAGCTGACGGCAAAATTTCCCATCTTTTTATTGCAACATCACTCTTTGTTACTGAAAACAATGAAATGTCATCTGAAGAGTACGATCGTCGCAAACTTTTAAACACCATTGCTTACCAAGTCATTCAAAACGGCGGTCAAGTTTTTGTTTTAGACCAAAAAGCTGCACCAGATGAAAAATCTTTAGCGGCTATCCTCCGTTATTAAAAACAGGCAAAAAGCCCATTGTAAGAAAGCGCCTTACAATGGGCTTTTTTTCTGAGACTTATTGAAACAGCACTATAACAGCCTTATCTTCACTTTCTAGTTTTTAAAAAACATCCGATAAAAAAGAAAATAAGGTTATCGCTATACAAAAACCAGTTAGTATGCTATAGTAATAGATGTAGTTTTTGTTCGGTAATATGGGTAGCTGTTTCAAATAAACATCTTCCACATTTTTCACCTTTCAAGTAATTGCAAAATATGAATGTGTTATAACACACATCTAGGAGGATATTTATTATGGAAACAGGTACAGTAAAATGGTTTAACTCAGACAAAGGCTTTGGCTTCATCACTGCAGAAAACGGAAACGATGTATTCGTACATTTCTCAGCTATCCAAGGTGACGGCTTCAAAACTTTAGAAGAAGGTCAAGCAGTAACTTTCGAAATCGAAGAAGGTCAACGTGGCCCTCAAGCAACTAACGTTACTAAAGCTTAATTAAACAATACTGACTCAAAAACCTGACGTTAATCGTCAGGTTTTTTTTATAAAAAAAAGAACAAGAAAACTTTCTGAAACTAAGTGCTTCCTCTATTTTTTTTGAAGAGTTTTCGTTATACTGAAGAGGAAAAATGTTTTAAAGGAGTTTATTTATGCAATTTTATGGTGATTTAACCTTTTTAGGTGTTTATTTATTGGGTCTCTTTTTCATTCCCTCGTGGCGGAAAAAGAAAAAAGAACACGATTGGTTGCCGTGGATGTTTGGCTGGACCGTCTTTATGTTCTTCTCATATGTTTTATATTTAGAAATCATTCGTGGCACAGCCTTCTTTTTAATTCCCATTGCTTTTTTTGGCTTGTTTGCGCTCTTCTACTTCAAAGAAAAAAGGCGTTTACTGAATGGAACATTATTTAATATTTTTCTTGTGGTTCTAGCGACTTATTTAGGGATTACTGCGATTCGTACAAACAACTACTTTCTAATCACCTTAGCAATTATTGCCCTGCTGGCGATTTTTATCGCTTTGGCTTTAGGACTCTATGCCTTAATTATTTTCCTCTATTGGAATGCGGTCGTTGTTATGAGAAAAGAAGGTCGTTCTTTAGGGAACTTGTTGACGTTGTTGCTGGCAATTGGCTTAACATTACTATTAATTTATAATTTCTTTTTTCAATCGTTGTTACCAACTTGGCTCTCCTTACCCTTAACTATTGCGCCATTTATTTTGACTTATTTCGCGTTTGTTTTTTATAATTTTTTAACTGTTTCTACGTTGTATCAATTTAATCAGCCAAAATATACACAGGATTATATTGTTGTGTTAGGTTCGGGGTTAATCAATGGTGAGATTGTGCCGCCACTATTGCAAGCCCGCATCAACAAAGCCATTCAATTTTACAAGGCACAAAATCGCGCAACGTTAAATCCACCAAAAATCGTCATGTCTGGTGGCCAAGGTCCCGATGAATTACTCCCTGAAAGTGTCGCAATGAAAATGTATGCTTTGACACAAGGTATTCCTGATGATGATATTTTAGTAGAAGCTCATTCAAAAAACACACTAGAAAATATGCGTTTTTCCAAAGAAACAATGATTGAGGATTTTGGAAATGCTAATTTCCAAGCCATTTTTACTACAAACAATTATCACCTTTTCCGAGCGGGTCTTTTCGCTCGAATGGCTGGCTTAAAAGCTGATGGTATTGGTGCAAAAACCGCTTTTTATTTTTTACCTAATGCGTTTATTCGAGAGTTCATCGCCATTGTAGTGATGTACAAACGCCGCCATATTATTGTTTGTGGCCTAGCTGCCATCGGTATGGTTATGTTATTCTTAACAGGATTGATTATTCAGTAAAGAAGGAGTTTCCCCTATGAGTTTGTATCAAAAATTTATTCAAAATGAACGTTTGCGACGTTTTTGCGTCCTTGCTTTGATTATTTTTGTGCTTTATTTATCCAGAAGTATGATTACAACAATTCTTTTAACATTTATCTTTACCTATTTAGCTGTTCGTTTGGTCCATTTTGTTCAACGCTATATGAAAATCCCGACGATTGTCATCGTTCTCTTAACCTATGCATTGGTTGTTTTTCTAATCTATTTAGCGATTACTAAATATGTTCCCGTTCTAGTTAACCAAACGACTCAAATGATTAATTCTGTAGTTGATTTTTATCAAAGTCCACATACAGATACAAATCAAGTATTGCAATTTATTGATCAATACTTGGAAAAATCTAACTTACTCTCTCAACTCCAGAATGGTGCTTCAATGATTTTACGCTACATTCAAGATATTGGCGCTGTCGGTTTATCATTTGTCATGTCCTTTATTTTAAGTTTCTTCTTTATGATTGAGAAGAAGCAAATGGCCGATTTTTCTAAGTTATTTTTAAAAAGTGATTTTGATTGGTTTTTTCAGGATATCTATTATTTTGCCAACAAGTTCGTCAACACATTTGGTGTCGTAATGGAAGCTCAGTTTTTCATTGCTGTGGTGAATACAGTCATTACTACCTTGGCCTTGGCGATAATCGGCTTTACTCAGTTACCTAGTTTAGCCATTATGATCTTCATTTTGAGCTTAGTCCCAGTTGCTGGTGTGATTATTTCCTGCATTCCGCTAAGTTTCATCGCTTATTCCCAAGGTGGCTTGAACGATGTGATTTATATCTTAGCTTTAATTACAATCGTCCATTTATTTGAATCTTACGTGCTAAATCCTAAATTCATGTCTAGTAAAACAGAGTTACCAATCTTTTATACGTTTGTCATTTTATTAGTTAGTGAGCGTCTCTTTGGTGTATGGGGACTTATTGTAGGAATCCCTGTGTTCACTTTCTTCTTAGATGTCTTAAAAGTAAAACCAATTCGTGGCCTGAAACGGCTACCTAATGTGAAAAAAAATAGTTCAGCAGAATAATTTCTGCTGAACTGTTTTTTTATTGTTTTCTTAAATCATTTAAAATAGCCATGGCTCGGTCTTGGTTCATCGTTTTTTGACGTTTTAATTGTTGAGCGACTGCCTCAACTTCTTTACCAGTAGCTCCGACCGTCATCGCCAAAGAACGTGCTTGTAGAGCCATGTGTCCTTTTTGAATTCCTTCAGAGACTAAGGCCCGTAACGCTGCTAAATTTTGTGCCAAACCAACAGCCGCTACTACTCGACTTAGTTCTTTTGCATCCGTCACTGCTAACAAATCAGCGGCTGCTTGAGATTTAGGTAAGACTTTTGTGGCACCGCCAACCGTGGCTAACGCAAGCGGAACTGAAATTTCACCAATTAGTTGTTCGCCATCTAGCGTCCAACTAGTCAAGCCTTGGTAGCGACCTTCCTTCACCGCAAAAGCATGACAAGAAGCGCTAACAGCGCGTGTATCATTTCCTGTAGCTAAAACGACAGCTTCAATGCCATTCATGATTCCTTTGTTATGCGTGACTGCCCGATAAGGATCTAATGAAGCATAGCGTGAAGCTAAAACAATTTTTTCAGCAATTTCCCGGCCATTGCTTCCCTTACTTAAACGCGAAACTGGAATAGCCGTTTTCATCGTAACAACCGACTCCGTTGCGTAATTGCTTAAAATACTGAATAAAATCTTTTGCTCCGCAAACCATTCACGGAACAACTCGGCCACACCTTCCAACATAGCGTTAACGATATTTGCCCCCATTGCATCCTTAACATCTACTAAAAAGTCGACAGATACAAACGATTCATCAAAAGCACGATATTGCAAATCTCTTAAGCCGCCGCCCCGTTTAACGATAGATGGATAACTTAACTCTGCTTGTTGAAAAATTTCCGCTTCTCTTACTTGTAGTTTATCAATCAATGACTCGGGGTCTGCAATATCATAAAAAACGATTTGTCCACGCATTAAGCGTTGTTGACTCACTGTTTTAAATCCTTGTGCTATTTTTGCACCATTACTCAAAGCCGCAATCACTGAGGGCTCTTCTGTCGCCATTGGTACCAAATAATCAGTTTCGTCCACTGTTAAATGTAAGCCAACGCCCATCGGCACTTCTGTTTCACTGATTTGATTTTCAATCATATGATTAGCAATCTGCGAAGATAAAGCCGTATTTTCAAATTCTTTTTTTGTATCAGCAGAAATCTGGCCTTCATTAAGAAGAGAAGCCAGGCGTTCCTCAGGACTCATTTGATAAAATCGGCTGTTTTTTTTTTGCTGAGGTCTCTCTAGTAGCATAGCGAGTCCTAAGCCACCGCCGATACATAAAGAAGCCACTCCATATTTCTTTTCTTTTTGATTTAATTGATAACTTAAACTCGTTAATAAACGAGCACCTGTGGCACCAATCGCATGACCTAATGAAATACCGCCACCATAAATGTTAACCTTTTCCTCTGGTAAAGACAGTTCTCTTTGGACCACAATTGAAGTTGCTGCAAATGCTTCGTTGATTTCATACAGATCAATTTCTTCCGTAGTAAGTTGATTCCGCGCTAACAGTTTTTGAATGGCTTTAATCGGCGAAATTCCCATATAGGCTGGATCAATACCGACTTCCACACTGTCTCGAATAATAGCTAAATAAGGAAGACCGTGTGCTTCGGCATATTCTTGTGAAGCAATAATCAAAGCAGAAGCCCCATCATTAATGGTTGATGCATTCCCTGCTGTCACAGTACCATCTTCTTTAAAAACAGTTTTAAGCGTTCCTAGCTTCTCAACGCTCGAATTAGGGCGAATCCCTTCATCTTTCTCCACAAGCGTTCCTGATACTTCTAATGGGGCTATTTCGTCAGCGAATATCCCTTCTGCTTGTGCTTGAGCTGCTTTTAATTGTGAATGTACAGAAAATTGATCTTGCTCTTCTCTAGTTACATGATACTTTTCGGCCACATTTTCAGCAGTTAAGCCCATTGCCTGACCACTAAAGGCATCCGTTAATCCATCATACATCATACTAGAAAAAGGCGCATCATAGCTTTCTGTTTCGTAATTAAAACGTTGTAATTTAGGTGCTTGGGACATATTCTCAATCCCGCCAGCAATTAAAACTTCCGCTTCTCCTAATTGAATCAATTGTTTCGCCAAAATAACGGCCTTCATTCCTGATCCGCAGACCTCATTAACTGTCATTGCGGGAATTTCATGAGATAAACCGCTGTTTATTGCTATTTGTCGTGCGGGATTTTGGCCATTTCCAGCTTGTAAAACATTTCCAAAGATTACTTGATCAATTTCTTCAGAAATAGTGGAATGTCTTTTTAAAAGTTGTGTTGTAACATGTGTTCCTAAGTCTACGGCACTTACTTGACTTAAGCTGCCTTTATATTTTCCAATTGGTGTTCGTAATGCATCAATAATAACTACTGTTTTCAACTAAATGCACCTCCATCTTGAAATATATCATAAAATCCCAGAATCACAAGTGCCAATTACTGAATGTTAACAGACTTATAAGATATTTTTTAATAATCTATGAAGTTAATACAAAAATTCCCCATTTTGGTTCATTTCGTGCTATTTTATATAATGAATCTATTTATCGTAAAGGAGTTAAAGAAATGACAATTGGGATTGATAAAATTAGTTTTTTTGTGCCCCCTTATTATATTGATATGACGGCACTGGCTGAAGCCAGAAATGTAGACCCTGGAAAATTTCATATTGGTATTGGGCAAGACCAAATGGCGGTGAACCCAATCAGCCAAGATATTGTGACATTTGCAGCCAATGCCGCAGAAGCGATCTTGACCAAAGAAGATAAAGAGGCCATTGATATGGTGATTGTCGGGACTGAGTCCAGTATCGATGAGTCAAAAGCGGCCGCAGTTGTCTTACATCGTTTAATGGGGATTCAACCTTTCGCTCGCTCTTTCGAAATCAAGGAAGCTTGTTACGGAGCAACAGCAGGCTTACAGTTAGCTAAGAATCACGTAGCCTTACATCCAGATAAAAAAGTTTTGGTTGTAGCAGCAGATATTGCAAAATATGGCTTAAATTCTGGCGGTGAGCCTACACAAGGAGCTGGGGCGGTTGCAATGTTAGTTGCTAGTGAACCGCGCATCTTGGCTTTAAAAGAGGATAATGTGATGCTGACGCAAGATATCTATGACTTTTGGCGTCCAACAGGCCATCCATATCCTATGGTCGATGGTCCTTTGTCAAACGAAACCTACATCCAATCTTTTGCCCAAGTCTGGGATGAACATAAAAAACGAACCGGTCTTGATTTTGCAGATTATGATGCTTTAGCGTTCCATATTCCTTACACAAAAATGGGCAAAAAAGCCTTATTAGCAAAAATCTCCGACCAAACTGAAGCAGAACAGGAACGAATTTTAGCCCGTTATGAAGAAAGCATCATCTATAGTCGTCGCGTAGGAAACTTGTATACGGGTTCACTTTATCTGGGACTCATTTCCCTTTTAGAAAATGCAACGACTTTAACCGCAGGCAATCAAATTGGGTTATTCAGTTATGGTTCTGGTGCTGTCGCTGAATTTTTCACTGGTGAATTAGTAGCTGGTTATCAAAATCATTTACAAAAAGAAACTCATTTAGCACTGATGGATAATCGGACAGAACTTTCTATCGCTGAATATGAAGCCATGTTTGCAGAAACTTTAGACACAGACATTGATCAAACGTTAGAAGATGAATTAAAATATAGTATTTCTGCTATTAATAATACCGTTCGTTCTTATCGAAACTAAGTATTTAAATCCCCCGATTCAATCAACAAAAGAGCTAGACATTCAAGTTTTTGCTTGAATGTCTAGCTCTTTTTATGAAAGCCAAACTTCTTTGACCCCATCTGTCACGGCGATACCATCTGTCAAAGCTAAACGTTGTGAATAAGAAACGTAGCCATAATAAACATCAACACCGCCGCCATTGTTCCAAGTAACAGTGATTTTAACATTTGGAGTAATCGATTTTGTAGCTGGTTGGGTCGTCGGGCGATAACTAGTCGTATCATAACTTAAAATAGTGCCCGAAGCTCCACTTATTTCGGCTTTTCCTGTGTAAATTTCGCCATTCGTATTCGTCTGCGTGACCGCTCCATTCGCTTCAATGATTAACCCCGCTTGCTTTTGATCTCCTCGTGGATAATAAAAAAGATACGTGGTTGCCCATTTAGCAAATTCATCTGGAATTGGTTTAAGTGATTCCGTTGGTGCCGGACTCGACTTCGTTTGCTTTTCAACCGCGACTTCTTCTTGTCTTTTTAAGCCTTCATTATTTTGATTATTTAGTTTCTCAACCGTTTCTTTAACGATCGAATAGTGAGGTTTCCCTAAATCGCTAACAGGGATCGTAGCTAATTTTTCTTCTGATTCTTTATATTGCCCCTCTGCCGTTAACTTTTTAGCTTCTGTAATAATGGCATCATACTTGGTTTGGTCTACAGAAGAGGATGTGCTTTGTCCCGTAGCTTCGACTTGTTTTGTGACACTGGTTTTTTCCGTGGTCACGTCTGACGAACTTCCACAAGCACTTACAAACATTGAGCTAACGATTAATAAACATCCCACAATCACATGCTTTTTCATCTTTAAATCCCCCATTTGTTTATCTTTGTTATTTTTTGTTACTTAAATTATCCCATAGATGAACAAAAGAAACCATTATTTATAAAAAAGTTTAGCAAGCGCTTCAAGAGAGGCACTTGCTAAACTTTTTTCTCACTGTTATTGATTGATTACTTTGACTAGTTCTTCAAATAATAATGCACTAGATGCTGCTCCTGGATCAATATGACCAATTGCTCGTTCCCCTAAATAAGAGGCACGTCCTTTTTTCGCCACCCAATCTTTTGTTGCTTCAGCAAATTGTTCAATTTTTTCTTCATTAAATTGTTCCGTTCCAATCACTTCAGCAACAGGTGCCCAGACATCAACCATCGTTTTATCTCCTGGTTCAGCTTTGCCACGCATCTGAATCCCAGCTAGACCTTGCTGAACAATTTCTTTTAATTGCTCTGGCGAACTGATGGTTTCCAAATCTTTTGTCGCTTTAGTCATATTCATAAACGCAGTACCATATAAAGGACCAGAAGCTCCGCCAACTTTTGAAATTAAAGCCATGGATAGGACTTTAAATGTCTCCGTGATTGTTGTTGGTACTTTTTTGTCAAACGCAATTTTGTATTCAGCCATACCACGAGCCATGTTGTTACCGTGATCCCCATCACCAATCGGCGTGTCTAATTCACTTAAATAGTCTTTTTTTTCTTCGATAACTTTTGAATAATTGTCTAACCATGTTTGAATGTCTTTTACTGTTAATTCCATCTTTTATCACCCTTACCAAGAAATTGTTGTTACATTGCTTTCTAGCGCTGTTTGCCAGTCTTTTGTCGCCAAGTCAATCATCGTTAAAGATAATCCTTGCATGTCAATAGACGTCATATAGTTACCCACTTTATGGAAGGTCACTTGAACACCTTTATCTTCTAATAATGTTAGCACGTCGTTCATAAATACAAATTGTTCCATTAATGGCGTGCCGCCCATACCATTGACAAGTACTCCCACAGTTTGTGGTTGTTGCTCATAGCTACTTAATGTTTTTTCAACTAATTCTTTCGCTAACTCTTTCGATGGTTGGATTTTTTCACGACGATAGCCTGGTTCTCCGTGAATCCCTACGCCAAATTCAATTTCATCTTCTGGTAAAGTAAAACCTGGTTTGCCAACTTCAGGCACAGTGGCTGCTTTTAAAGCCACTCCAATTGTTTTCGTGGATGATACAATCTTTTCTCCTAAAGAAACGAGCTCTTCTAAAGAAGCACCTTGGCGGGCATGATGTCCTAAAATTTTATGGACAAGAACAGTCCCGGCAACGCCTCGTTTTCCAGCGGTATAGGTGCTATCTTCGACAGCAATATCGTCATCGACAACGACCATTTCTACATGAATGTCTTCCATATCAGCCATATCTTTGGCCATTTCAAAGTTCAAAATATCGCCTGTATAATTTTTTACGATTAACAGAACACCGGCCCCTTGGTCTGCCGCTTGGATCCCTGTTAAAATTTGATCTGGTGTTGGTGAAGTAAAGACATCACCTAAAACTGCGGCATTTAACATTCCATCACCAACAAACCCAGCATGTGCAGGCTCATGACCACTTCCACCACCAGATACTAACCCAACTTGTTTGTTTGAGTCGTTGCGAGCAATCACGCGAGAATCTTCGACTTGATGAACAAGGTTTCCATAGCTTTTCACAATTCCTTGGAGCATTTCTTCGACAATTTTACCAGGTTCATTAATAATTTTTTTCATTTAGTTCCACCCTTTCTTACCAGCATTTTGAGCTTCTGCTAAAATTTGCGTCAAATCATCTGAGACACCTGCAGTAATTGCTGCCGCAAAGGCACCTTCAACCAATGGTGCATCGACTAAATGATAATGTTTCTGTTGGTCTTCTTCTAGCATATCAAAAGCTAATTCTGAACTTAAAACGGCACTGCCTAAATCGGCAAAAATTAAAAATTCTCGGTCAGAGTCCGCTTCGTTAATCGTGTCAATGATTTTCATTGGATCTGAACCTAATGAACCATCTGATGTGCCACCAAGTGAATGAATCGTAATTTCTTCACTGGCATTCATCTGTTCAATCATCTCTTTAATACCATCTGTAATCATTTTGCTATGTGAAACGAGTAAAATATCTGCTTTCATGTGGACACTTCCTTAATCTAATTTATGTCTTGTTTTATATTCTTGTCCGACTTTATCTGCAACAATGATTGCATTCGCTACTTCTTCAACGACAATTGGGAATGGCATTGAATGAATTGATTCTTCTGGAATGCAAGCAATTTTGGCTACTTCCAACGCTTCTTCATAAGTGATTTCATCGACACCAATGTCTGAAAGCGTTAATGGTAAACCTACAGAAGCGCTAAAGTCTAAAACAGCTTCTAATTCGTCTTTTGCTGCATCTTCTAATACAAGTTGTGCAATCGTTGCAAAGGCTACTTTTTCACCATGTAAATAACTGTGCGCACCAGGTAAGACTGTCATACCGTTATGAATCGCATGCGCTGCAGCTAAACCACCACTTTCAAAACCTAAGCCTGAAAGTAAGATATTTGTTTCGATAATCTTATTCAATGATTCAGTAACCACATTTGCATCACAAGCTAATTTCGCTTTTAACCCATCTTCCTGTAGGTTTTCCCAGCAAAGTTTTGCCATGGCCAAAGCTGCATATGTGCCGCTAGCAGCGGGCGTTAAGCCTTCTCTTGAACCCATTGGCAAACTAGCATTAACCCGAGAATATGAATTGTGTGTTGCGCGTGCTTCAAAATATGTGGATAAGGCATCCCCCATTCCAGCAACTAAAAATCTAGTTGGCGCTTTGGCAACCACTTTTGTATCAACCATCACGACGCTTGGACTTTGTTTAAAGTAAGCATAATCATCAAATGAGCCATCTTCATGATATAGTACAGCTGAATGCGAAGTTGGTGCATCTTGAGCCGCAATCGTTGGTACAATAATTAAGTTTTCACCTTCTGCTACGACTTTTGAAGCATCGATTGCTTTACCGCCACCTAAACCAATGATACAGTCTGCTTGTTCTTTTTGTCCAACGTTTTGCAAGCGCTTTGTTTCTTCACGCGTTACTTCTCCACTAAAGCCACCCTCTACGAAGGTAATGTCAAACTTTTTCGCTGTTTCTTCCAATTGTGGACGTACACGATCAACGTCAGCAGGATTTGCAATTAGTAACGCTTTTTTTCCAAAAGTTGAAACGAAGTAACCTAAGTTTAGTAATTCATCTTCCCCTTGAACATATTTCGTTGGTAAAATCAATGCTTTTCTCATGTTGATAGCCTCCTATATTTTGTTTACATACATAGTATAAAACGCTTTCATCAAAAAAGCATTGAACTTTTGGTATCGTTTTCTTGCAAAAAATGATAGAATTATTTTGTGAAATAATAAAATATTATGATTTTTAAACTTTAGATTGAAGGATTGCCTTATGACTGTAGAATTAAAAAATATTTTAGATTTAGAAAAGTGGGAAAAATTGCAAGAATCATTGGCCTTAAGCACTCGTTTAGCCATTATTTTAGTCGATTATAAAGGTCGTCCTGTGACGAAACATAGTCAAGTTCAACCCTTTTGCCAACTGGTACGTCACTCCCCTGAGCTCTCGAAACTTTGTGAAAAATGTGATGCTCGTGGTGGCTTGGAAGCTGTTCGCACTGGTCAGCCTTTTATCTACCGTTGTCACTTTAACATCGTTGATATGGCCATCCCCATTATTGTTGATGACCAGTATGTAGGAGCCATTATGGCTGGTGAAGTTTTGCTCGAAGATCACCAAGAAGAGTTAGAACAGGTTTTAACCATGAATGATGCCTTCATTCAAGAATTTTTAGTAACACACCAAGAGCTGTATCAACAATACCCTGTTTTAGAACTAGCAGACTTAGAAAAGAGCGCGACATTAATCGCTGATCTAAGCCAATATATTATTTCTGAAGCCATCAAAAAAGATTATTTAATCAATACGTACAAACAGTCCTTACAGATTAGTTCGCGAAAAGAAGAGCTGGAGCCATTGAATATGATCCAAAAAGATATTCAACAAACTTTGTTAACTGCTCAATTAACTCCTTCAAGTGCCTATCAAACTAAAAATAAGCAATTACAACCGGTTTTAGATGCCCTTTGGGAAAACAAATCGCTGCGTTTAAATTTACAAGAACTGGCAGACCTTGTTCATTTGACACCGACGTATTTAAGTCGTTTATTAAAAGAGGAGTTTGGTATTCCCTTTAGTCAATTTTATCGACAATTAAAAATCACATGGGCTAAACAGCTTCTTTTGGAGACAGATAAAACGATCGCCCAAATCAGTGAAGATTTAGGGTTTGTTGAAGATAGCTATTTTGTCCGGATCTTTAAACAAGAAACGGGTGAAACACCCCTTAAATACCGTAAAAGAAAGAACAGAGCATAAAAAAACAACGACTTCTAGGAGTCGTTGTTTTTTTACACCTTTTGCTCTTGCTGTGGCTAATGCAACAAGTGCAAAAGGCGCATTATATCTGTCGTGCGACAAAGTGATACTATTAAATATGAATTGGTAAACCTAAAGCCAATTCAGCTGTATCCATAGTAATTTCGCCCAATGATGGGTGTGGGTGGATTGTTAAAGCAATGTCTTCTGCATTCATGCCAGATTCAATAGCTAAAGCTAATTCAGAAATCATGTCACTTGCACCGACACCGGCAATTTGTGCACCGATGATGACATTGTCTTCTACAGTTGTAACTAAACGCATGAATCCTTCAGTTTTATCTAAAGAGATTGCACGGCCGTTACCAGCAAATGGGAATTTGTAGCCTTTTGCTTCGATTCCCGCTTCTTTTGCTTCTGCAACAGTCATACCAACGCTTGCCAATTCTGGATCAGTAAAGGCAACAGCTGGCATTGCTTTGTAATCAACTGCAACTTTCTTACCAGAAATTGCTTCAGCAGCAATTTTTGCTTCGTAGCTTGCTTTATGCGCTAACGCAGCACCTGGTACGATGTCGCCGATTGCGAAGATGTTTTTCACGTTAGTACGTCCTTGGTTGTCAACTGGGATTAAACCACGTTCGCCAATTTCAACGCCCGCTTGTTCTAAGCCTAAGTCGTCTGTGTTTGGACGACGTCCAACAGTGACCATTACGTAATCTGCTTCAACACTTTCTTCTTTTCCGTTAACTTCATATTTAACAGTGACGCTATCGCCATTGTCAACAGCTTCTTTAGCCATTGCAGAAGTCACGATTGTTACGTTTTTCTTCTTGAAGTCGTCTGTGACAACTTTAACCATATCTTTTTCATAAGTTGGTAAAATTGATGGGCTACCTTCTAAAATTGTTACTTCTGAACCTAAGTTAGCATAAGCGCCACCTAATTCAGCACCGATGACACCGCCACCGATAATAACGAATTTTTTAGGAACTTCTTTTAAGTTTAAACCGCCTGTAGAATCTAACACGCGTCCGCCAAATTTGAATCCTGGGATTTCAATTGGACGAGAACCTGTTGCTACAATAGCATTATTGAATGAGTAAGTTTGTGCTGAGTCTGGGTGAATAACACGCAATGTATTTTCGTCAACGAAGAATGCTTCGCCTTCAATAATTTCTACTTTGTGTTTTTTCAATAACATGCCAACGCCGCCTGTTAATGATTTAACAACTGTGTTATCTTTCCAGTCTTGTGTTTTTGCAAAGTCTAATTCGACTCCTTTAGCTGTTACACCAAAAGTTGAAGAATCTTGTGCTTCTTGGTAATGATGTCCAGCAGCAATTAAAGCTTTTGAAGGAATACATCCAACGTTTAAACAAACGCCTCCGATGTATTCACGTTCGATAATCGCAACTTTTTGACCCATTTCTGCGGCACGAATTGCAGCAACGTATCCTCCAGGTCCAGCTCCGATTACGACTGTATCTAGTTCAATGGCGAAATCTCCTACTACCATTTGTTAATCATCCTTCCATTAATAGTAATTCTGGATCAGCTAATAAGCGTTTAATGTTGTTCATTGCTTTTTGAGCAGTTGCGCCGTCAACGATACGGTGGTCAAAGCTTAATGATAATTTCATCATGCGTCCCACAACGATTTCGCCGTCTGCATTAACAACTGGTTCTTGTGCAATTGTACCAACGCCTAAAATAGCAACTTCAGGGTAGTTGATTACTGGTGTAAACCAGCCGCCACCGACTGAACCAATGTTACTAATTGTGATTGTACCATCACGCATATCTTGTGCAGTTAATTTGCCTTCGATAGCCAATGCTGCTTTTTCGTTGATTTCATCAGCGATAGCAAACATGCTCTTCGTATTAGCATTTTTAACATTTGGTACATATAAGCCATGATCTGTATCAGTAGCGATACCAATGTTAAAGTAATTTTTGTAAACAATTTCTTGTGCTGCGTCATCAATTGATGCATTCAAGATTGGGAATTTTTGAACAGTTGAAGTCAATGCTTTTACAACGTATGGTAAGAATGTTAATTTTGTACCATTTGCAGCAGCAACATCTTTAAATTTCTTACGGTGATCCCATAATTTAGAAACTTCTACTTCATCATGTAATGTTACGTGAGGAGCAGTGTGTTTGCTGTTAACCATTGCTTTAGCAATTGCTTTACGTGTTGGTGTCATTTTTTCACGTGTTTCCATTTCGCCTAAATCAGAAGTAAAGGCTTTTGGCGCTGCTTTAGGTGCAGCTGCTTCCGCTTTAGGTGCTGCTTCTGTTGCGGCAGCTTCAGTAGCTGGTGCTGCTTGAGAGCCACCAGAAACAAAGGCATCAATATCCGCTTTAATGACACGGCCACCTTTACCAGTTGCAGTTACTTGTGTAATATCAACGTCTTTTTCACGCGCATACTGACGAACAGATGGCATTGCTAAAACGCGTTTGTTTGGATCAGCGGCTGCAACTACGCCTGTTGAAGCGGCTGGAGCTGATGCTTCCGCTTTAGGAGCGTCAGTAGCTGGTGCTGCGGCTGCCGGTGCTGCTGAATTATGACCAGGTGCGTCAATTTCAACTAACACGTCACCCACATTGGCAACTGTTCCTTCTGGTACAACGATATTTTTTACAGTACCTGTTACTGGTGATGGAATTTCTTCTACTGATTTGTCATTTTGTACTTCTAATAATGAATCATCTTCATTAATTGTGTCGCCCGCTTTAACGAACCATTTAACGATTTCGCCTTCGGCAATTCCTTCACCGATGTCTGGTAATTTGAATTGGAAAAATCCGCCAGCTGCTTCGGTTGTTGGTACAGCAGCAGGTTGTGCTGGTGTTTGTTCTTGTGCAGGAGCTGCTGGTGCTGCATCGTTATCTTCGTGACCAGGTGCGTCGATTTCGATTAACACGTCACCAACGTTTGCAACTGTTCCTTCTGGTACAACGATATTTTTTACAGTACCTGTTACTGGTGATGGAATTTCTTCCACTGATTTGTCATTTTGTACTTCTAATAACGTATCGTCTTCGTTGATTGTATCGCCAGGTTTTACAAACCATTTAACGATTTCGCCTTCGGCAATCCCTTCACCGATATCCGGTAATTTAAACTGATAAGCCATTTTTTAAGTCTTCCCTTCTTCGTTGGATCTGTCTATTTTCTTAGGAGCAAAACGCGGGGAAACGACTATAGTAGCTGAACATTTCATGCCTATAGCCGTAATCCACCTGTTTAATTCTTCGTTTATCTACTTCGAATAACTATTAAAATTCGACGATTTCTCTAGCTTTTGCTTCGATATCTTTCGCATTTGGTAACCAGATATTTTCTGCTTGTCCGAATGGGAAGATTGTATCTGGAGCAGATACACGTCCGATTGGTGCTTCTAATGATAATACGGCACGTTCAGAAATTTCAGAAACAACCATAGCGCCAACGCCAGCTTGTTTTTGTGCTTCTTGAACGACAACCACACGGCCAGTTTTTTCAACAGAGTTAATAATTGTTTCCACATCTAAAGGAGCCACTGTACGTAAGTCAATGATTTCTGCTGAAATATTGTCTTTCGCTAAGCTATCAGCTGCTTTAATCGCTTCACGAACCATAGCACCGTAAGTGATGATTGATACGTCTGTTCCTTCACGAGTTACAGCCGCTTTATCTAAAGGCACTTCATAAGCTTCGTCTGGCACTTCCTCACGGAATGAACGGTATAATTTCATGTGCTCTAAGTAAACAACTGGATCGTTGCTACGAATAGATGAAATTAATAGTCCTTTTGCATCGTAAGGGTTTGATGGAATAACAACACGAACACCTGGTGATTGTGCGATTAATCCTTCTAAGTTATCTGAGTGAAGTTCTGGTGTATGAACACCACCACCAAATGGGGCACGAACAGTAATTGGCATATTACGAGTTCCACCCATACGGTAACGCGTACGAGCCATTTGACCAACGATTTCGTCAAATACTTCAAAAACGAAACCAAAGAATTGGATTTCAGGAACTGGACGGTAACCTTGCAAGGCAAGACCGAAAGCCAATCCACCGATACCAGATTCAGCTAAAGGTGTATCGAAGACGCGGTCTTCACCAAATTTTTCTTGTAAACCTTCAGTTGCACGGAAAACCCCACCGTTGTTACCAACGTCTTCACCGAAGATTAAGACATTTTCGTCTTTCTCTAATTCAAGAGCTAAGGCATCTGTAATTGCTTGGATCATAGTTTTTTGTGCCATTTTTATTTCGACTCCTTCGCTTCATAAAATGCAATTTGTTCTTTAATTGTTTGAGGTTGAACTTCAAACATATTTTTCAAGAAATCAGAAACTTTTTGTTTTGGCGCTTTATCCGCTTCTGCAATCGCTACTTTGATTTCTTCTTTTGTTTTTTCAATAATTTCTTCTTCTTTTGCTTCAGACCATAAGCCTTTATCTGTTAGATATTTACGGAAACGAGTCAATGGATCTTTTTGTACCCATTCGTCATCCATTTCTTTTGAACGGTAACGTGTTGGATCGTCTCCAGATAAAGTATGTGGACCATAACGATAAGTTAATGTTTCAATTAAAACTGGACCGTTTCCTGCAGCTGACCAATCGCGTGCTTCTTTTGCAATTGCGTAAACTGCTAATGGATCCATACCATCAACTTGAATACCAGGAATTCCTGCTGCAACAGCTTTTTGAGCTAAAGTTTTAGCCGCTGTTTGTTTTTCACGAGGTGTAGAAATCGCAAAACCATTGTTTTGGATAATGAAGACACCGTTTGCTTGGTAAGCACCAGCAAAGTTAATTGCTTCATAGAAGTCCCCTTGTGAAGAACCGCCGTCACCAGTATAAGTGAAGACAACATTTTCTTTTCCACGTTTTTTCAATCCTAAAGCAACACCAGCTGCTTGGATGTATTGAGCACCAATGATAATTTGTGGTGGTAATGCATTTAAATCTTCCGCGTAGTAGTTCCCTGCTACGTGACCACGAGACCATAAGAAAGCTTCTCTTAATGGTAAACCATGTTGTACTAATTGAGGTACATCACGGTAACCTGGTAGTAAGTAGTCTTCTTTTTCCATTGCAAATTGACTTGCCAATTGGCTTGCTTCTTGTCCAGCTGTTGGCGCGAAGAATCCTAAGCGTCCTTGACGGTTTAATGCAGTAGAACGTTGGTCTAACACACGAGACCAAACCATGCGTGTCATTAATTCAACTAATTCCTCATCCGATAAATCAGGTACTAAATCTTCATTCACAATTTTTCCATCTTGATCCAAGATTTGGAAAGTTGGGAAATCAGCGTCGACTTTAGCCATTAGCTCTTTAAAGTCAATAGGTTTTTGTTTCTTAGCCTTTGCCATTTTGTCACACAATCCTCTCTATTACGTTTCTTTAATTTCGATAAAAGTAAAACAGAGTGCGAAACTGTATTACTTTTTATCGACTACACTTAACAAATTATCACTAAATTCGAAAAAGCGCAAGAAAAAAACTCTAATTTCTTCATTTTTTCACAAAAGAGCAAAACCGCATGTTTTTGCGGTTTAGTGATAATTTTCACAAACAAGAAAACGGTTTCTGTTCCACACTTCTTCTGTACTATTTTTCTCCCAACTGTTATATTCTATTTTGAAAATATTATATAACAGTTCTATTAATTCGAGCCCCCTCATCCCCAAGCTGGCTAGTAATCTGATTTCCGAACTTTACGTTTTCATGAAAATTATCTTGAAAAAACCAAAAAATAAAAACCGTCAGCCGAGTAACCTACTCAGCATGCGGTTTTTTATTTTTTAGAGAACAAAGTTTTTTTCGTTAATTTTTATTTTTTTTGGCTCGTTTTTTTGCCAAATACTTTACCTTAGGTTTTATCACGAACATTCATTGCTTAAAATCACCAAATTTTCGCAAAACGAGTAATACAGCTTAGCAAATTCTTTTCTCTTTCAGTAGATTTTACTAAATCCATTCCTTGGTAATTTTAATATATAAACGTTTAGCTACTTCAACAGTTAACATGTACGCAATGATGATTCCAAAGAACCATGGCCAGTAGTTAGCCGGAAGTTTCACAAAGTCAAAAACCTCTCTTATGGGCGTTGCTACAATCAAGAAACCGAGTAAGATTGCACCTAAACTACTTAGCATCACAGGCATTGACGCACGACTTTGAATGAATGGTATTTTCCGCGTCCGGACCATATGAACAACTAACGTTTGACTAACAAGTCCCACCATAAACCAACCTGTTTGGAATAAATGTTGAGTTGCCAAACTATTGGCGCTAAACACAAACCACATGACAAGATACGTTAGAATATCGAAAATACTACTTACCGGGCCAATACATACCGTAAATTTCGCTAGTCCGTTCGTTTCCCACCGAACAGGGCTTAATAACTCTTCTTCATCGACATTATCCCAAGGAATTGTCAACTGAGCTACATCATAAATCAAATTTTGAATCAAGAGTTGTAAGGAAAGCATTGGTAGAAATGGTAAAAAGGCACTGGCTACTAAAATTGAAAAGACATTCCCAAAATTAGAACTGATGGTAATTTTAATATATTTCATCATATTGCTAAATACTTTTCGTCCTTCAATCACACCAGATTCCAGTACATTTAAACTTTTTTCCAGTAAAATAATCGAGCTAGCATCTTTAGTAATATCAGCTGCAGTATCTACTGAAATGCCCACATCAGCTTTTCGTAATGCCGGTGCATCATTAATGCCATCCCCCATAAAACCAACCGTATGACCTTTTGCTTGTAGCAATTCAATAATTTTAGATTTTTGCATCGGATTTAATTTGGCAAATAAATTAGTTTCTTCTACTTGCGCCCGCAACTCTTCATCTGTCATTGCTTCAATTTGAGAACCTAATAACACATGGGAAACTTCAATGCCTACATCTTTACAGACTTTTTTGGCGACAATGTCATTATCGCCCGTTAGCACTTTCACGTTGACACCATGTTCATGTAAGGAGCGGATAGCGCTGACGGCTGACTCTTTTGCTGGATCAAGAAACCCCATAAACCCAATCAATGTCATCTCTTTTTCATCTTCAACTGAATAAACTGCTTCTTTATGGACATCTTTTTTTACAGCTACCGCTAACACACGCATCCCTTGTTTGTTCATTTGAACATTTACTCGGCGTAGTTCTTCTCGTACAGCACTGCTTAATGGTACAATTTCGCCATTAATTTGCGCATGCGTGCACACTTCTTCCATTTCTTCCACGGCGCCTTTCGTAATCATCAATTGATGATCATCTGCATTCACGACAACCGTTAAGCGGCGTCTGGAAAAATCAAAAGGAATTTCATCAATTTTAGTGACATTTTTAAACGGCGTTTTCCATTGATGCTCTTCATAAAAATTAATAACGGCAATATCCATTAAATTTTTCCAACCTGTTTGATAAGAAGAATTTAAGTAGGCTAAATTTAGAACCTCGTCACTCAAATCACCTAATGGATTCAAATGTTGAACCAAAACTACACGATCTTCGGTAATCGTTCCAGTCTTATCTGTACAGAGCACATCCATACCACCTAAATTTTGGATAGCCGCTAATTCTTTAACAATGACTTTATGTTTCGATAAGGATAATGCACCCTTGGCTAAGTTACTCGTAACAATCATTGGCAACATTTCTGGTGTCAAACCAACTGCAACGGCAATCGCGAAGAAAAACGCTTCGCCCCAAGCACCTTTAGTTAAACCATTAATCAAGAAAACGATTGGAAACAAAATCATTACCATTCGTAATAAAAACTTACTGACTTTTGCTAAGCCTAAGTCAAAACTAGTTTTTCCTCGTTGTGTTGTAGCATTTTTAGCAATATCACCAAAAAATGTATGTTGCCCAGTTTTTAAAATAATCGCTTTTCCTTGTCCACTCAAGACATCTGTGCCCATAAACACTAGGTCTTGCATATCTAATGCAGAAACCTCTGTTTGTTGACGATCCACACCTGCATCCACAAATTTTTCGACAGGCATGGATTCGCCTGTTAGCGACGATTGATTAACGAATAAATCTTTGGTCCAAATCAACACGGCATCTGCAGGAATCATGTCTCCTGTAGCTAAAGTTACAATGTCTCCTGGAACAATTTCGTCCATTGGAATTTCTTTCGTAATTCCTTCCCGTGTCACTGCAGCGGTATTTTCAATTAATTCTTTTAAATCCAAACTCGCTTTTTGAGAACGATACTCTTGTATAAAAGCAATCAAGACACTGGCTAAAATCATCACGCCCATCACGATAGCGGCTTCGAAATCTTTCGTTAAAGTTGAAACGACCATCAATAAGGCTAAGACATAGACAAACGGATCTTTGAATGCACTTAAAAATAAAATAATTGCTGGGGTTGGCTTTTGTGCAGAAACTTCGTTTGGTCCAAATTCCTCTAATCTTTTTTCGGCATCTTCATTCGAGAGTCCTTTTTCAGATGTCCGTAATTCCATCATTAATTCCCGTTCAGAAAGCAAAGCCAATTTACGTAATTCTTGATCTTTGGTTGCTTTTCTCATATCCATTGTTTTTTTGTTCATCATTTTCTTTTCCTCCAAGGTTGTGGTCACCTGCCGAAAAGAGCGCTAAAATCTTCTCCTTTCGTTGGTGACTGTATTTTGTTTCTCTGTTCACTTCCAGGGTCTTCCATGACAGTCATCCTTTCTTTTTCTTATTTATACTTCCAGTGAATAATTGCTTTTTTGCCAAACACACAAAAAAGGACCTACTCAACAATAGAGTACGTCCCAAAATACCATCTTTAAATAAGATTCTCTATCGTTGAGCTTTAGCACTATAGGGCGTAGATAACATGTATCAGCTACATTATGAATAACCTTCACGATTATTCCTGTTCAACCAACTAAGGGTCTCTCGATCCTTTCGCGGCAGCAGCATTTGTCCAAATAGGAGCCTCACCTAACAATTATTCAGTTTTTATCCACTTCTTATAATAGAGGAGTTTGACATTCTTGTCAAAAGATTTATGACTTTTTTGTTATAAATAAAAAATAACTACTTTAAAATTTCCTTTATTTCTGCTTTTCGCTCAGGAATAAACCACATGACTAAAACAATCGTATCAATAATCAGGACAGCGATTGGCGCTACTAGTTTGCCTACAATCAACGCAATAATATTCAACACAATCGAAAGCGTTAATTTTGGATAGTGGCCAAACAAACGTTGTACTTCGGATTTGGGCCCATTTGCCTGAATCAATGCCCGCACCACTAGATAATAAGCAACATCAGCTCCTAATACTACTAAGCCATACAAAGCTTGTGGCGGCCAAGAAAATGGATGTTCACCTACCCAACCAGTAACAAACGGGAAAAACGTCAACGTCAAAATTAATAAATTATTCATCCAAAGGACACGTCCATCAATTTTACGGACACTTTGAAATAAATGATGATGATTGTTCCAATAAATCAATAAAGTAACAAAACTAATTAAATAAATAATGATTTTGTGTCCAGATTGAGTCAGAGCAGACCAATCTGCTTTTTCAGGAATTTTTAATTCTAAAATTAATAACGTTAAAATAATCGCAATCACTGCATCTGTAAATGCTTCTACACGTGTTTTCGGCATCATTTCCCCCTACTTTCATAAAAATTAAATAACTTACTCAAAGTAAGTATAACGCATTTCTGTAAAAATTCAATTATTTACGAAGTCTCTCGGTTGTTGAAGTTCCTAAAAACGAGTGCAAGAGCCCCACTTAAAAGTAAGCCTCTTGCACTCGTTATAGAACAAATCAGTTATTGGAATACGCCTGCCTGATAAGGTGCTAACTGCATCCGTTTCTTCACCGTAAAATCTTGATTCCCTAATAATTGTTGCCACTTTCTGCCTAGTAATTTATTCGGCAAGTCAAATTGGCACTTTTCTCCACTTAAATTGACAATCACTAACGCTGTTGCCTCAGTTGTTTTTCTTAAAAAAGCAAAAACAGACGGATGATTGGGCGCTAATAGTTCAAACTGTCCATCTGTAAAGACTGGATTTTCTTTCCGCAGCGCAATTAACTTTTTATAATAATTCAACACGGATTGTGCATCCGTTTCTTGGTCAGCCACATTTATTTCTTTGAAATTGGGATGAATTGCTAACCACGGATGCCCCGAGGTGAATGAACTTGCCTCTTGACTCGTCCACTGCATAGGCGTACGCGAATGGTCCCGCGTCCAATGCGCCACTTCTTTTAATGCTTGTTTCGCATCGTAGCCATTTTCTATAAGCAAACGATAATGGTTATGGGAATCTTTAGCATCTAACTCGTCAATCTGTTGAAACGGATAATTAACCATGCCGATTTCCTGTCCTTGATAAATAAACGGCGTTCCTCGCAAGAGCAAGGCGATTGTTCCAATCGCCTTAGCAGAATGAGAGGTTTCATTGCCTAAAATTGAATTGATTCTGGGATTATCATGATTTTCTACATATAATGCATTCCAGCCTTCTGTCCCTAAATGCTTTTGCCAGCGAGCCATTACTTTTTTATAGCCTAAAATATTTAACCGTTCTTCTCCTGGCTTTCCTTCTCGAACATTGTGCTCTAATTCAAAAATCATATTCAGATAGCCTGCATCATTGGTCCATCCCACCGCTTTTTTACTTGAAACGCCACTAGCTTCCCCCACTGTCATGATGTCATACTCAGCAAAAATAGCTTTCAAATCCAGCATATAGTCTTCAATGCCTTTTACATTCATAAATGGAGCCCACGGATTCGTGGTAATTTTAAAATCCCAAGGTTCTTTTTGGATATGACTAATCGCATCCAATCGGAAACCATCAATTCCCAAATCTAACCACCAGCGAATCATCGCATAAATCTCTTCACGAACTTTAGGATTTTTCCAGTTCAAATCAGGTTGCTCTTTTGCAAACACATGAAAATATGCTTGCTTTGTACCTTCGTCATACGTCCAAGTCGAGCCACCAAAAAAGCTTTGCCATTCATTCGGCATACGATCTGGTGTCGCATCGGCCCATAAATAATACTCACGATACGGATTATCTAAACTTTTTTTCGCTTCAACAAACCACGGATGTTGATCACTGGTATGATTGACCACTAAATCAAGAATAATCTTCAAACCTAATTGATGCGCTTGGTCCAAAAGTTCTTGAAAATCTTCCATCGTACCAAATTCTGGCTGAATCCCTTGATAATCCGCAATATCATAACCATTGTCAACGTTTGGCGAAGTGTAAATCGGATTTAACCATAAAAAATCGACCCCTAGTTCTTTTAAATACGGTAATTTCTCAATAATTCCCTGCAAATCACCAATGCCATCCCCGTTGCTATCTTTAAAACTCCGAGGATAAATTTGATAACCGACAGCATTTTTCCACCATTGTTCCATCTTATTGACTCACTTTCACAACAAATGCTTGCCAAGGCGCTAACGAATAGTCTGCTAAAGCAGTGACATCTGTCGGCATATTTTCAATCATTACTTGTTCTACATGAACGTCTGCAGAAAATGGCTGAACTTTGTCAGAAAAGTTCGTTACAACAAGCCAGCGTTCCTCACCATAGGTACGATAAAAACTGATCACTTCGTCCACTGTTTCTAGCAATTCAAAGTTGCCCCAAACGATTAAAGGATGTTCTTTTCTCAAACGAATCATTTCTTGGTACGTATAGAATAGTGAATTTTTATCTGCCAAAGCAGCAGCGACGTTAATCGTTTGATAATTGGGATTAACATCAATCCAAGGTGTACCAGTCGTAAAGCCCGCATTTTTTTCAGCGGTCCACTGCATAGGCCGGCGTGCATTGTCGCGACCTTTAGTATTAATTTTCAGCAAAATTTCTTCTTTAGAATATCCTTTTTCTAGATACTCATGGTACATGTTAATTGTTTCGATATCCCGTGCTTCACGAATATCTGTAATCGGCGTATTGGTCATACCAATTTCTTCCCCTTGATAAATATAAGGTGTGCCTTTCATCATGTGCAGTAAAATAGCGAATAACTTACTACTTTCCAACCAATGTTCCTGATCATTTCCCCAACGCGAAATCATTCTCGGTAAATCATGGTTATTCCAAAATAAAGAATTCCAGCCATCATTTCCTAATTCTGTTTGCCATTTTGCAAAAACCTGTTTCAACTTGGCAACTTCCATTGGCTGAAGGTCCCATTTTTCTTTACCTGGTTGTTGATCCAAGCTCATATGTTCAAACTGAAAAATCATAGATAATTCATGACGCTCTGGACTAGAGTACATTTTTGCAATTTCAGGTGTGGCCCCCCATGTTTCACCTACAGTTAACAGCTCTTTGCCTCCAAATGTCGCGGCGTTCATTTCTTGTAAATAACGATGTAAATGAGGTCCATTCGCGGTGATCTCTTCTCCTGGAATTTTACCCACTAAGTCAATTACATCTAAACGGAAACCGCCAATTCCTTTATCAATCCAAAAATTCATCATCTCGTAAACCGACTGACGCATTTGTTGGTTTTCCCAATTTAAATCTGGTTGTTTTTTACTAAACAAATGCAAATAGTATTGCCCACTCGCTTCATCAAACGTCCACGCCGAACCCGAAAAGGCAGATTTCAATCGGTTAGGCGCACCGCCATCTGAAGCAGGATCAGCCCATACATAATAGTCTCGGTAGGGGTTCTCCTTGCTTTTTTTCGCTTCAATAAACCAACGATGTTCATCTGACGTATGGTTAACCACTAAATCCATAATAATTTCAATCTTTCGCTTTTTCGCTTCCTCAATTAGACGATCCATATCCGCCATCGTCCCAAACTCTGTCATAATCGCTTCATAATCAGAAATGTCATAACCATTGTCATCATTGGGTGATTGATAAACTGGTGATAACCAAATAGCCCCAATGCCTAACGTTTCCAAATAATCCAATTTTTCAATAATTCCTGGTAAATCTCCAATGCCATCTCCATTGCTATCCTTAAAACTGCGAGGATAAATCTGATAAACCACGACTTCTTGCCACCAATGTTTTTCCATTCTTCTTCACATTCCTTTGCTTAATTATTATGCTTGATATAAAAGAAAACCTTTTGGTAAAACCATTATCTGTTCTGAAGCAATTTCGATAGAAGAACTTAGCAAAACTTCTCGATCAGTTCTATCGACAAATTGTGTCTCTTGGCCAGTATTAAAAATCCCATAAATCGTCTGTTCCTCCAAACGACAAGCGAGTCTAATCAACCCCGTTTCAAAAGAAGTTCCTGTCCAATCGATTGTTCCACCAGAAAAAACAGCCGCATACTTTTTGCGAAGGGCAATCAATGATTTTACAAATTCCTTCAAATCCAAATCTTGCTGATTTTCCTCCCAAACCATACAACGACGACAATCAGGATCCATATCACCTGTCATACCAATTTCATCACCATAGTAAAGACAAGGGACACCTGGTTGAATATACGTAAACGCTAATACTTGGCGCATCAACTCTTTATCCTCTTTCGTTTCATGCAATAAGCGTGGTGTATCGTGGGAATCTAAAACATTAAACTGCATTTGATTCGTTTGTTGTCGATAAAGCATTAACTGGTTGTTCATTTCAGAAAGCATCTTTTCCAAGGACAGTTCTTGCTTGACAAAGTATCCCATAATCGCATCTGTGTATGCATAATTCATCACTGCATGAAATTCGTCTCCTTGGAGCCAGCTTTGCGACGAGTGCCAAATTTCTCCTAAAATATAAAAATCTTCTTTTGCGTCATCACATGTTTGCCGGAATTTTTTCCAGAACGCATGATCCACTTCGTTTGCCACATCTAAACGCCAGGCGTCAATATCATATTCCTCAATCCAATAACGAGCAATTTCTAAAAGATAGGCTTGCACTTCTGGATTTGCTGTATTTAATTTAGGCATATGCGGAGTGAATGCAAAAGTATCATAGGTAATGTTGCTTGCTTCTTCAAAATCAGCACTTTCTTCATAGCTAGCTGGAAACTCATTTACGTGGAACCAATCGGCATAAATTGAGTCCTGGCCATTTTTTAACACATCTTGCCATTGAGGCGAAGTGTCCCCCATATGATTAAAAACGGCGTCCAACATAATCTTAATGCCCCGTCGATGACACTCTTCGACTAAACGCTTAAAGGTAGCGCCATCACCAAAAGCTGGGTCAATTTTTAAATAATCAATCGTATCATATTTGTGATTAGAAAACGCTTCAAAAATCGGGCAAAAATATAAGCCATTAACACCTAAATCTTCAATGTAATCAAGATGATCTAGCACCCCTTGCAAATCCCCACCAAAAAAATCTTGTCGATCTGGTCTTTTAGATCCCCACGGCAACGTCCCTTCAGGATCATTGGCGGGATCACCATTTGCAAAACGCTCTGGAAATATTTGATACCAAACCGTTTCTTTTACCCATTCAGGTGCTTTAAAACGATCGATTTCATGAAAATACGGCATCCGAAAATAATTATTCGCCATCGCTAAATACTTTTCTTCTAAAGGATAAATGCCGTGTTCGCCATAAAACGCCCTCAAACCATCCGTCCCTACTAAAGTAAAAGCATATGAAAGGCGTTTAAATTTTGCACTTAATGCAATAAACCAGTAATCATATAACTCCGTAGATACTAACTTCTCCATGGTTAACGACTGTTGGTACCACTTTTCTTTTCCTAAAAGATAAGGATCTCCTTGCACTAATTGGACAGAGGCAATGTCGCCTTTTGCCGTACGCAAACGAATATGCATTGTTTCTTCTGTATAAAGATAAGCAAATTCACTTTCTGGACGATGGTAGATTGCAGCAGTGTTCATTTAATTCTCTCCTTTAATTGTCGCTTTTCGTGTATTTTCTAATACTCGAACACATTTTAGCGCAAACGATTGCATTTGTATACCCTTTTTTATTTTTTTATTTAAAATGCTTAATTAGTGGTATACACCACTTTAAATAAACAGTATGTTATTTATAACAAAAAAACTTTTTTAACTTTCTCGATGAAAAACACTTGATTATTTCCGCAATCGGTTGCATAATAAGACTTGTAAAAAATAATTTTTGGAGGGTTCAAAAATGAAAGCGAATTGGAAAAAGATTTTAATAGGCGGTATCCTTTTAAGTGCTTCCGCGGTTTTACTTACTGCCTGTGGTGGCGCAGAAAAAACGAAAGCTGAAAATGAAAGCGGTTCAGCAAATAAAGCAGCTGGTGACGTAAAATTATGGGTTGATACTGAATATATGGGCGTCTTTAAAAAAGTTGTCGCCGATTTTGAAAAAGAAAACCCCGATATTAAAGTTAACTTAACTGCTGGAAATTCGGCAGATGCTAAAAAAGACATTGCAAAAGATCCTAAAGCTGCCGCAGATGTTTTCATGATGCCACATGATCAAATTGGTCAAATGGCAGAAGCTGGTCTGATTTACCCTAACACAAAATATGAAAAAGAAGTCAAAGAAAACAATATCGACTCGGCAGTCGCAGGAGTCACTTGGAAAGACAAAGTCTATGCCTACCCTTATGCCGTAGAGTCACAAGTTCTTTATTATAACAAAGATACGTATTCTCCAGAGGAAATCAAAACTTGGAAGTCTTTAACTGAAAAAGGAAAAATCGGTACCAATTTTGGCGAAGATGGCGCAAATTATATCTTCGGTCCTCTATTTATGAGTAACGGCGATTACTTATATGGTGAAAACGGCGAAGATCCAAAAGGTACCAACTTTAATAACCAACAAGGTATAGAAGTATTACAATGGATTGCCGATCAAAAAAATAATCCTGGTGTGATCCAATCAAATACAGAAGCATTGTCTAATCTAGGTTCTGGCAAAACGGATGCCTTCCTTTCTGGTCCTTGGTCTAAAAACGATGTAGAAAAAGCTCTTGGCGACAAAATGGGGGCTGCTGCCTATCCAACCATTGATTTTGGCAATGGAGAAAAACAAATGAAAGCTTTCTTGGGCGTTCGTAGTTTTGCTGTCAACCAACAAACACAAGCACCATTGGCCGCAATGACATTAGCAAACTATTTAACCAGCGAAAAAGCACAAATGACTTACTTTAAAGAAATTGGCTTTGTCCCTTCAAACAAAAAATTACAAACAAACGAAGAAATTACACAAGATACTGTTGCAAAAGCTATCTTAGAAATGGCACAACCAACCCACTCTGTGGTAATGCCAAAAATCCCAGAAATCGTTTCATTCTGGCCTGCAATGGATGCAGTGATCAATGATACGTACAAAGGCAATATCAAACCTGCGGACTATCAAGCAAAATTAGATAAATTAGTCCAAGACACATCAAAAGAAGCAAAAGAATAAAAAGAGTAAAGAAATGGGACGAGCTTCAATCTGCTGTCCCATTTCCTCTATCTTTTTTATTTAAGTAGAAAGTGAGTGAACGAAGATGTTCAAGAAAAAGAAAGCCCAGACGTCATTTCGAGAGGTCTTTAAAAAAGGCGACTTCGCTACAAAACTATCTTTTTTAGTTATGGGTGCTGCAAACTTCGCCAACAAGCAGTGGTTAAAGGGAATCATCTTTTTAGCAGCTGAAATTGGCTTTATCTATTGGTTAATCCGTAATGGTTTCCACGCATTAATGATGCTAGGAACACTAGGGACCCAACAGCAAGGATTAGTATATGATGATTCTTTAGGGATTGAAGTTCTAAAAGAAGGCGATAATTCAATGCTCTTATTATTATTCGGAATTGCAGCAATTTTAGTCTGTTTATCGCTAATCATTTTATATGTAATCAATTTAAAAAGCGCCCGTCACCTATATGAATTAAAGACAGCCGGCAAAAAAATTCCAACAACTATGGATGATTTACGTAGCTTGTTAAACGAACGTTTCCATGCAACTTTAATGACGATCCCCTTACTAGGCGTTCTTTTCTTTACAATCTTGCCGTTGTTATATATGATTTCAATTGCCTTTACCAACTACGACCATAACCATTTGCCACCGAAAAACCTTTTTACTTGGGTTGGATTGGCAAATCTAGGCAATGTAATCACAGGCGATATGGCTTCAACGTTCTTTCCAGTACTTGGCTGGACCTTGATTTGGGCTGTTTTCGCAACCGCAACTTGTTTCTTTTTTGGAATCATTTTAGCCTTGCTTATCAATACAAAAGGCTTAAAATATAAAGCGTTTTGGCGGACTATTTTTGTCATCACGATGGCCGTACCTCCGTTTGTTTCACTTTTAATTATGCGAAACCTCTTAAATGGTTCCGGACCTATCAATGCTCTGTTGTTAAACTGGGGCTTAATCGATTCTTCTATCCCCTTCTTAACAGATCCGAATTGGGCAAAATTAACCATTATTGTTGTCAATATGTGGATTGGTATTCCTGCTACGATGTTAATTTCTACAGGGATTATCCAAAATCTCCCTGAAGATCAAATCGAAGCTGCTAGAATTGACGGCGCCAATAAATGGCAAATTTTTAAAAGTATTACGTTTCCACAAATTCTATTTGTGATGACCCCGGCGCTGATTCAACAGTTTATTGGCAACATCAATAACTTTAATGTCATTTATCTATTAACAGGTGGTGGGCCAGCCAATTCTAACTTCTACGGTGCAGGCTCAACTGACCTTTTAGTTACCTGGTTATACAAATTGACTGTCGATACAATGGATTACAATTTAGCCTCTGTGATTGGTATTTTAATCTTCATTCTTTCCGCAGTCTTCAGTTTAATTGCCTATACACGGACGAATTCATTTAAGGAGGCGTAACTTATGGCTAAAGCAAAAAGTTACCAGAAAAAACAACGCACTGCACTTACCAGCGTTTACATCATTCTAACCATTTTAGCAGTTTTTTGGATGTTCCCCATTGTGTGGATTATCTTAACAAGTTTTCGTGGCGAAGGCGGTGCATTTGTTCCCTATATCATTCCCAAAACATTCACTTTAGAAAACTATAAAGTATTATTAACAAATCAGACTGGCAACTTCCCCTTTGTCCGTTGGTTTTTGAACACCTTGTTCGTCTCCATCGCAAGCTGTCTGTTATCAACTTTCATTACAATCGCAATGGCTTATGCGCTGTCACGGTTGCGTTTCCGCTTAAGAAAACCATTTTTAAAAGTGGCGCTCGTTTTAAATATGTTCCCTGGTTTTATGAGCATGATTGCCGTTTACTATATTTTAAAAGCCTTAAATTTAACTGAAAGTTTATTCGCTTTAATTCTGGTTTACTCTGCAGGCTCGGCGCTAGGTTTTTACATCGCCAAAGGGTTCTTCGATACCATTCCGATGGCTTTAGACGAATCGGCTATGATTGACGGTGCCAACAAGTGGCAAATTTTCACAAAAATTACGTTGCCATTGTCGAAACCAATTATTGTCTATACTTCTTTAACCGCCTTCATGGGCCCTTGGATGGATTTTATTTTCGCAAAAGTTATTATGGGTGATAAAGTTGAAAATTACACCGTTGCGATTGGTCTCTTTTCGATGATGACCAAATCAACAGCCAATTCACTATTCATGGCTTTTACAGCAGGATGTGTGCTAATTGCCATTCCAATTACTATTTTATTTATATTAATGCAACGTTTCTATGTAGAAGGCGTGACTTCTGGCTCTGTCAAAGGCTAGAAAAAACATCGTTTGGTTTATAGCCAAACGATGTTTTTTATTTTTTGGCGTTGTTTTCCTTACACGTTTTTCTTCGTAGCGCTTGATAATTGGACAAAATTTTCATGACCGCCAAAAAGTGTTGATTGACCTCTTGATAATCCTCTAAGGAAAGAACACTAAGCGTTTCAGATAGTTGCTGTTTTACTTGATTTTCTTTTTGCTTAAAGAGCTTCTCGCCTTCTTTTGTTGTATAAACATTAACCACGCGGCGATTTTCTTGATTATGGCGACGTTGAACAATCGCTCGTTCTTCTAACCCCGCAATAGAGCGACTCACTTGAACTTTCGACGTTCCTACTTGGTTGGCTAACTCTGTCATACTGATTCCTTCATTCGTTGCCACAATTAATAAAATTAACATGTCTAACTTGGTTAATTTTAGATCCTCCAAGTCTAGGTCTTTAAAAAGCAATTGGCTCATATATGAAAAAATTTCAGTAAAGACACTAATATCTAAATTTGATGAATGCTTCTCTTTATCCATATGTTCTCCCTCGTTTCCCACCTAGTGTATACTAAATTCACTTGATTATCAAATGGTAATGATTGATTTTTGTTAACTATTATGTTACGTTATACACTAACTTAAGGTTGTGTTGTTGATAAATTGGAAGAAGGATGCGAAAAATATGCTAGAACTCAAAGAGATAAAAAAATATTATACTGTCGGCGGAACGACCACTAAAGCTTTAGATGGCGTCTCTGTCGCTTTTCGAAAACAAGAATTTGTAGCCATTCTGGGTCCCAGCGGCTCTGGTAAAACGACGATGTTGAATGTGATTGGCGGATTGGACAATTACGATTCTGGTGACTTAATCATTAACGGCAAATCAACAAAAAATTTTAAAGAAGCCGACTGGGATGCTTATCGGAATAACTCAATTGGTTTTATTTTTCAAAGTTACAACTTAATTAGTCATCAAGGGATTTTGGATAATGTCGAGCTTGGTATGACACTAAGTGGTATTTCAAAAGCAGAAAGACGCCAAAAAGCCGAAGATGCACTCATCCGTGTCGGTTTGAAGGACCATATCCATAAAAAACCTTCCCAATTATCTGGCGGTCAAATGCAACGGGTTGCCATTGCTCGCGCTTTAGCTAATGATCCCGATATTTTACTTTGTGATGAACCAACTGGTGCATTGGATTCAGAAACTAGCCTGCAAATTATGGCACTTATCCAAGAACTTTCGAAAGAAAAATTAGTTATTATGGTGACCCACAATCCTGAATTAGCTCACGAATACGCTGATCGAATTATTGAATTTTCAGATGGCCAAATTCGTCATGACTCACGTCCTCATATTGAACATGAAAAAAAAGAACCTTTCGAATTGAAACGCACCAAAATGAAATTCACGACTGCGCTGCGTTTATCTTTTAATAATATCCGCACTAAAAAAGGGCGAACTTTTTTAACCGCCTTTGCTTCAAGTATCGGAATTATCAGTATCGCGATTGTCCTTTCTCTTTCAACAGGATTCCAGAAACAAATTGATAAAACTCAGTCGGAAACGTTAGCGCAATTTCCGATTACCATTTCTAAAATAGCGACAGATCAAGATCCAGAAAGTTTCAACAATCAGGACAAAAAAGGCACCTTCCCGAAAGAAAAAGAAGTGACTGCTAAAATTAGCGATGCGGACCGTGCGCAACACACGAATTTAATTGATCAAAAGTTTATTGACTATGTCAATCACATTGATCCTGAATTAAGTAATAATATCGGCTATACTCGTCTAGTCAATATGAACTTATTAAGAGAAATCAACGGGAAAGCACAAGCTGTCAAATTTTCAAACGATGCACCCGACGGCCAATCAAACGCGATGGCTTCTATGATGGCTGCCCAAACTGGCGTCGGCGTTTCTGCTTTTCCTAAACAACTAGAAAATGGAAAAAACAATTTCTTAAAAGACAATTACTCGTTGCTTGAAGGAAATTATCCAGAAAAAGAAACCGATGTCGTTTTAATCGTCGATAGTAACAATACCACCAATATTAATGCTTTAAAAAATCTTGGCTTTGACGTGAAAGATAATCAAAAGATTGCCTTTTCAGACATTGTTGGCACAAAAATGAAATTAGCCAATAATAATGCATTTTACACCAAATTATCGACAGGCAACTTCATTCCTAACCAAGATTTGCAAGCTGTTTACGATAACCCAGAAAATACTGAATTAACAATTTCAGGGATTTTGCGAATTAAAGATTCTTCAACAATGAATCTATTAGCACCTGGAATTGCTTATAGCGATGCACTTTCAACTAATATGATTGCCAAAAACAAAACCTCTGACATTGTTAAAGCGCAAGAAGCCAGCAACACTAACGTTATGACTAACGAAACATTAGATGCTTCCGCGAAAGAAAACCTGTTGTCTTATTTAGGAGCGAATGAAATCCCTTCAAGTATTATGATTTATCCAAACGACTTCAAATCAAAAGATAAAATTCTTGATTATTTAGATGCTTATAACAAAGGAAAAGATAAAAAAGACCAAATCATCTATTCTGATTTAGCTGGAACAATGACCCGCTTAACAGGTGGTTTAATGGATGCCATCACCTATGTGCTGATTGCATTTGCTGGGATTTCCCTTGTTACAAGTATGATTATGATTGGGATTATCACCTATACTTCTGTCATTGAGCGGACCAAAGAAATCGGTATCCTGAAAGCGTTAGGAGCTCGTAAAAAAGATATTACCCGGGTGTTCGATGCCGAAACTGCTATTTTAGGCGTTGCCTCTGGCATTCTTGGTGTTGTGATCGCCTTTCTCGCAACATTTCCGATCAATGCAGTGCTCTATAACCTGACTGATTTAGAAAATGTTGCCACCTTAAATCCAATTCACGGGATTATTTTGATTGTAATTAGCACAATCTTAACCATGATTGGTGGCCATATTCCTGCCCGAATGGCAGCCAAAAAAGATGCGGCAGTTGCTTTACGTGCAGAATAAATAACAAAAAATAATCCTTTAATTTCTCTTAAAGGATTATTTTTTGTTTGTAATTTTTATAAAACCACCGTATACTAAATGATTGTGAATGCTTAATAAAAAGAAACGAGGTAATTTCATGTTAAAAAAACCATTTTTACTATTTTTTTCACTTTTAGGAGCTATTTTTATTTTAGCTAGTTGTGGCATAGGAAAAGATGCTGTCACAGATACTAAGTACAAAGTTAGTTTGCAGCAAGCTGCTGAAATCTATGAAAAAGAAGCTGGCAACAGCAAACCATTAGTAAATGTCCAATTTGATACAGAACCAGCAAGTGACTACAGCTATATCTTTACCAACGATACAGAAACACTTTACGTGAATCCTGAAACAGGAAAAGTCACCAAAAATACTGAAGCAAATCAACTTGGCGAAAACGAGACAGCCTTTTCAGCTGCTGAAGTCAAAGAATTAGGCGCTGTTAACGACGTTTTAGCCAAAGCAAAAAAAGAAGTTGGAGGACTTTCTCCACGTATTTTGACTTGGAAGTTAACCAAAAATAACAATAAACTTGTTTATACAGTAGATGTTAAAACGACTACGGCAGATGAAAAAGTTACCTTAGATGCCAATAAATAAGCACAAGCGTATAACTTATCACGAAATAACCAAATCTTAAAATACTCTTTGGGACAGAAACTACGCATTAGGAAACCTTAACATTTTCCGAAGCCGATCGTTCTGTCCCAATTTCATTCTTTTAAGTAATAATAATTGTTCGTTACCCCTGCTACCGTTATACTTAGTTTAAAAGAAAAGATGGGAGTATCAATTCATGGTTTATACAGTTGATTTTAAAGAAGTAGCCACTATTGGTTTAGAAAGTTCACCAGTGGCACCTGCCCTTGCTGGACTAAGAGCGAATGAAGCTCGCTATTTTTGGAATAAATACAAACATCGCTTTACGACCGTCCCTGCCTCTGAAGCTCCAGAAACATTGGCCTGGATTGAAAAAATTTTATTAGAACGAGAATTACATTTCCCTTACAAGCCACTTGAAATTTCTTCTTTCACTTTAGATGGCATAAAAATGGCCTATGTATTTTATGAAAACGGCTTAGCAGTTAACGTGATGTACACATTAGCTGAGGAAGGCAAACGCGCCGTTGGGTTTAAACTTTCAGATGGTATGGCAATCCCTGCAGAATTTGAAGGAAAATTCAAATTTGCTCGTCAAAAATCAAAATTAGCTGGAACCATTCGCGGCTCTTATTTTGTCATTAAAGGAACCTATTAAAAAAATGCTTTTGCCCTTATTATTAAAGGCAAAAGCATTTTTTTATTTTAATTCTTCAATATAGTTAAATACTTGTTGTCCAGCAATACCGCCTTCACCGACCGCTGTCGTGATTTGACGCAATGTTTTTTCACGGACATCACCAATGGCATAAACACCAGGAATTTTTGTTCTCATTTCTTGGTCTGTTTCAATCCAACCAGCCTCATTCGTAATACCAGCTTTTTTAAATGGTTCTGTTAATGGATCTAGCCCCACGTAAATGAACACGCCGTTTGCTTCAATTTCAGAAACTTCATCTGTTTTGACATTCCGTGCTTTCACACCTGTCACGACCATTTCATTGCCAACAATTTCTTCGACAACTGTATCCCAAACAAAGGAAATCTTTTCATTTGCAAAGGCACGATCTTGAATGATTTTTTGCGCACGCAATTCATCACGACGGTGAACAATCACTACTTCAGAAGCAAATTGCGTTAAATAGATTGCTTCTTCAACTGCAGAATCGCCGCCGCCAACGACTACTAAGCGTTTATTTTTAAAGAAAGCACCGTCACAAACAGCACAATAAGAAACACCACGGCCAGCAAATTCTTCTTCGCCTTTTACACCCAATTTTCGGTGTTCACAGCCTGTTGCAATAATTACCGCTTTAGCTTCATAAGATTTGTCATCACAAATCACTTCTTTATAGGATCCGTGGTCTTCGATGCCCATCACAATACCATACGCATTTTCCGTACCAAATTTTTCTACATTTTCATACATTTTATAGGCCAATTCTGGACCCATAATAGAATCAAAGCCTGGGTAATTCTCTACCTCAGCAGTGTTGTTCATTTGCCCACCAGGCGCACCGCGTTCAATCATCAATACAGAAAGATTGGACCGTGATGCATAAAGTGCTGCCGTCATCCCAGCAGGACCGGCACCAATGATAATTACATCATACATTTTATTTCCCCCAAAATTTTAAGTAAGTTTACTTTACTCCTTAAACAATTTCTTGTCTACTTTTCTGCCCTTTTTTGACATTCGGAGTAGGTGTGTCTATTACGTAAGTTATTGTACCACGGTTTTGTGTTTTCTAGGAGGGGGAAAAGAAAAGTTTAAAAATAACGATCACAACGAATCATTGATTTTTAGAAGCCGTTGTACTGCCGCATCAGAGAATTCTTCTTTATCATTTTTTATGCATTCTTGTTGATTTTGCCCTTGTGGAACAAAACGAAATACTGTAAATGATGCAGATAACGTATCAGGATTACTAATCCGATGAAGACTATTATGCATCCGAATAAGTTCTCCTTCTGCACAAATTCTTGAAACAATTTGCTGATTTTCTACCTCTTCTATTTTCACTTTTCCAGACTGCACAAGTAAAACTTCCTCGATTTTGTGATGCTTATGCCAACCTTGCACAGTTTTTCCTGGCAAGCTATTTATATGTATTTCAAACTCTGGAAATAGAAAATAATTTACTTCTGTTCTATCTGGCTTTTTACGAAAGATGACCTCGTCTCTTGTTAAAATTTCTATATATTTCTGTAACATGGCAGGCTCCTTTTAACTTTTTTTATAGCCGAAAGCTATTCTTTCAAACTAAGTTTGAAGCTACTTTCTGAAAATTCGAGTTCCTTTAAATATACTTTTATTACCATTTGAAAATCACTTTTTTTAAAACAATTGACTGTTCAGTATCAATCTTCACTAATCCATCTGTTCACCAGAAAAAATATAGTATTTCCGATTATTCACGAACTTATTATTCAACTTCAAAGGAAAATCAGTCAACACACAGCCCACATATCTAACATCAGAAACACTTCTACTTTTCTCAAATACTGCTATGGTATACATTAACCTTACTAGTAACATTATAGCATCAAGTTTTAATCATATGTAGATTTTAAAAAAATTGATAGCACCCTAACAGATGTTTTCGTTGCTCATTTAATTTACATGATTATTTTTTAGATGCTAATTAAATGTTTGTCAGTAACCTGAATTTTTGATATTTTTATCCAGATTACTTATGTCGGTTTATCAGTTTAAAAAAGAAATGTAAAAAATGGACAAAAATGAACTACAGCCAAAAAAAGAATAAAAGCAAATAAACTAGCAGCTATTATAAGTTTATTTTTTAACAATATTTATAGCGGGACAAACCATCTCACTTTTCTGGTATTCAGACTTGCTACTCTATTCAATATTTATTTGAATTGAGATGCTTTCACTAATTTTAATTTGAATTCTACCTGATAAGTTCATAAAAAATAACCTCCAAAAATTGTATTTTTCAGATACAACTTTTGGAGGTTAAAATATCTTACCTCAGCCTATTTCTTGGCATTTTTCCATACTTATCATTTCTCTACTTCTCTAAATAAAACTCAAATCGACTTCCTGCATACTGCGTACGAACATATTCAAAAGGTAGTCCGTTTTCAAAATAGGATACTTGGCGCACACGCAGAATCGCATCGCCTCGTTTAATCTCTAAATATTCTGCGATCTGTTCCGATGCTTGAACAGCAGAGATTGTTTGGTTAGAATGGCCAATTTTGTGGCCAGATTTGGCTTCAAGTGTTTTATAAAAGGAGTTCGTGATTTCAGATTTGCCATATTGCGAGACCAATGAATAAGGAATGCTCGCCACCTCAAAACAAATCGGAATGTCATCCGCAAAACGAATTCTTTCCATTCGTAAAATTGAATCTTCTGGACCTAGTTGTAATTTTTCCATCTCACTAGAACTAGGTTTCGCTACAAAATAAGACACCGTCCGACTAGAAGGAACGCGATTTTGAGACAAGGTAATTTCTGTAAAACTAGTGGTACCTGTCATTGTTTCTTGAACTTTCTTACGTGCTACATACGTTCCTGAACCAATTTTTCGTTCTAAAATCCCTTCGTCTGCTAAAGTCTGAATGGCTTGGCGTAAGGTCATTCGACTAACATCAAATTTCAAGGCTAATTCTCGCTCAGAGGGCAAACGATCCCCGATACTCCAGACACCTTTTTCAATATCTTCTTTGATTTTATCGTGAATTTGAATATAAATTGGTATATTTTGAACCATTTACGCTTCCTCCTCTTCGTTCATCTCCTCTTCTATTATAACTGGTATAGACCGTGTAAACAACCAAAAAATGATAAATAAAAGAGGAATTGGAATTTTTATCAAAGTTGGTCTAGTTGCATGCTTTCTTTTTATAACAAAAACATTTGGCTTAGTCAGTAAAAAGTGACCAAGTCAAATGTTTTTAAACGAATTTCTATTAGTTATTATCTTTTTACATTTTCTTCTTTCAACAACTTGTTCGCTGTGGCCATCATCAAACGGATTCGGTTCAACTGATTGACCAAAGATACCCCTGGATCATAATCCACCGCCGCAATGTTTGCTTGCGGATATTGGCGTCGTAGCTCTTTCACGACCCCTTTTCCAACAATATGGTTTGGTAAACATCCAAACGGCTGCATACAAACGATGTTATTCACCTCGTGTTTTAAGAGCTCAATCATTTCAGCTGTTAAAAACCAACCTTCACCCGTATGATTGCCAATTGATAAAATTTTACTTGCATCTGCTGCCATATCATAAATGGAATGAATACCATCAAAACGGACCGATTTTCTCAATGCCTTATCCATTGGTTTTTCTACCAATTCAATGATTTTTATCGCAAATTCTGCTAAACGTTTGCTTTGTTTTGACATGCCCATATTTTCGTATTTCCAAATTTGATTGTACAAAGAATAGTTCATAAAGCCAACAATATCTGGCACAACTGCTTCAGCACCTTCTTCTTCTAGCAAACGCACAATATCATTATTCGCTGTCGGCGAATATTTCACTAAAATTTCCCCGACCACACCGACTTTTGGTTTTTTTATCTCTTGTAAAGGAATTTCATCAAACGTCCGAATAATTTTTTTCATGAAGTGATTAAATTGTGTCAGCGAACCATTCCGGACATTGGCTTCCACTCTTTTTAGCCAATCTTGGTGCAGTTGATCCACCATTCCTTTTTCTGTTTCATAAGGTCTTGTTCGATAAACTACTCGTTCGAATAAGTCACCATATAAAAAGGCAACTACTAAGCGCTTGATCATTGGCAACGTAAATTTAAATCCTGGATTGGATTCGACTCCTTTATTGCCCATCGAAACTGAAACTACAGGAACTTGAGAAAAACCAGCATCATTTAAGGCTTTTCGTAATAATGGAATGTAATTCGTTGCGCGGCAACCGCCCCCTGTTTGCGTCATTAAGACACTGACATTATCCAAATCATATTGACCACTTTCCAAAGCTTCAACTAGTTGTCCGATGGAAATAATTGCTGGGTAACACGCATCATTATTGACATATTTTAACCCGACATTCACAGCTTCTTTGTCTTGCGCAGGCAAACAGACGACATGATAGCCAGAAGCTTGTAATGCTACATCGACTAATCCAGATTGATGAATCGGGCTAAGCATTGGTAACAGTAAGGTATGTGTTTTTTTCATTTGTTTTGTAAACACAATTTTCTCTGGCTCTTCCATTTGCATATGCGGAACAAACTGTTGCTTCTCCCGCTCATTGACAGCCGCCTTCAAGGAGCGCAACCGAATACGAATTGCGCCCAAATTCGCGCCTTCATCGATTTTGAGGACTGTATAAATTTTGCCAGACCGATCCATGATTTCTTCTACTTGATCGGTTGTCACAGCATCTAAGCCGCAACCAAAGGAATTCAGTTGGACAAGTTCTAAATTTTTCGTCTTAGCCACTACTTTAGCCGCCGCATATAAGCGAGAATGATAGACCCATTGATTCACCACACGTAAATTCTGCACGTCTCCAAGATGCGAGATACTGTCTTCTGTCAAGACATGGAATCCTTCCTGTGTAATGACTTCGGCAATGCCGTGATTAATTTCTGGATCCAAGTGATACGGTCGTCCCGATAAGACAATTCCTCTCTGGCCTTTTTCAGTTAACATGGCTAACGTTTCTTCGCCTTTTTCTTGAATTTCTTTTTTAAAGGCTGCTAATTCTTGATAACCATGATGCAGCGCTGTTTGAATTTCTTCTAGGGAAATCCCTAAATCAGCAAAATTTTCAGCTAAAACTTTGGCAACTGCAGTTTCATTCGCTAAATTAAGATAGGGATTTCGATAATCCACTTGGCCCTCTCTGATGGCATCCACATTATTTCGAATAACATCTGGGTAGCTTTGCACAATTGGACAATTAAAATGATTATCTGCTTCCACTGTTTCTTGCTGTTCAAAAACGACACCAGGATAAAAGATAATTGGCACTTGCGCATCAATTAATGCTTGAATATGTCCATGCGCCATTTTCGCTGGGTAACAAACCGTATCACTGGGAATCGTTTCAAGGCCTTGTTCATAGATTTGTTTATTAGAACGTGGCGATAATTCGACCCGAAAGCCTAAGTCAGTAAAAAATGTATGCCACAAAGGATAATTTTCATACATGTTTAGGACTCTAGGGATACCCACGCGCCCACGAAACGCTTTATTTTCCCGCAAAGGTCGGTACTTAAATAACTTGCGGTACTTATAATCAACCAAATTCACTTTGCGTTCTTCTCGTTTAATTTTAATTCGTGCACCACGTTCACAGCGATTTCCCGTAATAAATTGGCGCCCATCTGAAAACACTGTGACCGTTAATTGACAATTGTTTTCACACAAGCCGCAATGAGTAAATTCCTTTTCAGAGGTAAATGCCGCTAACTCTTCTAAAGAAAGAAGCGTGGTTTCTTCCCCAATTTCATAAGCGTCCAAAGCAATCAGCGCTGCCCCATAGGCCCCCATCAAACCAGCAATAGAAGGACGAACCACTTCACGACCGCTAATTTTTTCAAAAGCTCTCAAGACCGCTTCATTGTAAAATGTTCCTCCTTGGCAGACAATCTTTTCTCCCAACTCTTCAGGTCGGCGAACCTTAATAACTTTATAAATGGCATTTTTGATGACTGAATAAGATAGTCCAGCAGAAATATCGCCGACAGAGGCCCCTTCTTTTTGAACCTGTTTCACTTTTGAGTTCATAAAAACAGTACACCGAGAACCTAAATCAACAGGCGCTTGCGATTCTAAAGCGGCCAAAGCAAAATCCTTCACATTATATTTTAAAGATTGCGCAAAGGTTTCGATAAAAGAACCGCACCCAGAAGAACAAGCTTCATTTAATTGGATCGAGGAAAGCACGCCATTTTTAATGGTCATCGCTTTCATATCTTGTCCTCCGATATCCAAAATAAAATCCACACCTGGCTGAAAATGGTTGGCTGCTTTGTAATGGGCCATCGTTTCAACTTCACCAATATCGACTTTTAACGCATTTTTTATTAGCTGTTCTCCATATCCTGTAACAGCCGCTTTTCCGATAAAAACTTCTTCAGGCAGTTGTTGATAAAGTGATTTCAGTACTGTCATGGTGGTTTCTAAAGGTTGCCCTTGGTTATTACCATAAAAAGAAAACAACAAATGACCATCTTCATCAATCAATGTGACTTTTGTCGTTGTAGAGCCTGCATCAATCCCTAAAAAGGTCACGCCAGTATGTTGAGATAAAGGTTTCTCCGTTGCTTGAGCTTGCGCGTGTCTTTCTCGAAAATCTGCCAAATCTTCTGCGCTGTTAAATAACGGTGGTAACGTGTCGCTCGGCTGTAAATCAGTAGCCTGGCTGTTCACTAAGCGCTGAATTAATTCTTCCAATGTACATTCGGCTGCATCTTCTGAATAAAGTGCTGCACCCATTGCTACAAACAGTTGCGGTTGTTCTGGAAAAATAACATCTTCTGGCTGAATTGCTAAGGTTTCAACAAACCGTTTTCTCAATTCTGACATGAAAAATAAGGGTCCCCCTAAAAACGCTACTTTACCTTTAATTTTGCGACCAGCAGCTAACCCGGCGATTGTTTGATTAACTACCGCTTGAAAAATACTTGCCGCGATATCTTCTTTCGCTGCTCCTTCATTGATTAAAGGTTGAACATCCGTTTTGGCAAAAACCCCACAGCGGGAAGCAATCGGATAAATAGTTTGATAATTCTTCGCCAATTCATTCACTCCATTGGCATCCGTTTTAAGTAAAACAGCCATTTGATCGATGAAGGCGCCTGTCCCACCTGCACAACTACCATTCATTCGTTGCTCTAAAGCACCATCAAAAAAAGTGATTTTTGCATCTTCTCCGCCAAGTTCAATAGCAACATCCGTTTCTGGGATTATTGTTTCAACAGTTCGTGTACACGCGATAACCTCTTGAACAAAGGGAATCCCTAATACCTCAGCCAGCCCCATACCACCAGAGCCAGTTATGCTCATTGTCACAGGTTGGTCTGCACCGATCCTTGCTAGCCCTTCTTTTAAAATGCGTTCCGTTGCTGCTTTGACATCTGAAAAATGGCGTTCATATTTTGTAAAAATAGGCTGATTTTGTTTATTTAAAAATACTAATTTTACTGTCGTTGACCCAACATCAATCCCTGCTCTCATAACCATCAATTAAAATACCCCTTCATTTTTCAACAGTTTGTTGATTATTATACAAACTGTTTGTTATAATAGATATACCTATTTTAGAAAGGTTCTAAATGATTTGCAACAAGCAATTTACCCTATTTTGTGAGATAAACAACAAAGTTTCCGCGAATGTTGACTATCTCGAAAGGAATTTATGATGGCAAAGAAAACAGACCTTAGAGTACAACGAACCAGAAAAATGATTATTGAAGCTTTTTTTAAACTTGTAGAAACGAAAGGCTACGAAGCGGTGACGATTCAGGATATTGCTGATGAAGCTATGATTAATCGTGCGACTTTTTATGCTCATTTTAAAGACAAACAGCATTTATATGATGCAATCTTCACCTTTACGCTTAGTGCTTTTACCGCTATTCTTGATTCGCAACAACTGGTTAATGGCAACCGTGTCCGCGTGAAGCACATTGAAGAACTTCTGACGCAACTCTATATTAATATTCAAGAGAACAAATCTTTCTTCTTAACTATCATGGACAATAATTTCAACGAACACTTTCGAAAACGCTTAGCTGAAATTATCGAAGAAAAATATGCGACGATTTTTTCGCAGTTGCGTATTACCGAAAATGATATTGATGTACCGATAGATTTTGTTATTGAATATATGACCTCTATCTTCATCGGTACCCTTCATTGGTGGATTACTAGCGAAACGGATATGACACCCAACCACTTAGCCCAATTAGTTATCAAATTAGTTGGTAATGGTCATTTAACTGTCTTAGGCATCGAATTAGAAAAATAAAAACACCGGAGTAGACAATAATTTTGTCTGCTCCGGTGTTTCTGTTAAAGACGAATTAGTTTTTTGAACGCCATTTGATATTGTGGGCTGTATTTCTTGAAGAAGTGACTTTAACACCACTTTTGATGTTGCCTTTTTTACGAGGAATTAAGTCAACTTTGACATCATACTTACCATCGCGTGCTAAATCGTAAACATTTTCAACCATTTCTGTAATTTTTTCTTTAAAGTTCATTCTTATCAACTCCAGACTATTCTTTCTTAATACTTTAGCATATTCTTATATAAATGAAAACTTTTCTAGCCTGTACATGAGGAAAATCTTACCTCATTTTTGTTATATAATTATACAAAAAAAGAACATCTCTCTACCAGAAATGTTCTGAAAACTGGGGTAGCTGGATTCGAACCAACGCATGACGGAGTCAAAGTCCGTTGCCTTACCGCTTGGCTATACCCCAAAAAAGAAAATGGAGGAAAGTGGATTCGAACCACTGAACCCTAAGGAACGGATTTACAGTCCGTCGCGTTTAGCCACTTCGCTATTCCTCCAAAAAGTCATTGTCGCTGTAACGACCTGACTTAGTTATAATACAATCTTTTCCAGAAAAAAGCAACCCTTTTTTTAAAAAAATTGTTATTTATTTTTTATTCACTTAAATTCCATTGACGAATAATTGTTTCAAAGGCTTCGTCCAGATTTTTTGCTGTACCTTCTTGCTTGCCATCAATTTCAATGATGAATTTTTTATCATTTTGCGGAATGACACGACCGATTTCTTTTTTACCAATAAATAATTTGTTCATTAAAACATTTGCTCCATTGTATTGGGCTTTTTCTTCTTCAACACGTACTTCAATATCTTTATTCTTTTTTGACATCTCTATCCCTCCAAGAACTCTATGTTATCAGAATCTTTAAAACAAAACAAGCACTCGCTATTTCTCTGTCAGATTGTTCGTTTATCGTTTCAATACAGCATTAAGGAGTAACGAAATGCGATTCGCTACTCCTTAAAGGCTGATTTCTATTCTTTTTCTGAACCTTCTGTTGCATGATAGTTCACGCTATTTGAGGTACCTTTTTTAGAAAAGTTTTCAATTAGCTCTTTCACGTCGAGGCCCGTTGTTTCTTTTAGTGTTTCTTGTGTACCAGCCAACAAGTTTGTTGCATAATTGGTAATACGGTTGGCGCCAGAATTTTCGCCACCTGCGCCTGTATCTACCACTGAAATCTTGTCGATGTTGCCCAGTGGTTGTGCTGCTTCTTTCATTAATTGTGGCAACATTTCCATCACCATACTTAACACAGCTGCTTCACCATATTCTTTGAAGGCATCAGCAATCTTTTGTTTGGCTTCGGCTTCCGCTGCACCACGAGCTAAAATAGCTTCGGCTTGCGCTTGACCTGTTAAACGCGTTTTATTGGCTTCCGCTTCGGCTAATGCTTCAACTTTGAAGCGTTCTGCTTCAGCTTCTGCTACTTCGCGTGCTTTTTGAGCAAGAGCTTCTTGTTCGCGTGCGTAACGATCTGCATCGGCTTTTTTCTTCACTTCTGAGTCGTATTGTTTTTCACGACGCGTAATTTCTTTTTCTTCTAACTCAATTTGTTTTTGACGTTCAACGACTTTGACTTCCATTTCTTGTTCCACCACGTGTTGTTGTGCACGCGCGCTTTCCAAGTTATAGGCTTGGTCTGCTTTGGCTTTGGCAATATCTTGTTCTTGTTTGTATAACGCTAATTTCAATTCTTTTTCTTTTGAAGCTTCTGCAATTTCTGTTTGACGTTGCAATTCCGCTTGTTGTGATTCTTTTTCTGCTTCCGCTTTTTTGATGCGAGTTTCTTTCAAAGCTTCTGCTTCAGCAATATCTGCATCACGTTTAACTTGAGCGATTCTTGGTTTCCCTAATGAATCCAAGTATCCATTTTTATCACGAACTTCTTTAATTGTGAACGACACAATAACTAAGCCCATTTTAGCTAAGTCAACACTGGCAACTTCTTGTACACTTTGGCTAAATTTATCACGGTTTTGGTAAATTTCCTCCACTGTCATTGAACCTAAAATCGAACGTAAATGTCCTTCTAATACTTCACGTGCTTCATTTTCTAATTCTTCCGTTGTTTTTCCTAAAAATTGTTCCGCTGCTGTCGCAATTTCTTCAACTGACGAACCAATTTTAATGATTGATGTCCCATCACACATCACAGGAACCCCTTGTTCTGTGTACACTTCTGGTGTAGAAACATCTAATTTGCTTGAAAGCAAACTAATTCGATTTGAACGTTGGAACACTGGTAAGACAAACGCACCACCGCCACGAACGATTTTAATTTTGTTGCCACCTTCGTCTACATGAACATTTTTAGAGCCTAGATAGCTCCCGCTGATAATTAACGCTTCATCAGGTTTGGCTGTCTGATATTTAGAAACAAACACAATTAATAACATTAATAATACTAAAACTGCAATAATAATCGGTAACAAAATCCCCATTTTCTTCTCTCCTACTCTATATTTTTAGACTGCCTTCGTAAGGAATGACATAACAAACCCGTTCTTTCAATTCAATAATCAATACCTCACTACCTCTTGGCGCAGCCACTTCTTGTGGCACATAAAATGCTGCTGGTCGACTTAACGAACCTGTGACACTCTTCAATTGAATCTCGCCCATTCCCCGGACAGGAATTGGGGTAATCACAGTAGCAACACGACCCTCCATGTCTTTTTCCGAAATAGAAATTGTGGCCTCCGAATTTTTCAAAGGGACCAACACATAAAAATTTAGGAAGAAAACAATAATGGTTGAAAGAATACCACTGACAATTAAAATAAGCCAACTATTCACCGCTGTTAATTCTTCCCCAAGGTACCCAAACAGCGAGGTAAAAGCAATCCATGGAATAATCAGCATTGGGTCAACCGGTCCATCAAAATTAAAAACATCCCCAAAAATAATTAGTAAAAAAGCGAGGACCGCGCTCCCCACTAATGCATAAAAATAAACCGTTTCCAATGGTAGACCTTCTAACACTTTTCCCACACTCCTTTCTGTGCTATAACCTAGTAATAGTGTACCAATTTTTAAATAAAAAGAGTAGTAATTTCCAAATAAATCTCAAAAGATACATCTTAAGACCTATTTTTTCTTAATAAAAGAAGCAGCAATAAACGAGCAGCCCTAGAATTATCGAACTTCTATGGACTCCTCGTTTTTTAAAATGTGCTATTCATTTGATTTTAACGCTTCAATCATATTGATTTTCTTCAATTTCCGATGCATAATGACCATCACAAACAACGTGAAACACATGGTGATGACTGCGGAATACAGATAACTTGGCCAATGAATAATTGGCGAAAACATAATTAAATCAACTTCAACGGTTGCTAAAATATACTGATGCAAAATTTTCCCAAAGAAGCAGCCAACAATAATACCAATGAACGTTAAAATAATGTTTTCACGGTAAACATAGGTGGTGACTTCACGATCGTAAAACCCTAAAACCTTAATCGTGGAAAGTTCTCGAATCCGTTCAGAAACATTAATGTTGGTTAAATTATATAACACAATTAACGCTAAAGAGCCAGAAACAGCAATTAGTACCCAAATGACAATATCAAGGCTTTTCAGCATATCATCAAACGAACCTTTCATCGCAGTTAAAAACGTAATGTTCAACACTTTCGGCTGTTTTGTCAACGCCTCTCCGATTGAGGTTTCTTGTTTTGAGGATAACTTTTTGTCAAAAAGTAGGAATTCTGTATTATACTCCGGCTTCTGTTTCGTCATCGTCTGGTAGAGTTTCGGCGTCATATAGACAAAATGACCCGTGTAGTTCTCTGCAATCGCGGCAATTTTCACGTGATAGGTTTGATTATCACTATTTTCTAAATTTAATTGATCTCCGACTTTATAGCCAAATAATTTAGCTAATTTTTCATTAATGATTACACCGTCATCGTTGAGGGAATATTTTTCTCCAGTGACTCGATCATTAAATAACTGAAAATCAGCCATTTTCGAAGGATCTTGTGGCACATAAAGAGTAATATTTTGAGTTGGTGCACCTTGGCCCTTCGTTTTAAAGATTTCTGAATATAACGGAATTGTTTTATTCAAACCATCCAGTTTGCGCAACGTTTCTTGATACTCTTTTGTCTCTTCAGGTGTTGTTTGCTCTTTAAAAGTCACGACTGCTTGGTAATGCCAGATTTTATTAAATTGAATTGTAGCGACATCCACAATTGAATCGCGTAAACCAAAACCAACAATTAACAGCCCCATACAACCAGCTATTCCGATAACGGTCATCAGCATCCGTCGTTTATAGCGGAACAGATTTCTAGCGGTCACTTTCTGAATAAAGCTCATGCGTTGCCATAAAGGGCGGATTCGTTCTAGTAAAATCCGTTGTCCTGCTTTCGGCGCTTTGGGTCTTAGCAAGGTAGCTGGGGTACTTAATAAATCGATTCTTAATGTCACTAAGGCCGCTCCCACAGTACAAGCTAAGGCTACAATGATGCCCCATAAACTGTAATTTAAGTACCACGGTGTAACTAAATCAGGAATATTGTACATTTGACCGTAGGCATCAAAAATTATTTTAGGGAATAGATAATAGCCAACTGCCAATCCTAATAATGCACCTGTTAGGCTGGCAACCGTTGCATAGGTAATAAAAATCGAAGCAATTTCACGATTACGATAACCTAAAGCTTTCAAACTACCAATTTCCATTCTTTTTTCTTCAACCATACGTGTCATGGTAGTTAAGCTGACTAATGCCGCAATTAGGAAAAAGAACAACGGGAACAGCGTGGCTAAAGAAGAAATCCGATCAGCGTTATCTTGATATTCAGAAAATCCTGGATTGTCTTCCCTAGTAAAATAATAATACGTTGGGGCTTTCAAATTGGCTAGCTCTGTTTCTTTTTCAGCCAACAGTTGTTCTTGTTTAGCCAATTCGTCTTTTTGCTTTTCAAGCATCTCAGCTGGAATTCCTGGTTGTTGCTCCAACTGCGCAAGTGCTTGTTTTCCCGTTTCCAGCGCTTGCCGACCTTGGTTAATGTCCGGCTGAGCCGAATCACGCAGAGCCGCAACCTGTTCTTCTGGCCGATTTTTCAGTGCCTCTTTTACTTGATTTAAGGCCTGCTCTCTTTTCTTTTCATAATCAGAGGAATACGTATTTTGATGTTTTAATGAACGAAATGAGATTAGCAATTCTGGATACCGTTGACTGTCAAAGGCTTTTTCCGAAACCACGCCAAAAAAGTTTAACGTTCCAGACCCGACCGTTGTGGTTCCCCTGGATGTATTATCAATATATTCTGGTGAATTGATAAATCCAACAACAGTAAAATGAGTTTGTTTCAGCCCTTTTTCTTTAATCGCTGCATCGTTTAAAGTGATTTTATCACCCATTTTATAGTCATATCTAGTTTTCGCTAATGTATCTAATGCAATTTCATTTGTTTGTTTAGGTAACCGACCGTCAACTACTTGATAGTTAACCGATCCTGCTTGATTTTTTCGATAGCCAAACAATTTTACTGCATTATTTTGCGGCCCAATCGTGGCATCTATTGTATACCGCGGCACAACTGTTTCGACATCTTTTAAAGACTGTAGTGTTGTTAAATCTTTCTTTTCCAGTCCCATTGTAGAAATTATTCGCGCATCTGGAAGCTGCTCTTTCTGGTAATAATTATTCGCGGTTTTAATCATATCTGGTCCAGTAGCTTTCAAACCAACAAAGACCATTACACCAAGGAAAATAATCCCCATAATCGATAAAAATCGTGTAGTAGATTGTCTAATTTCACGTAAGCTTGTTTTAATTAGCGCTGTTTTCTTCATTTTAGGCACCTACCATTCAATTTCAGCAACCAATTTAGGCTGATCATTCACAGTCATTTCGCGAACTTTCGCATCATTAATTCGAATTACCCGATCGGCCATTTCTGCAATGGCTGAATTGTGGGTAATAATTAAGACGGTCGTTCCAGTTTCACGAGCAGTATTTTGCAAAATAGTTAAAATTTGTTTCCCTGTTTCATAATCCAGTGCTCCTGTCGGTTCATCACATAAAAGTAACTTGGGCTTTTTAGCAATCGCACGGGCGATGGTCACTCGTTGTTGTTCACCACCAGAAAGTTGCGCTGGAAAATTATCTAAACGTTCCCCTAAACCCACCGATTGTAAAACAGTGGTCGAATCCAACGCATCCGCAACGATTTGCGAAGCCAATTCGACATTTTCTTTTGCCGTTAAATTTGGGACTAAATTGTAAAATTGGAAAACAAACCCGACATCATTTCGTCGATAAGTGGTTAATTGTTTCTCTGAAAACTGAGCGATATCTGTGCCATCAATAATAATTTCCCCTTCATCACAGCTGTCCATTCCACCAAGAATATTTAAAACAGTTGATTTTCCAGCACCGCTGGGGCCTAAAATAACCGCTACTTCTCCTTTTTCCACTTCAAAAGAAATGCCGTCATTCGCAGTAATAGTTGTCTCTCCCATTTGGTAACGCTTGTATTCATTTTTGACTTCAATATAGGCCATCCACTATCCCTTCCCTTCTACATTAAAATAGTAACATATCTGAGAAAACAAGTCTTTCAAAGAAAAGCCTTTTTTGATTTTTTAGCAAATTTACGTATAATAGAAAAGATGGTCCACTTAAATTTGGACTATTGCAAGTATAAAATTAGAGGAGCACGTTATGGCAAACAGAAAGAAGAAACCACCATTTAATTCAACCATCATGCTGATTGGCGCATTAATCATTTTAATTTTAGGCGCGGTTGGCGTTAAAGTTCCTGATGCTTTACAAGATTTATTTAATGTTCAACCACAAACAACTACCCCTTCAAGCACACCAGCACCAAAAGGAGATAATCCAGGACCAATTGAAAATGGTAAAGCCACATTTTCAGCAGAGGAATTAAAGGATAACTCAAACGGCTGGATTACTTATCATTCACTAGATCGTCTAAAACGAGCGACAGGCGCTGATGCGCTATTAAAACCCGCAATGGTCAATACAGGAACTTCCGCTAATAAAGATATTCGACCAGCTGGTTTCATTTCAGGAAAAGCTAATCATTCGCGTGGCCACCTAATCGGCCGTCAAATGGGAGGCAGTGGTGATGATCCACGTAACTTAACCACCTTGTATCAGAATCCTGTCAACACTCCTTATATGACGAAATATGAAAATCAGATTCGGGCAGCTCTTGATCGCGGCGAAACCGTTCGCTATCGCGTGACACCTGTATATAACGGAAACGATTTGTTGGCTGAAAAAATCATCTTAGAAGCCAAAAGCCTTAAAACAAATTCACCCATTGATTTTTCAGTAACTATTTTAAACAAACAATAAGGAGGAACTTTCATTGGATTTTGAACAGCTAAAAGAAACATTACCCGATGCAAAACCACAAACATTTTTGCAAGCAATCCTCTCTCAACCTCAAGAAGAGGATGCTGAATTAACTTTCAGTGAAGAAATTGATGAACAGTTTGTCGAAAATTGTAAATTTTTAGCCTCTCCGGAAACCATTTCTGAAACAGATGTGGAACATTGGCGCGAACAAGAATTTTTAGTTGTCGCCCAAAGTTTAGATGGCGATTATCTAGCAGGCACTCTAGAGCAAACCTTTGTGATTCCCAGCTCCCTTTACAAAGAGGATATTGAGCAATTTGACAAGCAATTAATCGATTTTTTTATTGCCTATGAAAACAAAGAAATCACTTCTGCGATTTTACCCAAAGAATTATAAAAAAAGCTTGCGGATAAATTTCCGCAAGCTTTTTCTTGTGTCTTATGCTCGATAACGTTCTACGCCATCTAAATAAGTGGCTGCTAATTCCATGGTTGGTTCTAATACGATAAAGTCAGCATCACGACCATTTGCAATCATGCCGCATTGATCATCAATTTTACAGCTGATCGCAGGAACTAATGAAGCCATCATAATTGCTTGTGCAGGTGTTGCAATACCCCAATCAACTACATTTTTAATTGCTTCTTTTAGTTTTAAAATACTACCTGCTAAGTTCCCAGTATCCAAACGAGCCGTTCCTTCTGCTACCACAACAGGAAATTCACCTAAATTGTAGTTGCCATCTGGCATACCGCCAGCCATCATGCAGTCTGTAATTAACGCAACGTGATCATGGCCCGCTTTTTCCATCAATACTTCAGCCGCTTGCGGATGTACATGGTGTCCATCACAAATTAATTCAGAGAAAACGTGTTGTAACGTTAACAATGCACCAACCATCCCTGGTTCACGGTGATTTAAGCCACGCATCCCATTATATGCATGAACAAAAACGCTAGCGCCTGCTTCAACCGCCACATCAGCTTCTTCTAAGGTCGCATTACTATGGCCTAAAGCAACAACGACACCTTCATCTGTAACGGTTTCAACAAATTCTTTCACACCATTACGTTCTGGAGCCAACGCAATTTTCTTAATAATTCCGCCTGAAGCTTCTTGCCATTCGTGGAATGTATCAAGGTCTGGATCTCCAAAATAACTTGGATTTTGTGCGCCTTTATGTTCTTCAGTAAAGAAAGGTCCTTCAAAGTAAATCCCTTGAATTTTTGCACCAGGTACTTCTTGGTAGACTTGACCAATCGTACGTGCAACGTCTGTTAAACGTTCTTTACTTGAAGTTAACGTTGTTGGTAAAAATGAAGTTACACCACAAGATAATAAGCCTTCAGACATCACTTTAATGCCTTCTGCATCGTTATCCATTACGTCATGATTCATGTAACCATGAATATGAGTATCGACTAAACCTGGGGCAATCCATTTGCCTTCCTCACGAATAATTTTTACGTCCCCTTGCGGTTCATCTTTTGTATAATTACCAAAGATACCATCCGTGATTTCTAAATAACCAGGTCCTTTAACATCGCTTTTTAAAAAGAACTTGTCTGCAAAGATAAATGTTTTCATCTTCATCCTTCTTTCTTTATTTTACTTACTTCAAAAGTACTCTTAATCAGTACAAAAGTCAAGAAATGGTGTAGACCTTTTAAGTAATTCTGAGGATTTTTTAAAGATTGCCACTTTCCACATTTTTCATTTGTTGTGCTAAGTTTAAATAACGTTCTGCTTCTTCGTGTTTATTCTTTCTCATTAAAACTAAATATTTTAGATTTAATAATTCACTTAAATAATAATAACTATTTTTTTTGCGGGCCCAAGTAATTCCTTGATCCACATAAATTTCGGCATCTTTTTCTGTATAATTTTTAAATAAGAAATCAGCATAATTAAAAAATATTTTCGTTAATTCTGCATTACTGCGTTCATTTGGCAATTGATTAAAATAATGAATACTCAAACTTAAAAATCGTTCTGCTTCTACTCGATTGCCCATGTAACCATAAGTAGCACCTAGACAACTAATTAATTGAATCTCTAAATCAGAAACATTTAACTTATCAGCTTTATAGGTGAAAGATAACCCTTTACGCAAGCTAGCAATAGCTTTTTCATAATCATTTAGAACAAACAATTCACAACTACCTAAATAATAATAATATTTTTGCCAGTCCGTATCTAAATACAATTGTTCTTCAATACGATTTTCCTTTAAATAATTTAATAATAATTGATATTTTTTATGGCGAAAATATTCAGCCATTTTTTCAAATGAATACGTAACAACGTGCACATCACCAGATTTATAACGCATAATCTGGTCAACAGTCACACCTAAACGATCACAAAGTTGTTGCATCACGAGAACGTTTGGCAACTCTTCATTGTTTTCAATGCGACTTAAAACACTTTGCGAACAGATGTCTTCTGATAACATTTTCTGTGTCAATTTTCTATTTTTTCTAATTTCTTTAATAACTGCACCTAAAGAATTCATCACAATAGCTCCTATTTATATCGGCCATTTTCCTTGCAAAATGGGGATTTTGTCAAAATATGCGAATTCGCATTATGCTTTTATTGTACTTTATTGCATAATATACTGCAAGAACATTATCTAAGGTTTTCTTAGAAAATAAATAGGTTCATTTTTATTAAAAAGGAGTGTTATTGTATGGCCGAAGAGAAAAAGGTTCACTTCATTTGGGAAAAAACAAATTATTCAGGCTTTGTGGAGAAGGAGTATGAAAATTCTTATCTCATCGTAGTAGCAAATCCTAGTCCTGATATGGAAGAAAAATATACCAACCGAATGATTATTAGTAAAAAAGCATGTGAAACCGCAGAATAGTATTGTTGATAAAACAAGAACTACCAAAAAATAGCTTCGTTAGAGGCTATTTTTTGGTAGTTCTTTTATTTTTGTTTGTAGGTACTTAAAAATTCACGCATTTTATCTGCTGTAGTTTTTAAGTCTTCCATTTTCGGTAAATAAACAATACGGAAGTGATCTGGTTGTTGCCAGTTGAACCCACCACCATGGACTAATAAAATATGATGTTTGTGTAAGAAATCTAAAACAAATTTTTCATCATCATAAATGTCAAATTTGGCCGTATCAATTTTTGGGAAAATATAGAAAGCTGCTTTAGGCTTCACGGCTGATAAACCAGGAATATCATTTATCGCATTGTAAATAAATTCTCGTTGTTCGTAAATTCTGCCACCTGGTAAAAGTAAGTCATCGACACTTTGATAGCCGCCTAATGCGGTTTGAATGATTTGTTGTGACAACACATTCGAACATAACCGCATGGAAGCAAGCATATTTAGCCCTTCGATATACCCTTTTACTCGTGATTTATCTCCACTTAACACCATCCAACCACATCGGAAGCCTGCCACTCGATGTGATTTTGACAAACCATTCAATGTTACGACAAATAAATCAGGTGCTAATGTAGCAATCGGTACATGAACCAAACCGTCCATGACCAAACGATCATAAATTTCATCGGAGTAAATAATTAAATCATTTTGACGTGCCACTTCGACAATTTCTAGTAATAACTCTTTCGGATATAAAGCACCAGTCGGATTATTTGGATTTATAATAACGATTGCTTTTGTATTCGAAGTTATTTTTGATTTTATATCATCAATGTCTGGATACCATTCTGCTTGCTCATCACAAATATAATGAACGGGTGTACCGCCCGCCAAAGAAACAGAAGCAGTCCATAAAGGATAGTCTGGCATTGGCACAAGTACTTCATCGCCGTTATTTAACAAGCCTTGCATACACATGGTAATTAGTTCACTCACGCCATTACCAGTGTAAATATCATTAATCGTTACATTAGGAAATTTTTTTAATTGGCAATATTGTTCAATCGCTTTTCTTGCAGAAAAAATACCTTTTGAATCGGAATAACCTTCTGAATCGCGAACATTCACAATCATGTCGCGCACAATTTCATTTGGGGCATCAAAACCAAATGGCGCTGGATTCCCTGTATTTAATTTCAAAATACGTATGCCCTCTTCTTGCATGCGTTCTGCTTCTTCTAAAACAGGACCACGGACATCGTAACTTACGTTATTTAATTTATCAGATTTTTTAAAATTTCTCACACGGACTCCCTCGCTTCACAAATTTATACTCTAAAGTTACGCCAACTATAATGAAAAAGCAATAATAAATATCAGAATTTAATAAAAAATTGATGGTTTTTCCGTAATAAACAAGAGCGTGGGACAAAAATCACTTTGGATTTTTGCTCCACGCTCAAAAACTGATAAACGGCGGGAACAGAAGCAACTCCTTCTTATTTCTCGGAGTTAAACACTTCTGTCCCGACCTCTTGTTATACTAGTTGATGCAGATGATGGGACTCGAACCCACACGGACATCTGTCCACATGACCCTCAATCATGCTTGTCTGCCAATTCCAACACATCTGCATTTTAAGAGCACTTATTTATCCTAAAATAATTACTGGTCTTTGTCAAGATAACAAAGACCAGAATTGTTAGATTTGTTCTTTTTTCGCTTGCCAGGACAAACGCCCATGACATTTTCCGCAGACATATCGTGTCGTATCAATTCGTCGTTTTCTGAGGATGACTTCTCCACAAGACTGACATTGGTACTGATGGAAAACTGCTTTTTTCCGTTCTACTAGAGGCGGTGCGTAACGGGCACCGCCAGTCTTAGCCAATAACTCTTTAAAGTCCTTATCTTTATGCTGATAGCCTTTGCCAGCTAAATGTAAATGATAGTGACATAACTCATGCTTAATGACTTTTTCCAGTTCCTCTTGTCCATACTTTAAAAAGACAGTTGGATTAAAATCCAGGTGATGCGAAGCTAAATGATAGCGACCGCCCGTAGTTTTTAACCGCCGATTAAATGTAGCTTGATGCAGAAAAGGTTTCTGAAAAAATACGATTGAAATTTTTTCCACTAGCGTTTGAAGCGCTTGATCTGTCATCAAGACTGGTTGAGACTCTTTCATTGTTACTCTTTTCTATCAGCCCGAGGCAACATGGTTAAACTAATACGCCCCTTTTTCAAGTCAACATCTTCTACCCAAACTGTGACTACATCCCCCACCGCAACAACATCCGTTGGGTGCTTAACAAATTTAGGACTTAACTTAGAAATGTGGACTAAGCCATCTTGCTTCACACCAATATCGACAAACGCACCAAAGTCAATTACGTTTCGAACAGTCCCTTGCATTTCCATTCCTGGTTTCAAATCTTCCATCGTCAACACGTCTTTACGTAAAAGTGGTGCTGACATCTCATCGCGCATATCACGACCTGGTTGGATTAAACTAGCAATAATATCCGTGAGTGTTTCTGAACCTACTTCTAACTCAGTAGCTAATTGATTCACTGGTAACTGTTTCAATTTTTCGATAGCTTCTGCTGTCCCTAATTCTTTAGAAGCAATCTCTGCTTTTTCTAAAATTGCTTGTGCTACTGGATAACTTTCTGGGTGAATGCCAGTGTTATCTAACACATTTTTGCCATTAGGAATTCGTAAAAAGCCAATTGCTTGTTCAAATGCTTTTGGTCCTAAACGAGGTACTTTTTTGACTTGATTTCGTGCTGTAAAGACACCATTTTCATCACGATAAGTGACTAAGTTTTGCGCCGTTGTTTTATTTAAGCCAGAAATATGTTGTAAAAGTTGAGCGCTCGCTGTATTCACATCGACACCAACTTGGTTTACTGCAGTTTCCACAACAAAATCCAATTGCTCGGCAAGACGTTTTTGCGATACGTCATGCTGATATTGACCGACCCCGACTGCTTTGGGATCAATTTTTACTAATTCTGCCAACGGATCTTGCAAACGACGTGCAATGCTGACCGCACTTCGTTCTTCGACTTGTAAATCAGGAAACTCTTTACGAGCCACTTCACTCGCAGAGTAAACGGAAGCCCCTGCTTCATTAACAATCACGTAAAAGACGTCCCGTTTCACCGCTTTTAATTGCTCTGCCACAAACAATTCAGATTCACGACTTGCCGTTCCGTTTCCAATAGCTACCATGTCCACTTGATAGTCTTCAATGATCTTTTTAAAGGCTGGACCAGCGGCTTCACGTTTCGCAGCAGTCGCTGGTTTATGTGGATAAATCACTTGAATTGCTAAAACTTTACCCGTTTCATCGACAACTGCTAATTTACAACCTGTCCGATAAGCCGGGTCAAATCCTAGAACAACTTTTCCTTTAAGTGGTGACTGTAATAATAAATTACGTAAATTTTCACCGAAAATTGCAATCGCTTGTTCATCAGCTTTTTCTGTTAATTCATTGCGGATCTCCCGTTCAATCGCTGGTCCAATAAATCGTTTATAGCTATCTAAATAAGCAGCCTCAATGTATGGAGCAGCAAAACTTGTTGCTTGTTTGCCGATTAGTTGACGTTGGAAATAATCATTAATTTTTGTTTCATCAGCGACAAGGGAAACCTTTAAAATGTCTTCTTTTTCACCACGATTCGTTGCTAAGACACGGTGCGGCACCATTTTGCTAACTGGTTCTGCAAAATCGTAATACATTTCATAGGTCCGCTTTTCGTCTTTTTCTTCGTCCTTAACTACGCTAACGTATTGCGCATGTTTAACCATATAATCACGTAACCATGTTCGGTATTTTGGTTCATCGCTAATACGTTCTGCTAAAATTTCATGAGCACCTTGCAAGGCTATCTCGGCGGTTGCAACTTCTTTTTCTTCATTAATAAAAGTAGCCGCTTTAGCTAAGATATCCGCGTTTTCAGGTAAAGAGAGCAACCAATCTGCTAATGGTTCCAACCCTTTTTCTTTCGCGATAGTCGCTTTGGTCCGACGTTTTTGTTTATATGGTCGATATAAATCTTCCACTTGTTGCATTTTTACTGCTTTTTGAATATCTGTTTTGAGTTCTTTTGTTAGTTTTCCTTGCTCTTCAATTAAACGGAGAACTTCTTCTTTCCGCTTTTTCAAGTTTTGTAAATAATGATAACGTTCTTCTATTTCACGGATTTGGACTTCATCTAAACTTCCAGTCATTTCTTTCCGGTAACGGGCAATAAAAGGAACTGTATTTCCTTCATTTAATAAAGTTAAAACCGTTGTTATTTGTTTTGAACGATACGTTGTCAATTCTTTTTGAAGTAGCGCTACTACTTCTTCGTTATAAGCTTCTGCCATTAACTAGATACCTCTTTTCTTATGCATACTTATCTATTTTAGCATATTTTTGCTTCTAAATATAGAAGTGAGGTAACTGATTCATACGATTAAGGAATCAAAATTCTGGTTGCCACGCAGGGGTGCGTTTTTGATATTCGATATCTTGGACAATGCCTTTTTCATTAAAAATCACACCATGCACAGAGCCACCAAAAATAGCACCACCATCTATCCCAATTTTTCCATCACTTTGCCAAAGGTCCGTGGTCTGCATATCACCATGTAACATCGGAGTAATGGTATGACCAAAAACAATGGTCTTGCCTGTATTATTTTTCCCTTGATGAAAGGGTTCGCGAATCCACAAAAAATCCTTAGGTGCTGTTTGCCGCCAATCTTCCATCGTTAAATCAACCCCAGCATGCACAAATAAGTAATGCTGCCATTCAAAATAAAGTGGTCGTTTTGTTAAAAAATCAATTAACTCTGGATAGCGACTACGGATCATTAAGGCCATTTCTGTTGGTGAGTATTCTGCAGTAGCTCCTGGATGCAAGAGACTTTCAATTGTTTCCTTGCCACCATTGCGAACATATCCTACAAACCAGTCCTCTGGATTTTGAAGAAACTGCAAAAAATATTCTTCATGATTGCCTCGTAAATAAACAGCGCCGTGTTGCTCGACAAGTTCTTTTCCTTTGAGAAAACAGGCTTTAGAATGTGGACCACGGTCGTTTAAATCACCAATTAAAACTAGCTGATGCTCGACTGGATCATAGTCTGTGAGTAAGGCATCAAACAAATCTGCTTGTCCATGAATATCACTGATTACATAAACATATGGTTTCATAAATAAGCCCTCCTAACTTGCTTATATTAAGTATACGCTAAATTTTAAAATATTCTCGTAAAATGTTTGGAAATAAAAAACGAAAATAGGACATAAGTCAAAACGACTTATGTCCCACTCTCTAAATCTTAAAATAATCAGTTGAACAAAAGCAGCACCTACAATTACTCGTTGCAATTTAGCCTTCGAGAGTGATGAACACTTGGAGCTAACTGCTTTTGTCTCTGACTCGTTTGGTTTATTTTTTCTTCTTACCGCCAAACGCATCTTTCATTTTATCAAAGAAGCCTTCTTCTTGTTGTTCAGTTACATTTTGTCCGCCAGCTTTTGCAAAAGCTCGTAGGGCATCCTTTTGTTCTTCATTAAGATTTTTTGGTGTTATTAATTTCACTTTCACGTGTTGATCACCATTGCCCCCACCACGTAAACGTGGCGCACCTTTGCCTCTTAAGCGGAAGTTTGTGCCAGTTTGTGTTCCAGCCGGAATTTTTAATTTCACGTCACCATGAACAGTTGGGACAGTTACTTCGTCCCCTAGAGCCGCTTGGACAAAACTTACTGGTAAATCATAGTAGATTTCTGCGCCATCTCGATCGAAAATATCACTATCTTCAACACGAAAGACTACATATAAATCACCATATGGTCCACCATTGGTACCCGCTTCTCCTTGGTTAGCTAAGCGCATTTGTTGGCCGTCTTCTACTCCAGCAGGCACATTTACTTTGACAGTATGTGCTTTTTTCTCATGACCTGTGCCATGACAAGTTGGACATGGTTCTTTAATTTCTTTCCCTGTGCCATGACACACATCACAAGTTTGACGACTCATCATACGACCTAATGGCGTTTGACGTTCAACATTGATTGTTCCAGAGCCATGACATTTATGACAAGTTTCTGGGTGTGTGCCTGGTTTGGCGCCATTACCGCCACAGGTTGCACAAGTATCTTCTCGATTGTACTTAATCTCTTTTTCGACACCGAAAATAGCTTCTTCAAATTTCAATTGAATTGTATATTGTAAATCGGCGCCTTGTCTTGGTGCATTTGGATCAACAGAACGGCCACCGCCGCCACCAAAGAATGAATCGAAAATATCTTCGAATCCACCAAAACCACTACTGCTAAATCCGCCGCCACCGAAACCGCCAAAGCCACCAGCGCCGCCACCGTAATTAGGATCAGTTCCTGCATGGCCATATTGGTCATAGGCCGCTTTTTTCTGTGGATCACTTAATACTTCATACGCTTCAGAAACTTCTTTAAATTTTTCTTCCGCATCGGCTTCTTTGTTAATATCTGGATGGTACTTTTTGGAAAGTTTGCGGTATGCTTTTTTAATTTCATCATCTGAAGCACCTTTTGCTAATCCTAGCACTTCATAATAATCTCGTTTCGTCGCCATTGACTTCCCTCCAACTTTCTTCAAACTTTACAATGTGTTTAGAACCAGCCAAATTCATCGATTGCTTTCGGTCTCTCTGGTTGGATTATCTGTCACACCTTGAATCAGTGTTACTAGCTGTGAATAGGTATTTTCAGCTTGTTTAACATCGTTGTAATCATACCACAGTTCTTTCAAAACCTAAATAGTTTCTTGCTAACTTGATTGTGGTTGATTTTCTCACAAAAGACAAGGGACTGGGACATTAGTCATTGTACTAATGATCCAGTCCCTAAAATCAATTGTTATTGATTATTTGTCATCACCATTTACTTCTTCAAAATCAGCATCGACAACATCATCAGCGCCACCTTGGGCAGCTTCAGGATTTTCTTGTGCTTGTTGTTGCGCAGCTTGTTCGTAAAGTTTTACTGTTAAGTTTTGGACGATTTCATTCAATGAATCACGTTTTGCTTTCATTTGTTCGATATCGTTTGCTTCGATGGCTGCTTTTAATTCATCACGCGCATCTTCTGCTTTTTTCACTTCTTCAGCGTCTACTTTGCCTTCTAATTCTTTCAATGTTTTATCAACAGTGAATAATAAAGCATCTGCATCGTTACGTAAGTCAACTTCTTCTTTACGTTGTTTATCTGCTTCAGCGTTTGCTTCAGCATCTTTCACCATACGTTCGATTTCATCATCAGATAAACCTGAAGAAGATTTAATCGTGATTGTTTGTTCTTTTTGAGTGCCTAAGTCTTTCGCACGAACATTTACAATCCCGTTTTTATCAATGTCAAAGCTTACTTCAATTTGTGGCACACCACGAGGAGCCGCAGGAATATCTGTTAATTGGAAACGACCTAATGTTTTATTATCAGCGGCCATTGGACGTTCACCTTGTAAAACGTGAATATCAACAGCTGGTTGATTGTCAGCAGCAGTTGAGAAGACTTGTGATTTACTTGTTGGAATCGTAGTGTTACGATCAATTAATTTTGTAAATACGCCACCCATTGTTTCAATCCCTAATGACAACGGTGTTACGTCTAATAAGACAACGTCTTTAACATCACCAGTGATTACACCACCTTGGATTGCAGCACCCATTGCTACTACTTCGTCAGGGTTAACTGATTTGTTTGGTTCTTTGTTTGTTTCTTTGCGAACAGCTTCAACTACAGCTGGAATACGTGTTGAACCACCAACTAGGATAACTTCGTCGATTTCAGAAGGATTTAATCCAGCATCTTTTAAGGCTTGACGTACTGGTACTTTTGTACGTTCAACTAAATCACTTGTTAATTTATCAAATTTTGCACGAGTTAAGTTCATTTCTAAGTGCAATGGTCCTGCTTCGCCAGCAGTAATAAATGGCAAGCTGATTTGTGTGCTTGTTACACCTGATAAGTCTTTTTTCGCTTTTTCAGCAGCATCTTTCAAACGTTGTAATGCCATTTTATCGTTAGCTAAGTCAATGCCATTTTCTTTTTTAAATTCTGCAACCATGTAGTCAATGATCTTATTATCAAAGTCATCCCCACCTAGGTTGTTATCACCGGCTGTTGATAATACATCGAAAACGCCATCGCCTAATTCAAGGATTGACACGTCGAATGTACCACCACCAAGGTCAAAGACAAGAATTTTTTCATCTTTGTCTGTTTTATCTAAGCCATAAGCTAAAGCTGCTGCTGTTGGTTCGTTAACGATCCGTTCTACTTCTAAACCAGCAATTTTACCAGCATCTTTTGTTGCTTGACGTTGCGCATCGTTGAAATATGCAGGAACTGTAATAACTGCTTTTTCAACTTTTTCACCTAAATAGTCTTCAGCAAAACCTTTTAAATATTGTAAGATCATTGCAGAAACTTCTTGTGGTGTATATGATTTCCCTTCAACATCAACTTTGTAGCCAGCTTCACCCATGTGACGTTTAATAGATGAAATCGTGTTAGGATTTGTAACAGCTTGACGTTTTGCTACTTCGCCCACTTGAATTTCACCGTTTTTGAATGAAACGACCGAAGGAGTTGTGCGGTTACCTTCTGGGTTTGCAATAATTTTCGCTTCGCCGCCTTCTAGCACTGCGACAGCTGAGTTTGTTGTTCCTAAGTCAATACCAATAATTTTACTCATAGTGAATATCTCCAATCTGTATTAGTTTTCTATAATAATATATTTTTAATTAACGTTTGTTATTGTGCAACAATGACCATTGATGGTCGTAACACACGATCTTGTAATTTGTACCCTTTTTGTAGAACTTCAACAATGGTATCTGCTGGGGTTTCTTCAGAAGCAGGGACTGTTTGAACGGCTTGATGTAAATTTGGGTCAAAGGTTTCACCCATTGCTGGGATTTCTTCAATTCCTTCTTCTTTTAAAGCCACAGTAATACTTTCTAGCACCATCGAAATACCTTTTTTCAAGCTTTCGCCTTGTTCATCTGATACTTCAATAGCCATTGCTCGTTCTAAATTATCAATGGATGGTAAAATCTTTTTACCTAAATCTTGTGAGCGGTAACGAACTAATAATTCTCGTTCGTTTTTATTTCGATTGCTCATATTAGCAATTTCGGCTCTTGCCCGCAAGAACTTGTCTTCCATTTCGGAAAGCTCTGCTTTAAGATTTTCAATCTCTGTTGCTTCAACTTCTACTTCAGAAACGCCAGCAGCATCAACAGCTTCCATTTCTTCTTGTAATTCTTCTTGCTTCTCTTCTTTTTTACTCACTTCAGCAACTTCCTTTCTCTTTATGCATCTACTTCTTATCCTAACAAGGTTTGCTTAATTACCTAAAAAACGGTAATAGTCACCTAGTTGTGAAGCTAGCTCATGTCGAAACGTGTCTACCAAACCGAATATTTTTGAATACGGCATACTGGTTGGTCCTAGCAGGGCAATTGTTCCTTTGCCATGTCCTGATACTTCATACGTAGCAGTGATCATGCTCATATCTTCTAAGAGATTGTTGCCAATTTCTGAGCCGATACGAAAAACAATTGGATTTTCTGTTGTTGCAGAACCATTTAATAAATGCGTCAGCTCATCAGAATTTTGCATAAAGGAATAGACAGATTTCAATTGTTCAATATCTTGTTTGATGCCAAAATCTAACAAATTCATGCGACCACCGACAAAGACTTTTTCTTCAAAGGCATGTCCTAACATCTCATCGAATAAGTTCATCATTCCTTCTGGCGTTTGGAAATAGCGATGTAAAATCATCGGAATCTCCGTCCGCAAACGATGATAAACGGTCAACAAAGGTTGTCCAACCAACTTATCATTGATGATTTGTGTCATTTTTTCAAGATCTTGGCTAGAAACAGCGGCAGGAATGGCAAATACTTGGTTTTCAACATTGCCTTTATCTGTCACTATAATAGCAAGGACTTGCCGATCATTCAAAGGAACCATTCGAAAGCCGGTTAATTTCCGTTCTTTCACTTCAGGTCCTAATGAAAAAGCAGTATAACTTGTCAATTCTGATAGAATTTCAGCTGATTGTCGAATAATATCATTAATCTCATGAAATTCTTTTCCAAAAGATTGACGGATTCTTCTAAGTTCGTTCTCTTCTACTTGTGTTGGTTGTAAAAGATGATCCACGTAGTAACGATAACCAGCCATTGAGGGAATTCGCCCTGAAGAAGAATGAGTCTTAGCTAATAAGCCGTATTCTTCTAATGCTTTCATATCATTACGAATTGTGGCAGAACTAGAGGCAATGCCATCCTCCATCAATTTCTTAGAACCGACAGGTAAGCCCGTGTTCGTGTAATTTTGGATGATAAGTCTCAAGATATTTTGTTGTCTTTCTGTAATCATCGTTATTACCACCCTTCATTAGCACTCTTAACATCTAAGTGCTAACTACATATACTAATATAACAAGTCCTTACCTTTTTGTCAAGGGAAATACGCAACTTTTTAGCACTCTTAACGCAAGAGTGCTAATCGCTGCAAACCACCTTCAAAAACCATCAATACCAACTTTTGTAATAAAAAAATCATCGAAATGCTTGGTCACACTTCGATGATTTTTTTATTTTTTTACTCTTTTTCACTTAACAAAAATGCTTCAAAAACATTATTCCCCACAAATAGTCCTTTTTTCGTTAAACGTAAGATATCTGCTTCTTCAATTAATAATTCTTCTTTGATTAAGCGTTGAATGACCTCTCCATAAATTGCTTCAATTGGTTCCTGAAATTTTTGTTGGAATTTTTGTTTAGAAATGCCTACTTTTTTACGTAAGCCTAAAAATAGCTCTTCTTCTATTTGATTTAGACGAGTTAATTCTTCAGTCTCCACAATTGGCAATTGATTTTCTCGCAAGGGTTTCAAATAATGTTGGATTGGACCGTGATTTTTGTAACGAGTTTGCCCAAGATAGCCGCTGGCACCTGCGCCAAATCCATAGTAGTGGTCATTATTCCAATAAGCCAGATTATGCTGGCTTTCTTTTCCTGTTAAAGCAAAATTACTGACTTCATATTGGTGACGTCCTTTTTTCTCCATTGCTTCAATCGTTTCGTCAAACATCTGTGCTTCGATTTCTTCTTCAGGCAGCTGTAACCGTCCTTGACGAACCCAGTTCATGAACATTGTTTTATTTTCAAGAATTAATGAATAAAGCGAATAGTGCGGCAAGTCCAATGCTAAGGCTCTTGTCAAAGTATCGCGAAAACTTTCCAATGTTTGTCCAGGTAAAGCATAGATTAAGTCAATACTGACATTGGTAAAATTTTCTTTCTCTAAAAATTTCATTGTTTCATAAACATCTGCGGCGGTGTGCTTGCGACCGATTTTTTTGAGCAAGCGATCATCAAATGTCTGAACGCCCATCGAAAGACGATTGACGCCATAGTTTTTCATGACTTGTAATTTTTCTTGGGTTAAATCACCAGGGTTTGCTTCCACCGTAAATTCATTTCGGTCATCAAACGTTAGCTGTTCGCGAACCCCTTTTAGTAGCACATCTAACTGTTTCGCTGATAATGAAGTTGGCGTGCCTCCGCCAATATAGATGGTTTTCATTTCTTGTTCTGGATACAATGCTTGCGTAAGTTGAATTTCTTTTAATAAACTCTGAATATATTCATCAACTGGTTGTCCTTCTAAAAAGACCTTGTTAAAATCGCAATAATAACAAATATGCTCACAAAATGGAATATGAATATAGGCCGACCGATCGAACATCGGCGTTGAAGTTGAAAGTTGGTTTGTTTTTGTCATTAGCTCGTTTTATCTCCTTATTACCAAAAAGCTCGTTCTTTTTGGAAAGTCTCTACTAGCCATACTAACTGTAAATGACAAATAAATCCATAAAAAAATTCGCACAGTTACTTTAAACAACAACGAGGAGCTGTCATAAAAACCGACACCTCCTCAACCTTGAAAGAAAAGTAAAAAAATTTTTCTATATATAATAGTACAAATCAGTTACAGTAATTGACCGTAACGTTTGACGTATAAAACTTTAATGAACGCAACCAGTGCTAAATAAGCAACAATTGTCGGGATTAAATACAAGAAATAGCTTGGTGATAAACCGACAAATCCTAGTTCTGCACCGAAAGCGGTAAAGGGTAAAACAGTTCCGAGAACAATCCCTGCTGTAGTGACTAACGTCATAATTCCAGAAGCACTACTTTGAAGGAAAGGCATTTTTTCTGTTCGTAGGAAATGCAAGACGAGCATTTGGGACCATAAGGACTCAATGAACCATCCTGCATGGAAAATACCGATAAAGAGCAATTGATCTGCTCCATTTAATTCAAAGAATGAGCCACCTAGGATAGCCGGACACACAATGAAATACATAAATAAATAGGTAACAATATCAAAAATAGAACTCGTTGGACCAAACCAACGCATAAAATTACCAATTGATTTTGGTTCCCATTTTTTTGGTTTTTCTACGTATTCTTCATCTACTTTGTCCCAAGGAACTGACATACACGAAGTATCGTAAATTAGATTTAATAATAGCGATTGAATCGGAGCAATCGGTAAAAATGGTAAAAAGATACTTGCTGGGATCACGGAAAAAACATTGCCAAAATTAGAACTTGCTGTTAATTTGACGTACTTCATCGTGTTCGTAAACACGCGCCGTCCAGATAAAATTCCTTTTTCCAAAACCATTAAATCTTTTCTCAATAAAATTACATCCGCCGATTCTTTCGCCACATCGACAGCTGTATCAACAGAGATTCCTACATCAGCAGCACGCATTGCTCCAGCATCATTTATTCCATCACCTAAAAAGCCAACAGTTTGACCATTTTCAGTTAACGCATTTACAATACGAACTTTTTGGTCAGGCGTAATTTTGGCGAAAATATTATACGCTTGAACGGTTTTTCTTAATTCTTCTTGGTTTAATTGTTGAAGTTCATTTCCTGTAATAATTTTTTCGCCAGCCAGACCAACTTCTTTACAAACAGAATGTGTCACATACTGATTGTCCCCCGTTAATACTTTCACAGCTACATTATGTTGATGCAAGGCGTGAATAGCTGCCGCTGCTGTTTCTTTTGGCGGATCCAAGAAGGCAAGATAACCTTGTAAAATCAACTCTGATTCATCTTTAGTTGTATACTCCCATTCAGCCGTTTCGACTTTTTTATCGGCAATTGCTAGAACGCGCAAACCATCTCGATTTAAAGCTTCAACGTCTTTGGTAATTTTTTGACGCAGCGTCTCTGTTAAGGGCACAATTTCGCCATCTAAAAGTACCTGTGTGCAGACCAAGAGCATTTCTTCAACCGCACCTTTGGTAATTAAGCGTGTTTCTCGCGTTTTAAACTCTTTGATAATCACGCTCATTCGACGTCGATTGAAATCGAAAGGAATTTCATCTACTTTATAAAAATCATCTGATTGTATATCACTTTCTTGTGTCGCCGCTTGAATAACGGCGTTATCCATTAAATTACGCAAACCTGTTTGAAAATAACTGTTTAGAAATGCTAAATCCAAGACTTTTTGATCTTCTTGGCACCCAATATTATAGTGGTATTCTAAAATTACTTTATCTTGTGTTAAGGTACCTGTTTTATCCGTACAAAGTACATCCATCCCGCCAAAATTTTGAATGGCATTGACATTTTTCATAATCGTGCCTTCTTTAGCCATTTCTCGAGAACCTTTGACTAAATTGGTTGTTACAATCATAGGTAACATTTCTGGTGTCAAGCCGACAGCTGTGGCAATCGCAAACATTAACGCTTCCACCCAATCGCCTTTTGTTAACCCATTAATTAGAAAAACAGTTGGCGTAATGACCAACATAAAGCGAATCAGCACCCACGTTGTTTTATTAATTCCTGTTTCAAAACTTGTCTGCTGCTGCTCTTCTCCGTTATCAGAAGCCATCCGTCCGAATAAAGTTTGATTACCAACTTTAATGACAATGCCCAAACCAGTGCCACTAATGACATTTGTTCCTAAAAACAAAAGATTGTCGTATTCTGTATCAATTTGATCACTATCTTTTTGATGAGTCGCGTGTTTTTCAATGGGAAAACTCTCTCCAGTCAAGGATGATTGGGAAACAAATAAGTCCTTAGATTGGATTAAACGTAAATCGGCTGGAATCATATCGCCAGCGGATAGTTGGACTAAGTCGCCACACACAACTTCCTCAATAGGAATTTCCATTTGCTTCTTGTCACGAATGACTGTCGCTGTAACTTTAATCATATTTTGTAATTTTTCAACTGCATTGCTTGATTTGACTGATTGGACAAAACTCATCGTGCCGCTTAAGATGACCATTGCTAACATAATTAACACGCCAGTAACATCTTTTTCCTCTGGCGCAGCATAGACATATTCTGTAAAAAATGAAATTGTGGCTAGTGCTAATAACACCAAAGTAAACGGCGTGATATACGATTTTATAAAAAGTCGCAGCCGTGAAGCTTTTTTTTCATTCATAATTTTGTTGCGGCCATAACGTTCTTGTAATTCTTCAATATCTTGGTGTTTAATGCCATCCCAAGTTGAGCCGAAACGTTGTAAAACTTTTTCTACTTCTGAATGGGCAAACTTTTTGTAACTATAGTCATGGCCCAAGTGACGCATTTTCTTTTCCATTTTCTTTCACCTCATTTATCTGTTGTTGACTTGAATTGACGATCGGTTCATCTTCCATTTTCCTCACCCTTTCCACAAAAAAAGACACGCTGAAAACTCAACGTGTCAAAGAATAATCGTTCTTATCGTTGAGCTTTAGCACTATACAACGTAAAAAGCGATTGCTTTTAGCTACCTTAAGAAAAGCCTTCATTCGACAGTTCCTGTTCTACCCATTGGCGTCTCTCGACATTTTTGGGCAGTAGCCTATGTTTGTATAGGAGCCTCACCTAACAAATCTTATTTAATTACAACAGCAAGTATAATTCTTCCTTGAAAAAATAACGATATAGAAAAAGTTTTTAGCAGATAACTTTTTGTCCATTCAGTAACAAAAAGAAAAATAATCCGCTTATTTACTATGGTTTTCTGGTATGATTCGTATTTATTCATAGAATCATAACTGGTTAAATTAATCTAAAGACCGTCAGATAGCCTTGTCGAGAAGCTTTTCTTCTGCTATTTTTTGTATAGTTAAAGAAACGGCGGTGAGGAAAATGAAATTACAACAACTAGAATATTTTATGGCAGTTTCAAAGTATGCGAGTTTTACTTTAGCTTCTCAAAAGCTCCATACGAGTCAACCTTATTTAAGTACCCAGCTCAAGGAGTTGGAACGTGAATTAGGTGCTTCATTAATTTTAAGAGACAAGAAACATTGTCGGCTTTCTCCAGCAGGCGAAGTCGTCGCCAAGCGAACAGAAATGATTTTTGCACTCATTAAGGAAGCGCAAGAAGAGATTAATGAATTAGTGACCCAAGGATCGACAACGACCATTCGGATTGGAACAAACTTAATTGATATAGATAAAGCATTTGGAGAAGTCTTGTTGTTATTTAATCAATCCTATCCGTATGTAAGTATTGATTTTAAGTATTATTACGATCTTGAAACAGCCTTGGAAACAGATTTAATTGACATTGGGATTGGGATATTTTTGGATACCTCGATTCCATTAGAGAAAGAATTAATTTATACAGAAAGCTATCTCCTTTGTGTCAATAAAAATCATCCTTTAGCCCATGCCGATAGCGTGACGATTGACGAAATTCGTTCTTTACCTTTTGCTGCATATTCCGATCAAGTATATGAAAAAAAAGTGTTTAAACGTTGGGAACGTAAAATCAATTGGGAAAATCGGCAAATCGTCATCGAACTCCCTTCTCTTCATTTAGTCTTAGATATGGTCCAACGAGAAAAAGCCTGTAGCATCCTTCCCTATTCACTCACTGATGAACTAAACAGACGTAACTTAGTTGGTATTCCTCTGGAAGATAGTCCAGAACGAGCCATCTATTTAGTTCAGAATAATCATCACGGACATTGTGAAGCACACCGTTATTTATTCGAACAATTACGTTATTTATTCTAGGAATAGAAAAAGGAGGAATTCCCATGGAACTATTTCGTTTACATTATTTTTTAGAGTTATGCAAAGTGAAACAATTTACTAAAGCAGCCGAAAATTTAGCAATTTCTCAAGCTGCATTAAGTAAGCAAATAAAAATTCTTGAAGCAACGTTAGGCGCGGAACTTTTTAATCGCCAAGGCCAAACTACCACCTTAACACCAGCTGGATTAATTTTAGAAAAATATTGTTGGCGCATCACCAATGAGTTGGTCTCAATTGAAGAAGAGCTAAAAGAAATTAATCATTCTTCCAACCATATTTATGTAGCCACTTATCTCTGTGATTTAGAATATAAATTGAATGACTTACTAATGACAACATTAACGGATCGTTCATCCAACTTACAAGTCCACACTATTATTACAGAAAATATTCTTCAATCCTTGGAAACAATGGATGCAGATTTTGGTATTTCCTTTGCTGACTTACCATTACCTGAACATATTGGTAAAATTGATTTATTTACAGCAAATTATCAATTCATTTTAAGAAACGATCATCCAGCTTTGGCCAAAGCTACGACGGAAGAAATTTTAAAAGAACTAACAATGTACCCCTTCGTCCGTTTAAATACCGAATTTTCCGAGCAAAACAAATTAACCAATTGGCTAGATACTACGTTTTCTAATTTTTCTCCAGAGAAAGTCATTCAAGTGGATACTCTTTCACTTATTACTCACTTGGTGTCTCATTCCGATAGTTTCGCTATTGTCCCCGAATACACAAATATTCAACTTTTAGACAATTCGATTCATACACTAACTTACCAAGAACTACCTAAACGGAACATGGCAGTTTATTATTTAAAAGAACGTTACATGAGTCGACAACTTCAACAACTTTTGGCTGAATGCCAAAAACAATTTCAATAGTAAAAACCAAGACTAGAGCTTGTCGGCAAGCGAGTTCCAGTCTTGGTTTTTATTTGTGTTTTCAGGTAGCGGCTTCTCTTCCTTTGACAAATCCTAAAGAAGTGATAGCCATCACTAACGAAGTGCCTCCTTGACTTAAAAACGGAAGCGGAATACCTTTTAACGGCAACAGTCCAATCACCGCACCGATATTCTCCACCGTTTGAAAGACCAGCGAAAAAATGAGGGCGACACAGATGTACATACAGAAACGCGAATTGCTCCGCAAGCCAGCTACTAAAACTTGATAAAACAAGTAAAAATAGAGAAAAACAACAGTGGCACTGCCCACAAAGCCCCAGGCTTCCCCGATAAAAGTAAAAACCATATCAGACTCACGAACAGGAACATACACTTCAATCCCATGCACACCCTTGCCAAATAAACCACCCGAACCAATTGCCAATAAGCCTTGTACTTGTTGATAGGAGATTTTATCGACATAATCATAGGGATGAATCCATGCTAAAATTCGATCCAATTGATATTGTTTAAAATGTAAAAAGAAGAGTACTTTGTGCCCCCACTCTGTAAAGACTAACAGAATCAAGACCACGCCTAACGTTGCTAAAGCACTGAAAATAATGATTAAAATTTTGCGATCAATTCCTGAAATAACTAAAAGAGATAAAATAATCGTTACGAAAACAAGGGATGTCCCAAAATCTTTTTGTACCGCCATCAAGAAAAAAACAGGGACACTAACCGCAACGATTTTTTTTAGAAGTTGCTTGTCTGAACGCCATTTATCAGACCAGTCTTGTTGCTCATGTTGGACAATAATTTTTGCCAACATTAAAATAAACGCAATTTTCGCAATTTCTGATGGCTGAAATTTAATAAACCCTAAATCTAACCAGCGCTTTGTGCCCGTCAATAAATACATTCCTTTGTCATAGGAAAAATACAAAGCACTCATTAAGATTAATGAAAACCCATAGAAAAAAGGAGCTACTTTCCAAATAAATTTCTGTGACAGCCGACTAGCTAAAAACATGCCTGCATAGCCAACAAAAATAAAGAAAAGTTGTTTTAATGCTGGCACAGTTCCATCTTTTCCTTCATTAACGGCAATCCAATATTGCACACCAGAAGATAAAAGTGTGAGTAAAAAAATGGGCAATAATAAATCATAATTAAGATGTAAGTTGAATTTTTTTGTATTGACCATTTAACTGCCGCCTTTCGTTTGCAATAATTTTAATGACGATTCCTAATGCCACTGAAAAGATTAAATAACTTGTCCCACCGTAACTAACAAACGGTAAAGGAATTCCCGTCATTGGAATCAAACCCAAAACGCCACCAATGTTAATCGCCGTTTGAGCTAAAATCAAGGTCCCGACCCCTAACAAAAACAAGCCGTAACAATGATTCTTTATTACACAACTACTCCGCAAAATCGAGGCCGCTAAAAATAACAAAAGAAATAGCAATAGTAAGCCGCCAATCAAACCAAGTTCTTCCACAATCACCGCAAAGATAAAATCGGTTTGACCTTCTGGCAAGCCACCTTTTTTTACCATACCATTGGCTAGTCCAGTGCCCCAAAATCCACCATTATACATTGCTAAATAGGCCATTGAAGGCTGAAATCCGCGATCATGAAAGGATAAAAACGGATTTTTCAAAACAACTAAGCGGTCATACACATGCGCAAAAAAATGTGGTAAGTACTGGTGATCGCCTAGAAAAATAATTATTTTAGAAAGAAGCGCCGCGCTAGCAACGACAATCCCCGCAGCAATTACACTAAATTTTGCATGGATACTTGCTGAGAAAATCAAGACACTGCCAATAACTAAAATAAGAATAGCCCCGCCAACTTTGGGTTGGATCAAAACTAAAAATGCAACGACCAAAACAAACAGCCATTGTTTCCTTAACTGCTTCGTTGTCAAGCCATTTTCTTTTTCACCTAAATAACAACTCAAGTAATAAATAATCGCAAAATTACAAAGCTCTGATGGCTGAAATTGGATTCCAAAGAGAGAAATCCAACGTTGTGCGCCATTCGCTGCTACACCAAAAAAAGGTAGTCGAACCATTAACAGTAATAGTACCGAAACTAAAAGCAGTCCAATCGCAATTTTTTTATTAAATAACACTTCTAGTCGAACTTTGTAGATCACGAACATTAGCACCCAGCTGAGACACATAATAATACCTTGTTTAATAAACACAGCAGTGGGCTTCACGCCTTGCATCAGCAAGTCATAGCTACTGGCGCTATAAATCATTAACGCGCCAATAATACTTAATATAATAAAGGTCAAAAGAATTTTTGTTAGACCTAAAGTACGTAGATTCATTCTCTCACCTCTATCTTTTTCTAATTAAATCAATCTTACCAGTCTGAGTTAGAAAACAAATAGAGAGTTTTTTATAGAACTATTACTAAGCTTACATAACAAAAAGTAGCTAGACTTGGTTCATTTCACCTAGTTTCGCTACTTTTAAAAAAAGCCATTTATATAATTTTTGTGTGTTGCTCACATTTCTGATAAATTTTTCCAAACTTATCTCTTTCTAAATACTGATAATCTACTAAATACCGTCTCAAAAGTGCATAATCTTCATAGATTTCTCTAAGTCGCTGATTGACTTCTTTTTCCGTATATTCTTTCCCAAATTCAAATTGGTTGGCCACACGTTGAAACACTTGGACTTTTTTCGCATTTTTCTTGGGAATAACCAGCAACTTTCCTTCTTTAAAAAAATTTTCAACCATGTTCATTCTCCTTTTTTGTTTTGACTATTGTTTAGAAAATTGATGATTCAGTTTTTCTTTCTGTTTATCAGTCCATTTGCCAGCGACTTCATTGACAATTGTTTCAGCAAAATCGCCTACTTTTTCTCCCGTAATATTTTTGATAGGTGTTCCGTTAGCAGCTCCTTCTTCAAACAAATCAAGTAAATCAGTCAACGCATTGAACATATTGGCTCCGCTATGATCTGAAAAATGCCATGCATATTTTTCAATTTCTTGAAATACTTGTCGATACTCTGCTGGTAATGCTGCAATCCGTCGTTTATATTCTTTGTACTCTTTTTTATCCCCCACAACTTTTTTGATCAACGCTTTAAAATCTGACATGCTCTATCCCTCCATTTTTTTCATCTTGTTTACTTGTTTTGAAAGCAACGTCCACCGCTGCCAAAAATCAGCGAGTTCTGCTTCTCCTGATGAGGTTAAGCGATAGAACTTCCGCATTGGTCCTTTTTCTGAAGGCTTTTTTTCAGCTATAACCCATTGATTTTTTTCTAAACGCAGTAAAATCGTATAAACGGTTCCTTCAACAATTTCAGTAAACCCTTGGTCATTTAAAATTTTTGTAATTTCATAACCATATGTTTCTTTCCTTTGGATGATGGCTAAAACTAAACCTTCTAAAATGCCTTTTAGCAACTCTGTCTGCTTCACTGCTTTTCCTCCCTAAACTACTCTTTAGTACTATGTACCACTACATAATAATACTGAGTACCGGTTCTGTCAACTACTTTGTAATAAAAAGTAGTAAAGACGCGACAACCACCAGTACTTAACTAGTAGTTGTCGCGTCTTATTATTCTTTATTCATTTATTCCGAGTTCTGCTTCAAAGGCTTCTAATTCTGCAGGGTGTGTTTCTGGATAAGCAAAGCATGTTGAAAAATGCCACTCCCCACCACTTGTGCCAAAATAACCTGGCAGTAATTCCAAAGCCAATAATGCTTCTGATGTTTCTTTTTCCGGTAACGTAATCTGAAAAGTAGTCGCTGGAACAAAACCGAACTTCGTATAGTAAGTTGGATGGCCCAGGATAATCAATCCGCCGATGCCTAATTCTTTGGCCTTCTGAACAGAATGCTTAATTAACGCTGAGCCTACGCCCGTGTTCTGTGCTTCTGGATGGACACTTAGCGGCCCAACGGTCAAAACAGCCTTTTCTGTATGATCAGGTAATCGTAGTTTGGCTTTTGAAGACATAATATGACCCGTTAATTTTCCTTGATCAGTTTCTGAAACTAAGGACAACTCCGGAATAAAGTCGGCACTTTCTCTTAATAAATGCACGATAAAATGCTCTGTGGGACGCCAGTTTTCGGTCAAGTTTAATTCCTTGAACGCTTGATACGTTAAACGCTCTACAGCTTGATACTCTGCAGGTTTTTCTTGACGAATCTTCATTATTTGTCCTCAGATTGTTGGAAATAGTCAGCCGTATCTCGTTCATCTTGTTTTAATTGGTCGATCAAGGCTTCAGCCCCATTGAATTTCACTTGGTCACGTAAATAATGATTCCAACGAACCACCACTTGCTCACCATAGATGTCTTGATGGAAGTCCAAAATATAGACTTCCACGGTTAAATCGCGTCCTTCTCCAAAGGTGTCATTATGACCAATTGAGCCCATGCCGACATACCATTTGCCACCGACTTCGATTTGCACAGCATAGACGCCAATTCTTGGTAAGCGCACGGTGCTTTTTACTTTGACATTAGCGGTCGGGAAACCCAATAAACGGCCACGAGCATCGCCATGGACAACTGTTCCTTCTGTTTCATAAATATATCCTAACAACTCCGTGACCTCCTCCATTTCGCCGGCTTCCATTTTTTCGCGAATTCTTGTTGAGCTAATTTTGGCACCAGTCATTTCTTCTTTTGGTACTGTCACCACTTCAAAACGGCCTTGCGCATAAGTTGGTAACTGTTTGACTCCAGCGATTTCTTTAGGACCATACGTATAATCAAACCCAGAGACTGCCACTGCACTATTTAAATTAACGATATACTGATCGACAAAATCTTGCGGTTTTAATTGAGCAAACGCTGAAGTAAATTCGACAATATATAAAATATCAACGCCCAAGTTGGCCATTAGGCGTTCTTTTTGTTCCAAGCTAGTTAAATATTTCATATTTTCTGGTAAAACTTTTTGAAAAACGATTGATGGGTGTTGGTTGAAGGTCATCACAGCTAACTTCAAGCCTTTTTCCTCAGCAATCTTTTTACCTGTTTCAATTACTTTTTGGTGGCCTTTGTGAACACCGTCAAAGAAGCCTAGGACCATCACGACTTCTTCATTAGGAATTTGATTGGGTTCATAGGGATGATGTAGTTGAATAACTTGCATGTGCAAAAACTTCCTTCTTTTTTATTTAATTATTCCGTAGAACTTTACTTGGTTTCAATAATTTATCATGCGTTGGGTGTGGCATGTATAAACTAACCACTTGATTTTGGTAAAATAAGGCAACTAAGGATTCTGGCATTGCCTTTATTCCTAATTCTTTTTTGTGCAAACGCATGCCATTTTTTACTTTTTGATACAATTCATCTGATAAATCAATTCGTGGGAATTGTTCTACTGCTGTCTCAATGGGCAACAGGCATTGATCGATTGTTTCAGCAGCCATTTGTTTGGCTACTTCTTCTAACGTTAAGCATTGCGCAGCTTGCAAACCGCCACTTGCCGTTCTCGTTAAATCCGACATATGGGCAGGATAGCCTAATTTTTTGCCAGTATCCACGGATAGTGTCCGCACATAGGTTCCTTTGCCACAGACCACTTTAAACCGCCAACTTTGTGTTTGAGCAGATTCATTAAAAATTGGTTCACTAGTACGTTCAAATGAATAAATCGTAGCTTTTCGTTGGGGCCGTTCAACTTCTTCCCCGTTCCGGGCATATTCATATAAACGTTTACCATTGACTTTCACCGCAGAAAACATCGGTGGGATTTGTGTGATTTCACCTGTCATTTCGGCCATTGCTTGATCAATTTGTTCAGTTGATAGAGGTGTTGTAACTGGTTTTTTTTCAACAATTTCGCCACTAACATCTTCGGTTGTCGTAGCAAATCCAAGTGTAATTTCACCTTCATAGGTTTTGCCAGAATCTACCATGTATTCGATCACTTTCGTTCCTTTGCCAACGCAGATGGGTAAGACCCCTTCGACATCTGGATCTAGCGTACCACCATGACCAATTTTTTTGGTATGTAAAATTTTTCTCAATTTAAATACGCAGTCATGACTTGTCATGCCACGTTCTTTCCATAACGGTAAAATGCCGTCCATTATAGTTCCTCCAGTTCCGATAATACTAACTTTGTCATTATAGCATAAAAGTACCTAGCTTCGCAGTCTCCGTTGCTTATTCCCTTTGGCAAAATCTCTGTTAAATGCAAAAAAAGCCACAAACTCTGCTTTTATCAGAGTTTGTGGCTTTTTTTAGCTAGTAAATGATCCCCATGTATTCTGTGCGTTGCCATCGTTTGGTCCGATTGGCAAATAAATTCTCGCGCCTGTTGTATCTGTTCCACCAATAAAAACATACCCATCTGCAATATAAAACGCATCGTAATAAAAGCGAGTATTTTTGGGCCAGATACCATAAATGGGTGCTGACAGACTAGGTTGGCCCGCTCTTAAAACAATGCCTTCGTCCACACCAATTAGAAATGATTTCTTCGTTTGCGGGCGCCAAAGTTCAGCAATGTCGCCATCGTTCACATAGCCTAACAAATGTCCGCTATTTTCAATACGGTAAAGGTTTTGTCGGTCGGGTAATTTCGCTGTAATTGTTCCTACTTGTGTCCAAAGTGCCTCTGCTGATAGATGTTCATTGATTAAAGCATCTGGTGTTGGATAGATTGAAGTGAAACGAATTGCTTGTCCTACTTGATATTTTGGCGCATTAGGTTTACCTGGCTGAATAATGACAGTCTCACCTGTTTCAGAAACGCCCGTTTGTAAATCTTGTGCCAACTGCGCTTTACTAATCCCCCAACGCGCTAAATAACCATAAGGATCTGTATGATCTCCCCACCAATTTTTTGTAATCCAATCATGAGTGACTATGCCATAACCTGTTCCATCGTCCAGCGAAAAATCAGCACCAATGTTCTGAGCCAAATCACGGGCCAAATTAACATAGGCAGCATAATCTTTTTTAAACGTCGCCGCATTATTCGTTCGAGCCAATTCGATTTGCGCATAGGCTTTTTGATTAGCTAAAGAACCTGCGCCATATTGAATTTGGCCAGCAGGAGCTAATTGTTTCACTCGTCCACCAGATCCGACAAAATATGAGACATAAGCATTTGACCAATTTCGTTTCATATAGGCCACTTCATTGTCTAAACTGTGTGGTCCTAGGTTCCGCTCGTTTCCAGATTCATGTAAAACAATTAATTCATTGCTTGCAGAGCCGGGAAAATAAGTAAAGTTGATTGGATCCGCTTCGATGGTGTAAGCGCAAGCCGTCATCGGAATCGTTAAACTTAAGCCAATCACTAAAGCAAGTTGAATCATTAATTTTTTAAACATAGCATGCTCCTTTCTTAAAAAAGCCATGAAAGGAAAGTCAAAATAACTTCCCTTCCACGGCTTAAACCTGCAGATAAATGGCGGGACAGAAGTAATTTCTTCGGCAATCAGCCGAAAGTTCTACGTTTGTCCCGACCACTTCTACTTAATCATCTTTATTTTTTAACTGAATAAATAACTCTTTTAACTTTTTCGGCATAGGAATAAAGGTCGCAATGTTTTCAAAAAAAGAAAGTCCTTCGTTCGCAATGTAAAAAATCAGAACCATTTCCCGAATTGGCAAATTGTTCCCCACAACTTTTTCAACACGAACCGCTACAGCAACCACAAATAACATCGTCACTTTTTTCGCAATTCCGAGCATACCAATCCGACTGGACAATTCTTTTGTGGCGATTGCCTTAATCCAACCTGTGATGAAATCGACAATAATTAAAAAGAGGAAGACATCCAACAATTGATCTAATCCACCTAATAAACGTACGACAATCCCACCGAAAATGCTTAAAAGCATTGTTATTGTGTTGAGATAACGTTCCATAAAAAGTCTCCTAAACTAGCTTGTTATTTTGTCGGAAACGGATCGTCCGTGTACCAACTTCCTTGTAGGTAAATATTTCCAGCACGGTTAGCACCAAAAAGAATTCCTTGATTTCCCATCTCATATAAACCAGCACAATTCGGTTGAGGGAATGTATATTGCATAGCAGTTAACGCCAAATTCCATATTCCCTTTGTAATCTTCGTCGATAATGTATATCCTGTTGGAACAGTAAACACTTTAACCAAATTATTATTCAATTTCGTTGGATCACTCAAATTACATCTTACAAATGCATCGACACGATTTCCTACCCTAATTAATACAAATTTCATATTATCCTTATTAAAGGCCGCCTGATATTTTGCCTCGACTTCACCGACTCCACTAGCTTCATAAATGGCCATTCTAGAGGATTCCAAAGGCAAACCATTGACGGTTGGCATAGTTACAAAATTCTTCACCCCAGCAATCTCTTGATCACCTGTTTGTGTCACAGCTTGACCTTTAATCGCTTCCGCAACGTTTTTCGGGTGCATATATTTACTCGTTAAAGTTCCCGCGACTGCTTCGCTGTCTGATGCGAAGCCATAATTTTCTACATTGCCCAGCCCCACTTGTTCAGCGGTTACTTGATGCGGATTATCCTGATTTTCCACATGGGTCTTGAGTTGCTCTGCTTGAACAAAACCACTCTTCGCTAAAACCGCTTGGGCATCAACAGACAGACCAATATGAAGCCCCACGTAATCAACTTCTACGCTGGCTGGCGTCACCCCATTCGATGAATCTGTATAGCTCATTAAATAAATGAAACCTTCATCTGTGATAAAATTCTGATCATTGATTTGAATTGAAAAATCGCCGAACTCTTTTGCTGATTCTTGGATTTGAGTTACCCAATTATCCGTAGTTGGTAAATACGTAGCGATTTTAATCGTTTGATTATTGGGCGCAGCGGCTTTCACACGTTGATTAATCGTAAAAAATTGAACGTTCTGGCGAATAAATGCCACCGCCTCGTCAGTTGTGAATGTTTCAAACATTTGTGGAATTAATTTTTTTGCGGCTTCAACGAGATTGAAGGCCGCTAATTGTTGCGGAATCACACCGCTTTGGGTGGAACCTGTTTTCACACCCTCATCATCACGGCTGGCCATTTTATTGTAGTCCGCTTGGGAAACTTCCTCCCAAACGTCTGTTGGCTTCTTAAGAATTTTTGCCGTAAAATCAGTGGAATAACTGTTTGCATTGGTGGCTGTATTGCCGGCCGTTTTACCGTTAAAGTCTAACTTCATTTTGACAGTAGTTGGCTTAGCCAATAAAGAAATACTGTCTGCTTTTGTCATACGGTCATTCAAATCAATTTGAAGACGATTCGCTAAGGTAGCTTGTTTGATGCCTTGTGTATCTGTGCGTGCTTGGACAATTTCTGGATTACTATCACCCGCTTCTGCTACTAATTGATCGAAATCATTTCGTAAAGTATCAAATTCTTGTTTATTATTATTTGCCGTTGAAACTGCATTTCCTGCAATCGTGATTGCTGTTTTAGCATTGTTCATCGCTTGGTTGGCTGTTTCATTTGCTTGATTGCCTGCATCGGTGGCAATTTGTACGGCTTCTTTGCCAGCTTCATCTGCGATGTTTTTCGCTTCAGAAATTCCATTCGTTAACTGGACTTGGTAAGCATCTACTTTCTCAGCTGATGCATTCGACTGATCCAAGATTGCATTGATTTTAAGGCGACCTTGATTCAGGGTATCTAATTCTTCAATATGTTCTACTGACATTTCGTCACACTCCTCTAGTTTTCATTATTTTATTAAAACTGGCCACCCAATTGGGATTGAATATACACACGACAGATGACCGAAGCATCCAACCATAGTGGCTGATGAGAGAAAAATTGAAGCGTGTGATTGCCGCGTTCGATTTTTCCATCTGTTGTTTTTCGTAAATAACTCAAAATGTTTAGCCGTTGTTGTTGCAATGATAGTTGGGGTAATTTTTTGCCATCCACTACCAAATCAATGTTCGTTACAGAATGCGAAGGTCCTTTAGCAGTTGCCTTGAACGTTAATTCTGCGGTGTTTATATAAAGAATGTCCTCGTCAAAGTATAAATTCAGCTCCACTGGCTGTGTCTTGCTAAGTTCTCCTTGTATTGAACGATTTAAAAGTGTCGTCGCCCCTTGTGCGTAAGTTTCGCTAATCTCTTGTTTCCGACTGAAAGCTGTCATGGTACTATGAATTGTTTCTTGCAGATTTCCCAACTCTAGCTGAATGTCTTGGGGGGCACCAAAGACATCTTTTTTACTTTCTTTTTTGATACGAAGGTTGACACTCCCAAACTCATTCGTATTAATCATGATAACCGTGCCCAACCGCAAACGATCGATTGCTAAAGGTTGATCTGTTAATTTAATTAAATCAGCTGCAGTCACTACCCAAGAAACTTGTGGCTTGGTCCATTCTTCTAACATTCGCAAAGCATTTTCCTTTAATGCCTTGGGATCAGAAAAACGCTGTTCCACCCAAATTGACTCTAATAAACCATAGCGGTCAATTGCGGCCTTGTTCTCTAAATACGGAACCCCTTGATTGACCGAGCGAATATTGACTTTGTTAACACCTTCGCCTGAACCTAATGGATAAATCCGATTGATTAGCATCTTGGGATTACTTTCTATTTCAAATCCTTGCATGTTGTAACCTTCTTGAATTCGCGCAACTGGTTCTGTTGGCGGTTTGACTAATGAAATTTCAAAAGGATAGATCTCTGTATTCCATTGCCAAAGATATTCCTCTTCGAAATCGGCTGGGATGCTAAATAAAGGCTCGACTAGCCCGTTTTCATTCTCCCATTTATAGGTTAATTTCCTTGAAAAATCACATTTTTTTAGGACCCAATGCTTTGTTTTTTGTTTATTCAATAGAAATTGAATGGCCTCTTTCGTTGTTTTGTTTTTAATTTCGTGACAACCAAATAGGACAGTATCGCCTAAGGTACATAATGCTTCTGTAGCAGAGTAGTGAATTTGATTATTGTTCGCATCTTTCTTAATTGTGGTTGGCATCACGCGATATAAACCAATATATTCATTCTCATTATCGGTCAGTTCCACCCATTGCATTTCTGCAATAAATTCATTTTTAGGATCATCTAGTGGCATGGTAAAATCTAAACTGCCAATTTTATTCTCTATTTTTTCATAACTGACTTGATAGGCATTGTCCAAAATTGCCGTATATGTTCTTTTCAAATCCAATGCCATTAACATTTAATCACCCTCCTACACAAATCGGTTAGGATAGCGAATCGTCAAGCGGAAGTCGCTATCTTTGGCTTGAATATACAGCGGTTCATTAGGATATAGATAAAAATCGTTCATTGGTCGAATCATCGGTGCACCATTTTTTGTCAGATAAAAATTTTCAGTATCAATGATAATTTCCGAACGATCAAAATCTCCTAAGTTAATTGTATCGTTCCGTGTTTTAATCCAAACACCACGTCCGGTTCCTGTTAAAATAATGGTCGGTTTGACTTTTAATCCTTCAACCGTAGGATAAATTTCAATTGGCCGAACTTCTTTGCCTAAATCCCCCATCGTGTAAGCCCGATTTTGAAAGGTAATCATGGTTGATCCCCAATAAGCCCCGCCTTCAATTAAAATTGGAAAATCAACTGCACCTGAACCTGTATTCCCCATTAAGTAATTTGCTTGAAATGTAATGGTTGGCGAACCCCACATCACACTAGTCGCATCACTCCGTGTGTATTTATACGGATCAGAAAGCAATAAAGTAAAGGTGCCTGTTACTTGGTTAACACCTTCGGGTACATCACTCACTGAAGACTTACTGCCAAACCACAGCATTTCCGGTTCATCGTTAAACCAAATAGAAACGTCTTTTTCCGTAAACAAAGCAACGTTTAAATGATTAAATGCATCTCGAAACGCTTCATTATTCACAGCTGAGAGCCGATATTTGACTGTTAATTCTCGTTCTGGAATTCGCGCATAAACGTGACGTTTACCATCACGAATCCCTAATTGATAGCTTTCAATTTCGCTTGGAACTAATTCTCGTCCTGAAACTGATAATGTTTGATAACCAGGGATGACTTTTTCTAAAAATTGGCCGTTAAAATTCAACGCTTCTGAAGGAAGAGGCGTTGAATGAGTTGCTTGATTGGTATCAACAAATTTATACATGTTATCCTCTCCTTCCTAAGCGGTTATTTTGTTTCACTTGTTGTCGTTGTAACTCTGTTGCTAAATAAGGCGCCGTAGTTGCTGCGACAACTTTTCCATCTAACGTTGACTCTACTGTCACAAATAATGGTCGATTGTATGCATCATTTTCTAAACGATGGTCAATCGTTGCCGTGAAGTTTCCTCGACCAGCTAAGTCCAAGGCAAAATCATTTAACAGCGGTAAATCTAAAATAGAAGCCATTGCTCTACTAACGGCTGTTTCGCCTGCATAAATCCCCGTGGCAATCGTGCCGCCGAAATTCAATTTATGCAAATCAGATAAGGGACCTTCTTTTGCTGGTGAAAATGGTAAAAAGTTACGAATTTTACTGACGACCCCATCGATTGCTTCTTTGGCTTTTCCAATTGCGCCTGTAATTCCATCAGCAATCATACCGACAATATTCGCACCGGCATCGGTGAATTTTGAAAACCAACCTTGGATTGCTTGCCAAGCACCTTCAATTACAGAACCAATGGCAGTTTTTACCTGATCGGCTGCATTGGTAACCCCATTTTTGATATTTTCAACTAACTGTCCGCCCGAAGCTAACAGTTGACCAAAATAAGAACCAATCTTCGTGATCATTTGTGAGATTAATGTTCCTGCTGCGGACAGCAAGGCACCCAATAGACTGAGTACACCATTAATTAAGGCTTGAATCAGTTGAATCCCAGCACTTAACAACTGTGGCAACGCATTGATTAACGCACCCATTAAAGCGGTAATGAGCGTAATTGCTGCAGTAACCAGTTGCGGTAAAATTGAAATAATCCCTTGGATCAAAGCCATTAGCAATTTGACACCTGCGCTGATGATTTGTGGCAAGGCACCAATTAAGGCATTTACCAATGTCAAAATTAAGGTAATAGCTGCCGCAACTAAGGTTGGTAAAATCGAAATAATTCCTTGAATTAACGCCATTAACAATTTGACACCTGCGCTGATAATCTGTGGTAAGGCACCTATCAACGCTGTCACTAACGCTAGAATAATCGTCAGCGCTGATTGAATTAACTGAGGTAAAATCGTCATAACCCCAGTGATTAATGCCATCAAAATTTGTAAACCAGCAGTCAAAATCAACGGTAACAAAGTAACAAATGCATTGACTAAGGCCGTGATAATTGAAACACCTGCTGTAACTAGCATTGGTAACGCTGTGACAAAAGCTGTCACTAATGTAGTGATGATATTAATCGCTGCAGTTGTAATTGTTGGCAAGGCGGTGACAATCGCATTAACTAAAGTCATTAATAAGCTCAAACCAACTTCTATCAACATTGGTAAGACTGTTGTAATCCCCTGAATCAACGTAGTAATAATTTGTGTTGCCGCTTCAATTAAGACTGGCAAATTGGCAACGATCGCACCAACAATTAACGTAATTAAACTAGATAACGCGGTTACGATGCTTGGAATAGCTTCTGTTATTTTCCCGAGAATACTGGTTAAGACGGTTGTAAAAAGTTGTATAACTTTCGGTAGATTAGCCGCAAGCATTGTTGTAACCGATGTAATCGTGTTACCTAAATTATCAAAGACTTGGGTAATACCACCTGCACTCAAATCACCGGTTTTCATCCAGGCCGTCACGAATGAAACAATCAAGGAAATAATTAGACCAAACGGCCCAGAAATTCCTAATGCAGCCAGTGCAACCTTTGTCAGAACTTTTACCAAAAGACCAACCGCTAAACCAGCTTTGTCAAAGGTGCCACCAAATTGCCCTAATAAGTTACTACCTAATTGCAAACCGCTGGCAAAAACGCCTGCTAGCACACGACCAATTGTTGAAAAAATAGTCGCCATTTTCTCTAAGCCTACTGCAAAAAATTGTTTAAAAACTGCCATTACTTGCTGAAAGGCCGGCTGGATCTGTTGTAGCAATCCTACCAATTTGCCAAACGCCGCTGAAACAGCTCCTTGAATGGCACTAGCTAAGCTATTGATACTATTTCTAAATGTTTCATTGGTTTTATAGAAATAAATAAACGCTGCTACCGCTGCTAAAACGGCTGCTACAATTAAAATTAATGGTCCTCCACCTAAGGCACTAAAACTAGCACTTAGTTTTGATAAGCCACCACCTAACTTCCCAATGTTTCCTTGTACAAGAGCCAAACCAGCACTAAACTGTTGAAATTTTTGCTGAGCCATCGTTACCATAATCAACATGGGGCCAATGGCGGCTAAAATGCCCATAATGGCAACAATAAAAACTTGGACGGGTTTTGGTAATTTGATAAATAAATTCACCAAAGCTGTAATGCCTTTGACGACTGTGATAACCACTTGAACCAAAATTTCCATTCCTGGAGCCATCACGCTTTGAATCACTTGTGCTGCCGCTTCAAATGATTGATTCATCTGAGTCAATGCCCCTTGCAACTCGCCCTGCAATGAATCAGAAATCCCTCCTGCACTAGCCATAATCAGTCCTTGCATTCCTTGAAATTCGCCACTGACCCCAGCACCGACGCCCATAGCTGTTTTTAAAACGTTCAGCATAGGTAAGGAAACGGCACTAGTCATGGCCGTCCCAAAGCTCAGCATATTATTTTGTGCATTAGTAAAGCCATCAGAGGTTTCTTTCCCCGCTTTTTTAGCTGCTTCACCGGCTTGTTCAGCAGAATCTGTTAACGCTGTGTTCATTTGATCTGCTGCCTTTGCTGTTTCGTCTCCTGTTTTTTTCACTGTTTCTCCAGATTGTTGCATGACGGTTTTAAATGTGTTCATGACCGTGGCTGACTGATTGACACCCGCACTAATTTTCCCTAAATATCCACTTAATAAGGCATACTCACCGCTCATACTTTTTAATGCTTGTTGGACGCCTGCAAGGCTTTTCTTTGCCTCCGACAACGGCGTTTTTTCTTTGTCATTCTCCATCTACTCTCCTCCCTTCTCGATAGCGGCGTAGACGCTCTGCCACAGTGGCAAGTTGCGTTTTTTTCCGCTCATTTAATTTCGTTCGTTGTGGCTGGTTAGCTGCCAGAACTTCAGCAACTCGTTTTTCATAATCATAAAAACTTTTAAAGCTTTCAAAAACGGGTTTTCCTTTTTTGTTCGTCGCTTGCGCTTTAACATTTAAGTAGGCAAGCTCGTGCCTTTTCCGCTCTTCATCTACTTCTGCTAAATTAAAAGCAATCATTCGTAATTCAAATTCAGACATGGTCATCCGATCCACTTCTTCAAATGAATGACAGCCTAAGTAGCGAAAAGCAGAAAGAGCGATGTCGTGATACACGTCATCGCTCGTTTTAATTAGTTGGTCGCTTGCGCTTCTGCTTTCTTCGCTTCTTTGCTGAACTGATCGATCATTGGTTTTGTAAGAGGTTGCTTTCCCATTTCTTTAAGCAAATCATCTGAAAGTTTTTTGACATCTTGGGTCATTAACCATGCTTCAATTTCCGACTTACCTATTTTTAATTGCCCACTTTGTAAAGCTTCCATGATGTCAACTAAGATTACTGGATTGTATTGGCGTAAATAAATCATTGCTGAACTGATGCCCATGCCGAATTTGGCAGCGCCATTTTCAATTTGGTAACGTTTATCTAATTCACGAATCGCGCCAATCGTAAATTTCACTTCAATTGTTTTTCCGTTAATCTCTAAATTCATTTTTTATCCTCCTAAAATTCAACACTTTTTGATTATGCGCCAGGTTGTGGTGCTTTATCTGGAACGGTATCTTGGAACGCATATTGTGCTTCTGCAATAATATCTGCTTCTACTGTTGCAAAACCATCTTGTGGTTTGCCATTAATAGAGGCTTCTGTTTCAATTTCTACTAATTCTTCTACATTGGCTGGTAAACTCCATGAATTTACATAACCTTGGGCATAAATTGCTGGATATTTACCTTCCGCATTTTTTTCACCTTTTAAATCAACATCCCAAAATTCCATTAAGATGCCATCTTCGACTGCGTCTTTCATGTATAAATTTTCATCATCTCGAGAGGCTAAACCGCTTAACGATAACGTAACTTCTAAACCAGATACAGCATTCGCAACGCCATCTTTTGTTTGCGTACCGCTCGATTCACGTGAGAATTCCCATTCATGTTCAATTTGAAATAAGGGTTTCATTGCTTTCTTTGTCGCTGCTTCATCCAAGCGACGAACTAATAAAATACGGTCTTTTCCTTGCATAACTTCTCCCATTGATAATTCCTCCTAGTAAAATTGCATGTGTAATGGTAGTACAGCATGCCAAATTGTTTTTTTCATTTGTTTGGTATCTTTTACCATTTGTGCTTTGACTTCTTGATGTTTGATACCCCAATTAAAATGAGCCGTTCGTTTTAAGTTACTGGTTGCCTGCCGTAAAATCGTTCCTTTAATTGTAGAAATTTGTTGTCGTTCAGATAACGCACCATAAACATGCATTATTAATTCAATTTCACCCAAAATAGCTGATTTAGTTGGCTTAGGTAATTCTTTACTATCACCTAAGTAAACAAATGGCTGATCTGGTAAATCTGTCGGCAGTTCCTCTAGCAACAAAAATCCTGACGTCTGGCATATTGCAACAAGGGCTTCATATAACTCTTGTTCCGCTTCATTCATTTTTAGCGCCACCTTTCCATTCAAAAAATTCAGGATTGGTTAACAAATTGGCTCTCTTCTAGTCAAAATGAAGGATTTTGAAAGTAGCCGGCATTTTCTGCTCCTTCATAGCTGACACAAGAAAGCAGTCAAAATTATAGAATTCCGTGTCTTCATTTTTTGGTTGCCTCACGTTTATCTATCTCTTTCGACACTATTAATTTACCATGTTGACACCTGAAAAAATTCCACGCTTTTTCCATGTTTACATCCCTAGTTCATCCGCCACCGCTTCAAAGAAATGATTTCTTAATTTATAGGCTTGGCTTTTACTAATAAATAATTGCTGGGCAAGTCCAATTAATGTTAAAGAGGGCCGTTTTTTCATATATAGTTCTTCAATAATCACGCGCGTTTGTTCATCCGCTTCGGCTAAACAATTTTTGATAATGTCTCGATTTCTCTCTAAGTTCCACAGACGACGATCCATAGCTATCGTAATCGCCATTCGTTCGGTCACTACAGAGTGAAGTCCTTGTCCTCTAATACCAGCATTTAAATCTGCTTCTTGATAAGGGTGCCGTAATTCTTCTTCCCGTTGACGGATATACTCATCTGTTTTATAAAAGTCTGCTAAAATATCTTTGATATAATTAAATGTTGACGTACGCATTGGTTAATCTCCTTTACTTTTATTCATTTAAAAGTGTTAATCGATAAATAAAATAACACTCTTTCGACATGTCTAAGCCGTGACGAATCGCTTCATCTGAATAACCGAGCCAAATTAAATAGAGATACTCGCTTTTTGTAAACGATGCGGCCTTGATGGATTGGATGGGTCTTGATTGATCCATCGACCAATTACCGATTGCTTGTCCTAATTCTTGAATTTCCTGCATAATAAGTTTATTTTTTTGACTTGCCCAATCGGGATATTGATTCATTAGTTGTAAGAGTCGTTTTCTTTTTTGTGCTTTTTCGCTTTGTTGCTTTGAAATATCTTTAAATACAACGCTTTTCATTTCAAATAAATCTTTTTTACGTTTTGTTAAATTACTCATGTTTACGGCCTTCTCTTTCACCAATTAGATAACCTAACATTAGTGTCATTGTCCAAAAGATAAACCCAATAATAATTGTTAACATATTTATTTCACACTCCTCATTCGTTTGTCTGTTGTGTCTTTATATTGGAAAACATAGCCACTGGCGTGCTTCATTAGACGAGAAATAATGCGTGTTCCATAGGCCTCCACCAGTTGTTTTCCAGAAAAATTAGTAGTAAAAATAGTTGCTTTATTCTGTCTAGCTTCTAAAATTCGGTTTAAGATGTCATTGTTAAAATCCGTACTAACTTTATTTTTAATTCCTAATTCAGCACCTAAATCATCTAAGACCAAAACATCTGCTTTTTTCATTCTAGTAATATACGCTTGAGCCTTTGCTTGGCTTTTGGCCGATTCATTCATGGACATTTTTAGTTTTTCTAATAACTCAGAGTAGCTGACAAATAAACAATACTTTTGATATGCAGAGCGTTCTAAGACTTCAACTAAAATACTGATAGCCAAATGACTTTTACCGACACCAGGTTTCCCTGAAAAAATAACGTGAATTGGCTTTTCTTCAACAATCGCTGAAACTGCTGCTAAGGCCCGTTCTTTTGCTTGTCTTGTTTCTAATTCAGTGGTTTGGTAATTGGTTAAACGACATTGCCGTAGCGCATCATCAGCAATTAAGGACCCTTGATGAAAAAATTTTTGTGTACGTGCCATAAAACTCTCTTGAGAACGTTGTTGATTGGCTTGTTGTTCATGTTTTTTTAGCATTTTATACCCACACGACCAACAAGTTGGGGCACAACGTTCTGTGCCATCTTTATTTTTTTGTTGCCAAACATATTGTTCACTGCCACATTCAGGACAACGGTCTTCAACTTTTTCTAACAATTGACTCAATAGTATTTGAAAAGTTTGATCTGTCGCATGCATACTGATTTCCTCCTTTCTTTAAAAACCTAACTCTTGATATTCTTCTGTCATTTGCGGCGCATGCTCCAACACTTGTTTTTTATCATTTACCAGAACTTCATGTACGGATAAATAATTTTGTTGCTCCCAACTTTTCAAAATAGCATTTACATAGCCGTAATTCCGTTTATTTCGATCGACGGCAATTCCTAAAGCATGCAAGATTAATTGGCATGCTTCCTCTTGGCTAGCCCCTTTTTGCATAAAATCTTGCAACCAATACTTAAAATCTTGTCTTGTTTTTGAGGCCAGTGTACCAAAGCCGTTTTCCTCATAAAAATGATAAATCATCTTTAAACAATCGTTTTCTGAACTACTATCTTGACTCTGACCTAACTTAGACTGGACTATGCTTTCCTGTGGTAACCGTTGGTAGTCAGCTGGTTGACCACCGACAGACGATTCTGCTTTAAACGTATAAGCTTTGCTATTTTTTTCAACAATCTGTTTTTTCTCTTCTTGATACAAGGTTGGTTTGTAACGATCACTGCGAATATAATTATGAATTTTCCAATGTTTGATAACGATCACACCACTTTCAAATACTAGAATAAATTTTTTAACCATTAGCAATTTTAGATCGTCTTCCCCACAACCAACCATTCGCTGCAATTTTTTGGGATTATTGATAAATCCATCATCATCGGCACGCATCGCTAAATGAAAGTACAGGGCCTGACTTGATAAGGGCATATCTAAAAACGCATCACTATCAATAATCGTTTTTGCAAACATGCGTCGTTCTGCCAATCCGCTTCTCTCCTTTTGACTAAATTATTGTTACTCTGTTAGTAATTCCATGAGGCCAATCATACCAATCACGATGGCCCCAATTTTTATTGAGACACTGCTTATTAATAAAATAATTGCTAAAAGTAACATATCCGACAACGTTTTTTTATAATTCCGACTCATTTCTTCACCCTTTCTACAAAAATACGGTTTTCCGAACAAAATGTTCAAAAAAATAGTTCAGTTAACCGAACACTTGAATGGCTCTATCTTAGCATCAAATATTTTCACTGTCAACTCATAAGTTCGGTTTTATGAACCTCTAATTTTAATTGCGATTGTTACTTGCCTTCTCTAAACAGGTATAGTATACTTTGAGGCAATAGGAGGTTCGGAAATATGAACATTTTTGCTGTCCGTTTAAAAGAGGCTTTAACAGCCAAGAACATCAAACCTAGTGATTTAGCGAAAAAAACTGGCATCGGTAAATCTTCGATCAGCGATTGGCTAGCTGGTCGTTACGAAGCAAAACAAGACAAAGTTTATCGCATTGCAGATGCATTAGACATTAATGAGGCCTGGTTGATGGGACAAGAGGTTCCCATGGAAAAAAATGCCTCAACTATCGACCGCATTTATAAAAAATTAGAGCCCCAACGACAAGCCATCGTTTATCAATTTGCCGAACAACAATTACACGAACAACAAACGCAAGCAGAAATTCTCTCATTCCCTCGCCGTGACGAAATGACACTGGCTGCCCACGCTGGGGATCCAGAAAAGATATTTTCAAAAGAAGAAATCGAGAAAATTCACGATTACTTGGATGAAATTGATGCCAAATATCAACAATCGATTTCTTCTGACAAAAAAGAGGATTAACTTCCCATCTACTCTTTTTATTAAGTAATGGCAGGTGAATGGTAAAGTGAATGATTATGAAAAACTCGTCAGTTCCATTCAAAAGGATGTGACGGTTTTAGAAATTGATTTATACAATCAAACAGGTTGTTATGGGTTGTATCGAAATGGCAAAATTTATATTGAAAAAACATTGAGTACCCGTCAAAAGAAGAACATTTTAGCCGAGGAATACGGGCATTATCAAACATCCGTTGGCACTATTTTAAATCAAAATTGTACAGAAAATCGGAAGCAAGAGTTGAAAGCTCGCAATGTGGCCTTAGAGCAATTAGTTACATTAGACGATTTAATTCGTTGCTCTGAAGCTGGCTTAAGTAACCATTATTCTTGTGCTGAATTTTTGGAAATCGATGTTGAAACATTAAAAAATGTGATTACGTACTATCGACAAAAGTATGGCGCCACTTATCTTTATAAAGGACGGATTTTTGAATTTAGGGATTATTCTGTGATGGTATTAAATACTGGGTTAACTTAAAAAGCATGGAACAAAATCAATAAGGATTTTGTTCCATGCTTAAAAGTATTCTGGAAAATTCAAGAGCGGTTTTTGTACCAATGGTTAATATGTCCAACGCCAAGCATAAGATTGGGGACAAGTATAAGGACGAATATAAATGACGGCCAAAATCCGATGAACTGAATAATATGTTCCCGCATACTATGTAGTACAAAGAAGAAAAGAAAAAAGTACAGGGAACTCTTGCCTGAACCCATTTCTTTTAAATAACGATCTCCATTTTTATAGAAACCAACAATTCTTTTCATTTTTGCACCTCCATGACTATTTTATCAAGAAATCATGAAAAGAAAAAGCACACCATTCGTCTGGTGTGCTTTTTCTTTTTAATTATTCACCTTGATTCAACTTACGAATCAACTCATCAATGTGATTTCCGTATTGGACAGATTCGTCTCTTTCAAAAATCAACTCTGGTGTTTTATACAAGGTTAACCGTTGTCCTAATTCTTTACGAATCAGTCCTTTGGCTTTGTCTAAGCCTTGTTGAGCTTTTTGTTGTTCGGAAGCTAAATCAGATAACAAGCTGTAATAAATCGTTGCTTGTTGTAAATCACCGGTCACACGAACATCTGTAATAGTGATGCCTTGGACGCGTGGATCTCTGATGCGTTTGTTCAAGATATCATTCACTTCACGCATGATTTCTTGACCTACACGACGGTCACGATAATTTGCCATAGTGTCTTCCTCCAATTACTAAAATTATTGTTTGATTTCTTCCATAATGAAGCCTTCAATCGCATCATCTACACGTAAATCATTGAAGTTTTCAATCATAGCGCCACATTCAAAACCAAGTTTGACTTCTTTCACGTCATCTTTAAAGCGCTTCAAGCTTGCTAATTTACCTTCATAAATAACAATACCATCACGAATGACACGCACGCCACTATCGCGGCGAATAAATCCTTCTGTAACATAACAGCCAGCGATTGTGCCAACTTTAGATACTTTGTACAATTCACGAACCGTCATTTGACCCGTAATTTTTTCTTCAAATTCTGGATCTAATAACCCTTTCATCGCTGTTTCGATTTCTTCTAGGGCTTTATAGATAATACGGTGTAAACGAATATCAACTTCTTCTTGTTCTGCTTGTTGTTTCGCTTGTGGTGTTGGGCGAACGTTAAAGCCGATAATAATCGCATTACTTGCTGCGGCTAAAGTTACGTCGCTTTCATTGATGGCCCCAACTGCCGCGTGAACAATTTTCACACGAACGCCTTCTACATCAATTTTTTGTAAACTTGCTGAAACGGCTTCGGCAGATCCTTGTACGTCTGCTTTGACAATGATATTAACTTCTTTTAATTCGCCTTCTTTTAGGCTTTCAAATAAGTTATCCAATGTCACACGGCTACTTGCTGAACGTTGTTCAAGCAACGCACGTTTAGCCCGTTCTTCCCCTGCTTGACGTGCCGTTTTTTCATCTTCAAAGACCACAAAACGATCACCCGCTTGAGGAACATCATTTAATCCGGTAATTTCTACAGGAGTTGCGGGTCCTGCTTCTTTATCACGGCGGCCCATGTCATTGGTCATCACACGAACACGTCCATAAGTATTACCAACAACGATTGGATCACCAACATGTAAAGTTCCTTGTTGAACGAGTAATGTCGCAACCGGACCTTTACCTTTATCTAAGCGTGCTTCAATCACTGTTCCAATTGCTTTTTGCGTTGGATCAGCTTTTAAGTCTTCTACTTCAGCAATCAATAAAATATTTTCCAACAACTCATCAATGTTTTGATTGAATTTCGCTGAAATATTGACGAAAATCGTATCTCCGCCCCATTCTTCAGGAATTAATTCATGTTCACTTAATTCTTGTTTCACATGATCAGGATTTGCACCAGGCTTATCAATTTTGTTAACTGCTACAATAATTGGCACTTTTGCCGCTTTCGCATGGTTAATCGCCTCGATTGTTTGTGGCATTACTCCATCGTCCGCTGCAACAACTAAGATGGTAATATCAGTGATGCTGGCACCACGCGCGCGCATACTAGTAAAGGCCGCATGTCCTGGTGTATCTAAGAACGTAATTGGTTTGCCATCAATATCTAACTGATAGGCCCCAATATGCTGCGTGATTCCGCCCGCTTCACCTGAAGTCACACGAGAATGGCGCAATGTATCTAATAATGTCGTTTTCCCGTGGTCTACGTGTCCCATGATTGTGACAACAGGGGGACGTGTAGTTAAGTTTTCTTCAACAACTGCTTCTGGTTCGAAGAATTTATCAATGTCCGCAATATCAACTTGGACTTTTTCTTGCGGTTCCATGCCATAGTCCACAGCTAATAATTCAATTGTATCTTTATCTAAGGCTTGGTTTTGGTTAACCATGACACCCATCATAAATAATTTTTTGATGATTTCCGCTGGTTCGCGGTGGATTTTTTTCGCAATATCTGCCACGTTCATACCTTCTGTATATTCTAAAACATCTGGTAATTCACGGAATTTACGTGCTGGTACTGCTGGCTTCGCTGATTCTTGTTGATGTTTGCCTTTTTTCCCTTTTTTGTTGAAACGATTGCGGTTTTGGTTATTAAAGTTATTCCGGTTATTACGATTTTGACCGCCACCAAAATTGTTGTTACGGTTTTGGCCGCCACGGTTTTGGTTGTTCCCGCCATTGTTATTTTGGCTGGTCCGATTTTGATTCGTTGTAGAACCGTTATTGTTTTGGGTATTGCGGTTTTGATTGTTTGTATTTGTTTGATTGCTACGGTTTTGTGTGTTGCTTTGGCCGTGACGATTTTGGTTGTTGTTGTTTCTTTGTTGTCCATTCGTTGATTGATTGTTTGGACGATTTTGGTTATTTCTTTGTTCACCAGGTTTATTGTTCATTGGTTTCTTATTGGCTGGTTTATTTTGTGTTGTTTGTTGCTTTTGGTTGTTTGTTGCTTTTGATTGAGTATTTACGGTACTTCCTCCTCCGAATGCTTGACGAAGCTTTGTTTCTTGCTCGGAACTAATTGCGCCCATATGGTTTTTAACATCCATACCTAATTGATGCGCTTTATCGACAACGTCTTTGCTTGCTTTATTCATTTCTTTTGCTAGTTCATAAATTCTTTTTTTTCCCATGCAATCACCTTCCTAACCTTTTAGTAATTCCTTGATTTTGGTGGCAAATCCTGCATCAGTTACTCCGATAACCATTCGTGGTCGCCCAATCGCTTGGCTGAGCTCGAATTGACTGAACAGTTCGCTAACAGGAACATTATAATAAGAACTTTTGTCCTTGATTTTCTTTCTAGTATTCTCACTGGCATCTTGCGCAACAAACACAAATTTCGCTTTGTTTGCACGAATATCTTTAAGAGTTAATTCCTCGCCTGTGACTAATTTACCGGCGCGCATTGCTAAACCTAAAAGGTTCAAAATTTTGGTTTTATTTTCCATCGCCAAACAACTCTTTGCGGGCTTTTTGATGTGTTACATAATCCAATAGTTCTTGATAAAATTCATCACTTAATTTTGTTTCTAAGACACGATCAAGAATTTTTTTATCCCAAGCTTTTTGGACTTCCGCAGGATCCAAATCAACGTAAGCGCCACGTCCTGGTAATTTACCAGTTGGATCTATGGCCACTTCGCCTTCTTTGGAGCGAGTAATTCTGACTAATTCTTTTTTCGGTTTCATTTCGCCTGAAACAACCGATTTACGCATTGGAATTTTTCTCTTTTTCATTTTTTCACCCTCCAAAAACGTTATTCTTGTTCAGGTAATTCTTCTGTAATTTCTGCTTCAACAACTGCTTCTTCAGCAGCCAAGTTTTCGTAATCATCTGCCGTCATATCTGAATGGATAATTGCTTCATCCATTTCTTCTGCCACTTCGGCAACTTCTTGATTGGCTTGTTGTTCATAAAATTCAGCCATATCAGATTCTGATTTGATATCAATTTTATGGCCCGTTAATTTAGCAGCTAAGCGCGCATTTTGACCACGTTTACCAATTGCTAATGACAATTGATAATCAGGTACAACAACTGTACATGCTTTGCTATTTTCTGGATCAAAAATAACATCTAATACTTGAGCTGGATTCAAGGCATTACTAATATAAATAGCTGGATCTTCGTTCCATTCCACAATATCCATATTTTCGCCTTTTAATTCATTCACAATCGCTTGGACACGTTGGCCTTTTGGACCAACACAGGTACCCACTGGGTCAATATTAGGATCTGTTGAACGAACGGCTACTTTTGAACGATCGCCAGCTTCACGAGCGACACTTACGATTTCAACAATTCCATCATAAACTTCTGGAATTTCTTGTTCAAAAAGACGTTTTAGTAAATCTGGATGACTACGGCTTACAAAAACTTGTGGGCCTTTTGATGTGTTTTCAACACGTGATACGTAAACTTTAATCCGATCATGCGGTTGGTAAAATTCATTTGGCATTTGATCTTGTTTTGATAAGACTGCTTCGATTTTGCCTAAGTTTACATAGATATAACGACGATCTTGACGTTCAACAATTCCTTGCATGATGTCATTTTCGTATTCGCTAAATTCATTATAAATAATTGTTCTTTCTGCTTCACGGACACGTTGTAAAATTACTTGCTTTGCTGTTTGGGCAGCAATGCGGCCAAAGTCTTTTGGCGTAACTTCAAAACGAATTTTGTCGCCGATTTCATATGCACCATTTAATGCAACGGCATCTTTTAATGAAACTTCCAATTGTGAATCAAATACTTCTTCTGTTACTTCTTTGACAGCATACACATGAATATTGCCTTTTTTTGGTTCAAATTCAACTTCGACGTTGCTTGCTTGTCCATAATGTCTTTTATATGCAGAAACTAAAGCTGCTTGTAACGCTTCAATCACCGTATCTTTAGGAATCCCTTTTTCAGCTTCTAATACGTCTAATGCATTTAACATTTCTTTGCTCATTGTTTTTCTTTTCCTCCTATGGATTCGTTAAAGCTGAACGAGTGGTTCTTCTTCCAAGGGAAAAACTTCTCGTTAAAACTTGTCACAGGCCTAGCTAAAAGTAAAACTTTTAGTGGACCCTTTTTTACATTCGAGTCTGTTGATTAAAATTGAATGGCTAAACGAGCTTTTGCGATATTTTTACGTTCAAAAGTCATTTCCTTCACTCTGGTTTTAATTTTTACACTTAATGTTAATTGTTCTGAATCAAGATGGACTAAGGTACCTTCAATCTGTTTTTCTCCATCAACTGCTTGATAAAGAGAAATATGAATGTACTTACCTACCGCTTGTTCATAATCGCTTTCTTTCTTTAACGGACGTTCTGCTCCCGGAGAAGAAACTTCCAGAAAGTACGCTTGCGGAATTGGATCTGGATCCATTGCATCTAGTTTTTCACTTAATTTTTCGCTGACAAAGGCACATTCCTCAATATCAATGCCACCTTCTTTATCGATAAATACTCGTAAAAACCAATTTTTTCCTTCCTTAACAAACTCTACTTCCACAAGTTCAAAATTTTGTTCTTCTAAGATTGGTGTGACTAACTTTGTTACAGTTTCCACAGCACTACTCAAAATTTTCGCCTCCTTCGAGATTGATGTAACGAACCGTGTCCTGATGACTTTTCCATCAAAAAGAGTGAGCAGAAATCCGCTCACTCCCAACTAGTATCATTACGCTAAAGATAGTATAGCACAGAACCACTCCAAACTCAAATGAACAAGCTAAATCTCTCGAAATTTGCACATTTTGTCTCGATTACTGAAACTATCTAAGCGATTATTTTTTCGTTTTAAACTAGATAAATAATCCTTGAATCAAAAGAAGGCTACCTAAGAAAAGAAACGCGTTTTCTTTTGTTTCTCCTGTTTTTGGCAATTCCTTATTACGAATCGCCTGTTTTTCAATGGTTATTGAAGTAGTTTCTGTGGTTGAATTCGTGGTAGTATCTGTTGTCCCACTCGTTGGTGGTGTGGTACTTTCTATAGGTTTTTCTGGCGTATAGTGATTAGTAAATACTTGACCTCCATCATACTGAGTAGTCGCCACAAGATTTCCTAAAAGCGCCTCGACGGTTACTTGAACTTGAAGGTTGTGCGTATCGTAGGAAACACCTGCCTGTTGCGTGTTTACTTCCCGAATGGTGTATTGATACTTTCCAGGAGTTTCAAAGGTTAATGGTGAAAATTGAATTTTCCCTAAAGTATCGTTACTAACCGTTTCTAGTACTGTGCCTTTCTTATCTAACAATTCAAATTGAAATTCAGCATCCTTCAGTGGTTTTCCTAAAAGAACTTTTCCAGCTAAAAATGAAGCAGCGACTGGTTGATATGAAATCTTATGATTCACAACAGTTTTCAGTGCAACTAAGTTTTTACCAAAGTCTTCAGGTGTTATTGAAATCTTGTTTTGCGAAAGCTGGTAACCGGTAGGTGCTTTGGTTTCTTCTAAAGTATAGTTATCTTTTAACAAGCCTTTAACAATCGCTGTTCCGTTTTGATCTGTTGTGATTTTGGCCACTGTTTGATTGGTTGAGTTACGAATGAGTTCAAACTCTGCACCTGCTAAACGCTGGCCTGCTTCATCTTCTTTATGAATTTCAACAACATATTGCTCACCATTGGCTTCTCCACCACCCGTTTGTGAGACACGACTCACTTCGACTTCTTCCACCACCGTTTGATTTTCTGTTAATTTTGCATAATTTGTGAAGGTTTCACCTTTTTCGGGAAGATGATCAATTTTGGTTTTATAGGTGATACGATATTCGTTAGTCCCAATATTGCCAAAATGCACCGAAAAATTACGGTCATCAGGACCATACTGGACAGCCAACTGACCAGTTATATCTTCCTCTGGCGTGAATTGCCAAATAGCATTTCCATCCAGTGTCCATTGTCCTCGTTCAATTTTCATAGTGTCTTTCATATAACTTAAACTTTCTGTTTTTAGCACATCTTCCACTTCTAAATCAGTATACGTTTGCCCTGTTGGATTAATCCGTAGTACATTGTAAATTTCGGTTGGATCGTCTTCGATAAACCACGAATACTTGCTAAATTTTTCGTTAACATCATCGCCTTCACCTTGGTAATCAAGATCGCCAGCAAATATTTTTTCCCCTTCAACCGTGACGTAAATAGGAATCTTGGATTCATTTTCGACATTTTCGAAATCAATCAAACTTGTAAAATATAAAGACCCACTAATATTGGCATGGTTTTCTACGTAATCTGTATACGTTAACGTGACCGTTTTATTTGCTACATCGGTCTGTGCGATTGCAACCACAGCACCTGTATCATCTACTACATTAAAGGTCATATTTTTCTCGAGACGTAGCTCTTCGGGTAAAGTAATCACACTCGTATCCCCACTATTAACGGTATTATCCGGTAAGTTGAACTCAATTCGGAGGTAGATGTCTGTATATTGATTAATGGTCCCAAGTGGGTTTCCCTCTTTGTCCGTTAGTTGAATCGCTGTCACAATGTTGCCCACTTGTTTACGCGGCACTACATTTGGCGTAGCAGAAATTTGATTGGTTTCACTGGTACTAGTTGGTTCCGTTTGCGCATATCCTGTTTCAAGTTTCAGAAAAGGCGTTATCAGCGTCGACAAAAGAATGAAAAACATTCCCCAATAGACAAAACTTCTTTTTTTCATTTTTATTCAATCCTTCCTATCTAAAATAATTGGTTAGGTTTATACTATCAAGGATTAACTAGGTGCAAGTGTTTTTATTTTTCCCAACGATAAAAAACAAAAAACACCGAACCAAAATAATTTTGGCTCGGTGTTTTGCTCCTAATGTCTTTTCTTATAAAACCATAATTGAACTTTTTCAGAAATGGTTGATAAATGTTGGAAAGTTGAGTCTGCTGCAAAGAAAAGAATGGCTAAAAGTAACAAGGCTGTTGGCGATACCGAAGTTAACGAGAACAAGTTTTTCATGGAAATACTTGTAATAACCATTCCGATTAAACAGCCAATCATTACGCGCTTGCGGTAACGATTCATTGGTGAACTAATTTTATAAAGAACCATAAAGCCGACTGAAACTAGCAACAATGTTGCAGTCGTTGAAATGTCCGTTTTTTGAAGTGCAAGAATATCACCACAAATTAGTAAGGCACCGACTACTAACATATCCGTTAACCCACCAGGAATTGCTTTTGATAACACATTGAAAAGAAATTTCCCTTCAATGCGACGATGATTTGGTTCCAAAGCTAGAAATGTCGAAGGAATCCCAATTGTAAATAAACTAATCAATGTGACTTGTGTCGGTTGTAAAGGATATGTCACGGCAAAAATCATAGCAAAGACAGACATCAGCAAGGAGAAAATATTTTTTACAAGGAATAAACTTGAAGAGCGTTCAATGTTATTAACTACTTGGCGGCCTTCAAAGACAACCTCCGGCATCGTTGAAAAATCAGAATCCAACAACACAACTTGCGAGGCTTGTGCTGTAGCTTGATTTCCTGAAGCCATGGCAATACTACAATCTGCTTCTTTCATGGCTAAAATATCATTGACTCCATCCCCTGTCATCGCCACTGTATGATCTAATTTTTTCAACAATAGCACAAATTGTTTCTTTTGTTCTGGCGTGACACGACCAAAAACGGTGTATTTTTCTAAAGCTTCTGTCTGGGCTTCCATTGTAGTTAATGTTCGCGCATCCACGTAATTTTCAGCACCAATAATGCCTGCCGCTTGTGCTACATTGGATACTGTTAAAGGATTATCACCAGAAATGACCTTAATGGCCACATTTTGTTCAGCGAAATATTCAAAAGTTGCTTTGGCTTCTTTACGAATCGGATTCCAAAGAAGAATGTAGCCTAGAGGTTGTACCTCTGCTGTCAACGTTTCCTGAAATTCTCCTAAATACTTTCCGAACACCAATAAGCGATAGCCTTGACTTGTATAATGTTCCACTTCAGATTGATACATTTCATAATTGTCTCTCAAAATCATCTCTGGCGCCCCAAGAATATACGTCGCTTCTGGGAAAGTCACGCTACTAAATTTTTCGACAGACGAAAACGAGGTATAGCTAACGGCTTCCCTCTGATTATTAGTAACAAAAAATTCTTTCATCGCTTTCATCGTATCATTGTCAGCTGACATTGTTCGGCAAAAATCGCCAATTAATTTTTCGACATTGGTTAAGTCTGTACCATCATTTTCGATACTCACCACAGGAACCAACTCTTGGACTTCCATCGTGTTTTCAGTAATTGTTCCTGTTTTATCTACACATAACACATCAACACGTGCTAAGGATTCGATACTTTTCATGTTGTGCAATAAAACGCCGCGCTTCGCTAAGCGCATTGTGCTGGCAGCTAATGCAACGGTTGTTAAAAGGTACAACCCTTCTGGAATCATCCCAATCAAGGCAGCTTCCATGGAGACAATGCTGTCATGAAGCCCTTGATGGTTGATGAAATAACTTTGGAAAAATAGAACACAGCCGATCGGGATAATAATAATCCCTACCCATTTCACCAAACGGTTAATGGAACCGACCATCTCTGATTGTTCCCCTTTTTTAATTGATTTCGCTTCAAGCGTTAATTGATGAACATAGGCCTCAGCGCCAATTTTATCAATTCTTGCATAACAAGAACCTGACACAATAAAGCTACCTGACAAAAGTTGGCTATCTGCTACTTTGGTAATCTCATCAGATTCCCCAGTTAACAAGGATTCATTCACACGGACTTCACCAGATAAGACAATTGCATCCCCAGAAATCTGTTCACCCGATTTAAAGAGCACCACATCGTCCAAAACCAGTTCATCTGGCGAAATTTCTTGTTCTTGGCCATCCCTCACAACGGTTACTTTTGTAGCGTTTAGAATATTTAAGCTATCTAATACTTTCTTCGACTTAATTTCTTGGTAAATTCCAATGACCGTATTAATGATTACTACTGGCAAAAAGGTCATATTTTTATAAGATTGTACCAGCATTAATAACACACCTAGTACCACAAAAATTAAGTTGAAATACGTAAATACGTTATTAATAACAATCTGTTTCGTTGTGATAAACTCTGTGTCGACGGCGGCATTGACTAAGCCTTTTCGCTGTCTTTCTTCAACTTGTGCGGCCGTCAAGCCTTGTTTATCTTCTGGATAATAGCGTTCCGCGTTAGCAGTCACTGCTATTGGTTCATTTTCTTGCATTTCTTTTTTTCTTCTCAAACACATCACCCCTTGTTCTAGTCGACTCTTTCATCGTCTCCTTCTCTCCCACAGTATAGCACTGAATAAAAATTTAGATAACAACTAGCGCCCAACTATAGAAAAAAATTATACATTTCCTAAACATTGTCATTTTCAGGAACAAGCTAACGCAAAACCTTTTCATTTACTAGTTTTTCCTTTACTATAGTAAAGAAGAAATATCAAGAAATGAGGAACAATTGATGGCACAGAATCACGTAATTAAAGTTAGTAAAAAAACATTAGCAGAGATGACCACTGTTTATCAACCCAATCGTTTAAATAAAACGGTCCCTTATACTGTCTTTGTGGCCAAGGTTGGTACCACTACCATCACTGCTTATCAATCAGGTAAAGTCATGTTTCAGGGACCTCAAGCTGAAAAAGAGGCCGCTCGTTGGGAAGGAACGAGTACCACACCAAAGAAAAAAGTTTCTCCCCAGACTACTACACTGCCTGCTGATTTTGGCAACTGGTCTGTGATAGGTTCCGATGAAGTCGGTAATGGTAGCTATTTTGGTCCAGTAACTGTCTGTGCTGCCTATGTTGACAAAAGCATGATTAGCAAACTAAAAGCATTAGGTGTTCGTGATTCCAAAGAATTAACCGACCCACAAATTATTCAATTGTCACATGTCATTAAAGAACGGATTCCTTACAAGTTATTAATCGTTGAACCCAAAAAATACAATGAGATCCAACCAAACTACAATGCTGTACACATGAAAGTCGCTTTGCATAACCAAGCGATTTATCTGTTGCTACAAGAATTGGCTCCCACAAAGCCAGAAGGGATTTTGATTGACCAGTTCACCCCTGAAAATAATTATCGGAAATATGTTCGTAATGAAAAAAATCAAGTCACTGAAAAATTGTTCTTCGTCACTAAAGGAGAGCAGTATCATGTTGCCGTTGCTGCCGCCTCTATTATTAGCCGCGCTGCTTTTTTAGAAGAGTTAGACAAAGAATCTGCAGAATTGGGTTTCTCTGTGCCCTCTGGTGCTGGCAGCAAATCAGACCAAGTAGCCGCCCGTATTTTGAAAAAAGGCGGCCTAGACTTATTAGCGAACTACGCGAAGCTGCATTTTGCAAATACCCAAAAAGCCCAAAAGTTACTATAAAATAAACACCAAGCAAAAGTCCCAATGCCGATTAGCGGCGCTGGGACTTTTGCTTGGTGTAAAAAATTATTTTTCAATTTCGATAAACAGGACTTTTAAGTAATTACCTTCTGGAAAATTAGGATTCACTTGAAAGTCTGCCGGTAATTGATACGTGTCCGTAATCTTGTAACGAACATTTTTCTCTTGCAAGGCAGTAATCACCATTTTTTTATATTTGGCTAAGGATAAATTTGCCGCATTGGTTGAGGCAATAAGCGTTCCCTTATCCGTTAAAATATCAATAGAATCTTTCACTAGCTCCCCATAATTTTTAGCAACGGAAAAAACTTTCTTTTTGTTGCGAGCAAAACTTGGCGGATCCAAAATGATCATGTCATAACTCAAGCCTTTACGTGAAGCATATTTAAAGTAGTCAAAAACATCCATAACAATAATCTTTTGCGCGGCAAGATTTAAATGATTGACTTCAAATTGCTCAGTCGTTTTCGGTAAGCTTCGTTTAGCTAAATCCACACTAGTGGTGGCCACGGCACCCCCCATAGCGGCAGCTACTGAAAAAGCACCTGTATAACTAAACATATTTAAGACTGTTTTACCTACTGCAAACCCATCTACTAATCGACCACGAACTTCTTTTTGATCTAAAAAGATGCCTGTCATTAATCCTTCGTTTAAATAGGTAGCAAATTGAACGCCATTTTCAGTGACAAGTAATGGCTCGGGTGCTTGTTCGCCATACAAAAACTGTGATTCGGGTAAATTTTTTGTGGAAAAGCGAATCTTTTCGTAGGCACCAATAATGTCAGGGTAAACTGTGCGAAACGCCGTCAAAAGTTCGGCTTTTTTCTGATAAAGGGTTTCATTATACCATGAAAAAACGGCGTAATCTGCATAGCGATCGATGATCACTCCCCCAATGCCATCCCCTTCTCCATTAAATAATCGATAAGCGGTTGTCAGCGAATCCTTTTCAAAAGACGTCCGCTTCTCACGACTTATTTCAAAAAGTTGCTGAAAAAAAGATTGATTAATTGGTCCATGCCATGACAGCAACCAACCAATTCCTTTATTTTGTTCGCCTAAATATCCTTCAGCTAAGCGCTGGCCTTTACTATCAATCAAAGTAAGCCAATCTGTTGGTAACGGCGCCGGCACTTGTTGCAAATCTTCTTTCTGAATTAAAGGATATCCTTTTTTAAATTTATGTTCTGCTTTTTTAGTTACTTGAAGTTTCATTCTGTACACCTACTTTTCAAAGTCCTATCTAGTATAGCAAAAAAAGGCCCATCTGTCTTTAAAGGATTCAAACTTCACGTCATTTAACGAACTAAAAAGTTTAAGGAAATAGTAAGTTTTCTTTAACATCACCATTCCTCACTTCGGTAAGAATTGACATAAAATTTGTGAAAGAGTAAAATTAAAGCGATATTGTAAAATACGAAATTTACCTAATTTTACTTTTATAGAATCATCGTTTAGAAAGGACGTTTATTTTGAAAAAATTATTTAAAACAAATATTTTAAACACGCGACTGGGGTTATTCTCGCTAATCGCCATCTTACTGTGGCTAAAAAACCTCTTTGCGTACGCCGTTGATTTCCATTTACGTTTGGAAAATATTAACGAGTACTTCATACTCTTAATTAATCCAATTGCCACAACGGTCTTTTTATTAGCCATTGCTTTGTATGTTCGCCGTAAAAAAGCTTCTTATATTACAATGATGATTATTTACTTCTTGATGAGTTTACTGCTCTTCTCAAATGTCGTGTATTATCGAGAATTTACTGACTTCATCACAGTTAATACGATGCTTGGTGCTGGCAAAGTAGCTAGCGGTCTTGGCGAAAGTGCCTTACGTCTCTTTAGACCTTATGACGTCATTTATTTCTTAGACTTCATTATTATTGGCGTATTATTATTAACGAAAAAAATTAAAACAGATGCCCGTCCAGTCCGCGCACGTGTAGCAGTCTCTGTCACACTCCTTTCTGTTGTCTTTTTCTTATTCAATCTATTTATGGCTGAAACAGAACGTCCCCAATTATTAGGACGTCAATTCTCTCGTGACTATATCGTGAAATTCTTAGGCTTAAATGCCTTTACCGTATACGATGGCATTACAACTTACCAAACAAACCAAGTCCGTGCCGAAGCCAGTGCTAACGATATGAAACAAGTTGAAGATTACGTGAAACAACAATATGCGGCACCCGATGATAGTAAGTTTGGTATTGCAAAAGGCAAAAATGTAATTTATATCCATTTAGAAAGTTTCCAACAATTTTTAGTTAATTACAAATTAAAAGATGAAAATGGCGTAGAACACGAAGTCACACCATTTATCAATAGTCTTTACAATAGTAAAAGTACCTTTAGCTTTGATAACTTCTTCCACCAAGTTGGTCAAGGAAAAACAAGTGATGCCGAAACGTTACTTGAAAATTCACTATTTGGTTTAGACCAAGGTTCACTCTTTACACAAGTTGGTGGCAAAAATACGTTTGAAGCAGCACCCGATATTTTAAAACAAACGCAAGGTTACACTAGCGCTGCTTTCCACGGAAATGCTGGTAACTTCTGGAATCGGAATGAAACCTATAAACGTTTAGGCTATGACTATTTCTTTGATGCTAGTTATTATGATGTTAATTCAGATAACTCATTCCAATATGGGTTACACGATAAACCATTCTTTAATCAATCCGTTCAATATTTAGAACATTTACAACAACCCTTCTATTCTAAATTTATTGCTGTGTCCAATCATTATCCTTATTCTCAATTTACAAACGATGAAGCAGGATTCCCAATTGCAAAAACCTCTGACGAAACAATTAATGGTTACTTTGCAACAGCGAATTATTTAGATAAAGCGGTCGAAGAATTCTTTAACTACTTGAAATCTTCAGGTCTCTATGAAAACTCAGTCATTGTTCTTTATGGCGATCACTATGGGGTTTCTAATTCAAGAAACCAAAACTTAGCAGAATTAGTAGGTAAAACCAAAGCAGATTGGAACGATTTTGACAACGCCAATATGCAACGTGTTCCTTATATGATTCACGTTCCTGGTCAAGAAAATGGCGGTGTGAACCATACGTATGGCGGCCAAGTTGATGCCTTACCAACCCTTCTACACTTGCTTGGTGTCGATACGAAAAACTACATTCAGTTAGGCCAAGATTTATTCTCTAAACAACACAATCAAATCGTTGCTTTCCGCAACGGCAATGTTGTAACACCTAAATATACTATTTTAGGTTCTAGCATTTACGATACTAAAACAGGCGCTTTAATTACAGAGCCAACCGAAGAAGTTAAGAAAGAAGTCGCTGATTTAAAAGCCAAAGCGACGAAACAATTAGAAACGTCTGACCAAATTACTAACGGTGACTTGCTTCGTTTCTATACCAATAGCGGCTTAAAACCAGTTAACCCAGAAGACTATGATTACAAGAACCAATTGCAACAACTGGAAGCAATTGAAAAAGAAAAAGGTGAAAAATCAACGAGTGTTTACAGTAAAAACAATAATAAATCAACCGTTGATGAATATCACACTGACAGTTATCAAGGCTATCAAAAAACTGGTAAATAAATCTTCAAAAAGCTTGAGCAATTTGCTCAAGCTTTTTTGCTACTTTTTCATAATTAATTCATATTATTTCACTATACTAAAGATAGTTTAGAGAGGTGAAAGTTGATGAGAAGTGTCCGTTACGCTACAGCTAGTAGTTTTTATCATAAAAAAATCACGTTAATCACCGCACTCTTCTTCTTCCTGTTCTCTTTCTTATTGACTGGGCTGTTTAACTTGATTGATTTTGAAAAAGAGTTTTTACGAACGATGCCAGACTTTGTCGATATTGAAAAACAAACTAGTTACCATTACCAACTGATCCAATACTATTGGCACCTCTATCTAGGTAGTGTCATTTTCTTTGGTGTTACTTTTCTTCTGTTGATGTATGTGACATTACGCATAAAAAAGGAAGAAATACATACATGGTATCACATGCACTTTTCAAATATGTATGTCACCAAACAGCTCTTACTAGAGTTATGTTTACCGGCTCTATTAGGAATTTTCAGTTTTTTACTTTTCACTTTAATGTTTCAAGAAACGTATAATACTGTTCTTTGGGCTGCTCGTGATGCTATTTTACAGTGGTCTCATTTGGAAACTCCAGCATTTTTAGCTAAAAGTACCGACCAGGATGTCACGATTACAAATATCCAGCATTTAGGGATTCAAACGATCCAAGCGTTTTCTTTTGATTTTAAAAGTATGCAGTCACTTTATACAATCCGTAACTGCTTTGTTAACTGCTTAATCTTGCTTGGCATTCCTCTTGTTTGCGGGACTCCTTTCACGTTGATTTATTTACGTACACATAAGAAATAAGGGAGGGATTTTCTATGAATGTCACACCATCATTCAAAAAAACAACCGAAAAAAAATCCTCATTCGACGCGTTAGCTTTGCGAGAAGTTTATGGAATCATTTATTCTGCTCCAGAACAAGAACTCGCATTGGCCGATTTTTTCCAAACAAACCAACTAACCATTACTAGGCTTTCTTCTAGTGAAACCTTTCTGCCCTACTTGCCATTAGAAGAAAATTTATTTATCGCTAGTACGATCAAAGAACGGGATCGAAAAGTAGTTCTAGCCGAAGCTTTCCAGGTGTTCCAATTAGAACCTGCCTTACTTGGTCGTTCATTTACTTCTTTTACGACTTTTGAAAAAATTAAAATGCGCATAATACAACTTTTGCTTTCAAAAACAAGTACGTTAGTGATTGATGACATCTTTTCTTCATTAACGATTGGACAACGTCAAGAAATTTTACCTCAATTAAAAATAGCAGTTCAAAAAAGAAACAAGCGCTTGCTATTTCTGACAAAAGATCCACAAATTATTGATAGTCCCTATGTGCACCCTCTGTCTCTACATGCGTTATTAAACTAAAAAAACGTCTGGCACTGATTGTGACCAGACGTTTTCTTTAGTTTTCAGTAATTTCAACATCAGGAAATGAAATAATAAATGTGGTGCCTTTACCAAGTTCACTTTCAACATTGATTTTTCCTTTATGCAAACGGACCAATTGTTGAACGATTGGTAAGCCTAATCCTGATTCTCCATATTTCGTATTTTTACGGGATGGATCTACTTTGTAATAACGATCCCAGATATTCAGAATTTGCTCTTCCGTCATGCCGATTCCTGTATCAGAAATACGGACAATAGTTTCTAAATAGCCTTTTTCTAAAGCAATATGAATTTCGCCATTTTCAGTAAATTGGATGGCATTTTGAACAATATTGACAACTACTTGAACGAAACGATCATAATCGGCATACACATCAATTGGTTCGGTGGTGTCTAAATACAATTGATTACCGGCGGCTTCAGCTTTGGCCGTTAGTTGAGTCACAATATTTTCTAAAGCTTCTGTTCCGTTGAACTTCTTCACAACAATTTGAATCTGGTTGGTCCGAATTTTTTCATAATCAAGATTTTCATTGACTAAGCGAATCAAGCGAGCGGTCTCATTCTGCATCAGTTTAATCGCATTCTCTTTTTGATTTTCAGGAATAGCATTATACTGCAATCCCTCTAACAAGCCATTAATAGTTGTTAAAGGCGTCCGCATTTCATGAGAGGCATCCGCCATAAATTGACGACGGCGCTCTTCTTGCCGATTGATTTCTTCTTGTGATTCTTTTAAAGACGCGGCCATTTTATTAAAATCTTCTGCTAGGTCATCAAATTCATCTTTGTCATGAACCGGTAATTGAATATCAAAATTTCCACTAGTAATTTCTTTGGTGGCTTTACGCATCCGATTAATTCGTTTCACTTGGAAAGTCGCAAATAGATAACTTAGTAACAAGGCAATCACACCAGAAAAAATAAAGCCTTTAATCAAGTTTTGTGTCACGGACTGAACACTTCGGTCAACGTTTTTGGCAGGTTGTGTAATAACGAGTGAACCAATAATCACTTTTTTATCAGAAGACTGATTTGATGCATACACCGGTAACATTACATAGGACGAAGTATTTCGGGCCCCGTAAATATCAATGTTTTCTGTTGCATAAACACGATTGCCTTTCATGATTTGATCCCAATTTTTATCGATTAAGGAAAAGTCTAATTTTTTTGTGCTATCAACTGGTGGGTACTGCACTTCGCGGTCCTTGTTAATAAACACAAATTGCACATCTTGCTTCTGGAGTACACGTTCAGTCAACTGAAATGAATAGGATAAAACATCTCGATCCGAAACGCCTGCGACATTAATAAAAAAGTCACGTGTTTCTAAAGCCGATTCTGCATAACCATATAGCTGTTCATAGTTATTTTCTTGCATTGTGCGCTTGGTCAATTGTGTGAAAGACGTTCCGACAATGAGAATAATCAGAGCGATCACACCTATAAAAGCAAGTAATTGTTGATACAAATACTTCATTAAGCAACACCTGAATCGTCGAATTTATACCCTACGCCCCAAACCGTTTGGATGACTTGAGGACCTACTTTTTCAATTTTTTGTCGTAATTTTTTGATATGGGCATCAACTGTCCGTTCATCGCCAAAGTATTGATAGTCCCAAACCAATTCTAGTAGTTGTTCGCGTGAAAAGACTTGGCGTGGTTTTTTTGCTAAAGTGTATAGCAAATCAAATTCTTTAGGTGTTAAGCCTTCAATTAATTGATTATCTAAATATGTTTCTCGTGTTTTCGTATTCATTTTAAAATGATCCGTAATCACATCAAATGTTTCATCTGTATTCTCAGACGTATCATGCGCAGCCTCTGCCACCTCGGCACGACGATGTAGAGCTTTCATCCGTGCAATCAAAGTTAATGGACTAAATGGTTTTGTCACATAATCATCCGCACCCATTTCAAGGCCAATTACTTGGTCACTTTCAGAATCACGAGCGGTCAACATAATAATGGGAACATTGGCTGAAACTTTGCGAATTTCACGACAAACAGCCATCCCATCCATACTAGGTAAGTTTAAGTCTAACGTAATCATGTCCCATTTTTCTGGCGAAGCAAGAAAAGTCGCCAATCCTTCTTTGCCATCATCTTTAAAGGTAGCTTCCCACCCTTCATTTAAGAAAAACATTTGCATCATTTCTGAGACGGATTCATTGTCTTCAATCATTAATATATTCATTTCATTCACTCCTTATTCACTTTTCATAAAACTGCTCTATTGTAGTATACTCTAAAATTGAATTTGTACCAACCGATTCTATATTTCTTCAAAAATCCTTTACAGAACCATCAAAAATCACTTTTTTTCCTGCTCTTTTAAAGAAAACGAAAGGAACCCATTGTCTTTTCAGAAAAGTTTGTTAAAATAACAAGCGTAGAGAGGATGTTAGGGTATGGATAAAATGAAAGCTATTACTTTTTTTGATTTAGATGGAACTTTGTTAGATGGAACATCGCAAATAACTCCTGAGATTACCGCAGCAGTGGCGGCCTTGAAAGACAATCAAATTTTACCTTTAATTGCGACAGGACGGACCTTGTGTGAGATTCAGCCAATTATGAAAGCCAGTGGCATTGATTCTGCGATTGTAATGAACGGGCAATTTATTCATTATGAAGGAAAAACGATTTATTCAGATGAATTTACAACAGAGGAATGTGTTTCACTGCATGAACATGTCAAACAGCGTGGTCATGAATTGGCTTTTTACAATGAGCGCCGTATTTTTTGTACAGGGCATACTGGCACAGTGAAACAAGCCTATGATTATATTCATTCAGCTGTTCCAGAAATTGATCCCACAGGTTATGAGAATGATGCCGTCAACATGATGTTGGTCTTAAGTCAACATGGCGATGATGATGAATATTACTATGAGCGGTTTCCTGAATTGACCTTTTATCGCAATGGTCCTTTTTCAATTGATATTGTTCGTAAAGGGGTCTCTAAAGGCTCTGGTGTCAAAAATCTTTTTAACACCTTGGGATTAAACGGCATTCCCACTTATGCCTTTGGTGATGGCATCAATGATTTGGCGCTGTTTGAGGCCTGTGATTATGGAATTGCCATGGGTAATGCGCGAGAAGAACTAAAAGAAAAAGCCACCTTTATTTCAACTAAAAATACTGAAAATGGCATTGTTAATGGCTTGAAAAAATTTGATTTACTATAAGAGAAAACTACCTTCTTCTATTGATGTACTTTAGAAGAAGGTAGTTCTTTTGTATGTTCATTTTTCTTTTTCTGCTGTGCACAGAGAGCTACTCCCACTACTTGAATCAGCAAAATCGCTCCCAACAAACAACTTAATACGATGTTTCCTGATAGGATTGTTCTTCTGATTAAAATAATTAATACGACACTGCTAATTCCGTAGAGTAACCATTGGTTGTCCATTTTTATTGACCCCTTTGTTTTTCTATGTTTAGGATAGGATGTTTCCTACTAAAATGCAAGGAAAGATCCTAGATTCTTACAACTAACCCATAATTTTTACTAATTCCTTATTTGTTTTCATTTATTCTTAAGATTCGTTTCATTTTTGTAAAAAATCACACTTTTTTTCTATCTCTGTTTTAAATTGCGTACAGTTCTTAAAAAAAATGATACACTAAAAGTGAACTCGAAATGAAAGGAGCCATTCCTTTGGTTAATAGCGAAAAAAGAAAACAATTAATTATTGATACTTGCATTTTAGCTGGAAAAATTATGCTGGAAAGCGGATCTGAAGTATATAGAACCGAAGATACAATTACTCGGATTGCAGCAAATGCTGGCGAGCCAGAGAGCGTTTGTTACACGACGGCTACAGGGATTTTCGTGGGTTTTCGTTCCAGTAATTATACGCAATTAGAAAACATCCCCCAGCGCTCGATTAATTTGGAAAAAGTTAGCCTTGTCAATCAATTATCAAGAGAATTTGCGCAAAAAGAGATTACTCTACCAGAGCTTTATCAGCGCTTAACTCTATTAGAAACAGATACCCCCACTTTTTCAATTTCGTTACGCTTGTTAGCAGCCGGGATTGTTAGTTGTACGTTAATGTACATTTTTGGTGGCACTTGGCAAGATTTTATTGCAACTTTTTTTGTTGGCGTGATTGGGTATGCCAGTTATCTTTTTACCCAAAAGTTATTCCAAGTTCCTTACCTCGATTCATTCGCAGCCGCTTTTGTCATTGGTTTGTTGGCCTATTTGGCTGTGCATTTTCACTTAGCGGTCAACATCGATAATATTATTATTGGTGCGGTAATGCCGTTAGTTCCAGGTGTGGCGATTACGAACTCTTTTCGCGACATTTTAGCGGGCCACCTCATCAGCGGGACGGCGCGAGGGACAGAAGCTATTTTTATTGCTGGGTCTGTTGGCCTGGGAATTGCCTTGATTTTTAAATTATTTATGTAAGGAGTGTTCAAATGGAACTAATTTTTCATCTTCTCTTTAGTTTTTTAGCGACTGTGACGTTTGGTATTATTACGAACATTCCTCGTAAAGCACTGGTGGCTTGTGGCATTACTGGCATGACAGGCTGGATGATTTATTATGTCTTAACGCAAACTTTTGATGCTAGTCAAACCTTTGCAAACTTTTTAGGAACGGTCGGGTTAGGAATCGCTAGTATCTTTTTTTCCCGTTACAAAAAAATGCCGATGATTATTTTTTATATTCCGAGTTTGGTTCCTTTAGTGCCAGGAGGCCCTGCCTATCAAGCAGTTCGGAGCATTTTGTTAGGAAATATTGATGACGGTTTGCAGTTGATTTTAAAAGTTGTCTTTACTGCTGCAGCTATCGCAGCGGGCTTTATGGTGACCTCGCTACTGGAACGAATTGTCAAACGTTTTTTCCCCAAGCGACTCTTCCGATTGGTCAAAAAATAAAAAAACAAGCTCATTTTCTGAGCTTGTTTTTTATTCTACTTCTTCAAAGAACAGCAACAAATCTTGTAGCGTTAATTGTGCTTTTTCAGCAGCGTTTAAATCTTGAACAATTTTACCTTTTTGTAAAACAATTAAACGATTGCCATATCGTAAAGCATCTTCCATTCGATGGGTAATCATTAAACAAGTTAAGTTCCCTTCTTCAATCCGTTGTTCCGTTAAGTGCATCAGCTGCTTGGATGTTTTGGGATCTAAGGCAGCAGTATGTTCATCTAAAAGTAATAATTCTGGTTTTGTGATAGTGGCCATTAATAAACTTAAGGCTTGGCGTTGACCGCCAGAAAGGTTACCTGTCGGTGTATCCAGATGATTTTCCAAGCCATTGCCAACTTCTTGGCAGATTTTTGTAAACAAGGCGCGTTGCTCATTTATCTTCCGTAATGTTAAGGGACGTTTTTGTCCGCGTTTCATGGCAAGCAATAAATTTTCTGCCACAGTCATTCTTGGTGCTGTCCCCATTTTAGGATCTTGAAAAACACGCGCTAGAGATTTGGCCCGTTTGACTTCAGAAAGATTGGTGCGATTGACTCCTTCAATTAAAAATTGTCCTTCTGTTAGTGTCAAAGTTCCTGCTAAACTATTGAATAGCGTACTCTTACCTGCGCCATTTCCACCTAAAACAGTAATGAAGTCCCCAGGATAAATGGCTAAGTTCACATGATCCAAAATCACTTTTTTTTCATTCATCCCATTATCAATGATTTTTGTCGCATTTTTTAATTCAACAACTGGTTTCATTTCGTTTCCCCCTTATCAGAAAAGCCGTGTAGTCGTAATGCTTTTTTCAATTGTGGGATCATTAAACAGATTGCTAAAATCACTGCTGAGAAGATTTTCAAATACGTCGTATCAAAGCCTAATTTAATCACTAATAAAATCAATAGTTGATAAATAATACTCCCTACAACAATCGCCATCAGCCGTTCACCAAACGTTAATTCTCCAAACAGTACTTCACCAATAATGAGTGAAGCCAAGCCAATCACAATGACACCGGTTCCTTTACTTACATCCGCATATCCATCATTTTGAGCAATCAAAGCGCCAGATAAGCCAATCAAGCCATTCGATAAAACCAATCCTAAAATTTTCATGCGATCCGTTTGAATGCCAATCGAGCGAGCCATTTCTTCATTGTCACCTGTCGCAATATAGGCTTGTCCTAAACTAGTGTTAAAGAAAAATAACAGTAAAATCATTACCACAGCCAAAACACTAATCCCTAAAAAAATAGTATCATAATAATCGGGTAAGGCCATTTTTTGAAAAACATCTTGAATCTTCGGTTGATTTAATAAAGACTTATTTGGCGACTTCATCACAAATAAAATCACGGAATTTAAACCAGACATCACTAAAATTCCTGCTAAAATAATTGGAATTTTTCCTTTTGTAAATAGTAAACCAGTCACTAAACCGGCAAGCATTCCTGCTCCGACCCCTAAAAGAGTCGCTACAAATGGTGAAACCCCCGTTGTAATGGCAGTTACACAAACCGCCCCCCCTAACGGAAATGAACCTTCTGTGGTCATATCTGGAAAATTTAAAATACGATAAGTCATAAAAATACCTAGTCCTAACAAGGCCCATAACATTCCTTGTCCAATTGCTGAAACAATCATCGCTTCTCCTACTTTCTTTGATAATTAGTTAATCAATTTCGATTTTTTTGCTAACTCTGCGGGAATCGTAATTCCTAACTTTTGAGCTTGTTTTTCATTGATAATTGTGTCGCCTGTATTAAAGGTATAAATGGGTGTAGTTGCTGGTTGACTTTTTCCAGACAGAACCTCTGCTGCCATTTTGCCGGCTTGTACCCCCAACGCATGTTGATTAATCCCTACTGTTGCTAAACCGCCTTGTTCTACCATTGTATCCACCGAAGGAATAATCGGCGTCTTGGTTCGATTTGCTTCTCCGACTACCGTTTGCATGGCATTAGCAATCGTATTATCAGTTGGTATATAAATCACATCTGTTTCCTTAGTCATCACTTGAACCGTTTGTGCAATTTCATTACTTGATGGCACAGCATATGTTTTCACTGTCAATCCTTTGGCTTCAGCTGCTTTCTGCGCTTCAGCTACTTGGTATCGAGAGTTTTCTTCTGAGGAAGCATAGAGAATACCTATTTTTTTGGCAGCTGGTATCAATTCTTTTAGTAAATCCATCTGGGCTGACAAAGGTGATTGATCACTAACACCCGTGATGTTACCGCCTGGCTTTTGATTGTCTTTCACCAATCCAGCACTAACAGGGTCCGTAATGGCGCCTAAAATGATCGGGATTTCTTGGGTAGTGTTGGCTAACGCTTGCGCAGCTGGCGTGGCGATACCAATTAAAACGTCTGCCTTTTTTTGTACTAATTGTTGACTCATGATTGCTAACTTACTCTGGTCGGCTTGACCATTTTGAAAAATAATTTCTAAGTTTTTGCCTTTGTCATAGCCATTTTCCTTTAACCCTTCTTCAACACCTTTATAAATTTCGTCCAATGCGGGGTGACTGACAAACTGCAGAACCCCTACAGTAACTGTTTCTTTCTTTGAATTCGTCACTTTTTGATTCACAAAAAAAGCACCAATTAAATAAATAGCTAATAAAGACACGACAAACGTTAAACGTTTATTTTTCATTTTGCATTCTCCTAACTGCCCTTTTGTTTGGCAACTTTTTCTTTTTAATAATAAAACCATTATCTATAGGGCATTTCTTCCGTTGAAAGTGAAACTGAGATTCGTAATCCTCTGCTTAGTCAAAATCCTAGGAACACTTTTTTACAAATGTCAGGATTTAGCTGCGACGAGGATCGCAACTTTGGTGAGAATCGCAGGAGTACTTTTCTACGAATGGGACAACGTTCTCTTCGTTCACTTTGTGCTACTCATCACTCTTGAAGGCCAAACTGTGGCGAGTATGCGCAGCCTGCATCTACTCAATCGTAGTGCTTGTCAGGATTTAGCTGCGACGAGGATCGCAACTTTGGTGAGAATCGCAGGAGCACTTTTCTACGAATGGGACAACGTTCTCTCCATTCTCCTTGTACTACTCATCACTCTTGAAGGCCAAACTGCGGCGAGTATGCGCAGCCTGCATCTACTCTGTCACTTCGTGCCAATCGTAGTGATTCTACGAATGTGACAACGTTCTCTTCGCTCACCTTGTACTACTCATCATCTACTCTGTCACTTCGTGCCAATCATAGTGATTCGTAGCAAAAAAACAACGACTTATCCTAAGTGTTTAGGAGTGGTCGTTGTTTTTATGCAAAACAAAAACCACATAGATGGGTCCTCTATGTGGTCGTTTTTTCTTCTTGAATATAACCAGCATAGATACACTTTTTAGAATAAGTCTTCTAAAGTTGTATCTATGAAAGAATCATACATACAACTATCTACGCCAGTTTTGCCATGATTGGTGCATTTCTTTTACGTTAGATAATTGTGTCATGTATTTTCCCTCCTAGTTATGTTGTTAAAGGTAGTCTACACTATATTGATTTTGTTCGTCAAGAAAAAGTTTTTATTTTCTTGCATTTCTTTTACTTCTAAAAAACGAGCCACTCTTATGAGAGGCTCGTTTTTCTTTATTTCAGCATATTTACCACTTAATTGTTTCGGTTTCTTTCAATTTTCACGGGAACTTTAACTGCTTGTTTTTGCGATTGAATCAGCCATAAACTTACTAAAATCGTCATTGAAATTACTAATGCCATCGAAAATCCCCTCTTTCTAATTCCTTAAAACTTTCTACAATCTAAGTTTAACATAGCTAGCTATTATTCACCAGTTTCTGGTACTGTATCAGTGCTTTCTGTCGTCGTTTCAGTAGATTGAGCAACGCCAGTCGTGCTGGTCGTCGTCTGTGTTTCAGCGGTCTTTGCTGCTTCTTTTTCAGCTTCTTGGGCTGCCTTTTGTTGGTCTTTCAAAACGCCAGCCATCGGTAATCGATTTAATTCTGGTATTAATTGTGTTTTTAAATCCATAGATTTTTCGACAACCGTCCGTGTCTTTTCTTTGCCGTTTTCAAAGAAAACAAGCGTAATCTCATCGCCGCTAACATTGTATTGCTCTTCTGCTTTGCCAGCATTATAAATTAACGGATAGATATACAGCGAACGATGAAATTCATTCATTTTATCTGAATTAAACAGCTTCACCATTTGATCGTATTGCTTGCCAGACGGTTTAGCAAACATGACTGACATGGCTCCTGTTTCTTGAATTTTCTTGTCTGCTGTTTTGTAATCTAAGACACTGACTTTCTCTGATTTGATGGGTCCTGCGACTAACGATTCAACTTGAGCAGCTCGAATATTTTTTTGCATCGTTGGAATAAAAATGATTGAGCCAATTATTAATACTAATGCTACAATAGCGGTAATCATTAACAGTTTTCTTTGTCTTAATTCATAAAGTGCCTCTTTTAGTTCTTCCATAAAATTATTCAACTTCTAATCGCTCCTCGCTTTTAGTTCTTATCTATTATACTAATCATTTTCTTTCTTGCCTACCCTTGCGCTTTAATTACTAAAAAAACCAGCAAACTTCCCCAGCTTTCTAAGGAAAACCCAACTCCTTTTTAACAAGCTTCTTTCTTAAATTCAAAAACTCCGCTATAATAAAGCTATTAGTCGGAAAGAAACGAGGGATTTATTATGTCATTTGATGGCGTATTTACTCATAGCATGGTTCATGAGTTGACAGAAACACTCGTAAGTGGCCGGATTTCAAAAATCCATCAGCCTTATGAAAACGAAGTCGTTTTAGTCATTCGTGCGAAAGGTAAAAACCATAAATTATTATTATCAGCACATCCTAGTTATGCGCGCATACAACTATCTACAATTACCTATAGCAATCCGGAAACACCTCCTAATTTTGTGATGATGTTACGAAAATTTCTGGACGGTGCCATTTTAGAAACGATTCAACAAATAGAAAATGATCGTGTGATTCACTTCACCTTTTCAAAAAGAGATGAACTAGGTGACTTACAAAATATTGTTTTGATTGTTGAATTAATGGGACGTCACAGTACAATCGTTTTAGTTAACCAATCTTCTGGAAAAATCTTAGATGCGATTAAACACATTGGAATGAGCCAAAATAGTTATCGTTCGTTGCTTCCTGGAGCAACTTATATTGAACCGCCAAAACCAATGGGACTTAATCCGCTCACGGCCTCAAAAGAAGAAGTCTTTGCGCTTCTTTCTACAGCTCCTGAATTAAACGGACGCTATTTACAACAACATTTCCAAGGTCTAGGCAAAGATACAGCAGACGAATTAAGTGCCCGTTTACTTGCACAACCAAATGAAAAAATGGCCATCTGGACGGAATTTTGGTCCTCAGTCACTGAAGCTGTTGTACCGACATTAACAGTCACTGAAAAAAAAGAATATTTTACGCCCACTCCTTATCAATCATTAGTTGGTGAACAAACAACGTATCCGACACTCAGTGAATTACTAGATGCTTTTTATTCTGGTAAAGCAGAGAAAGACCGTGTCAAACAACAAGGCGGCGAACTAATTCGCAAAATTGAAAATGAACTAAAAAGAAATCAAAAGAAACTTAAAAAATTACAACAAACCTTAGCCGATACAGAAAACGCTGAAAATTACCGTCGCGACGGAGAACTATTAACAACCTTCATGGCACAAGTCCCAAAAGGAGCCACCGAGGTGGAATTACCAAATTATTATGAAGAAAATGCACCGTTGCGTATCTCGCTAAATCCTGCACTTTCACCTAATCAAAATGCACAAAAATATTTTCAAAAATATCAAAAATTGAAAAATGCTGTCCGAGTTGTTAAGACACAAATTCAGCAAACACAACAAGAAATTTCTTATTTAGAGTCAGTTGTGGCACAACTTGAAATTGCGACACCAATGGACATTGAAGTGATTCGTGAAGAACTGATTGAGCAAGGCTATTTAAAACGTAAAAAAAATAAAAAACAAAAACAGCCGAAAAAAAGCCAACCCGATCTTTTTTATGCCACAGATGGCACACCTATTCTCGTTGGAAAAAACAATTTGCAAAATGATCAATTGACTTTACGAACCGCTAAAAAAACTGATTATTGGCTCCATGCCAAAGATATTCCTGGATCTCATGTAATTATTCGTGACGCACATCCTAGCGAAGAAACCCTTACTGAAGCCGCACTTCTAGCAGCTTATTTTTCAAAATATCGACTTTCTTCACAAGTTCCTGTTGACTATGTCCAAGTAAAACATGTGCATAAACCCAATGGAGCAAAACCAGGTTATGTGATTTATGAAAACCAACGAACGTTATATGTGACGCCAACAGAAGAATCGATCAAAAAAATCCAGCAAAATAAGGCTTCTGCTTCCTAATTATATTAAACTAAAAAACAACGTACTGCCGATTGATCGTACGTTGTTTTTTTGCATTGGCAAAGACATTTATCAAGTGATAAATAACACAAGTAAGCTCAATTAGTTTACAAACTAGCTATTTCTCTCTATACTGACTGTTGGAGGTGAAATTCATGGTCTTTTTACACATTATTTTTGGGATGTTTGCCTTTATTGGCGCTTTAGGTTTAGGTGTCGCCTTCCGCGATAGCTTTACAGAACTTTCAACACCAAAGAAAGCAGCGATTATTTTATCTTACGTAGGTGCGATTGGTTCAACAGTCCTAGGGTTCACATCAGCAACAAAAAATCCATTTGTTTTAGCTGCAACAGTTGTCTTAGTTGTCGCCTTTTCTATTGCTCTTTTCAAAAAAAGCAGTAAAGAAACAAGCAAATAATAAAACCTTTGAAGAGCGGCATAGCGACAAGCTACCCTCTTCCTTTTACATACTATTTAAAGGAGTGAGGCAAATGTCTCTGACTATTTCTGAAGAAGTAAAACAACGTTTAGCCCCTTTCTTAACTGAAACGAACACCTTCTTGTTGGTAGCAAATGACGGCTCTAATCCTTATTCTTCCGCAGAAGGTTGTTGTATGATTGGCGATCGTTTCATTATCGTTCCTGTTGATCAAGCAGAAGCGCCTTATACCGAAACAATTGCTAATGATTCTTTTCACGTCTATACTTCGACGTATGACCAGATGTTTTTAACAGGGCATTTACAGCTAGTGATTCATCCGAATGCGGGAACCATTACTTTAAAAAATGAAAGTGGCATATTAGATAGTAATGTGGACATTTATCAACACTAAAAAAGCAAACAAAACGTTTACGCGTTTTGTTTGCTTTTTTAGTGTTGAAAGGCTTGAAAGGTAGTAATGATTACGTACATCATCCCCGATGCAATAATCGGACCAGCTGCAATTCCTTTTAAAAAAACGACGCCAAGAATCGTTCCAAAAACTAAGGCCACCGTAATCTCTGGCGATTGATTAATTAAACCTACTCCTTTTGAGGATAAAACAGCCACCAGAATTCCACAAAGTATCCCCAGCCATCCCATCGGTGTTTTGAATGATTGAATTAAATCCTTTAAGCCAATTTGTCCTGTAGCAATCGGGACTAAAATGGTAATTGAAATAATTGTGACGCCTAAATTAATGCCTTTATCTGACAACCACGACATGATTTTCGCACTATTTGGTAAAGCTTTTAAAGCAAGCACAACAACTGACGCAATTAATAAACTTTGATTTTTTGCAACAAACGCAATCAAGGCAATCAGTAGTAAAAAAAGCCAACTTTCCACTGGTTGTCCTCCTTTCTGATTTGGTTCTTTCGTTAACCAAACTTTCTTGTCTTTCCTATTTTAGCAAAGAACCTCTTTAATTACCATTCAGCTTCAGTAATTATTGTCTTTTTCACCTGAATCTTGCTTAGAAAAAACGAGTTAAAAATTAATTTTTTCTCATAACAAGCCTTTTTCTCTTTGAAAAATTATTTTATGAAGTATACTAATATTAACTATAAAGTAGTTTACTTGCATTTATACTGGATATTCGATATCCTATTTAAGGCTCTTCAATTGAGCGAGCATCACAAAAGACATTTTAGTAGCAATTCTTGGGGAAGTAGTGCTACTAAGATGTCTTTCCTTTTTTTATTTTTACTAACAATATACGTTTCTTATATTAAAATTCACAATTCTTTATAAATAAAAGCGCCTGCCCCACAGTTGTCTGGACTGTAGGGCAGGCGCTTTTCAAGTCATTTAAATACGCTTTAGTTTTCTTTCAAATGATAAACACTTGGACTTGGGTTAAGAAAACCTGCTTCTAAAATTTCGATGTTAGTTAATGCTTGCTCTTTAGTTACTAGTTGCGGTGCACCATTTTTCAACGTTTCATAAACGGCATCATAATAACGACCGTAATCACCTACAGGCGTTTTAATTTGTTTTTTAATCCAGTCGCCATTGCCATTACGGTAGGTCACTTCTCCATAATACATTGGTGAATCTTCTCCAAAGCCTGGTGCATCTGGCATGATTCCGGCTTTTAAATCATTTTCTTGTTGATCTTCACCATATTTGATGAACGAGCCATTGCTGCCATGAACAATAAAACGTGGATACGGACTAGCGACAGAATGATTCGTTTTAACTTTTACTTTTAATTTTGAACCATAATGTAAATCAACGTCAAAATAATTATCGACTGCCTCGCTCACTTCATTATTACGAATATCATAAGTGACTTGATCTGGACGCCCGAAAAGAGCAATCATGCGATCCATTAAATGAATGCCTAGTCCGTAAAACGAACCATTTTCTTTAGGTCCTTGTTCCGTGATACTTCCTGGTCGATAATAATCAATATGTGTTTCCACTTCATTGATTTCTCCTAAAAAGCCTTGCTCTACTACTTGCTTCATCGCTAGGTAATCGCCGTCGAAACGTCGATTTTGATAAGGCATCACTACTACCCCTTTTTCTTGCCCTAAAGCAAATAATTCCTCTGCATGTTCTAACGTATCACAGAATGGTTTTTCCACAATCACTGATTTACCAGCTAAAATGGCTTGTTTGGCTAAATCATAATGTGTATGCGCAGGTGTACAGATTGTGATCAATTCAATTTCTGGATCCGTCAATAATTCATTAAGATCAGTGGTAAAATTTACGCCTTTTTCTTTAAAGGGCGCTGCTGCTTTTTCATTAACATGTAAATCGAAAATCGTTTTCACTTCTAGTGTTTCTCGAATCATTACGTAAGGTAAATGGTAGCGGTTGGCACTTTTACCAAATCCAATAAACCCCATTTTTACTGTCATATTTTCCACACTCTTTTCTTATAATTAGATAAGTCCATTTGTTTCAATGACTTTTTGATACCAATAATAACTGTCCTTCGGGATTCTTTCTAAGGAACCTTTTTGTGTTTCATCTTGATCCACATAGACAAAACCATAACGCTTTTGATAGCCGTTGAGCCACGACAGTAAATCGGTGTAACTCCATGTACAATAACCAATAACTGAAACACCATCCGTAATCGCCTCTTGAATCGCTTGGATATGGCTTCGCAAATAATCAATGCGATACGTATCATGAATTTGTTTATCTTCTGTTAAGGTATCATATTCGCCTAACCCATTTTCAGTAATTAAAATAGGCACTTGATAGCGACTAGCTAATCGTCGTAAGGCAATTCTCAAACCTTGCGGGTCAATGGCCCAATCCCAGTTCGTTCGTTCAACATATGGATTATTTACTTTTTTAAATAAACCCGGTACCCCAGATTCCGTTTCAGAACCCTTTTCACCCGTTGTATTCATCTTCCCTATTCCAACGCCATCTAATGGATTAGCAGCAACCGTATCCGTCCGATAATAATTAATACCTAGAAAATCAGGTTTGGCTGAACGTAGTAACGCTAAATCGCCCTCTTTTATCGTTGGGGCCACACCTTGCTCCTTTAAGTAATTTAATGCGGCAATTGGGTATTCTCCCCAAAGATAGACATCTAACCAAAAATGCGACAGCAAATCTTCTGCATTTTCAGCCGCCAAAACATTGGCAGGATGCGCATCAACGGCATAAACAGGCGTATAAGCAAAGCTAGGGCCAATTTTGCCAGGCATTTCTAATTCATGAAACGCATTAATCACTGCTGCATTGGCTAAATTAGCAATATGATTGGCCTCATACATCCGTTTATTATCTGTTACGCCGGGAGGATGCACGGCTAATTGATAACCTAACGAAGTAAACACATTTTGTTCATTTAAACTAATCCAATAGCGAACTTTGCCACGGAAAGCGTCAAATAAAATTTTCGCATAGGCCACAAAATCAGCAATAATTTTTCTTGATTCCCAGCCACCATATTCTTTTTGCAAAACAGCTGGCAAATCCCAATGATATAAAGTTACCATTGGTTCAATTCCTGCCGCTAATAACTCATCAATTAAATCTGAATAAAATTTCAGTCCCGCTTGATTTACTTGACCACGCCCTTCAGGTAAAATTCGTGTCCATGCAATCGAGAAACGATATGCTTTTAAACCTTGTTGTTTCATTAAAGCCACATCTTCTTTAAAACGATGATAATGATCGACGGCTAAATCGCCAGTTGTCTCTTTGAACGTTTTTCCTGGTAGCCGAACAAATTCATCCCAAACAGATGCGCCTTTGCCGTCTTCATTCCAAGCACCTTCTACTTGATAAGCTGCCGAAGCAGAGCCCCATAAAAAATCTTGCGGAAATGCTTTTAGTTGATGATGTTCCATTGTCATACCTCCCTCTTTTCTGTGCTACCCTTTTATTGTAAAAGGTTTTCACAAAAAGTACCAATCAGATCAATAAGTTCTTCTGTTCACTTTAAAACTATATAGTTTTAAAAAGAATAAGTCAACTACTTTTATTTAAGTACTTGATTATTAAGTGGTTACGTTAAAAATAAATATATAGTTTTAACATGTTAAATTCATGGTATAATGAGAGAAATACTGGTGATAAAGGAGGACTCTGATGCGGACAAATACACGTTATAAAGAAATTTATGCAGCTATAAAACAGGATATTGAAGCAGGTGTTTATCCCATTAATCAAAAGTTACCCCAAGGTCGTCTTCTTGCAGAAAAATATCAAGTCAGCGAACTAACCATTACAAAAGCCTTACATTTGCTTGTGCAAGAAGGTTATGTTGTCAGACGACGTGGCTCGGGCAGCTTTGTTCAAGACTTTCAAAATCGAACCATTACTAAATTTTCTCCGTTAACCGGCACTTACTCAACCTACGATGGAAAAGTTGAATCCGTGGTTTTAGGCTTTGCAACAGAAGTACCTGAGCCTTGGGTGACTGAAAAATTAAGTATTACAGAAGAAGAGTTAGTCTACAAAATTATTCGTTTACGGATTATCGAAGATGTGCCCTCAATTATTGAATACACTTGGATGCCCGTTGCTTTAATTCCGAACTTGACAATGAAAGAATTGAAAGTCTCCATTTATCAATATATTTCGGAACAATTGCATCAAAAAATTCAAAGTGCGCGGGTCAGCATTTCTGGGATCCGTCCTTCTGCGTTGGAAAAAAAATATTTAAACTTAACCGATAATGATTTCCTGATGCGTGCAGAACAAATTGCTTACCTAGGCAATGGACATATTTTTGAATACTCAATTGCGAATCATATTCCTAGTGAATTCACTTTTGAAACTGTCTTAATTGCAGAAAAATAGAAAACTTTTATGTTGCCATTTCTCATTTCTAACAAAATGATCTCTTTACTTTGAGCCAATACTTTTTGTTAGAAATGTTTTTCTGCTAGTTAAAAATATTTTTCAAATTATATTTCCAAACATGAATTTTGATAAAAGTATTGCTATTTACTAGAACTACGATTAAAATATTGCTTGTAGCACTCTTTTTTATATAGATACAAGCAATTTGTTTTTTACATAGTCAATCAACCAAAGTGAGGACTTTATATGAGGAAACCCTACATTTTAATGAGCTTACTCGTTCTAAGTACCTTATTAAGTGCTTGTTCAACTGTAAGTGGCAGCCCAGCAAGTCAAAGTGCGCCCGCACCTGATGAAGTCTTGGCGACAAGTATTGGGACGTATGAAAATCGAACATTGTTGGTTCCAGATGGGCGTTTAGCCTTAACTGCCTTGCATAAAGGAAAAGATTATCAAGGCAAACCAATGTTTTATGTCCTGTTTGAATTAACCAATACAACCGAAAAAACACAAAATATTCAGCTAATGATTCAAAGTTTTATGGAAGTTAGTCAAACTGTCCACGGAAAAGCCCAAAATTTACAATATGCAGTCTTAACAGATTCACCTTTCCAAGACAAATTAGATCGTTTAGCAGATGAAATCAATCCTGGTGAAACAATCCAAGGCGCTTACCCGTATGAATTTATTAATGAGAACAAGCCGGTCCATTTTAAATTTAGAGATCGCCTTCTCAGTCTGGATGAACCCATTGCATCAGAAGAAATTACCATTACAGAAAAAAGTTTGGTCCGCTAGCTTAGCTAGCATTGGACCAAACTTTTTATTTATTATTCAGATGGAAAAGATTCTCCTTCTATAAAACGTGTGTAAATGTGTTCGCTCTCAGCAAGTTCTCCCCGCATTAAATGAATAATTTTCTCTGCAGCCACCATGCCCCATCGATGTTTAGAATAGGCAATTGTTGCTAATCGCGGTTGCACAAACGCACCTAGTTCAGAATTATCAAAACCAATAATCCGAATGTCTTTCCCCATTTGGTAATTTGTTTCTGCAACATATTTATAGACACCGATCGCCATTTCATCATTAAAAGCAAAAACATCGACTGGTTCTGTCTGTGGTTGACTCAAAATTTTTTTAGCAGCAGCATAACCAGAAGGTTCGGTAAAATCGCCTTGGATAATTTCATAAGGTATCCCAAAACGAGTTAATTCTCGTGTACTAACAGCCAATCGTTCTTGGCTATCATAACCTTTTTCTGGTCCAGAAAGCAGAAGAACCTTTTTTGAACCCACATTGACAAATTGCTCAATTGCCTGCGTGGCACCGCCACGATTATCCAAGAGAACTTGTCGGATATTCCTATGCTCAGTGGTTCGATCAAGGACAACGATCGAATGGCCACGTTCAGCAAACTTTTCAATTTCTTTTGTTGGAAATGTCCAATCTAAAATAATTGCCCCATCCACCATTTTTTCAGGAATGAAAAGATGTGACTTTTTACCGCTGCAGACAATCATCTCATAATCAAACAGTGCTAAGCCTTTCTTAATCCCCTCCAACAATTCACCATAAAAACTACCGCCATAATCGGCCAAATAGACACCAATAATATTGGTTTGACGACGTTTTAATGTGCGAGCGGCCATGTTAGGAACATAGTTTAGCTCTTCAGCAATTGCTTGGATGCGCGTTCGTGTTTCTTCAGTTACCTTTGAACTACCATTCAATGCGTAAGAAACGGTCGAGATTGATACGCCTGCTTTTTTTGCAATATCTTTAATTCCTACCATGGACTACTCTCCTTTCTAATGGTAAATTTCAATAACACTTGCTTCATTTAATAATGAAAGCACCTCGTCTTTTTGAACTTCCATTCCCCCTTCTCGATAAGGGTTTTCTTCAAACTTAAACGGAACTTCTTGACCATCGATAACTATTTTCGCTGACTGATTTGGATAAAATTTATATGTGACAGGTTTATCAAACAATTGGTAAGTTAGTGCTAAACCAGACAATTTTTCTGGTAACACGGGATCGAAAACCACGCTTTGGGCCTTTTGCCGAATCCCTAAAACAGCTGTAATTAATTGATTTAAATAAATTCCTGGCCCACTTGAATAAATTCGCCAACCACCTTTTACCCCAATACTTCCATCTTTTAGTTTACCAAAATTTTCTTGTGATTCATACCTTGTTTTAAAATCGCCATCGGAACTACTAAAATAGGCATTGGCTTGGCGTAACTCTGCATTGTGAACCACTTCTTTTAATTGAACTGGATTGATTTGCATTAATGCTTGCCAGGTTTTGTCTCGCTGACCAATTTTCGCCATCGCTTCTGTATAGCGAATGTGCGCATGAACATACTGTAAGCCAATTTCGCGACCAAAATTAGCCGCCTGTTCTGCTCGTTTAAAATTAGTGCTCACACCGCCTCGATAGTTCGCTGGTTTGTTCATTAAGCGCACGCCATCAGGAAACGTTAATTCTTTTTCAATAATTTCTAAATGATGACTTACTTGTTCCGGTGTTAATAATTCAGCTAACATACTACGAGTCATTGGCAATAATCGATATTGAATCCCTGTTTTTTGGTCATTTGGGTGAATCATTTGTTCAAAAGTTTCTGGCGTTTCCATATAAATAAACCCTGGAATCGTTTCATCCGCCAACATATATTTTTGAAAATCGTTCTTTATTCCTGCGACTAAAATTGCTAAGTGTTGACTATAAGTAGCATCGATTTCCGTAATTAAAGCCGCAAATTTTTTCAACACTTGATACGTTAAGGCAACGGTCCAACTACTAGCCATTTGCTCTTTAAGACGATTATCATAAGGTTGTAACGTGTCATCCCAATCGCCGTCACCGTAACAGGATAGAAAAGTTTCTGGTAAAAAATGTTGTTCAATATAATTTATTTCTTTTTTCAAATGTTCAAATAAAGATGCTGTTTCTTTTGTTTTGTGATTATCTTTGCGACTTGTATAAGGGATTTCCGTAGCTAAGATTGAATAATCTGCGGTTTGTTCCAAATAATCAGTCACTACTTTCAATGGCCAGACGATAATATCGCCATGGCTTTCACTGGCTTTTTGTTCTTCGTATCGGTCAAACATAAACCATTGCGGCCAGTTGCCATCGTCCTCAAATTGATTTTCAAATAGATGCTGAATAATGGAGGCCACGATCTTAGGCTGTTGCGTCGCAAAGAAAAATTCTGTCGGTCCTTGCGACACATCTCGTGTGCCCCAAGCTGCTCCACCATACTGTTCTAAGCCATGTGGCGACAAATAATGAACGAGCATATTATGAGTATACCAACGAGTTAATTGATTCATTTGCTGCACACTTGAGTCTGTGTGTGTTAACTCAAAATGATGTAACAAGCCATTAATGAATGCTAAATATTGACTTTCTGCTTTTTCAAAATCTAATGGTGTATTAACTAATGCTTGGTCCTCTATACTGCCCGTAATAAGTAGTGAAAATTTTTGGGTCTTTTCGATTGCCAAGACTAATAAGTCCGCTTCAGCTCCACCAAATAATGTGCTATCGGTTACTTGAAATGATTTATCAACTGTCAATGCATAGGTTAGTTCTGGGTAATAATTTTCTGTAGCAGAATGATTTCCCGTCACTCGAAGCGTTTTGCCAGTTTGTTCTAATTGATAGGTTGGTACTTCTTCAGGTCCTAATAACAAATGGTTAGAAACAGCCCACATATATACATCCTTTTGACTGGTCACTTCCAATTGAATCACTCTTGAATCAGGCGAAGTGAAAGTGCGTACACGAATTGTATCCTTTGGCAACTTATAATACCAAGTAGCAGAGTTCAACCCCATTTCAAAAGCAGAAGGCATTGTTAGTAAGCGCCATAAGCCATTCTCTAAAATGTAGATTCGTTGACCAGAGCGTTTCATAACGTTTAAAGCGTTTCGGCTATTACTCATTAATTTGTTCATGGTCGTATTTCCTAAAACTACTTGTGAATTGAAAATGCCATACATATACACTGTCGTACTAAGCAAAGGTTCATCAACCGTTAAGCCTTTACCACTTAATAAAATGTGGCCATGCGCTCTTTCCATGGCAATTTCTTTTTCTTGAAGAACAACATGATGGTAATTTTCCGTGAAAAAGGAATACGTCTGACCTCCTACTTTTTCAATTTGTGTCTGAAGGGGATAAAGTGCGGCCAATTCTTCTTCTGTTAATGGATTTCCTGTGATAGGTTCTCCTAAAAGTTTCGGAGGATAGTCCTGTGTTCCTTCTAATGAATCGAATGTCACAGTTTCATAAATAGCTTGTAAGGCTTCTTTCGATAAAAAAGGTTCAGCTAATGCTTGCGGATGTGTTTCTGTTACCGCACCATAAAAAACAAATTCCTTACTTTCATTCGTTAATTGGACGGCTTCCGTTTGTAAAGCGGTGTAAGCAAATTCATATTGATAGACTTCATTTGCTAAATATCTTTTCCCCAATGCTTCTGGTGTGTTTGTTTGTTTAAATGAACGTCCGAAAAATTGATAGCCGTCCGTTGAGTAGCCTGCTAATTTTTGAAAACTCCCTTGAATAAGGGCTGGAAACTTCTCATTTTGCGGTTGATTTTGTCTCGATAAAACAACAAGCTCTTCGCCCTCTTGCCAAATGTGATGATCAAGATACTGCGACACATACGCTTCATTTGACTGAACGGCTCCTTTGGTCGCTAAGCCAATATCTTGACCATAAACAATATCTACTAAGCCAGTTCCAGTGACATTAACCCGCCAGAACCATTGATTGCTTGGCCCCAAACGAAAGTCAACTTGGTAACGAACCGCTTCAAATTCGCCCCGCCATGTCAATTGGTTATCTGAAAGATAAAAATCACTTTGACTGTTGGAACCAATCATTGGTCGATAATTAATTGTGTCCCCTGTAATTATCCGCAAATAGAGTTGGTTCATACTGCCGTCTAAAGGATTACCTTCTAATTGATTAATCATCATGCCATAGCTATTCAATTCTTTTAAATCACCTGTCTCTAGAAATGTAGCAACTGTGTCTGCTTGCTTAAGCTTCTTTATCTGCATAACTTATCCTTCCCATCTTATTCATTTAACGTGACTGTTGCGGTTTGTACATCGCGACTATTTCCACCAATCATTACGATAAATTCACCTGCATCACTGGTTACCTGATTGTCTGAATGAACATAGCGCACCATATCCTCTGAAAGAAGAAACTGAACTTCTTTTTCTTCCTTTGGTTCCAGCCAAACTTTTTGAAAATCTTTTAACTCTTTAATTGGGCGAACCACTTGTCCCACCAAATCACGTACATAAAATTGCACGGTTTCCTCTCCAGCGATTGGACTGTCATTTCTTACTAAAACAGAGACCGTGACTGGTTCTTCTTTGGTAAATGTTAATGCACTTAGTTGAATTGGTTGATAAGAGAAATGACTATAACTTAAGCCAAATCCAAAGGGATATTTAGCGTAATTAGAGACATCTAAATATTTAGAAACATATTTTTCTTCTGGTGCTGACTCATAAGGACGCCCAGTATTGTCGACATTGTAAAAAATTGGCACTTGACCAACCGTTTCTGGAAACGACATACTTAAACGACCACTTGGATTGTACTGTCCCCACAAAATTTCTGCTAGCGCATTGCCCCCTTCTGTTCCAGGTTGCCAAGCTTGCACAATTCCTTTTGCAACATCTATCCCTTGCAAATCTAAGGGCCGGCCACTGTAGACCGTGACAACAACATTGGGATTTTTCTCAATAATTTGTGCAACTACCGCTAATTGTTTTTCGGGTAGACGAATATCACTGCGACTGGCAGCTTCCCCACTCATCCAATCTGTTTCGCCTAGTGCCACTACTACTTTATCTGCTTGACTAGCTAACGTTAAAGCCTCTTCAATGGCCGCCGCGGTCGGTTCAAAGTAATCAAAGGGTTCTTGGGCAACTAGAAGATTTGTGGTTAATTTTTGGGCCCCAGCCACGAGGGAAATGGCTTCTTCTTTCTTTCCTTGCCATGACCAAGCCCCTAAAATATCTTGTGATTGGGCCCCTGGGCCGACAAGCGCGATTTTTTCTTGCGGTGTAAAAGGCAAAATATTTTCATTTTTTAAAAGAACCATTGATTTTTGAGCAATCTTTTTAGCTATTTCTCGATGTTCTTTGCTTAAAATCACTTCTGCTTCCGCTTGTTCATCCGCACCACGATAGGGATTTTCAAATAAGCCTAGCTCATTTTTTAGTTTTAAAATTCGCATAACTGCTTCATCAATAAGTGTTTCAGCAATCCGGCCTTCTTCAAGTAATTCTTTTAAATAATCTGGATAACACGTGGTCATCATTTCAATATCTACACCAGCTTTGATAGCCAATTCTGCCGCTTGTTTTTCATCTTTGGCAACGCCATGAGGAATTAATTCTTTAATCGCTCCCCAGTCTGAAATCACAACCCCTTCAAATCCAAATTCATTTCGTAATACGTCTCTAAACAGCCATTGGTTGCCTGTAGCAGGAATCCCATCCACTGTATTGAAGGACGTCATGACAAGTTTTGCACCCGCATCTAATCCAGCTTTATAGCCAGGTAAATACATTTCTCTTAGCTGCCGTTCAGACATATCTACCGTATTATAATCCCGACCAGCTAAGGCACCACCATATGCCGCAAAGTGCTTCACGCACGCGGCTACTCGCCAATTGTCTTCTTTTAAATTTTCTCCTTGGTAACCTCTAACCATTGCAGCAGCTAAGCGGCTGTTGAGTAATGGATCTTCACCTGTTGACTCCATGACACGTCCCCAACGTGGATCGCGCACTAAATCAACCATTGGTGAAAAGGTTACATGTAATCCTGAAACAGCAGCTTCTTTTGCTGAAATCTCCGCCATTTTTTCAACCGCTGCTTCATCCCAAGTGCTTCCTAAAGCCAAAGGAATCGGAAAGATGGTTCTGAAACCATGAATAATATCCGCCATTAAAAGTGTTGGAATATTTAATCGATGATTTTGCATATATTCTTTTTGAACACGTTTTGCTTCGTTTGCACCGGAAACACCTAGTGTTGTCCCCGCCGTATCAATCGTTTCTTGACTTAGTCCTAGCTCTGACATGGGGCCGGTCTTTTCTTCTGCTTTATCTGAATAAAACGCTGCTGCTAATTGTAATAATTGATTAATTTTCTCATCAATTGTCATTTCTTCGACTAATTGAATCAGTTGATTTTCTTTCATACTCTCACCTTTCTTCAATACATACTTCTGCTTCTAAAGGAAAATGGTCGGAGGGAAAACGTCCATCGATACTATCTGTTAAACTTGCGGTTTGCTGTACTTGCCAACCTTTTACATAAATATAATCAATTTCTTCTAATTCCGCCCAAGGCTTTGTGTAAGTAAAATTTTGAAATGTTCCTCTTGGGCCATAATGAGTAGCTAAATTTTTGCTATCTTGAAATTTTTTTTGAACAAGTTGATGAACCTCTTCCCCCGACTCTGCATTAAAATCGCCCATTAATAAAGTTGGATACTGTGCAATTTTGTCATGTAACTCCTCTAAGATAACGGTCATTCCTGCTAAACGAGCATGAGCTGAAATATGATCCAAATGAACATTGATGACTAAAAAAGGCGTATTTTGAGTCGTTTCCTTAAATAGTCCCCACAAAGCAATTCTTGGACAGCCAGCTTCAGGATGGATACTTGGCTGCTGAGGTGTTTCAGATAACCAAAAATACCCTGTATCAATAGCCTGAACTTTTTGTTCGTTATAGAGAATCGCTAGTCCTTCTCCTTGACCATCCCCTTCTCTTTCCGCAGAAAGACAGGTGAATGTTGTATACGCCTTTAAATCCCTGACTTGATTCGGTCGTACTTCTTGAATACAACAAAGGCTCCAATCATGAAAATTAATTAACTGACAAACAGCCTCTTTACGAAAAAACCATTGCCAATCTTGGTCATACTCTGTATCTACCCGGACATTATACGTAGCTATTTTCATTTTTAACCTCCTGCAATAGTTGTTGAATTTGACGCATCTCACGACGGATCTGGGTTGTTTCACCGCCGCCATGGCCTTTTTTCCAATACACTCTGACTGCTTTTCTTGCCTTTATCTGATGATAAGAAGGGAAAAAATCTTTCATTGGACATATCGGATCGTGACTCCCAACAGAAGCAAAGACTGGATTTTTAATTTGCGAAACAAAGTGACGACTATCAAAATAAGGAAGGACCGCGGCAATTTTTTCATGCGCTTGAGGATGCTCTTGTAAGTACTGATGAATAATTTGATACGAACCCGTTCCTTCTGCTACTCTATTTTCTAAACAAGAATGACTTGGAACATCTGCAAAAGTAGCTAAAATCGGGAAGTCGACTAAACTGTTCACCATTAACACTACGCCACCCCCTTGGGAACCACCACGAAGAATGATTTGGTCCTGATTAATTTCAGTAAAGGTCCGCACCACTTCTACGCTACGTAAATGGTCGGCAAACAAGCGGCGTTGGTACCAATCTTCTTTGTCTAGAAATCCTCGTCCCATTGGTGCTTCATGCCAAATTGTTTGATATGGCACGCGATCTTTGGTTAATCCCCCTTGACCTCGATTATCAATGACAAAACAAGCACAACCAATTTGTGTCCAATGAGCAAATTGCCAAGGTTCTTGAATATGATTCATATAGCCTAAACAGTCAATCACTATTGGCTGTTTCCCCGCCGTTTTAGGAAGTAACAAATAGCCAAAGATGCGCTCACCTAGGAAACTTAAAAAGTCGACCTGTTCCACTTGAACATTTTCCAATGGATAGTCAATGACCCGCCGATGGATATCTAGCGGTATTTTTTGAAGTTCTTCCTTGGTCTTTTCCCAAAACTCAAAATACTCATTCATGTTCCACACCTAACACTTTCTGAAAAAACGCAACTTGAAGAAAAGCCGTTGTCCCGAATCCTAACGCAATATATAAAAACAAATTAAGCTTATAGAAAAAAACAAACGTTAAAAGAGGTAAAATAAACAAAATAATCGCATTTGCACTATTACTTAAGACCACATAAACCGTCTCACCTAGTGTCTTTTTAACGGACCAATTAAAAACGGAAAAGAGAAAAAGAAAACTCGTCAAAAATAATGCAACAAAACTTAATAGAAAAATAGCTAAGAAACCTAAACTAGTGGCTATTTTAAATAAACTTGTTACGACAATACCGCCCAGTAAAAAAGCAACGAACAAGACACCTGTTAAAATAAAACCTCGCATGATGTTATTTTTTAATGCTGTCCAAAACGTTCGCAAAACAGGAATATCTTTTTCACGATACAAACGATAGATCGTTCGATACAACGCAATTAAGCCGACACCGCTAAAGATGCCTGTTATACAGGTAATTAAAAAGAGAAAATTAATAATGATCAAGTTGGCAATAAAAGAAAAAATCCGATAATACCAACCTTCATATGCAAATAGCTTATTCATATTAAAAGAGAAAAGCGGATTTCTCGTTGCTTTATCCGCTTTTCTCTCCTCCTCTCTTACTTAAGTTTGTCTCTGTTTTCCGCCATTTTCTCAGATTTTATTTTTTCAATTGCATCCCATTTATTTGATTTTAAGAATGCTTTGTAGTCTTCTAAAGATTTGTCAAAGGCTGTATCATCTTTCGCACGAATCATTGAAATAACGGTTGTATTTAGTTTGGTTTCAATCGCTTCATTCGCCCGAGCTTCCGGCGTTCCCGCATCTGGATTAATATTTTCAATTACGAAATGTGGGACTAATTTTCCTTTGCCCCATTCTTGCATTTGCGTTAAAGCACTTTCCATTGGCACTTTTAGTTTATTAACACGGTCATTGTTAAAGTATAGGAAACGACTAATGCCATATTTTTTGTTATAGGCATCATTGTCTGTTTGTTCTAATTTTTTCACTTCTGGTAAATAATCAATTTTTCCTTGATCATTGTACGCATAAGTAACTCCTTCAACGCCATATTTTGTTAAAATTTGTCCTGGTTCATCAATTAAATATGTGAATAGTTGAGTGACTTTCGCTGGATCTTTCGCATCTTTCGTAATGTAATTACTTAACCAACCTGAAATGCCGGTTTGATTTAATGTTGGTTTTCGGCCAGAAGTGCTACTTGGTCCATCAATGGCTATATAACGTGTGCCAGATTTTTTCATAAATTCTGTGAAGTTCCCACCTTGACCACTGGTTCCGGCAACGAGCATGGTTGCATAATTTCCTTGTTTCACTTTTTCATCAAACGTCGCTCCATCATCTGTGAAGCTATCATCACTAATATTGCCTGCTCGGTAAACATCATTAAATGTTTTTAACCATTCTAAATATTCTTTATCTAAATTTCGATCATAGTATTTACCATTTTTATCCTCTAAAGGAACACCTAAGAAGTCTTGTAATTTGTCTAAAAATGGTCCTGCACCATCGCCCACTGTGGTGAAGCCCATTGGGGTCATCTCAGGATATTTTTCTTTAATCTGTTGCATGACTTTTTCAAAATTTTCTGGTGTTGAAACGTCTGGCTTGCCTAATGCATTATAGACATCTTCACGAATAACAAAATTATCATTTACTGGGATATTTCCACTTTCATAATCCGCTTTTGTATTAGAGTAATTAGGGTAACCATATGTTTTTCCATCCTCTAAGGCATACCATTTAAACGTATCTTGGTTAACAACTTTCATTAAATAGGGGTCATATTTTTTAGCTAAATCGTTTAAAGAATAGGCCCAAGAATCTGCTTTCAATGCTGCTTGTCCAGTTTTTTCAGTTAATGTCACGATATCAGGCATATCTCCACTTGAAATCATGGCATTTAATTTTGAATCATCGCCGGAAATAAATTCAATATCCACATTTAAGTCTTTTTTAATCTGCGCAGTGGTCACGTCTTTTCCAAAAGGCAGCGCCGTCCAATCTGAGTTAATATACCATTTAATCTTGGTCGGTTCTTTCTTCTTATCTAACTTCCAAGCAGGCGTCTTTTCATCTAATTCATACCGATCCTTAATTGAGACATCTGAGCTAGCTTTCTTTTCCCCTCCGCTACAGGCCGCTAAACTAACGAGCGCCGTTGCCACCAATAAACCGCCTAAAACTTTTTTCATATTGTTCCCTACTTTCTTTATTCTTTTACTGCACCGGCCATCATACCGCCGATAAAGTGTTTTTGTAGTAATGGATAAATGATTAAAATTGGTATCGTTGTAATGACAATTGTTGCCAGCTGAACACCACGTGTCGTTGCCTGCACCACCATATCTGTACTGCCGCTCTCTGTCATGGTACTCAAGTTTGATTGAACAATAATTTCATAAATTTTCATCTGCAATGGATACAGATATTCTTTGGTAATATATAATTTCGTGGTCATAAAGTCATTCCATTGACCTACCCCATTAAATAAAATAATAGTGGCTAATGCCGGTTTTGTTAAAGGTAAAAAGATTTTATAAAAAATTTGAAACTCACTGGCGCCGTCTATTTTGGCGGATTCTTCTAAAGATGGTGGAATTTCTCGGAAAAAGTTCATTAAGATAACTACATCATAATAGCTAAATAAAGCTGGAATGATATATACCCAGAAGGTATCTAAGAGTCCTAATGACTTAATCAAAAGATACGTGGGAATCATGCCCCCACCAAAGTACATTGTAATGACACCCATCGTTGTATAAATGTTACGCCCGACTAGTCTAGATTTACTAAGTCCATAGGCGACAATCGCACAGAACAGTGTATGCGTCGACGCACCGATGACTGTTTTTAAAACAGAAATCAAAAACGCTCGCGGAATGCTACTATCCGAAAAAACTTTCCGATAATTTTCTAGCGTAAATCCTTTCGGCCATAAAACCAAGCCTTTACCGGCTAAACCCGAACTTGACGAAACTGAGGAAACTAAAATATTCCAAATTGGCACGATAATTAATAAAGAAAACAACACAAGAATTAACGTATTGAAAAAGTAAAACCATTTGTTTTCTTTTGATTTTCTTTTAATCACAGCTGTTGCCTCCTTTATAAAATAACCGACCGACCATTGTTCATTTTTCTAGTAATGCGATCTGTAATGACTAATAAAACAATTGAAATAACAGAAATCCCTAAACCAACTGCCGTCGCATAAGAAAAGTCCCCTTGCGTTAGCCCCATACGATAAACAAATGAATTAATTACTTCTGATTTGTTTTGGTTTTGAGCATTCATTAAAACCAACGTTTGATCTAAGTTCGATCCCAATAAACCGCTAACATTTAGAATTAAGTTCAACGAAATAATCGGCGCTAATAAGGGCAAAGTAATCGTTCGGATTTGTGTTAATTTTGAAGCACCATCAATTCTCGCTGCTTCATAAAACGTTGGATCAATGCGAGACATGCCAGCAAGATAGAGAATCGTGCCCCAACCTACTTCTTTCCACAAATCAGAAAGAACAGCAATCCACCAATACTTATCAGGATCTAACAAATGATTGACGCCCTGATTCATTAAGCCTAACGACATCATGACTTGGTTGATAAAGCCATTTGTTGAAAGCCACGAAATCAACATCCCGCCTAAAACGATCCAAGAAAAAAAGTGCGGAATATAAGAAATTGTCTGAATCACTTTTTTTAAATGTCCATCTCTCATTTCAAAAATCATTACCGCTAAGATAATCGGAATAGCGAATCCTAAAAAAAGTTTCATTAAACTAATCGCTAAGGTATTACGAACTGCTTCCCAAAAAAAACTATCTTCCATAATGATTCGAAAATTTTCAAGTCCAACCCATGGTGCAGAAGAAACCGTGTCAACAATCGTATAATTTTTAAAAGCAATGATAATTCCATAAATTGGAATGTAGTTAAAGACAATCATGAATGCTACACCCGGAAGTACCATCCAATGCAATTGCCGCTGATCATAAAACTTTTTTAGTTTTTTCATAAGCAGGGTTCCTTTCTTTTTAGTGAAACGTTTCTACAAACAGATTATACATTCACTTCAAACAGTTGTAAACCCTTACATTATGGTTTTATTTAAAAATAACAGCATTAAAAAGCGCTATAGACCATTTATAAAGAAATTGTTTTCCCTGCTTCTTTTTCCATAAAAATACTCTTTTCTAGATATTTTAAAGCATTTTATAGAAACGTTTCACCAAAATATGAACATCTTTTTCTTAAAAATAATTCTGTTAAATAACAGAAAAAAGTCTGGTCGGATTGACCAGACTTTTTAAATATAGATAGTAAAATGTGTAATTTCAGGGATCACCCCAAAACGGGCATGAATGGCGGTCGTTCCTAAGCCTGTATTAACATATAGTTGCGTTTCTTGGTCCAACTGATACAATCCTCTGGTATACTTTTCTGCTAAAACATTTGTGATTGGATAAAAAGGAATCCAAATTTGTCCGCCATGGCTATGTCCTGCTAAAACTAACTGTGTACCCGTACCAATAAATGCATCCGCGACATCTGGTTCATGGGTCATTAATAACGCATAGTCATACGTTTCTCGATAGGATAATGTTTCTGAAACGGAAGGATTTCCTAATAACGAGTCATCTAAACCACCAATAAAAAGACGGCGTCCATCTGCTAGGGTTACTGTTTCTCCTTGGTTTTTCATAACGGTAAAGCCACTGGCCTCCATGACTTCATCATACACCGCAGAAGCACCGCCACCATAATCATGATTTCCCCAAACTGCATATTTTCCAATTGTCGCTTGTAACTGTTTTAACTTTTCAATCATCGGTTCTTTTTGTTGCGGATTTTTGGCATAATTGTCAAATAAATCACCTGTAAAAACGATAATATCTGGTTTTTCACGATTGACTTTTTTTATGACTTTATCTAACCGCTTCGTCTCATAAAATTCTGAAACTTGTATATCCGAAAGTTGCACAACATTCAATGGTTCTCGTTGATTTTTCTTTCCCAAAGTCACCTGATTAACGTGAACTAAATTCGGCTCAATCTTCCACGCATAGATTGGGAGTGCGATAATTAAGAAAAAAAATAAGAGCATTATACTTAAACCAATTTTTTTAACCACATCACTCGCTCCTTTCTTTTCTTTGATTTCCGAAGACTTAGTATAGAGAAAAATCTTCTTAACCACAATCTAAAACAAAGGAAATTAAGGCTTTGTTAAACAACCTAAAGAATTTCCACAATCTCTTATCCTTTTCTTAGCTTTTTTATAAAAAAAGCTAGATAATTTCATCTGTCGATGAAATTATCTAGCTAGAACATTCTTCTCTTAATGATGATGTTTTCGAAACGTTTGATAACCAATTAAGCAAAATAAAATCCCCAATAAAATCATTCCAGTTACTGAAAATAAGCCTGCTAACATCTTTCGCATCCTCTCTGTTACTAAATTTCCTTATTTATAGTCACTATTTCTTGTTGTAAAATTGGTTGAAATAGACGACGTTCTGCTAATTTTCTTGCTAAAATTGCTTCACTTTTTTTCGTAAAGATACCTAAGTTATGGCGCTTGCCTTTCAAAGAGATATAAGCCAGCCATTTCCCAGAAGCGGTCTGGCTCACCCCTTTGTGTCCACTGCTATTATTTTTGGGGCGTTTACTTTGCAACTTCCCTGGAATTACACCAGCAACTCTTTGTCGGTAATCCTTCTTTTTACGATGACCGCAACTTTTGGTATGGCCATTCAACAAATTTTCACAGCGAACCCAGCAAGATTGTCCGCACGAACACAGACAATACGCTTTCATTGTCTGTTGAATACTTTCGATCCGTACCACGACCAATTCATGATAGTTTTTTTTCAACATTGTTTGATAGCGATGGTGCGCACATTTGGTTCGATACCCACGAATTAGTTGTCTTCTTGAAGCTTCTGTATAGCTCCCACAAGAACAGCGACAGGCCCAAACAATTAGCCCTTCTTTTCTTTTTGCCGTTGGTGCTACTACTGTCAACTCACCAAACTTTTGACCAGTTAAATCTTTATAGTTACCTGCTTGTCTCAATTGACTATCCTTCGTATTCTTGTTCTCGCCACATCTCGATTGGGTCTCTCCCATAGTGCTCATTTTTCTGAGTCTCTCCCTTTCTTAGTTCTCTGACTACCTCAGCAAATACTTGCCAATCTTTTGTTTCCGGCAAATGACGCCATGTCAATTGACGACACCGTACTTTCGAACTATAAAAATCGGACAAATACAAATCGGTTTCTAAGGTTAATTTGTGATCAATCATGACATCCATATAATTGAAAGAAGCAATAATTTTTGCAATAAAGCGGTTATAATCCTCCCCACCAGAAAAATCAACAAATACATGAATCGTTTTTTCAATTGCGCAAAAAGACCGATCATTTAACAAACAAAACATAAAATCATAGTATAGATGCACGCGTTCATACATTAAAAATCGTTTTTGATACAGCGACTCTGTCTTTTGTATAAAACCATCTAAGGCGCGATGAATTTGAGGAAACCGCTCTTCAAAGAAACTGCTCTGCTTGGCGGGAATAAATGCAGCCACCGAAAAGTATAGGCGGTCCCAGCGATAACAAATCAACTTTAATTTTTCTTTTGTTTCCACCGTAATTCGCTTTTCAAAGAAAGGAATAACACTATTCATATGATCAATAAATTCGTCTAACATGGTTAACTTATCTGGAAAAACAATCGGACTATCAATGTATTCATTTAAACTTAAAAAAAGAAAAATATATGAAGTCTCTTTGCCAAAATCCTCTTTAAAAAGAGGCGTTTCGCTTGTATAAATTTTTTCAAACGCATGCTGTAAACAGCTAGGCACATGAACTTCCGTAAAAGAGTCCACTACATGATCAGAAAATACACGAAAACGTTGGATCGTTAAAAGAATAAATAGTTGTGCGCTTTGATTAAGACTAAACGTTCTTTGATACATCAGTTGTAAATCGTTTATAAATCGCTTAATGCCAGGACTATTTTCCAGCAAAATGTTAGGCAGCCTTTCTTGATTACTTCCATAAAAATAATACAAGCATTGAAAACAAAAACTTCGGATATTTTTCTCTTCTCCAACCAAGCCTGTTGACTTTAATTTAATACGCCAATTAGCTAAAATCAGATTTAGCTTATACGAGAAGGCATAAATTTTGCTTTTGCTCATAAAATGAATTTGAGAAAATTCTTGAATCGTGTGCTTTTGATAGAGGCCCACATCAAGAAGCAACTTGGCCATTAGTGATTGATCAAAATAATATTTTCTTAAGGCTTGATAATCAATTTGCGATAATTTTTGCGCACTAATCAGTCCTTTAGCTGGAAAAAGAATTTGACTCCTTGAAGAAATCTGTGTACATTCATAATTTATTTGACGGCACAACGATTCTAACTTTTGAGTGGATAAATCAAAATATCCATAAAATTCTTCTTTTAATAATGGACCTTCACTATTCATAAAAGTTTGATAAATAAGTAATTTATCTCGGAATTCTTGGTCTAATAATTCATCTAACAAAGTAGTCACATTTTCAACTCCAAACTATCACGCCTTAAGTATCTATTTTTTTAACAAGACGTGAGTGTCAATCTTGCTTATTTTTTCCACAAATTTAAAAATGATTCTTTCAATATTTAGGAATCTTCATAGAAAAGTATTATTTTAACCAAAAAAAGCCCCCTTGCGTCACCAAGGAGGCTTTTTTTGTTATTTTTTTACTTTAAATTTAAAGAAAAGCTGATTTGTTTGACTAATTTTCTGTTTCTTTTCTAGCCTATTCGTCAAAAATGATTGAAACTTTTGGTTCGTCTTCTATACTATCTTCCTATAAAGTTCTTACTCTTTTAAGTATCAGCTTCTGTCAATAAAAGTCCTCATTTGGCATTGCTAATCTGAATACAGTATGACTACTTGTTGCCGCTATTTTTTGCTGTTATTTTACTCTTTAATTGAAGCGCTAGAAACGCTGTCAACTGTTGGCTTTTCGGTCGCTGACTCTTCTTCATGGACTGATGCACTTGAGACACTATCTGCCGTTTCTGGCGCTTCTTTTTTGGAGGCACCACTGACTGCATCGACGTTTTTTCCACCGACTAATTCTTGCCCAGTTTGTTTTAAATACCAATCAACAATTGGTTTAAAGTCTAAAATATACTCATTAATTCCCGCGTAATTTCCATTATCATCATACATCGCTTGATAGTTATGCACTACATAGGTATCTGGTCCGTGCATTGGAACATGAACGCGAATAGCATCTGTTTTTCCTGACCGTAATTGTTGAATCACCCATTCTACATTTTTCAATGCTTTTGGCGGATGGCAATTCGCTAATGGATTACCAACTTGTCCTGGTTGCCGTTTAGCAAACATTTCTTCAGCAGCCATTTTTTTATTGTAATATAAAAATTGATTGTTACTGTCTGCATAAGTCAATTCCATTGGCATTGATTTTAAGAAATAATTTAGCTGATCTACGGTTAAAATGCCTCGATCTAATTTTACGTATGTGTCGCCTTCCACAGCCTGAACCGCTTCTGCTGCTTGTTCTACCCAATCATCTGCTGCCATATCAACCCCTTCGATCGTTGTTTCAATGGTTCCTTTTGCATGTAAATCTTCAGGTAAGTCTTTTGGCTTAGCCCCTTCTAATTTTGAAATCACATCAATGAATTCCACGAATTTTTGTAATGTACTTTCTAAAAATTGACGTGTTCCCTCCGCAATTAAGTTGCCGTTTTCATCAAATGCTTCTTTCGCTTTCCCTAATAAAAACTCGTTTCCAGGCATCACGATCGCATTGACACCAGGTGCATCAAGAATTTGACGGAGATGTAATTGCGCACGCGAGGTTCCTTGATCATAATAAGAGCATCCAACAATCATTACTGGTTTATTTTCCAGCGGATGAATTTTGAAAGATAACCATTCTAACACACTTTTCAAACCGGCAGGAATGGTATGGTTATGTTCGGGTGTCGCAATAATTACGCCGTCTGCTTGTAAAATTTTGCGATTCATATTCTGAATCAAGACACTGTTCGTTTGATCCTTACTTTGATTAAACATTGGAATATCTTTAATTTCTAAAATTTCCAAGTCGAACATTTTATAAAACTCTTTGCCAATATATTGCAGTAGTAACCGATTATAAGAAGAATCAGCGTTTGATCCGACGATCCCAATTAATTTCATTTTATTCACTCCATTTCGTTAAATCGTTTCCCATGAGAAATTTTCTGCTTCTTTTTTATTTTGCGCATGCGCATGTTTCAGCTGTTCTGTAATTTCAATAAATACACAAAAATCTGCAAACAGACCAGCTAGTTTATCTATTTGTTCTGAATCTTTTAACGCATTGTTTTCATCAAAAGCTTGTAAGGAATGCGCTAATAGAAATTCAGAGCTTGGCATAATTCGTGCTTTCAATTCAGGAGCATCTAAAATTTGACGCAGATGCGCTTGTGCTCTAGAGGAACCTAACGTGCCATAGGATGCACCAGTAATCATAACTGGTTTATCAACAAACGGAAAAATCCCGTAAGATAACCAACTTAGGGCATTCATCAAAGAAGCCGGCACCGCATGGTCATATTCAGGCGTACTGATAATGACGCCATCTGCTGCTTCAATTTTTTCAGCAACCGTTTTAACTATTTCTGGCAAAACTTTGTCTTCTGGCTTGTTAAACATAGGAAAGTCAACAATTTCAACTAGTTCAATGTCAGCCTCCTGCGCAAAATAGTGTTGCATAAATTGCAAAAGTTGACGATTGGTTGATTGCTCTGAGTTCGTTCCTACTAAGCCGATAATTTTTTTCATAATGAGCTGTCCTTTCTTTTTCGGTTCTATGAATGGATAATGTGAAGAGTATCTGCTAACCCGCTGCTATATAAAATTTGCTGGTCTTGTGTAATGATGACTCCTTCAATCCCATCTAGTTGATTGAGGATTTCAAGCGCTTCTGGAATTGGATAACCAAATAAACGCGTTGTCCAAATCTCACCATCCACTGAAGCATTCGAGATAATTGTGATGCTGGCCATTTCAGTTTCCAATGGGTATCCGGTTGTCGGATCCAACAAATGGTGATAGACTCGCCCAGCTTCGGTTAAACTTCTTTCATAAATGCCCGACGTCACAACCGATTGATTAGCCACTTCGACAAGTAAGCTGATTGTTTCTCTGGATTTTTGCGGATTGCGAATACCAATTCGCCATTTTTTGTTTTGATGCGTAGAGGGCCCCAACGTCACAATATTGCCGCCCAGATTAATCAAAGCAGACGTCACATGGACTTCTTTCAAATAGGCAATTAGTAAATCAGCGATATAGCCTTTTGCTAAAGCCCCCAGATCTAATTTCATTCCTTCTTCTTCCAAAAAAACCGTTTGTTTTAATGGATTTAAGTGAATCTTTTCTGGATTAATTTTTTTCAAACAGGCTTTAATCTCCTTTTCTGACGGGACACGGGCATCTTTAAAACCGATTCGCCACGTTTGAACTAACGGGCCAATGGTAACATTCAAATGACTAGCTGGATCACAACTATGTTTTTTCCCTAATGCAATTAATTGATACAACTCTGGATGAACGCTGACTGGTTTTTGCCCAGCTTGTTGATTGACAGCCATCAGTTCCGAAGTTGAATCATTTGCACTAAAGCGTTGTTCATAAGTGATCAATCGTTGATGCACTTCTTCTAGAATTTTTTCAGATTCTTCATGGTCTACAAATACATCTATTACTGTGCCCATCAAATAAATAGTTTGACTTTGTTGCACCTCAAGACTTCCTCTCCACGAAAGATTGTGTTTTATTTCACATTTATTCACAAATGAATCATACGCCTTTATTTGATGCCAGTCAAGTCGTTTATATATTTTTTTATATAAAATAACGACCTTAAAATTTTCATTTAAGGTCGTAACTTGTCTTGAACTCTTTTAAAAAACGCTTTTTTTATTATATTTTGAAAATAAATATATAATTTTCTATATAAACTAATTTCCCTTAGATAAAATTGTTTCTTTCAATGTTTGAATTGCTTCCAACAAGATGCGATTTTTATTGATTTTTGCATACGCGCGGGCATCTTGTAGTAGTTCTAAAATTTGCTCTTGCGGCTTTTCTTCAGCTAAGGCATTTTTCGCAAGTTGGAAAGCTGCTCTTGCCAAGTAATACGTGACGTGATTATCAGAACAGATGGAAATCGCATACTCTAACAAAGCATCACTTGTTTCTAAATCGCCTTTTTCTGCATAAAAAACACCACAGTGAAAGACAACATTTAATACTCGCCAAGTATCTTCCATTGATTGAATAGTATAGAGATAAATTTCCTTGAAGACCTTATTGAAATAAAATTCGGCTTTCTCAATTTCGCCTTCTTTGGCATAGGCCATGCCAATTCCAGTAAAAGCTAACAAACGGTAAATATCGCTCGTGTATTTTTGCTCTTCAAACAGAAGTTTTTCAAAGGTAAATAAGCAATCCATCAACGAAGCATTTTGAAAAATCATGACAAAGCCTTGTAAATAATAATATTCTAATAACAGTTGGGAATCTTTGATTTCATCAAAAGGAATATTTTTTAAAATTGTTTGCAATTGGTCATGTTCGCTGGTAATCAAGAAGAATTCTGCTTCTTCCATTTTTTCAAGAATTTCAGGTTGTTTAATCCCTACGCGCGGGAAGAGTTCCCCCAAAGGTAGCTCTAAACGATTACATAGTTGGATCAATATTTTTAAAGTTGGGACTTGACCATTCTTTTCAAAGCGACTAACCGTAACTTGCGTACAAATCCCTTTAGCCAATTCACTTTGCGACAAACCACGTGCTTTGCGTTTTTCTATAAACCGTTGTATATTCATTGCTTTTCCTCTCATTCTCATCTTCTCAAACTTACTATAATACAACTTACCTTAAAAATATATATAGAAAAAGAAAAATGTTTATAACAAAAAAGAACACAGACAACTCTTTCATTAAAAGTTTGTCTGCGCTCTATTAGAACCTGAATCACTAAACGTCAATCCAGCGTTATTTAATCAATCCGATACGTCCTACTTGTTCTGTTTAGAGAGCAGCTCTTTTTTTAGCTTCTTTCACAAACGTATTCATGGCCTGATATAATTTTTCCTTGATTTCTTTGAGATTAGCTTGTTGTAATTCTTTATTGGCAACTAACTGTTGACCGTTCACCCAAACAGCTTCAACATTGCTAGCATTTGCTGAATAAACCAACGCTGAATAGGCATCAAAAATCGGAAACATATTAACTGATTGCGTTTCAATTAATGTTATATCCGCTTTTTTGCCCACTTCCAATGAGCCGACTTGCTCCGCCAAGCCTAACGTTTTAGCGCCCCCCATCGTTGCCAGATAAACAATTTCTTTAGCAGGAAACAAAGAGCGATCTTGGTGTGCTGTCTTATGAAAATTCGCAACCATACGCATTTGGGTGAATAAATCTAATGTATTCCCACTACTAGGTCCATCCGTGCCTAAACCGACAATAATCCCTTGATCAAGCATTTGCTTAATCGGCGCTACGCCTTTGGCTGATTTAGTATTCGCACCGATACAATGAGCGACACGCGCTTTTCCATTAGTCGCAGCTAAACTCGCAAGATCTTCATCTGTTGCCAAAATACAATGCGCTAAAATAAACGGCTCGCTCAAATAACCCAGTTCTTCTAAGAAAGCAATTGGTGTTTTTTGATAGGCTTTTTCAAACTCAGCCATTTCATAAGTCATTTCAGCAACGTGCATGGTCACAGGAACTTGGTATCGCCGACTAAGTTCAATAATTTTTGCCAACACTTCTGGTGAGTTGGTATTCGGTGCATGTGGCGCAAGTATAGGCGTAATCAACGGATGGCCTTGCCACTTGCGAATAAAGGTTTCCGCGTAAAAAAGACCGCCTGAAGGCTCCGGACTATCACAAGTGGGCATATCAATGATCGTCTCTCCGAGCAAAGCACGAACACTCATTTTTTCACAACTTTTAGCAATTTCATCTTCAAAATAATACATATCACAAAAGCTCGTAATACCACTCAGTAACATTTCGGCAATTGCATAATCACTACTGCATCCTACTAATTCTTTTGTCATGAATTGTTCTAATGGAAAAAGAAAACGCCGGAGTCGATCTGGCACATCGTCTCCTAACGAACGAAACGGAATCATGCCTACATGGGTATGGGTGTTAATCATCCCAGGCATTAAAATTCCATTTTGACCATCGATTACTTGATTTGCAGCCATTCGCTTTTCATCAAGTGTGGTCATTGGTGCTAATTCCACAATTGTGTCTTCTTCAATCACTAAATAGCCGGCTTTGATTTCTGAAAATTGCTCATCCATTGTTAGTATATGCACATTTTTAATGAGTGTTTTCATGCAAAAGAACTCCATCCTCTGGAAAAACTAATGGATAGAAACGTTGTGACTTCGTATCCATCATCCCAAAATCTGTCACTTTAATGGCTGGCGAGACAGGCAATGATAGTGTGGAAAAGGACATGATTTCATTCATATTTTGATAGCCTAACGCTTGCATAGCTTGTCGAACTTTTTGTAAAGAAGCGCCTAATTGTTCAATCGGTGCTTGCGATAAAATCCCACCAATTGGTAAAGGACAAGTTGCCATCACTTGCTGATCCGAAGCAACCAAATAGCCGCCTTGCATCGCTAATAATTCATTCTGCGCTAACAGAATATCCTCAATCGTATTACCCATCACCATTAAATTATGATGATCATGGGCCCAGGTTGTCGCAATGGCTCCTTTCTCGGAAAGGGGTTGATCCATTAAAGAAAAAGAAATATTACCATTTTTTCCGTAACGTTCCATCACAATTAATAAGGCACAGTTGGCTTTTTGCCATTGCAACAATCCATTTTCAACAGGAATTTCTTTTGTAATTCGCTCTGTAAATGTGCCAATTTCTTGTTTTTGAATCACATTACAACGAACTGTTTCTTTTGTTGTAGCCACCTTTAAAAGTAAATCTTCTTCTGTTAACTTTTTACATTGGATGGTTTGTTGATAAGTGGCTGGAAACTCTTCGATTTTTTCTGGGTAATGGAAGGGCTCGCCTTTTTCAAAAACAACCTTTCCAGATTTATAAACCGTAGTAATATCAAAACTTTCTAAGTCATTTAATAACAAAAAGTCAGCTTTTTTACCAGGTGCAATTTCGCCACGATCATGGAGACCCATTCGTTTGGCCGGCGTATAAGTTGCCATATAAATGGCTTTTTCGATAGGCAACCCTGCTTGAACGGCTTTTTTGACATTTTCATTTAGATGACCTTTTAGCAAATCATCAGCCATCACGTCATCCGTGATAATACTTGCATAATTGTAGAAGTCATTGTCTACTATCACCTGAATGTTTTCAGGAGTGATTGATTTATTTTGAAATTGAATAAAGACGCCCGCTTCAATTTTTTCTTTTAACGTTTTAGGAAATTGATGGGTATGATCTGAAGTGATACCACTATATAGAAAATCTGCTAACTCTTGATCTTCGATTTTAGGACAGTGGCCTTCTAAAGGCATGGTTGGTCGTTGTTTTTGACACAAATCGATAATTTGACGAATTAAAGAATCTGGCTCATAGGAAATCCCTTTAAAATTCATGGCTTCCCCTAAACAAATCACTTTTGGCTCTTTGAGTAATTCTGCTACTTCTGCTAAGCCGATAATCCCACCAGTTGTTTCTAATTCGGGAGTGGTCGAAGGAACCGAGGAAGGAATTGCGTGAAAGATATCTAGTTCTGTTTCAGCGGCCATAAAAGCTTTTAAGCCTTCTAAGCCAAATACGTTAGCCATTTCATGGGCATCGGCAATCACCGTTGTCACACCGTAACGCACTACTGCTTTGGAAAAAATAGTAGGTGTCGTCATGGAACTTTCAATATGCATGTGTGCATCAATTAAGCCGGGAATCATCCATTGATTCTCGGCATTAATTGTTTTTTTGGGCTGCAAATTGACGTTCTCTTCTTCATAAATGTAATAAAATTTATCATTTTTAATCGCAACATTTCGTTGAACGAATGTTTGAGTGACTGTTTGATACAGCCACACATTTTTTAGTAATACATCGACGTTCATTTTGTCCCTCTTTTCTAAAACTATTGATTCATCGTCCGATTCCATTGATCAATCCAATCCGCTAGTTGACTATTAATAAAATTAAAATCGACTGTTTTGGCACGTTCGGCAATGGCACCATATGTTTTATTTTTCGCTTCTTTTTCGCTTAACGTTACTTGTTGATTTGTAGGTCCTTCATTTAATGAAATCGCTTTGGCCTTTTGTGATTCTTCACTAATCCGTGCGTTAACAAATTTAAAGGCGGTTTCTTTGTTTTGTGCTTTTTTAGGAATATTGACTGTATTATAGTTGGCATACGTGCCGCTTTCTGGGACGACATACGTCACGTTTTCTGCTGCGCCTTGAATAATATCAACCGCAAAATCAGCAACCACAGCTGCTTCAATTTCACCAGATTGGAACATATTAGCTAAGTCTGACGATTTTGAATACGTTTTAACAACGTTTGGTTTTAATTCTTTCATCGCTTCAAAAGCGGCCTTCCCGTTATCTTTTGTAATATCTTGACCAGCATGTTCACTGGCAACGTATAACATTAAAGGACCTGCCGTCGTGGCAACGTCTGGAACAGAAATTTTACCTTTCAAATCAGCTGACCATAAGTCATCCCAGTTCTTAATTTCTTTGCCTAATTTTTCTTTGTTGTAAACAATCCCGATACTGTTTACAGCGATTGGTACGCCAGCACCACTTTCAAAAACCTCTTTTGCTCCCGGCGTTAACTGACTTAAATTAGGTACTTCTTTTTCTGTAATTTTTTCAAATAACCCTTCTTTTCCACCTTGTGCTGCATTTGCTTGTGCTAATTCAATGACATCAATTCCCGCATTGGGATTATTTTTTAATTTCGTAAAGCGGTCTGCGCTATTGCCTACTTCTAAGGTAACTTTCGCTTCATTCTCTTTTTCAAACGGAGCGATAATGTCTTTTTTGACAATATCTTCACTTAATCCGAAAGTTGAAACGACTAAAGCATTACTTCCACCTTTGCTCTCGCTTTTCGTAGTTGCTTCGCTGTTTCCACAAGCAGTCATTAATAACGTTGCAGCGACTAATGTCCCTAAAATTACGCGTTTTTTCATTTTTAAATCTTCCTCCAAAATGGTTTTTATTTTTCTAAAATAACTAATTTCTCAGCTGGAAAAGCCAAGTGAATGGTTTCGTTTGTTTCATATAACTGTTCACTTGTTCCATTAACCAGCAATGTACCTAACGCTGTTTCCACTTCATATTGATAGCTTTTCCCTAAAAATGTTCGGACAGCGACAGTACCTGCGACAGTATTAGTAGCAGCTTCTGAAACAATCTCAATGTCCTCTGGACGAATCGTTGCCACCGTCGTTGTAACATTTGGTTCAGGATTAGTCGTTTTCACTATTTGATTTGTTTGTGTCCGATAATGACCAGCTTCCATTTTTTCGACAGAGAAAAAGTTTTCAAAACCGATAAATTCAGCGACAAACTTAGTACGAGGCAAACGATAAATCGTTTCTGGTGAATCATATTGTTCAATCACGCCATTATTCATAATGGCCACTTTATCTGAAATAGAAAAACATTCTTCTTGGTCATGTGTGACAAAAACTGTCGTAATGCCTAATTGTTGTTGAATCCGTTTGATTTCAATCCGCATTGCCACTCGCAATTTTGCATCTAAATTACTCAACGGTTCATCTAGTAGTAATAGTTTAGGTTCAATAATCAGAGCACGTGCTAGCGCAACCCGCTGTCTTTGACCACCAGATAATTGTTTTGGATAACGGTCGCCCAAGCTTTCTAAACCACATACTTTTAGCATTTCCGTGACTTTTTGGTCCATGGTTTGTTTGCTTTCTTTGCGTAATTTCAACCCAAAAGCGACATTTTCTGCAATCGTTAAATGGGGAAATAACGCATAGCTTTGAAAAACCATCCCGAAGTTTCTTTTATGGACAGGAACCTTTGTTAGTTCTTCTTGGTCAACGAAAAACTGTCCGTCGTTTGGCTTAATTAATCCAGCAATCACTCTTAACGTAGTCGTTTTACCACAACCACTCGGTCCTAATAAAGAAACTAACTCTCCTTTTTCCATTGAAATATTTAAATCTTTTAAAATATCTTGTTTTCCGTCATAGCTGACGCGAATATCTTTTAAATCCACAAAAGTCAAAATTTTCTCCTCTTTCTATCTCGTGCTTCTTCCATGTTTTAGGCAATGGAAGCTAGTCCCAACGTTTTTTCAATTAAAAACATTAAGCCCATTGTTAGTAGCATCAACAATACAGAAATTGCTGAAACAGTTGGATCATAATTGTATTCCATATAACTTAATAAAGAAGTAGGCAGCATCGTCACACCGGGACCTGATAAAAACATCGATACAGGAACATTGTTAAACGAATTGACAAATGCTAACATAAAGGCTGCAAAAATTCCTGAAGACACATTGGGTAAAACAATTTGAATAAAAGCTCGCAATCTTGTACAACCTAATGTCCAAGCTACTTCTTCCATTGAATAATCTAGTTGTTCCATACTTGACCCAACCACTCGAATAATATAAGGCAAACTAATTAAAAAATGCCCCATTAATAATCCTTGAAAGACAGGCAAACCTAATTTAATAACAATATATTGAAATAACGTATACCCGACCACAATTCCTGGAATCACAGTTGGGGATAAGAAAAAGCTTTTAATAAAGTTGCGCCCGCGAACGGAATAACGTGCCAGCGCATAGGAAGCCGGAATCCCTACTATTAATGCTAAAACAGTCGCTAATACCCCAATCAACAAGCTTAACTTAAAACTGTCCATAAACGTTTCCGATTGTAAGGCTTTGGCGTACCAATCTAAAGTAAATCCTTTAATCGGAAATTGAATCGCTGCGGCTGTTCCAAAAGAAGTCACCACAATCAAACATAATGGTAAAAATAAAAACAGAAAAACTAGAATTGCAATAACAGATAGTCCTTTTTGCTTACGCATGATTTGCTTCTCTCCGATCTACTTTCTTAGCGACCATGTCTAGGCCTTTCATCACAATTAATGTTGTTAAAATCATAATAAATGCAAGAACACTCGCCGATTGCCAATCACCTAAAGTATTAGCCTTTTGATATAAGAAGGTCGACATCATCATTTTTTGGTTACCACCTAACAGCTGTGGCGTCGTATAAGCCGTTAAAGTTCCTGTAAACACTAATATACTTCCTACAATGGTGCCTGGAATTGATAAAGGTAAAACAATTTTCCGAAAAGCCGTCATTGGATTGGCGCCTAGCGTCTCAGCCGCTTCTAGCATTTCTCCTTCAATGTTTTCCATAACCCCAACTAATGTCATAATCATTGTTGGTAAAAATAAATACACTGAACCGATAATAATTGCAAATTCTGTATACAATAAATTCAGCGGTTGCTCAATTAAGCCTGTTTTTAATAACAACGTATTCACTACACCGTTTTTTCCTAAAATGTTAATCCAAGCAAAACTTCGAATAACTGAATTGGTTAATAGTGGAAACAAGGTCATAGCCATTAAAAAGCCACGCCATTTTTTGGAAACTCCAGCAATAAAGTATGCCGTTGGAATGCCCAACACGATTGAAATACCCGTCACAATTAACGAAACTCTTATCGTTCGCCAGAAAATTGAAACATTATAGTCATCTTTAAAAAAAGTAACATACTGATTTAGTGTCAAGCCATGATCAGTAAAAATGGTTGGCAAAATGCTAGTAATTAATGGAATCATTAAGAAAAATAATAATAGTACTAGCCCCGGTGCCACAATTAAATAAGGAACTTTCTTGTTCATTCGTACACTCCTCGTTCGTTTTTTCACTTCATCAGTATACGCAAGGAAAACGTATATTTCAACACATTTTCATCTTTTTGTTCGTTTTTAAACCCGAACGTTCGTATATTTTTTCGAAAAAGGTTATTAAAAAATAAAACACGAACATTAAACAAAAAAACACAAACAAGACTGTTTGTGTTTTTTGTCAACTTTTTTATTTATCACTTAATTTTCTTGGAACGTTTGATCCTTTTCCATCATTTTCACTATAATACCATCTTGATACACCTGATAATATCCGAACAATTCATTCTCTTTTGAGACACTATTCTTTTCAGATATAATTTGAACAACATAACTTCCTTTATTTGACTGCTTAAACGTATAATGAAACGCCGAGTCATTCGTTGGTATCCCTAAACCATTTTGTAAAAATTCAATCGCTTCCTGTTTAGTATAAGATTCTGCTTCTAATTGCGTTCCTAAATGCGGATTTTTTTGATCAACAAATTGTCTTGCTTTGTCATTATTAGCAGACTTTTCTATAACGACTTCCTGTTGCGAATTCCTACTTCCTGAACAGCCAGATAATACAAATAAAATCATCAACAACCCGAAACACTTACTCAAAGTTTTCTCCTCCTCTCCATTTTGATTAGTGATACTTGATGATTTCTTTTATATTTTAGCATGCTTGATATAACGAATTGTGCTCAAAAAAGACAGAATCAACAAGTAAAAATTGTCGACTCATCTTTCTCTACTAATATTAAACACTATCTGTCTCAATATTTTCGAATTCCCTGTAAATTACTGATAAATAAAAACAGCTCCTTTTGCGTATACTTATATTATCAGCACCTAAAGGAGGAACTTTCTTGAAACAAAAAAATCTACTCACTTATCAATCACTTGCAGCCTTGTTGCTAGTATTCAGTCTCTTTAGTTTTGACCCATCGGTTTCTTTTGCCACCCGTTCTGGAAAAACGCCCGTTTCAGTTGAACTAGAAATTGGAGGGCTGCCTGGTGATGAATCGGTTGACGATGCCATTTATCCTGATTTAGAAAATCCTAACACTAGTTTTGACTTGCTCTTTATTCCGAAAGAATTTACTTTTGAAACCCAAGCGATTTCTGGTGATTTAACGGCAGTTCCTATACGACCTTCTGAAGGCAATACTCATACAATGAGACACTTCGGGATGGGGGATGTTCGCGGAGCCTTAACTGGTTGGCATGTCACTGCTGAAATCCCACACATGCGAAACGAAGCTCATTCTTTACTAGGCATCATTACGTTTCAATTAACAGGCGGCTATGCTCGCTATGACAAAACGTTAAGGCGTTTCTTTATGACAAATACAATGTATGGACTGGATTTTTCAGAAGATCCTGCTGCACCCGACTTCCCGACCAACCCAATTATTATCGGTAACGGTGCGACTTTAATGAGTAACGCTGGTGATAGAAAAGGACAAGGAATGTGGAGCGGCCGCATGACCGATATTTCTCTTGCAATCCAAACCCCTGTTTCACAATTATTTCCTGGCGCATATACAGGTTCGATTATCTGGAATTTAATCTCTGGACCTGCATAAAATAAAAAAACGCTTAGAAAACTAGCGGAATCACTACTCTTCTAAGCGTTTTTTTATATCATAAGGACTATTTGCTCCTTCTATTTGTCTAAGCATGCTTTACCACTTTTCGTTTAACGAATCACTTGGCCCCAACGGTAATCAAACTGATACTCTTGATTACCATTATTCAGGTTAATTTTGTATAAATAACGCGGGACTTTAATGAATAACGCATCCTCTACTTGAAAAGCTTCAATAGGTACATTTTCTTTAGTTAAAAGCAACGGTGTTTGCCACTCGTATGTTTTTTTCTGCCAATTGTATAAGCCAACTATCGCTTGATTACTTTGTCTTTTCTTGTATGACAGAACATAATAATTTGCTTCATCTTTCTTGCCTAATAAAACTGGTGCTATTAGTTGCTCTTCTAGTTTTCCTTGCACTGTTGTACGCTCTTCCGATGACAGCTCTTGACCAATTTGACTCTCATTTGAATCTACCGTCCATTTAGGCGCTTCTTGTGTTTGAAAGACTTCTTTGAAAGTTGGGTCTTGTTTTAACTGCCAATTTTTCAAATCTAATTGATAATATCGATTGTTTAATCCATAAATATAGAGATAGCGATTATCCATAAAACGATAATCAACGAAATCAGAGCTTAAATAGTCTTTTAATTCAGGGAATTTCTTCACTAAATCCGCTTCAGAAAACTGTTTTTTCCCTGTTTTTGTATCGAGTAAGTAAATGGCCTCGTTATCAGCATTATTCAAAACCACATATTGATCTGTTTGACCAATTAAATAATCACGCCAACCTAAACGTTTACTCCACATTCGTTCGCCCGTCTGACTATTAACAGAAATCACTTGGAACAATGAGTTACTGGTGCTAATGCCATTCGTTCGTCCATTTGGAATAATCATTCGCTCGATTGAAGTTAAGCCTTTCGTTTTTTCAGAATAAAACGTCGCACTTTTCTCTTCAATCGTTACTGAACGAAACATTCCGAAAAATATCAAACCAGCAAAATGTACCACTGCAAGATAAACCAATAAAATTAACGCATAGGGAACCAGTCTCCTTGTACTCCGCCTTCTTATTAAGGAAATAACCAAAATACCACTAATTACTATAAAAATAATTGCTACAATGATAACAAAAATATCATGATAGAGCCAACCAGATAATTGCCAACTTCTATAAAGTGTGTCCATTACGCCATCCTTTCCAATTGTTATTTGCTTATTATAAAAAGGATACTATTTTTTTTTGAAAAATAACAACAAAAAGCGACGAACATCAATAAGCCCATTCAAGTTGACTAACTAGGTCAACTTGAATGGGCGTGGAGAAATGTGCCTTGTTATTCAGTTATTCCGCTTCTTCAATTGCAGACAAAGCTTTTGCAATATCAATTTCTTTATTCCGATAATCAGCATCATGAACTGGAAAATGCTGCCGCAATTCTGCTGTTTCCATCCACGAAACAGTCCCTTGTTTAATGCCAAAATCAAGAATGTGCCCACCAAATTGGTGATCCTCACTGATAAAGTGCAAATGAAACCCTGCGGCAGAAGCACCATGAAATAATTTAGGTGTAAAGAACCCTACAACTGTTCCCTGAATATTCTCCGCTGTAAATTCAGGTTGATTGCGTGCGGCTTCTACAAATGGTGGATACGGTTTTTCTTGTTTAGGTGCCACACGGACATGCATCTTCGCAAAAAGACCGCTAATTTTAATTGCCGCAAAAAAATTAGGACTAATTTTTTCTAAAATTTGTGCTTTAATATTTTCATCGGTTTCTGTTGATACAGGGAATGCGCCATCTTCTTGAAAACGAGTAACTGCGGCATATGGCGTTAATTCTTCGCCTTCTAAAATAGTAATTTCGCCAGTTTGATTTGCATGATACAATGTACCGTCCAATAAAATAATTTCGCCATTTGAGCCTTCTAATGTCCCAATTCCAAAATCACCTTGCGTGAGTAACGTACCAATTTCTGCCGTTCCTGCCATCAAACTTTCCATTAAACCGCCTAGCGTACCATGTTGATAAACATATTGTTCGCTCATTTTTCCATCTCCTAATAAAGTTGATCTGGTAACAATGTTTTACCTAATTCTTGATTATCTGAATAATCCACAGGAACATCAATAATCACTGGGCCTTCTGTTTGCATTCCTTCTTCTAAAGCTGCGGCAAATTCTGCTTGTGAATGTACTCGAACCCCTTTGGCTCCAAAAGCTTCAGCATATTTCACAAAATCAACTGGACCAAAATCTACGCCAGAGGATCGATTATATTTCATTTCTTCTTGGAATTTAACCATATCATAACTACCATCATTCCAAATAATATGCACGATATTTTGCTTTAACCGAACCGCTGTTTCTAATTCTTGCGCTGAAAATAGGAAACCGCCGTCCCCAGAAACAGAGATAATTTGTGTATTTGGACGAACTAGTGCAGCTGAGATTGCCCAAGGCAAAGCGACACCTAATGTTTGCATACCGTTACTAAATAATAAATGACGCGGTTCATAACTTCTAAAGTGGCGAGCCATCCAAATGTAGTGGCTCCCTACATCAACAGTAACTGTCATTTCATTCGTGATTTTTTCTTGAAGCGTTTGAACAATTTCTAATGGATGTAATCGATTTTCAATTGTACTTGTTTTTACTTCTTTAATCGTTAATTTTTCTTGAAGCGTTTCTAAATAATCTTGCGCATCTTCTGTTAATATTGGTTCACTAAATGCTTCTGATAATTTCAAAATATTTTTAGACATATCACCAATTAGCTCTTCTTCCGGTTGCATATATTGATCAATTTCCATTTGAACTTCATCAATAACAATAACGCGCGCATCTTTTTCTGCGTTCCAATTACGTGCTTCATATTCAATGGGGTCATAACCAATCGCAATCACTAAATCACTTCTTTTTAACAAACGATCCCCAGGTTGGTTTCGAAATAAACCAACACGCCCAAAGAAATGTTCTTCTAATTCTTTTGAAATAATTCCTGCTCCTTGGAACGTTTCCACGACTGGCAAACCAGTTATAGCAACCAATTCACGAATGGCTGCGGTAACTTTTCGTGCAGAGGCCCGCATTCCTAAAAGTAAAACAGGTAATTTCGCTTGCTTGATTCGTTCAGCTAAAGCTGCGATTGTTTCTGCTGATGCATGGCCCAGTTTCGGAGCCGACAAAGGCTTAATTGCTTCGCCTGTCACCGGACTATCTGTGACATCTTGTGGGATCGATAAGAATGTTGCGCCTTTTTTCGCTGTTTTGGCGATACGGTAAGCATTGGCAATATTTTCAGATAATGTTTCTGGATCTTGAATTTCTGTACTGAATTTTGTTATTGGACTAAATAATGCAGCATTATTCATGCTTTGGTGAGTTAATTTTGACAAATCGGACCGTTTCACCTGTCCAGCCAATGCTAAAACAGGGTCCCCTTCTGCAGTCGCAGTTACTAACCCAGTTGCTAAATTGCTGGCACCAGGTCCACTAGTTGCAATAACTAAGCCAGGCTCTCCCGTCAAACGACCAATCCCTTGTGCCATAAAGGCAGCGTTTTGTTCATGTCGAGCTAAAATTAATTCTGGACCTTTGTCAACTAATGCATCAAAAACCCCATCAATTTTTGCACCGGGAATCCCAAAAATATAGGGCACTTCGTGATTGATTAAACTTTCTACTATGATATCTGATCCTTTTTTACTCACTGTTATACCTCCAATTAAAATCTGTACTAATTACAAATACAAAAATACCACTAAAATTCTAATTAATCAACAATGAAACACCTTGAAAACGTGTAATATACTAATTCGCATATTTTAATAGAATTGAGATATTTCAAAAGATTAAGCAAAAATAATGCAAAATACCTTAAAGTTTTATAGTCTTTCAACAATTATTATATACTTCTTCACTAAAAATTAGTAAGATTAACCTATAAGAAAAAAATCACAACCTGTGATAAATTATTGGAGGAAAAATATGTCAAAAGGGAAGAAAATTTTTGCCATTATCTTTGGAATTATCTTGGTTCTATTTCTTGCAGTTGTTGGAATGGGAGCAAAACTTTATTGGGATGTTTCTAAATCAATGGATAAAACCTATGAAACAGTAGAACGATCTAAAAAAAGTCAGGTCAATTTAAACAATAAGGAGCCTTTTTCTGTTTTATTATTAGGGATTGATACAGGCGATGATGGGCGTGTCGAGCAAGGTCGTTCGGATACAACAATTGTTGCAACAGTTAATCCTCGTGACAAGCAAACAACCTTAGTCAGTCTTGCTCGCGATACCTATGTTGATATTCCAGGTCAAGGAAAACAAGATAAATTGAATCACGCCTATGCTTTTGGTGGCGCATCTTTAGCAATGGACACAGTTGAAAACTATTTAAACATACCTATTAATCATTATGTTTCAATTAATATGGCTGGTTTAAAAGAATTAGTCAACGCGGTTGGCGGAATCGAAGTGAACAATAATCTGACTTTTTCTCAAGACGGGTATGATTTTACGATTGGTAAAATTTCATTGGATGGTGAACAAGCACTCTCCTATTCAAGAATGCGTTACGAAGATCCTAATGGTGACTACGGCCGCCAAGAACGTCAAAGAAAAGTGATTGAAGGCATCGTCCAAAAAGTCTTAAGTCTTAACAGCGTAAGCAACTATCAAGAAATTTTAACAGCTGTTTCTGATAATATGAAGACAGATTTAAGTTTTGATGACATGAAAAAAATTGCCTTAGACTATCGCAGTGCCTTTGGTAAAGTGAAACAAGACCAACTTCAAGGTACTGGTTTTATGCAAGATGGTGTTTCCTACCAACGTGTGGATGAACAAGAATTAAATCGTGTCCAACAAGAGTTGAAAAATCAATTGAATACAAAATAAAAATAAAACCCACGAGTACTATAAATACTCATGGGTTTTATTTTCTCTTCTATTAACGTTCTTGTTTCACCGCTTCTAAAGCCGCTGTATTAATAATATTCCAAGGTTTGTCAAACGCTGGTTGGAAGAAGAAATCCGCATAGGCTAAGTCTTCAATTGTCATTTTGGCTTGAATCGCTAATGAAATAGCATTAATGTTTGCAGTTAAATCTGCTTTCGACATTAATTGAGCGCCTAAAATTTGTGTTGTTTCAGGATCATACACTAATTTAAACCAAGCTTTTTGTTTGTCTGGATTGAAGTCCATCAAGTAGTCTTCTACTACTGTCACCGCTTTTGTTTCTTTTCCTAATTTTTGAGCCATGACTTCGTTAATCCCTGTTGAAGCAAATTTATAATCAAAGACGGCCAAGCCAGAAGATCCTTGAACACCAGGGAAAGGTTTAACTGGTTCCTCTAGGTTTTTCACAGCAAAGCGACCTTGTTTACGAGCATTCGTTGCTAAGGCAATATTTACTTCTGTGTCTGCAGGATTGTATTTAATTAACGTAGCATCTCCTACTGCAAATACATCCGGCTCACTTGTCCGCATGTATTCATCCGTCTTGATTAGGCCATTCGGATGTAATTCCAAGGTACCTTTTAACCAAGCAGTGTTTGGACGGACACCAACCGCTACAACGACCAAATCAGCATCGTACGCATTTTTATCTGTAACGACTTTTTGCACACGACCGTCGCCTTCGTAACGTTCAACTGTTTCACCAGTTGCAATGGTAATATTATTAGCTTCCATCTCTTCTGTTAAAACATCTGTAAATTCTTTATCTAGATATACCCCTAATGGACGATCTAAAATGTCAATAACAGTAACCTTTTTGCCGGCTTTTGCAAATGCTTCGGCAGCTTCAATCCCAATATAACCACTACCAATCACAACCACATTATTGACTTCTGGATCTACTGTTTTTTGTTTTAATTTAATGGCCCATTGACGACCACGCATCAAGTAAATATTATCCAAATCTTTACCTGGAATATCTAATTCAAATGGGACAGCTCCGGGACTGATGATTAATTTATCATAATTTTCAACACGTTCTTCACCTGACACTAAATCTTTCACTGTCACTTGATGTTCTTTTGGTTGAATCGCTGTAATTTCAGTATTAGAAAAGACATTCACACCACGACTCTCCATTTTTTCGCCAGTCATATAGCGAACAGAATTAACATCTTTCACTTTTCCTTCTAGGTACAACTGCATGCCACAAGACAAGAATGAGATAAAATCACCTTTCTCATACCATTGAATTTCTGCATCAGGATGAAGATTTAGTAATTCCTCTACCGCTTCATAACCTCCATGTGATGATCCTAAAACAATAACTTTCATCGCTCGTTCCTCCCATATAATATTATTTCTTACATAATAAAGAATATCATATATTCTCAAAAAATAACAAATAATATCCTCTTTTCCATTCTCAATTAAGTTCTTTAAATGAGAATAAAAAGGAGTATCCTCTGTATTTCGCCACTTTTCAATTACTTTTTTTATTTACTAAAAAATAAAAAATACTAAATTCTCCGATACGATTGATAGGGACGCCCCACTTTTAAATAGCTATTTTTACTTTCTAAAAGGTTATTTTTTTCTAGAAACAACACATATTTACGAACAGAAACATGTGAAAGCTGACTCGCTTCTGATAATTCTTGAATCGTAAAATAGTCGGTAAATTCGTCTATTTTTTTTAACAATAATTGTAATGTTGCTTGTGTTAGTCCTTTTTCTAAGGACATGTTTTGAAGATCTTGTTCATTTTTACGTGCGTTTGTCTGTGAATAATGAAATAATTGGTCCACTTTTGTTTGCGAAAGCTCCTTCGTTTCCAGCGTGAATTGAGCAGTTTTTTTCTGATAGTTTTCGATACTTTGTTGAAATCGCTCAAAAGAAAAGGGTTTAACTAAATAGTCTAAAACGCCTAAATGTAAGCTTCGTTTAACATTTTCCAACTCATTGGCAGCCGTAATCAGGATAACTTCTGTATCAATTTTTTCATCTCTAATTGTTGCCAGATAGGTCAAGCCATTGCCATCTTTTAAATGAACATCTAATAAAACAAGTGCTGGTTGTTTTTCTTTCGTTAGTTGTAGACCTTCAGCAATTGTTGCCGCCGTAAAAATAGTCGGTTGGTGAATTAATTTTTCAAGATATTTTTGATGTATATATGCAACCATAGGATCGTCTTCAATAATCAATAGGTTCATTTTCCTCTGCTCCTTCGTAATGAACATTTATGCGAAGGACAAGCCAATTGTTTTGTTGGTTTTCCCAAGTCAATGTCGCTTCCGCATTCTCTAATAATCTTGCCAAATAAGAAGTGAAAAACTCTTGCTCAAAGCGTTCCAGTTGTTCTTTTGGATAAGCAAACGAATAAGTCGTCGTCAAACTTCCTGGCTGATAATCAATGGTTTCAATGATCTCTTCTGGCAACGTTTGCTCCATCAGGAAACGATGAATATAACGGTAGATAGCAATCAAATTTTGCGTATCTTCATCTCGTTTATTTGGTGGAATTTCTGGATAAATTTCAATAGCTAATTGTGTTTTAATTTCTGCAAACTTGATTCTTTCCCCACTTAAAAAACCTGCTAGAATAGGATTTCTGACCAAAATAGCTAAGCGCTGTGCAAATTCCTTTTCTGGTTTCAATAAATCGGCTAGATAATGTTTTAGCGCCTCATAATCTTCTAAATCGACTAAGCCATAAATGACATGCATCTTATTCATAAATTCGTGTGATTGACTTTGTAATGCCGAAGCATATGTTGTTGTGCTGACAAGCTGTTCTGCGACAATAAACGTTTCCGTCGCATTTTTCAGAAAGATAACATGCCCAATTGTTTTTTTACGGACATTAATCGGGGCGATTGAGACGAAATAATCCTGGCCATTTTGACGATAGAATTGCTCTGTTTTTGAATGTACGACTAATTTTTCAGGAGATAAAACCAATGCTGAAAGTTTCTTTCCTAGTAAATTTTCTTCACTATTTGTTATATTATGATACATTTTAGTCGCCTCAATATTTGCTAATAAAATATTTTGATCGGTATCAATCACAAGGATTGCGTCTTTCGTTTCCTCAAGCATGGCGTTTCGCTCTTCTAATAGACGAGCAATTTCTCTTGGCTCTAAATCGTGAAGTTGTTTTTTTAAATAATAAGAAACCACGATGGCTAATATAAAGCCAAAACCAACACTTAAAAGGACACTCACTGTGTAATCATTTTTTGTTCGTTCAATCAATTGTGAAAGCGAGGTCATTTTAATGCCCATTGCCACAACCCCAATTTGTTTTCCTTGATCATAGACTGGGACAAAACCTCGTAATGATTCTCCTAAACTCCCTTGACTAACAGACAAATGTTCCTCCCCTTTTAATGCTCGCACTTCATCGCCACCTTCAAAATGCTTACCTATTTTTTGGCGATCAGGATGTGTTAAACGAATCCCTTGCATATTCATAATCACGATAAAATCCAACTGATGGATTTCACCTAAACGAACCGTATACGCTTCCAATTCATCTGAATAGTGATCATTCTTTAAGGCTTCAATAACATTCGGTTCAATAGCCAACTGTTCCCCGACGGCTAAAAGTGCTTGCTCTTGGTTTTTACGAACTTCTTTAATTGTTTGAACCGTCGTTACTCCGTAAAAGAAAGTAATCATAATAATTAATGTTGCAATAAAAATCACTGATAAGAAGCACCATAATTTCCCGCCACGCTTCATTCCATCCCTCTTTTCTCTTCAAATAAAGTATAGCATAGGAAGATTTGGTTAAAAAACTTTTCTTTAGTTAAATTAATTAAATAATCTACTCCAGAGAAAACGTTTACATTATGATGAATATAGATTAAAGTTATAGGAGGAAATAGCATGGAAAAGAAATTGCACGCAACAGCTGCTAATGAAACAGATTGGCGCAACAAATTAACCAAAACGAGGATTGGTTCGGTTACGTTACCTGTTTATCTTGTAACAGCTAGCATTATTCTTGTTACGGCTCTATTAGAACAACTACCAGTCAATATGTTAGGTGGTTTTGCCGTAATTTTAACAATGGGTTGGTTACTTGGAACAATTGGTGGAAATATTCCTATTTTGAAACATTTTGGCGGTCCCGCAATTTTATCTTTATTAGTACCATCAATTATGGTCTTTTTCAATTTACTCAACCAAAATGTCTTAGACTCAACAGATATTTTAATGAAACAAGCAAACTTTCTCTATTTCTATATTGCATGTTTGGTCTGTGGAAGTATCCTTGGAATGAACCGCAAAATTTTAGTCCAAGGTTTAATGCGCATGATTGTCCCGATGGCATTAGGAATGATTTTAGCAATGGGCGTTGGGACCCTTGTTGGAACACTGTTAGGTCTCGGTTGGAAACATAGCCTTTTCTATATCGTCACTCCTGTTTTAGCTGGTGGAATCGGTGAAGGCATTCTTCCTTTATCCCTTGGTTATAGTGCCATTACTGGATTGCCAAGTGAACAATTAGTGGGGCAATTAATTCCCGCAACCATTATTGGTAATTTTTTTGCTATTATGTGTTCTGGTTTACTTAGTCGTTTAGGAGAAAAACGCCCTGAACTTTCTGGACAAGGTCAGTTGATTAAAATTACCAATTCAGATGATTTAAGTGATGCTTTAGAAGAAGACAAAGCACCAATTGATGTAAAATTAATGGGCGCTGGTGTTTTAATTGCGTGTACCTTATTTATTACAGGCGGTTTATTACAACACTTAACAGGCTTTCCTGGTCCTGTTTTGATGATTGTTGTCGCAGCCTTTTTAAAATACTTAAACGTAGTACCGAAAGAAACCCAACGCGGATCAAAACAGCTTTATAAATTTATCTCTGGCAATTTTACGTTCCCGTTAATGGTCGGCTTAGGTATGTTATATATTCCTTTAAAAGATGTCGTAGGAATGCTTAGCTGGCAATATTTTGTTGTGGTAATTAGTGTCGTTTTCACTGTTATTGCTACAGGATTTTTCGTTTCACGCTTCATGAATATGAATCCCGTTGAGGCTGCCATTGTCTCCGCTTGCCAGAGTGGTATGGGTGGGACTGGCGATGTGGCTATTTTAAGTACAGCCAATCGAATGAACTTAATGCCGTTTGCACAAGTTGCGACACGTTTAGGCGGTGCCATTACAGTAATAACAATGACTGCTATTTTTAGAATGCTTTTTTAACTATAAGTGAATTATTTAGGAGGAAAATGATATGTCAACAAAAGATGTAAAAGAATTAGCGATTGAGCAAGCAAAAAAATTTGGGGGGAAATTAGAAGTCTGCCCTAAAGTTCCGATTGAAACAAAAGCAGATTTAGGAATTGCCTACACACCAGGTGTTGCGGCTGTTTCTTCTGCCATACATGAAAAAAAAGAACGCGCTTACGAATTAACGACAAAGAAAAACACCGTCGCCGTTATTAGTGATGGTTCAGCAGTTTTAGGTTTAGGTAACATTGGTCCTGAAGCAGCGATGCCTGTCATGGAAGGAAAAGCTGCATTGTTTAAACGCTTTGCTGGTGTGGATTCGATTCCCCTTGTTTTAGATACACAAGATACCGAAGAAATTATTCAAACGGTGAAATTTTTGGCTCCAACCTTTGGGGGAATTAACTTGGAAGATATCAGCGCTCCTCGTTGTTTTGAAATTGAAGAGCGTTTAATCGATGAACTAGATATTCCCGTTTTCCATGATGATCAACACGGGACAGCGATTGTTGTTCTAGCGGCTTTGTACAACAGCTTAAAATTAATCAACAAGAAAATAGAGGACATTCATGTGGTAATCAACGGCGGTGGCTCCGCTGGTCTTTCGATCACAAGAAAATTTTTAGCTGCTGGTGTAAAACATATTATCATTGTTGACCGTACAGGGATTCTGAGCGAAACAGATACAGCTCTGCCACCACACCACGCAGAAATTGCGAAGCTAACCAATCGGGAACACCGTACCGGTGATTTAGCTACTGCTCTTGAAGGCGCTGATGTCTTTGTTGGTGTTTCGGCACCAGGTGTTTTAAAACCTGAGTGGATTCAACAGATGAATGAGCAGCCAGTTATTTTTGCAATGGCTAACCCAGTTCCTGAAATTTTTCCTGATGAAGCTTTAGCGGCAGGCGCTTATATTGTCGGAACTGGTCGTAGTGACTTTCCGAATCAAATTAATAATGTGTTGGCCTTCCCTGGTATCTTCCGCGGTGCCTTAGATGCTCGGGCGAAAAAGATTACGATTGAAATGCAAATTGCCGCTGCCAAAGGTATTGCAAAATTGATTCCCGATAATGAACTCACGCCGACCAATATTATTCCCGATCCATTCCAAGAAGGAGTCGCAAAAGTCGTCGCCGAAAGCGTCCGTAACGCTGTCAAAGAAACAAATTAAAAAGAGAAAAAAGAACAACCTAACTCCTCTTGAGTTAGGTTGTTCTTTTTAAAATCTGAAACAATAATTTATTATTTAAAACTGATATTAAACTCTTGCATATCTTTTTCAATATAAGTAAGTAATTTTTTATTTTCAAAGAAACGTGTAAAGTAGTACGCAATACGATAATCTTCAACAGCATCTAGTCCTAGCATTTGTTTATTAAACGCTTTTTCGTATAATAAGCAATCTAAAGAGTAAATAGAACTGTGCGTCCGATTAATTTCGATTCCTTTATCACTTAATTCAATACTCTTTGCATAGTCTTTAATTAATGAATAGAATTTTGCGGTATTATAATAAATACGGCATTGCTCTAATGGATAATCTAATTTGAATTCGCTTAGCAATTGTAAAGATTTATCGTAATAAACTTTTGCTTTTTCAATATCATCTTCTAATTCATATAAAATACCGATCGCATTCATACTCAAAATATTATAAATATTAATATCACGACTAATTTCAGAACCACGATGTAAATAGAACAATGCTTCGCTATTATTTTTCTTACCTAATAAACTCGTAATTCCTTTATAATAGAAAAATTTTGTTTCTAAAATTCTGTTTGAACTTTCGATATCATCTGGATAGTCTTTCAACAAATCATAGGCTTCATCGTGCTTAAAGTAAAAGCATAATTCTTCTACTTTATTTAATAAGCTTTCGAGTTTTTTCTCACTAGAACCTTCGATACATTCTTCTACTTGTAAGTCTAAACGTAGACATACAGATGAGAAAATGTCTAAACTGTCACACACATTTTTGTTTTCAATGTTACTAATTGTTGCTTGTGTACAAATTCCTTTTGCCAATTCAGCTTGCGATAATTTTTTCTTTTTACGCGCTGTTTTGATTTTTTCTCCCGCTACTCTCACAGTCAAAACTCCAATCTTTCTATTTTTTTGTATTAAACATACCATCATTTTACAGATAATGTTATAATGAAGCTATCATAATAAAGGAGGTGAAATATATGTTTGATTTACTTGCTTTATTAACTGGAATTTCAGTTCGTGGCAATGCACCACACCAATAATTACGTGTTTGTTTAACTGAATTTCTGACGGCTCTACCTATGCCAGTAGGTGGAGCCATTTTTTTATTTAATATTATAAAATTAACAGTATTTCTAAAACCTCACACTTAGTATAACACAAATTATAAATTATGCTAGATAGTTACTAAATTAACGTCATTACAAGGATGTTACGTTTTTACAACATCTTGTAAAACTAGACAATGCTGTCCTTCTTTATCCATCACACTCAATGATAGTGATAGTATCTTATGATAGAAACAACATGTACATTATAACAATTATTATTAAGAAAGCTACTTCTCAATAGGAGAAGTAGCGCTTCTCTCGTTACAGTTTTACTCTTCTTCTTCAGCCATGAATGTATTGAAAACTTCTTCAATCATATCCCATTCAGCGTCTGTTTCGATTTGCTGTAAATCGCCTTCTGTACCTTCTGCGTTTTCCACATATGAGTAAGCTTGCAATTCAACATCTTCATCCTCAGGAATTCCTGCTGGATATAATAAAACATAATTTTTACCGAATTCTTCTTGACCGTCAACAGTTAGTAAGATCTCGTATAATGTTTCATTTCCTTGTTCGTCTACTAAAGTAATGTGTTCATGTCCTTCGTGATCATGATCGTGGTTATGTTCTGTCATTCTTCTTCTCTCCCTTGATGTATTCAAAGCTCGATAATTATCGGCTATGTGCATCTAAATAATTTTGTAGAATCATTACTGCCGCTAGTTTATCAATCACTTTTTTTCTTTTGGCTCTTGAAGCATCTGCTTGCTCCACCAAGAAACGCTCTGCTTGGACAGTTGTTAATCGTTCATCTTGATAGTCAACAGGTAATTGAAATAATTCTTGAATCTTATCACCATATGCCATGGAGGCTTCAGCTCTAGGACCGATGGAATTATTCATGTTTTTCGGTAAACCTACGACAAATTTCGTGACTTCGTATTCTTTCACCAATTCACCTAATCGCTCAAAACCGAAGTTCTCTTCCTCTTCATTGATGCGAATAATTTCGATGCCTTGTGCTGTCCAACCTAATAAATCACTAACAGCCACACCGACTGTCCGTGAACCTACATCTAGCCCCATAATCCTCATTTGATATCGATTCCGTGGTTCGCTAAGTAATATTTGGTTAATTCTTCCATGATTTCATCACGTTCATGACGACGAATTAAGTTTCGAGCATCTTGATAACGAGGAATGTAAGCCGGGTCCCCAGAAAGTAAATACCCTACTATTTGGTTAATAGGATTGTATCCCTTTTCTTCTAATGCCCGATATACGGTTTCTAACGTTTCACTGATTGCTTTTTTTCGATTATCATCAAAATCAAAGCGTACTGTTTCGTCTGTAAAACCCATTTTACTACACCTCACTTCTACTTTTATACAATTTCATTTTACTAGAAAAGAACCGAAACTACAAACAAAATTTCTTCTCCTTCTCTCTTTTTTGTTATTTCTTAGTCTTTTATTAATAAAGGCTTCGTAAAAAAATGACAGCCATCGATAATTTTAAAATTATAAAAACAAATACACAACTTTATAAAACAAGAATAAAACTCTGCTAAATCGCCAGAATATCACCTTTCCCTCCAATTCATTTTGCGAAAAAATCGACGTTTTTCTTTTAAAAACTTTTAAATATCTATGATTAAATAATATCAGCCTTTTAATGTTACAATTCGCTAACAATCTGTTTACGATGTAAATTTTCGATTGCAGCTGTTATTTATTTCCTCTTTTTGGTTCGTTTGTAGTACACTAGAAGAAAATACATAAAGTGAGGCTTGCTCAATGACTCCTGCTCATTTGGATTTACTTTTAGAAACCTGTTTGTTAGCTGGTAAAATTATGATAGAAAGCGATGCAGAAATGTACCGTGTTGAAGATACAATGAGCCGAATTGCGCTTGCTTCTGGCAACTATCGAATGGTTAGCTATGTGACACAAACCGGGTTATTTGTTGGCATAGATGGAACCTCCACGATTCGTATGGTTCAAGTAATGAAACGTGGTATTGATTTAGAAAAAATCTCTCGTGTGAATCAGCTGTCTCGTGCTTATGTGGCTGGTGATTTTTCTTTAGAGGAATTACTGAATAAACTAAAAGTGATAGATAGTGAACACCGACATTTTCCAATTAGCGCACGCATTGTTAGTGCGGCCGTTGTCAGCGCTACAATTATGATTCTTTTTGGTGGTGTCTGGTCCGATTTATTCTTGACTTTTCTGATTGGTGGTTGCGGCTATAGTCTTTATTATTTTAGTTTAAAGTTTCTCAAGATTAAATTTTTATCTGAATTTTTAGCTTCGCTGTTCATTGGTGCAGCCGCTATTCTTTCAGTCAAATTGGGACTCGGACAATCACAAGATTTAATCATCATTGGTTGTGTCATGCCTTTAGTGCCTGGTGTGCAAATTACCAATGCTCTTCGCGATTTGCTAGCTGGACACTACTTATCGGGTGTTTCTCGTGGGACTGAAGCATTAATGACTTCAGGAATGATTGGTTTTGGCATTGCTTTTGTCTTTCAACTTTTCTATTAAAAGGAGTGACTTACTTGCTAGGAATCGTTTTGGTACAATTTATCTTTAGTTTTTTAGCTTCTGCGGCGTTTGCGATTATTATTAATGTTCCTCGACGATCACTGGTGGCTTGTGGTCTAACTGGTAGTGTGAGCTGGATGCTTTATTGGGTAATCGTTGAAGTTTTTAATGGAAATGCAGCATTAGGTTCCCTTATCGGTGCTGTCGGTGTTGCGGCAGTAAGCTACCTATTCTCAAAAATATTGAAAATGCCTGTCACGATTTTTAATATTCCTGGTATTGTTCCATTGGTACCTGGTGGCTTAGCTTATCAAGCTGTTCGGAATATCGTAATTGGCAATTATGAAAAAGGCGCCTATTTTACCGTGCAAGCTGTAATGATTGCTGGGGCAATTGCGTTAGGCTTAGTCGCTTCTGAGGTTTTCAATCAGAATATCCGCAGCTTTCGAGAAAAAAGAGAATCTTTGGGTTTTATTCGTCGTAAGCGCAACAAAATTAAAAAATAGATAGCAAAAAAGTTGGTTGCTGCCATTTGATAAGGAAGCAACCAACTTTTTTTAAAAGGAACGATAGACATATTGATTTTTTGGTGCTTGATCTGCTTTGACTTTCTCCACTTGCACAGTTGGTATTTGCCGTTTAAACGGTGGATAATAGGATAACTCAACCGTGCCGGTAATCGTTACCCAATCATTGTTTTGAAATTGAGTATGTTCAGGAAAATGAACCAACAAGCCAAAAACGCCAGAATCAGCGACACAATGAATAATCCCAAAACGGAAGACAAACTGGTCAACACTTTCTTCTCGTTTTGAATTATAGACAAAGCCTTTATAAGAAATCCTTTTCCCTGCAAATTGACTTGGATAATTATAGATTAGTTCCATAATTTCCAAATAGTTTTCATCCGTAATTGAAATCACAGATTGGCCATCATATTGTTTCATGGCTTTTGCCATCTGCTTGTCATAATCCGTCTTATTGAAATACATACTTGTATCAGGTTTCAAATATTGCGTTTGCATATCAGGATCCCCTACTGATTCTTTACTTACTGGAAAGTTAAATCCTTTTGCTTCAACAATTGTTGTGTCTAAACTAACTGTCGGAAATAATAAGCCAACAATCAACGGTAAAGAAAGTAGTAAATAGGCAAGCCCTCTTTGGCTGGGTTTTTCCAAATTATGCTGATGGCCATGATGTTCATGTCCCCCATGTTGGTGCATGTCTTCATGTTTTTTTTGCATTGATGGATCTGCTTGGTTCCACAAAATCAATTGGACAATCGCCATAATAAAAGCTAAAACCATTGATAAAACAGCTAAGTAATTATAATGAATATTGATATATTGGTTCAGTTCACCTGAAATTTGAAGATACATCATCAACCCCATATATCCAATTAAAATAATAAATCGTATCATCGATTGTAGGCCTCCTTTCTAAACTACTGCCGCATAAATAGTTACGACAAGCGCCACTATCAAAACAAATTGTACAATGAATGACATCTTAAAATAACGTTTCATCATCAATAAATTTTTAATATCTACCATTGGACCAAAAACTAAGAAGGCGACAATTGGTCCTGTGCCAAACAAACTCAAAAGAGAAGAACCAATAAATGCATCTGCTTCTGAACAAAGTGATAAAGTAGCAGCGATGACTAGCATGACTAGAATCGCTAAAATCTTTGAATGGCCCAGTTGCATAAGTGCACCAGTTGGAATATAGGTTTGCATGATTGCTGCCAACAAGGAACCAAAAATTAAATAACGACCCGTATCAAAAAATTCATCAATACTATGGGTTAACGCTGACCAGCCGTTTTTCCAAAATGAACGAGCTTCATCAACGTGTTCATGCGTATGAGCAACCTGCTCTTCTTTAATCTGCGCCAACTCTTTTTCTGTTAAAATTGATTCTTTTCGAAAATAAGCTAACCAAATGCCGATAACCCACGCGACAATCATACTGCCTAAAACTCGCCAAATCACAAATTTTGTTGCGCCACTAAAGGCTACGTATGTTGAGAATAGCACAATTGGATTAATGATTGGTGCCGTTAACATAAAAGCAAAAGCGGTATGTGTTGGTACATCTTTTTTAACAAATTGATGCACAATTGGGACGATCCCGCATTCACAAGAAGGGAAGAAAAACCCTAGGAAACTCCCTACACAAATTGATAAAAATTTATTTTTAGGTAACACTTTTTTTACTCGTTCTGGTGTTAAAAAAACATGTAAAGCGCCTGAAATCAAGCAACCTAACATGACAAAAGGCAATGCTTCGATAATAATCGAAAGAAAAATAGTGCTCATCTGTAAAACAGAGTTTGGTAAAAATTGAAACATCATAGACCTCCCACTAGTAAAAATCTAGTTAACTATACTCCTAACACCAGACAAACACAAGTATTTGTCAAAAAATTAACTAAGAGTTTAAAAGTATTATCACCGATGTCTCTGTCAAACCAGCTGGATAAAAGAACAAAAAATGAGCATGGGACAAAAATCACTTTGGATTTTTGCTCCACGCTCAAAAACTGATAAACCACCATTATTCTAAATTTGAAATAACTCTGAGGCTGAATCGGGGTCTGTATCATATACCTTAAATGCTTCACCGACGCCTAAATCCTTTTGCTTCAAAGTAGACTCCATTGCCATTCGCGCATGAAGTTTCGTATTATTTTCTTTGCTAAGATGACCTAAATAAATGCGTTTTGTTTTATCACCTAACACATCCGCCATCACAAGAGCACCATCATCATTGGATAAATGGCCTTTATCTCCTAAAATCCGTTGTTTAAGACTCCATGGATAAGGTCCTGCTCGCAAAATTTCAATTTCATGATTGCTTTCGACTAAATAAGCATCTGCATTTTCAATCGTACCACGAATATGATCGCTACAATAACCTGTATCCGTTAGAACAACAAAGGAACGATTATTGCGATGAAAACGATAAAATTGAGGCGCAATCGCATCATGTGAGACACCAAAACTTTCAATGTCCATATCTCCCAAGGTCAAAACTTTGCCCATTTCAAAAATATGTTTTTGAGCGACATCGACTTTGCCAATCATGGGATCCATCGCTTGCCACGTTTTTTCATTGGCATAGACATCTAACTTATATTTTCGCGCTAACACGCCAACGCCGTGAATGTGATCCCGATGTTCATGTGTAACTAAAATCGCATCTAAATCTTCTGGTTTGCGATTGACTTCTGCTAACAGTGAAGTGATTTTTTTGCCACTTAAACCCGCATCTACTAATACTTTCTTTTGGTTGGTTTCAATAAAAAGGGAATTGCCTGTACTGCCACTGGCAAGAACACTGATATTAAAAGCAAACTCTGAATCCATTTAAAACTCTTCCCTTCTACATTACAACATTAACGTGTTTCATTATACAACGGACCTTAATGTTTTTCCACCTTTGGCACAGTATTATTTGTGATGATGGTATTACTTACGGCATTCACCTGTTCAATTTCAACTGAATCTTCACCAGTAGAAATTCCTACAAACCAGACTGGAACGTATACATTTTTCTCACGAATTTTATAAATTCTTGAATAGGCCAATTTAATGAATGTTATTTTGGAATTACTAGGAATCCGGTTATTCATATAGAGCGTGTCTATCGCATCACGATTGGAATATAAATCCGTTTTGTCTCGTAACTCTTCAATATTTTCAATGTGCGTTTGCGAATATTTACTAATTTTCCATAATTCACCTGACGTATCTGCTAAAATACTTAATTTTGCCGTGTCATCTCTAAAGGGAATTCCTTTATACAATTGTGCAGCCACAATTTCTGCCGTCGGCTCTTTTAAATGAGAAAATTCTGGTAAGTATTGATATTCGTCTCCGAATAATAAAGCATTTTTTTCATTTAAAAAGGTACTTAAATCTTTATCAATTTTCTTAGGATCAATAAAATAGTTTTTACTAGGCACACTCGTTAAAGTATTATCCGCAATTTGCAGCCCATTTCTCAAAAAGTTTTTATTCTTTTCACGTTGGATTTTTAAAGCAGCAGAAAAATTGGTTTGTTCGCCACTTAAATAATAGCCTTCCAATCGTTCTGAAGAAAGTGTCCCTTTATACGAGATGTTATCTTTTTCCAACCGACTTTCAATCGATTCTGTTTGGCTGGAAGAAGAGACGTTGCTCTCCTCTTGTTGACCTTCCCGATAAATTCCAAATAAAAAGATATTTAATCCTAAAAATGCTAAGAAGAAAATCCACTCAATTCGTTTAAAATCCATTAGCCCACCTCCAAGCTTGGTAATTGTTTTACCAAGTCCGTTGCAGTGTACCAATTGTTGTTATAAAGGACATACCATTCCGGACTTAAATCAACGACTTGTTTGACTTCTTCAATTGTCTGCCACGTATAACCAATAACAGCCGATTGGATTTTTTCCTTTTTAGCACCAGCCGTTTCTAAACGCTTAATCAATTTTTCCGTGCTTTCCAGCGTCACTTCTTCTTCTGAAGGAATCGGCACTTGGATCGTATTCACACTTGTGTTAATGGTTACGCTTGGCGCAGCACCATCGTTGTTCGTGATGCGAATATCCACTTGGCCTTTTAAATCATTACTGAACACTGGGAAACCTTCCACAAAAGTCCGATAATTGACACTATCTTTCGTTCGATCAAAGTAACGTAAATTCCCCATATTGGTTCCTAAACGTTTTACATAAGAAAAGCTTTGATTATAGATTGAATCCCGTTTATTCTCTTCTGGCAAGGTCCCTTTAAAATCAATTTTTCCCAGTTTTTCTTCTGCAAACAATCGTTCTTCTTTACTCGTGTAGGTTAAGTCTTGACTGTCTTCATTAGTTTGGATATCTTCCGTTTCATTGAAAAAAGCATTCCTAAAACGAGTAACTGGTTGCGAAGCTAAGATATAACTGTACTTTTTCAACTTCATATCATTGGTTAAATAACATTGCCCTTGTTTGGTTAGCGTATTTTCGGAAACGTCTTGATATTGTAATCCCTCTTTATTGATAATTCCCATTAAGCGCGCCTTATTGACAGTCATGGGCGCTTCATAGACGTTGGCTTGATCATAATCTAAAAAACGTATCTTATTTTCGTTAAAATCCAATTGAATTTTCGTAAAATACTGGTCCGTCAACTCATTAAAGTTAGTAAAATTAATGGATAGATTATAAATCGAAGCATAGTCCGAGATTAAAAAGGGACCTTGATAAAGAAGTTCAATGCCTTGTTCCATTTGGTTGTAGCGCTTAAGTTGCTCTGCATTTTTTGTCACAACTTGTGTCAATTTACCAAACGTAGCCATTTTAATATCATTTTGAACATTACTAATTAATGTTTCACGATTACTTTGCATCGCTTTTCCATCAGTTATTCGAATCAATTGCAAAGGTAAATAGACATCGCCAATGGCTTTTTCATTGACAGCTGTTGTGACTTGGCTTCCCGACTTCATTTCTGGTATTTTTTTGGCAGAATTCAGCCAGATATTGACTGAAAAATATATACTTAAAATGACCATCAAAATCAAGCCAATTCTTGTAATCCATTCTGATAATTTCATCATTCCCACCAATCCTCTTCATAAGGTTCATATGGTAGTGAAATATAGAAAGTCGATCCTTCACCTTCTGTACTTTCCACCCAAATACTCCCGTTATGGGCCCGAATTACTTCTTTAGAAATTGCTAAACCTAAACCAGTCCCACCTTGTGCTCGCGCACGTGCTTTATCCACACGATAAAAACGCTCGAAGACTTTCCCGAGATCTTTTTTAGGGATGCCCAAACCTTGGTCCGAGATACTAAAGACGACATTATTATGTGTTTCAACTAGTCGGCAGGTAATGACGCCGCCATCTGGCGAATACTTAATCGCATTGTTCAAAATGTTGTCTAAAACCTGAATTACTTTGTCTGTATCTAACTCTACCCATAAATCGCGTTTAGTAAATTCACGGCGAATTTTGTAATTTTTTTGCTCATTTTCAATCATCATATCAAAGCGATCCAAGACAAAATTAATCAATTCGTTAAAATTCACATACTCTAATTGAAGATGTGTATTCCCAGAGTCCATCCGAGATAGATTCAACAAATCATTAATCATACGAATCATTCGGTCGGTTTCTTCTAACGTGACTTTTAAGAAATTCGGCGCAATCTCAGGGTTTTCCCAAGCTCCTTCACTCAAAGCCTCTATATAACTACGCATACTTGTCAAAGGCGTTCGCAACTCATGAGAAACATTGGAAACAAATTCCCGTCTTTCCCGTTCGTTTTTTTCCTGTTCTGTGACGTCATGAAGTACGCAAACTAAGCCAGTAATAAATCCTGATTCCCGACGAATCATTGTAAAGTCTACCCGGATAATCATTTGGTCTTCTTCACGATCAGACGTTGAGCGATCAATCAGCAGTTCATCTGGCTCTTCTAACAGCTTCCGCAATGTGTAATCTTCTTCAATATCTAACAACTCTAATAACGAGGTCCCAATCACATTTTCATTTTTTACATTTAATAATGAAAGGGCCATCTCATTAATCGTAATCACCTTTCCGCGGCGATCCGTCGCAATGACACCATCTGTCATATGCGTTAAGACACTATCTAAACGATTTCTTTCTGCTTCCATTGTTTCTTGTGCTTCTTCAATCCGTTCTGATAATTGATTAAATGTTTCTGCTAATTGGCCTAATTCATCTTTTCCATGGACTTCTACTTTTCCAGCGTAATCACCACGAGCGATTCGAATGGCTTGCTCGCGCATTTCCCCAATCGGCTTCGTGATTGATCGTGCAATTAGTAAGGTCACAATAATCGAGATTGCTGCGGCAATAATAGAAGCAGTGAAAAAGATACTTGCTGTGTTGGTAATTTCTTGGTATTTATTTTCTAAATTACTTTTCACATAAAGGACACCAATCACTGTTTCTCCAGTAGGCGATTGAATCGGCTGAACATTCACATACACGCGTTTATCATTATCTAAAGCTTGATATTTTTTACTCGTAAAGTCATTTAAATCACGATAATCATTCTTTTTCCCAATAATATTTTGTTGATTTAAATCATTGGTTGCCCGAATAATCCCTTTATCATCGACAATTCTCGCTTCAGAAATGTCTGCATTTGAAAAATCAGATAACGCTTTTTTTAAATTTGCATCAACGTCACTACGTTCGAGATCTTTGTTGCTCATCTGCGTACTTAACGTATTTGACAATTGGACAACCTGAGAATCCATATTTTTCTTAAAATCGGAAATTGTAGTGGCTTCCAATTCACGAATGAAATAGCCACCAATGATTTGAATCGCGATTAGTAACAGCAGAATAAATGATAACGCAATCTTAAAATTAACAGATTGAAAAAAGTGAACTTTTTTCTTCATACCTGATTACTCCTGTTCAGGATTTCTTAGATAATAACCAACCCCACGACGAGTAACTAAATACGTTGGATGACTTGGACTATCTTCAATTTTTTCTCTTAAACGACGTACGGTTACGTCCACTGTCCGCACATCCCCAAAATAATCATAACCCCAAACGGTTTGTAATAAATGTTCACGAGTCATCACTTGTCCGATATGTTTTGCTAAGTAATAAAGTAACTCAAATTCACGGTGGGTTAATTCAATTTTTTCACCCCGTTTTGAGACCATGTATGCATCAGGATGAATGGTTAAATCACCAATCGTTAATTCAGATTGCGTTGTCACCTCGGCTTCTTTCGCATTGGTTGCACCTCGCCGTAAATTGGCTTTTACACGAGCAACTAATTCACGATTTGAAAATGGTTTCGTTACATAGTCATCGGCTCCTAATTCCAATCCTAAAACCTTATCAATTTCAGAATCTTTGGCAGTCACCATAATGATTGGCATATCATGTGTTTTGCGCACTTCTCGCGCGACTTCTAAGCCATCCATTTTAGGGAGCATTAAGTCTAAAATAATTAAGTCTGGTTCCACTTCTTCCACTTTTTCAAGTGCTTCTTCTCCATCGTAAGCAGTAAATACTTCATATCCTTCTTTAACCAAATTATATTTAACGATCTCTGAAATTGGCTTCTCGTCATCAACTACTAAAATTTTCTTCACAAAGAGACACCTCTTTTTCCTTCTAATCTTATTTGATACTTTCCTATTATACCTTATTTTGATGATGTTTTCATCTTTGGTTAAAAATGCGCCTTTAGGTTCTCCTAGTATAACAAAAAAAGAATCTCTGACAACAATTGACGCTTGTTATCAAAGATTCTTCTTTCGCTAATCTATTCTTCCGTATCTAAGACGAATTTTGCTACAAGAGCGGCTAATAATCCACCAATTAATGGCGCAACGATAAAAATCCACAACTCAGATAACGCTGAACCACCCGCAAAAACGGCTGGCGCGATGCTACGAGCTGGGTTGACAGAAGTTCCTGTCAAAGGAATGCCGACTAAGTGAATCATTGTTAGTGTTAACCCAATTACGATTCCTGCTAATGAAGCATTGCCTTTCTTAGCACTTGTAACTGTCATGACAACTAAAACAAAAATAAATGTTAAAATAATTTCGACTGTCAATGCACCAGCAACACTTAATTCCCCTACGCCATTTTGACCTAAGTTCTCAATACTTTTACCAGCACCTTTTAGAATGCTTAATAATGCAAATGAGGCAATCAAGCCGCCAACAATTTGTCCCACTACATAGTAGATTAGTTCCATTGTTGTTATTCGTTTATTAAGCCACATTCCTATAGAAACAGCTGGATTTAGATGTGCACCTGAAATTGTGCCAATACTATAGGCAGCAGCAACGATTGTTAAGCCAAATGCTAAGGCAATCCCCGTTGTTCCAATCCCTTCCATACCATTTCCTAGAACGGCTGTTCCTGTCCCAAAAAAGACAAGAATAAATGTTCCTAAACATTCTGCTATTGCTTTTTTCACAAAAAATTCCCCCTTTGTAGATGAATTGTAACACATTCGTGAAATTTTCAATATAATTTTCGTTGTTTTTTCAGCAAAATGATATTTCTATGAAAAAGAGAAATCTTAAATGAAAAATCCCCTCAAAAAAATTTGAGGGGATTTTTCATTTAATTAATCATTTAATAACTGTATACCAACACCTAAAAGTCCTGGTCCTGTATGAACAACTAATGCCGGACTAATCGTTCCAAAGTAAATTTCTTCTGCTTGTGGAAAAGCTGCTTTCAAGCGTTCCATCATTGCTTTTGCTTCTTCCTCTGCCGCACCGTGAGCGACTGCCAAACGAAAACGGGGTGCCTCACCTATAAAGTTCGTCACCAACTCAAACGTTTTATCAAGACTTTTTTTACGGCCGCGAGACTTAGCCACCGTATAGTAAATGCCTTCTTCATTACAAGAAATAATGGGGTTTAATTTTAGCGCATTCCCTAAAATAGAAGTGACTAAACCAATTCGTCCACCTTTTTGTAAATATTCTAAAGTGGCTACATTAAAAAATACTTTTGCGTTGGCTACTTCTTCTGTTAATTTTTGTTGTAATTCTTGCCAGCCTAATCCTGTTTCAATTAATTCTGCTGCTCGTATCGCCTGAATGCCAGCCCCGATACCAATGTTCTTTGTATCTAAAACAAATACATCTAGTCCTTCAGTTTGTTCTCCAAGCAAGCGAACCACATTATACGTTCCACTTAAACCACTAGAAATGGTCACCGCTAAGACTTTTTCGTAACCCGCTTCTTTAATTTTGTCAAAAATAGCTTGGATTGTTGCACCATCAGGTAATGAAGTACTAGGGATTTCTTTCTCTAAACGTTGATACACTTCTTCTGGTGTAATATCTACCTTATCTGTATAGGTTTTTTCAGGATAAATAATCTGTAAAGGCAAGACATACATGCCGTATTGTTTGACTAATGCCTCTGGAACATCTGTCCCAGAATCAACCAGTAGTGCGATCTTTTCTTTATTCATGTGTCATCTCATCCATTTCTTTTAAGTATTCTTGTTCCAATTCAATCACTTTTTCACTAAACATTTTAGTAGCAAAAGACATTGTCGCTGCTTTTACAGCCAAATATTCAATCCCCATAGGTTCTTGTGATTTGGCCTGAACTTCTTTTTCTTGCGCTTGAGCAGCAATCACATAAATCGCTCGTTCCTGTTCTTGACAAAATAAATTGTACGCTTCACGAATACCAACCGTGGCTCCTTGGAATAAAATGCCTTGCTTAATTTCTGGCAATGTTAACACTTGTTTCAACAACGTAATCGCAATTAAAAACGCTAAATGCTTTTGATTGTAGCGCTTTTTCACTGGGGCCGGGATTAACCCGTGTTTGACATAATTATTAACCATTGAGGACGTTAACAAAGTATGTTTTTCCAGTGTAATCAATGGGGATAAGTATTTTTCTATCAGAGTAATCACTTGATCCATATATAATTCAATGTCTGGTAACTCATGCCATCTTGGCAAATGAACATTTTCCAATTGTTGGCCCCAATTTTGTAGTGATTTTTCTATCTCGTCCATAAAAACCCTCCTAACCATTTCTAAAAAAGAATATCATACTTTTGACAATTATTCAATCTAGTTTTTAAAACTAGATTGAATAAAAAAGAAAAGCGAGCAATTTTGGAATTGTTCACTTTTCTCTCTTTATTTTTTTAAAGAACGTTTTCCGATTAAAACACCTATCAAAAACAGGCCTTCTAATAAAACAAAAAACAAGATAAAACAATGCATAAAGTAGGCTTCAGGTAAGGCATTGATAATCGGATCAGTCAGCGGATTAAATAACCAAGCATCGTTGTTAAAAAATAATCCATGAAACGCAATAAAAAATTGATCAAAGCCAATCAGCATGAAAAAGCCAAAAAGCACAGGCAAAAACATTCCCCACTGAAATGGCCGTATCAATGTCCATAAACGCTGATTTTTTACCAAATATTTTAAATAAAGGACACTAGGCATCAACGTAACTAGTAATACGCCATAGCACAATAAAAATAATTTTTTCACTTCATAAAAATGAAAAGCCGCGCTATCAGACATTGGAAAATCAGGAAATACTAATGTTTTTTCAAAAGGATTGTTTAAGTACATCATTAAATGATCGTAATTTTTAATCAAGGTCACACGATCAACCTCTACGTCTTTTAAAATATTTAAGTGTTGGATATCAAAAAGATACAATGGACGAAAATTAATCGTGATCGTGATACTTAAAGCCACAATCGTTAAAAACAAACAAATGAGTCCAAGTGTTTCCCTTAAACGCAATTTCGACCTCATCATACTCAAAAAGTCCATTCATCTAAGGAATCAACAACATAGGTTGGTGGCGTTGGCAAAGTTGGAACAGCTGACTTAGGGGTAAAACCTGATGTAACTAACAAGCTATCAATACCATTTTGAATCCCTGATTGAATATCGGTTTCATAATTATCTCCAACCATAATTACTTGCTCTTTTTCCACGCCTAAATGCGCAATCGCTCGTTCCATGATAATCGCTTTTGGTTTGCCAATATAAACTGGTTTTGTTTGAGTAGCTGTCTCCACAAACGTCACAACTGAACCTGCACCAGGTAATAAGCCTCTTTCTGTCGGAATGTTCTTATCTGGATTGGTCCCAATAAACAACGCCCCTTTTTGAATGGCTAAGGTAGCTAAAACCACTTTTTCATAAGATAATTCTGTATCAAGTCCCACGACAACATAATCAGGGTTTGTTTCATCCCATTCAAAACCTGCTTCTAAAATTAAGTCAATTAAACCAGCCTCGCCGATGACAAAGACTTTCTTGCCTCGATTGGTTTCTTTCATGTAATCAATCGTCGCTAAAGTCGCTGTATAAACAAGGGATGCTGGGACATGAATATCAAATTCATTTGCTAAACGTTGTGCCACTGTTTCAGGAGATTTAGTGGTATTATTCGTTACAAATAAAAAAGGCAAATCTTTTTCCTGTAACTGCTCGACAAAACGTTTTCCGGCTGGAATTGGTTCTTTTCCTAAATAAATCGTTCCATCTAAATCAATTAAATATCCTTGATAGTCTTTTTTCACTCTGTTTACTCCTCACGTTGACGAATCGTAAAGCCTTTGCCAGATTTTTTGGGACTAGGCTGTTTGGGTGTAGTCGTTTTTTTATTTTCTTCTTTTCGCGTACGAATCACTGGCTTGCTATTTTTATTAGCGGGCGCACTCTTTTCCTCGACAAACGCGTTAGAACGATTATTCTTTTTATGGCGACGACGACGATGCGTTGTTTTTTCTTTACGTTCCCCTGTTCGTTCAATTACAAAATAGGCACAGCCAAAATTACAATATTCATACAAATAGTCTTCTAGTGTATCAATGCGTTGATCCGGCGCTGCCCGACGATTAGAAGTATCAAAAAAGCCACGCAAGCGTAACTGTTCATAGCCCCAGTCTCCTACGATATAATCATAACGCGCTAATACTTCACTAAACCGTTCACCTAAGCGTTCAGGATCAAAGGCATCACGATGATTTTTAACAATTCGGTACTCTCTTTCACCAATTTGAATATCTGTTTCATTCACAATGGTGACAATTTCCCCTTTTTTCTTTTCTTTTACAGGTTCTTCTTTTATTTCTTCAAGAACTGCTGTTAGTTCTTCTGTAAAGGTTGCAGCAGTTTCTGTTTCTTTTTCTTTTTTTTCGGTTGTCTTTTTGTCTGTCATTTTTTCACCACCTAGTTTTTATTATACCTTGTTTTTATTTGATTGGATAGTGGGCATGCAGATAGTTCGCCACGACAGTTCTTAAAACGTCTGGAAATAAAAATTCGACTTCTCCAACTAACTCAATCGTTGGGAAAAACGGAACAAATTGAAAGTGATCCACTGTTGTCAGCGTATATTTCTGCTCTGGCTGAATAGGTTTCCCTTGCCAAAAAACGGTCTGGCTATTTCGCTCAAAACGAATCCCATCATAACATAATTCGCCAAAAATTTTCCCGCGGAAGCCCATCCCGCGAATCGGAAATTTCCGCAGAAATTGACGACTTTTTTCCATTTCACGAATCAAACGGCTCATGTCTGACCCTTTCAAGGTAACCTTGATTAAATGCATTGGATGAGGCAAGGCCTCATGTAATTGGTCTGCATTGATTATTCCTTCTGGTAAATCTGCTAAAAATAACCCGTTGTTCAACACAGCCGCTTCGGTCTGCCCCGCTTCTTTTAACGCCTTCAAGGCAACAGTTATAAAGGCATGCGGTTGCCGTAAGTCCGTTGACAAGGTTTCAGGGATTTGTGCAATTTGCTGCGCTTGCAATAGTCGATGACCTTCCGTTAAGTAACCCGCAATTTCCTTGGCATCAGTTGCTTGCTCTTCTAAACTTGCTGTTTCAATGGTTTTCGCATAACTTGTGACTTGCTTCGTGTCGGCATCCACAAACAGATGCACTTCACCAATATACTGTCCATATTTGCCAGCAGCTGCTAGTTGCACATGATTAATTTTTTCACCATCTTTAAATAAATGATGTGTATGGGAACCTAAAATCACTTGAATTTCAGGATAATTCGCCGCAATCATAAAATCAGTATCTATCCCCAAGTGACTAAGCAAAATGAGAACATCACATTGAGGCGCAACTTCTGTAATCAGTTGAGGAAGGACTGCTTCCACTTGTTTGATTGTCCAGCCATTGGGATTATACGTTAAAGGAAATGGTGCGGTTAAGCCAATAAACCCTAACTTCGTGCCTTCTTTAGTTGTCACAATTTTATATGCTTGACAAAAATCTGGTAACGTTTGGGTTTTTGGATCTTCTAAATTAGCTAAGACCACTTCAAATGTTGCCTGATCATATAAATGCTCTAATTGTTTCTTTGAATTGCCGATTCCTTCATTATTTCCAATTGTAACCAGATCATACGCTAATGTATTCATTATAGCTACATTTGCTCGACCATCTGTTGCTTCGGTCAAAGGATGACACCGATCTGAAAAGTCACCTAAATCAATGGTTACGACTGTTTTGCCCTCTTTTTGGTACAGCGAACGTTTGGCTTTAACCAGACGCCGTATTTTGGGCCAATTTTCAAAGTGAGAATGAAGATCATTGGTATGGAACAACACAATCTCTTCCACTAAAATCGCCTCCTTTATTCAGCGCTCTGATTAATAGTACCATATTTATAGAAGAAAGTTACAAAAAAGAACAGATGACTTTAGAAGAATTTCTCCTAAAATCACCTGCTTTTATCGGGACGAACTATGCGTTATTTTTGGGACGCTTGCGTTGCGTCGCTTCCATGATAACTGGTAAGATCACAGGACGACGTTTGGTTTGTTCAAATAAATAACGGCTTAAGTTTTCGCGGATTTCTTGTTTCAGTTTGCTCCATTCAAAATCGTCACTTTCTAAATGCTTTTCAACAATTTCTGTGACAATATTGCTACTTTCTTTCATTAGGTCTTTACTTGTTTTAACGTAAACAAAACCTCTAGAAGTAATTTTAGCTGGTGAAACAATTCGTTTTTCTCGGCGATTAATTGTCACAACAGCCACAAAAATACCATCTTCGGAAAGAATACGACGATCTCGTAAAACGATATTACCAATATCGCCGACACCAATCCCGTCAATCATAATATTTTCGGCCGTTGTGCTGCCAGCTACCGACATTCTACCTTTTGTATACTCTAGAATGTCCCCACGACCTGTAATAAAGATATCTTTATAAGGCATGCCAATTTCGTGTGCTAAGTCCGCATGCGCAGCTAACTGGCGGTATTCACCTTGGACAGGAATGAAATATTTTGGTTTCATTAAGTTCAGCATCAATTGCAAGTCATTCGGATTAGCGTGACCAGACACACGTAAATTGTCGGAAATTTGCTTCACCGTAGCACCGGCCCGATAGACAATATCCTCTGTTTTGGCAACCGTTGTTTCCATGGCCGTTGTCGGCGTTGTCGTAATATAAACTAAATCGCCTTCTTCAATTCGAACGACACCATGTGTATTATTAGCCATTTTTTGAAGTGACTTAATAGGTTCTCCCATCCGGCCTGTTTCTAAAATTAATAACTGTTCGGGTGCATATTTTTTCATTTCTTTTGGTTTCACTAATAGATCTTCGCTTGGCAATTGTAATTTTTCCAATTTCATCGCCGTCCGAATAATCCGTTCAAAATCTTGGCCTGTCAAAACGACTTTACGACCAGAACGATCCGCTGCATTCAATACTTGTTGAACCCGTTGCAAATTACTTGCCACACATGCCACGATGATTCGTCCTTCCCAATAGCGAATCGTGTCGAACACTTCATCAGCGATTTGGGCTTCGGAAGCAACTTGGGCTGGGTTTTCAGCATTTGATGAATCACTAAGTAGCGCCAAGACGCCTTCTTTCCCAATTTCAGCCAAGCGGCCATAATCGGTTTGATACATCTCAATCGCACTTTGATCAAATTTAAAATCACCAGTATAAACAATGTTACCTTCTTTTGTTTTGATGCTAACACCAATCGAATCTGGAATGGTGTGCGTTGTTTTAAAGAAGCTCACCGTTGCTTGACCAAAATCAATTTCTGTATGCGGGTCAATCACATGGAAATCTTTAAATTTCTTCGTTTCCGCATGACTGTTGACACTTAGTTTTGCTAGTTCAATCGTTAATTCTGTCCCAAAAACAGGCACTTGAATTTTTGAAAGCAAATACGGTAAGGCCCCAATTGCATCTGCATGGCCATGTGTTAAAAAGACCCCTGCAATTCGTTCACTATTTTCTTCTAAATACGTAAAATCCGGAATGACGACGTCAATTCCTAAAAGTTCGTTCTCTGGATATTGTAATCCACAATCCAGTACAAAAATTTCATCTTCCACTTCAGCAACGTACATATTTTTTCCATTTTCACGAACGCCGCCTAATGGAACGATTTTTATTGTACTCACTCTTTTCACCTCTCTATGATTACACGTTCTTTAAATCTCTAACGTGCGAATAATTCTTTGCTCTTCTTCTGGTGTACAAGCAACTAGAGGTAAACGTAAATTTCCAACAGGAATACCTAAATGATTTAAGGCCGCTTTCACGGGTGCCGGCGAAGGCACTGAAAACAATGCGTTCATTTTTGGTAATAACTGTCGTTGAATTTTAGCCGCTTCCGGCAAGTTCCCCTGCTCCAGCGCTTGATACATCTCATACATTGACGAACCGAAGACATGACTGGCTACCGAAATAACCCCTTGTCCGCCAAGTGCCTTGGTGGCAAAAGCCAACCCGTCTTCTCCAGTATACACTAGAAAGTCTTTTGGCGCTCTTTCAATCAACTCAGTAATTGCATCTAACCCTGCACATTCTTTAATTGCCACAATTTTTTCCAATTGTGCTAAGCGCAAAGTAGTTTCCACTTCTAGACATGCAGCCGTTCTACCAGGAACATTGTACAAAATAATTGGCAGTTCACTTGCTTCTGCGATGGTTTTAAAATGTTGATACATACCTTCTTGATTTGGTTTATTATAATAAGGAACAACCGCCAAAACAGCATCGATACCAGCGATTGTCGCTAACTCTTTCACAAAAGCGACTGAGTCACGTGTATCATTCGTACCTACACCACAAATAATCGGAATACGTCCATCGATCAGTTCAATAATTCGCTGGAATAATTGTAATTCTTCTTCATGAGTTAACGTGGGTGATTCACCAGTTGTTCCTGCTAAAATAACGCCTTCTGTATGATTGGCCAATAAATAGTCTACCAATTGCGGTAGTTTATCAAAATCTATTTCTCCCGATTCTTGAAACGGCGTAACCATTGCCGTAATAATTGTTGCATTCGTTAAATCCATCCTATTCCCTCCCGAGTATACAATACAAACCTTCTAGTCGTTTTCAGGTACACGAAGCAAATTCATTTCGTGTAGCGTTTCAGCAATTTGGACCGAGTTCCAAGCAGCTCCTTTTAATAGGTTGTCTGATACAATCCATAAATGGAAACCGTTCTTCACGTCAACGTCTTGACGAATACGGCCGACAAATGTTTCTTTCTGGTTGACGCTATTTAGCGCTTGTGGATATAGTTGTTCACTTGGCTCATCTTGCAAAATTACACCTGGAGCTTGCGCCATTAATTCTTGGATGGCTGAGACCGATGCATCTGCTTGTTTCACTTCTATATAAACAGATTCAGAATGTCCTGAAATTACCGGAATACGGACACAGGTGGCAACAACTTTTAGCTTGTTGTCTCCCATGATTTTTTTTGTTTCATTCATCATTTTCCATTCTTCGTAGGTATACCCTGCTTCTGAAAAAACATCAATTTGAGGCAACGCATTAAAAGCAATTGGATAATGTTTTTCGTCACTGCCAGCTGGTAAAATTTCAGCTGACCATTCACTGACAGGTTTTCCCTCTAAAAAATCTTCGGCTTGTTCTTTTAGCTCATTAATTGCACGGATACCTGCGCCACTCACAGCTTGATACGTTGAAACGATGATTCGTTCTAAGCCAAACGCTTGCCGAATTGGTTCCAAGGCCACCATCATTTGAATCGTAGAACAATTGGGATTTGCGATGATTCCCTGATGATTTTTCAAGGCTTCCGGGTTCACTTCTGGAACAACTAAAGGAACATCTTTTGCCATTCTAAAATGGCTAGTGTTGTCAACAACAACAGCTCCGCGCTTAACTGCTTCTGGCGCAAACTTTTCGGAAATACTCCCACCAGCACTAAATAATGCTAAATCGATTCCTTCAAATGATTCCGGGACTAATTCTTCCACGATAAGAGGTTGTCCTTTAAACTGAATCTCTTGTCCAGCAGAACGCTTAGACGCCAATAACCTCACACTGGCAATTGGCAAACTTGTTTCTGCTAACAATTCAATCATTCTTGTCCCGACAGCACCTGTTGCTCCTACCACGGCAACATGATATTCTTTTCCCATATTTTCATACTCCCCTCTTACCTTCTTGTAAAAGCTACTTGTCCTATTTTACCATAGTATTGAAAAAACCTACATAGTCAAAAAAATGATTTTTTTATTTTCCCATGATATTTTAAAACTATTACCCATCAAAGGACTATCCATTGACTTTTGACTTAAATTTGTTATAGTTAAAACGAATTTAATTATAAAGGGAGCGAAATTTCATGGCACGCGTAGAAAGTTTTGAATTAGATCACAACACAGTAAAAGCACCATATGTTCGCCTTGCTGGCACAGAACAAAATGGTGATGCGTTAGTCGAAAAATATGACTTACGTTTCTTACAACCAAACAAAGATGCCCTACCAACAGGCGCATTACACACGTTGGAACATTTATTAGCAGTTAACATGCGTGATGAATTAAAAGGAATCATTGACATTTCGCCAATGGGTTGCCGCACTGGTTTTTATATGATTATGTGGGATCAACATTCACCACAAGAAATCCGTGATGCATTAGTCAACGTTTTAAACAAAGTAATCAATACAGAAGTTGTTCCAGCAGTCTCTGCAAAAGAGTGCGGAAACTACAAAGATCATTCTTTATTTGCAGCGAAAGAATACGCAAAAATCGTCTTAGACCAAGGAATTAGTTTAGATCCATTTGAACGTATTCTGTAATCTTTAGCAATTAACGACAGAGAAACCCACTATTAAGCTGTGGGTTTTTCTGTTCTCTTTCTTAATTTAAACGGAGGTTTTTTATGAATCAAACAATCGAACAATTACTAAGTCACCGTTCCGTTCGTCATTTTAAAAAGCAAGCGTTAACGGACAAGCAGAAACAACAGTTAATTACTGCAGCTCAAGCAGGATCAAGCTCCAATTTTTTACAAGCTTATACAATTATAGAAATCAAAGATCCTGAGCTACGCAGAGAATTGGGACGTTTAGCGAATTGTGAAGACTATGTCGTTAACACTGGTGTGTTCTATGTTTTTGTTGCTGATTTGTATCGTCATGCAACGATTTTGTCAAAAGAGGGGCAATCATTGGAACCCTTAAAGACACCAGAATCATTATTAGTAGCTGCCGTTGATACAACGATTGCTGCGCAAAACATGGCCATTGCGGCTGAATCTATGGATTTAGGGATTTGTTATATTGGCGGCATTCGAAATGACTTAGACACAGTAGCCAAACGCTTATCTTTGCCTGAATTAACTGTACCACTTTTCGGATTAACAATCGGTGTACCAGAAACGTTAAATGGTGTAAAACCACGGATGCCTTTTGAAAATATTTTAAGCGAAAATCACTACCAATCAGACAAATTGACAGATATGCACACATATGATGAATTATTAAAAGATTATTATGCCAGCCGCTCAAGTAACGCCCAAACAGCGGATTGGTCACAGAAGTCTTTGTCCTATTTTTCTTATAATCGTCGCCCAGAAGTAAAAATTTTCTTGCAAAAACAAGGATTTGATGTCTAAACAAAAGAGCGTGGGCTTACGTTGAAATAACGTAAGCCCACGCTCTTTTGTTAATTTTTATTTATCTTTACTAAATTTGTCTTTTAAGTCTTCAAAGCCTTCTTTAACTTTATCAGTTAATTTTTCAGCGCCTTCTTTAAGGTCGTCGCCGGCATCACGTGCTTTGTCTTTTACGTCAGCAAAGGTTGATTGAGCTTTTCCTTCAAGTTCTTTGCCTTTATCATCCGTAACTTTGCCTTGTGCTTCTTTTGCAGTACCTTCTACTTTATCTTTTGCATCGTCAAAACGTCCTTTTAAATCTGCCATGCTAATCCCTCCTAAATAATTAATTACATAATAAGAGTATCATTCTTAGCCATTTCCTTCAAATATAATGCATGAACTACGAATAAATGGTTATTTTTGAGCCATTAAAGCTTTTTTTGCCAAGGCAAAGCAACCAATTGTTCCTGGATTATCTTCTAAAAGAGGTGTCACCAAGTATTTTTCTAAAGGCGGTGTTTCCACATATCCATTGACTAATTCAGCAAATTTTTCACGAACTTTCGGCATCAAATGACGTTGTTTCATGACGCCGCCACCTAAGATGATCACTTCTGGCGCTAATAATAAAGTTGTATTGTACGCTGCTTGCGCTAAATAATAAGCTTCTAGTTCCCAAGTTTTATGATCCTCTTCCAATAAATGACCTTTTTTACCAGAACGACCTTCAACTGCTGGTCCTGCTGCAATCCCTTCTAAACAATCTCCATGATAAGGACAATTTCCTGCATACGTATCTTCAGGATGACGACGAACTAACGCATGCCCCATTTCTGGGTGGCTAAAGCCTTCAATAAACTCACCGTTTTGAATCGCTCCAGCGCCAACACCAGTTCCAATTGTATAATATACACAACTAGATGTATGTTGCCCATTTCCAGCAACATACTCACCATATGCCGCAGCATTCACATCCGTTGTCCAAGCCATTGGCACATCAAAATGTTGTTTCATAGTTCCTAACAAGTCAAAGTTACGCCAAGCTAATTTTGGTGTAGAAGTGATATAACCATACGTAGGAGAATCAACGTGAATATCAATCGGACCAAACGAACCAATCCCAATCGCTTTTAAAGGATATTGTTGGAAAAATTCTATTACTTTTTTCATTGTTTCTTCTGGGGTTGTTGTGGGAAAACTGACACGTTCTACGATGGTCAAATCATCTGTCCCAACGCCACATACAAATTTTGTGCCACCGGCTTCGATACTTCCTAAAAGTTTTTCTGTCATTGCAATATGCTCCTTCGTTTCCATTTTATAAGTAAGCGGATACATTACTTTTGATTAAATAACTAACATACACGTTTAGTTTACCACTTTTTTGTCGTTTCGACAGAACAATTTAACAATTTCAGTCAGGTTGCCCAATGAAATCTGGCAAGTTGCTAAAGAGCATTTTTCTAAAACAAAAAAACGAGCATTCACGGTTATCTAACAATGAATGCTCGTTTTTTGTTTATTGATTCTTTAGCGAAAAATATAACAATAGTCCGATTGTAATCCACCCACCACTAAGTAAAAGCATTAACCAACTTAAAAGCGTTTCTTTTAGAATACTTCTGGGTTCTTTTGCATGCTGAATAAAACTCATACTAGTCAGCAAAGAAAAGAGGAAAAACATAAAACAAATGACCGCTAAACCGCCAGACAACCAAAACCAACTAGCCATTATTCTCACTCTCCTTTTCGCTTGTTTTTTGATAATTATTGCGCCAAATGACACTATAAATTGCCCCAATTGTGATTACTAACAACGTGTAGAAAGTCGGTAACCACCATGTGGGTAGGACCCATTTGACCGTAGCTTCTTGATTCAATTTTTTTGCTTCACGAGTGTTAATCGTAAATTCTTGTTGAAAAGGCCAAGACTGTTGTTCATCTTGTTGTAAAATAGCACGTCCTGTAAATATATAAGTCCCAGCATCTAGCGGTTGTTTACCCAAATCAAGATGAAAATTCATGGAACTATTTGGGGCAAAGCGAACATTTTTTAGTGTCCGTTGTGCAATTTTTTTAGAGGATCCTTTTTTTATCACTTGACCTTCTAAACGAACTTCTGGAAAAATAGCAGCATATGGATTTTGAATGACCGCCTTTAGTGATTTGGCCCCTAAAGCAATTGTAGGTGTTACTTTCGCTAATTTCAGTTGGTTCACCTCTGTTAAAGGAGCATTCTCAGCACTCCTCATGGCAATCGCAACATTAAACCCGTAGCGACTGGTTAATCCCGTTGTTTGGTTCTCTTCCTCTGTTTTTTCATCTTTGAGATGCGCATAAACCCCGCCTAAAACAACTCCTTTGATAGGCTGATCAAGTCCCTTCACCTTCATCTTTGCTGATACTGTTTGATGAGGCGGCACACTCACTTCCTCATTTTCTAAAGTAACCAAGTCTGTCAGCGGAACCTTTAACGATGAATCAAGTGGTTTATCAAAATCATTGTACACAATCAACCCATTATCATTTGTTGATGCATTTGCTAGAGTCAATACGATGGACAATTTTTCGTCTGTCTTATTTTTTATATCTAAGACAATAGTGGAAGATTGCTTTGGTGCCAGAATTAAATCATAATAACTAGATGTTCCTGACACTTGATTTTCTGATAAAACAGGCGTTACTGTAAATTTAGTCTTCATTTCTTCTGTAGCTTCTACTTTTGGAACAATAATAAAAAATGTGAAAAACAGAAATAGACAGAAAACACCGACTTTTTTTCTACTCATTTCTTCAAGATCTCCTTTATAAAGCTGAATGTACCTACTAGTCTAACAAATCAGCGAAACAATGCTGATCAATCTTTGACTTTTGGGAAGGATAATCTTGAAAAAAGTCTCCTTGAAAAATACCAAGGAGACTTTTTATTATTCACTATAATATAATTCTTTTTTTATCTGTGTGGTTGATACTTCTGGCGTTCGTGGCAAATAAAGAACCTTTGCGGTTGTTTCAACTTCTAGAAAATCAAAAGCCCCTTGCCAATCGTCGCCCATGACTAAAGTATCAATTTTAAATTCAGCAATATCGGAAACTTTTTGTTTCCAACTAGTTTCAGGAATAACTAAATCAACATAACGAATTGCCTCTAATAATTGTTTACGTTTTTCATATGAAAAATAACTTTGTTTCTTTTTTTCTAAATTAAAAGCATCTGTTGAAAGTCCAACAATCAGGTAGTCCCCTTGTTGTTTCGCTTTTTTCAACAAATTAATATGACCATAGTGTAGGAGGTCAAATGTGCCGTAAGTAAGTATTTTTTTCATAAAAACCTCCATTTGTACTTTGATATTTCTTCGTTAATTATCAATTTTTATGAATAGAAAAAAGGCTACTCTTGATTGACTTTGATGGTTTTTCGATCAAATTTTTTATTTTCTGTAGCAGTATAAATTAGTAATAACTTACTCAGAGATTTTATAGAGAAAGACGTTGTTGTAGCTTTTTTTAATTGCTTTAACTGCTTTTGCAATTTTAACGGATTTTTATCTTTTAATAATTTAATTTTCGTTAAACGAAAAATGTGTTCCTGATGCTCAAATGAACGTTCAGCATCTGAATGACTAAAACGAAGATATTCTGAAAGCACCTCTTGATTTACAGCAACTTTTCCTTTTGGTAAAAACCATTCTTTGCCATTTTGATCTATTAGATGCCGCTCACTTTGATTTGAAATAACAATTTCTTTATCGTCTTCAAAAAGATACGAAAAAAGCATTGCTTTTTTTATAATTATGTACTCAGTTACTTCATATGAAGACAATTTTCTTAATTCTTCTATCAAACTATTCCATTGATTATTTTGAACAAATTTACTTAGTTTGTGAATAGGTGGTACTCGTAAAATGAACTTCTCATCTTTCTCTATTTTCACGATATAAAAAGTTGTGTCTAAGTCATTTTCCCAAATAAACAAAATAATCATTTACTGCCCCCTAGACTTGTTGTTCCGATACTTAATAGTCAAATAAATATATTTAGGAATTTGCATTAACCGATCGTATCTCTTCATTGTCAAACAACGATATAACCATTCCAAATTGTGATTTATATAAAATTCTGGCGCTCTTTTTACTGATCCAGCTAATACGTCAAAAGTACCGCCTACGTCTAAAAATACATTAGCTGTCAGGTGATCAATTGTTTGTTCCAAAAAAATCTCTTGTTTCGGTGAACCTAATGCTACAAAGACAAACCTTGGTTCAGCTTTGTTAATTTGTTCCACAATTTCTTGCTGTTTTTTCTTTGTATAGCCATGTAAAATACCGCTAATAACAATCCCTGGATATTGTCGTTGAATATTTTTAGCTGCTGCTTCAACTACTTCTTGCTTTGCACCATACAAGAAGATTCGTTCCTTATGTTGATTTGCATACTCTAAAAAATTATCCATGACATCAATTCCTGTAACTCTTTCACGAATAGACCCACCCATTAGCTTCGATGCCTTGACCACACCTATCCCATCTGCAATCCGATGAGTTGCTCTTTTCAAATATAACTTAACTTCTGGATGTTCAAATGCTAACAATGAAATCTGCGGATTAACGCTAGTTACAATCATTTTCTCTTTAGCTTTGAGATAACTTTCTAAGTCATCCATAATTTCTTGATGTGTTAATACGTCAACTGGTAATCCCCCAATATATTCAGTGCGTACCTTACTTTTCACAAAATCCCCCCAAGATTCTCTCTACCAACTCTACTATTTTATTAATGGTCTCTTTTGACTGATATTGATTCCATTCTTCGTTAATTCTAGTAATATTATCTTTATAACTATTTATTGAAAAATTTGACAATGCCACAATCAACTGTTTTTCATTTTCAACTAACGGTCCTGGTAAATATTCAAAAAAATCAGGCTCAATTCCAGGATTTAATGCGTATTTTTCTAAATCTGGACAAAAAAATAAAATGTTCGGTTGCTCTTTAACATGCATGTATTCAAAGACCACACTCGAATAATCAGTAATCAAGTAGCCTATTTCACTAAAGCTTTCAAAAATATGCTTTTCCCAAATAGAAACATTTCTCGGTAGTTCAATGGCATCTAACTGGATTGATGGATGTAATTTCATATAAAAATGAAAATTTGGCATAGCAGAAAAAGCCTTCATTGCTTGATTTATCACAAGCATCATTTCATTCATTCCCTCTCGGTAAGTTGGTGCATATAAAACTTTATTATTCTGATTTGTTTCTCCTACCTCTAATTTTTCAAGATAAGCAAGACGCGGCGAACCAAAATGACAAAATTGAGCATTCTCGAGACGATAACTGTTTCTAAAAATTGCTTCCATTTTTAGTGAATTAACGATAAAATAATTCATTTTATCGTAAACTTTTTGAAACCTGATTTGATCCTTGCTACTTCTATGTTTCGTGTGATAAGCACCCCAGCCAAACTGTTTTAAAGCCCCATTAGCATGCCATAATTGGATAACTACTTGCTTTTTTTTTAAAATTGCCAATTCTGGAAAATAATTATCTACAAAAATTAACGGCGCTGACTTCAAGTATGAAATCGCCGTTGTAATCAACAAAGTTTTCTTATCAAAAAGTATCGTCTTTATGCCTTTTTGATTTAAGGATGCTGCGTATGATTGACAATTTTTTGTATAAAGTACTATTATCATTCCGTGATATTGTTGTTCTAATTGTTCAATTAAATGTCCATCATTTCTTGGGAAACTCATTATGTACACAATTTTTACTTTTTTATGCTTGTACGGTCTCCATCTTAATACTGTTAAGTACAATTGTTTTAGCACTTTTATATCCTTTCACAAACAATAGTTTTCTTATAAAAAAGATATGATCAAAGTCTTTAAAAAGAAAAAGCTTACATATAAACTCATTAAAACAAATTATACCTTAAAGATTCTAAAAAGACAATTGCACTTTACAATATGTATACTATCCAAATAATTTAAATTATACGGTATACGGACTAGCTATACTTTCAGTTAAATAAAATAATATTTAAATAATTTCTCTGAATTTAAAACTGCCTATCCAACAAAAATAGAGGTTTCCCACCACAGTGGAAAACCTCTATAAACCTTGTCATAACAATGTTTTGAAAGACTATGCGTCTGGATTTGCGTTTTCGTCTTTGAGACCGTATTTTTTGTTGAAACGGTCCACACGTCCGTCGGCTTGTGTGAATTTTTGACGACCAGTGTAGAATGGGTGTGAGTCTGAAGTAACCTCAACACGTAATAATGGATAAGTGTTGCCATCTTCCCATTCAACAGTTTCTGAAGATCCTTTAGTTGAACCTGAAAGGAATTTGAAACCTGTTGTTGAATCCATGAATACTACTGGTTGGTAATTTGGATGGATATCTTGTTTCATACGTTTTTTCGCTCCTTTGCCCTGATCCATTTGCTGTATCAGAGTTATTTTGTCGGTATACAACAATGCTATCTTACCATGTTTTCAGTTGGTATGCAATTATCTTTTTGGATTTCTTTTAATTTGTTTGCCAAACGAAACATCATGGAAAACTTCAAATAATTGTTGATTATTTTGGGTCCGTTTCAACATTTTTATGAATTGATCCGTATATTCCAGCGAGTCTCCTGACATATTATTTCTCAATTTCCACGTTTCTTCTAGTTGTTCTGGTGTCATTAGCAACTCTTCTTTTCGCGTACTTGATTTTTTAATATCAATTGCTGGGAAAATACGGCGCTCTGCTAATTCACGAGATAAATGGAGCTCCATGTTGCCTGTGCCTTTGAATTCTTCATAGATGACATCATCCATTCGGCTACCTGTATCCACCAATGCCGTGGCTAAAATAGTCAGACTGCCCCCTTCTTCGATATTTCTGGCAGCACCAAAAAATCGTTTAGGTTTGAAAAACGCAGCTGGATCTATTCCACCACTTAAGGTTCGACCACTAGGCGGGACCACTAAATTATAGGCCCTTGCTAAACGAGTGATGCTGTCCATTAAAATAACTACGTCCCGTTTGTCTTCAACTAAGCGCATTGCTCGATCCAGAACCAATTCAGCAACTCGCGTATGATTTTGTGGTTGTTGATCAAAAGTTGAAGAAACCACATCGCCTTTAACACTTCGCTCTAAATCAGTCACTTCTTCAGGACGCTCGTCAATTAACAACAGAATCAATTCCACATCAGGATGATTTTCTGTAATCCCATTAGCAATTTCCTTTAAAACACTTGTTTTCCCCGCTTTTGGCGGCGCTACAATTAAACCACGTTGCCCAAAACCAATTGGGGCAAATACATCAATCATTCGTGTTGATAATCTGCCAGCCGTTGTTTCTAACGTTAATTGTTTTTCAGGATACAACGGTGTTAGCGCTGGAAAATGTGGCCGCTCTTTCGCTTCTTCAGGATCTTTCCCATTGACACTTTCAACATGCATGAGTCCATAGTAACGTTCTGATTCCTTTGGCGGACGCGCCTTGCCAGCTACTTTGTCCCCATTTCTCAATCCGAAACGACGAATTTGAGAAGAAGAAATATAAATGTCTTCTGCACTTGGTCCATAATTAATTGGTCGCAAAAAACCATAACCATCCTGAGAAACAATATCTAAAATTCCTTCCATGAAGAAAAACCCTTGCTTCTCAGCTTGTGCACGAATCACAGCTAAAGACAATTCTTTTTTGTTCATTTGGCTATAATAAGGAATTTTAAACTCTTTCGCGTACGCATAAATATCTTTTAACGTACTGTTTTCCAATTCAGCCATTGTTAAATAGTCGCTCATTGATCCACCTCAAACGGACCTTCTTGTTCTTCGGTTTCTAGCATTTGAATATCAGCACCCAAAGCAGTTAACTTTTCGATAATGTGGTCGTACCCACGTAAAATATATTCTACATTATAAATCGTGGTCGTACCTTCAGCCATCAAGCCGGCAGTGACTAGGCAAGCGCCTGCCCGTAAATCAGAGGCGACTACTTCTGCACCGTGCAATTGATTTGGGCCATTTAAGATAATCATATTGCCTTCAACCGAAGCATCAGCCCCCATCCGCACCAACTCAGGGATATGCTTATTTCGTTGAGCATAAATCGTATCAATAATTTCACCAGTTCCTTGCGCTTTTAAAAGTAATGGCGTTAACGGTTGTTGCAAGTCTGTGGCAAAACCAGGATACGGATAGGTTTTCACCGTCGTCATTTTCAGATCATGTGACGGATGAACTTCAATCATGTCTTCTTCAATTGTCATCTTAACGCCCATTTCTTGCAATTTCGCAATGAAGCTTTCTAAATGCTCATAAATAACATTTCGAACTTTGATTCCTTCACCCATAGCTGCTGCCATAGCTAAATAAGTCCCAGCTTCAATTCGATCTGGAATAATCGAGTGACGACAACCATGTAATTCTTCGACACCTTCAATCCGAATAACGTCCGTTCCAGCTCCTCGGACTTTTGCACCCATGTTATTTAATAATGTAGCAATATCAATAATTTCTGGCTCACGCGCAGCATTTTCAATAATCGTTTTGCCTTTGGCTTTAACTGCGGCTAACATGACATTGATTGTAGCGCCAATAGATACCATATCCATAAAAATTCGTGTTCCTTGTAAGCCAGCTTCGTCTGTTCTCAAGTACATCGCCCCATGTTCGTTGGTTACATGAGCGCCTAATGCTTCAAATCCTTTGATATGTAAATCAATTGGACGAGGTCCTAAGTAACAACCGCCAGGTAAGCCGACAACGCCTTCCCCAAATCGACCAAGAAGTGAGCCCATAAAATAATAGGACGCACGTAAGCTATTGATTTTTCCTTTTGGCATAGGCACAGAAACAACTTCTGTTGGGTCAATAATTAATGTATTATTTTCAAAAGTAATTTTAGCACCCATAATTTCTAAAATTTCAATTAATGAGTGAACATCCTGAATGTCAGGAACGCCATCTAAAGTCACGGGCGAATCTGCTAAAATAGCAGCTGGAATTAAAGCGACCACACTATTTTTGGCGCCGCTAATGGTTACTTCGCCCTTTAATGGACGATTCCCATTGATTACGATTTTTTTCATTTATATTCTCACCTATCTATAATATACGTTTTCTAAATAAACTACCCAATCATTCTATCATAATCAAGCTTAAGAAAAAAGAAAACTTCTCAGGTATTTTAATAGAATGAAAAAATAACAAAAAATAAAAAAGACAGCCACGTGCTGTGGCTGTCTTTAACGTAACTAGTTGATTAAGCTTTGTTAGCTGAACCGAACCAATCAATGTGTTCTTCTGCATCTTTGATGATTGCAGCTTTACCTGGTGCTAATAATTTACGAGGGTCAAATCCTTTACCTTCTAAATCTTTACCAGCTTCAATATATTCGCGCGTTGCTTTAGCGAATGATAATTGGAATTCTGTATTTACGTTAACTTTTGAGATACCCATTGAAATTGCTTTTTCAATTTGTTCTTGAGGAATACCAGAACCTCCGTGTAATACTAGAGGTACATCAGAACCGACAGCTTCAGCAATTGCTTGTAAGTGATCAAATGCTAAACCTTTCCAGTTTTCTGGATATTGACCATGGATGTTACCGATACCACATGCTAAGTAGTCAATACCTGTAGCAACCATTTGTTTACATTCTTCGATATCAGCTAATTCGCCAGTACCGATGATTCCGTCTTCTTCACCACCGATTGAACCAACTTCACATTCGACAGAAATACCTTTAGCGTGAGCTTTTTCAACTACATCTTTCGCTAATTTTAAGTTTTCTTCGAATGGTAAGTGAGAACCATCAAACATGATTGAAGTATAGCCAACTTCGATACATTCTAAAGCAGCTTCGTAGTCACCGTGGTCTAAGTGAATTGCTACTGGAACTGTGATATTCATTGAGTCTACTAAATTAGTAATCATGTCTTTAGCTACTTTGTAGCCGCCCATGTATTTAGCAGCGCCCATTGATGTTTGGATTAGAACTGGTGCTTTTTTAGCTTCTGCTGCTTCTAAAATCGCTTGTGTCCATTCTAAGTTATTTGTGTTATAGCCACCTACTGCATAGCCGCCTTTACGTGCTGCTTTTAAGAATTCTGCTCCTGATACTACTGGCATAAAAAATTCCTCCTAAGTTTTTAAAAACTTTATTTGTTAGGTGTTCCCTAACCAACGGTTCTATTTTAGCAGAATTCCTGACACTTTTCTAGTAAAATTCCCTTTTTCAGAAAATTTTTGTCTATTCTTTCACATAACCTTCATTTTTATAAAAAAACCTCCAGTTTTCCCGTTATCACTTTGGGATCTGAAGGCCGACTTGCTATTTTAATTTTTTCTTTGGCGGATAACGTTTCACCTTGTAGGATTGAAGCTCAGGAAATGTTCCAGTACTATGAAAAATCCGTTGTTCATCTTCATTGGCAAAACGCCCTAAAACCGATTGTGTTGGTAAAATATTTACAAAAGCATTCTCATCGATACTGTAAACTGCTTGTTCTAAATCATAGAGTTCGTAGCGAGTAATGACCATCATAATCATCCGACCTTCTGCACCTGAATAGCCGCCGATTGAAGGCAACAAGGTCATGCCACGAGCGATTTGTTGAGAAACTTCTAAGGCAACGGCTTCTGGTCTCGTAGTGACAATCATTGCTGTGACTTTTTGGTGACTGGTATGAATCATGTCGACCACCTGACTCAAACAGTAAATAGAAATAATAGTATACAACGCACTTTCCCAGTTAAATACAAAACCAGCCAACAGCACAATAATACCATTTAATAAGAACATAAAATTACCAACTGTTTTCCCTGTTGTTTTTGAAAGAATCAGTGAAATAATGTCCATGCCGCCAGTGTTAAAGCCCATTTTCAATGAAAGCCCTGCGCCAACGCCGACTAAGACACCACCCATAATTGCGTTCATCAAAGGATTCGTTGTGACTGTTACGATTGGCACAAACATAGTGACAACGGAAATACCAATAACATTGATGAAACTAAGAATCGTTGATTGTTTCCCTAATTTTACAAACCCTAGAATGAAGACGGGAATGTTTAAAAATAAAATGAAAATCCCTGTATTAATATGGATTCCTAAATTTGTATATAATAATGTAGCAATGATTTGCGCAATTCCGTTCATCCCTGCCGAAAAAACTTTTGCCGGAATCAAAAAGAAATTCAAACCGACCGCAGAAGTCAAAGCGGTTATCGCCATCACTGCTATTTTTTTTATCGATTCATTCCTTTGGTAAGTACTAACCAATCGACTCATTTTTCTTCGCTCCTTCGCTATTCTTCTGACTTAGAATAACAGGTTCTATCCTAAAAGAAAAGGGGCTAAAAGCGAACATTGAAAAAAATTTTTTTGCAACGTTTCCATGAAAGAATGCGAGAAGATATCCCTAAAAATTGATCTTCTTATTTCTCTATTCAAAATGATTCTAGCCTAACCTTTTTTACTATTTCATGATATGATGAAGCAAAGAATATTTTAGGAGGTTTTTACATGGCTGCAAAAGAAGCAAGTTTTGATGTAGTTTCAGAGGTCAATATGGAGGAAGTCAAAAACGCGATTCAAATTGCCTTGAAAGAATTGAAAAATCGTTTTGACTTTAAAGGGTCAATTGCTGATATTAAATTGGAAAACGATAAACTAGTAGTCGTAGCTGAAGATGATTATAAAGTCGAGCAAGTGAAGGATATTTTATTTGGAAAATTAGTCAAACGCAATGTTCCGATTAAAAATATTCATTTCTCAGAAAGTGAAAAAGCCTTAGGCGGTACTGCTCGCCAATATGGTGATTTAATCAGTGGTATTGATAAAGAAAATGCGAAAAAAATCAACACAGCTATCAAAAACTCTGGGATTAAAGTTAAGTCACAAATCCAAGAAGACAAAATTCGGGTAACTGGAAAAAGTCGGGATGATTTACAAAAAGTCATGGCTCTTTTACGAGAATTAGATTTACCAATGGCTCTTGAGTTTAATAATTATCGCTAAAAAAATCCTTCAACTGTTAATGAACAGTTGAAGGATTTTTTAGTTTTGGTACCGGCCATTCTTGATTATTCAATAAAACGATTGGTCGGCGTTGGATTTTTTCTGAAAAAGCGGCAATTGCTTTGAAAACCTTTGGCATAAAATAAAACGCATTTAATTCTTCTAAATCCAGTTCTTCTTCTGCCGTAAACGAGACACAAACCTCTTGTTCTGAAAGCATAATTTCAATTTTCTTTAAAAATTGAAATTGCCGCATTCCTGGCACGAAATAACCAGCCTTGGCAACACGAGAGGTTGTAATATCTAACTTATCACTAATGATTAGCGCTAGTGTCATTAACTCTTCCGAATCAAAGCCATTACTATGATTTTCTATAGAAGATAAAATTTCTTCTTGATAAGGCAAACAAATCTTTTGCTTACGAAAATATGCTTCTGCAAATTGTTTCCCACGAAGTGCATGTCCTGCTTTTCCTTGTAGCGCACCCACATCATGGAGCAGTGCCGCAATTTTTGCCGCCTCTAAATACTCCTCTGAAACAGCAAGTTGTTTCAAAATCATTTCCGTCATGGCTACGACATTGGTTACATGAAACCAATTATGGTATGCCCACCCAGCTTCTTCATCTTCCATTTGACCAATTGCATCATAAATTTGTCGAATTTCAGTATCTTGATGAATGCGTTCAAACAGCTTCATTTATTTTCTCCTTAAAATTAGTTACTGTTCCAAAAATTCTTTTAACTCTGCAGGATTTTTTTCGCTGTTTAAACCAACAATTAAACGAATCCGCGCTTTCGGTCCGTTTAAACCACGGGCAAAAACGACCCCCATTTTTTTCAAGCCAACGCCACCACCAGCATAATCATAGATATCTTCAGCAATGCCATTGGAACAACGAGAAACTAAAACGACTGGAATCCCGTTGTCTAGCATTTTTTGTAATGCTGGGAGCGTTTCTGGCGGTAAATTACCCGCGCCTAGCGCTTCAATTACTAACCCATCCGTTTCTGGGGTGTTTAATAATTCAAACATCCGTTCACCCATCCCCGCATAGGCCTTCACTACGTGAACATTTCCTTTCACAGAAGAAACATCGCAAACTTCTTGCGGTAAGACCTCTTTCGCAAAAAAAGCACGTTCTTTCGCAATGGTTCCTATTGGTCCAAAAGTTGGCGTCCGAAACGTCGCTACGTTCGTTGTATGTGTTTTTGTCACATAACGCGCCGTATGAATTTCATCATTCATCACGACTAAAACACCTTTATCGTACGATTCGTCTGAACAAGCAGTCCAAATAGCACTGATGAAATTATACAAGCCATCACTACCGATTTCGTTACTTGACCGCATTGCTCCTGTTAAAACAATGGGGATTTTTTTCTCTAAGGTTATATCTAAAAAATAAGCAGTTTCTTCTAATGTATCTGTTCCATGCGTAATAACCACGCCATCAATTGGTTCAGAATAAGCTTTTTGAATCCGTTCTTTTAATTGAAACATCCGTTCTAAGGTCATGTGTGGTGAGGGAATATTAAAAATATCTTCAACAACTAAATGAACCTTGCCAGAAAATAATGCTTCTTGTTCCATCAACGGATTTTTTTCATTCGGGGCAACACTTCCTCCTGCTACTTTCGACATGGAAATGGTCCCACCTGTATGAAGGACTAAAATGGTCTTCATTTGTTTCCTCCTTTGTTTTCTTTATTTTTTAACCAAAATTGTTTCACTTGTTGAATGAGTTGTTCACTGGTGTTTGCCTTTCGATGCGCCAACCAATGCGGCGGAAAGAAACGCTGGACACTTGGTAATTCAAATCGTTCGTCTAATAACAACACAAAGCCTTTATCTTGCGCATCTCGAATGACACGTCCAGCCGCTTGCAAGACTTTATTCATGCCAGGAATTTGATACGCAAATTGAAACCCTTGCCCTCGCTCTTCTTGATAAAAAGTGCGAATCAGTTCTTGCTCTGGGTTCATTTGTGGTAGCCCGACACTAACAATTATCGTACCAATCAATCGGGTACCTTTCAAGTCAATTCCTTCTGAAAATATACCACCTAAAACACAAAAACCGATGAAAGTTTCTTGAGGATTCTCTTTAAATTCAGCTAAAAATGCTTCTCGCTCTTTTTCGTTTAAGTCCGTTCCCTGAATTTGAGTTTTTACTTGCGGGTAACGTTGGCTAAATACTTGATAGACATCATCCATATAGGCATAAGAAGGGAAGAAAATTAAATAATTACCTGTTTTTGTTTCACTTAACTTCCCTAAAAGTTCACTAATCTGTGGATAACTTTTTTCACGGTTTTTATAGGTTGTTTGAAGATGACTACCAATCATCAACAATTGATTTTCTTCTGGAAAAGGATACGGAATCCGATAACGTAGGCTTTCTTCACCTCCACCAAGCACTTCTTGATAATAATTCAGAGGTGTTAAACTTGCCGAAAATAAGATACTCGCTTTCCCTTTATCTAATCGTTGTGACAATAAATAAGCCGGATCGACACAAAATTGTTTCACAACGCAGTCATAGTTTCGCAAAGAAATAGACGTATAAAAGCCGTTGTCGTAATACTCGCTGATTCGAAGATAACTTAAACAATCAAAATAAAAACTGAGAATCGACGCCAATTCCTCAATGTGTTGATTTTCTGGCAACCATTCTGCAATTACTTCTGTTAATCGATGTATCTGTTTAACTAATGAATCAATTGGCGCACGTTGGGCAAAAAAATCCGTGTCTTTTTCTTCACAGATTGCTTCAATATCATCAAACGTAGTTAAGACTTTTTGACAAGCACTTTTCAATTGAACAGATTCTTTTTGCAATCTTTTTTGAATTTGCAAAACCGCATTCCTAGAAATAGCGGCCGAATACATCTCCCGTGAACGATTAACCAAATTATGGGTTTCATCCACTAAAAAAATATTCTCTTCTGCACTTTGGGGTTCTTCAAAGAAGCGCCGTAAATAAACCGTTGGATCAAATAGATAATTGTAATCGCCAATAATTAAATCACACCAAAGACTTGCATCTAGCGACAACTCGAATGGACACAATTGGTGCTTTTGTGCATACCGTTCAATAACCTCTCTCGTTAAATGATTTTCATGTTGCAATAAATCCCACAGTCCCTCATTTAAACGATCATAATAGCCGTCAGCAAACGGGCAATGTTCTGGTGTACAATTTCGTTCAGTTAAAAAACAAATTTTATCTTTTGCTGTTAACGTAATACTCTTAGTTTGCGCTTGTTTTTCGGACAGCGCTTTGACGGCATCTTCAGCCACTTGCCGCGTGATGGTCTTAGCTGTTAAATAAAAAATCCGTTCACCTTCTTCTTCACCAATTGCTTTCATCGCTGGAAAAAGAGTGGACATTGTCTTGCCTGTTCCAGTTGGTGCTTCCACGAAGAGCCGCTGTTTACTAAGAATTGTTTTATAGACGGCTACCGCCAATTCTCGTTGCCCTTTGCGATACTCCCCGTAAGGAAAACTAAGATTTTTTAATGATTTATTTCTCAAAATACGCCACTCTTCTTTAAAAATTACCCACTGTTCATAGCGCTTCATCAAATCAGTAAAAAACTCCGCTAATGCAGCTTCTGTAAAATGGCGTTCTTGTCGTGTGATTTGTTTTGTGGTGGTCTGATAATAAGTGAGTTGAAGCGTTATTTCAGAAAGTTGTTCTTGTTGGCAATACATGTGACCATAACACATCGCTTGATACCAAAACAATTCGACCTTTTCTGGCGGTAATTCTTCAAACGCTGGTTCGGATGTTTTAATTTCATCAATGACCACTTGTCCAGTTTCTTTCACAAAAATGCCGTCTGCACGACCTTCTACACAATAATTATGGCCATTTAAAGGCACCTCAATTTTTAAAGATACTTCCTTTTGATAAAGGCTCCCCGCTTCCTTTTGCAACATTCGATGAAGGCGACTACCTTCTTGTGGTGTATGTTCACTCACATGGCGAGAATCGATACTTCCCCGCCTTAAAATAAATTCGACCACTTGACGCACCGCAATTTTTCTCGTTGATTTCACGTAATCCCACCTATCTGCCTCCCTATTATAGAACATACATTCGCTAAACAAAAGCAAAAAATCCAAAACGAACACAATCATGCGTTCATTCTGGATTTCTCTTTAGATTATCAACAATTAAAAACAACTTGTTTCTTCTAACTGTTTGGTTTCTTTTCCATTTGCTTTTGCCACGACCAATTGCGCCATTTGTTTAAACGAATTATTTAAACCAATGCCGCCCTTTTTGGGCATCTTCACAATCGGTACTTGCTGATAATAGTGACTAACTGCTGGATTTTCTTCTGCCATCGCTACAATTGCAGGAATGCCCGCAGCATTAAACTTACAAGCTAGACGAGCGGCCATTTCTCCAAAATTAGGATAATGCATGGCAGGTCCGCAAAGAACCGCATCGGCATGAAACTTTTTTGCAAAGCCAATAAATTTCTTTGCTACCTCTTCCTCGTTTTCCAAATAATATTGGTCACCACAATAAAGTGTCGCAACAATTTCCGCTCCTTACTTCTGTAAAAATGGTAGCAATGTTACCCCTGGACCTAAGGGAGCTTTTTTACCACTTGGTTTCAGCTGAGCTTGTTCATCACTGCCAAATCCTGCTAAACTGTGGTTTAAGACTAAAAGGATTTTTTTCACGCCTATTTCCTCCTTTTTTATAAATCATCGAAGTCAAAGGAATCAAAATCAATTTCTTCACTCTCTTCTTCTTGTGCTTTCCATTCTTCACGTAAATATTGGTCATCCATAACTCGAATAAAAGGATAGTAAATGAACATTCCTAGTACCAATAAGAGAGCTTGCAGAATTGATCCTTGCCAACCGCTGACTAAAAATCCTGAGATAATTGGCGGGGTCGTCCACGGCAATTGAATACCATTCGTCAATGGAACTAAGCCCCAATCCATAGCAAAATAGGCAATAATAATATTAATCGCAGGTACTAATACAAATGGAATTAAAAGGATTGGATTTAAAACAATTGGCAACCCAAAAATGATTGGTTCGTTAATCCCAAAAACACCAGGAATTAGTGAAAGTTGCGAAAGCTTTTTAATTCGTTGACTTTTACAGAATAAGACCATCACAATGATTAATGAGAGTGTGGAACCGGCGCCACCAAATGTTGCAAACATATCTTGAAATTGTCCAGTGATGATGTTGGGAATTTCATGACCGTCTTTAAATGCTTGTAAATTTTCAACAGACAATGCCCGCAAAACAGGATTAAAGACTGCGCCAACCACGCTACCTCCGTTAATGCCAAAGAACCAAAAGAAGTGTAAAAATAAATAAGCAATGCTCATCGCACCTAAGGTATTACCAAGACTCAATAAGGGCGTTTGTAGAAATTCAAAAATAACATCTTGTAAATTACCATAAGGAGTTAAAGCAGCCAGCCAATTGACTAAAAACATGAGAGTAACAACTAAAAAACTCGGAATCAGGGCCTCAAAAGACTTAACCACTGTTGGTGGCACTCCTTCTGGCATTTTTATTGTCCACCCTTTACGAACAATGGCCACAAATAAACGAGTCGCAATTAATGCGACAATCATTCCTAAAAACAAGCCACTGGAACCCATCCATTTTAAAGGTAAACTAGTAACTTCATAAACCTTTGAACTATTTTCCGGTGTAAATAATGTTTGATAAGGCGTTACAATAAAAAATGAAACCAATGCGATAATTCCTGCTTGCATTGCATCCACATTGAATTGTTTTCCTAAACTATAGGCAATACCGACAACGGCCAGAATAGTCATTACATCAAAACTAGCACTAGCTGGAACAGACATCATTGTCGCCCAGTCTTTACCAAGCAAATGAGACATCCAAGTATCCCATTGTGGCAAAGGAAAATTAGCAATTAATAAGAAGACCGAACCAACAATCAACAAGGGCGTTGATAAAAGGAAGCCATCACGAATCGCTACTAAATACTTATTTTCTCCTATCACTTTTGCCAAAGGGGTCAATACGCGCTCTAACCAATCCAAAAATTTTTGCACGGTCGTCACTCCTATCTATTATTTTTTATTTTGCTTAATTAACCGCAGCGCTTCTTTCAATGCTTTTTCGCCATCCATCATGCCATAAATTTCTGGCGCAATTGCAGCGACAGGAATCCCTTGAGGAGCAAATTGTTCTTTTGTTTTTTCTAATAAAAAACGGACTTGTGGTCCTAATAAAATAGCAACAGGCTTCTCTGCTTCAACCACTTCTTGTGCTCTTGCAATAGGAAAAGCAGTAATCATTAAAGGCATTTGATGTTTTTCCACCACTTCCATCATTTTATTTACCATAATACTTGTAGACATCCCTGCATCACAAAAAAGATAAATTTGTTTTTTACTCATGTTCCTTCACTCTCCTCATTTATTCAATTGGTGCTTTGATTCTTTTTTCATAGGCCGCTAACCATTCTTGTGAAATCGGCTGAATCTCTGTGGTATGATTCTTGCCTGGATTTGCAATATAGATTTCTGGTTGCTGCATATCAGTACCAACCGTAAAAGTAAATTCCACATTCGTAGCTACGCCCCAGTCTCCCTGTTTGTTCATGGCCACTAGTGAAAAAGCTCCTGCTTTCCCATAACGTTGGGTCAATTTTTCATGAAAAGCATAGACGGCTTGATCACATGCTTGTTGTGGCGAGCGCCCTTCCCCCATTAAACGAACGATTTCATAAGAAAGACAGCCTTTCATTAAATCTTCACCTAAGCCTGTAGCCGCAGCACCACCAATTTCGCTATCAACATAAAAACCAGAACCTGACAGTGGTGAATCGCCAACACGTCCTGCTTTTTTCATGAAGAGTCCCGAACTGGAAGTGCCAGCTGCCATTGATCCTGTTTGGTCTAACGTAATAGCGCCGACAGTATCATGCCCATCATAGGGGTTCAACTGATTTTCCTGAATTTCTTTTAAACGCTTTTGCCACCATTGATTAGCGCGTTCTGTCAACATATTCTTTCTTTCAAAACCGTGCAACATTGAATATTTCGTTGCACCTGCGCCAACACGAAAACTATTAAACTTCTCTTTACTTAATGCTTTAGCTACTGAAATCGGATTTTTAACATCTGTAATTCCCGCCACAGCACCAATTGCAAATGTGTCTCCATCCATATAGGCAGCATCCATTTCTAAAATCCCTTCCTCATTAGGTAAACCGCCGTAGCCCACTGACTTATAAAAAGGATAGTCTTCTACTTCTTTAATTAATTGTTCCACGGCCGTGCCTGCAGCACCTCCTTGTTGTAATTCTTCTGTAGCTTTTAGTAACCCATCATGTGCCATCCGCCATGTCGCAATTGCACCCCAAGTCATTTTCCATCCGCCCTTTCGTTAACGCTTACATTTCTCCACCATTATAAACTAGTATATACTGTTTTGTATATACTGAAAATGAAATTTTATACAGAAAAATAGAAGATACACGTATGCGACCTCTACGAAACACATTGGCTTCTTCTCATACGTGTATCTTCTATTGGTTTTATGCTTCTGTTAATGCAATCATCGCTTGCATATAGATTTCCAGATTAAGCAGTAAATCTTTTTCATCCATATATTCATCTTGGTTATGCGCAATGCCTTTTTGACCAGGAAATGATGGACCAAAAGCAACGATATTCGGCATAAAGCGAGCATACGTAGCACCTGTAGTTGTGACTGGCGTCCCATCTAAGCCAGTAATTTGTTCATAAACCTTGGTTAATTTTTGAACATTGCGCTCATCTTTTGGAAACAGCGTACTAGGGAGGCGGCGGATGACGGTCACTTCACTTTCTGGAAATAGTGCCTTCGTTAGCTGCGTGGTTACTTCGTTTTCTGTAATAGAAACAGGATAACGCACGGCCAATGATAACACCAATTGCTGTCCTCGTTTTTCCAACGCATAGGGCGTTAAAATCAATTGCCCACTATCCTGATCCTTAAAGTCTAGAGCTACTCCTTCGCCATAGTGCTTTTCGTGAAAACTAGCGGTTAACCAGTCGAAATACTGTAATAAATTTCCTTTGACTAACTGTTCCTCGCTAATTTTCTGTGCCAATAAAGTAATCGCGTTCTTGCCTAGTTCTGGCGCATTGGAAGGAGCACGTTTTCCCGTGATTGCTGTTGTTTTTCCCGCAATCACCACACTTAATTGATCAGGTACGTGGTCTTTTGCTTGATCACCTATAATCTGACCAATTTGTTCACTTGAATCATCTGGGATGGTCGTTGTGATCTCATAATTAACAATCCCTCGCTCCCCATAAACTACTGGATATTTACAATCTGGAGTAAATCCAAAAACGGGTGCGTTTTCCTTCTCTAAATATAAGGGGATATCTCCACTCCCACTTTCTTCATCCGTGCCAAACATTAAGCGAATGGTTTTCTTTGGTTGGTAACCAAGTTCTTTCAGTAATTTCATTCCATACAGGCAAGCCAAGATAGGACCTTTATTATCTAGAATTCCTCTACCATACAAACGTTGATTTTTTTTCGTTAATTGAAAGGGCGGCACTGACCAGCCAGAACCTTCTGGTACTACGTCTAAATGACCAATAATTCCCAGATATTCTTCCGCTGTTCCCCATTGCGCATAGCCAACTGCGTCATTGACAATCCCAGTTTGAAAGCCATAACGCTCTGCAAGTTTCAGCGTTTCTTCCAAGGCTCTTTTCGGTCCTTCGCCAAAAGGCGCCTCTTTTTTAGGCGACCCTTTCACACTTCGAATCGCGATAATTTTGTTTAAGTCTTCATAAAATAAATCTTTTTGAGCGGCTATTTCTTCTTTGATCTTCATTCGTTCCAAGAACCTCCTAGCTCCACTTGGTTGTTTTCAGACGGGCTATAGCGGGTCAGTGTGTTTTTAAACGTGTACCGATCTGCTCGATATAAAGAGACATCATATAAAATAGGAGTTGCATCAAGCGCATAGGTGATAGAGTGGACTTGTAAAAGTGGTTGGCCCACAGGAACATTCAATAATTCTGAAATTTCCGCTTCAACTAAGATTGCTTCAATTTCTTGATGCGAATAAGCAATCTCGACGTTCTTCTCGATTAAGCAGAAAAGAGAGCCCTCGAAGTCTTGCTTCGTATGGCCTTGTACGTATGCCTGTGGCAAATAAATTTTTTCAACTGTCATTGGTTCGCCGTCTAACATTCGGCGGCGAATCAGTTCATAAATTGCCTCATTTTTGCCTACTTGGAGCGCCTCCCGAATTTTCTCAGCGGGATGTACTACTTCTTCAAAGGAAATGACTTCTGTCTGGCTTTTTTTCCCGTAAGCTTTGGCTGCCTCAGTAAAACCTTGTAAGCCAGCGCGACCACTTTGAATTTTCGCTTGCGACATCACATAACTACCTTTACCATGTCGTTTTACCAAAATATTTTTGCGGATCAAATCATCAATCGCTTTACGGATGGTCAAGCGACTGCAGTTATATTCTTTAGCTAAATCATATTCTGAAGGTAATTTTTGTGCACTTACATACAGACCGTCTCGAATCTTCTTTTCAATTTCTGCAGAAATTTGCTTAAATTTGGGTGCATTTTCTGTCATTTCATCGCCTATCTTTCTTCAAAAAAATAAATTTTCTAGTATATACCACACTGTCTATACTAAATCAATTTTTAAGAAACCGCAATCATTTGTTGCGTTTCTTAAAAATCAAAAAAAGAAAGCGAGCCACAAGTCGGTTGGACTTGTGGCTCGCTTTTTTAGGAAAAAATGTGTTATTTCCCTTTCATCCGTTCTTTGCCTTCTTGACACATATAGAGTAGCGGACAGGCTTCACATTTAGGCGCTCTTGCTAGGCAGTGATAACGCCCAAAGAAAATCATGGTATGGTGCGTTTTCACCCAGAGTTCTTTCGGAACTTTACGCATTAAGGTTTGCTCAACTTCAGTAACATTCGCATTTAGCTTACAAATTCTAAGGCGCTTGGACACTCGTTCCACATGTGTATCTACTGCAAAAGCCGGTTCGCCGAAAGCATCTCCCATTACTACATTGGCTGTTTTTCTCCCCACGCCAGGTAAACTGACCAGTTCATCTCTGGTTTGCGGAACTTCTCCATTGAAACGTTCTAAAAGTTGTTGTGCGCACGCTTTAATATTTTTTGCTTTATTGCGATATAAGCCAATGGTTTTTATTTTAGCAATAATCTCCTCCACCGGCGCAGCTGCTAAAGCTTCTGGTGTTGGAAAAGCTGCGAATAAACCAGGAGTCGCTTTATTTACCGATACATCGGTTGCTTGCGCACTTAAAATCACAGCAATTAATAATTCAAAAGGATTCTTATGTTTTAATTCACATTCTGCATTTGGAAACATCTCATACATAATTTCAATAGCTTCCATTGTTTTCTCTTTTGATAGCATGGCCCACCTCCTTTTTATTCACTGTCTTCTGGATTTAACCAATTGTGTAATGTAACCTTTGGTAACGATTCTTGTGTCTGAACTTGTTGTTCAATCTCATTTTGAATCATAGAATCTTTTCGTTTTTTCTGATCAGCAGCCACTTGTTCTTTGGTGGTAATATTTTTACGCTCCCACGCAAGTAAAATACGATCAATATATTTCAAACTATACGCCTGATTTAAAACGGCTTCTCGCAACGCTAACCGGATTAATTCAGGGGAATAATGGTCCGTGTTCAACCACTGACCAATCATTTCTAATTCAATTGGTGAAAGTGGACGTCCGAATTCTTTTTCAAAGCCTTGGTAAAGCTGTTTAATTTCATCTTCGTGGTTTGCGACAACTTGTTTTTCTTTGCTCGTTTGTAAAAATAATTGAATCTTTTGAAAAACAGGCAGTAAATCATACGTATCCATCATTTGACCTTTTTGGTTTTGTTGTGTTTCAATTCGAATAAATCCGCGAGAAACCAATTGATTTAACAACTTATAAATCGTATCTGGCGTTTTACCCATCGTCTCTGCAATCGCCATTAAGTCTGGAAATAAATCGCCTGCATTTTGCGAACGAAAAAGTTGCAGTAAAAAGAGAAATTCATCATCTTTCAAACCAATTTTTTGGTAATGATCAAATAGTAAGTTTGAGATTGTTGTTTCACCAGCTTCTAAATATTCACGAATTGATAACATTGTTGTTGTCCACTTCCCCTTGCTTGTTTCACTTATTGCACTTGATAAACATCAAAATAAATAGCTTTCATATAATCAATTAAATAACTAGGATTCAATTCTTCTCCCGTTGCATCATAAATTAATTGATTTGGTTTACGTGAAGCGCCGTACTGATGAATATGTTGTGTTAACCATTTACGGATATCAGAATAATCCTCCGAAGCTAAAATTTCATCAACAGATAATTCTTGTTTCATTGCGTGAAATAGTTGCGCGGCGTACATATAACCCAAGGCATAAGATGGGAAATAACCAAAGCTACCTCCAGACCAATGAACATCTTGAAGGACACCTTCTAAATCATTTTCAGGTGATACGCCTAAGTACTCTTGGTATTTTTCGTTCCACACTTTTGGCAAATCAGCGACTTCCAAAGAACCATTAAATAACATTTTTTCAATTTCATAACGAATAATGATATGCAAAGGATAGGTGAGACTATCGGAATCAATCCGAATCAAACTTGCTTTCGTTTCTTTTAAAGAAGCATAGAAATCTTCAAAAGCAATATCATCAAAAGTACCTTCTGCGCATTCTTGGAAAAACGGGTATTGTTTTTGCCAAAAAGCCCGGTTGCTACCAATGATAATTTCATTAAAGAGCGATTGTGATTCGTGAATCCCCATAGAGGCACCTTCGCTTAGCGGCGTAAAGTCAAATTTAGGATCAAAATTTTGTTCGTACATCCCATGACCCGCTTCATGAATCACACCAAATGTTGCCATTGAGAAATTATTTTCTTCCCAGCGCGTAGTAATCCGCGCATCATTTCGATTTAGAGCTGTCATAAATGGATGAACTGTATCATCTAATCGGCCTTTTGAAAAATCATAGCCTAATTGTTCAACCACACCAATCACAAAACGGCGTTGTTGTTCTTTGGTCATTTTTCTAGATAAAAAGTCAGTTCTAGGCGGCGTACCTTTTTCCGCTAAAACGGTCCGAATTTCTTGAATCCCTTGTTTTACTTGGTCGAATACTTGGTCTAGCTTCTCAACCGTCATTCCCGGTTCAAATTGATTTAATAACACATCGTACGGTGTTTTTTCTTCTTTTTGCCAATAAGGAATGAACTCTTTTTGGAACGCAACGACCTTCGTTAAGGTTTCTTCTAACAAGCCGAAATCTTGTGCAGCGCGTGCTTTTAGCCAATCTGTATGTGCTTGGTTTAATACTTTAACATATTCTTGCATACGTTCAGCTGGAACATTTTTATTCAAAGCATATTCTTCTTTTACTTTTTCAAAAACCAGTTTCCCTAATTCAGATAATTCTTCAGGGCGTGTCTCAAAATAGGCCAATGCTTCTTGAATAACTGGGCCAATACTTCGTTCAAAATATAATCCGGTTAAATACCCTTCTACTTCTCCTCGAAAAGGACTACTTTTTTCTGGCATCCCAGTTGATGAATCCCAGTCTAATAATGTCAAGGCATTTTTTAGTAATTGAATTTCTTTCACTTCTTGTAAAAATACAGCTTCCTTCATTTTTTTACACCAGCTTTCTTAGTCTTCCCGTGGTTTTCTTGGTGGACGTGTTCCCCAGTATTGGAATAAATCTGTTCGTAAGGCTCCGTTGTAAAGCTTCCGTTTTTTAGTAGCTTTGGCACCATAATATTCTTCAAAAGCAAGATCACTCGTCAGTATATACTTGCTCCAAGTAGTTAACGGACGGAAAACATGGCCCATTTCTTTATACAAACGACGAACACTTTCCTCTTCTCCTAAACGCTCACCATAAGGCGGGTTAGCTACCATTACACCATATTCCTTCTCGGTTGTAAAATCTTTTAATGCCAATTGTTTAAAGGTAATTGAATCACCTAAACCAACTTCCTCAGCATTCGCTCGTGCGACTTCAATCATTCGCCCATCAACATCTGAACCACAGATATCTAATTCAACATCGTAGTCTGCCTTTGCCTCGGCTTCGTTACGTACTTTTTCAAACATCGCTGGATCAACCCAATTCCATGTTTCACAAGTGAAACTACGATTAAAGCCAGGGGCAATGTTATGGCCAATTAATGCTGCTTCAATACAAATTGTTCCAGAACCACAAACTGGATCATAAAAAGGACGATCTTTGCGCCAATTGGTCAACATCACTAAAGCAGCTGCCATGTTTTCCTTAAGAGGTGCGCCCCCCTTTTCAATGCGATAGCCTCGTTTAAATAAACTTGGTCCAGTCGTGTCCAACGTCAACGTCACTTTATCTTTTAGAAGAGCCACTTCTAATTTAAACAAAGCTCCTGTTTCGGTTAAAGGCACCGTCGCTGGACGATGGTAAACTTCTCTTAAACGGTTAACAATGGCTTTTTTGGTGATGGCTTGGCAATCAGGAACACTATACAATTTTGACTTAATTGATTTACCTGCAACTGGAAATTCTGCATCTAAAGGCAAATAATCTTCCCAAGGAAGTGCTTTAACTTTTTCAAATAATTCATCAAAACTATAGGCATTAAATTCGCCAACGACGATTTTAATCCGATCTGCTGTCCGTAGCCATAAATTGGCAGTAGCAATTGTTTCAACAGTGCCTTCAAAGACGGCCCGGCCATTTTCTACTTCACAGGGAATCCCTAAATCACGCAATTCTTTTCCAACTAATGCTTCTAAGCCACTAGCAGCCGTTGCAACAAGTTTGAATGTTTTTTCTTTCGTCATAAAAACTCCTTCTTGACTCTTTTTTATTGTCTGGAGCTAACAGTCCTGCCGACTACTGCTCCGCTTGTTTTTTATAATTGTCCGCTTTCTCTGAACTAAACGGTCCTGTCCCGCCATCTTTAGAACAGACAGCTTACTACTTTTATCTCAGTTTCTTTATTTTAACATTTTTTTATTCTTTTCGTAAAAAAAGCCTTCACAACTACGTTGGAAGGTCTTCCTGAATTACTTGTAATTTTCTATAAGCCATGTTCTGTATCACCAATTCTTCAGGAAAAATTGGTGACGGTCATCATCTATCTGCAGAGTAAACTCTGCCTCTTCTACTCGTTCATTTCCTTTAGAAGAGCGCCCCTACCATTGTTTGGGTTGCTCGCTCGAGGGGTTTACCGCGTTCCACCGATGGAGTTTCCCACATCGCTTCGTCACTGTGGCACTTTCAAGGATACTTTGACATAGTCGAAACCTTAGTCATTTTTCCTGCCGTTACTCTAAAAGAGTACCTTAGCTTATGATTTCGCTAAGCACGAACACTACAAGCATCTCAGCTTGTGCGAGCATGGACTTTCCTCAGCTTGCAAAAGCAAACCGCGATCACCCGAAAATTACAAATCTGTTTAAACGAACAGCAAAAATTTATACACTAAAACAAGTGTCCGCTATTCTAACAAATGCTTTTTGTTCCTCGTGAAAACTTGACTTAAATTGTCTTGCTAAAATTGACGAGTTTGTGCATTATCAACATCATGGTTCGCTGGTTCTGCAGTCATTGACGGTGCGGAAGGCGTTACAGGTGTTGAAGGTGTTTCATCTAACTTTTTACCAAAAACTTCACGCTCTAAGTTTGATAAACGTTTTAAAATATCAAAGTTGGTCACTGCTGCACTTTTTGGTACTTCTTGAGCAACACGAGGCGTTGGTTGGGCTTTTGATAATTGGTCTAATTTTGCCATTAAGCGGCTGTTTTCTTCTTGCAAGCTTAATAATTCTTTATTATAAGCTTCGTAGTCTTTAATGACATTGTCTAAAAATTCGTCTACTTCAATTGGGTCATACCCGTTCATCATTTTCGTTTTAAATTCTTTTTGTAAAATGTCTTTAGGACTATATACTAAATTTGCCATGTTTACACCTCATTTGTTTATTTACGATAGAAAATTTCATAGTTCCACAAATACTATTGTAACGAAAAATAGCTAGAAAATCAAACAGATTCTCTAATCAATCACCGAGTTTTGTAAATCATCCATTGTAATTAAGCGAATATCATAGGGTTCTCGTTCCGAAAAATGTTGTGCGTCCTTTAAAAAATACTCCGTTTTGCCAGGGTACTCTTTGTCATAAATAAGTAAGCTGCCCCCAGAATGTTCCAAAAGAAATTTTGTATGCATTTTTAATTGTGCTGGCGATTGATAGGGCTGGTGACTTACTGAGTTGATATAATCAGCCAAACTTTCCGCTTTCGTTAACAGTTCTCCATTTTGTTCATTCCAATTATTGCCAAAGTCTTTAAATGGATAAAGCAAACCTAGCTGGACTTCTGGATATTCCGTTTTTAATTCCCCAACTACTTCAGCTGTCCAAAGTTCAACACCTAAATTGCCAGAAATCAAAATCCATTCTACTCCCGCTTCAATATAACTGGCTAACTCTTTTTTTAAGACATTTTTAATAACTGTGATTTTCGGGTCTTTTCCTTGAAATATCCCCAATTCAAAGCTGCGATAACCGGTGACATAGAGGGTTTTTATCATTTCCATAAGTCATCCCTTTTCTTTCAGGTCTTTTTTTTGGTATAATACAGGCTAGGAGTGTGATAAACGTGACGTTCCATTATCCTAACGGAATACCTTATAATCATCATGAAGCACAATCACCAAAAAAACAAGTAAAAAAGAAACGCCCCGTTGAATTTGGTAATCGCGGGATGGATTTCGAAGAAGCGATCAATCAAAGCAATCAATATTATCTATTGAATAAGCAAGCAATCGTTCATAAGAAACCCACTCCTGTTCAAATTGTTAAAGTAGATTATCCCAAACGAAGTGCGGCTGTTATTAAGGAGGCCTACTTTAGACAAGCTTCAACGACTGATTATAACGGTGTATATCAAGGCCGTTACATAGATTTTGAAGCGAAAGAAACGAAAAATACCACGTCCTTTCCCTTTAAAAATTTTCATCAACATCAAATTGATCATATGGAACAATGTATAGCACAACAAGGGATTTGTTTTGTGCTATTATGGTTTTCAAGCTTAAAACGCTGCTTCTTTTTTAGTGGTGAAAATCTAATAACGCATTGGAAAAACCAAGCAGTTACTGGGAAAAAATCTATGCCGCTTGCACTCATCGAGAAAGAAGGAATTGAATTATCTTTTGGAATCGCACCGCGAATCCCTTATCTCGACGCAGTGGAACAATATATTCAGACACACTAGATTCATAAAGTTTTGAAAGTATAACAAAGGAGTTGCTATTTATGCCAACCGCAAATTCAGGCTCGCGAGCTGCTAGACATGCATCCAACACCTCATCGAAGTCGAGTTACAAGAAAAAGACACAACCGCCGAAAAAGAAAAAACGGCTTGTTTTAAAAATCTTTCTTGGCTTACTTATCGCTGGGATGGTCGCTTTTTTAGCAGGCGTTGGTCTTTTTTGGTTCTATGCACGACAAGCCCCAAAATTAGAAGATGACAAACTGAATGCGACAGTTTCATCGAAGCTTTACGATATTAATAATGAAATTTTTGAGGATTTAGGCGCAGAAAAGCGTGAATTAATTCAACCAAATGATGTGCCTCAATTATTAAAAGATGCCATTGTTTCTGTCGAGGACCGTCGTTTCTATAAACACATTGGTGTGGATCCGATTCGGATTATCGGTTCTGCCCTTTCAAATGTCAAAAATGGTGGATTACAAGGCGGAAGTACCTTAACCCAACAATTAATTAAATTGTCCTACTTCTCTACAAAAGAATCTGACCAAACCTTGAAACGGAAAGCACAAGAAGCATGGATGGCTGTTCGTTTAGAACGTGAAAAATCAAAAGAAGAAATTTTAACTTACTACATTAACAAAGTCTACATGGCGAATGGTTTTTATGGAATGGAAACAGCGGCTGAAAATTATTATGGTAAACATTTATCTGAACTTGATTTACCACAAACGGCCCTACTGGCAGGAATGCCACAAGCGCCAAACTCATACGATCCCTATACAAAGCCAGATACTGCTAAAGAACGCCGGGATGTTGTACTCTACACAATGTACGACAATAAAAAAATCTCGAAAGCAGAGTACGAAAAAGCTAAAGCTACCCCAATCGATGAAGGCTTAGTGCCATTAAAAGCCAGTGATGACAATCGAAAAGTCGTAGATAATTATGTCAAAGAAGTAATCAATGAAGTGAAAGCAAAAACTGGTAAAAATGTTTACACAGACGGACTAGATATCTACACAAACTTAGATATGAATGCCCAAAAACAACTTTACGATATTGTCAACAGTGATCAATACGTTGCGTTTCCAGATGATAAAATGCAAGTGGCTTCAACCGTTATTGATGTTGCCTCTGGACAAGTCCGAGCACAGATTGGTGGTCGTCACATTCCTGATGATGTGCAATTAGGAAACAATTTAGCTGTTAACACCCAACGTGATGTTGGTTCAACCGTGAAACCAATCATGGATTATGGTCCCGCAATTGAGAATTTAAATTATTCGACAGGTCGCCTCATGGTGGATAAACCAACGAAATATCCTGGTACCGACATTGATGTCTTCAACTCTGATTTAACATACCAAGGCGTCATTACTATGCGCCGTGCGATTATGGGTTCTCGTAACACCACCGCGGTCCAGACGTTTGATGAAGTTGGTAAAGAAAACATCATGCCTTTCATTAAAGGACTAGGAATTGACTATAAAAACTTAGAAGCCTCGAATGCCATTTCAAGTAACACAAGCGATGTAGATGGCGATAAATACGGGATTTCCTCATTGAAGTTAGCAGCAGCTTATGCGGCTTTCGCCAATAACGGGATTTATAACAAACCGTATTACGTAAACAAAGTCGTTTTCAATGATGGAACTAGCGTTGATTATCAACCTGATGGTAAACGTGCGATGAAAGACTCTACCGCCTATATGATGACGGATATGTTAAAAGATGTTTTAAATGGCGGAACAGGATTTAACGGCGCCATTCCAGGCTTAATCCAAGCGGCCAAAACAGGGACTTCTAACTATACTGATGAAGATTTAGCACGAATGGGGACAACAGAAAAAGGAATTGCCCCGGATAGTACCTTTGTTGGTTATACAACACACTATGCCGTTTCTGTTTGGACTGGATACAATGATCGAAATACACCAATCTATCAAGAATACTATGGAATTGCCTCGGATGTTTATCGTGAAATAATGAGTTACTTGTCTCAAAATGTTTCAAACGATGACTGGGTGCAGCCAGACAGTGTTGTGCGGGTAGGTAATGAATTATACGTGAAAGATGCCTATGAGGTACCAAATGTACAAGTTTTACCAAGTACTACCTCTTCAGCACCACAGCCGGAATCTAGCAGTACGGTGGAATCCTCTTCCACAAAAGAAGCGGAAAGTTCATCAAGTTCTAGTTCAGAAAGTGCGCCTTCTTCCTCTGAAGCGCCATCATCAACCGAACAACCGGCAAGCTCTTCCTCAGCAGAGCAACCGGCAACATCGGAACAACCACCTGAACCATCAAGTTCTAGTTCACAAGAACCGCCGCAACCACCTGAAAGTAGTTCTAAACCAGATGAAAATAAAGCAGCATAAAAAGTACGGGGCTCATGATGAGCCCCGTACTTTTTTAGATTAAAAATGGACGAAGTGAACTGAATCACTTCGTCCATTTTTGCTTATTTACTTTCTTTATTTGCCAAAGCTGCACCAACAAAGCCTTTGATTAAGCGTTGTGGGCGATTTGGACGAGAAATTAATTCTGGGTGGAATTGACAAGCCACAAAGAATTGTTTTTCAGGAATTTCAACAATCTCAACTAAACGATTATCTGGTGAAACTCCAGAGAAAACTAAGCCATTTTCTTCAAATAATTGACGGTATTTGTTGTTAAATTCATAACGATGACGGTGACGTTCTTGGACAACATCTTCATTTCCGTATGCTGCCGCAGTTTTCGTTCCTTTTTTCAATTTACATGGATATAAACCTAAACGTAGTGTGCCACCTAAATTCTCAATGTTTTCTTGATCTGCCATTAAATCAATAATGTTATTTGTCACGTCAGGATTAGTTTCTGCAGAACCAGCATCTTCTAAGCCCACAACGTTACGACCAAATTCTACACAGGCCATTTGCATACCTAAACAAATACCAAGGAATGGTACGTCATTTTCGCGAGCAAAACGAATCGCTTCAATTTTTCCTTCAATTCCACGATCACCAAAACCACCAGGAACCAAAATACCATCTGCTGAACCAATTCTTTCAGCGACATTTTCAGCAGTTAATTCTTGTGAATCAACCCAATCAATTTCGATATCTGAATCAAAATCAAACCCAGCATGTTTTAATGCTTCTACAACAGAAATATAGGCATCTGGTAATTCAACATATTTACCAACCAGCGCAATTTTTGTTTTCTTTTTCAAGTTAAGAACTTTTTCTTCTAATGCACGCCACTCAGTCATGTCTGCAGCCGGTGCATCCAATTTTAAATGATCACAAACAATTTGATCCATGTTTTGTGCTTGAAGTGCTAATGGAATGGAGTATAACGTTTCAACATCACGAGATTCAATTACCGCTTCCGGATTAACATCACAGAATTGTGCTAATTTGTTTTTAGTGTTTTGAGAAACAGGTAATTCCGTACGGACCACTAAAATATTTGGTTGAATCCCTAAACTTCTTAATTCTTTGACACTATGTTGTGTTGGTTTAGTTTTCATTTCACCAGCCGCTTTTAAGTAAGGAATCAAGGTTGTATGGATGTACATTACGTTGTCACTACCCATATCAGCTTTCATTTGACGCAATGCTTCTAGGAAAGGTAATGATTCGATGTCGCCGACAGTACCACCTACTTCTGTGATAATCACATCGGCATCCGTCATTTTCGCTGCACGCATGATTTTTTCTTTGATTTCATTGGTAATGTGTGGAATAACTTGCACTGTTGCACCTAAGTATTCCCCTTTACGTTCTTTACGTAAGACTTCTGAATAAATTTTCCCAGTGGTTACGTTTGAGTATTTATTTAAGTTAATATCAATAAAACGTTCATAGTGACCTAAGTCCAAATCTGTTTCGGCACCATCATCTGTGACAAAAACCTCTCCATGTTGGTAAGGACTCATTGTCCCCGGATCCACATTAATATATGGATCGAATTTTTGAATCGTTACTTTTAATCCACGATTTTTTAATAATCGTCCTAAAGATGCTGCGACAATCCCTTTTCCGATAGAAGAAACCACGCCACCTGTAACAAAGATGTATTTTGTCATAATAGTTAAAAACCCTTTCTTTGATAATATTTTGTAGAGAGAAGTAAAACAACTTTGAGACTCTTACGTTTCTCCAAATAAAAAAGAAACAAAAATAGAAAAGCTCCCTATCCATTACGAATAGGGAGCTTGTAAGTTCGTTCAAACTTCTGACCTTCTTAAAGGTGCCCAAGTAGTATAATACAAGCAAACGGACATCAGGTCAAGTACTTCTATTCAAGAAAATAATTTTTTCTATTTTCTCATTTTTCTTGGGCATTCAACTAAAAAGCTTGACTCCTTCTTAGGAATCAAGCTTTTTGGTTTCTTACTCTTCAGAATATTCGTCATCAAAATCGTCTTCATCTTCAACATCATCGTCATCAATGATCGTTAAATCTTCTTCGATTTGCGGAATATCTTCTTCATCATCGTCTGAATCTGCACCAATCTCTTGTAAGTCAGAGTTGTATGCTTTGATTTCTTCATCTTCATCTTCTTCATCATCGTACAAGATGTCTTCTTCATCATCATTTGTTAATTCAGCATCTTCTGGATCGTCATCGTTATAGTCAATTACATCTTCATCGTTTGGATTAGTGATGAAGGCATTTACTTTTTTACGTTTTCTACGACGTGGTGCATCTTCTTCGTCTTCTTCCAAGCCATGTGTAACTTCTTCATCGATTGAATCGATTGGATACCATGAACGTAAGCCCCAACGATTGTCTCCCAATGAGATAAAGCTACCGTCGATGTTTAAATCTGTATAAAATTGTGCTAATTGGTCACGAATTTCACTATCAGACTTGCCAAGATAATTTTGGATTTGGTTAACTAAATCAGAAAAATCCATTACATCTGCATGTTGTTCTAAAATAGCGTGTGCTACTTCAATCATGGATAATTCTTTTTTGTTTAACCCTTCAAATACATTAATTTCCAAGAGGTACACGTCCTTTCACAGTCTACTCCTTATCATACAAAAACATTGAAAAAAAATCAATTCTATTCTGCAATATTTATGCAGTAAATTCTAATTCTAAATGATATTCTCCGATTCGCTCTGTTTGAGAGTATAAATCATAATCAACTAAAATCTTACCAGACATTGGTTGATCTTTTAAACTAACACGCAAATTATGTGTAAACGTACTAATCTGTAGCAAGCCATAAGGGGTTCGATAACTTGTATCTAATTTTTCCTGATAGCCAAATCTTAAACGCATCCGTAATTCGCCGGCACGAATCAGCTGAACATGCCCGTCTGGTTCAATTTTAATGGTTACGGGGGTTGGTTCTGTATCCTCTAATAATTCTTCTTTGTAACGAATGTATAATGTATCACCCATTTTTACTAATTGACCTTCTAAGTCAAAGAAAAAATCTTTTTGTTCGTTGCCTTGTTGGACAATCGTTTTTAGTTGAATCGATACAGGAACGCCTGTTGATAAATCCATAATGGTCACTCCTTTTCCAAAATATAACTTTCTTATTGTTGACTTTTTCAATGTATTTGTCAACTAAAGTCAATTTTTCCTTGCTTATGTACCTTTTCTTATTGTATAAGCTCTTTTCACGGGTTGCAAGCATTTGTTTCATCTATTTAATAAGAAAACCGTTTACTATTTTAGAGAATTCCTTCAGAATTCGTTTATATAACATGCTTTTTTGCATTTTTTGTATATAATATAAGAGAGAGTAAGAAAATAAACGTATTAAATGACGTAATTATAAATAGACAGGACGTTTTTTATGAGCACAACTTTTCCCCTTCACACTGAATCCTTTATGCTCCTTGATTCAGGTTGTTTAACAAACAGTGACTATTTTTTACCTTTTGCCTTGACCGATGTTTTAACCACTTTTTCAGGAATGCAGCACCAACCAATCATTCATTTCTGGCAATTGGATCAAGCAATGATTCTTGGCATGAAAGATACCCGTGTACCACATCTAAAAGAAGGCATCACTTCTCTGCAAGAAAACGATTATTCTGTAGTCGTTCGCAATGCCGGCGGTTTAGGGGTGATTGCCGATTCGGGTATTTTAAATGTTTCACTTATTTTACCAAATAATTCTGAACACAAATTAAGTATCGATGCGGCTTATGAATTAATGTGGGCTTGGCTCCGTCAGAGTTTTCCGGAGAAAGAGATTGACGCCTTTGAAATTACTACATCCTATTGTCCCGGTACTTATGATTTAAGTATTGGCGGTCAAAAGTTTGCTGGGATTGCCCAACGACGCGTCAAAGACGGTATTGCTGTCATGATTTACATCAGCGTTAACGGCAATCAACTTGCTCGTGGAGAAGTGGTGCGAGACTTTTACCTTGCTGGCTTACAAGAACAATTTGGTGAAAATGGCTATCCACCCGTTGATCCAGCAGTGATGGCAAATTTAGAAACCCTGATTGAGACTCCATTAACAATAGACGCCGTAAAAACCCGTTTAATCGAAGCATTACCTCAACAATTTGAAAAATCTATTGATCCAAACTTAACCGAACCAATTATAACCTCAGAATGGTTCCAAACAAATTTAACTGTCCAGCTGGAAAAAATGGCGCAACGAAACGCCTTAATTAAAGGAGAGATCGTATGACGATTCCGTATAAAGAGCAACGATTACCAATCGAAAAAGTTTTTCGTGATCCCGTCCATAATTATATTCATGTCCAACATCAAGTGATTTTAGACCTTATTAATTCTGCTGAAGTGCAACGATTACGTCGCATTAAGCAACTAGGTACTTCTTCTTTTACGTTTCACGGTGCCGAACATAGTCGTTTTTCCCATTCTTTGGGTGTTTACGAAATTACACGTCGGATTTGTGAAATTTTCCAACGTAACTACTCTGTGGAACGATTAGGTGAAAACGGCTGGAATGACGACGAGCGCCTGATTACACTTTGCGCAGCTTTATTACATGATGTCGGTCATGGTCCTTATTCACATACATTCGAGCATATTTTTGATACAAACCATGAAGCAATCACGGTCCAAATCATCACCTCACCAGAAACGGAAGTCTATCAAATTTTAAACCGTGTTTCGGCAGATTTTCCTGAAAAAGTCGCCAGCGTTATTACTAAACAATACCCAAATCCTCAAGTGGTGCAAATGATTTCTAGTCAAATTGATGCCGATCGCATGGACTATCTGTTACGTGATGCTTACTTTACAGGGACGGAATACGGAACTTTCGATTTAACTAGAATCTTACGTGTGATTCGACCCTACAAAGGAGGCATTGCCTTTGCTATGAATGGGATGCATGCGGTGGAAGACTATATCGTTAGTCGTTACCAAATGTATGTCCAAGTCTATTTCCACCCTGTTTCTCGAGGGATGGAAGTGATTCTTGATCATTTATTGCATCGGGCGAAAGAATTATTTGAAAACCCTGAATTTGACTATGATTTACAAGCCTCTCTGCTTGTACCATTCTTTAAAGGGGACTTCACCTTACAAGAATATTTAAAATTGGATGATGGCGTCCTCTCTACGTACTTTACACAATGGATGGATGTGCCTGATTCAATTCTAGGTGATTTAGCCAAACGTTTCCTTATGCGTAAGCCTCTGAAGTCAGCCACCTTTACGAACGAAAAAGAGAGCGCAGCAACGATTGCTTATTTAAGGGAATTGATTGAAAAAGTTGGTTTCAACCCTAAATATTATACTGCCATTAATTCAAGCTATGATTTACCTTACGATTTTTATCGTCCAAATAAAGACCGTCATCGTACACAAATTGAATTGATGCAAAAAGATGGCTCATTAGTGGAATTGGCAACGGTCAGTCCCCTAGTTGCAGCACTTGCTGGTCAGAGTCAAGGAGATGAACGTTTCTATTTCCCTAAAGAAATGCTTGACCAAGTAAATAAAAAACATTACGATTTATTTGATGAGACGTATCGTGAGTTTTCAAGTTACATTCATAATGGTGCGTTAGTTTTAAAAAAATAGGTTTTCTAGGAGGATTCTATGTCAATTAAGTTAGTTGCTATTGATATCGACGGAACATTGCTAAATTCACAACACAAGATTACCCCACGGGTCAAAGAAGCGCTCCAAAAATCAAATGATCAAGGCGTTCGTATTGTTTTATGTACAGGCCGTCCTTTGCCAGGCGTGAAAGAACAATTGGATGAATTAGCCTTATATGGTGAAAATGATTTCGTGATTACCTACAACGGTTCGCTTGTCCAAGCAACCAAAGATAATACGATTATTTCACGCTATACCTTGAGTTATGAGGATTTTTTAGAAATTGAAATGTATTCTCGTAAAGTCGGCGCTCACTTGCATACAATTGATGATTCCGCTATTTACACTGCCAATCGCAATATTGGTAAATATACGATTCACGAAGCATCTTTAGTGAACATGCCTTTGAAATATCGTACGGTGGATGAAATGACACCAGAGATGAACATTATTAAAATGATGATGATTGATGAGCCGGAAGTTTTAGATCCTGCCATTGCAAAATTACCATTACATTTTACCGAAAAATATACGACTGTTAAAAGTACGCCTTTTTACTATGAAATCATGAATAAAAATGCTAGCAAAGGCAATGCTCTAGCAAAATTGGCAGACCATTTAGGCTTAAATAAAGACGAAGTGATGGCCATTGGTGACAATGAAAATGACTTATCCATGATTGATTACGCTGGGATTGGTGTTGCGATGGGCAATGCGACAGAAAATGTTAAAACAATTGCCGATGTGCATACCACTAGTAATGACGAAGATGGTGTCGCTCAAATTATTGAAAAAATGGTTTTAATTTAAACATTCTTTTCAATAACAATAACCCTCAATCTAATCAACATAGATTGAGGGTTATTCGTTATTTTATGATGATGCCGCTAGCCATTTTTCAACGGCCCAGCGGTGGCTTCCTCTTTTTAATAAACGGACTGCTTCTTCTGGTGCAACCCAGTGTAAAGTATTGGTCCTTTCTAAGGGTTCGCTAAGTTGCCGCCAAGTATTCGCTACATAAAAATAGCCAGGATTATAATAGGCAGTTTGGCGATGGTTCGAATAAAAATATTCATCAGCTTCCCCTAAATAACAGCCAATTTCTACACTAATTCCCAATTCTTCTAGCACTTCTCGATGGATCGCTTCTTCTTTCGTTTCGGTGCCTTCAATTTCGCCTCCTGGTAAAAAATAAGCTCCATTTGGCGCTTGTACCAGAACCATTGTGTTATTTTCTGGCTTTGAAACAATAATGTATGCAGCATATCTTGTTTGATAGGTCAATGTCTCTTCTCTTTTTCCAAACGTTGGCGTTTTCATTGGCGCACCTCTTCTCTTTTCATCTATTTTACCTGAGAAATTCCTTTAGAACAAGTCAGAAACCAAGCGTTTTTCTCTACATTTCACGTTTATCTATGCTACTATTAACGTTGGAAATATAATTAAGTTTGAAAGGGAGTTTTTAACTATGAAAATGGCTCATACATGTGTGCGTGTAAAAGATTTAGAGGCATCATTAGATTTCTATCAAAAAGCCTTCAATTTTGAAGAAAGTCGCCGTCGTGATTTTCCAGAAAATAAATTTACTTTGGTTTATCTAACTTTACCAGGAGACGACTACGAACTAGAACTAACTTATAATTATGATCATGAAGCATACGATTTAGGAAACGGTTATGGTCATATCGCCATCAGTACAGATGATTTAGAAGGATTACACGAAAAACATCAAGCGGCTGGCTTAACTGTTACTGACTTAAAAGGCTTACCCGGAACTGCACCATCTTATTACTTTGTTGTCGACCCAGATGGTTATAAAATCGAAGTCATTCGTGAACGTTAAAAAGTTTCACTTGTTCACTTACTGAGTTTTTTGTGTTTGAGAGCTGTCCGAGACAAAACTTGTCTCGACTTCTTCTCAAACACTTTTTTCAAAAAAAGTGCTACAATAGAACGTATGAATTTATTGAGGATGTGATGTTATTATGACAAAAAAAATTATTGGAATCGCTGGCAATCAACTTTTGCAGGCAGCTGAAGTGTTTCACGGTAACCAAGTGACTTACACCCCACAAGGTTTTGTCAGCGCTGTTCAAGCCGCAGGTGGCGTTCCTTTCGTTTTGCCAATTGGCCCCAAAGAATTAGCCGCTACGTATATACAACAAATTGATAAACTACTTTTAGCAGGCGGTCAAGATGTTGCCCCTGAATTTTACGGACAAGAACCCCATATAAAATTAGAAGAAACAAATCGTGATCGTGACGAGTTTGAGTTAGCCCTAATTGAAGAAGCCTTAAAACAAAACAAACCTATTTTTGCGGTTTGCCGTGGAATGCAATTAGTCAATGTTGCTTTAGGTGGCACATTATATCAAGATTTATCGATGTATCCTCAATGGTCAGTTAAGCACGGACAACAACCCACTCAACCAATCTTTGCGACGCATCGTATTGATGTTGAACCAGACAGTCAATTATCAAACATATATGGTACAACTGGTCAAGTCAACTCGTACCATCACCAAGCACTACATACTTTAGGAAAAGATTTACGCGTTACTGCTTGGTCCTCTGATGGCCTTGCAGAAGCAGTGGAATCAACAAATGAACAGCAGCCTTTATTAGCTGTTCAATGGCATCCTGAACTAATGTACGCACGTGATGCCAAATCCCAAGCACTCTTTAACTACTTTGTTCAAAAATTATAGTAAAAACGGAGGGACGTCTTTCGCCCCTCCGTTTTTACTTGCTATCATACTTAAAAATCAAAATTATCTGGATCTGCACCAAAACGATGATCCTTATTTAACTGATTAATTGCGGTTATTTCTTCTGGTGTTAATTCAAAATCAAAGACAGCAAAATTTTCCTGAATTCTTTTTTCGTGAACAGATTTAGGAATCACGATAATATCATTTTGTAAGTGCCAACGAATAATCACTTGGGCCGCTGATTTACCATATTTTTCACCAATTTTCACTAGTACTGGTTCAGATAATAAATTACCTTGTCCTAGAGGAGACCAAGCCTCCACGGCAATCTTATTTTCGGCTAAATATTTTCGTAGCGGTTCTTGTGTTAACGTAGGATGTAATTCAATTTGATCCACCATTGGCACAACATTTGCTTCTGTTAATAAATCTTCCAAATGATGTTGATGAAAATTGGAAACGCCAATTGCTTTGGCACGACCACTTGCGTAAATTTCTTCTAATGCTTTCCATGATTCTTTATATTTACCAGCAACAGGCCAGTGAATTAAATATAAATCAACATAGTCTAACCCTAATTTTTCTAAGCTTTTATCAAATGCTTTAATCGCATTTTCATAGCCTTGATCTTCATTCCATAATTTCGTCGTCACGAAAATTTCTTCGCGGGGAATACCCGATTGACGAATGCCTTCGCCCACCCCTGCTTCGTTTTTATAAACGGCTGCCGTATCAATCAAGCGATAACCCGCTTCTAAAGCCCATTTTACTGAATTTGTTGCTTCTGAGCCATCTTCTACACGCCAAACGCCTAAACCTAGGCGTGGCATTTCATTGCCGTTTGCTAATTTTTTTGTTTTATCCAAAGTCATGTGTTTCTTCAGTCCCTTCATTTTCATTACTTTTAGTATACTACGCATTCTTCTTTCACGAAACAATCACGACTTGTCAGGTCATTTTCTTTATTTTTAATAAATAACGACGCCAATAAGTCAGCACTCCGATTAGTGCCACAACTACAATTGTTCGACCGCTAACGCTTCCAATCCACAGTTTAACTGCAAGTAACCAGATACAAAAGAGATAAACACAGGACCAATTAAAGGAAACTTTCAATGTACATGATTCCGCAATTTCGATTATCTGACTACTAAAAAAACGACTCCCTAATCGTAAAGCGACTGGATTATGGAAGATGAATGTTCGTCGCTTGTCAGCCGTTAAGCGAGTAGCACATCGCTCATCAATAAAAATTGTTACAGGTAATTTAGAAAGTAAATCATTTTTTGCCCATTCAATTGAAACTTTCACGCAGCACTCACAACCTTTAACAAAATTATAAAATATATTATTTATTTACAAAATTATAACATTCCTAAAAAAACATGTTAAGTCTTTAAAAAAACTTTCTATTTTCTTCCCCTTTCGCCGAGAGATTTAGTATACTAAAAGAAGAAATTTTAGAGAAAGTTGGATTTTTATGTTGATACTTGGTTTAGCCAGTACTGAAACAGTCGATTCTTCTGCTCCTGATTTAGCAGAAGCGACCGTAAAAAAAGTGAGCGCGCTACAACGCTTTTGGAACAATATTAATTGGGATGCCATTGTCGCTACCTTAATTGAAAAAAGTTTATCAATTTTATTTTTAATTTTTCTATTTTTTATCATTCAGCGAATCGGGAAATATTTAATTGATCGCACCTATGCAAATTATAGTAAAAAGCAACATTTTAGTGAAAGCCGTTTAAAAACATTACACACTTTAATCATTAATGCATTTCAATATACGCTGTTCTTTTTCTTCATCTATTCTCTTTTGACCATTGTCGGTGTGCCTGTTGGCTCATTATTAGCTGGAGCGGGAATTGCCGGTGTTGCCATTGGTTTAGGGGCTCAAGGATTCATGAATGACTTAATTACCGGATTTTTCATTATTTTAGAACAACAAATGGATGTAGGCGATTATATTCGCTTATTGGCGTTAAATATTGAAGGAACAGTTACTTCTGTCGGATTACGAACCACTCAAATTAAAGCGGTTGATGGAACTGTTCATTTTATTCCAAACCGAAACATCACCACAATCAGTAACCTGTCTCGTGCCAATATGCAAGTGTTAATTGATGTCCGCATCAATCCTGAAGAAGGTTATGAAAAAATTTGTGAAGTGATTACAGAAGTCAATGAAACATTAAAAGAAAAGTATATCGAAAGTATTCAAACTGGGCCAGATATTTTTGGTATGGTCGATTTAGGCAATGGCAACTTTGCGGTGCGAACGACCATGTATGTACTAAACGGCAAACAATTTGCGGTCAAAGAAGAATTTCTAGCCCAATATATCAAAGCATTAACAGAGGCCGGCTTTACGATTCCCAATACGCCCATTATTGCAAAATAAAAAACAGCCACCAGATACTTATTAGTTATCTGGTGGCTGTTTTTCTAATTGTCCAATGATTTTAAAAAGCCACTAACTGCCTCAACTCCAAACAATAACGCCTCTTCGTTCGGTTCAAACTTAGCAGAATGAAGGCTGTAGGGACTTGCCACGCCTAACCAAAACATCGTGCCTGGGACTTTAGACAATAGATAGCCAAAATCTTCACCTGTCATTGCAACCGGTGCTTGTTGAAATTGAACTGTTGCTTGTTTGCTCATGTATTCAATAAAATTCGTGGTACATGCTGGCTCATTCACTACAGGTAAATACCCTTTCTGATCAAGATGAACAGTTACTTCACATTGAAAAGATTGCGCAATACCTTCACTAATTTCGCGAATTCTTCGCTGCGTTTGTTCATTCGTTTCTGGTGTCAATGTGCGAATTGTACCAGATAAAGTTGCTTCTTCGGCAATCACATTACAGGCAGTCCCTGCATGAAAAGTCCCAAAGGTAACGACTGCCCCGACCACAGGATCAACATTTCGACTAACGATCGTTTGCGCTTGCTGAATTAAATTGGTGGCCGCTAAGACCATATCATTCGCTTGATGCGGAAAAGCCGCATGTCCACCTTTTCCTTTTAAGGTAATGTTCACTTCACAAGTGGCAGCAAACAACGTCCCTACTCTGGTACTAATAGTTCCGACTGGCAAATCAGGATTAACATGAAGCGCATAAAATTCATCAGGTAACCACTCACCAAACGCATGGTCTTCATACATCAACATCCCCCCTGCTTCATTTTCTTCAGCAGGTTGAAATAAAAATAAAAAGTTATTGTCTGGTTGCTGTTGACTTAATTCTTTCAAAACCCCTAAGCCGATTGTCATGTGAAAATCGTGCCCACAGGCATGCATAAACCCTGGTCGTTTTGATTGAAAAGCAGAAACCACTTCCTCTTGAATAGGTAAACCATCAATATCAGCACGCCAGCCGATAGTTTTCTGAGGATTTTTGCCTTCTATGAAGACTAAAATCCCCGTTTGCCATGTTCGAACTTGCAGATAAGGTTGCTTCATTTTATCAATTTCATTAAGTAAAAAGGCTTGTGTTTCCTTTTCTTCTAAACCGATTTCAGGTATTTGATGTAGTTGCCGTCTAATCGCAATTAATTCTTCTTGCTCCACAAAAGCCACTCCTTCATTTTTTGGGTAATCGAAAGCCGCCATGAAGAAGTTTCTTCATCGCGACTGACTAATTTATTTTTAGAGTTTACGTAATTCTTCTAAAATCTCTGTTTTACTCTTGGTTTTATCATCAATTTGTTTAATTACTTTTGCTGGCACGCCTGCGACAACGGTATGCGCTGGAACGTCTTCCACAACTACTGCCCCAGCAGCCACAACGGCACCTTCACCAACACGAACCCCTTCTAGTACGACCGCATTCGCTCCAATGACAACCTCGTTTTCAATAACCACAGGTGCGGCACTTGGTGGTTCAATGACACCAGCTAAAACCGTTCCTGCGCCAATATGACAATGCTTCCCTACAGTTGCACGACCGCCTAAAACAGCGCCCATATCAATCATAGTCCCTGCACCAACGACGGCGCCAATATTTAGAATAGCCCCCATCATAATCACCGCTTGATCGCCAATTTCAACTTTTTCGCGAATCAAAGCACCTGGTTCAATCCGAGCATTAATGTCTTTCAGATCAAGAAAAGGAATTGCTGAGTTACGTGCATCGTTTTCTACAACATAATCCTCAATTTTTTCTTTGTTTGCTTCTAAAAAAGGTTTTACGTCAGCCCAATCGCCAAACAATGTCCCAGTTTTACAATTATTAAAGACCTTAATTGTTTTCGGAAACGTGACTTCTTTTAATTGCCCTTTCAGTGTTACTTTAACAGGCGTTTGCTTTTCGGCATCGCCAATATACTGAATAATCTCATATGCGTCCAATCACAGCACTCCTTTACTTCGTGTTATCATACAGAATAACGCATTTATGAGAAAAAAGTAAAGAGTTTCTTGCGTTTTATTTAAATTACTTTCATTTCTTCTTCTGATTTAGGCAGAACAAGATGATGTTTTTCTAATTCATGCGCCATATGATTGACCGCTTTTAAAATTTCTTTGCGTGTAATGATACCTTTAAAGCGTTGATTATCATCAACCACTGGTAAAAAAGAAGCATCTACTAATAAATGTAACACTTCTTCTAAATCCCACGATTCACCAATTACAGGAACATTGACTTCCATTACATCGGCCACAGTAAATTCATTCAATTTTTCAAAATCCACTGAAGTCAAATCAAACATTTTATCTACAACGTCTGTCAAGCCGATTAAGCCAACAAAGCGATCTCCCTTATCTAACACAGGAATCTTGGAATAGCGAACTTGCGATAAGACTAATGCCGCATGACTTAATGGATTTAAACACATTACGTTGGCGACATTTTCGGCGGGTACTAAAAACGTTTCTTGTTTTTCTAATAATAATTCTTTTACAGCAGTCCCTATCATGATTGGGTTGCCTCCATTTCTAATTCTTTAACACGTAACTTATTGTACCTAATTCTGCGGAAAAAGTCTTGGAATTCGCAAATTCTTCATAACTTAACAAACGAAAATTAACGTTTTGTTCTATTCTCTCCAAAAATAAGAGAACGCTTTCTTAAAAAAATAAAAACTTAGTTGTCCCATAACAGACAACTAAGTTTTTATAAAAGACCAATTAATCAGTCAATTATCCTTCTTTTTCACACGTTTCATCACAGCCATCACTGACCATAATAAGCGGAAATCCCATGTTTTCTAAGATAGTGTTTATCCAATAAAAAATGATCAATTGGTTCAACAGCTGGATTAATTATTTCCGTCAAACGTGCCATTGAACAGATTTCATCTAAAATCAAGCTGTTTTCAACTGCTTTTTCCGGAGTCATTCCCCAAGTAAATGGGCCATGTCCATAAACTAGCACTCCTGGAATTGCTAAAGGATCTAGTTCTTGTTCATGAAATGTTTCAACAATGACTTTGCCAGTCTCTTCTTCATAGTTTTCTTTAATTTCACTTTCAGAGAGCGCTCTTGTGCAAGGTACAGCGCCATAAAAAGCATCCGCATGGGTGGTACCGTAAGGAGGTAAGGCTCGCCCTGCTTGAGCCCACGTAACACTATTCAGGGAGTGCGTGTGCGCAATCGCTCCAATTTCTGGCATTTTTTGATAAAGATAAAGATGCGTGGGTAAATCAGAAGACGGCTTTAATGCATTGGTTTCCAATAGTTGTCCGTTTAAATCAGTCACTACCATCTGTTCCTTGGTCATTTCTTGATACTTGACGCCGCTTGGTTTAATTACGATAATCCCTAATGACCGATTGATTTCACTAACATTGCCCCACGTTAATTTGACTAAGCCCAGTTTTGGCAAAGCCAGATTCGCTTCATAAACACGTTGTTTCATTGCTTGGATGATCGCTTTATTGTTCATAATAACCCACCTCTGCTAATTTGGGATAGAGATACTGCTGCGCGGCTTGAATTTTTTCTTGAAAATTCAAATCCGTTTCATTCCACATTTCAATTAAAAAAGGACCACTATAGTTTAACCGCTTGAGTGTTTTTAATAAGCCTGTAAAATCAACACAGCCTTCTCCAAAAGTAACTTCCCGAAACTTCCCTTCAAATGTGTCTGTTACAGCGAAGGTATCTTTTAAGTGAATAGCAGCGATTTCAGCAATTCCCTTTTCAAGCTCAACCGCCGGATTATTTTCCGGCCAAGCAGACAAATTACCTAAATCAGGATAAACATGCAAAAAAGGAGACGGAATTTGTTCCTTAATTTCTAGAAATTTTTGTATGCTATTCATAAAAGGGTCATCCATAATCTCAACAGCCAGAATGACACCGTATTGTGCAGCTTCCTCAACGCCCTTTTTCAGACCTTGAAGAAAAAATTCCCTTGTTTCGGCAGTTTTTTCTTCGTAAAAGACGTCATAGCCAGCTATTTGAATTACCCGTATGTTTAATTGATGAGCCAAACGAATCGCTTGAGATAAAATTTTCCGCCCTTTTTCACGTGTTTCTTTATTTAAAGAGCCTAAAGGGAACCGCCGATGACCACTTAAACACAAAGAATGGATAAAAAAATCTTCTTTCACCATTAATTGAGAAAGTTCTTGTAACTGGCTTGGTGTCCAAGCCAATCGTGCTAAACGTTCATCGGATTCATCAATTGACATTTCTAAAAAATCAAACCCTAACTTTTTGGCCCATGTGAATCGTTCTGTCCAAGTTAAATTTTGCGGGAGTGCTTTTTCATACAGTCCAATTCGTGCCATTTTATCACTTCCAAATCTGATCGATTTTTTTTTGAAAATCTTTGGCTGCTTGTTCAGGATTTTTTGATTCGGTAATCCCACGGCCCGCAATAAATGTTGCAACTGCCATTGTTTGAAACAATTCAAGCGTTTCGACAGTTAAACCACCTGTGACGGACACTTCAAAGCCTAAGTCAATTAGTTCTTGAACTTTATTCAAATCTTTTTCTCCCCAGCTGCCGCCAGCTAAAAGAGCATCTCTACTTTGATGATAAATCACCTGATTAATCCCTAATTCTCGCCATTGTCGAGCTTGTTGCATTGTCCAATTTCCATATAGTTCTACTTGTAATTCTCGGACTTCTTTTTGAGCTGCAGCCATCGTTGGTAAGGTGGCGCAACAAATGACCGTCATGAAATCAGCGCCTGCTTGTGCGACATTACGAGCAACTGTACCACCCGCATCAGCACATTTTGTATCAGCAACAATCGTTTTATTAGGAAACATGCGTTTTAAACAACGAATTGCTTTTTGGCCTTCTTGTAAACACAAAATAGTGCCAACTTCGATAATATCGACAATTTCTCCAACTTTCATACAATCTGCTAAAGCGTCTTCTAAGCTATTATGATCTAAAGCGATTTGTAAGTTTGGTCTTTTCATCTTTCCCACCCTTTTATTCAGATTTTTGATAACGATCTGAAGCCATATATTTTTCTTGAATTTCTTTTGCAGACATTACATTTTTAATGCCAATCACTGTGACTCCACGTTTTTCTGCTTGCTGAAACATTTGTAAAAAATTGACTGGAGTAAAAACAACGTCGTATTGGCTAGCAGAGCTTTTTCCTTCTGAAATGGCGCAATGATGAATTTTTGTAATCGGTACGCCTAGTTCTTTCATTGCTTTTTCAACACTCCGCATCATCATTAGACTCGTGCCAGAACCATTGGCACAGGAAACAAGTATTCTCATTTTAAATTCCTCCTTTAATTCTCTTGAAATTTTTTAGCATATTGTTCATAATCATTGACAATCATAAAGTAACCTTCTGGATTTCTCCGATACTGAAGTTGCGGAATTATTAGTAACCCAATCACCACCACTGCTACGCCAACATAGCCTAGAACTTTCATAATGATTGTAAATAACGGCCAAGCTGTTGCCCAATCGAACATACCCAAATAACCGCCATATTGAGATAATCCAATCCATGTAGCAAATAAAGCTGAGCCACCTACTTGGATTAAACCTGAAAGGAAGGGGAATAAACAAGCAGCTTTTACTCCGCCACGATTATTTGCATAAACAGCTATGACAGCGTTATCAAAAAACAATGGGATAAAACCCGCAATAACGATTGTCGGAGACTTTAATAGAATCAGTAAGCCAATCATTAAAAACTGGCCTAATGCGCCAAAGAGAAACCCAATTGTTACTGCGTTGGGCGAGCCAAATCCGAAAGTCGCTGCTACGTCAATCCCAGGAACAGCGCCTGGTAAAATGGTATTTGAAATCCCTTGGAATGACTGCGTCAACTCGTCGACAAAGGTTCTAACGCCTAATTGTAAGATAGCTAAATAGACAGCAAAATTTAATGAAGTGGTCATGATATAAAAGAAGAAACTCTGCCCTTCTTGCATAAATTTAGCTTGAATTAAATAATCTTGTCCCAAAACAAGCAGGATAATGCCAAAGAAAAAGAGCATCAAAATGGACGTAGCAACCATATTTTCATTAAAAATGGATAGAAATCCTGGTAATTCAATATCTTCCAATTTTTTATCGACCTTCTCTGAACGATGTTTCTTTTGATCACGTTTTTTCAACCATTCTGCTAATTTTGCAAAAATAAATATGCCAAACATTTGTTGATGGGCTACCGCAAAACCAGCACCTTCTGTTAATTCCTGCGTAATCCCTACCGTTAAATTTGAAGCAACTGCCCAATAACACCCAAGAATTAAGCCCATAAAAATTAGTACTTCGATCCTACCTAAGTTAGGAAAACAAAAGAGTAAAATCCAGAAAGCGGTAGCTGCTTGTTGAATCTGAACATTCCCTGTTGTAAAAACGGCTCTCAATTTTGTATATTTTTGAAAACGAACCAACAAAATATTCATAATAAATGCAATCAATAACAAAATCATCACATCACCAAAGGTTCGTCCAAAGGTTTTCATCAATCCTGCATCGACTGCATTTTGCCCGAAATATGGATCGGTAACCATCGCCTGTAAATTAAATCGCTCTTTCAAGCCTACTAGAATAGGGCGAAAATTATTAACCAAACCACCAGAACCAACACTCAAAATAAAATAACCAACTGTCGCTTTCAGAAAACCTGCTAAACATTCATAAAAGGGCCTCCGTAACAAGAGATAACCTAATAACACGATGAAACCAATCAAATATGCTGGCTGTGTTAAAACGTTCGTGGCAAAATAAGTCCAACTATTTAACAAGAACTCCCCCATTGATTTTTCCCCCTATAATTGATATTTCTCCATAACTTCTTTAAAATCCATTGGCGTGTTTGTTTCTAACAAGTCAGCAATCACGCCATCCGTCATCAATAAATCCATCAATTGCTGGATATTTTCCAGATGTTCGGCGGGATTTTGGGCTGCCAATGTAAAAAATAATGTTGCTGTTTTTGCTTCTTGATCGCCAGCAAAAGTGACTGCTTGCTTAAATTTTGTAAAAGAAATGGCCGTTCCAAAAACGCCTGCGCTTTCCTCTGATGAATGTGGCATGGCTACTTCAGGAGCAATGATGATATAAGGTCCAAACGTTTCGACACACTGGATAATCTCATCGACGTAACTCTGATCGATGATGTGTTTTTGGAGTAAAATCAAACAACTTTCCTGAATCGCCTCTTGCCAACTAACCGGTTCTTTATCAGGGTAATGAATAAGCTCTTGCTCCCAAAAATAAGTTAACATTGTACATCCAGCCTTTCTTACAAGAATGAAGGAAATGGTGTATCATTTTCTTTAACAAAAACATCATCAAAGCCACGATCAAAGTTAAATTCTAAGTTGTCTTTGTCATCTGGATAAACAAATTTGCCACCCACTTGCCAAATATATGGTTTAAATTGATAATGTAAACGATCTTTTTTAAATTTCCAAATTTCCATGATTTCTTTTGGATCCGCCATAAAATTAGACCAAATATCATAATGAACAGGAATGACTACTTTCGCATTTAAAGATTCGGCCATTCTCAACATATCAACAGAAGTTATTTTATCTGTGATACCGCGAGGATTTTCGCCATATGCTCCTAAGCAAACATCAATTGCATATTGATTACCATGTTTCGCAAACAAGTTAGAATAATGAGAGTCTCCGGCGTGATATACCGTACCACCTGAGGTTTCAAATAGATAATTGACAGCTAGTTCATTCATGTCCTGAGGCATTTTACCTTTAAATGTATTTTCAGGATCATCAGAAGTAATTAGCGCGGTTCGATCAAAAGCTTCCAAGGCCACTACATTCACATCATTCACTTTTATTTCTTGACCAGGTTCTATAACCCGTGTTTTTTCTGCCGGAACACCCCAACGCTGCCATGTTTTCACTACTTCTTTTGGACCAATAAATAGAGCCTTAGGACAATTTTGATGAACAGCAGCAGCTGTGTGAATATCCAAATGGTCTGAATGAATATGTGTGACAACTAAAGCATCTACCTCTTTTATTTCAAAAGGATCAATCACAAAAGGTTGTGTTCTTAAATTAGGTTGCATTTTTTGGCAACCACTCATGCGCATCATTTGATGGCCATTTTTCATTAAGCCGTTCCCGTGCGTTTGTTTTCCTGTTCCACACCATAAATCACATAAAATATTCGTGTTCTCATGCGTTTTCAGCCAAATGCCTGTACAACCAAGCCACCAGAGTGCAACCGTTCCTTGAAGCACATTTGTCTGATTAATTTCTTCGTTTAAATAAGTGCCCCATTCTGGAAATGTCGCCTTCAACCAACTTTCTTTTGTAATTTCATGAATCGATTTGCTCATGCTACCACTCCTCTTCTCAAATGATTGTGTTATGCTTTATAAGAAAATCATAGCCGCAAAAAATCACAATGAAAACCCTTTTATATGATTGTTTGCACTTTTAATGATTCTTTTACGTGTTTTGTTTTCCTATGAGTTATACTATTTCATGGGGGACCGTGTCCAAAGAAATAACTAAAGGAGGTTGTATTACTTGAAAAGTTCATTAGAAACCATTGAAAAAAGGCAACAAAATATTCTCGCGCTGCTGCAAAAAAACAAACAAATGACTACCTATAAATTAGCAGATGTTTTAAATGTTTCCTTAAGCACAATTCGTCGTGATTTAAATGTCTTAGAAACTAAGAATGACATCATTCGAAAATATGGGTATTGTATTTACAACGACCAAAATCAGAAAGACTTTGATCAATCAGGACCGGAGTTATTAAAACAAGCCATTGCTCGTGTTGCTTGTAGCTATCTAAGTGATTATGATACCGTTTTCATTAATTCAAGTTCCACTGCTTTGAATATTCTCCATTATTTAAAGGCCGATCATCTGACCATCGTAACGAATAATTTAAAAATTGCCACCAAGCCTCATGTTTCTCAATACAATTATATTTTGACCGGAGGCGAATTACGTTTTCCCAAAGAAGTTCTGGTAGGAGATATTGCCATTAACACAATCACCGCAACGCATGCCGATGTTTGCGTAATTGGCTGTAGCGGGGTCAGTTTAGAACATGGCGTCACTACAAAAATTTTCAATGAAGCAAAAATTAATGAGCTTATGATAAAACAAACAACAAAAGTAAAAATTCTGGTCGCGGACCATCGAAAAATCGGCTTGACATCTAAATTTAAAATTGCTGATATTACCGCTTTTGATTGTTTGATTACAGACAAACATTGCTCATCAACTTTAATTACAGAACTTCGTAAGACCGGCTTAAAGGTTATCCAAGTCGACTAAAAAAGAGCGTAGGACAAAAATCTCTTTTGGATTTTTGTCCTACGCTCAAAATCTGATAAATAAAAAAGTAGCACTTATTTCTTAACATTCACTTACTTCGTAAACGTTGCCTTTAATCGTTCCAATGGTTGGTGCTCTTTGTTATAGTACTGAACGAGATATTGTTCAGGTGTACTTTCAATTATGGCATATGTTTTCTCTTGAACTGGTCCACGAGGTAAACGAATACTTCCCGGATTAACAAAGAGAATGTTATTGTGTCGCTCTGCGCCGAGTACATGAGTGTGACCAAATAAGGCAATTGTCGCTCCTGCTTCTTCCGCTTGTAAAGCAAGTGTCGTGAGCCCCATTCTAACATTGGCCAAATGACCATGTGTCATATAAATAACTTGATCTCCCACTTTTTTAGTCACAGTTTTGGGAAATTCATCATAAAAATCACAATTTCCTTGGACTACAATTAATTTCTGCCAAAGTTCATCTGTCGGTTCTAATTCAGAATCACCACAGTGAAAGAGTGCATCGACTTGTCCTTCATAATGATTCACTAAGTCAACTAAACAGTCGCGATCGCCATGGTTATCGCTTACTACCAAGATTTTCATACGTTTCAACTCCTATTTTTTTAGCCATTCTTCCCATTGTTCTTTTAATTTTGCCACTGCTTGTCCACGATGACTGACTTTATTTTTCTCTTCTCCAGACAATTCAGCTGCCGTCTTACCAAGCTCTGGAACATAGAAAAGTGAATCGTACCCAAAGCCTCCTTCACCACGAGGAATCGTACCGACTTCTCCTGGCCATTCAGCTTCGACCACCAGACTTTCTTTCTTTGGTTCAGCAAAAACCAATGTACAATGGAAACGCGCTTGTCTTTTTTCTTTTGGCACGCCCGTTAACTCGTGCAATAGTTTCGCATTATTTGAAGCATCATTAGTTGGTTCACCAGCAAAACGAGCAGAATAGATTCCTGGCATTCCCCCTAACGCATCAACAATTAATCCTGAATCATCTGCTAATACTGGTTTCTGTAAAATTTCTGCAATTGTTTCAGCTTTTAGACGAGCATTTTCTTCAAATGTTCGACCAGTTTCTTCTACATCTGGCAAATTCGGATAATCTAATAACGTCTTAACTGTATATCCTTTTTCACCAAAAATTGAACTAAACTCTTTCGCTTTACCAGGATTTCTAGTCGCAATGACAATCACTTTCTCTTCTGAATCTTGCGAAGGGACTTCTTCAGAGGCTAAAGCATAAAGCGCTTCTTTCTGATACGTAATTAATTCCTCAATCCCTGTTTTTCCATAAAAGAGCATGGCATTTAACTCATCTCCTGAGAAGGTAGCTTCTTCACCGGTTCCTTGAATTTCCACAAATTCACCAGACTCGGTCATCACGATGTTCATATCCACTGCAGCATTCGAGTCCTCTGCGTAATCTAAGTCCAGCACACAATAACCATCGGGTAAAATACCCACGCTGACAGCAGCTAAATGCTCTTTAATTGGGTCTTCCGCTAGCGCACCAGTCATCAATAAATGATTGACTGCTAAGCGTAGAGCAACAAAAGCGCCTGTAATACTAGCTGTACGGGTTCCCCCATCTGCTTGAATCACATCACAATCGACAACAATGCTCCGTTCCCCTAACTTTTCTAAGTCAACAACAGCTCGCAATGACCGCCCAATCAAACGTTGAATCTCCATTGTTCGCCCTGTTAATTTTCCTTTCGCACTTTCCCGAATATTTCTTGTGTTCGTCGCGCGAGGGAGCATGCTATATTCAGCTGCTACCCAACCTGTTCCCCCGCCTCGTAAAAATGGGGGAACCTTTTCTTCGACAGTGGCTGAGCAAATTACTTTTGTATCGCCAAACGAAATAACCACCGAACCTTCTGGATGTTTAAAAACATTGGTTTCAATAGTGATCTTTCGCAATTCTTTTGGTGCACGACTATCATGTCTAATCATTTTCGTTTCCTCCTAAGTGAATCTGTTGTGCTTTTAAGTTCTCTATACCAAGCCAACTGCTTGCAATCTCTTCAAACATTTTTGCAGAACCAGTTGTATAAAATTCATGGGGCTGTGTAGGCGCTTCAGGCGTGTGGGCAATGTCAAAATAATCGAGAAGCATGCTGACTTCGCCAACTGTTTCGGCTCCTGAGTCAATTAATGTCACATGACTCCCCATCACATTTTGAATCACCGGACGTAACAACGGGTAATGGGTACAACCTAAAATCAACGTATCAAGTCCTTTTAATTGTAGTGCTTGAAGTGTTTCTGCCACAATTTTTTTTGCTACGGAAGAACGATATTGATTACTTTCAACAATGGGGACAAATTTAGGGCAAGCTAAACTAGTCACCTCAATTGCTGGTGCCTTACTTTTAATGGCGATTTCATAGGAAGCACTTTTGATTGTACCTAAGGTACCTATGACACCAATTTTGTTATTTTTTGTGACTTTAACGGCTGCTCGTGCGCCAGGTAAAATAACACCGACAACTGGAATTGGCAAGGCAGCTTTAATTTCTTCTAATGCGACAGCCGTCGCGGTATTACATGCGATTACTAGCATTTTTATTCGTTTTTTCAATAAAAAATCGGCCATTTCCCAAGTAAACTGAACGACTTGTTCGGCTGGTCGTGGACCATATGGGCAACGGGCTGTATCTCCTAAATAAATTAATCGTTCATTTGGTAATTGTTTTAGCGCTTCCTTTAAAACAGTTAATCCACCAACGCCAGAATCAATTAATCCAATGGCTTCTTGATTGCTCATTCTCATCCTACCTTTGCCTTTTATTCACTGCCTTTATTTTCTACTTTTTAAGGACTATTGTCAATTTTTCCTGTTTTGCTCTCATTTATTTCTTTTTTTGAAGGAAATCTTTTTCGATTAAAAAACTAGTAATTCATTTTTTTGTATGTTATAATTCCTAACATTGAGAATACAATTAGAAATACATTTGGTTAATTTAATTTAAATAACATGTTTCTCACCGAATCCTCTGTTATCTTTTCTACCAAATGATTGCAAAGGAGACTGCCTATGATTTCTTTAGAACATGTAAATAAGTATTTTGGGGAGCATCACGTTTTAAAAGATATTACTTTGAATGTAGATCAAGGAGAAAAAATTGTCATTATCGGACCCTCCGGCTCTGGCAAAAGTACATTAATTCGGTGTATGAACCAATTGGAAAAAGTCAATGATGGTTCCGTCGTAATTGATAACATTGACATCACCAAACCGAAAGCACCGATTCAAAAGGTTCGCCAGAAAGTTGCCATGGTCTTTCAAAATTTTAACTTATATGCTCACAAAACGATTATTGATAATTTAACGTTAGCACCGATTAAAGTGATGGGCGTTTCCAAAGAAGAAGCGGTTCGTACTGGCATGGAGTATTTAGAACGGGTCGGCTTAGCTGATAAAGCTTCTGCTTATCCTTCGCAGCTTTCTGGTGGGCAGCAACAACGGGTCGCTATTGCTCGTGCCTTAAATATGCATCCTGAGATTATCCTTTTTGATGAACCGACTTCGGCACTTGATCCAGAAATGATTCAAGAAGTTTTAGATGTAATGGTCGATCTTTCCAAACAAAATATTACCATGGTTTGTGTCACACATGAGATGGGCTTTGCTCGTCAAGTGGCTGACCGTGTAATCTTCATGGACCAAGGACAGATTATTGAACAAGGAACGCCTGAACATTTCTTTACAAGCACTGAAAACCCTCGTGCAAAAGAATTTCTAAGTAAAATTATTCATAACGGGTAATGAATAAAAAACAAAAAATTGGAGGAATGAAGGAATGAAAAAACAAAATAAATGGCTGGCTGGACTCTCCTTACTTGTATTAGCAGGCATCATTGTGGGCTGTGGTAGCGGCAACAATGACTCAACTTCCAAAAGTGCTTCATCAAACAAAACGGTCACAGTAGAACAATTAAAAAAAGCAGGGAAAATTAAAGTAGGTGTCAAAGAAGACATTCCTAATTTTGGCTATATGAATCCTGATACAAACAAAAATGAAGGAATGGAACCAGATATTGCACGCTTGATTGCGAAAGAAATTACCGGCAGCGAAGAGAATGTGGAATTTGTGGGCGTGACAGCGAAAACGCGCGGTCCCCTTTTAGACAATGGTGAACTAGATATGGTAATTGCTACATTTACAATTACTGATGAACGTAAAAAGACTTATAATTTTACAACTCCTTATTATACAGATGAGATTGGTTTCCTTGTGCGCAAAGAGGATAACTTCTCCAGCATGAAAGATTTAGACGGAAAAACAATCGGCGTTGCACAATCTGCTACGACAAAAGAAAACTTAGAGAAAAAAGCGCAAGAGGAAGGAATCAAATTTACTTATCAAGAATTAGGTTCCTATCCAGAATTAAAAACAGCGTTAACTTCTAAACGAATTGATGCATTTTCAGTGGATAAATCAATCCTATCTGGCTATGTGGATGGCAAGACAGAAATTTTAAAAGATGGTTTTTCGCCACAAGAATATGGAATTACCACAAAGAAAGCAAATACTGAATTAAATGATTATCTAAATGGTTTAATTGAAAAATGGGAAAAAGACGGCACACTAGAAAAAATTTATCAAGACTGGGGCTTAAAAAATTAATCATTCCTAAGACTTGAAGAATCAAAAATTTTAGGAGGGATTTTTATGTTTTTGTTAGCCAATATTTCCTGGCTTGAAGAAGGGCCATTTGCCTTATATCGTTGGGAAGCTTTATTTCAAGATTGGCGAATTTTTGGTCAGGCATTTCTCTATACTATTCTGCTTTCTTTAGGAGCGATCTTAGTTGCCTTTGCTTTAGGCATTTTCTTTGGCAGTTTATCAGCGACCAAAAGTAAACTTTTACACGCAATTAGTCGTGTCTATGTAGAATTTTTTCAAAACACACCTTTGTTGATTCAATTTATCGTAGTCTATTACGGCTTTCCTCTGCTAAGCCCGCTGCTTTCATTTTCTATTACTACGATTGCCATTCTGTGTGTAGGCCTCTATCATGGCGCCTACATTTCTGAAGTGGTTCGCTCAGGAATCGGAGCTGTCCCAAGAGGGCAATTTGAAGCGGCTTACTCCCAAGGATTAACGTATGGTCAAACGATGCGGTATGTGATTTTACCACAAGCATGGCGGATTATGTTACCGCCTTTAACCAATCAAGTAGTGAACCTAATTAAAAATACGTCAACAGTTGCCATTATTTCTGGCGCTGACGTAATGTTTGCTGCCAATAGTTGGTCGTCTGTCAACTTGAACTATATTCCCGCCTTTGCGCTTGCTGGTTTCTTATATTTCATTCTTTGCTTCCCATTAGCGAATTTGGCTAGAAAAATGGAAGAAAAAAATAAGAAAGCATATAGCAGATAGGAGGAAAACAGATGCCTTTTTCAGAAGAAATGCGTCAATTACTGACAGCAAATAATTTTCAATTTCTATTTAACGGCTTAAAATTGACTCTCTATATTTCCTTCGTCTCAATTATTTTGAGTACGATTTTTGGCACCATTCTAGCCGTTTTGCGAAATCAAACCCATGGACCACTGAAGTTACTTGCCAGTATTTATGTAGAAGTGGTGCGTAATATTCCAAACTTATTGTGGATTTATGTTATTTTTTTGATTTTCAAAATCAAATCCACTCCTGCTGGAATTGTGAGTTTTACTGTGTTTACCACCGCTGCTTTAGCGGAAATTATTCGTGGTGGTTTAAATGGTGTTGATAAAGGACAAATTGAAGCGGCACGTTCTCAAGGTTTTTCAAATTGGCAAATTCTTTATCATATTGTTTTGCCTCAAGCCATTCGCAATGTCTTACCAGCAATTGTTTCTCAGTTTGTTACTGTCATCAAGGATACAAGTTTCTTGTATTCCGTGATTGCTTTACAAGAACTCTTTGGCAAATCTTATATCTTAATGGGGCGCTACGCACAAACAGGACAAGTATTCACTATTTACGGAATCGTCGCCCTAATTTATTTCATTATTAACTTTAGTATCTCACAATTTTCACGTTGGCTTTCACGAAATTGGGCGAAAAGTTATTAATGTAGTTAAAAACAGGAGGCTGAGACAAAAGTGTTTAGCTCCAAGAAATAAGAAGGAATTTCCGAAAATTGTTCTTTAATTTTTGGAGAATTTCGGCTTATTTCCGAAGGAGCTGCTTTTGTTCAGCTGATTATCTTAAGATTTAGAAAGTGGGGCATAAGTCATTTCGACTTATGCCCCACTTTCCTGTTTTTATTTTATCTTACTTCTACTTGATGTTTTTCAATTAGCGCTTTTTCAACCTTTTCCATTGAACGGTTAATTTCTTCATCCACTAATGTCGCTTCTGCATTAACGAAAGTTAAACTATACGCCATTGATTTTTTGCCAGCACCTAGTTTTTCACCTTGATATACATCAAATAAATGAATCTCTTTCAAATATTTACCTGCGTTATCTGAAATAGTTTTAACTAGTTCTTGATTGGTAACTGTTTCATCGACTAATAAAGCAATATCTCGAGAAACTGCTGGGAATTTAGAAACTGCTTCATAAGTAACCCCGCCTGCTTCTGTGGCTACTAATTGTTGCAAGTTTAATTCAGCAACATATGTTTCAGGAATATCGTACGCTTTTGCTGTCGTTGGGTGAACTTGTCCGACAAAACCAACCACTTCATCTTCTAAATAAATCCATGCTGTCCGGCCTGGATGCATTTCTGGAATCGCCGTTGTCGCTTGATAACTGATTTTTTCTGTTAATCCTAAAACAGCTACAATACTTTCCACTAAGCCTTTTACTGTATAAAAATCAACGGCTGTTGCTTTTGTTTGCCAATCTTTAACCATTGTATTACCAGTTAAAGCAAGTGCTAAGTGATTTTCTTCTGTAGGTAAATTTTTTGTTGGATCTTCTGTTTGGTAGAAAACGCGTCCTACTTCGTAGAAGGCGATATTATTATTTTTACGCGCCACATTGTATGCGACATCATCTAATAAACCAGAAATTAAGTTCATACGTAACACAGAACGCTCTTCACTCATTGGCCATTGCAAACGTGTTGTTTGACTTTCTTTCATCATAAATTGACGGGATTTTTCTTCTGTTGTCAACGCATAGCTGATGGCTTCACTCGTACCATGACCTTCCAGTAAGCTCTTTAATTGGCGCGTAACATGTTGTGCTTTGGTTAGACTTCCAGCAACTGTTTCTCCACTTGGCAATGTTGAAGGTAAATGATCATATCCATAAATGCGCGCCACTTCTTCAATAATATCTGCTTCAATCGCAATATCCCAACGTCTTGGTGGAATCGTAATTTCATATGCGCCTTGATTTACTTCATAAGCAAAACCGAGTGCTTCAAAAATTTCATTCACCGTTGCTTCATCTAATGCAGTGCCTAAATATTGGTTGATTCGTTCTAAAGTCACAGCTACCTGCGCTTCTTTAACGGCCACTTCAGAACCAACTGCAGTGCCTGAGACCACTGTTCCGTCGGCTAACTCTGCAATCATCGCGGCTGCCACATCACAAGCTAGCCCAACTGTCGCTTGGTTGATGCCTTTTTCAAATCTACTTGAAGATTCACTCCGTAAATTGAATTGTTTAGACGTTTTGCGAATAGACAATGGATTGAACAATGCCGCTTCTAAAGCCACAGTTGTTGTTTCTTGACTGATTTCAGAATTAGCCCCACCCATTACTCCGGCTAAGCCGACAGGCGTTTTTCCATTCGTAATGACGATATTTTCTTCTGTTAATTGACGTGTTTCACCATCTAATGTAATTAGTTCTTCTGCTGCTGTTGCTCGACGAACCAAGATTTCTTTGCTATCTAATTTTTGATAATCAAATGCATGCAATGGTTGACCAAATAATAATAAAATATAATTTGTCACGTCCACCACATTGTTAATCGGACGGATTCCTTCATTCATCAATCGATTTTGCAACCACTGAGGACTTTCTGCAATCGTCACATCTTTAATGACACGAATTTGATACGCTGGTGCATCTTGTGAATCTTCAACAGTCACTGTTACGTAATTTCCCACGTTATCTGAAGCATCTTCTTTGAGTTCGGGATCATTAAACTGAGGTGTTTGACGATAAATTGCGCCAACTTCATAGGCTACCCCTCTCATACTTAGTGCATCTGCACGGTTTGGTGTAATTGATAATTCAATAATCGCATCATCCATGTCTAAATAAGGGAAAACAGGTGTCCCATTCACTGCTTCTTGAGGTAAATAATAAATCCCTTCAGCATAGGCTTTTGGTACGACATTATCTGAATATCCTAGCTCTTCTAACGAACAAATCATTCCGTTAGAGACTTCGCCACGCATTTTACCTTTTTTAATTTTTTGATTTCCTGCAATTCTTGAACCAGGTAATGCTACGATGACTTTAATTCCGGCTTTTACATTTGGTGCTCCACAAACAATTTGTGACAATTCTTCTTCACCGATGTCTACTTGGCAAATTGATAAGTGGTCAGAGTTTGGATGAGGAACACATTCTTTTACTTCACCGACAACAATTTTCTTTAATCCTTCTTCAGGTACAGCAACGCCCTCAACTTCGATACCTGTCACAGACATTTTGTCCGCTAATTCTTGCGGAGTAACATTTGAAAGATTAACATATTCATTTAACCATTTATAAGAAACTAACATTTTTCAACTACTCCTTTACCTTGAATTGATTTAAGAAACGTAAATCATTTTGATAAAAATTACGGATATCATTTACACCGTAACGTAACATAGCAACGCGATCTGGTCCTAAGCCAAAGGCAAAGCCTGAGTACTCTGTTGGATCAATCCCTGACATTTGTAACACATCTGGATGAACCATCCCCGCACCTAAAATTTCAATCCAACCTGTATGTTTGCAGACGTTACAACCTGCGCCGCCACATTTAAAACAGCTAACATCTACTTCGACTGAAGGTTCTGTAAAAGGGAAATAGCTAGGACGTAAACGAATTTTACGATCTTCACCAAACATTTTTTTCATCATGACTTCTAACGTCCCTTTTAAATCACCCATTGTGACATTTTTATCGACAACAAGGCCTTCAATCTGATGGAATTGGTGACTATGTGTCGCATCATCTGTATCACGACGGAATACTTTCCCAGGAGAAATCATTCGTAATGCACCTTTTGAAAAATCGTGTTTTTCCATTGTTCGAGCTTGAACTGGTGAAGTATGCGTACGAATTAACATCTCATCTGAAATATAAAACGTATCTTGCATGTCGCGTGCCGGATGATCTTTTGGTAGATTCATGCGTTCGAAATTATAGTGATCCGATTCTACTTCGTATCCTTCCACTACTTGATAACCCATGCCTAAGAAAATATCTTCAATCTCTTCCATAACTTGTGTCAAAATATGACGTGTGCCTTGAGGCATTTGTTTTCCAGGTAAAGTTACATCTAAACTTTCTTCTTTTAGTGCCGCATTTAACGCTTCGTTTTCTAAAACAACTTTGCGCGCTTCAATTGCTTCTGTTAATAAATCACGAATTTCATTTGCAAAGCCCCCCACCACTGGTCGTTCTTCTGGTGAAAGGTTTTTCATGCCTCTTAATACTTCGGTGATTGGCCCTTTTTTTCCTAATGTTTCTACGCGAATTTGGTTTAATTCTTTTAAAGTAGCAACTTGTGCGATTTCTTTGAGCGTATTGTCTCTAAGAGCTTCTAATTGCGCTTGTAATGTCATTATGCGTTCCCCTCTATCTTTTATTTAAACTAAAAAAAACGATAACCCATTCCTTTCAAAGGAACGAGCTATCGTGTTACCATCCTAATTCATAACAAATTGTTGTCATGCACTCATTTCATTTAACGGCAATTACCGGTTTGCTTTCTTCTTGAAAACAAACAAACTCAGGAAGTGAATTTCGCTTGGTGACTGTGTAAATCAGCTTCCAGTCTCTGGCTGACTCTCCCTAAAACACGTCAATTCAAACTACTTGTTTCCATCACTGTTTTTTTAGTTATTTAATTACGTTTAGTTTACAAGAAGTTTTGCTTGCGGTCAACTGCATTCTTCGTCTTTTACCCATTTTTCTGCCCAATGTTGAATTTGTTCCATTGCTAATTGCAAGTCTTCGCCTTTTTCGGTCAGGAAATATTCTAAGCGATTTCCTTCACCGCAACGAACAGCTTTGGTGATAATTCCTTCAGCTTCTAGTTCCTTCAATCGCTCTACTAAGACACGATCACTTAACATTGGAATTTTTTCTTTTAATTCGCCAAAACGTTGAGGACCTCGTTCTAATAAAACATCAATAATTAAACCATTCCATTTTTTACCAAGTATTGAAAATGATTTTTCAAATTTGGGACAAAGTACAAACGATTCTGTTTTTACTTTTTCCATCTTCCTCACCTCTTCAATGAGTATAGCACATTCCTTACAAAATGTAAGTGTTTCTGCTTCTAATTTTTTCTACTTTATAAAATCTACAACATTTCCTGTCTGCATGTCAATAATTACTCCTCCATTTAATAAAATTAAATAGACGTGCGACACCTCTTTATGCGTTGCCTCTTGTAGTGCTCTACGATAAAGATTCATCTGTCCGCGATACCGTTCGACAATTTCAGAAATCGCTTGGGGAGAGGTGCTTTTTACATGATCGGTTTTATAGTCATACAAAATGCATTGATTGTCTAATTCGATATAGCCATCAATAATCCCATGAATTAATAAATCATCTTGTGTCGTCTCTGGATAATTTTGAATGAGCTCTTCTGCTTCAATCAGCATAGAAAAAGGTTGTTCCCTTCTAACGGTTTGATGGTGTTGAATCAATTGTTTTCCTAAGGCGGTGTCAAAGAAGGCCACGATTTGTTCCAGATTCATTTTTTCAGCAATTGCTGGTAAAATCAATTTATTTTCCACTAAGCGTTCTTGAACAGCTCGCACTTCCTCGTAAGAAGGTTGCTTACTTAAATCAATTAGTTGTAATAAATAATGGGTTGCTGTCCCAATTTCAGCTGCTGAGGGCGCTTGAACCGTATCTAAAAATTTAGGCTTACTTAAATCTCCTTCAATCATTCGATTGACAATCAACGGTTGCGCTTGAATAGTATTGTCTTCCCGAACCTCAATTTTACCAATTTCTTTGTTATCGGGGTCATCAAATACTCGCTTGATTTCAGAAACAGACTGATAACTGGTGGTCCGAGTAGCCACTTCAAACGGATAATTGAAACTTAACCGTGCAAGACCACGATTGATTTTGTCAGCAGATAATTGCGCTTTTTCGGCTAAATCCTCTGCTTGTCTTTCTGGCAATTGTAATTGCTGAATGGCTGCTCGTAGTTGTTCTTCGTTGAACCACTGAATATGAAAGTTAGCTGGGTGCTTTTTGACTTGCGGAACGTTACTTACTACTACTTCTTGCTGATATTCATCGGCTTTTTGATGGCGTACCAATGTCATCCCAACCCAATTCATTAAACTACTTTTACTTTGCAAGCGATTTTCAGCTGGTAGCACCAGTGTTTCTACATCGCCAACTTTCAGCCACTCTTTCCACATTGCCGCTTGGTCTTTATAGGAGCCTACCAGAAAAAGTTTCTGTTCTGCACGTGTCAACGCCACATATAACTTCCGCATTTCTTCGGATAGTAATTTTCTCAATCGTACTTGTTTAATCGCCAAAAATGGTAAAGTATCGTACATAACTCGTTCTTCAGGTTGTAAATAACGAATGCCTACCCCTAAATTTTCTTCAAAGATATAGCGTTCATTCAAATCACTGACATTAAATTCTTTGGTCATATCTAAAACGAATACCACCGGAAATTCTAACCCTTTACTAGCGTGAATCGTCATGACGCGTACGGCATTCTCTTCACTTAAAACGACTGGTTCCGCTAAATCTTTGTCTTTTTCTTGCATTTTTTCGATGAAGCGAACAAATTGAAATAATCCGCGGAAGGTTGTTTTTTCATACGCCGCGGCCCGATCGACCAACGCATATAAATTGGCTTGGCGTTGTTTGCCAACAGGCAACCCGCCAACATAATCAAGATAGGCCGTTTCACGATAAATCGTCCACAGCAAGGTGCTAATCTGGTTGCGTCGAGCCTGTTCCCGCCATTTTTCTAATGATTCAGCAAAACGTATAGTTTTTTCCTGAACAACTGCTTCCTCCATGGTTGGTTCCATCTTTTGATTAAACGTTAAAAATGCTTCGTAGTAACTGGTTTCCTTACTAGCCAAACGAATAAGCACTAATTCGTTTTCTTTTAATCCAACAATTGGTGAACGTAACACAGCTGCCAAAGGAATGTCTTGATAGGGATTATCAATCAATTGAAGCAAGGCAATCATTGTACGAATTTCCGTTGCTTGGAAATAATTTTGAGCATCATTGACTTGAACTGGAATTTCTAATGATTTAAAAACATCTAAAATAGTTAAATTATTTTTCTTTGTAGGCGTTAATAAGACAATATCTTGATAAGTAATCGGTCGATCCGTTTTCAGCTTTTTATCATAAATTAAGAAATTTTGGTCAATTAATTCACGAATTTTCAAAGCAGTAACGTAAAGTTCCCCTTCTGTCTTATCTTCAATCAACAACTCAGGGGATTGTAATTCTGGAAATTCAACTGATTCTGTTGCTTTTTTTTCATAAATTAGCAATTCAGTTGAATAATCAGCCGCCTCCGAAAATTGATCAAAACCATGAACCAAAGCGGCTGACTCATCGTAAGCAATTTGGCCCACTCGCTCATCCATTAATTGACTAAATACTAAATTCGTAAAGTCTAAAACGTCTTTGCGGGAACGAAAATTTTCAGCTAGAATAATTCGTTTGCCCTCTTTGCCTTGCCCATACTGATTGTATTTTTCAATAAACAATGTAGGATCTGCCAAGCGGAAAGAATAAATAGACTGTTTCACATCTCCTACCATAAAAAGGTTTCCTTCTGTGCTAAGCGGACGGCGCAACCAATACAAAATAGATTCTTGTAATTGATTGATATCTTGGTATTCATCGACTAACACTTCATCAAATTTTTCGCGATAGTAAAGAGAGGCTTCTGATGCATGCCAGCCATCTGCCTGATTTTTCGCTAAAATAGCTAACGTATAATGTTCTAAATCGTTAAAATCCACTAAATTTTTAAGCCGTTTTTCTGCGCCATAGGCCTCCATAAATTGTTTCCCCACGTGAGCCATTTCTTGAACAATGGGCGTGGCCTCTTTCAAGACTTGTTTCATGGCATCTGGAGAAAGTGTAAACAGTTGCTTTTTCAAATCATTTAACGCTTTTTTATTTTGTTCTCGTAACTGTTTGGCTTGTTCCGCGGTTGGTTTCAACTCTTCGGCACGAACCGTTGGGTAGCGGTCAAAGCTCAACAATTCAGTCAAATTATAGGCGCTCTCTAAATCATTTCTCTCTAAAAATTGTAAAAATTGTTTTGTTTGTTCCTTTTCATTTTGAGCTAAATACCAAATCTTTTGAAGTTTCTCTTCGCCCTCTGTTAAGGTCACCATTTCTTCGTAACGCTGAAGAGTTCGTTGTAACGTCTCAACGGCTAGCGGTTTTAAATACGTCTGAAATAACTTTGATTCGCCTAGCTGATCCCCTACTTCGTAGGCTTGTGTTAAGCCATTAATCCACGCCTCTGGATCAGGATTGGCTTTGGCAAATTCATAAAAAGAAAAAATTAAGTTAGTGAGTCCGTCATCACTACGGTCATTGGAAAAATTCGCTGTTAATTGGTAAAACGCTTCTTGATTTTCCGCATAAAATTGTTCACGTAATGCATCCCAAACATCTTCTTTTAATAACAATGTTTCTGTTTCATCTGTTAACATCCGAAAAACTGGATCTATGTCAATTAAATAATAAAAACGACGAATAACAGTTAAACAAAAGGCATGTAACGTGCTGATATTGGCTGTTGGCAAAAGAGCAATTTGACGAGAAAAATGCCGTCTTCTTTCTGGATCTTGTTCTTCATTCATTGCCTTTTGTAAAGCCACTTGGATACGTTCTTTCATCTCACGGGCGGCGGCTTCAGTGTACGTCACAATCAAGAGACGATCGATATCGACGCCGCTTTTGACTTTTTCAATGACACGGCGGACTAAAACGGTGGTTTTTCCTGAGCCAGCCGAAGCAGAAACTAAGATATTTTCATCGCCATCAAACACCGCTTGCCATTGACTGTCGGTGAATTGCTCATTGGCTGGACGTAGTGGAATTGTTTTACTCATCTTCGGTTGCTCCTTCCTCATCTTTGTTTAACAAGCGCGCCATAATTTCCTCTTTGGATAAATTCTCAATACGATGATAATTATTTTCTTTTAGCATCACATCAAAATCACAGACACTTCGAAACGGACAATAGCGACAAGCAATCCGTTCCTTGCCTTGATAAGCGGGATTAAGTTGAACTTCGCCGCCAATAATTTGATTCCCCGCTTCAATAAATTTATTTCGGTTATGGGAAAGCAACGCGCCTAATTCTGGTTCTGTCACAAATTTATCTTCTTGGCGACGACCAGGTTTAATTTGTTCTTTGGCGGATTCTTCAATCGGAAACAGCAACGAACTTTGTTTAGCTTGCAGACTCGTATCTAAATGATCCAATAAATCTGGGTCTTTCATCAAAAGACCATCAAACTGATATTTTTTAAGCATTTGTTGTTCAATGTCGTCTTTGCCTTCATAAGATAACGTAGGATTGTGTACATGCAGATAAAGTGAGCCAGCAGGTTTAGCTTCTTGACCAACTAATTGCACAGCATCCATTAAAGCCACATCCAAGTACGTCAGCATTTGCATGGCTAAGCCGTAATACGCTTCTGTCATATTAAATTTACGGTGACTCGATTTATAATCAATCACACCTAAATAGGTTGATTCGGGTGTAACCAATTGATCAATCCGGTCGATTTTCCCCCGAACATGAATCTTCCCTTGATTTTTTAATGGTAATTCCAAACCAGAAATTCCTTTTTTAGCGGCAATTTGGCCAAATAACACTTCCGTTTGAACAGTCGTCATGCCACTTCGTTGGCTTTGACGTTTCAGCGCCCAACTGACTTTTTTAATTGTTTGACTCAATTGATAGCGAATATAGTTCATGCGACTAGAGGTCGTTAATACAGAAAAACGCGCATCCCCTAAAATACTATTTAGCACTTCCTCCGCCAATAAATTGACTTCCTGATCGGTTAATTCAGATAAGTTCCGTTGATTCATAATCAATAATTTAAAGAACTGATCCAATGCTTCATGGAAAAATTCCCCTGTAGCTGCTGGCGAAAGCCCAAAGACATCTCTTTCTTTCAAACGTAAGCCATAGCGAGAAAAGTATTGATATTGACACCGATAAAAACTCTCCATCCGAGAAACGGATGTATAAATATCTTTACCATATAAAGGTTCTGCTAAGACCTCATCAATCTTTTCAGGAATATTTTGATGCGTTAAACTTTCGAAAACTTGCTTGGCTAGCGGCGCAATTGATTGGTTCATTAGCGCTTTTTCCATATTTAACCAGAAAGGCAACAATCCTTCTTGTGTTTCTTTCCGTTGTCTTTTCAAACGCGTTAATTCACCGATTAACGTCCGATACGTACTAATATGGGCTAAACTGGTCGTTTCATCATCGAAAATGGTTGTTTCATTTTTTTCAAAAACGGGCAAGTTTAAATCTTTTTGGATATTTTTAAAATAAGGAGACGGTTTGACTTCTTGAGCGGTGTCTTTAACACTTGGATAGGTTAAATATAACCGTTCTCGCGCTGAAGAAAAGACGAGATACGCAACATAAGGTTCTTGCGCAATTTTGCGTCCGGTTGTCCCACGTAAATATTGGTTTTCCGTTAAAGTATCATTGATTGTCTGACGTTCTTCATCAGACAATAGTGTTTTATTTTCAATCTTTTGTGGAAAAATTTCTTCCGTCATCCCAATAGCAAAAGTAACCTTGGCAGCGCCAGGTCGAGTTAAATCCATTGCGCGAACTTGTACTTGGTCAATCGCTGTCGGCACTTTACTATAGTGCAAACCTTCCAAGCCACTAACAAATATTTCTTGAAACGTTGTAAAATCAAACGAACTTTCTCCGTAAACAGTGACGTATTCATCTAGTAATGACATCAATGCATCCCAAGTCTGTTCATGGTTACGAGCTGTTTCTAGTTGACCTGCTTCGATAGCTTGTAAGCGCCACATTTTTAATTGTGTTGCCACACCACTTTGCAGTAAAAAGTGATAGAAGACGGTCGCTGCTTCCAAACCAGTTTTGGCACTTATCATTGCTTGAAAGTAACTAGGTAACAGCCGTTGAAGCGATTGACGAATCGCATTTGACTCTTCTTCCATCGTAGCGACATCTTCTTGCTCTTCCGCTTCAAAATCATACCGAATAAATTCCCAATCTTTTTCTTGCGACCAATAATAACCTTCATAGCCGTATGCCAGGACTACATTTTCGGTAATATCAACTTTTCTGCGCCAAGCGTTCCGTTGGTTTAACCAATCAGTCAAGCTTTCTTCAGAAGTAGCGAGTTGATTCATTGGCATAAATAATTCCGTTCTCAAAAAACGGAGCACATCGCGATAACGATAATTGTACGAATGAATAGCAAATAAAGATTCAATCCATTCGACTAAAGGATGCCGATCCATAGCCATATCTCGGTCGACATAAACAGGAATCTCGTGTTCCGCAAAAATCGGTTCTAATAAATTTTCATAACAATCTAAATCACGAGTCAACACCTGAATTTCTTTGTACCGATACCCTTCTTCCACCACTAAACGGCGAATTTCGGTTGCAACATGTGTTAATTCTTCTTTAACGTTTTCAGCACGCCACAGAAATAAGCCATCGCCACTCCAGTCAGTTGTGCTTAATGGAGGCAGGTGTTCTTGCGATTGAATCCAATAATCATTTAATCCTTGCAAGTCTGGGTTTGTAATTAATACCTCTTTCTTTTCCACATAATCTGAAAGAATCGGGATTTGCTTCTGTCTTGCTAGTTGATAAAGCTGATGATAGGTTTGTCCCGCTTCATAAAATAACGACCGCGGATCAGGTAAGTCATGCGGATATTGTTTGTCCAATAAAAGGGCTACTTTCACAGAACCTGCTTGCGCCATTAGCACTTCAATCAACTTTAATTCTCTGGCAGTAAACTGCTGATAGCCTGAAATAACGAATTGAACATTCGACAAATCAACCGTTTGTAAATACTCGCTTAAATGTTGAATAATCTCCGCTGATTCATAGCCATACTGACTCATTTGCAATTGGAATCGCGTAAAAATTAACGTTAAATCTTGAAACTTAAGTTGTAAATCTTGTCCTTTAGGGTTCTCCGTTTGTTTTTCTAAAAATGGATAAAGCTCCGCAATTTCAATATTGCCTTCGCGCATTTCTTGATAAAGCTGAAATAGTTGCTGAATAAAGCCAGGCTTGTTAATTTCACCTCTAAAAATTTGTAACTCTTCTTCTGCTTCTACTAAAATTTTGCGGAAAATCATCGCAGCGCCTGCATCAGATAAAACATCTGCCGAGTAAAAAGGTGTATGTTGTAAATAGTACCAAGCCAAACGATAAAAACTAAAAACCTGCAGACGGGTACTGGTTATTGAATCAGACGTAGTTGTCTGTAATTGACGTAACTTTTGCAAGACTTGAATTTCTTGCTCAAACTTAATATGGTTCGGGACTAAATAGAATACTTCATGCTGTGCGTCTTCCTCTAGCCATTGTTTTGTCGCCTGTATAAGTGGCGCTTCTAAGTCTGCCACGGCGGTTCCTCTAATAAACTGCACACTCATGGTTTCACATCCTTTTCCTTTGCACTGCCTTTATTTTACCACAAAAGAAGGACGGAAACATGTGTTTGTTTTTACACATTTCCGTCCTTCTCTTTTACTCATTGTCTCTTTTATTGTTTTGACACTTCTGGTATTGGACCAAACCGTGAGAATGGCCACATCACAAATTTCACTTCACCCAAAATATCTTTTTTATGAATAAAACCAATGACACGACCGTCTTTTGAATTCCGTCGATTATCACCTAAAACAAAGTAGCTATCTGCTGGTACTTTTTCTTTTAATGAAAAATCGCCTGTCAAAGGTTGACCATCTGTTAAGGCTTTTTTAAATTCATCTAAATAGGGTTCGTCAACTTCTTTTCCATTGATGTACAACGTATCATCCTTGTACGCAATTGTATCTCCAGGTAAACCAATCACACGTTTAATATAATTTTTATCTGGTTCATCTGGCGCTGGGAAAGTAATAATATCGAAACGATTAATTTCTGTGTTTTTTAACGTAATTACCCGTTCACCATCTGCTAACGTTGGATCCATTGAATGACCTCTCACTACGACAGGCGTAAATACAAATTGTCTCAGTAAAAACAGACCCAAAGCTAAACAGGCAAAAAAGACGACTGTTTTAATTAATTCTTTTGATTTCAAACTCATTCCTCCAAAAACCTTATTATCTTATGTCTCATATTCTACCACAAAGTAAATCAATCCTATAGTGCTTAACACCCAATTAATTTTTATGTACGCTTTTTTTACAAAATGGTCAGAAAAAAAACGTATTTCTTTCAAATTTGATTCTTACTTTTTTGATCCTGCTCATAAAAAAAGCATAATCAATTCTAAAAAGGGCTGAATTGATTATGCTTCTAGCGTTTTAGCGATCCATCACAACCACGTAACAAACTTCTAAAGGACCATGCAACCCGACAACCAGTTGCATTTCAATATCTCCTGAATTAGAAGGCCCTGAAATAAAGTGAATCGCTGAGCCGATTTTTTCACCTTTTTCTATTTTTTCTGTATAAAAAGCTGCTGGCTGAGTCGAACGTGGAACGAGTTTGCTAAACGGTATAATTGAAATGTAATGCTTCGGTAAAAAGTGTAAAGCTCTGCCTTGCCCCGCATTGGACTCCACCACAATCGTTCCTGATTCAGCTAGTAAAAACTCAGCAAAGGCAATCGCGATATTTGCCTGAGCGGCTGTTTGAATATTCGCTTCTCGTTGCTCACTTCCAGGTTGCCATTGCTTAACAGAAACAGCCTCTAATGACTTAGCTAAATCAGCTAATCCATAGGCTTCAAAACGTGCATCTGTTGGCAATAAAAGATTGCCCCCACCAAACTCAGCAACAATTTGCTGAATCGTCGTCAGTAAATTTTCTTGTGTGGTTTCCACTAAGTTCGTGTGAATCGTTTCCACACGCTCTTTCACAATTGTTAATAGCTCTGCTGGTGTTTTATCTGCCAACTGTTCTTCTGGTAAATGATTAATTGGCTCAAATGGATGGGCCGAAACAGGCTGTTTTTCTACGCCTAATTTTTCTCGTAGATTTTGTAAAAAAGGTTCTCGATTTTGAATCGCTTCGTTAGTCATTTTTTTCACCTTCTTGATGTTTTTTGAACCAACTTCTGAAGTTTTCTGAAGATTTTGGTGGTCTTGGCAAATCACGAACATCGGTCCAACCTTTTACTAACCCTGGTCCTTTATCAAGGTAGCCCCCATGATTATACATGTTTTCAACAGTAATTTCTTTTTGTTTACTTAAAATGCCCGCTGCAGCATGATCGACTTTCATGGCTGCTTTAAACATTGCTGGTGAACCAGTGGCTTTACCTACCATACGCATTTGGAAATCTTCAAATCCGTGTTTCATTTTCAGATCATCGGTCATCACTTTACGATGTTCAATTAATAATTCGTGCAATGGAATTTTCACAGGACACGTTTCCGTACATGCCCCACAAAGACTAGACGCATAAGGCAATTCCCCAAACTGTTTATATCCACCTAAAATTGGAGAAAGCACAGCACCAATTGGGCCTGGATAAATAGAGCCATAACCGTGCCCACCAATATGGCGATAGACCGGACAAACGTTCAGACAAGACCCACAACGAATACACTGTAAGACTGGCTGAAAGGCTGTTCCTAACGCTTTTGAACGCCCGTTATCCAAAATGACCACGTGAAATTCTTCTGGTCCATCGGATTCATCCGCATTTTTTTGCCCAGCAAACGTCACATACGTTGTTAAATTTTGACCAACGGCACTTCTGGCTAAAAGGTTATCTAAAACCTCTGCTTCACGCATTGTTGGTACGATTCTTTCCATTCCCATTAACACGATTTGTGTCTTAGGAATACTGATGGTCAAATCAGCATTTCCTTCATTTGTATTTAAGTTAATTAAGCCGCTATCCGCAATAGCGAAATTACAACCTGTAATGCCAATCTCCGCTTCCAAAAAGAATTTGCGCATCACTTCTCGTGCACAGCGTGCCAAATTTACCGGGTCATTATCTCCTTGATACCCTAATTTTTTCGCAAAAACCTGACGAATCTGTTCGCGATTTTTATGAATACTTGGGAAAACAATATGTGACGGCTCATCCCAGTCATCCATTTGTAAAATGAATTCCGCCAAGTCTGTTTCCATCACACTGACATCGTCTAATCCCAATAACATTGGATCAATATCGACTTCGGTCGTCACCATTGATTTAGATTTCACAATTTTTTTCGCCTTTTTTTCTAGAACCACTTGTTTCACATATTCATTGGCCTCTTCGGCGGTTTGAGCAAAAAAGACTTTGCCACCTCGTTTGGCGACGTTATCACTGAACTCTTCTAAATAGTCAGGCAGATATTGAATTGTATGTTGGCGAATTTGTTCTCCCAGTTCACGCCATTGTGGCCAATTGCCTAAAGCTTCCCGCGCACCTTCTCGTTTCTCCCATTGGGCATCTTGTGCTTTGGCGACAGCCTTTTGCATAAACACATCTTTTTTACTTTCTTCAATTCGTTCACTTAACGGCTTATTGCTCGTTGATAATCCCACAGTTCTTCCCCCTTACCCTACCGATATGATTTGTGGTTGGTCCATGCGTGCTTCATCCACTTCGTGATTAAGGACTTCTGCAATATGCATAATCTTAATCTTTTTCCCATCACGATTGAATTTACCCCCGATATTCATCAGGCAACCCATATCCGCACTAATTAAAATTTCTGCGCCTGTATCAATCACATCGTTCATTTTTTCCGTCACCATTTGTTCAGAAATAGCTGGCATTTTCACTGAAAACGTTCCGCCAAATCCGCAACAATTTTCAAGATGTCCTAAAGGAATCATTTCTAATCCTTTCACATGATCCAACAAAACAAAGGGTGATTCTCGTTCATTTAAAATTCGCGTCATATGACAAGAACGATGATAAGTGGCTTTCCCATGTAACGTTGCGCCAACATCTTTGACCCCTAAGACACGATAAAGAAACTGACTAAACTCGTAAGTTCGCTCAGCTAAACGTTGTGCTTTTGGTCCATAAATAGGATCATCTGCTAAAAATTTGTGGTATTCTTTCATCATGCCGACACAAGACCCCGCAGGTCCCACCACATAATCGGCACCGTCAAAACTATCAATTTGATTCTTAAGCGTTGTCGTGCTCTCTGTCACATAGCCACTATTGTACGTTGGCTGACCACAACACGTTTGGCTTGTTGGTAAAACCGTTTCACAGCCATACCGTTCCAAAACCTCTACCATTGCTTGCCCTACATTTGGAAAAAGTAAATCCACCACGCATGTCGAAAATATACTCACTTTCACGCAAAATAACCTCCTCGTTTTCTACGAAAAGGCTCCATGAAATTAATTGGGCGGCTGTCATTAAAAGTCACTTGGCTGTCGTCTCTAACTACTTCACAGTGCCTTTTCAACAAATACGTTATTTGTAACAAAAATCGTTTTTTAAAATGATTCTTATACAATAATTATTTTACCAGTATCTGGTTTTAACAGCAAACGATTCCAGAAATTTTGTGCATTTTCACACAAAAAAGGAGGCTTTTTTATAAAAGTTTCTTTTAACCCCTTTGAAATTCGTTTTTTCTGAAGAAAAGAGTGACGAAATTTTGAAATTTTGGTAAACTAAGAAAAAACGAGAAACGAGGGCCATGCATGTTCATTTCATTTAACATGTTTATTCTATTAATTGTTGCAACGATCCTAATGATTTTTCTGATTATCTATTTGACAGTCACTGGAAATGATAAAAATAATAAAAAGAAACAAAAGAAAGAAACAAAAAGAACTACGCCAACTTTAAACAAAAAAACAACTGTTCCCCCTTCTCAGAAGCCAAATGTTGTGACTGATGTTGCAAAAAAGAGCGAGCCGGAAAAGCAAGCCGTACAACGAACACAGAAACCAACCACTAGAGAGGACGAGACTTCTCAATTTACACGAAGCCAACGTCATAAATGAAAATGGGACATAAGTCGAGATGACTTATGTCCCATTTTCTAATTCTTAAGATAATCAGCTGAACAAAAAATCCGCTAGTTGTTTCACTTTTTCTTTTAATTAATGATAGTTTATTCTTCTTTTCAGGTGTATACTAAATGATTGAAAAGAGACTTTAACTAATTAGGAAGAGGTGATTTTTTGTCTGCAAAGCGGTTTATTCAATTATTCATTTGTTATGCTATTTCAATGATTGTCGCAATACTTTTAACGGACTTATTTAATTTCTCGAGTCCTATAGCTTATTTAGTAGTGGCTAGTATCATCGGCTATGTAGTCATTACTGTTCCATTAACAATTATGACTCTATTAAAAAATAAAAATTAATAAAAAAATTGAGCGATTTTAATCACTTAAATTGCTCGATTTTTTTATTTTCATAATATTTTTCACTTATTTTTTCATTTTCATTGACAGAATAGTTGTAATTGTCAGAAAATTGTATATAATAAAGAAAGTTATTTTCATATTATTTTTTTCAATTAAAGGAGAATCCTATGAGTGAAACACAACAAACAACCTTAAAAAAACAATTAAGCTCGCGCCACATTACGATGTTAGCCTTAGGGGGAGCGATTGGCGCAGGTCTTTTTAAAGGAAGTGGCGAAGCAATTGGTATTGCTGGTCCTTCTGTTTTAATCGCCTTTCTAATTGGCGGTGCTGTTCTCTTCATCGTCATGAGTGGTTTAGGAAAACTTGTTTTAGATGGCGGAGACACACATCATGGTTTGTCTGGCTTAGTTCGACCATTTTTAGGTGCACATTCTGCTGATTTTATTGATTGGGTTTATTATTCCATGTGGACAATTAATATTATCGCAGAAGCGGTTGCCGCAGCTTCCTTTTTACAACTTTGGTTTCCTAATATTCCTGCTTGGTTTTTTGTTTTCATTTTAGCTATTTTAACGACGCTCATTAATCTTTACTCGGTTCGTTTATTTGCAGAAACAGAATATTGGTTGGCGTTTGCTAAAATTAGTGTCATCATTTTGTTAATTATTTTTGGTGTTTATCTGGTGGGACAACAAATGCTAGGCAGTGGTGTCTTCCCTACTTTACAAAGTATCACCAAGCATGGTGGCTTCGCCCCACATGGCATGAAAGGTATTGTTAATTCTTTATTAGTAGTTATTTATTCTTATGGCGGTTCAGAATTAATCGCGATTACTGTCAGTGAAGCAGATGATCCTAAAAAAGCCATTCCTAAAGCGATTCGTGGTGTGATGGGACGGATTATTTCCTTCTATATCATTCCATTATTCTTACTTTTGATTATTTTCCCTTGGAATACATTAGCAGGCACAACGGTGAGTCCATTTGTTATGGTTTTTGAAAAAATGAATATTCCTTTTGCTGCTGACATCGTAAATTTTGTGATTATTTTAGCCTTGTTTTCTTCTATTAATTCTGGGGTATACGCCTCTTCTCGCCTTTTATATTTTCGCTTAAAAGATAAAAAAGGACCCATGAGTAAACTAGCGGTTTTAAACAAGCACCAAGTACCTCAACGTTCAGTTTTCTTCTGCGCCAGTGTTTTATATCTGGGCGTTATTCTTTCTTATTTTGTTGGCGATGAATTATTTGGTTACTTAGCCGGTTCTCTCTCTTACACTGTCTTGCTAATTTGGATTTTAATTAGCGCTGCGGCGTTTGTTCTGTCTTTAAAACGAGGGTCTCTCTTTGAAAAAAGTATTAATCTCCTTGCGTTAATCATTTTAGGTCTCATCTTTATTGGCATCTTATTTACAAATTCGTTAGGCGTCACTCTTTTAACAGGCCTACTGTACTTTGTTATTTTCTTTAGTTATCGTAAGAAAAATGATTCCTTTCTACTCTCTGATGAAAGCTAAATAGACCAAAAAAAACGAACAGTTTTGTAAGATAACTGTTCGTTTTTTCGATGTTCCATCTCCTTCTTCTTTTGCTATGCTATTTTTGTAAATTGTTAGGAGGAGAAAAAATGAAAAAAATCGGCGCTATTTTATTTATTGGCTTATTCATTGTTGGTGGTTATACAGGCTATCGTTATTATGCAGATACATATAAGGGTGAAAAAGCCTATGCACAAGTTCCTCTAGAAATTCCTGAACGAAAACAAACAGTAGATGACAATCAAAAAAGCATAGATGGCCAATATTCTTTACACTATCGACTAACTTTTGTTAAAAGTAATGGAAAAACGCAAGTTATGGACTACGAACGGACAGACAAAAATCCTCAACCTTTGGAACCAAATGCTTACATAGAAGCAACCATTAGTAAAAAAAGAATCATCCAATCTCCTGTCAAAATTGATAAAAAAGAGATTCCAGAAAAAGCTTTCGCACAATTAAATAACCGAAAAACAACCAGCGATAATTAGTCATCGCTGGTTGTTTTTTTACATGGAATCGCAATTAATTCATAAATAATGGTACGCTGATTTTGCTTAATTTCATGAGAACCAAAAATTTCTTGTACGCGTTGTTCTAAAATTGGAACTGACCATTGTTCTTCAAAATAGCTGCGGAAAAAGTCTTTTGAAATAGCTTCTGATGCTTCAAAGAAAAATTTTTTTGTGAAAAAAGGTCGCTGTTCTTTTTTTAGAAATGCTTTGTATTGTGCCATCCAATTTAACTGCGGGTTGCTCTCTTGCTCAAAAGGAGAAAACAACGAATCTTGCTCTTCCACTAGCCGAAATATAAGACACCATTCTTCACTTAATTGGCACAATGCATTAACTTTTTCCGGCGTATCCAAAGCAGGGTTCATCGCTGAAAAAACGACTTGAAATTTTTTCCCAGTCTCAATCAGTCTTTCTTGGCTTTGGTGAAGAAAAACAACGTTGCTTTGTGCTTTTGCTTCCGCAATCTCCAACATTCTCTGAGAAATATCGGCTAGCGTATACTCCGTGACTTGCTCTTGAAAAAAAGGTAAATATCGTCCCGTCCCACCTGCGATATCCAGAAATGTCTGACACGGAAAAATGCCTTCTTGGACCAAGAAATCACGTAATTCTCGAGCAATTGGAAATGGCGATTCTTGTTGAATTTCTTCATATTCTTCTGCAAATTCATCCCAAAATTCCGCTAATTCTTGCTCATTATTATTCATCAACAGTTGCCCCTTTCTCTCAATTCTTATAAAAAGTGTAGCAAAAGAAGCGCCAAAGAGCTAACAAGTTCACTCATTTAAATCAATAATTTCATCTACAAATCGCAGGGTTTTAGGTCGATGAGTAACCAAAATAGTCAACTTATTATGGGTAAATTTTTGTACTTCTTGTAACACTTTTTCTTCGGTCTTTTCGTCCAATGCAGAAGTCGCCTCATCTAAAATAAGGATCTCTGCTTGTGTAAATGCTAAGCGTGTGAAAGCAATCCGTTGTTTTTCACCACCAGAAAAATTCATTCCTTTTTCACTCACAATAGTGTTTAAGCCTTCCGGTAACCGTTCATAAAGTTCCCCCAACTGAAAACGATACATAGCTTCAATTACTTGTTCATCAGAAATTTCTTGATTAAATACAATATTTTCTTTCAACGTTCCTTGAAATATTGGCACATCTTGAGATAAATAAAAAACTTTTTCATAATAATCTTCCAAATTGAATTGTGTTAGAGGAAATTGATTCACATAAACTGTCCCCTCTGTCGGCTTCAATAATCCTAAAATCAATTTAATCAGGGTAGATTTGCCTGTCCCACTTTTTCCAATCAAGCCATAGGTTTTGTTCATTGAAAATTGTCGATTTTGTTGGGACATAATCGTTTGACTATCTACGCTAAAACACACCTCTTTTAATGAAATTGTTTGAATTTCAGGTAACGCTTTGCCTGGAACCGCTAAGTCAGGATCATCTTCTTTTTTATAAAAATCTTCCAAGCGCTGATAGGCTACTTTATCCAAATTATATTGAACAAATAAAACATTAAATATGGCTATCGGCGTATAAATTCGATCGATATACATCACTATCGCTACAAGTCCACCTAAACTTAGCGTCACGACGTTAGTAAAACTAAGTACGACAATACTTACTTTGATAAGTGCAACTAACAAGGCAAAAAAGCCAAAGAAAAATTCATGGATCATAGTCATTTTTGTTATATTTTGACTATTTTCCTCTGCCATTAACGCGTAATTTTCAATCTCTTTTTTATATTTTCGATTAATTCTAAAAGTTACTAGTTCTGTCATCCCTCGTATCAAAGTAGCATTCATTGCTTCTTCAGAAATAAGTGTTTTTTCTTTCATTTTTTGTAGCGTTTTCAAAAGTATTTTGGTTAAAATAAATACAATCACATAACCAATTAGAATTGCTGGTAATAATTTTTTATCAATCAATGCTATGAAAAATAAATTAAATAACGTCTCTGGAATTAACTCTCGAAATAAGCGCCCATAAAAATTCAAGTGGATATTTCTCCCAGCTGCTGCACCAACTTCTACTTTTTGTAGTAAAGCTCCCGCTCCCAGTTTTAGATATTCTTCATAGGAAATCTTGCTCATTTTTATTAAACTTAATTTCTTCAAATAGAAATAGATGCCATTAGTTAAGTAAGCTTTCGGTTTCTGTTCACAGTAAGACAATAGCGGAATTAAAATAATTGTCGTTCCATACGCTACTAACAACCCTAGTTGGAAACTTTTTTGATAATGATCTAACAACTGTTGAAAAAAATAAATTGCTAAAGCACTACATAATGAAACAATCACACCAATCAAAATGTACCAAGTGAAGCTTTTCTGAAAGTGCGACCATATTTTTTTAGTCATTTACTCCCTCCTTTTCGAGCAGTACATACCTTACTGTAGCATAGTTTTTGATTGGCGCCTATCAGCAATTTATCTCCAGATAATAGAAAAGCCCCCCAGCGAAAGCTGGATGGCTTTTCTATTGTTAATTCTTTCTGATTTGTAGATAACTTACACCTAAAACGGCAAATGTACTTACCAGTGTTCCTGCTATTAGCATAAACGGTGTTTTTGTTGTGCCTGTTTTGGGAAGTTCTCGTTTCCCGTTTTCTTCATTTAATTTTTGAATTGGTTCACTAAGCAGTTGGGGAGCCAACTGTGGGCTTCCTTCATTTTTCAATGTGTTTAATGGAGCGTTTAGTATTTGTGGTTGATTTTTTGATGTAATAGTTTTATTTGTCTCCACAGTTGTTTCTGTGGATGGCTGTTTTTTCTCAGTTGTAGTAATTTCTTTTGTTGGTGAGACATGAACTTCTGGCTGGCTGCTTTCTGCAGTTTCTGTTGCGCCATTCTCTTCAGTTGTTACGCTTGGTTTTTCAGGTATGATTGGTGCAATTGTACCTAACGTTTCACTTTCATCTGGATTTTCTTCTTCTGTTGGCGACACATGAACTTCTGGTTGGCTGCTTTCTGCGGTTTCTGTTGTGCCATTATCTTCAGTTGTTACGCTTGGTTTTTCAGGTATGATTGGTGCAATCGTGCCTAGTGTTTCACTTTCATCTGGATTTTCTTCTTCCGTTGGCGACACATGAACTTCTGGTTGACTGCTTTCTGCCGTTTCCGTTGCGCCATTCTCTTCAGTTGTCACACTTGGTTTTTCAGGTATGATTGGCTCAATCGTGCCTAGTGCTTCACTTTCATCTGGATTTTCTTCTGTTGGTGAGACATGAACTTCTGGTTGGCTGCTTTCTGCCGTTTCTGTTGCGCCATTCTCTTCAGTTGTCACACTTGGTTTTTCAGGTATGATTGGTGCAATTGTACCTAACGTTTCACTTTCATCTGGATTTTCTTCTTCTGTTGGTGAGACATGAACTTCTGGTTGGCTGCTTTCTGCGGTTTCTGTTGTGTCTGTCTTTTCACTTGTTTCTGTTGCCTGTTCCGAAGTAGGTGTCTTTGGTTCCCATTCTTCTATTGTCTCTAAAGGAATGTCTAGACTTTCTTCTGTTGGCATTTCCACATTTTGATTGCCGCTTGCCTCACCGTCTACAAAAACATTTTTAACCTGTGATGTATTTTTTTCATTCGTTGCGTCTTGATTGTTTAGTTGATAATTGATGTCATAACTATTTTCAAATGTTGCTTGATGTTGGCCTGCTTCTGTGATTGTCGAAGTGTAACGGACGATAAAGGAAGTAAAGCGTGCTTTATCCCGATAAAAACGTAAATTAAAGTCATTATCTGTCACGAAGTCAATTTTGCCATAACCTTGTTGCTCAAACTCGGCAAGTGAAATATATTTAGTTTCTTTGTCATTCACAATATCAAATGTAAAACTCTCTTTATTTAATTGTTGACCACTTCCTTGTCGATCCGCAATTGAAATATCTTCAGTGACATCGGATTTATTGAGGTTCACATTTAAAAACCAACGTACTTGATTTGACTCTCCAGCCAAATCGCCTACTTTATAAAAAAACGGATAGTCTCGCTCAATTTGGCCAGTCTCTGTGTTAGTCACTCCTTCAATCGTCAAACGTTGAGTCGCCGTTGCTGTTCCGAAATCCGTTTCTATCACATTCGGTTGCGAACTATTGGTGATAAGCGTTTTAATCCCGAAAGAAAAATGCCCATTCACATTATGTAAAGATTCAACTTTTTCATTAAATGTTGCTACAACATTATCTTTATAGATAAAAACTTCCCCTAAACCATTTAAATTGATTTTTCGTGGTGAGCCATCGTTCTCGGTCATTCCAACTAGTTCGTCTGGTAAAGTTAAAGTAATAGTATCGCCAGGTTTTATTTTCTGATTTTCTTTGTCACTAAAAGATACTTTAATGGAGGTCATCTCCCCTTGATATAAAGTAGTGTGATCTAATTCTACTTTGTCAACGATTGGACTTTTGCTCAATTCGGCGCCAAACGAAATTGGACCTATCAATAACGCCCCCGCAATTGGTAGAATCATTACCAACAGTAACACTAAAAATTTTACACTTTTTGTCATAAAAAATTATTCACCCTTCTTTTCTCTTATTTTTTCCACTTAGTGGTCTTTTTCAGAAGTTGACAATAGCAAAAAGATATGTCTCGTACAATATTAATGCTCATTTAAGTAGCCTTTTTTTTAAATTTCTAATTCACTTCCTAAGGAAAACGTTTTATTATGGTAGTTACATTAGATAACATTTGTTACAAAATATCTAATGCTGCTAAGTTTGAGTTGCATAAATAACATATTTCACATCAATAATGAATAAAAATACTTATTTCATCCTCATTTTGTTTCCCAGGCCATTTATTCTTGTTATAATAAAGTTTATGAGATAAGGAGGAAAAGAATGAAAAATTCATATTTTGACGGTGGTTTAGCAACGTATATCGGGACTTCAATTTTAGCAACCTTGATTACTGTCTTTACATTAGGCATTTGCGCACCTTGGGGAATTTGTATGATGTACAACTGGAAAATCAAGCATACCGTTATTGATGGTAAACGCCTTTATTTTGACGGTACAGCTATGCAATTATTCGGTCATTGGATTAAATGGCTTTTATTAACTATAATTACTTTAGGAATTTATGGTTTTTGGTTGAATATCCGTTTGCAACAATGGATTACAAAACATACCCACACACTTTCATAAAAAGAGGAAGGATGAACTGAGTTACGGTCCATCCTTCCTCTTTTTATGAATATCTAACAGAGTGTTATCCTACTCTTTGAAAAAACAAGGAATTTATGCTATACTTTGATAAGTATCAAGGGATACTTATGTTATTTCGGGGGCGTTACGGATTCGACAGGCATAGTTGAGCTTGAATTGCGTTTCGTAGGTTACGGCTACGTTAAAACGTTACAGTTAAATATAACTGCTAAAAACGAAAACAATTCTTTCGCTTTAGCTGCCTAAAAACCAGCTAGCGAAGATCCTCCCGGCATCGCCCATGTGCTCGGGTCAGGGTCCTAATCGAAGTGGGATACGCTAAATTTTTCCGTCTGTAAAATTTAGAGGAGCTTACCAGACTAGCAATACAGAATGCCTGTCACTCGGCACGCTGTAAAGCGAACCTTTAAATGAGTGTCTATGAACGTAGAGATTTAAGTGGCAATATGTTTGGACGCGGGTTCGACTCCCGCCGTCTCCATTTTTAGAAAAGTAGAGAAAAACAAAAAAGAGCTAAAACCTTATAAAATAAAGGTTTTAGCTCTTTTTTTCTATAAGCAAGAGAAGGCTCGTTACCTCCTCTTACACTTCCTATCACATTATCTTTCTAAAACCACTTCATTTTCTTTTTCTATTGGTGATTTTGGGTATTGCATAGAACATGGCTAAAAATATTATTGTTATCAAAAGAGTTTTTAAGATTTCAATTTCTCCTGAATCTATCCAAGTATACACAAAAGCGATGATAAAAGTAATTACTATTTCCGTAACATGATCTTTTAAATTCATTAGCTTAGCCCACATTAAACTGCCCATAAAGCTAGTTGTCCAGCCACAATAATAGCATTCGTCTTTAACCCATTGGCTTTAGCGAAGCGTAATACAGTCACTGCTAATTCTTTCCAGGCTTTCTTTTGTGCAGCTTTTACAATTGCGCTGATACTAATCATTGCAAAAAACTCATCTTTGATTTTGTTAGCAACGCAACTTCCTAATGCATTCCAATTAAAACGTGCTTGAACTACTGTTGAAGCATCAGAAATATTTACATTTAATTCTTCCTCAACTGAAGAAATCTCTTGCTGAGCAAAATTATTTTTGACATAGTTTTTAAAGTTATCTTCCGTCACTCCATTCGCATACATTTCTTCCAGTCCTTTTGCTACAGCCTCAACTTCTGAATCCTCTAGCTGGTCAGATGCATAAACACTTGTACCAGCGCTGATAAAAATACCTAATGTCATTAGTAATGCCATCGCCAAACAAAAAAATTTAGCCTTTTTTGTCACCTGTAATTCCATAAATAAATCCCTACTTTCTTTTCCTTGTTATGATCATAACAAGGAAAAAGATAATTTATCATCAAAATCCCTATTTGATGCTTATATTTTCCTATATATCCTAGAGCTGATTTTTCTCACTAGTGATCACATCAATTTGAACTAATGATTCAAAAAAAGACACAGGTTATTTGAGGTACGTTCGAGGTAATGCTAGGTTCTATTTTGAAAACAACGCAGCTCTCTTGAAATATTTTTTGAGCTTGTCTAAACCTTCTGAAACGAATATAGAAAATAAAAAAAGAGTCCCCTTTCTCAAGGAAACTCTCAATTGCTAAGTCAAAATAACTTCACGTTATCTAAATCTTTTAAATCAATCCTATGGTTCGCGGAACAAAGGAGCTAAAAACTTAATAGAATAAATCGCACAAATTCCGACAATAATATAGATAATTTTTGCTAATGGTGTGGTTGCACCGCCACTAATTGTTGCAACTAAATCAAAATTAAATGCACCAACTAATAACCAGTTTAAACCTCCGACAATCAATAAAATTAAAGCAATAATATCCAGATATTTCATTTTTAACACTCCTTCCAAATTTGATAAGCCAAGAGTAACACGTTTATTCTTTATTTACGAAAATAATGATTCAGGAAAAAAACTTTTTTTCAATTATTTTATCGAATCATTTTTTCATTATTAAGAATTTTATGATATAACTAAAGAGTAGACAAAAACAGATTCATTATCTCTGATAAGAAATGGTGGTTTATTATGCGTGCTAAGTTATTTTTAATTTTGCGGAATCGAGTGTTATCCCGTGTTGTCTTTGTCATTCTATTTTTACATGTGCTTTTTACCACAAATGATTTCACGGTGTTGCTGCTCCTCTTACTATTGAATTATTTACTAACGATTGAGGATAAGCGCGAAAAAAAACAGAAAAATCCAAACTTGGCAGGAATTTAAACAGTCGATTGATTGGCCCTTTGTCGCTTTTTATTCAGGGCTTGCTCTTTTAGTTATTTCATTAATACTTCTGTTTCTCTGGTTCAATTATGCACGATAAGGAGGATTAAAAATTGAAAAGCTATTTTTTTACTCTTTTTTTTAGTATGTTTAGCCTTTTCGTCATACTACTTTGGTTTTCTGGTCGTCTTTTTCCGTCGCTTGTACCAGATAATGAAGCCGCTAATAATTAACGCACAGGCAATTAAAAGTAATGTCCATAATAGTAAATTTTGTTGTTGTGCCACTTTTTTCATCCCCGCTGCTGCTTTTTCTGGTTGATATGGGATACGATGTCCTCGAACTAATAACCGATGACTGTTTATCATATACGGTGTGCAAGTTAATAAAGTGACGAGATCTTGGCCAGACTCAATGTGTAAATCTTTTGTATCAGTTGGTTCAACGGTTTTTATTTGATCTACTTGATAAGCAAGCGTCTTCCCATTGACTTCGATATAAAATTCATCGCCTTTTTTTAATTCTGGCAAATCTGTAAATAATTTGGCTTGAGGGAGACCACGATGGCCTGAAATGACCGCATGTGTATTCGTACCACCTGTAGGATAGGAGGTTCCTTCTAACAAGGAGCTTCCTTTTTCCAATAGCAATGCATTCGTTTTATCAAAAATTGGTAAACGGACATTTATTTTTGGAATGGTTAAAACACCAATCGTATGACTTTCAAAATAGGATTTGTCTGGTTTTTTCGTTGTTTTTTGCGTTTCAGAAAAAGGATCTAATCCAGGATTGCTGCCTTTTTTCGCTAATTCTTGGTTTTTCTTTTCCATTTTTTCTTGAAGTTCAGCCATTTCTTTGGTGTTTTCTTGGCTTGCTTTTGCTTGATAATGAGCGATAATTTGTTGATCCAGATAGTTATTTAATGCATCGCTAACAAAAGGATACGCAAATGCACCTATTCCAATAATCAGTAAAAGAATCATAAAACCATCAATGATACGACGTTTCTTTTTTGACTTCATTGCTTCCTCCTTAAAAATAAAGCATGAAAGCCTGGGACAGTGATTGGCCCAGGCTCTTTGTTTTTCTAAAAATTTCTTCGGTGATGCTAGAAATTAAGCATTTTCTTTTCTACGTCTAGCAAAGTAGACTCCTGCAATAAGTAGCAAGACTGCGCCACTTCCTAAGTAAACGTAGATTCCTTTGCCACCTGTTGAAGGTAAGGTACCTTTGTGTTTGTTTGGTACTTTTTCTGGTGAAACTAGGTTTTCTGTTGTGCCATATGATTGTTCATTGACCACAAATTCAATCCGATTTGTTAACAAGACATAATCATCAGGAGCTACAGTTTCTTCTAAATAATAGGTACCGTATTTAAGCCCTGTGATATCAACTAATCCATCAGCCGTTGTTGTAAAAGTAGTTGCTTCAGCTTTTGTTTTCACCCAAGTTGCTGCTTTCGTTGTTTCATCGATTTTCAAATAATTTGCTGTGTCACTATTTTGATCACGAACGACAAAGGAAGCTCCCGCCAAGGCTTGTGTCGCTGTCACATCGCCATCGACTTTAATGAAACGTTTCCCACCTGTCACAACTTCAACAGTTGGTGGTGTTTGGTCGTCGGTATGACCGTTATCAACATTCGCCTCATTTTTAAAGCCTTTCGTAGGATCTGCTTTTTCATTTAAATGCATAAAGTAAACGAATTTTAGTGTGCCGCCTGGTGTTAGCGTAGGAATATACGCTGGATTAACGGCGACAGTGAAGCCATTTGCTTGTTCAGTCACTTGGTAATTTTCAGGAGCGATCATTGTATCCCCATCATATAACGCATAGGCATACTCTCCAGAAGTCACGTTATCAAAAGTTAAGGCTGCATCATGTTTATCAACTAAATTGAATTTGACGTATTTATTAGCGTCGCCTTCTTTGTCTGCAATCCCCAATGGAATATTTACAGAAATTTGATATTTAATTTTTTCGCCAATTGCCACATCTTTACCATCTAAGTTTGGTGTTGTTTTATCAACTTTAGAGGTATCATTTTTGACTGTTTTTTCAACAGGTGTTTGATTGTTTGCTTCAATTGTAAATGGTGTTTTTGTTTGATTTTCAATTAATTCTGCATTATTTGGAGCTTTTACTTCTTCTAAAATATACGAACCAACCTCAAGATTTTTAACTGTTAATTCTCCCGTTCCATTCTCTGCTTCTGTGAAATCATTTTCGCCAATTTCATAACTTTTCCCAGTAATAAAGCGTTTTGCTTGTTCTTTATCCGTTGTCCATGTATATAATCCATCTTTGACTCCTTGGATATATTTTACTGTGCCTGGTGAGCCTTCGCTTTTGGAAATAACAAATTCTGCACCATTTAATCCTTCATTTTCAGCAGTTCCTACTTTTTTCACATGTAAACTACCATCATTGGCTACCACATTTTTAGGATAAATATGAACAATCGCTAATTCTTCTGTTCCATATTTATAGGAACCATCTGCTTGCTTGATCATTTCGTAAACTGGGAACGCCACCACCATATTCGTAGCAGCAACTACACCCTCTTTTGGTTCTTCTTTAATGGTATACACTGCATCTTTACCATTTTGTTTTTTAGGTAACTGAACAGTGACATTCCCATTTGCATCGGTGGTTCCTTGAGCAACAGGTTTCCCAGGAGTTAAACTTTGGACAGCTTGTTTAGCTGCATCGACGCTTGCGCCTGCCGCTCGTTGCTCGTAAAATTCGCTCGTCACGTTATAAATACTAAACGTCACATCTGCCAGTCCTTGATATTTATCAAACTCGCTCATTTCTTTCCCGCTATTTTGAATAAGCGGATCTGGTAAATCCGTCATTTTCTTTTTGTGAATCACGAGCTGTGCGCTCTCCCCATTTTCTTCTGCAAATGCAGTTGTTGTCCCTAATACACTCGTGAAAAGTGGCAAAATTAGTAACAAGGTACTAACGGTGTACCAAACTTTTTTTAATTGCTTCATTTTCTCTCTCCTCTTTTTTGTTTTTGATAAAATAGCCAAATGACTACCATCCCAATGATTAGCAGGCCTGCAATCGTCAACCAAATAGAACGTTCTTCATTTGTTTTTGGTAAGAAGCCTGACTCTTTTACTTTTTTATTGATTACATGTAACGGTGCTGTTCGTTGTCCGTTCGTTGCATAAGAATTTTTTTCCACCGTAAAAGGAATTTCTGTTTGATTCAGAAGATAACCTTTTGGTGCAGAGATTTCTTCTAAGAAGTACTGGCCATCTTTTAAGCCTTTAACTGAAAATTCACCGGCTTGATTAGACGTGAATTTTTTAGCTAATGCTTTTTCTTTTTGCCAACGATACCCGTTTGCTGTTTCATTGAGGTATTCCCCCGCTTGATTTTTGACGATAAAAGCAGCCTCTGGCAAGGTGATTTTCGCATTTTCACTATCAACTTTGACAAAAGACTTGCCGCCTGTACGAACTGCGGCTCTTTTAGTCAAGGTATGCTTGTCCGTGACTAATTGTCCTTCGTTGTTAATCGCAGTGTCTGGTTCAGCGGTCTTTTCTAAACGCATTTGATACGACACAGTCATTGTTTGATTTGCAAAGTTTTGTAAGTCTTTAATTGAAAAATCAAGCGTAAATCCATGCTTTTGCGTCGTCAGTGTGTAACCTGTAGTAACTGTTTTTCCAGCCACTTTTACCTCAATTGATTCTGGTAAAAGTGTCAACGTTGTATCCGCCTTATCTGACAAACGGAATTCCTGATATCCTAAAATATTCGCTGGAATCTGAGTCGTTAACTGATAGTTAATGTGCTCTCCTTGATTAAAGCCTTGTTGCTTATCGAGTACCGTTTTTTCAAGTGGTGGTAAGTCATAGGCATTTTCTTCATTTTTTGGATATAAATGAATATGCGTTAACGATTGCCCTTGTGGATCTTGAACAGGCAAAATCACTACTAGGTTACTAGCTTTTTCCTTTACCACTTCCGGTGCTTCCGCTTCAACAAATAAATAGGCTTTATCTCGTTGCTGCGAATCTTTGCTAGCTAATGAAAAAGAAACCACTCCATCTTCTCCATTTATTGTCTGTGTTTTATCTTCTGCGATCGGTTTTCTATTCATTGCACCGGTTTCTGCTAATTGACGCTGTGCCTCTTGGACCGTTTTTCCTTCAGAACGAAGCTGATAAAACGGATCCGTCACATCATAGACTTGATAAATGACGTCATTTAAGCCCCGATAATTTTGAAGCAGCGTTCCCTCTTCCCCTGTGTTTTGCTGCTGTTCTGGTAATTGACCATCAGGGAACAATAATTTGTGCAACGTAACTTGAACGCTTGCTTGCGATGCTTCTGCTAATGCTTGCTGTGAAAACCCGAAAAGAGCGAGTAGCATGACGCAAATACTTAACCAACGTGCGTTTTTCATCGATTACACACTCCCTTCTGGTCGTCTAATAAAGAGATAAACACCCGCTATCACGAATGTACTAATCGCTATCAAGTAAAACCACAAGCGTCCTATGCCACCAGTTTCAGGTAAAGGAACCTTTGCTTGGTTAGTAACATCTAAAGTAATTTGATTATTCTTCTCTCCAGAAATTAAAACATCTGCTACTTTTTCCCCATCTATCGTGACTGAACCATCTTCGCGAATTATTAATTCGATTGGTTCTTTTAACCCCTGATATCCTTCTGGCGTAAAGGTTTCTGTTAGGACATATTTCCCTGGTTTTAAGTTTTCAAAAACAAAAGTATCCGTTTCTTTGCCATCTTTTGGTAATTCAATATCCGTATCTGGTCCTGTTAAACGGAATTTCGCTCCTTTAAGTGGCGTCTGATTATCGGCTTTTTTATGAACCATTAAGTCAAAAGGTTTCAAATGATTTTGATGTGTCAGTGTCCATTCTGGCGCATTTTCTTCAATATTTTTGCCTGCATAGTGAATTTTCCCATATTTATCAACAGTAAATTCATAATTTCCAGCAAGAGTGTCGTAGCCTAATGGTCCTGATTGTTCCACCATTCGATACTCACCAGGTTCACTAATTTTAAAATAGCTCAATCCTGTAGTATCTGTTTTTTGAGTTGCCACAGTTTGGTAACTTCCTTGAGCATTTTTTCTTTGCAACGCAAAAGTCGCCTCTGCTAAGTTCACTTGTTTGCCATTTTGCATGGTGTATTTTCTAATTCTGATTGGCAAAGAAGAAAATTTATTTTCAATTTCCAATGGAATAACTTGATTTGTGGTGGTCACTTCTTGTCCATCGATGCTTACTTTGCCTTGCTCACTCACCTCAATTTGCCAAGTCGTTTTCTTGCCTAACTCATGTCCTGCAGGTGCTTTTACTTCAGTTAATGTATAGCGTTCCCCTTTTTGTAGGCGCACATCTTTTGGCAAGGAATAGCTACCATCTTTATTGTCCACTAATGTTGTTTGAACATTTTTACCACTCAATTCAAAGACGGCTCCCACTAAGTTTTTCTCACCTGAGGAAGAATTTTTGATTACTTTTAAATCTAATGGCTTGAACTGCTTCGTGTTTTTCCAAGTAGTATCGTCGATTTTTTCTTGACTGTAACCAGGAACTGCTAATTCACGGGTTGTTTGATAATTGAAAGCTTGTCCTTGATTGTTGTATTGGGGAAGCCCAAGAACTTCTTGATAGCTTTCATCCGCGGTTTTGGAAAGTTGGGTTACATTTTTGCGCTCCCAACTATTGCTGGTATCATTTTCTGGTTTTGATAATTTAATATACCCAGTTTGCCAGTTGGCTGTGTCAGTTACTTGCTTTCTACTAATTTCATAAATCACATTATCTGGCCGACTTGTCGGGTCTTGATCATACTCTTCCCAGATTTTTTTCACGTTTAACTTCACGCCAGGTGCTTTTCCCGAAGGAACCCCAAAATCAACTTTTTCAGGGGCCGTGGCTAATGGCTGAAACGTTGTCCGACCATTCATTTGATACCAAAAATCAGGTTTGAAGTTTTCTGACTCTGTTTGAATACGTACTTGATAATGAATTTGAATTTCTTGCCCTTTACCCAAATAAATCTCATTACTATTAATTGTAGTGCCTGTTAGCGACACTTCTGGTAATGTTTGAACCTGAACAGGACCCACACTTTTCATTGATAATGTATTTGGCTCGTATTTAAAAGGTTCAGCAATTGGATCAACTACTTTTCCGTTTACAACCGTTCCTGAAATCTGAACGGCTTTTTTCGCTAAATAATCAGAAATGTCTGGTGCATAATCCGCGGATTCATAATAAAGGTCTCCATTTTCATCGGCTGACACCATCTCACGCATTTTATCTTCAACTTGTTGTTTAGATAAATTAGCTCGTGGATCGCTTTGCAATTGAATGCCCAATCCATGTATTTCAATCCCACGTTGTTTTAAGGCCATTGCCTCACCTATCGTGGCGATAAACGTACTGTTAATCCGTTTATTGATATTGTTTTGATCTGGCGCATTATAGCTACCAGAGATATAAGAAGTGCTACCTGGTTGATCTTGTCGATTCGTAAATTGTGTCCCGTAAAAGCGACCATCCGCCTCTGTTTGAACTCGACTCACTTTATAAGAGAAGGTTGGGACGCCATCCGTTAAAAGTACAATGACTTTCTTATGTCCATTTGGCGTTGCTAACATATCACCAGCATCTCTTAATGCTTTTTGAGTGAAAGTTCCTCCTCTAGTGCTACTTGGCGTAATATTTTTAATTGGATTTTTGACTGTATCAAACGGCCCCATTTGAATGGCGTTGTTATTATAACCGTCACTTGAGTAGCCAACATAGCCCATGTTGATGTTATTGGTAATACCGCTATCTGCCAATGTATCAACAAAACGGTTCACTCCTTTTTGAACTTCACCAATCCGATTGTTTTCATTCATACTACCGGACCAGTCAACGACTAAGACCAAATCCAATGGCGTGATTTCTTTCTGAACATTCCCACGCACATTAAGATATACATCAAAAAGCCCTGGTGTTGTTGTTTCTCTAGCATATTTTCGGATGGCATAATCGGCTTGGTCTCCTGTACCGCCATACTCAATATAAGAATTTGTGCGATTAGTAGGGTCCCCATTCCAACTCGTTTGGCCGTCCCATTGTGCACTACCGTCTTTATTCCCTTGATGGTTTAACACATTTTGATTGCCTGTGGGCTGCCAATTAGCTGTCGGATAAGTCCCAGAATTATCCGTCGTGTATTGTGGTGCAATTAAAGGCAGTGCCAGATTCGCTCTCAAAGTAGCTGGCGCCATTCTTGCTTCTGCAAATGGATTGGTTACCTCTTCTGTTGCGGTCGGCTGTTCTGTTTTTTCTGGAGCCGAATCATTTTTGTTAGTTTCTTTCGTATTTTCTGGTACAGTTATTTTTTCTGGTTCAGTTGATTCTTTAGCAGAATCCTCTACTGTTATTTTTTCAGAAGTAACTGAAACATCATATTCGTTGTTTTCATACAATAACTTAGGTGGCTGAGCTGTTTGAAGCGAACTTTGCTCAACAGCTAACGAAAGCTGTACCGGCTTTTTTACTTGTGCGTCCAAAGTCAGATAAAGCGTACCATTAGTCACTTGGTAAGAATATCCGTCTTTTTCAATTACAGCAGTATCCATGAACTGTGCATTTTTCAATTGAATTTCTCGTTGTAATGGCTGCTCTGTTTGGTTGAGAAGATTTAACTCGATATTAATATTCGTTTTATCATTCTCATCTGTTATCATTTGAGCGGATGTAATTTCAACTTCTTTGGCTGTTTCTGCATAGCCAATGAGCGGTATGAAATAGGATGAGACAAGTAAAAAGACTACGCCGAAAACCCCAAATTTCTTTAGTAATTTAATGTCTGTTCTCTCCTTTCTTTTATGAATTAACAGTTAAATTAGAATTGCCTAGCACGTAAAATTTCATTATTCTAATCTGATAATTATTATACAGAGAAGGAGCTCATTAAATCACACCAGCTTTCATACCAAGCGGTTTCATTTCTGAAATTGCGTTATTGTTTCGATGATTGTTTCATTAAAGTAAAGGACTTGGGAGGAAACAATATGATTAGGTTTTTAGAAAAAAATTATCGGAAAATGGAAGAAATCATTCGTGTCTTATCCATTTCTGATAAATGGATGACTAAAAAAGAACTTGCAAAATATATTGGTAGTTCTGAGTCTACTTTTATTCGTTATATTGAGGAGATTAAACAGCGTTGGGGCGAAAGTTTAACCATTAAAACATCGCATAAATTAGGCTATCGTTTAGAAAACTTTAATGTGTCCTTATATTTAAACGTGCTGACGGATATGGCAAAAACGTCAACGACCACCCAATTGCTCCATGAGTTTATCCAAAATCCTGGCAAAACCATCGAATATTATTGCGATACCATCAATATTAGTCGCTCTTCTTTTGCTCGAAAATTGAAGCAGTGTAATCAGGTCTTGGAAACTTACTCTCTTCGCGTTATCGTTGATCAAGGCTATCAATTAACTAGCCAAACAGAAGAATTGCCTTTACGTATTTTTACAACCTTTTTCTTTTTAATGTATTATGGTCATTATGAATTGCCTTATCAATTAGATAAGCAGGAAATCAAACAATTAATGCGTCGTAATCAATGCCAATTAAATATTATTAGTATGGATAACAGTTATGAACACGATTTCTTTATTATGTATTTTATTGTTGATTTATTAAGAGAGCATCAAGGATTTCAACAACGTTTCCAGAAAAAAACAGATAAAAAGAGTCCGATTAAAATGGAAGATTATCTTTTACTCAGTCGTCATTTTACTGGGCTCAGCCGTGAAACCTATCGGGAAGTTCTCCGGTATTTTCAAAGAGGCGCTTTTCAGCAATACTACTCCGAAGACCAAGAAGTCATCAGTCAAAGAATACGTGAAAATTTAAAATTTAATGCTTTTTCACAGATTGAACAATTAACAGAAGAAGTCGTCGACTTCGCTGTTCACTTGTTAACCTGTCTTTATTTGTTTTCTCAATTAGTGCCTTTTGACACCTCCGAATTGACACAAAGGGCCACCTTTTTCACTCGACAAATTCATTTTACTCAGCTTCACTTATATGCACGATTAAAAGCAGAATTGCATTTCTTTTCCGCTCTTTTAGAAACAAATCTATTAAACTATTCATCTTCTTATATTTTTTGGTTGCTTAATACTTTTCCAGAAATTAACCAGAGTTTCGACTCAAAAAAGATTTTGATTATTAGCGACATGGGCCTGAATCATAGTCAATATATTGGAAACTATGTCCACGATATTTTAGCTTTGCATCGGATTCGTTCAAATACGTTAGCAATTACGGAAGAACAATTAGGTGACCATCGACTCGAAGAATTTGACTTGATTATTACCAATCAACCAATTATTGAAACCAGTGTTCCAAGTATTTTAATTAATGATGCTATCTTATTTTCTAACAAAAGAGAATTGCTCGATTTATTAAACTTTTAACGTCTTAATGGTTTTCCCTATCTACCAAAAAGATAGCCCTTTTATCAAGAACCGCGTAATGTGAGGTGCCATCATACAGAAGATATTTTTATTTTTCTGAAATAAAAAAGAAAATAGGACATAAGTCATTCCGACTTATGTCCTATTTTCACTCTTAAGATAATCAGCTAAACGAAATCAGCAAATTAAATTTCTGATTGATTCACTGGCCATCTTGTGTGACTTTTACTTGGCAAAATTAATGTAATGAAGATCACTAAAGTACCGATAAAAGGAAGTAAATAGAATAAAATCCACCAGTTACTGTGGTCGCGATCATGCAATCTTCTTGCTCGAACAGTAAAGTTTGCCAACCAAATTAAAGCAGTCAGCAAGAAAAAGATAATGGTCACAGTATTCCATTCTTTAATGATTGTTCCATCATTGGGTGTTACTTCAATATATCTGTAAACGCCCGTAATTGCTGAATAAATCCCTAACACCAAATAATTAATTAATTGTGGCCACCAATATTGTGCTCGTGTTGCTGACGCATTCATTGTTGTAATATTATTCCAGTATTCTCTATACGCGTTAAACATATTATCACCCCCGCATTAACTATTACAGAAGTCTTTCGTTTTGTCAAAGAATAACGTTATTTTATGCCGCTTAATGACACGTCCATGTGCCTTCCTTAAACTCACACGAAGCTGACTCTTCAGAAGAAGGAGTTAATGAAACTAACGGTTGCTGTTGTTTTTCTTCTGCGAGAATTTTTTGAATAGTTTGGCTGATTTGCTGTTTCGGTACTGCACCATTAATTAAATATTTTTGATTAATGATTAGTGCGGGAACTCCTTGTAGACCATAAGCAGAAGCTAGCGCGAAATCTTCTTGAACCGCCGTCCAAACAGCCTCGGAAGCAACAGCTTCTTTCCATAAAGCAAAATCAATCGTTGTCTCTTTTACTAGCTCCTCAATTACTTCTGGCTCTTCAATATTTAAACTTCTCATAAATAAACCTTCTTGTAACTTATCAAACAGTAACCAATAGGTGTCTTGATTGCCAATGTATCCAGCTGCTTTTGCTGCTAATAATGCATTCTTTGATGTTGGAAAATCAAATCGTTGCTTCCTCATCCCTTCAATATTAAAACGATGCTTTGAATCGTTTTGATTGGCATGCACCCAATGCGTCAAAACTTCTTCTTTTACTGCTGCTCGTGAGCCAAACATTGTTTCAAAATCGTTTGCTGACCACCCCAACGCAAACGACCGATGAATCAATTCAATTTCAGGAAATTCTTGTTGAATCTCATGCATGCGGTCAGACATTGGAAAACAAAAACTACAAATAACATCATGGAAAAATTCTATTTTCATCCTTACCCTCCAGTAACTCTTTTTTCAAAACAGATTGAACTAAATTTACCATTTTACTTACTAAAAGTAAACAAATGAAGCCAATTAAAAGAAAAAGATGAAACAAAATGCGCTATGGCTTTTGTCTCACCTGTTCTATCTACTTATTCTGATGTGTCCATTCCATTACCCGCTCACCATTCGTATCTAATTCACCATTAAATACAAAACCGAGTTGTTGATACAACCGAATTGCTGAGCTGTTCGTATCATAAACACTCAAGTATAGCTTGTTTGTTTGGTATTTTTCTATTAGCATTAACATTAAAAGTCGACAGGCTGCTTTCCCATAACCTTGTCCTTGGAACCGTTGATCAATTAAAAAGCGGTCTAGCCAAACGCGCCCATCTTGCCAACGTCCATACATAGCATAGCCGATTAATTGATTGCCGTCATAAATACCTGCCGATTCCCATTCTGGAAATTGGTCTGATTCTTTTAGATTTTCTGCCATTGATTCAATGAAGGTTTGTTGTTCAGCGAAAACTTGTAGGTTTTCCACTGCTTTACGATTATCGCTTGTTACTTTTTCAAAATGTATTTCCATTGTTTTCACCTAATTAGTTGTTATTTTCTGCATACTTGTCTTCTTTCTTGCTTCTTATTTTAACATACTTATTTCCCTTTGCTTTCTCTAACTCTCTGTGATTATACGTTTCTCTTTTTTATGGGAAATCTTCCCTATAAATGGAGACTCTTTTCAAGAGATTTCTTTTTACACTACCCGTTTCAAATGATATAAATGATATATAGAGTGTTTTAACTATGTGCAACATGATTAAAAGTTAACTGTTGGGGAGCAGTTAACTTTTTCTTTTTAACCACAAAAGAGAGGATCCGCTGTGAGAAATAACTGCAGTGGATGCTCCCTTTTGTATATTATTTATTTACTAGCCGATAGTTGAAAGCTTTCCCGTTACTCAGTAGTATCGATTTTGTCTTCTTGACTATCTAAAGAACGGTCAACTTTTTCGTCGTAACTTTCCATGGAATTTTCATTTTTATGTTTCTGCTTATCGACCGTTTTATCGACTTTTTCTTTCTGTCGATCAATTGTTTTTTCCATCTCTTCGCCAGCCGAGGTACAACCACTCAGTAAAAGGAAACTTGTGAATAAAAACGCTGACAAGATAACTGTTTTTCCGATTTTTGTTTTCATAAACTCACCTCTCGTTTAATTAAAAAAAACGTCCCGATAAAACATTGTTCCCTTGATTATTTACTCACAATTAGCGAACGACTAAGACATTGCACAAAGCATGGTTAACCACATAATCTGTAGTAGAACCAATCAAGGTTCGTTGAATAGCACCTCTTCCCGTGGCACCTAGCACAATTAAATCTATGGCATAATTTTCAGAAATCGTATTGGCAAGATAACGTTTTGGGCTCCCAAGTTCAACAATTTTTTTGACTGTTTTTACACCAATTTCACTCGCTTGTTTTGCCTTTCCAGTGAGCATCTCTTCTGACTTGTGTTTTTCTAAATCATACAATTCTTCAAAAGAAAATGGACTCGTCGTAAATTCAGCATCATTAATAATTGTAGCTAAATAAAGAGTGGCTTGTTCCTCTTTGGCAATCCTGACAGCTTCATGAAAAGCTTTTTCAGATTGATCTGAGCCATCAAGAGCAACCAAAATATGTTGATATACTGACATTTTATCCGCCTCCTTAACCAAATTAAGAATCAAAACTAACACAACAGCTGTGTTACATTTTAGTGGCTATCTGTTGTAATTTTTCCACGGTTAATGCTTGATAATTTGTTTCTTCAAGTAGTCCCGTTTGAATTTCAACAGAAACATCTTCCGTACATGTTTCTAAAAACATTGTGGCATAATCAAACTGTTGCTCTAAGAATGTTTCATACTCCAGTCGACAACGTAAAAATTCTTTCGCGGTATCTGAAACATGTAAACACATGCGGCGCTTATTCGCTTTCTTGGTTATCACAAAATAGGTTCCCTCTAAAATCGTGGTAATCTCTTCAATAATATACGCTGCATCTTTTACCATTCCGTCAATCCAGTCCTTTATTTGTTTTCAGTGTCGTTGCTTTTTTCTTTGTCGTCACTTAACAGCTCTTTAATTTTTTCACGATTGTCGTATAACTTTTTTCCTACGCCCACTAAGGCGCCGCCTGCCAATAACTTTGTTAAAAAGCCGCCATTTGCGTTTGTTTTTTTGCCATGGTGTCCTTTTAAATGATGTCCCATCCTAGCCACCTCCATAATTTTTATTTCTATTACCTATGAACATTATCTCATGTGTTTTCACAAAACGCACGTATAACAATAGTTTTTTAATCAAGGCTCGACCACTTTGTAAACTCATGACTTTTAATATGCCGAATCTCTTCAAATAAAATATGTGTATGTCCAACTTTTGCATACTCCATTGAACTCATCCCTTCAAAAACACCAACAATTGGCGGTTGAACACGGCCAAAATCATCCAATGTATTCAATTGAATTTCTAAAACCTGGTTATTTTTTAAAGACTGCTCTAAGTATTCTTCAATTTCTTCTGTTGTCTGTTGCGGTAAGCGTTCAAACGCTCTCTTAGAATATTCGTCAGAAGCTTCGATTCCTTCTTGTAACTCCCCCAATGCAAAAGCGGTCGCCCATTTCAGTTCAAAGGGCCGATCATGGTACTCATTATAAGGTGTAAATTCTTTTTTTGTTCGTTTCATGATGTTATCCTCCTAAACCGACATTTCCTCCAGCATGTCCACCGACTAATCCCGAACGATGAATTGCCGTCGCGCCTTCCAACAAAGAAGAGGCGTGGATTAAAGCTTGAAAGCCAAATTTTTGTCGGATTTTATCAATCAGATAGTTTAACTCCATTTCACTAATTTGCTCTTCTGGTTCCGAAAATAAATCTAATTGTAAAGATTCATTCCAAACTAATTTCCCATAAGAAAGCCCTAATTGCCGGACATCGGTTCCCGCTAGATAATGTTCTCTAAAAAGGGCTAATACATAGGTAATCAAAACTTTTGTATTGTTTGTTGCAGGAATCGTTTGTTGTTTTCGCCAACCAGTTCGTCCTTCACGGTCAATTTGACCTTTGGAATAACCAACGTAGACTGTGATACATTCCGTTTGACAATGCGCTTTTCTTAAACGAGCAGCCACTTGTTCTGTCAGTTCCTTTAAGACTAGTTCAATCTGATCTCTTCGCGCATAATCTCTCGGCAAAATCTGACTATTTCCAAATGATTTTTCAGCTTTATGTGGTGCTTTTTTCCCTAAAAAAGTACGATCAATCCCCCATGAATGAGCATACAATTGAAGCCCCATCACGCCAAATGTTTCTTGTAAAAGATGCGGATTCGCTTGCGCTAACTCATATACAGAATCAATTCCTAAACGATTCAGTCGTTTAGCCATTCTGCGACCAATCCCACAAAAATCTGTCAAAGAAGGCAACTGCCAGACAGTATCTGGTACACGATCATACCGCCATTCTGCAATAAAATCTGGCGAATGTTTGGCACCATTGTCCAACGCCAATTTAGCCAGTAACGGATTGTCCCCTATCCCAACGGTCACATAAATACCCACATGATTATAAACGACTCTTTGGATAATCCGAGCCATCTTATAGGCGGTTTCACAATGAAAATAACTTAAAGAAGCCGTTACATCAAGAAATGATTCATCTACACTAAACACAGAGTGATCTTCATCTGCGACAAACTTTTTATATAAATTATTGATTTCTTGATTTTTTTTCATGTACAAATTCATTCGTGGCGGAACCACATATAAATCAGGATGAGCGGGCACTTGATTTTTACGCGTAACATTTGAAACACCTAAAACTTTTTTTGCCATTGGCGATGCTGATAAAACTAATCCCCCCGCATTTTCGGCATTACTCATCACTACCAACATCGTTTTCAACGGATCTAACCCACGTTCTGCGCATTCTACACTAGCGTAAAAACTTTTGCAATCAATACAAAGAATATCGCGACTAGGTTCTTTTTCATAATCAAATTTCACAAACATCACCTCACTTGCAAAATCATTATACGAACAAACGTTCGATTAATCAAGCGAACACTGTTTATTTTTTTGTTTTTTTCAAGAACGGTCGGTGATCAAAAAAATAAGTATTCGGAATTATTATATTCCAAATACTTATTTTTTATTTTACATCTTATTTCGATTTAAAAATAACGATAAAAAGCCCGTTCCTAACAGAATTACTGCTGAAACATAATAAGGGAAAAAGTGATTGATATCAAATAAAGCTCCTGCTGCCATTGGTCCTAAAATATTACCAAAACTTGTAAATGTCGAATTTAGTCCGTTGATGGTTCCTTGTTGATCTCCAGCATGTTTGGATAAATAAGTAGTTACTGCTGGTCTAAACAAGTCAAACGCTAAAAAGACAATAAACGTTGAAAATACAACAACTAAATTATTTTTTGTAAAGGCAATCACGGCAATAAAAATGGCACTTGCAAAAAAGGTTAATTGGATTAAACCCATTTCACCTATTTTTTGGACGATTGCATCAAAGAAAAACAGCTGACAAATCAACGCTAAAATACCACTAACCGTAATCACGATTGCTATTTCACTTGTGGTAAAGCCAAAATTAATGGTCGCCATAATACTATAAATAGATTCGAACGCTTGCAGGCCAAAAGAGGAAATTAAGATAATCACAAATAATGAGGTAAACATTGGATTTCTTAAAATATCCATAAATGAACCTTTTTTCGCTTCAACAGCGGCTAAAATTCGTTTCTCTGGCTCCTTCAAAACAGTTAATGTCAAAATAAAACCAATAAACGCTAAAAATGCGGCCGCAAAAAATGGAGCGCGAATGCCTAAATAAGCAATAAAACCACCAACTCCTGGTCCGATAATAAAACCACCACTAATTGCAGCTGACACAAGCCCCATCGCTTTCGGACGTTCAGAAATCGTGGTCATATCTGCCACAAAGGCTGTCACTGACGGCATTAATAACGCGGCGGCAATCCCACCTAAACCACGAGAAATATAAAAACCGCTTTTCGCTTGGGCTAAACCAAATAATAACTCAGAAATTGAAAACACCAACATGCCCGTCGCAATCATTTTTTTCCGACCAATTTTATCCGAAAGGACACCTGCGATTGGCGATGTGATTAATTGGGCAATCGCAAAAATAGAAATCATCATTCCCATTGTGGTACCAGAAAAATGCATTTCTTCTTTTAATTGGGGAATTACGGGAATGACTAGGCCTACGCCTAGAAAAACAAGAAATAAGTTAGAAATTGCTAAGTACATCATACTATTTTTTTTCGTCATAATTTGCCTCCTCCATAAAAAAACAGCCATCAAAAATGGCTATTTCTGTTTCTTTGTATGTACTTTCTTTGACAGTGTTTCGGCTGAAACACTCGTTGAGTCATTGAGATACATTTTACACTAATTCACTGAAAATTTCACTAGTTTTTACTTATTTTTTTAAAGGAAATTGTTATTTTTTAAAGACATAACTTAAGTATCCAAGTATTTAATGAATCGCTTTTGTTTTTTATCAGAAACATAGCCAATGTGTTCATAAAATTGATGTGCTGCTGTACGCTGTTCCCCTGAATTTAAGCGAATCGCAGACAAGTTATACTTTTTAGCTTCCGTTTCTAGTTTCGTCATTAATTGTTTGCCAATTCCACGGCCTTCTGCTTCTTTTGCCACTGCTAACCCCAGAACGTTCAATAACGTTTGGGAATAAATTGTTTCATACAGTTGCGCATGCACATAGCCTAAAATCTTGCCTGTCTTCGTTTCTTCATAAACATATAAAAACTCTCTGTCACTGGCTAGTAGTAATTTCTCAATCTGTTTACAGGTCACGTCAACGGGAACTTCATAGCCCAATTGTTCTTTATTAATGATAGTTAACGCCGCTGCATCTGTTGGCTTCATTTTTCTAATCAAGGGTAACACCCTCCTTTACATTCTTACTTAAATAATAACGAAAGCGTAATATCCGCAAAATCATTTAATTCTGAATCATTGTATTGCTCTAACAAAACTGTTTCGCCTCGATACTCTTTTAAAGCTAGTTGTATCAGCGAATGATAATTAGTAGGAAAATGTACTAGGCCCCATTCCCCGCCAGCCCTTTTTGATAAAATTTTATTCTCTTGCTTAAACGCCATTACTCTACACAGATTTAAAATAACGTACATAGGTTGTTGAACAATTTCTTTTTTTGCCTCTTTCACATCAGCTACAATGCTTTCAAAATATTTCTTTTGATCTATCCAGCCAAAAACGGAATCAATCGGTTTTCCTACGAGTACTTTTCCATATAATTTTGTAATCATAAGATGTGCCACTAGATCCTCATCGTATCCCATCATATCTTCAATATATTTATTTTTATTAGTCAGATATCTGGAACGATGTATCGGAGAAAAATGTAAATCGAAGGGAATCGGATAACTCAAATTTATTGTATCTTTTAATTGTAGCACATGGAATTCTATCCCTTTTTTTGGTGCCCACTTATCTAAAATATTAATTGTATAATCTAATAATTGTTTCTTCTCATCAATAGTAAGCTTTTCATAAACCACAATCAGTACATCCAAATCACTTACTGAATGACAATAGGTTCCAAAAGCATAAGAACCATGAAGATATATTCCAACTAAATTTTCTTTTATTATTTTCATATATCCATTTTCCATTTGAGCTAATAATTGATGAACCACGATTATTCCTCCATTATTGATTGACAATTGCTATAGTTTTTTCGATAAATAAAGAACTAACGCATCATCATTAACACACCGATCGTTTGGTTTCAGCTGCTTATTTTGAAACCAAACTCCTGAACCATCTGGCACATATCCTTGTTTGATATATAATCTTTGCGCTGCACCATAACCAGGATGCAGGCCTACTCCCAAGGAAACAGTATCTGCATAACTTTTGGCAACATTTTCTGCACGATTTAATAATAACCGCCCCACTCCTTGTTTTTGAAATGGCAAGAATACATTGAAATCAGCTATTTCAGGATATAAATTTTTAAAAGGTCCTTCCTTAGCTAATGGCAGTAACGTCACATAACCTAACAGCGTTGCCTTTTTCTCCGCTACAAAAACCGTTCGTTGCTTGACTAATTGTTCTTCTAAATAGTTCATTACAATCTCTTGGCGACTTGGCCAACCTTGTTGGACAAATTGAGTATCCAGCGCTAAGATATCTTTCTCTTGCATTTCTCTAATAACCACTAGCTCAGACATTAGCATTCCCTCCCGAAAAGCGTTTTCATTTTATAAAACGAAGCGAATACTTCTTCGCTCCCTTATTCATTTTCAAAAACCATCGAGTTGATGATATTTGGGCAAAACAGCAACACATGTTTTTTCTGAATTAACAGCAATAACGAACCCTTGCCATAAGGACCACGTCACCGCTTCACCTAATTTCTCTTTCACTCGTTGAATCATTTCAGCTTGCGTTAAGTCTCGTGCAGGAAAATGTTGAACTTTATCGTTACTGATTAAAAAAATAAATGATTCTGAAAAAGCTGTCATGACTTCAGGTGGTAAATTTTTTAATCGTTCTTGGTAATCCATTGAAACCACTCCTTCTTTTTTATCATACCACAACATCCATTTCTCTAAAAAGCGCAGCACTTACTACTGAATATCTGCTAAAATTTGCCTGATAATCTGCTTTTCAGACAGTTGTTCAGATAACCGCTGTTCTCCCGCAAGCCCTAAATAATCTTCTGGTAGCCACCAACGTTTCATTTCCACGACACCAAATTCTTGATTCTTGTTTCTCTGGCTATGTCTTTTCAGCGTTTCTTCAAAAGAAATATCAAAATAATAAACCTGAACGTTTCCTTCAAAGAGATGAATTATTTCCTGAAAAAAGGAATGATAAATGGCTTTTTGAAAAATCCCTTCAACAATCACATACTGGCATTCTTGATACCCAAAAGCTACCAACTGTTTTAACAAAGCAATACTTAGATTACCTGTTTCATCTTTAACACGAAGCATTTCTCTGCGCACCACATCTTGAGAAATCAATAACGATTGTTCTTTAAGACACTGATGAAGCGCGTTAGCTATCGTTGTTTTACCACTACCAGAATTACCACGTAAAATAATTAATTTCGGTTGCATCTGTTTCCCTCCATTTTCTTGATTGTTGAAAACCAGCAGAAAAGAGCAAAAAACTTGGAAAAAACTCTCCAAGTTTTGCTGTTATTTTGATGAATGTTTCGTTGAATCTCGCTGAATGAATTCCGTTCCGACAATAATTTTTCTAGGAACTGGGGGGGTATTCAAGCATAACTCTTTCATTGTCTCAACGGCTAGCTCACCCATCCATTCAGTATGAACTTTAACTGTTGTTAATGTTGGTGAAACATATTTTGCGACACTAATATCATTAAAACCAATGATAGAAATATCTTCTGGCACACGAATGGCTGCTTCTTGTAACGCCCGCATTGCACCAATCGCCAATGTATCACTTGCAGCGAAAAAAGCGGTTGGACGAGTGTCCGCTTCTTCAATAAAGTCTTTCATCGCTTGATAGCCTTCTTCAACAGAAAAAGCTGCTTCGACAACCCATTCTTGATGATAAAGGTCCAGATCTTTTAAGGTTTCTTTAAAAGCGACAAAACGTGGATCAACCAATGCCACGTGGGACTCTTTCGTATATTCTTGCCCAGAAAGCATACCGATTTTCTGATGCCCTTGCGCCAAAAATTCTTGCACAATTGTTTTAACACTTCCAGCAAAATCAACAACAATGGAGTTTTGGCCAAAAGCCATTGCATCAAAGTCTACAAATAGAAGAGGTGCGCCTAAGGCGGCTAAGGCCGCCACTTGCTTTTCATCAAATTTTCCTAGGGCAATTGTCCCATCAAATCTTTTTTGAGACAGGTTTGTCAGAGATTCTTTGACTAAAAGAAAACCCAATTCCTCTGCCCGCTTTTCAACACCTAAACGAATCGATAAATAGTAAATATCATCCAGTTCTTCTGGATCGCTGAACCATTGGACAAACCGAATTTTCTTTTTGCCTGCTTGTTTTTTTCTGGCTCGCTTTTTATAATTTAACGTTTCTGCTGTTTCAAATATTTTCTTCTTCGTTTCATCACTAACTGATAATGTTTCATCATAGTTCAAAACTCTCGAAACTGTCGCTGAAGAAACACCGACTTGCTCTGCTATATCTTTAATGGTTACGATGTTCCTCACCTCAAATTAATCATTTTCAATACATTGAATAAATCGTTCAAAAGCACGACGGCCTTCTTCATCACGTTTAAAGACGCCGGCATCTGTTAAAATTTGAACAAAAATTGTCCCAATTCCTTGTTGGATCACTTCTTTGACATTGGCTTCAGTGATGGTTTGCTGACTGAGTTCATCCGCCCAAGCTCGATGACTTTCAGCAATTTGATTGGGTTGCTTTAATAAATACTTTTCGACTTCTCTTAATTCTTGTGCCAGCCTTGGTGGCAAAATAGCTAGTCCCATTACTTCAATTAAGCCAATATTTTCTTGCTTAATATGTTGTACTTCTGGATGTGGATGAAAAATGCCATCTGGAAATTCCTCCGAAACATTATTATCTCGTAAAACTAAATCCAATTCAAATAATGACCCTTTGCGTCGGGCAATTGGCGTAATCGTATGATGCGGTGTGCCATCTTCTGAATAGGCCCGAACTGAGACACGTTCATCAGAATAATTGCGCCATTTGGTCAAAATTAATTCGGCCGCCTCAACTAGTTCCTCTTGACGATCACTTTGAAGACGAATCACAGACATCGGCCATTTTAAAATACCCGCAGTTATCTCAGGATATTTTTTCAAAGAAAATCTTTTTTCCATTGGTGCTAAATCCATTGGAAATGTATGACGTCCTGCTTGGTAATGATCATGAGATAAAATAGAACCACCAACAATTGGCAAATCTGCATTAGAGCCCACAAAATATTCAGGGAATAACTCCGTAATTTTAAGGAGCCGCTGGAACGTTTTTTTCTCGATTTTCATTTCTCGATGTTGTTGGTCCAAGAAAATCGCATGCTCATTATAGTAAGCATATGGCGAATATTGAAAGCCCCAAGCTTCGTCCTCTAAATTTAGTCGGATAATCCGATGGTTTGTCCGTGCTGGATAATTTACACGGCCATAATAGCCTTCATTCTCCATACATAACATACACGCTGGATATTTTTTTTGACTCATTTTCTTTTCAGCCAAAATTTTTCGAGCATCCTTTTCTGGCTTCGATAAGTTAATGGTAATTTCTAGTTTACCATAGGGTGAGTCCATTGGGAAAATAATATTTTTGGCGATTGCTTTCGTTTTAATGTAGTTATTCGTTTTACATAACTGATAAAAATAATCCGTTGCTTTTCGTGGAGACTCTTGATAATAGTCCATAAACTTCTGATTAATAGTGGTTGGGGTCGGCGTAATAAAATCCATTAACTCCGCTTCTAGTTGTTCTGCTTTCGTAATTGAGTCATCGATTTGGTGATTGGCTTGTGCAATGTTTAAAAGATGTTCCACCACACGCAACGGTTCTTGCTCACAAGCAACCGCTTCTGGTTGTTCAAAAAAATCACAGCCAACTAGTTTGGCAATCCGATTCGTCAAATAATAACGGTCTGTTTCCGTCCAATCGCCATTTTCTATGATTATCTCTACAAATGCAGCAATCCATTTACTACTTTCTTTCATCATCTGATGTTCTCCTATTCATTATAGCCTTGAGGATGTTTCACATGCCATTGCCAAGCGGTGGCGATAATATCCTTGACCTCAGTTACTTCTGGTTGCCAGCCTAAAACTCGTTTGGCTTTTTCACTAGAAGCAATTAACGTACTAGGATCCCCTGCTCGGCGTGGCGCGATTGTCGCAGGAATTTCTTGACCTGTCACTTCGCGAGCAGCATCTAACATTTCTTTAACAGAATAGCCGTTGTTGCTACCCAGGTTAAAGACGTCACTTTCGCCGCCATTTTTCAAATATTCTAAAGCCAAAATATGTGCTGCAATCAAGTCTTCAATATAAACATAATCTCGAATGCACGTGCCATCTGGTGTATCATAATCATCCCCAAAAATACTTAGCTCTGCTCGTTGGCCCAATGCCACTTGTAAAATAATTGGCACAATATGCGTTTCTGGCGTGTGATCCTCACCAATTGAGGCATCTTTTTTTGCTCCTGCAACATTAAAATAACGCAAAGCAACATATTTCATTCCATAAGCGTTGTCGCACCATTTCATGATTTTTTCCATCATTAATTTACTTTCCCCATACGGATTTTTAGGATTCGTTGGGGTTTCTTCTGTAATAGGCATTGCTTTTGGTTCGCCATAAGTGGCCGCTGTGGAAGAAAAAACAATATGTTTCACTCCGAATTCTTGCATGACTTCCAAGGCAATTTGAGTGCCGTGAACATTGTTATTGAAATACATTAACGGTTTCTCCACGGATTCTCCTACTAAAGAATTGGCCGCAAAGTGCAACACCCCTTCAATTGATTCTTTTTCAAAGACGCTACGTAAAAAAGCTTTATCACGAATATCGCCTTCATAGAAAGTCGCTTGTTCATGAACTGCTGAACGATGCCCCGTTAATAAATTATCAACAACCACAACGGCATAGCCTTTTGAAATTAATTGATCGACGGCATGTGAGCCAATGTAGCCTGCGCCACCTAATACTAAAATAGACATTTAAAGCCTTCCTTTCTAAAATAACTTTCTGGCACCATCATCAATTGATGCAGGATAAAAATCAGCAGCATAGCCAATTTTATCTTGATAACTCTGGCCAACAGCTTCAATAAATGCATCTATATTTTGCTTTGGTACCAAAGCAATACTACAACCGCCAAACCCTGCACCAGTCATCCGTGCGCCCAAAACGCCTGGTTGTTCTTGCGCACAAGCCACTAAGGTATCTAACTCAATGCCAGTTACTTCGTAATCTTCTTTTAGCGAACGATGTGAGGCATTTAATAATAAGCCAAATTCTTCCAAATCCCCTTCAGTTAGCGCTTGTTTTGCCAATAAAGTTCGTTCATTTTCTGTGACGGCATGACGCGCTCGTTTAATCAACGTTGGATCTCCAATCAATGCTTGATATTGTTCAAATGTCTCGCTGTCTAATTCACCTAAAAATTCAATAGATAACTCTTTTTGAAGCAAACGAACGGCTTCTTCGCATTCTGCACGGCGTTCATTATATTTTGAATCTGCTAATTCGCGACGTTTGTTAGTATTCATAATAACAATCGTATACTCACCTAATTTGGCGGGAACCATTTCATAGTGCATATTATTGGTATCTAGTAGAATAGCTTGATCTTTTTCTCCCATCCCTACGGCAAATTGGTCCATAATTCCTGAATTAACGCCAATAAATTCATTCTCCACTTTTTTACCGATTTGCACCAATTCAAGCATTGGACAGTGTAAAGCATATAAATCATTACAGATCGTTCCCATTAAAAGTTCAATAGAAGCAGAAGAAGACAAGCCAGCACCATTAGGAATCGTACCGTAGAAGAGCACATCTATGCCAGAATCAATATTGTGTCCGCTTTCAATCAAGTAATTTAAAACGCCTTTAGGATAATTTGCCCAATCATCTGAATCTGAATAGGTTAAATCTTCTAATGAAAATTCGATGAGACCAACCTCTTTAAAATTATCAGAAAACATCCGAATTTTTTGGTCGTCTCTTTTTCTTGCCACACCAAATGTCCCTAACGTAATAGCCGCTGGGAAAACATGACCGCCATTGTAATCTGTATGTTCACCAATCAAATTAATTCTTCCAGGGGCAAAATAACAGGCTGTCCCTTTCTCACCAAATATTTCTACAAATCGATTCATTAACAGTTCTTCCATCACTAATCGCTCCTTTCACTAGTAAACAAATTGTATAATATTTACTAAACTTTTGCAAATATTTACTTAACATTTCCTTAATTGTCATTTCGGTTGAAAACGTGTACAATACAATTAAATAAAGATTTATTTTCTTAGTGTTTCTTTTCGACTATTTAAATAATCTAAAAAACAAAATTAAATTTACTAAATATTTACTTAAAGGAAGGATTGATTATTTTGACTATTTCAACTGAATCATTTGGACAAGGAATGCTTCTTTACACACTGACGAATAAAAATGGTGTGACTTTAAAAGCAACAGATTTTGGTGCGCGAATTGTTGCGCTCGACGTTCCTCTTACAAAAAATGAATCCCGATCACTCGTGCTAGGCTTTCCCTCAGCAGATGAATATTTGTCTAAAGACTTATATTTTGGTGCAACAATTGGTCGAACAGCTGGCCGAATTGCCGATGGCTCCTTTGAACTAGCGGGTAAAAAGTATCAAACGATGATTAATACTCCTACTCAAACAACACTTCACGGTGGCACACCTGGGTTTGAAAGTAAAAAATGGCACAGCGAAATCCAAGAGGCACAAGCGAATCCTTCTGTGAAATTTTGGCTAGAGAGTCCTGCTGGTGAAAATGGTTTTCCTGGAAATCTCACTGTTTCAGTCACGTATACATTGACTGAAGAAAATGAATGGCAAATTGAGTATCAGGCAACTACAGATGAACAAACACTTTTTAATCCAACCAATCATGTCTACTTTAATTTAACTGGAAATCCTACAATCCCCATTGATGCACATGAGTTACAAATAAATGCCCAAAAGTTTGTCCCGCTTGATGAAAGAGTTTTACCGCTTGGAGAATTAGCTTCCGTCGACCAGACAGCTTTTGATTTACAAAAACCTAAAAAATTAGCTGAGGTTTTTTCAAGTACCGATGAACAAATTCAAAAGATGAACGGCTTCGATCACCCTTTCATCTTAACCAATCATGATTTAATTAACCCAGATGTTATCTTAAAAAGTCCTACTAAAGATATCACCTTAGAGATGTTCACTGATCAACCTTCAGTTGTTATTTTTTCAGCAAATTTTGCTGATAACGGTCCCGATATTCAAGGGCAAAAATTAGTCAATCACGGAGCGCTCACATTTGAAACCCAAGTCTGTCCTGGTGCTGAAAGATTTCCGTTGTTCGGTTCTATCACCCTCTCACCTGAACAGGAATTTCACTCAACGACCCGTTTCAAACTAATTTATTAAGTGAAATGGTGCTCTTAACCAAGCTTATCTTCGAACTAAAAAAGATAAGAATGGTTAAGAGCACTTCTATTATTTGACATTTTTAATCGCTCCATTTACACTATTTTCAATTAGAAAGGCGGTGATGTCTATGTATGCAATCAAATTTTTTCATGGCTATTTAACTGCAGATGGTAAACGTACGCGAGATAAATCAGGTTGTTTAGTTTACCACTCTGAAAAAGAAGCACAAAAATTAGCAGATAAAATTGGCGGGAGAGTTAAAAAAATTGGATAACCTTAGGTAAAGGATAGATAAGCAAGGCTATTTTGCTATCTATCCTTTTTTATTTTACATATTCCTCGACTTATTGTGTTGATTTGATACAATAGAGAAAAAGCCTAAAGGAGCGCTTACATGAAACAAAATGACTTTGATTATATGCAAATGTTAAAAGGTGAATTATATTACGCCCCCACCATTTTACCCGAAAATAAATCAACAAAAGGCAAGGTGTTAGCTCAAAAAATCAATCAACTTCCTATCGATAACGTGAAAGAAATTGTGGCCCTAGAAAAAGAATTATTAGGAAAAACTGGCAATGAGTTATATATCACCCCACCCCTCTATGTAGATTACGGTCGCCATATTGAGGTAGGAGAAAATTTTTATGCAAATATGGATTGCATTTTTTTAGATGTAAACAAAATCATCTTCGGTGATAATGTCATGGTTGGCCCTCGTGCTAGTTTTTATACTGCCGGCCATCCAATTGATCCAACGATTCGAACTGCAGAATTAGAATTCGGTACGCCAATTATTGTTGAAGATAACGTGTGGATTGGCGGAAGTGCCACCATTTTACCTGGCGTTACAATTGGAAAAAATGCTATTGTCGCTGCTGGTGCTGTGGTTACAAAAGACGTTCCTGCCAACACGATTGTTGGGGGTAATCCAGCAAAAGTCATTCGCAAAATTGATGAAAACGATCAGCAATTTTGGACAGAAAAGCAACGGCAGTATCAAATCGCTAAGAAGCAATTCTTTCATGAATAAAAAATCCCCAATCCAATGAAAATAACGGATTGGGGATTTTTTATTTTAATCTTCTTCATAATAATTAAACATCCAATGGATGCCAAACTGATCTTTTAGGGAACCATACTTTTTGGACCAAAAAGTTTCAGATAATGGCATTGTAACAGTGCCACCTTCAGATAATCGTTTAAATAAGCGATCAATTTTTTCATCATCATCTGTGCTAACCACGAGCGAAAGGTTATTTCCTTCCGTAACTTCAAAACCAAACATATCAGGAACATCTGAAATCATTACATAGGTTCCTTCAATAATGATACTTGCGTTCATCACTAAATCCTTTATCTCGTCGTTTATAGGATGCTCAGGATCCTCAGGTGCTTCGCCAAAAGTCATTAAATTTTGACATTTTGTATCAAAAACATCTTCATAGAACGCAATTGCTTCTTTTGCTTCACCTTTAAAATTTATATACAGCTCTAACAAATGACTCACCTTCTTTCATGATCAAATTTTATACTTTATTTTCTCATGATTTGTCAGAAAGCAAAAATAGTCTGCTTAAAAATCTGATTTTTCTAGTAACAAGGTAACAAATTTTTCCAAATACAGTTGGTCAACCGCATCATAGCTATTTGTTACACCACTATCAATATCTAAAACACCGACCAATTGATGATTTTTTACCATCGGTACAACGATTTCAGACATCGCAGCTGAGTCACAAGAAATATAATTGGCGTGTGTCTTCACGTTATCAACAATCAATGTAGCTTGTTTTTCCGCGGACTCACCACAGACACCTTTGCCCATTTTAATTCTGGTACAAGAGACTTTCCCTTGAAAAGGACCCAAAACTAATTCTTCATTTTTATATAAATAATACCCAGCAAAAACAGTGTCTGGTAACGTTTGCGCAAGTAACGCAGACGAGTTTGCTAAATTTGCAATAGCATCCGTTTCTATTTCTAACAAACCGCTCAATTGTTGTAAGCACAATTCGTAGGCTGCTTTTTTGTTTTCTCTCGTTTGTTCAGTCATGCTTGGTTCATCTCCTTCATTTTGTCTTATTATAAAGGAAGATACGCAAAAGTGCTATGTTAAAGTGAGTCAAACAAACTTGAAAAGCTGATCCACGTTGTGAGCAGAAGCACTTTATAAGGATTAAACTGTGACGAGTAACCGCTGGACTGACACTATGCGTTTCTCAGAGCTGAACCCTGTTTCCTCTGTTTGGCTTTTTAGCATTCTATTTCTACCTAATTTTAAAGCAAGTTAAACCCATTGTCCTTTCAACATAATCTTGCGTTTCTGCGGTTTTCTAGCAATCACTTCTGCTGTAGAAGCTGCTTCTGTAAAGATAAAGTTTGCTTCGTCGCCTTCTGTAAACCAAAGGCGTTCTTCTTCAAATGAAAAAGGTGCTACTTTGCCACAGCCATGGACGTAAGCTTGAGTAAGTTGCTCTTCTGTAATCTTTCCTGTCATTTCACAAAAATTACGTAATTTTTCAAATAAGTCACCTGAAACATTAGAACTCCAAGAGTCAAAAAAGCCATCACTACCTAAATGAACCGATACACCAGCTTGGCGTAACACATCAATTGGTGGCAATAAATAACGAGGATCATAGGGAATTGTAGACATAATCGCCGTTTGATGCGTTGCCAAGCGTTGGTATAGTTTTTCTTTTTCTGCTGGTCGTACATCTAGCAGCGCAAAGGCGTGACTGATAGCGGTTCGCTGAGTAAATTTTCGTTCTTCCAAAATGTCTAAAAATTTATCAATTGTATAAACGCCAACTTCCCCCGTATCATGCAAGTGGATATCGATTCCTACTTGAAATTCTTCTGCCAGATCGAAAATAGTTTCTAAAGATTCTTCAATTGCATAATCAATGCCTGCAGGATCTAAACCGCCAACCATTGTTCCACCATTTTTTAGGGCTTCTCTCATGAGTAAAACCGTGTGGGGATTTTTTAATAATCCATGCTGTGGAAAGACAACAATATCATAATCAATCACATGCGCATATTTTTCTAAGGCTCTTTTGACGCCCCAGAAGTTTTCTAGTTCTACATAAGGATCAATGTTGACATGTGTCCGAATATAAGAGGCTCCATACCCAATCAATTTTTCAATCATGGCCGTCGCTCGTTGTTCTGTTGACGGAGCTAACAATTTAAGTTCACTGGCTTCGTCTGCTAAACGCTCTTTTAAATTCTTAACAGGTTGGCTAGCACGCCAGCCTAATGAAAGGTAGGTTTTATCTAAGTGATTATGGCTCTCTTGAAAAGCGGGAATAGCCAGTTGTCCGTTTAAATCAGTGCCTTGTTGCTTTTCAGTGACTTGATTTTGCGGAATAATCGCTTGGATTTTGCCTTCTTGAATCGCTAAAGTATAGCGTGCGGTTTTAGTATACGTTAATTCGTGGTGGTCTTTAGCAAAACCAGTTTCTAAACGAACATTATTCAAATAAACAATGGATGCTGTCATTCTTTTTCCCCCTTTTGAACGGCTTCAACCAGTTGTCCTTTTAGTATCAGTTGTTGGATTGGCTGTTGGCGTGCAATCACGTGAGCAGTGCTCTCAGCATTAAATAGTAGGAAATCTGCAGAATCGCCGACGTTAGGCCAAACTCGCTGCCCGTTAGGATCAAGAGGCGTTACAAAATTACTCGCTAAGCCCCATAAACGATTCAAGCGATACTCATCGCTAATTTTAAATCTTTGAGCGGCTGTATTTAATTTTTCTATTGTATTGCCACTGCCAAAAGGCGACCAATGATCCGTCAAACTGTCATGAGCCACGGAGATCTTAACACCTTGTTCAACCAAGGTTGGAATCGGCATGGTGGGCATTCCAATTGGTACAGTCGAAGTCAAATCAATACCTGTTTCGATGAATTTTTGCGCAATGTCTCTAATTGCTGCTTCTTCTAAGCTCCCTAAGGCTAAAGCATGACTTAAAGTGACTTTGCCAAACATCTTTGCTTGTTCTGTATAATCAACAAATTTATTAAATTCATAAAGTCCCAAAGTATCACGGGCGTGTAAATGAACATCAATTTTTTTATTAAATGTGGTAGCTAATTCAAATATTTTTGCGATTGAATGATCCACATGACGATCCACAAGGGCTGGATCAACGCCACCGACATGAGTTGCCCCCATGCGTAAGGCTTCGCGCATCAAAGGTTCGACTTGTGAGCGGAGTAATCCGTGTTGAGGAAAAGCCACAATTTCATGAGTAATGTATTGTTCATATCGACTAAATGCTTCTTTAGTGATTTCAATATGTTTCGTTCCAATAGATGGATCTACATTACAATGACTGCGAATATGATAATGGCCTTGTTGAATATACTGCTCAATAACTTGGCAAGCACGTTCTAAACTAGTTGGTAATTGTTCAGGTAACAGCCAAGTTTCTTCTTCAATACGTGTTAAAATTCCTTTCGTTAGTGGACGACAGGCCTTCCAAGGTCCCCCAAAATACGTTTTATCAATATGAATATGCATTTCTCTTAGAGCAGGTAAAACGAGTTGCTGATTCACATCGATAACTGTTTCGTTCTCTAAAGGCCTTAACTGCGGTGCGACCGCAGTACAGATCTCGTTTTCAATTCGAATATCATAGCTAGCTGTCTCTGTCGCAACAATTCGCTGATTCACAGTAGAAAATCCTGTTTCTAATTTACAGTTTTTTAAAAGCATGACAAACCCCTTCCTACCTTCATTCAATTAGTTAACATAAGCCCATTTTAAACTGTACGTAGGTCCAAATGAATGCCAATACAGATCCTTGATTTTTTGATTAGCTAATACAGAAATGCTTCGATTGTAGATTGGTGCTAAAACCGTTTCCTGATTCACCAAAATATCTTGTGCTTGAGCAAAGTCATTTAAACGAGCCTCTTGATCAGCCGCATGTGTTGTTCTAGTCTCTTGGATTAATTGATCATACGTATCACTCTTGAACGTTACGCCGCCCAAGGTACTATCCGAAGTAAAGATGCGCATAACTGTTAATGGATCACGATAATCGGTTCCCCAACCAGATAATTCTAAATCATAGTCTCTCGTTTGATCACGATCAACACGAATAGTAAAAGGAACTTGAGTAACATTCACTTCTAATCCATCTAGATTTTCTTCCAATTGAAATTGGAAAAACTCAGCAGCTTTTTTGGCGCTGTCTGTATCATCTGTTAAAAATTCTAATTTGATTTTATCCAGCCCAATTTCTTTTTTCCCTTTTTCCCAGAATTCTTTTGCTTTCGCTGTATCGTAGGTTAAGTAGCTATTTTTCTTAGCAGCTAGTTTTGTGAAATCTGTTCCATCTGGCGCAATCGTTTGTCCCGGCGGAATTACTTGATCTGTAGCCGTGGATTGATCTTGCAAGACTTCTTTTACAAAACTTTCTTTATCAAAAGCTTGTGCCAACGCTTTACGAATATTGTTGTTCGCTAAAGCCGGATTTTCTTTTCCATCACGAACACTGTTCATTTTTAAAAAGTATGTGACGAATTGAGGAATTGAAAGAAAGGCTGGATTATCAACATAACCAGGAATAAATTCACCACTTAGCTTATTCACTACATCCAATTCATTCGAGTCAAACAAATTCACCGCTGTCGTTGGGCTCTTAATTACTGAAACTTTCGCTTCTGTTAATTTAACTTTTTCAGCATCCCAATACGTATCATTTTTTTCGTAGGTCCAGTCATCGGAAGAGGCATTATCCCATTCTTTCAATTTAAAAGGACCATTATAAATCAAATGTTCTGCATCAGTGGCATATTTATCCCCTTGTTCTTTGATATATTTTTCATTTTGCGGAAACAAAACAGGAAACGAAAGCAAAGATTTCAAATAAGGGGTGGGCCGTTCTAAAGTTATTTCTAACGTTTTATCATCTAGCGCCTTAACCCCAAGAGTATTCACATCTGCGCCTTCTAAAGCAATTTCCTTAGCATTTTTAATGACATCAAAAAATAACGCTTGATGAATCGACCCTGATTTAGGGGAAGCAACTTGTTGCCATGCATAAACAAAGTCATTTGCTGTTACTGGATCATCATTCGACCATTTGGCATCTTCTCTAATCTTAAATGTATAAACGGTTTCATCTTCAGAAATCGCTGGTTCTTCGGCAGCGACCCCCAACTCTAACTCGTCTTCTTTACCTAAAACATAGAGTCCTTCATAAACTTGATTCATGACTAAAGTCGAGGTCGTATCCCCCGCTGTGTGTGGTTCCATTGTCGAAATAGCCGCTTCAGAACTAATTGCAATTTTTTGTTCCGCTGCTTTGTTACTATCAGCCGAGTTTCCCGTTCCCGCCTGACAAGCCGTTAAAGCTAAAAGCAAACCGACGCATCCTAACATTTTTAATTTCTTCATACCGATCCCTCCATTTTACAAACTATAACCTTCCAAGTTACCAGAATTTTCTGATAAAATATAGAAAAAGAAGCATATCTGATAAGAGTCTCAAAAAACTTACAGATTATAGAAATACTTGAGAAATTTAAAGTAGCTGAAACAATAGTAAAAGCATTAAAAATTAAGTATACTATTGCTATATCTTTAAACGATGCGTTTCTATAGGTTGTAAGCGCTGATTGTTCTTATTTGGTCATTTGTGACTACCAATCACGTGATGACTTGGAACTTTTTTCTATTAGTATAAGGATACCTTATTTTCCCTAAAATAGTTTTGTAACATCTTACAATAAATACACTTAATTTTTAGATAATTCATACAAAAGGAGGCCTTGCTAATGATGACGGTCAATGATCTACTCCATGCAGAAGAACTACCTGGTTTAACCTTATTGACGCACGAGACCAATTTAGATGCGCCAATTCTACAAGCTAATATTTTAGAAAATCCTGATGCTTTTGACTGGTTAACGCCAGGAGAAATTTTATTAACTACCGGCTATATTTTCAAAGATCAGCCTTGCTTGCAAAAACGTCTTATTCAAGAACTAGCAAATATGAACTGCGCTGCTCTAGGCTTTAAAGTCCAACGTTATTTCAATGAAGTTCCACAAGAGATGATCCAATTAGCGAATGACGTCGGATTACCAATTCTCTCAATCCCTTATAATTACAACTTTTCTCAAATTATTTCATTGGTCAATCGCCGAGTCAATCAACCTGACGAAACGATTAGCCAACATTCTGTTCATATGCATAATAAATTTTATACAATTATCAAAGCTGGCGGAAAAAGTACCCAATTACTGGAAGTATTAAGTGCCGCGATTCAAGCGCCTGTAATGCTTTTAGACGAGCGTTTTCAGATTATGAATCATTTTGATTTACCTGATGCGCCAACAAGAATCACCAGTATTTTAAACAACGCGACTCTCAAAAAACAGTTTGAGACAGCTTTAAAAGCCCAGAACAATGAGCTCCTATTATTTTATAAAGAACCATTGACTGTTGAATTTTCCTTAGCGAACCATCAGTTATCTTTGCGAATTTTACCCATCAAAAAGAAAAATCTCAGCTTATCTTACTTAGTGATTTGGCAAACTACCAAAAAATTACAGACGATTGATTTATTATCTGTAGAGGTCTGTGCTCACTACCTTTTACCACAACTTCAATTAGAATCTTCGGAAAATTTAACAACGAGGCAAAAGATCGGGGCGCTGTTTCAAGACCTTATCCAAGAAAAAAATACCAATCCTCAAGCTTGGCAAGAATTTAGTAATTATCTGCAATTAAATGAAAAAGACACATTTAGTCTCTTGCTTGTAGCCATTGAACAATTGGAACAACTGTTTAATCCGACTATTCAAATGAATAGCATTGGCCATCAATTGAATCATATTTTAGAAGGATATCGACAAAAAATTACTGCGTTTCCTACACAAACTGGCTTTATTTTATTACTAGAAAATCCAGCACAAGAGGAAGCCACCTACCTTGCACAAACCACTCATCTTGCCAAGAATTTACTAGAGCAACTAATGAAACTGAATCCAAAATTATCATTTAAATTAGCGATTGGGCCAACTGTCAAAAAAATCACCAATCTGTGTGATTCTTATAAATTAGCACAAGAAACATTCCACTTAGCACAAGCAAGTCAAGAATTACAACAACGAACTATTTTGAATTATGACGACCTCTTTTTTTATCGTTTAATGATCGAAACCCTGACCAAACAAGCCAAACAAAAAATATATCAACGATTGATTGAACCATTAGAAAAAGAAGATCAAAAACATGAAAGTTCCCTACTAGAAACCATCAACACCTACTTTCAATCGAATAAAAATATTTCGTTGACTGCCACAAATATGTATGTACATCGTAATACAATTATTTACCGCTTAAAAAAAATAGAAGAGATTCTTCACTTAACTTTAGAATTTCCTGATAGTTCGCTACAACTAAGTTTGGCTGTTTATTTATATAAACAAAAATTACTATAAAAAGGCCACCACGAATAGTAAATCGTGGCGGCTTTTTTAACTGTTTCAATTTTGTTAGCGAATAATCATTACAGAAATTGGGGCATATCGAGCCATATAAGCTGCTTGGCTACCAAAAAAGCTTTTTAATTTGCTAGTTGACTTGGAGCCAATAATTAACAAATCTGGTTTATTCAAAGGAATAAGCTTATTAATAATTAATTCTCCTGGGTTCCCTTCATTGACAATTACACTTACTTTATCGATGCCATTCGCTAACGCTTCTTGTTGATATTTTTCCGTTTGTTTCTCTAATTTCGCCAACTGTTCTTGCCAATAATTTTTATCTAACGATTGGTAAACATTAATCTCTTTCTCTTCTAAAATCGAAACAATAACCAATTCAGCTTGTTCTTCTTTTGCTTTTTGGATAGCATAATGAAATGCTTTTAACGCATCTGGCGACTCTTCAACACCAACCATAATTTTTGAAAATTTCATTATTTAACCTCCTCTACTTGTTGCTCCATAGCTGCAAGCTGCTGTGCATATCGTTTATCGCCTTTATATAATTCCACAACCGTCCAAACTAACAAGAGGATGACGAGTGCTATGATGACATAGGCGATATTATCGGCTAACGTAATTTGACTCGCTGTCGGATTATCACCGAAGAATCCTTCAATTTGATCAGGTAAGCCTTTCATATTGAGGTAAATTAAGCCAATGACAGAAACCCAGCCTAACAATTTAATTAACCACGAGTTTTTAAAATGTTCACCCATTTCAACACGGCTATCTGTAAACATCAGTAAAGGCAACATCGAAAATGGCAAAGCAAATGCTAGAAAAACTTGTGAATTGTTCATTAAATTATTAATCGCAATATGCTCCTCCACTGTACTTTTTCCGCTGGTCATTAAAACACAAATTAAGACAGGAATAACAGATAACAAACGTGTGACCATCCGACGTAACCAAATTGGTACGCGCATATGAATAAACCCTTCCATAATAATTTGACCAGTTAAGGTTCCTGTAATTGTTGAATTTTGTCCTGATGCCAATAAGGCTACCGCAAATAAAATTGATAAAATTCCAGAACCTGCAATATGCGCTAAAATAGAATTACTCATAACCGCTGGATTTGATAAAGCATCAAACAAACCAAAGAATGAAGGATCTTTGACACTGCCGGATTTAAAAACGGCCACACCCATAATCAATAATAAAGAGTTAACAAAAAATGCCATCGTTAATTGAATATTAGAATCCCAAGTTGAAAAGCGTAAAGCGCGTTGAATATCGGTTTTATCTTTACGATCAATTTTACGACTTTGCACAACAGAAGAATGTAAATACAAATTATGAGGCATCACTGTTGCACCAATAATCCCCAATGCACCTGTCAGTGGCGTTTGCCCATTCACCGCATGTGATGTAGAAAAAGCTTCTGCGCTAGGAACCAGCCCTTTAATTACATCTCCCCATACTGGATTTGACAATGCCACTTGATAAGCAAAAATCACAAAAATAACAACAATTAAAGCAACAACAATAGCTTCAATTTTTCTAAAACCAATTTTTGTCAATAACAACAAAAGTAAAACATCAAATACCGTAATGAAGACAGCCAGACCTAAAGGAATATGAAATAATAAATATAAGGCAATTGCGCCCCCGATAACTTCAGCGATATCTGTAGCCATAATTGCTAACTCTGTTAAAATCCATAATACAATACCTAACGTCTTACTAGTTCTAGCACGAATCGCTTGTGCTAAATCCATCTGTGAAACAATGCCTAATTTAGCAGCCATATATTGGAGCAACATTGCAATCAAACTGGAAATTAAAATAATCGACATCAATAAATATTGAAAATTTTGTCCCCCAGTAATTGAAGTAGACCAGTTTCCTGGATCCATATACCCCACTGCTACCAATGCTCCTGGACCTGAGTAAGCAAATAACGTTTTCCAAAAACTCATATTTTTAGGCACGTCGATGGTGCCATTAATTTCTTCAAGCGAAGGACCATTTGCATATTCAATCAAATGATGTCTTTGCTTTGGTTCATGTTCTTCTGAATTTTTCAATTCAATTCCTTCTTTCGTTTTGCAATAATTTTAAAAGGCCCTTCCCGTTAGAAGGTTAACCTCTAATATATTTTAGGTACACCTAAAATATACTGCTAAAAATAACAAAATGCAAGACTTGAAAGAAAATTTTGACAGTGTAAAAATAGATTGTCGTAAATGTGCGATCTTAAAGTTTGAAGAAATCAGGGTAGCTGGTAGTTGATTATCTTAAGAAGTAGAAAATAAGGGACCTAAGTCATTTCGGCTTAGGTCCCTTATTTTATTTTTATTCGGTTATTCTATTAAGAATGGATGCTACAATTTCTGTCGTGTCAGCTGAATGATTTCTAAAAATCTCGGTAAACTTAATCTGACGAAAACCTTCAAGTACTTCGGGCAACTTATTTTTCCCCCATTCAAAAGTTCCATCATTTCTTTTCAATAATCTCTGTAAAATTTCTTCTTTCTCGACCGCTAACAAAAAATGATAAACGTCAATGCCTGCTCGTCTCAGATATCCAATCAGCTCTTCTTCATATTCATTTTTATAAAGGGTCATTGGAACAATAATCGGCCGTCCAGACTCTTTGGACATTCGTTTTAATAAATGAGCATTCCAGCAACGCCATTCCTGATACTCTTGAAAATCATTTTCTTTCATTTCTTCGGGAACTAACTCCATCAATGCACTACCAATAATTTCTGGATCATAAATGATTGCATTGGGAAGTTTTTGTTGTAACTCATGTGCAATGGTCGTTTTTCCGGCTCCAAACGCACCGTTTAACCAAATAATCATCATAATTTCCTTTCTTCTGAACAAATTTCTTTGTTGTTTAATTTAGGTGCTAGATTACTTTTAATTTTTTTAGCTTTTGTATTTGTTCATCTACGCTATGTGTGCCATCTAAAAGATAGTCTGAACTTGCTGATACATTTTTTTCATGTTCTATAAATAGCGGTCTAACATTATTTAAATAGTTATGGGCCCACTTAATAATACTTTCTCCTTGAGAATAAGAATAATCTCTAATCACTTGGCGAGCAAAACAAACATCTAATGGCGTTTTCAGGTAGATCACAATATCAATAAAAGGCTTCAAATCATCGTGTAAATAGCCAAATGGAAAGTCTATAAAAATATAATTAAATTTGCCTTGAGCATTCACAGAAAAAAAGTCTTTCATTAACTGGGTAATATCGAATAAATTGACTGCAACGTTGAAATTTTTTAATAAAAAAGCATGGGATGGTGCCGATGGCAAAGCATCAATACTATAATCATCGAATGAAAGTACATAAGCATTTTCAACAGTATCAGATAAAGCATTAATGAGTGTCGTTTTTCCACTTGCTGTCACACCGCTAATTACTATCACTTTTGTTTTCAATACACTACCTCCCAAAATTTTAGCCATTCACGTATAGTTACTACTTACATCTTTAACAGTAAACGAGACAAACTAAAAATACAACATCCTACGCTATTAACCTCGGGTTACATAACATACTCATCTGATAATTTCTCCCTAAAAAAACAGAATGTGGGCAATCTTTTTAAGAATCATTGAATAGAATAACAACAAACAGTAATTCAGGTATAACCAGCTAGAAATTGTTTTATTTTTAGTCACGAGTATGATAAGCATGTAAATCAAATAGAATCATATTAGGTGAGGTTACTCTGAAGAACACAGGTTATCGCTCGGAAATGTCGAGAGACAGTAACGAGTAAAGCAGGGATTGTCGAATTAAGGCTTTCCTAAGATAACTAGAATTTTTTTCTTACGTCTCAGAAAGCCAAAGCTCAATTATTGTGATTACCCTATAATCTTCTTCTTTTATTCGGCGACCTCTTTAATATGATTAATTGGAGGTTTTTAAATTGAAAGCTGTCACTGCATCATCTAAGAAAAATACCCTACTTGCTAAAAGTATCGGGAATCTTACCTTGCTCATCATTTTAGGCATTTTCATTTTTATCATCGTCTTCTCTTGGCTAAAAATGAATCGCCCTCTCCACACCCTTCCCTCAGAAGAATTCCTAGCAACACCAAGTAAAACAGATGATTTCTTATCTCCATCAAATCTTTTTTACTTTTCAATTCGAACCATGTTTCGAATGATTGTGGGTATGGCTTGGTCCTTCCTGTTTTCCTTTGTTTTTGGTATTTTAGCCGTAAAATATAAAACGGCAAGAAGAGTCATTTTACCATTAGTTAATTTCCTTGAATCCGTTCCATTGCTAGGTTTTTTGACCTTTACAACTGCTTGGTTACTTGGTTTATTTCCAGGAAATGTGATGGGCGCAGAAGCGGTTGCTATTTTTGCCATCTTCACAGGTCAAGCTTGGAACATCATGTTGACTCTTTATCAAATAATGGAAGTTATTCCTTCAGATCTAGTCAATGTGACCGATCAGTTCAAGTACAATGCTTGGGAAAAATTTTGGCGGCTTGAATTTGTTTACTCAATTCCTGGCTTACTTTGGAACGTCATTATTTCTCAAACTGCGGCTTGGTTTGCCTTGGTGGCCAGCGAGCAAGCTTCTGTTGCCTTTCCTAAAGAAACCAACCTTTATTTACCAGGAATTGGTTCTTATATCCAAGTAGCATTAAATCGAGCCGACTTTAAATCCTGTTTATGGGCTGTTTTTGCCTTATTAATCAATGTGGTGATTTTAAACTTTTTAGTTTTTCAACCTTTAGTTCGAGCCACTTATTATTTTAAATATGAAACAGATGTCGAAAGTACGACGCCACCTAAATCCATCATTTATCATTTATTAAAAAAAGCAACTTTAACGAAATACTTTTCAAAAGCTTTTGTGAAATTCAGTCATTTTTGGATTTACGATTTACCAAAAGTTTGGTACTTTTTCAAGCTAGACTATCTCTATCGATTACTAGCAAAATTACGCCATTTCTTCAAAACATTATGGTATGTCAGCTTAACCATTATTGGGGTTTATTGTTCTATTAAGCTCTATCATTTCTTGCCCCATCAAGATTTCAGCATGATTCCTAGATTAACCCTTTATACTACACTACGGGTTACCTTGGCCATGGTCGTTGCTGGCATTATCTTTACTCCCTTAGCAATTTGGGTTGCGAATGATAATCGGCGCTTAAGTATCGTTCAACCGATTGGACAAATTTTAGGCTCCATTCCGTCAAATGTTTATACTCCATTCATTGTGTTGATTATTAGTATGGGCTTCAACAAATTAGAATGGTGGATTTTACCACTCATCATGGTTGGTTGCCAATGGTATTTTTTCTTTAATGTAATTGCTGGCTACTTAGCCATCCCTGATGATATTCGTGACGTAACCAAACTTTTTAAATTATCTAAATGGCAATGGTGGACAAAATTTTTGATCCCTTCTATTTTACCTTACCTCATTACAGCAATTATTAACGCTGCTGGTGCTGCTTGGAACGCTGATATCGCAGCAGAAAGCATTCAATGGGGCAAAAAATCAATAGATGTTACTGGCCTAGGACAATATATTGCGGCAAACGATGGCGTAAAAGATAAATCTGCCTTAGGAACCTTAGCGATGTGTTTCGTTGTTGGTTTATGTATCGCCTTTGTTTGGCAACCTTTATATCGAGCAGCAAAACAAAAATTTCACTATTAATAGCTGGACGACTCAACTCGACTAAATTTTTAAGATAAACTAGAGAGGAGAACGATAGGTGATTTCCCTTGACCTATCTAATAAGACGATGGAAAATAAAGAATTATTAAGCATAAAATCAGTATATAAAGAATTTGAAATTGAAGGACATTCAGAACATTTAAAAGTCCTTGAAAATATTGATTTAACAGTTAAAACGAATGAATTTTTAAGTATTATCGGACAATCAGGAACAGGAAAATCAACGTTGCTCAGAAGTATTGCTGGACTTCTTCGTACAACTAGAGGTGAAATTACTTTTGAAGATAAAATCATTAATGAGCCTGATGCCAATATCGGCATGGTTTTTCAACATTTTGCCCTTTTTCCTTGGTTGACAGTTGAAAAAAATATCAGCTTTGGCTTAGAAAACCGTAAAGAAATTTCTCGCGAACAAATAAATAAAAGAGTCAGTAATCTCATTGAAATGATTGGTTTAACTGGTTTTGAAAAAGCTTATCCCAGAGAGTTATCTGGTGGAATGAAACAGCGTGTAGGCTTTGCTCGTGCTTTAGCCATCGAACCTAGCTTATTGCTCTTAGACGAACCTTTTTCAGCTTTAGATATCATTACAGCCAGCCAATTATCTAACGATTTATTAGAAATTTGGCTAAACAATCAAATTGCGACTAAATCAATTGTGATGATCACGCATGATGTTCAACAAGCAGTTCAACTTTCTGATCGGGTTGTATTAATGGATGCAAATCCTGGTCGTATTGCCAAAATTTACTCAATCGATATCCCCAGAAATCAACGTTCGCCAAAAACAACCATTGATATTGTAGAACAAATAACAGAAGAAATGGTTCGTCGCATTCATTTGTAAATAGAACTGTTTTGACTTCTGCTGATGTCTTGACAAAGAGTTACTTAAAAGACTATTATTTCTTTGTAATAAGTTAGGTGAGGCTCCTATACAAACATAGGCTATTGCTCAGAAATGTCGAGAGACACCAATGAGTAGAACAAGACTGGTCGAGGAGAAGGCTTTTCTCAAAATAGCTAAGAGTGATCTTTACGTTGTATAGTGCTAAAGCTCAACGTTCATGTTGATGTATCTTTTTAGTCTCTAGTTAATCAGTTAAGTACTTTTATTTAAAATTAAGAGAGGAGTGAAAGTATGACTACTATGTTAGCAATCATTGGAACTGTTGCAATCATCACAGTTCAAGTTATTGAATATAATATGACAGAAATTCATATTCCTACTGCAGGAACATTTAATGACGATGATGCAGAACCCCCACATTCTTCTGTAACCCTTGTATTTATTCGCACTATACTTATCACTCTCTCACTTAACTTTCCATCTCATTTTTTTGAGATGGTTTTTTTATGTATTCTAGAAAATAATAAACAAAAAAGACTGTTAAATCAATGATTTAACAGTCTTTAGTATACCGGCGGCCGGGGTCGAACCGGCACTCCCGTGAAGGAACTGGATTTTGAGTCCAGCGCGTCTGCCAATTCCGCCACGCCGGCAAGATATTTTGGAAGGCGGTAACCGGATTTGAACCGGTGATGAAGGTTTTGCAGACCTCTGCCTTACCACTTGGCTATACCGCCATATTCCATTTTTGTTACAAAAAAACTGGGGTAGCTGGATTCGAACCAACGCATGACGGAGTCAAAGTCCGTTGCCTTACCGCTTGGCTATACCCCAATAAAATTACAAAGGGCGACCGATGGGAATCGAACCCACGAATGCCAGAGCCACAATCTGGTGTGTTAACCACTTCACCACGATCGCCGTAATCTTAAAAAGTGTATCTATTAAATAATTAAATGGCAGGGGCAGCAGGAATTGAACCCACACCAACGGTTTTGGAGACCGTTGTTCTACCTTTAAACTATGCCCCTAAAATGGAGGAAAGTGGATTCGAACCACTGAACCCTAAGGAACGGATTTACAGTCCGTCGCGTTTAGCCACTTCGCTATTCCTCCATAAATGGCGTGAGACAGAGTCGAACTGCCGACACACGGAGCTTCAATCCGTTGCTCTACCAACTGAGCTACCACGCCTAAAACAAAAGCTTGTTCAAATAATTTTCAAGTAACAACATTAAATGGCGGTTCCGACGGGATTTGAACCCGCGATCTCCTGCGTGACAGGCAGGCATGTTAACCCCTACACCACGGAACCAACCGAGTAATGGAGGTTAACGGGATCGAACCGCTGACCCCCTG